>CAVQMQ010000040.1:0-144892 GCA_963713645.1 uncultured Acidobacteriaceae bacterium | reverse complement strand
TACGGCTGCGCGGGCGGCGCTGCAGCAAGGCGTGATGAATCGTCTCCAGCAGCTCTTCGTCGGCCAGGATAGTGTCCGCATGGCGCATCCAATCTTCCCACAACTCATCGACGGTTTCGCGAATGAAGCCATCGCCGAAGTTACGCTGCCGGCGTCGGATATCAATCACGGCTACGCCTCCCCAACCGGCAATCAGCCTCTTCAGAACGCAGAGCTCGTTGGTTGAGTTCGCAGACCTGCTCCAGGGCTGCCTTGAGTCGCTGGTAGTTATCCAATTGACGGCGCACTACAGGAACCTGTTCGGCACTCAAGCTGATATGTCGAATCCGCCGTCCGGGATAAGTCACTGCCAGCACCGATACTGGATGTCCTTGCCCACGCTCACATTTTGGGCACCCCTGGCGATGCCGAATCATGCGCTGTAACAGCGAGCCACGCAAAATGTCGCTCAAGTCGGGAAGATCACTCAACAGTTGAGCTTGACCCAGGCACTTATGTTTCATGCCTACCAATGAAACATAGAGGGCACCAACAATCAAGCAAAATCCCCTCGAAAATGTGCGCCCAGGCACCAAATTTATAAATGAGTAGCAGAATACACAGAATCTGACCCATCACTTTTGCGCCGCAAAGTAGCTAGTCAGGGAGTCCGCGTTATAACCCCATCGCAGACGCAATTCCTCCCGCCTCTCTATATGCAAACTAAGCCCGGCCTCTTTAATTAAGAGACCGTGGTGATTTTGAGATTTCCATTGTGGAACCATCATAGGCTCCGCAGCCTCCTGGAAGAGTGCTCGTCCAGCTTGGCGACAAAGAGCTTGGCACGGTGCGAGGTGCCTGCGCTGGGTGGCAGGTCCCGATTTCCCATACCCACTATAGGCGCAACGGCCGCGGCTCAGAACTTGAAATAGGCGCCGATGATGGGCTCGGCCGTGTGTGTGAAGGCGCTGGTGGACGAGAACAGCTTCGTCACATTCGGTGCCTCGTATAGATTGCCTCGATACTGGAGTCGCAAGCCGAGGTGCGGTAGCCGACTCCAGTCGAGACCGGCTCCATAAACGTAAACAGCTCTGGTCGAAGTGCTGGTGGAACTGCTGTGCATGCATGGAAGACGTCGAAAACGCTTATCCACCGCTTACCTCCTCAAGCCCGACACCCGGCTTCACGCTTGCGCCCTCGGCGTCCACTCTTTCGGTTGCCCAGGGATCCAGCGCCACGGACACCATCACGGTGACGGACGTGAACGGATTCACCGGCACGGTAACCCTTGCCGCCTCTGGCTTGCCCAGCGGAGTCACTGCTTCATTCAGCGGCAACACGCTTACTCTGGCAGCCAGCTCCTCGGCTGCATCCGGCACGTCCACCGTCACGATCACCGGAACCTCCAGCAGCGTGACGGCATCCACGACCATTGCTCTTACCATTACTGGTGGCAGTGGTACCGGGCCGGGTAATGGCGTTCTCGGCGCAGGCGTGACCCCTGCTGTGTCTGTGTGCGGCATCAACTCGACGGTTCCGATTCCTGCTTATGGGATTGCGGACTACTACACCTTCCAAAACAACGAGTGGAATTCCACAGCGACGCAGTGTGCATCGGTGAGCGGCTTTGGCTTTGACCTCACTACCGCCAACTTCAATCAAGCGGCACTCGGCGCTCCCGCGGAGTACACACCCGCAACGTACCCATCCATCTTCTGGGGTTGCCATTGGGGTAACTGCACCACGGGCAGCTCTCTGCCGATTCAGGAGAGCGCTCTCACTTCGTCCGCCAGCAGCGTCAGCACGGTCGAGCCTTCCGGCTTCACCAACGATGTTGCCTACGACATTTGGTTCAATCAGACTCCAACCACGACCGGCCAGCCAAACGGCACCGAGATCATGATCTGGATCAATTCCGCCGGGGGGCAGAGCCCTTTGGTACAAACGTGGGAACGACTACGATCGACGGTACGACCTGGCAAGTATGGACAGGCTCCAGACTTCGTGGAATATTATTTCCTATGTTCAGGTTCCGGGCAACACGGTAGCAAGCAACCTGAATCTGATGCCGTTTTACCAGTACGCCACGACGCAGAGCGTAAACGGCTCGCCGGTGTTGGAGCCGTCCTGGTACCTGATCGACATCGAATTCGGATTCGAGATATGGGATGGCGGGCAGGGGCTTGCACTCACCGGCTTCTCGGCCTCCGCATCCTCCACGACGACTACCAACCCCGCTCCGGTGATAAGCTCCCTCAGCCCCACCTCGGGTGCGGCCGGATCGTCGATCACCATCAACGGATCAAACCTCGGCTCGTCGGACACCGTGAGCTTCGGAAGCACGGCAGCAACGATTACATCATCATCGTCAACATCTCTCACTGTCACGGTGCCCAGCGGTCTCGCGGCCGGGGCATACAACGTGACCGTCACGGCGAGCGGATCGACCAGCAATGCTGAAACCTTCACGGTGACAGGAACTACGTCGAACCAGACCGTTGTGGCCTCATCCAGCAGCCTGACAGTTGCTCAGAGCGCCAGCACCACGGACACCATCACCGTCTCTGGATTCACCGGCAGCGCAACGCTTGCCGCATCCGGTCTTCCCGCTGGCGTAACCGCCAGCTTTGCAACCAACCCGACAACCAGCACCAGCGTGCTTACGTTGAGTGCCAGCAGCACGGCCACAACCGGCGCTTTCACCATCACTATCACCGGGACTTCTGGCAGTCAGACAGCTTCCGCAAGTGTCACACTCGCGGTTACTGCTTCGTCTTGCACCGTCACCTCGAGCGGCTGGTCCACAAACGGCAATCAGATCATCGATCCCAACGGAAAAACCTTCCGTATCGAGGGCGTTAACTGGTATGGCACGGAGACAAACTCCTATGTCTTCCATGGTCTTTACGACGAGGACTACAAGGTCCTGCTTAACCAGATCAAGAGCTCGGGATTCAACGTTGTTCGTATCCCATTCTCACAGCAGGCCGTTGAAACCAATCCCAACGTCTCCGATCAGATCAACACCTCCAACGGCATGAACGCAGGTTTGACCAATCCGACTTCGTTGGGAGTCCTGGATTCGGTGATCGAATACGCCGGATCGATTGGCTTGCACGTAATCCTTGACAACCACAGATCGGAAGCCGGCAACAGCAATGAACCCGACGGCCTCTGGTACAACACCTCTGCCGGTTATTCCTCCGCTCAGTTCGTCACCGATTGGCAGACGATGGCCACGCGTTATAGCGCTCCTCAGTTCAGCGTCAACGGCGTGCCCATCATCATCGGCATGGATCTCCGCAACGAACCGCACCTGATCAGCGATTCTGGCAGCGGCAATACGGCGGGATCCTGCTGGACCGGCGACACAACAGTCGGCGGCTGCCCCACCAGCAACACGGCGCAGAACTGGCCGGTTGCCGCGGAAGCCGCAGGCAACGCAATTCTTGCCATCAACTCCAACTTCCTGATCTTTGTGGAAGGACTGGACTGCTATACCACCGCAGCTTCAGCCTCACTCTCTCCTTCGTATCTGAACTGCGACTGGCAGGGCGGCAACCTGCAAGGCGTAGCCAACTATCCTGTTGTGCTGAATGTGCCCAACAAGGTGGTTTACTCGGCGCACGATTACGGTCCGGATTGCGGCTACACCCAGCCCTGGGAGACCAGCAGCACGACTTTAGCGACGCTCGAGCAGGTGTGGAACACCAACTGGGCCTACATCTCCACGCGGAACCTGGCTCCCGTGTGGATCGGCGAGTTTGGCGTCAATCACACTGGGGACGAGGTTCCGTCAGGCAATGGCAGCAATGGGCAATGGTTTACGTCGCTCGTTCAATTCCTGGGGTCCAGCCCGAATCTCAGTTGGAGCTACTGGGCATTCAACGGCGAAGACATGATGGGCCTGGAGAACAGCACCTATACAGGGATTGAAACTCCAGACGGCCAGACAATTCTGACCGATCTGACTGCGATCCAAACTGCAACCGATACCACATCGGGCGGAGGAGGATCGCCGAGCTTTACGCTTTCGGCTTCCCCCACCAGTCTGTCTGTCGCGCAGGGCAGCAGCGGCACCGTGAACCTCGCAGTGACCGATTTGAACTGCTTTACCGGCACAGTAACATTCGCCGTGTCCGGCTTGCCCAGCGGCGTAACTGCTTCGTTCAGCGGCAACGTGCTTACCCTGGCAGCCGGCAGCACTGCTACCGTGGGCGCCTCCACTGTCACGATTACCGGAGTCTCCGGGGCTCTGACAGAATCCACAACTATCCAGCTCACCATTTCGCTAACGGCAGGTCCGAGCTTCACTCTCTCGGCCTCTCCCGCGAGCGTCAACGTGGCTCCGGGCAGTAGCGTAACCAGCACCATCACCGTTACGCCCATGAACGGATTCACCGGCACTGTAACCTATGCCGCCTCCGGCTTGCCTAGCGGAGTCGCCGCTTCGTTCAGCGGCAACGTGGTTACGCTGGCAGCCAGCACCTCGGCTGCATCCGGCACTTCCACCGTCACTATTACCGGAACCTCCGGCGGTCTGCAGGCAACTACCACCATCAGCCTCACCGTCAACATCGTCGGCGCACTTGATATCAACGCCGGCGGCGCAGCATCCGGAACCTGGGTTGCAGACGAAGACTATGACGTCGGCACCGAGGCCGCCTATACCAACACCGTCAGCACATCGCTTTTGACGGGAACTATTCCTCCGCAGGCAGTGCTGCAAAGCCAGCGCTACAACACTGGCACGTTCACATATACGGTCCCCGGACTTACCGCCGGCGGTTCGTACAATGTCACGCTGTACTTCGTGGAAAACTATGTGACCGGAGCAGGACAGCGCGAGTTCAACGTGCTGATCGGACCTTCTTCATCGAGCCTCACACAGGTGCTTACCAACTTCGACGTTTACGCCGCAGCGGGGAATGCGCAGTTTGTGGCTGTTGAGAAGACCTTCCCAGCAACTGCCAGCAGTAACGGCCAGCTTGTGATTCAGTTTGCTCCTGGTGCAGTTCAGAATCCGATGGTCAGCGGCATTGCCATCGCCCCTGTCGTCACGAACCCCAGCTTCACTCTCGCAGCCTCTCCTGCGAGCCTGAGCGTGGTTCAGGGAACCAGCGGCACCAGCACGATCACCGTAACGCCCGTGAACGGATTCACCGGCACAGTCGCGTATGCCATATCCGGGTTGCCGAGCGGAGTCACTGCTTCGTTCAGCGGCAATGTGCTCAGCCTGTCAGCCAGCAGCACGGCTACAGTGGGCTCTTCTACTGTCACGATTACCGGAACCTCCGGTAGCCTGACAGCAACCACAACTGTCGCTTTAACAGTTACCGCCACGCCTGTTCCCAGCTTCACGCTCTCGGCATCTCCCGCGAGCCTGAGCCTGGTTCAGGGAACCAGCGGCACCAGCACGATCACCATAACGCCCGTGAACGGATTCACCGGCACAGTCGCGTATGCCATATCCGGGTTGCCGAGCGGAGTCACTGCTTCGTTCAGCGGCAATGTGCTCACCCTGTCAGCCAGCAGCACGGCTACAGTGGGCTCTTCTACTGTCACGATTACCGGAACATCCGGTAGCCTGACAGCAACCAAAACTGTCGATCTCACTGTGACGCAGCAATCGTCTGGTATCTCGTGCCATGTGACCTATTCGGTCGTCAGCCAGTGGACGAGCAACTTCAGCGCAACTGTCACCGTTGCCAACACTGGAACCACAGCCTGGACCAACCCGACGCTGACCTGGTCGTTCGCAAATGGCCAAGTCATCTCCAGTGGTTGGGGCGGTACTCTTACACAGAGCGGTTCAGTCGTCTCGATTGCGGGCCTGAACTATGGCAACTCGATCGCAGCCGGAACCACCGACTCGAATATCGGGTTTAACGCCAGCTGGAACAACACCACTAACGCAGCACCCACCTCGTTTGCCATCAACGGAACGATCTGTAACTAATTCACTACCGCTGACTGGGTAACGCAACACAAGAGAGCGAATGCCGGACTGTCAGTCCGGCATTCGCTCCTGTGCTGCTGAAATACTCAGCACAAGATCTGAGCTTCCGCAGGCTGCAAGTAACATATCCGATATCTACTGCTTGCCCTGCGGCGATACCGATCACAGATGTCAACTATTCAAGGAGTTAGTATGTCGTGTAGAGTAAAGCCTTTGAAGGCATGCATATTCTCATGCATGGCGTTCTTGGCAGCAGTATCCTTACTGATTGCGCCCTCCGTCTTGTTGTCGCAACCTGGCTATCCCCAACAGGCGGCATACGGTGTGCAGCAGATGCAAAATTGGTACGTCCAGGGTTCCGGACTCTATCAAACTCCCACCGGCTGGTGGAATGCAGCCAATTCCATTACCGTGCTGGTGGATTATTCCCGAGCTACGGACAGCACTCAGTATCTCAGCGCGGTTTCCAACACATTCGCTAACGCAAACACGGCCAACGGCAGCACCAACTTCATCACCAGCGCCAACGATGACGAGGGCTGGTGGGCGCTGGCATGGATGGATGCATACGATCTAACCAATAACCCGGCCTACCTTACGATGGCGCAAACCATCTTCGCCGACATGGCCGGACAATGGGATACGACCACCTGCGGCGGCGGCGTGTGGTGGAGCAAAAACTTAACCAGTTCAGCCTATAAAAACGCCATCACAAATGAAATTTTTCTCGAACTAGCGGCCGGCTTGGCGAATCGAACCACCATCGCGACGGAAAAGGCGCAGTATCTTGCGTGGGCTCAGAAAGAGTGGCAATGGTTCAACGCTTCCGGCATGATTAACTCCCAAAATATGGTCAATGACGGCCTGAATGCGAGCAATCCCAGTGCGTGTACTAATAATGGCCAAACAACATGGACCTACAACCAGGGAGTCATTTTAGGGGGATTGGTCGAACTTTACAAAGCCGATCAAGATTCCACATTACTGCCCAAAGCGCAAGCGATCGCCAGCGCGGCCATGACAAATCTTGTGACATCCTCCGGCGTTCTGCACGAGCCGTCAATGTCGGGACCGGACGCGCCGCAATTCAAGGGCATCTTCATGCGCAATCTTTACAAATTGAGTACAGCGGTTTCCAGCTCAACATGTAAGACCTTTGTGGATATCAATGCCAACAGCATCTGGGCGAACGACCAAGGCTCCAACTATGAATTTGGCGTCTATTGGGAAGGGCCGTTTGATTCGGGCGATGCGACGCGGCAGGCTTCAGCGCTGGACGCCCTAAACGCCGCCATTGAGATGCAATACCCCGCCGGGCCAGCGGGATATACCTATTGCGCGCCCGAGAACGGAACTTGCTCCTTCTCCGGGAACGCATCGGTGGCGTTTGGCGCGAATGGGTCTTTCGACTATGAAACCTTCACCAACAATACCTCATGTAGCAATAGCGTCTTCTCGCCCGATCCCGCTTACGGTGTCGTGAAGGCGTGTTTCTACGAGATCACCACAAACACCACCACCACCCCAGTTACACCCCCTGGGCCAGCGGGATACACCTATTGCGCGCCCGAGAACGGAACCTGCTTCTTCTCCGGGTCCGCTCAAGTAGCCTTTGGCGCGAATGGGTCTTTCGACTATGGAACCTACACCAACGGCACCTCATGCAGCAATAGCGTCTTCTCGCCCGATCCCGCTTTCGGTGTCGTGAAGGCGTGCTTCTACCAAGCCGTCGCATCCACCACACCCACTGGGCCAACGGGGTACATCTATTGCGCGGCCGAAAACGCAACCTGCTCCTTCTCTGGGCCCGCCTCGGTGGCGTTTGGCGCGAATGGGTCTTTCAACTATCAGACCTTCACCAACAGCGCCTCTTGCGCCGATACAACCTTCGGCGATCCCGATCCAGGTGTCGTCAAATCGTGTTATTACCAGTACAGCAGCGCACCTCCTTCAACTTGCGATATCTATGCTTCCGGCAGCACTCCGTGCGTGGCCGCGCATAGCACGGTACGGGCTCTGTTTGGCGGTTATAGCGGAAGGCTATACCAGGTCGAGCGTGCGTCGGACGGCTCTACGATCGACATCGGCACCTTGCCTTCGAGCGGTTACGCAAATGCCGCCACGCAGAATTCATTCTGCGCGGGGACGACATGCACCATAACGATCATCTACGATCAAACGGCCAAACATAATGATCTGCCGGTCACGGCCGGTGATTCCAAGGCGGTGGCGAACGCGCTGCCGATCAGCGTCAACGGAAATCCAGTCTACGGCGTGAAAGTGACACCCGGCGTCGGCTACCGCAACAACGCCACGTCCGGCGTTGCCACGGGCACTGCGCCGGAGGGCATGTACATGGTGACCAGCGGCATATACGTGAACAGCTTGTGCTGCTTTGATTACGGGAACGCCGAAACGGATAGCGGCGACGATGGGGCAGGCCGCATGGATGCGATCAACTTTGGAACCTACTGCGAATTCGAACCCTGCAACGGGTCCGGTCCATGGGTGGAAGCCGATCTTGAGAACGGTCAATACATGGGCAATGGCAACAATCCAGGCGACGCGTCCATGCCTTACGACTTTGTGACGGCGATGCACAAGAACGACGGGCAAACCACTTTTGCCCTGAAGGGCGGCAACGCTCAATCGGGCTCCCTCACCACGGACTACTCGGGACCGCTTCCCACGGGGTACAAGATGAATCTGGAAGGGGCGATCATTCTTGGAACCGGCGGCGATAACAGCAGGTGGAGTCTGGGCTCCTTCTTCGAGGGCGCGATGACTTCCGGCTATCCATCGGATGCGATGGAAAGCGCAGTCCAGGCGAATATCGTCGCGGCCAGCTATACCGGTGACAGCAGCGGAGGTAGCGGGAGTAGCGGCGTGAGCGAGCCCCCTGGCCCTTACACTGGCCCCAGCGACCCTGGCGGCCCTGGCCCACAAGACGGGTTTGCATCGCCGGCGATCGAACAGCTCAACGACATCATGGCGACCAAGCCGGCACTCGCCTCTTTCAATGGAAGTCTGTACGTGGCTTTCGAAGGAGTAAATTCGGGTAACGACCTCTACGTTGCGTCGTCGATGACTGGGTACAACTTCCCAGCCGCAACCAGGTACACAAATCTTGTAAGCAGCAGTGCGCCCGCAATAGCGATGTTCAACAACCAACTGTATATGGCATTCCGAGGGTTGAATGTAAATAACGACTTCTACGTTACGTCATCGTCGGATGGTGTCACCTTCCCAACTGCAACCGGGTACACGAATATTCAAATGGGCGGCGCGCCCGCACTGGCCGTTTTCAACAATCAACTGTGTGCAGCCTTCCAGGCGAACGATTCCGGCCACACCTTGCATGTAACGTGTTCGTCGGATGGGGTGACTTGGCCGACTGCATGGCAGGTACCCAACGTCGCGATCGGCAGCGATCCCGCGATGACGGTCTTCAAGGGCATCCTTTATGTCGCCTTCCGGGCGAATGACCCGAGCAACGACGTGTGGATTGCCTCTTCGCCGGACGGGGTCAACTTTAGCTCGCAGATGCTAGGTCAAACGATGGGCAGCAGCAGTTCACCCGCTCTGGCGGTCTCCAACAATGTTCTCTACTACATCTATGGGGCCGATGACACTGACAATGAGATGCTGGTGATGGCGTCCACCAACGGATCTACCTGGCAGGGCCCCAAGGCATATCTTGGTGTTCAGATGGGTGCTGCAGGGCCAGGAGCAACGGCGTTTGGCAGCGGAGTTTACGTGGGCTTCCAGTCAAACGATTCCAGAAACGTCTTGTTCGTGACAAACCTCAACGACGAGTCTAGCCAGGTTACCCGGCCCTGCGACATCTTTGCCTCGGCGTCACCCTCCACGCCTTGCGTTGCTGCATTCAGCACCACAAGGGCACTCTCCGGCTCATATACAGGCCCGCTGTATCAGGTCACCCGTGCATCCGACAGCACCACGGCAAACATCGGACTTCTCTCCGACGGCTACGCGAACGCCGCGGCACAAGACACATTCTGTGCCAACACGCTTTGCGTAATTTCCGAGATCTACGACCAATCCTCCAACAATAACAACCTGACTCCCGCTCCTCCTGGCGGCAACGGGAGCGGCCCTGGTCCAAACGGTTACGATCTACCCGTTCCGGCAAATGCAATATCGTTGTCCGCAGGCGGCCATAAGGTCTACGGCGTGTTCTCTCAGCCCGGGAACGGTTATCGCAACGACGCGACACAAAATATTCCAATGCACGGCGCACCGGAAGGGGTCTACATGGTGAGCTCGTCTTATAGCCTGCTTCCAGGCGCCAATTATTGGGCCGCTTGCTGCTTCGACTTCGGCAATGCCGAAACATCAAACAATGATGATCAGGCCGGTACTATGGACGCCATCAGAGTCGCCTGTATCGGCGGCAATCCATGTGCTGTGACAGCCGGGCTGGACATGGAAAACGGCACCTACGGGTTTTTGCCGGTGCCTTCGGGGACGCCGTTTGTGACTGCAATGGGGTGGAACGACGGTCAGCAAAACTACGGCATCCTCCAGGGCAACTCACAATCCGGAGGCCTCACGTCCACCGGGACAATCCTACTTCCAAGCGGATACGCGAAGATGCGCCAGGAGGGAGCAATTATCCTGGGGATCGGCGGTGATAACAGCAATGGGGCTTGGGGATACTTCTATGAAGGTGTCATGACGCAAGGAACTCCGTCGAGCGCATCGCTGAGTAGCGTGCAGGCGAACGTGGTCTCGGTGGGGTACCTCCTCTTCTCAGGAAGCCCGTCCGGAACGGTCAATGACGGCGCGACCTACACGCTGGAGAATCAGGCGAGCCAAATGCTCTTGGACAACTACTGTGATGGCTGTTCAAGCGCATCCACGAATGGAGTTCAGGTCATTCAGTATCCGGTCAATGGGTGGTTGACTCAGCAGTGGACGCTCCACTCGCAAGGGAACGGATACTACACTATGGTGAGCCCGCAAAGCGGCATGTGCCTCGACGACCCGTGGGGCAATGGGACTCCTTCACGCACACTTCCTCAATCGCCAGGGACCAGTACCATGCTCTGGCAGCAACCGTGCAATGGTAACGCTGCTCAAAATTGGGAGTTCATCCCGCAGACCAATGGCTCCTTCGTCGTCGAAAACCAGGCGGCAACGGCCAACGATGGATCTGCCATGGTGATCGACGTCTACAATGGTGAAGCGACTTCGGGGCTTCAGATGTGGCTGGATACCGCAAATGGCCTGGCGCCGCAGAATTGGTATCTCAACATTCAATAACTGAGTTGAATCTACCCTTCTTCCGCACCACAGCCGTCTGGTTGTGGTGCGGGCGGAACAGATGATCGGTCGATTCCAGGATCTACTTGTACATCTCTTTGGCGTTGGCATATCTATTGTAAATTGAGCCACTTGCGAAAATCCTGCAATAGGAATAGGGGCTTAGGAAGAACCAACCGTCAGAGTGGGTCCTTTCTGAGGATTGATAATAGCAGTTTGTAGAGGTTGTCTTTCCTTTGATTAAAGCGAAACTCAGTTTCCTTCAAATGCAGATGGAATGCACTTTTCTTCATGCCGTGAAACTTGCCCATTCGATGTTTTGCATAGGTTCACGATAGACCTCTGACACTACTTCGCACATATTCCATGTGATCGTTTCTGCTCAGACGTTGGCGTTTCAATTCACTATCGTAAAAGCTCATGGACCTTTGAAGGCCTGTGAACGAGAGGAATGCACATGACAGGATTCAAGCTTTTTGCACTATCGGCTTTAGTAGGATGCGCGGTAATGGTAACCGCTCCGAAAGCAGCAGCTCAGATTGGTATCCAAATCGGAGTTGCGCCCGAGTGTCCGTACGGATACTATGATGCCGCGCCATATAACTGTGCTCCCTATGGCTACTACGGGCCGGAATGGTTTAATGGCGGAATCTTCATTGGTTCTGGCCCTTGGTTTCATGGACGAGATGATTTTCGCGGACACGTCAACAACCGGTTTCACCCCGAACACGGCTATAGCGGGCCAACGCCGCAACGTGGCGAGAGAGCAGAGCCTTCCAGGCGCCTGGATAAGGTTGATCACTTCAGAGGAAATGAAGTTCGCGATGGGCGTGGCCACGTAGGCAAGGGCAAGCGATAAGAACTGGCATGTGAGTAGCCCAATCTTAGTCGCAGACTTGTCCGAGTAGTGCCCGACACCAGCTTTGCAACATTGAAGCACAATAGCTGTTGCCGCAGAATGATTTCTTTCGGCTGCATACAGCATCCCACGCAACACAAGGAACCGCAGGCACCTCAAGGGGGGTACAGATGCAAGGACTCAAAGCACTACTCGGTACTACAGCATTATTGTTGGGCATGGCAGTTGCGCCATCTGCTCAGGCGCAGATTGCGGTTAGTATCGGCATTCAACCCGTTTGTTCGTACGGCTATTACGACTATGCTCCGTACGGCTGCGCCCCCATGGGCTTTTACGGGCCAGGCTATTTCTACAATGGCATCTTCCTGGGCATGGGTCCGTGGGCCGGCTGGGGTTATGGCCACGGCTGGGGCGGTCACAGGTTCGTTGAAGCAGGCGGCGGAAGCTATCGCGGCGGTGGCGGTGCAGCGGCCAACCGCGGCCACTACGCAGCGGCGCCGGCACGCGCTGGAGCGGTGCATACCAACGCGGCAGCTTCCCATCCCGGCGGGGCGCGTCCCAGCGCGACTCACACAACAGCGTCACATGGCGCATCCCACCCTACGGCCGCTCACACAGCCGCACCACACGCCGAAGGCGGACATGAAGGCGGCGGCGAACACAAGTAGCGAGCAGCCTCAATACAATCTAGTGTGACGGCGCTTCTAGGCGGAGCTTCACGGCTCCGCCTAGAAGCGCAGAGCTTCGTTCAGTACGCGCGTCAAGAGTCGATCTACGGAATCAGCGCAGGCGGGGCAAGACCATATAACACAGCTTATCTAAATGAGGAATTAACAGGGAATAAAGCTAGGAATATGATGGTTACCCAGAGAAAGCGAGCAAAAAACAGTACATGGAATTTCCGTGGTATTCAATCGCATGCGGACAGTACAATACCAACATTGCCTGGGGGCGGAGTCCTGAATGCCTGAGATCGAAGATCCGTCGGAAATTGGCCATATTGGCCGCGCGCACCAATTATCCACACCGCGCGGTTGGCACAGGAATCGCTGGCTCTTATGGGTGGGCGCGATTTCTCTGCTGGTTCTGTGCGTAATCGTCTTTGTGGCCATTCACAATAACGATGCCAAGGCAGCGGTTGCCAAGCGTGTGTCGGCTGCCGTGAAGCCATCCGTAACGGCCACGGTTGCCACGGCCACGAAGGGCAGTATTGGCATCTACCTTGATGCCATCGGGACTGTGACTCCGGTCAATACATCCTCTATCACTGCGCAGGCGAGTGGAGTTCTGACGGCGGTGCATTACAGCGAGGGGCAATTCGTTCAAAAAGGGGATGCGCTGATCGATATTGACCCACGACCCTATGAGGCACAGTTACTTCAAGCCGAGGGCACGTTGGAACGCGATACCAATGTTCTGGCGCAGGCACAGATGGACCTGGAGCGTTATCGCACTGCGTGGGCGGGAAACGGAATCAACAAGCAACTGCTGGATGACCAGGAAAAGATTGTGCTGCAGGATCAAGGCACGGTGAAGAACGATCAGGGCGTCGTGAATTACGACCAGGTCCAACTCAGCTACTGCCACATATCCGCGCCGATTGCCGGTCAGGTGGGCCTCCGCCTGGTGGACCCAGGGAACGTGGTGCCGGCAAGCGCGGGTACTGTGCTGGTGGTTATCACCGAGATGCAGCCCACTACCGTGATCTTTACCATCGCCGAAGATAGCCTGGGGCAAGTTCAGGCGCGGATGCGACAGTTACATACACTGCCTGTCGAAGCGTGGGATCGCGCGCAGACAAATCAGATAGCGTCGGGAAAATTATTCACCATTAACAACCAGATTGATACGACAACGGGAACCATCAAGCTGCGCGCGCTCTTCGATAACAAGAACGGGGCGCTGTTTCCGAACCAGTTTGTGAATACTCGTTTGTTGGTCAACACGCTTGACGGGGTTACGTTGGTTCCCACCGCCGCTGTTCAACATAATGGGCAGGCCGCGTTCCTCTATGTGCTTGCAAATGGAGTCGCAAGCACACGCAATATCAAGACGGGCGTTTCTGACGGAGGCATGACTGCGGTGGAGGGCATCAATCCGGGCGAAGTTGTGGCCACCAGCAGTTTCGATAAGCTGCAAAACGGAAGTCCTGTGGCGGTGGCCAAGCAAGCGCCAGCGGCAAATCCTGCCGAGGGCAATGCTCCGTGAATCCATCCGGGCCTTTCATTCAGCGTCCTGTTGCTACTGCGCTGCTGATGGCGGCAATTCTGCTTGTGGGTGTTGTTGCCTATTTCCAGTTGCCGGTCTCTGCGCTGCCGCAGGTCGATTATCCAACCATTCAGGTTGTGACCTTTTACCCCGGAGCCAGCCCGGATGTGATGGCCACGACGGTAACTGCTCCGCTGGAGCGCCAGTTTGGCCAATTGCAGGGGTTGAGCCAGATGACCTCGACCAGCTCTGGCGGCTCGTCGGTGATTGTGCTGCAGTTCGCGCTCACGCTGGACATTGACATCGCCGAAGAAGAGGTTCAATCGGCGATCAACGCATCGCAGAGCCTTCTGCCCTCGAACCTTCCCGCGCCGCCGACTTATAGCAAGACCAACCCCGCTGATGCGCCAGTGCTTACGCTGGCCATCACATCCGACACCATTCCGCTCTCGCAGGTTGAGGACCTGGTCGATACACGCCTTGCGCCCAAGCTCTCGCAGTTGAGCGGGGTGGGCTTAGTGAGCATCAGCGGCGGGCAAAAACCGGCAGTGCGCATTCAGGTCAATCCCACGGCTCTCTCCTCTTATGGACTCAACCTTGAAGATCTACGCACTGCGCTGACTCAGGCCAGTGTCAATCAGGCTAAGGGTAACTTTGATGGGCCGCATCAGGATTACCAGATCAATGCCAACGATCAGTTGGTGACCAGCGGCGATTATCGCAAGGTCGTGGTTGCTTACCGCAATGGCGCGCCCATCCTGCTGAAAGATGTTGCGCAGGTGGTAGATGGCATTGAGAACAACAAACAGGCAGCGTGGATGAACGAAACACCTGCGGTGATCCTCAATATTCAGAGGCAGCCCGGCGCCAATACCATCAGCGTGGTCAAGGCCATCAAGGCAATTCTTCCTCAGCTTGAGGTGAATCTTCCGGCATCCATCAAAGTCACGCCGTTGACCGATCTCACTACAGCGATCAATGCCTCCGTCTCCGATGTCGAGTTCGAGTTGATGCTCACAGTTGCATTGGTCGTCATGGTGATTTTTCTTTTTCTGCGCAACCTCTATGCCACCATCATCCCCAGCATTGCGGTGCCGGTTTCATTGGTCGGCACCTTAGGCGTCATGTATGCGCTGGGTTATAGCCTGGACAATCTTTCGCTGATGGCGCTGACCATTTCTACCGGCTTTGTTGTCGATGATGCGATCGTGATGATCGAGAACATTACACGCTATCTGGAGGCGGGAGACACGCCGATGGAGGCGGCGATGAAGGGCGCAGAGCAGATCGGTTTTACCATCATCTCTCTCACCGTTTCGCTAATCGCAGTGTTGATTCCGCTTCTTTTTATGGGCGATGTTGTGGGCCGCCTCTTTCGCGAGTTCGCGGTTACGCTGGCTGTTACCATCATTCTTTCGGCCGTGGTGTCGCTGACGCTCACGCCCATGATGTGCTCGCGCATTCTGCGCCGCACTCCCGAGGAACAGCAGGGCCGCTTTTACAAGGCCTCCGAGCATCTCTTCGAACGCGTAATCGCATTTTATGGCCGTACGCTCAAGTTTGTTCTCAGATACCAGACTGTTACATTGCTGATTGCGGCTGCCACTCTTGTGCTTACTATTGTTCTCTACATTTTCATCCCCAAGGGATTCTTTCCTACGCAGGATACAGGCGAGATTCAGGGCATTTCGCAGGCGCCGGCAACTATCTCCTTTGCGGCGATGGAGCAGAAGCAGCAGCAATTGGCAGCCATCATCCTTCGAGATCCGGCGGTCGATAGCCTGTCCTCCTTCATTGGCGCGGATGGGACCAACACCACGCTGAACAGCGGGCGAATGTCCATCAACCTGAAGCCGATTGAGGTGCGCAAGATCAGCGCCTCTGACGTGATTCGCAGATTGCAGCTGAGCCTCAAACATGTGGACGGCATTGAGCTCTTCATGGAGCCGGTGCAGAACATCACAGTGGATGATCGCGTCAGCCGCACTCAGTATCAGTACACGCTGGAGGATCCAGACGCGAACGAATTGAATTTGTGGACCGGGCGGCTTGTGGATAAGATGAAGCAGTTGCCTCAACTCGCCGATGTAGCCACCGATCAGCAAACTGGAGGTCTCGCGGTATCGCTGGTGATCGATCGCGTTACTGCATCAAGGCTCGGCATTGCACCATCCACCATTGACAGCACCCTCTATGACGCGTATGGGCAGCGCCAGATCAGCACCATGTACACGCAGTTGAATCAGTATCATGTGATTCTTGAGGCTGCTCCCAGCTCACAGCAGGGCCCGAATAAACTCCAGGACTTGTATGTCCAGACCAATACTTCAGCGGGGGGCAGCGGACCCGGTGCTTCGTCGTCCTTTGCTGCGTCGGGGTCGTCATCCGCAGGCTCGAATGCGACAACGACTTCAGTGGCCTACACGCCATCTTCGGCGGTGCTGAACGCGCCCTCGAATGCAATTTCGTCCGGAGTTGGCGCGAGCGGAAGCTCTTCCACAGCAAATACAGCCGCCACCACAACGGCTGCCAATGCAGTGCCCCTCAGTGCATTCACTCATCTGGAGAGAGTGCCCGAGTCGCTCTCGATCAATCACCAGGGACAGTTCCCGGCAGTGACCGTGTCCTTCAATCTTGCTCCCAACGCCGCGCTGGGAGGGGCAATCACGGCCATTGAAAAAGCTCAGAAGGAGCTGAATATGCCGCCCAGCGTCCAGTATGGATTCCAGGGCACCGCAGCTTCTTTTCAGGGCTCGCTCGCCAATGAGGGCCTGTTGATTCTGGCCGCTCTGGCCGCGGTTTATATTGTGCTCGGTGTTTTATATGAGAGCTTCATTCACCCCATTACGATTCTTTCCACATTGCCCTCCGCGGGCGTGGGCGCGTTGCTGGCTCTCATTCTTTTCAGACAGGACCTCAGCGTCGTTGCGATCATCGGCATCATTTTGCTGATCGGCATTGTCAAGAAGAACGGAATCATGATGGTTGACTTTGCCATGGAGGAAGAGCGCGAGCACGGCAAGAGCGCGACAGACGCAATCTATGATGCGTGCCTGCTGCGCTTTCGCCCCATCCTGATGACGACTATGGCCGCATTGCTCGCGGGCATTCCGTTAGCTCTGGGGCAGGGGATGGGTTCGGAGCTGCGGCGTCCGCTGGGCATTGCCATGGTAGGCGGACTGCTGCTGAGCCAAATACTCACGCTGTATACGACCCCCGTAATTTATATCTTCTTCGACCGCATCGGCCATCGCTTCAGCCGTGCGCCGAAGACGATTGGAACGGACAGCCAGCCTGCGGAGGGCGCATGAATATCTCCGCGCCTTTTATTCGCCAGCCGGTAGCCACCATTCTGCTTACCGCGGGCATCCTGCTTGTGGGGGCCATCGCCTTCAATGTTCTGCCTGTCTCGCCATTGCCGCAGGTCGATTTTCCGACCATCTCTGTTTCAGCCAGCCTGCCCGGTGGAAGTCCAGACATAGTTGCGTCTTCGATTGCGACTCCGCTGGAGCGTCAGTTCAGCCACATCGCCGGCGTCACTGAGATGACCTCATCCAGTTCGTTGGGCAGCACCTCGATCACGCTGCAATTTGATTTGAGCCGCGACATCGACGGCGCCGCGCGAGATGTAGAAGCGGCGATCAACGCCGCGCGTACTTACTTACCCGCAAACTTGCCTGCCAATCCGACTTATCGCAAGGTGAATCCGGCGGATGCGCCAATCCTCATTCTAGGACTGACTTCAGATAAATACGATAAGCCGACACTATATGACGAGGCCTCGTCGGTGATTGCGCAGAAACTTTCGCAGATCTCGGGTGTTGGACAGGTGACAGTCGGCGGAGGCTCCGGTCCTTCGGTGCGCGTGGAAGTAAATCCGACGCTGCTCAACAGCCACGGACTCACAATCCAGAATATTCAATCCATTCTCAGCCAGCAGAACGCTCACGAGCCGGTCGGTCAACTCTCAGATGAGACTACGACCGCAGATATAGTGACCAACGACCAGATGCGCAACGCGGATCAATACAAGCCGCTCGTGATCGGTTATAAAAACGGAGCCGCAGTCAGGCTGTCTGACGTGGCCGACGTTACTTCGGGGCAGTCGAACATTCGCAACTCAGGATATTTGAATGGCGTACCCTCTATAACGGTTCTGATCTTTCGCCAGCCAGGCGCGAATATCATCGATACGGTTGACCGCGTGACCGCAGAATTGCCATCGATTGAAGCGTCCATTCCGCAAGGCATCAAGACCACCATCGTCGTTGACCGCACCACAACCATACGCGCTTCGGTCAGTGACGTAGAGCGCACGCTCATTCTTTCGGTTGTGCTGGTGATTCTTGTCGTCTTTATCTTCCTGCGCAACTGGCGAGCTGTTCTCATTCCCACCGTCGCCGTTCCTGTCTCGCTGATTGGCACCTTCGCGGTGATGTACCTGTTCGGGTTCAGTATCGACAATCTTTCGCTGATGGCGCTGACCATCTCCACGGGCTTTGTCGTTGACGATGCCATTGTGGTGATGGAAAACATCTCGCGCCTCCGTGAAGAAGGCATGCCGCCGATGAAGGCTGCTTTTGAAGGTTCCAGGGAGATCGGGTTCACCATCCTGTCCATCAGCATGTCACTGATTGCAGTGTTCATCCCGATCCTGCTCATGGCGGGCATCGTCGGCAGGTTGTTCCGCGAGTTTGCCATTACGCTCTCGACGGCCATCCTTGTTTCGATGCTGATCTCGCTGACCACTACTCCCATGATGTGCGCTTATTTGCTCAAGGATGAGAAAGAGGTCAAGCACGGCCGAGCGTATCGTGTCACGGAGCGTGGATTTACATGGATGCTCTCCACCTACAGCCGCTCTCTCACTTGGGTACTGAAGCACCCTTGGCCAATCTTCGCTCTCCTGCTGCTCACGGTCGGGTTGAACTTCTATCTCATTGCCATCATCCCGAAAGGATTCTTTCCGCAGCAGGACACCGGAGTAATCACAGGCAGTGCACGAGGCCCGCAGGACGCATCGTTTCCGGTGATGGACAATTCGGTCCTACAAATCGAGAAGGTCATCCAGGCTGACCCTGCAGTCGCGAATGTCATTGTACATACAGGAAGCGGAAACACCGGCAGTATCAATATCGCGCTGAAGCCGCTGAACGTGCGGAAAATATCCGCGGCGGATGTCATTAACCGCTTGCGGCCTAAGTTGAATCGGCTTCCGGTAGCCTCGGCCTTTCTTCAGGCGGCGCAGGACCTGCGTATCGGCGGACGCTCCAGCAACGCGCTCTACCAATACACAATCAAATCCGATAATGTGCAGGATCTCTCTCACTGGGGCCCCATCCTTCTCGCCGGTATGCAGAAGCTTCGCGGATTCCAGGATGTAAGCAGCGATGCGCAAAATAGCGGCCTGGAAGAACTGCTCAATTACGATCGCCCTACAGCGGCCAGGCTTGGCGTTACGCCGTCGTCGTTGGACAGCGCGCTCTCAGGCGCGTTTGGGCAATCGCAAGTTTCCCTTATCTATACGCAGCTGAATCAGTATTACGTGGTGTTAGAGGTAGCGCCGCCCTATTGGCAAAGCCCAGATGGGTTGAAGAATATCTACCTCAATACCACGGGCAACGGCCTCATTCCACTTTCTTCTGTCAGCACGGCTCAGGCAACTACTACGCCGCTGGTGATCAATCACACCAGTACCTCCCCATCCGCGACGGTGTCGTTCAACCTGGCAACGGATATGTCGCTAAGCGATGCCACCCGCGAGGTTAGCCAGATGCAGGAGCGCCTGAACCTACCGTCAACGGTCCGCGGCTCGTTTTCCGGAACTGCATCCGCGTATCAAACCTCGCTCGCGAGCGAGCCTGTGCTTGTCTTGACGGCATTATTCGCCGTCTATATTGTGCTCGGAATGTTGTACGAGAGCCTGGTCCATCCCCTCACCATCATCTCCACGCTGCCTTCGGCTAGCGTGGGAGCGATGCTGGCGCTGATGCTCTTCAAAGTCGATCTCAACGTGATCTCGATCATCGGCATAATTCTGTTGATCGGCATCGTAAAAAAGAACGCGATCATGATGATCGACTTTGCGCTGGTTGCCGAGCGGGAGCAGGGCAAGTCCACGACCGAAGCCATTTTTGAAGCCTGCCAGCTTCGCTTCCGTCCTATTCTGATGACCACGATGGCAGCGCTGTTTGGCGCGCTGCCGCTGGCCTTCGGCACTGGGACCGGTTCGGAACTCCGGCGTCCGCTGGGCATCACCATTGTCGGCGGCTTGATCGTCAGCCAGATGCTGACTCTCTACACTACGCCGGTTGTCTATCTTCTCTTCGATCGGGCGCGCCTTTGGTTTCGCGGTAAACAACCGGCGCCCCTCCAACCCGGAATCGCGGAGGCGTCTTAGCTCATGGAGCGTTCATCATGAAGAAGTCGATCCTGCACTCACGGAAGTCATCCGCAGTCTTACAAGGGCTGTGCGCTTCGGTCCTCTGTGCGATGCTGGCTGGATGCAACGTAGGTCCAAAGTATATTCCGCCTTCGATGACAGCGCCCGCGGCTTTCAAAGAGTCTCCCACGCAGTTCAAGGAAGCCGGTGGATGGGCTGTGGCGCAACCGCAGGACGCGGCTCTTCGCGGCAAATGGTGGGAGATTTACAATGAGCCGGAATTGAATGCTCTCGAAGACCAACTCAATATAGATAACCAGAACATCCGCCAGGCCTTCGAGAGCTTCATGGA
This sequence comes from uncultured Acidobacteriaceae bacterium, assembly GCA_963713645.1. Lineage (GTDB taxonomy): Bacteria > Acidobacteriota > Terriglobia > Terriglobales > Acidobacteriaceae > Telmatobacter. The sequence continues at coordinate 123,867 of CAVQMQ010000040.1, read as the reverse complement.
AGCGCGAGCGTTGGTGCGCGAGGCGCGGTCTCAGTATTTTCCGACGGTGAGTGTTGGAGGCTCTTACACGCGAGCACAGGCGTCCTCTAACATTGGGTCCACGGCGGGCACGGCTAAGGCGGCCAATCCGCAGACGCAAGTCTTCTCCATCCCCGCAGATGTTTCCTGGGAGCCTGACCTCTGGGGGAGGGTGCGCAACACTGTACGCGCCAGCCAATATACCGCTCAACTGAGCGCGGCCGATCTTGAGAATGAACGGCTGACCGAGCAGGCCAGCCTTGCCGAATACTTTTTTGAAATTCGCGGCCAGGATGCGCTGCAAAAGCTTCTCAACGACACGGTGGAGGCCGACACAAAGGCCCTCGACGCGGTGCAGTCCGCCTATAACTCGGGCGTCGGCGACCAGGTCTCCGTTGTTGAAGCGCAGACAACCTTGCAAAGTGCTCAATCGACGGCTATCAATCTTGGCATTGCGCGAGCGCAATATGAACATGCGATTGCCACGCTCATCGGCAAGCCCGCATCAACTTTCTCTATCTCAGTCGAACCTAGAACCAGCGCGCCTCCACCCATCCCCGTCGGCTTGCCATCGCAACTGTTGGAACGCCGTCCAGACGTAGCGGCGGCGGAGCGCAGCATGGCAGCCGCAAATGCGCAGATCGGCGTTGCAACTGCCGCTTACTATCCGGCACTGACACTTTCAGCCACAGGAGGCGTGGAGAGTTCAGCTATTCAGAAGATTGTCGATTGGCCCAGCCGCTTCTGGTCTGTTGGCCCATCGCTCTCTGAGACTGTCTATGATGGAGGCCTGCACCGGGCGACGGTCAATCAGTACATCGCAACTTACAACGGTGATCTTGCCGCATATCGTCAATCCGTTCTGGTTGCATTCCAACAGGTAGAAGACTCGCTCGCGGCGGTTCGCATTCTTTCGCAGCAGATCCAGCGCCAACAGGAAGCGGTGGACTCCGCGCAGAGCTTTGTGAAGCTAGAGTCTGCGCGTTACGACAACGGCATTGATCCTTACATTGACGTAGTCACAGCGCAAACCACCTTGCTTTCCAATCAGCAATCCCTCACGAATCTGCAGGTACAGCAGATGACAGCTTCGGTTCAGCTGATTGCCGCATTGGGAGGAGGATGGGACCAATCGCAACTGCCTACGCCGGCTCAGATCACTCAGCAGCCAACGAAATCAGAGACCGCAACCCAGCGTTAGAGCATTTTCGGAATACACATAGATTTTTTGACGGTAGAAAAAAGGTGGCTTTTTCTCTCAAGAAAAAGCCACCTTTTACTTAGCCGTCTAGAGCGAAACCAGGGTTATCGTGTCCTGTTGAGTTTCGTGCAAGGTTGCCGCTCCCTGATGGTCGCGTCAACTTGACGGACGTGCTTTCGGGATACACGATCCCTGGTTTCGCTATCAGGCACGCCTATTGGAGAACCGCTCTAGTTTCCCTCGCCGCTATTCGACAGGGTCACGTTCTCTTGTGCTGAATTGCTGCCGGCCCCTTGAGCCTGGCGCTTGTGTGCTTCGCGAAAATTCTTCAGCAATTGCGGCCGGTTGGATCGCAGGTCGATGCCGGAACGGAAGGCGGGATAGGACTTTCCGCCCATTGTCCCCTCCCGGAGCAGATGATTGAACTTCGCGGAGTCGAGATGGTCTTCAACAGAGAAGTCCATGCCCTTGGTTTCTGCTGCCCACCACGTTGCATCGTGCAGCGGCTTCAATGAGGGTGCGCCTAGTCTAGCCGCGGGGAAGGTGATAGGAAGCGTCGTGCTTGCCAAGAACGAGGATGGAACCGCGTCGAAGGTCCACGTGGCCTGATGAAGGTCGAAGGCGTCGGCCATGGGCTTTGCGTGGGCGTCGTTGAGGTTGAGATGCGGGATGCCCAGGATGTCTTCGATGGTGCGGACAAAGTTGACGGTGTTGTAGCGGGTCGAGTCAACGTTGCCTTGCTTGACGTAAGGGCCAACGATAAACGCAATACTGCGATGAGCGTCGACGTGATCTGCACCGTCTTGCGCATCGTCTTCAATCACGAAGATCAGCGTGTCTTTGGCGTAGGGACTCTGGGCTACGGCCGCGGCGACCAGACCGACTGCGTAATCGTTATCCGCGACCTGAAGCTCGGGCGTGTTGACACCGTTGATTGCAGTGCTGAAGTTGCCCATGTGGTCATGCGCAAGACGAAGCAGCGTGAGATTGGGCAGGTTGTTGCCGCTCACATAGCCGTCGAACTCGCGCTTCCACTCCGTATAGAGGAAGTAGTCGGCGAAGCTCTGATCGAAACCGCGGTAGTACGGATCGGTGAAAGGGGTTAGAGACGGGCTGGTGGAGAAAGCGACCTGCACCGGCGGCGTCAGCAGCGCCGGCTCAGGGATCTCCGGGATGCCTCCAAGAGACGGCGGTGCAACATAGCGAACGATATCGAGGAAGAATCCGTAGTCGCGGACTGAAAGACCTGCTTTCAGGGCTGAGTCCCAAAGATAGCCCTCACCGGGCGTATCGTCATCGCTGTCAGGGGCGGCAACGTTCGCTGTGCCGGGCAGCAGGTTGGGGTCGGGAGTGAAGCTCAATCCGCCGGTCACCACCAGAGCGGGATCGGCGGCAACTCGCTGCGGTATGCTTCCAATGCCCACGTTGACATTGCGATTGCCGCCCTCCGAATCATTCTCAAGGCCGCCGTGACTGCCATAGTTGACCGGAATCTCCTTTTCGATCACGTCGGTGGAGCGAGCCGAAGTAGACCACGGCCAGCCGTCACCGCTCACGTCTGAAGTGTCATAGAAATTGTCAAGATCGACAAAGTTGCGCGCCAGATTGTGCAGGTTCGGGGTGTTCGCTTCTCCGAACATCGTCAGGCTGGGGTCGCCGTTTCCGACTTCGAGATCGCCCAGCACCTGATCGTAGGTGCGGTTTTCCTTGATGATGTAGATGACGTGGTGGATCTTCTGGTGCAGTTCCGTCATGGTCTCCTGCTGCTCCAGACTCTCGTAGTCGAAGTAGTGGTTGTTTTCTGCGACCACCTTGAAGCTGAGCGACGAGAGCTCGCCGTCGTTGGGAACCGGAACCGTTTGAAAACCTGCCTTGGTGAGCTGCCAGATGTACTGATTCGCGCTGCCAGTCTCTTCTAGCGGGTTCGGGCCGGCTGCGCTCTTTCCATTCACGATGTAAAGCGTCTTGCCGTCGGCGCTGACCGAGACTGAATTCGGATACCAGCCGGTGGGGATCAGCCCGGTTACATGGCTGTTGCCGATCACCTTGCTGAGGCGCACTACCGCCACGGCGTTCTCGCCGGCGTCGGTTACGTAGAGCGTCGACTCATCGGGAGACAGGGCCAGGTTGTTCGGATTTGCTCCCTTGAAGTTCTTCGGGTTGGCATAGATGTCAACTGGGGCCGTGACCTTGATCTCCGCCAGCACGGCGTTGGTCGTGGTGTCGATGACGGCAACAGAATCGCTGTTGTCCTGTGCGACGAAGAGTTCAGTCTGCGCCGCGTTAAGAATCATCTTGTTGGGCTGGCCGGAGACCGCGATGCGCGCCGCAACGGTGGGCGTAGCACCGCTGATGTCGATGACATCAATCTCGCGATCCCGGATGCTCGATACATACGCCGTTGTACTGCCCTTGATGGATACCCAGAAGGGGAACTCGCCGCCGGCGACGCCGGTCTGCGCGGGATTAGTTACCCCTGGGCGCAGTGGGAGTTCACTGGATACCGTCCAGCCGCCGGTCTGGCCCTTGGCAAGCACGCTGACTGTGTCGTTTTCGTAGTTGGCCACCACCAGCTTCTGTCCATCGGCGGTGACTGCCAGCCCAGCAGTCTCAGGCTGGATCGCGAGACCCAAACCGCCGAGCTGAGTGAGCGCCGGAATGGCCTTCGCCAGGTGGCCAAGAGCGATTGGGGAGCCTGGTTCCTCGATCCATTTACCACTGACGGGAGCATAGACGTGCACGTTGTCGCTGACGCCACCGGCAACAAACAGCTCCGTCCCTGCCGGGTTGAATGCGATGCCGTTGTAAGTATTCGGAACCTGGATGACCTGGGTCTGGACCGCGGCCGGATGGGAAACGTCAAAGACGAAAACGTACTCATTCGAGTCCGCTGGATCGAAAGCGCCGGTGACGGGGTTGGCCTGGGTGTTGTAGCCGCTGGTGAGGATGACAAGCGTTTTCTGATCTGGACTCAGAGCCGTTTGCACGGCCTGCCCGGCGGTGTACGTGGGGTTGTCGGCGAGGCCCGGATTCAGAGCCTGAAGGCTGGAACCGCGTGGCGCGAGCGGCGTGATTTGCTGGCCGGTGCTAAGGATCTGTGGTTGACCGCTGTTCAACTGGGCTGAGGCGAAGGGGGCGGCGAAGAGAGTGGCGAAGGGCATTGTTGCCAAGAGAGCGGTCGCTAAAACTCTACCCTGAAGAGCATATTTCCAGTGCATAGGTTTTTCTCCAACGTGCGGCTAGGCGGCAATAGGGGAAGGCTGATCGGCTGCGTAAGCGGCACAGATCGCCGTTGGGTTGCAGGGAATGAGATGCTTTCTCTTTAAAGGACTCCGAGGAACTCCAGCTTCGAGCCACGACATGGTGACGCGGACCCAGGCGGTGAGTCTCTATGCATACGGGTTTACCACGGTTAACATGAATGGGTCGTGCAAAGGCTGGTTAATTTTTGGTTACGAATCAAAGAGCGGCGATAGATCACCGGCAACGGCAAGCCTATCAGTGTCAAGGATTCACAATCCTGAATAGGCTCTGAGACTCTGAGGCTCTGAGGGAATTCCAGTCCAATTGGTGTATGTCGGGATTTGGTGTATGTCGGGATGAATCTGCGAATGACGCCTCGTGACGCCGATATGTTAGAGCATTTTCGGAATACACGTAGACTTTTTTGACGGCAGTGAAAGGTGGCTTTTTCTTGAGAAAAAAGCCACTTGAGCCTGTGCTTTCGGACTACAGCAATTCCGAAAATGCTATAGTGTCGCGGTATGCAAAAACCAGCCCTGCTCGTCATCGACATGCTGAACGACTTCCTCGATAAGTGGGATCGCGTGCATCGTGACCAGCTGGTTGGCGCGATCAATGAACTGGTTCAGATCGTGCGAAATGCATCTCGACCGGTCATCTGGGTCAGGCAGGAGTTTGAACCGGATCTCAGTGATGCCTTCCCCGAGATGAGAGCGAAAGACATCCGCATAGCAATCAAGGGCACTGCCGGATCGCAAATCGACTCGCAGTTAAAGGCTGCTCCATCGGATACCGTGATCGTGAAGAAAAGGTACAGCGCCTTCTTCGGCACCGATCTTGACGAGATCCTCGGTCGCCTGCAGCCCGACGGTCTCGTGCTTGCGGGAATCAATACCCACGCATGTATTCGCACAACCGCAATCGACGCCTACCAGCGGGATTGGCCGGTCATCCTGGCGTCCGATTGCGTCGATTCGTACGACCGCGAACATCATCATGTGACTCTGAACTATATGAAGGACAAACTCGCCGCGCTGAAGACGAACCGCGAGATCGACGCCATGCTGAATCACAATCAGGATTGAAGGCAGTATCGCTGCATCGCGGTCAGCGCCAAACAGCCATCGGCTGAAAGGCCGGAAAATACGCAGCTAAGATTGTTGCGAGCATGTTGCGTGCGACCATGCCTCCGATGCTATCGAACTGTCCTCGTGCTTTCAAAAGTCGATGTAGCGCCCGTCAAATTTTGGCGGTTGCAGGAAAGCCTACTTCCGTTTGCTGAGCGCCTCGTTGTAGATTTCCCTGGCTATGGCGGCAACGACGTGCTCGCAAGCATCCTGGTTGGCATGGGCATCGGCGACAAAGACCGCCAGTGCGAGCCGCCGTCCATCGGGAAGAGTGATGAGTCCAACGTCGTTGGTAGCGGGAATCATGCCCCACTCAACACCGGAGGAGCCGGTTTTGTGGGCAACCGGTGTGCCGGCAGGAAGCAGTCCCTTGATACGGTTCGGACCGCTCGCGGCTTCGAGCATCCAGCCATTGAGAAGCGCCGTGTCTTCCGAGTTGAGGGGAGAGTGGTCAGCGAACAGGCGAAGGAGCGAGACCATCGCGGCTGGCTCGGCGTAGTCGCGGTATTGCAGCTTCTGGTCGCCGTGCAGTGTGTACTCGCTGTCCTGCTGATGGATGGCGCTCAGGCCTAGCGAATCGAGATATTGCTGGAGAGCGTCAGGACCACCGATAACGCGAAGCAGGAGGTTTGACGCAATGTTGTCGGACTCCGTGGCCATGAGCTTGACGAGCTTACTCACAGGAACATCGACATTGGCCTCGGGAAACTCATCCTGCAAGGGGCTGAGAGTGGCGTAACGGTCCGATTTGAGGAAGCGAACGGGCTGATCAAGTTGCAACTTTCCGAGTTCCACCTGATGCAACACGGCGAGAGCGAGCGGGAACTTGAAGGTGGACTGCATCGGCGGGTGGCCGTGGGGATCGAGATCGCAGTCCAGTTCCACGCCCGGCAGGGAGCAGGAGACGTAGACTGTGCCCTGGGCTTTGATGGCAATGTCGGCAAGGCGCTGGTGGAGCGGCGTTTGTGCAGCGGCGAAGGAGGCGGCAAGGAAAAATAGTGTGCAGATGCGCATGGGGTCACTATAACCTGCTCGCGCATGGCGTTGAAGTAACAAATTTGATGCTGGGGCGCGAAGTTCGGTGAGCGCGTGCAGAATTAACTGCGTGCCTTCGTCCAAATCGTATTCCAGAATGGAGGAATTCAGGCAGGCCGTGGTGCTGTTTTCAATGCATGGATATAAAATCGCTTACTAGTTCGATTTGAGGCTCTCAATCATGAGTCTACTGCTGACCATCGCCGCGAGAGCTGGCCGTACGCTGCTCCTCATGCTTATTGCAACGGCGGGCACGATCTTGCTGGTGCGGCTGGCGCCGGGATTCTTCTCAGACCCTCGTGAGATGGACGCCAAATACTCACAAGCAGTGCGGGCAGAGATGCAAGCCGAGGAAAGCCAGGCATCCATACGACAGATTGCGATAGAGGAACTCAGAAGCTGGCTGAAGGGCGATCTAGGCATCTCGCGCCAATATGGCGTGCCGGTAACGGAGCTGGTTGGTGAGCGAATTCAGAGTTCAGCGCTGCTGCTGACGAAAGGGATTCTTCTCGGCTGGTTGCTGGCGTGCTCTGCGGCGCTGCCGATCAGCCGCTTGCGCCAGGGAGGGCCGCTGTGGGGTTTGCCCTTCACTGTGCTGCTGGCAGTTCCGGCGGCGGCAATGGCGACGGCGTGCATCCTGGCCGGAACCGGCGGCCCTGTTCTTGTACTTTCATTGGTGATTGCCGCCCGGGAGTTCAAATTCCTTCACAGTTTGCTGGAAGAGGCATGGCGCTCGCCGCACATTCTGCATGGCAGAGCGCAGGGATTGTCGCCACAGGCTCTGATCACTTTGCATATACTGCCGAACGCAGCTCCGCAATTGTGCGCGCTCGCGACGCTATCCATTGTGACCGCGCTAGGGGCGCTGGTTCCAGTTGAGGTGATCTTTACAGTGCCGGGAGTGGGGCAGCTTGCCTGGTCCGCGGTGATGAACCGCGACTTGCCTGTGCTGGTTGCAGTCAGTTTGCTGATGGCGTGCGTGGTAGGATTTGCGGGAATGATCTCGACGCGCACTGCGACGCTGGAGGAGGCATGAAGAAGCGAACGCCGACAGTTCTGCTTCTTCTGCTGCTGGCTGCCTGTGCGCTCCTGCTCCTGCTTTCGCACTACAGCTACAAATTTCAGGACCGCGAAGCAATCATGGCGCCTTCGTCGGCTCAGCACTGGACGGGAACAGACGAGCTTGGCCGTGATCGCGCGGTTCGCGTTGCCGGGGCGCTGCTGATCGGGCTGGCGGGCGCATCGGCCGCCGCGGCGATTACAACTATGATTGCCGCGTGCTTCGGCCTGCTCGCGGCCTTTAGTCCCCGATCAATTGCGGACTTCCTGCTTTTTGTCAGCGATATATTTCTATCTCTACCGTGGCTTTTTCTGCTAATGATGGCCCGTTCGGCGTTGCCGCTGACCGCTTCGCCACTGGAAACTGCCGTGACAACCTTTCTGGTTCTCGCCCTGCTCGGTTGGCCGGCTTGCGCACGGGCCATCTATCGCGGCGCAACGGCGCTTCGCGCCGCCGAGTGGATGATTCAGGGCCGCGCGAGCGGCCTGAAAACCCGGCAGCTTATTCGCATACACCTTGTGCCGCATCTCCGCTCCCTCCTGCTGCCGCAATTTCTGATCTGCGTGCCGGCATTCATCGTAGCGGAGGCAAACCTGGGCGCGCTGGGGCTTGGGGTCGGCGTACCGTTGCCCTCCTGGGGCGCGATGTTGCTGGAGCTTGATAGCTCGGCAATGCTGGCGCGCTCTCACTGGGTGTACCTGCCGATTGCGCTGCTCGTGGTAACATTGCTGCTTCTTGAATCCTTTGCCACTGAGGCCGATGCAAATGCGTAGCTTACTGCGTTCCTCTTTTTTGTTCTCCGGTCTTATCGCAGCTATGACTATCTCTGCTCTTTCTCAGGCCGCGCCCAGGCTGCCGGGCGAGCTGGCATGGGCCGTGCGCTACGATCCGAAGACATTTGACCCTGCAAAAGTGGATGACCAGGTCTCGGATCTTGTGCGCTACCTGACCGGAGGCGTGCTGCTGCGATGGAACCGTCAAACTCAGGGACTCGACCCACAGCTTGCCGAGAGTTTTACCGTCTCTCCGGAGGGCAAGTTGATCGTTTTCAAGCTCCGCAAAGGACTGCGCTTTTCCGATGGCTCGGCACTGACTTCGGCGGATGTTGCGTGGTCGCTGCGTCGCGTGCTTTCACCTTCTACGCAGGCCGTGGTCGCCGATGAATTTCTTTCGCCGGGCGAAGTTTCGGTCGAAACGTCGGACCCGTTGACCATCAGTATCCATCTGCCGAAACGCATCATCGGTGTCGGCAAGATCTTCGATGAGATCGCCATCGAGCCGGCGAATCGTCCAAGTGAAGGCCGTGTAACTTCGGGTCCATTCACTGTGGCCGAGTATAAGCAAGGCCAATATCTGCGCTTGAGCCGCAATCCGCACTACTGGCGGCGAGACAGCACAGGGGTGCAGCTCCCTTACGCAACCGGCGTGCGGCTGGATATTCTGAATAACCGCGAGCAGGAGGTTGCGCTCTTTGTGCGCGGGGAATACGACCAGATCGATATCCTCCCTCCCGACTACTTCGCCGTTCTGGCGCAAAAATCGACTCAGTCGGTTCATGATCTTGGCGCCTCTCTGAATACTGAGCAACTCTGGTTTAATCAGTCTTCTGCCGCCGCGCTGCCGGAATTCGAACGCGCGTGGTTTCAGAATCGAGGCTTCCGTGTTGCTGTTTCGCAGGCTATTCATCGCGCAGACCTGGCGCGCATTGCCTATGACGGACATGCCACGCCGGCTTTCGGATTTATCTCGCCCGCCAACACGCTTTGGCGCAACAATAATCTGGACTATCCGAAGGAAAGCGTTGCCGATGCCAATCGGTTGCTGGCTGCATCGGGATTTCATCTGAGCGGCAATCAGCTTTATGACGCTGCGGGCAACCCGGTAAAGTTCTCCATCATGACCAACGCAGGCAACCCGGCACGGCTGAAGATGGCCGCGCTGATCCAGCAGGATCTGGCGGCAATCGGCATTGAGGTCACGATTGTCGCCCTGGATTTCCCTGCGCTGATAGAGCGGCTGATGCATAAGCAGGACTACGAAGCATGTTTGCTTGGGGTGACAAATGCCGAGCCGGACCCAACCTCGATGATGAATATGTGGCTGAGTTCTTCGGAGAACCACCAGTGGAATCCCTCCGAGAAGAAACCGGCTACGGAATGGGAGGCGGAGATTGACCGGCTCATGCTGCTGCAGGCATCCAGCCCTGTGCAGCAGGATCGCAAGGCCGCCGTGGATCGGGTGCAGCAGATCGTGGCCGAGCAGCAGCCATTCATTTACCTGGTTTATCCGAATGTCCTCCAGGCCATCTCGCCGCAATTGCGCGGCGTGCAGCCGTCGATCCTTTCGCCGGGGGTGGTCTGGAACATAGACACTCTCCGCCGCGAAGACAATCGCCCCACAGGTGCGCGATGAGCGTGCCGCTGCTTGAGGTTCGTCTGCGGGCGGAGTATGGAAAGCGATGCGTGCTAACCGATGTGCAGTTTGACCTGTGCGCCGGAGAAGCGCTAGGGATGGTGGGCACAAGCGGCGCAGGAAAAACCACGCTGGTCCTGGCGCTTTTGGGCCTGCTTCCCTGGCGCGGAGGGAAGGTTTCGGGCGAGGTCCTGCTCAATGGGGTCAATCTGCTGACCCTGCCAGCCCGCGAGGCAAGGCTGATTCGCGGGAAGGAGATTTCCCTGATTCCACAAAGCCCGATGACCGCGCTCAACCCAGCCGTCTCCCTGCGATCTCACTTCGAGGCCGCCTGGAGCGCCCACGAGACTTCAGGGAAAAATGCGCTGGAGACGCGTCTGCGGGAACTGATGGATGAGGTGCAGTTGCCGGACGGCGACGATGATTTCCTGCGCAGGAAGCCGGGGCAAATCAGTGTCGGCCAGGCGCAGAGGGTTCTGATCGCGCTGGCGCTGTTGCACCGCCCGTCGATCCTGATAGCCGATGAGCCAACCAGCGCGCTGGACCCGGTAACGCAGGCTGAAATCCTACGGCTTCTGCGGCTGTTGAATCGCCGAAACGGAACTGCCCTGCTCTACATCTCCCACGATTTGATGTCGGTATTGCTGTTGTGCGAAAGGCTCGTCGTGCTCTACTCTGGCGCCATTGCCGAGTGTGTGCAGATCGCGCAGATCGAACAGGCGCAACATCCGGCTACGCTTTCACTGCTGCGTGCGCTGCCGGTGCCGGTGGGGGTTCTAATCGCTCATCGCAACACATTCGCAGAAGGTTTGGAGCGAGTTCCTGAGTCTTTGCAGCGCAACATAACTGGGGAATTCTAAGTTGAAAGCCGCTGTAAGTTACTGATTTATAATATCTTGTGGTGATAGATGGCTATCGTAGTGCAGGGCAATGATAGAACCGGCCTCCTAATATGAAAATCGCATCAGTTTACGTCCGCTGCTGGTAAGGACGCCTTCAGGATGGCATACAGTACCAGCTTAGCGTTGCAGCTAAGAAAACGATTCCTTTGTGCCCTATTTGAGGCTTTTCAAACGAGATATCTGTAAATATTGCAGGCGTTTATGTCAATTTTCTTGACATGGCATAGCGGGAAGATTAAGGTATTCTCACCTCGGCTCTTGCGACAGACAGAGAGCACTGCGTTACCGTGCGCGTCGTAACGCCGAACCGGAAACTTAAATCTCTCGGAATACTCAATGAGAGATTGCTTCCTGGGCCTAATCCATTTGCAGCGCTGACTGCTTTCTTTTGCCCCAAAATCCGCGTCGGATCAGATCATTTACCTCTGATCTTGATTCTTTGTGGGCACAAGAATGTCGCGTCCAAGCCAAGGATTTGCGGTTGCATCGCATCCCATTCGCGCTCTCACTGTCGGCTTCAAGCCGATTCGCGCCCAGAGTGGTGACAGACTGTGCTCAGTAAGCAACTTTACCAGAAAATTCCAGGGCGTCAATTTACAGTTCGTACGGTACGCTGGTCGCCATTCTGATCTGTGTGGCAGGCCGTCTGGATCTCAGAAAATATTGCTTGAAAACTTCTTCTTCCAAAGAAGAAAATACAGAACCCATCTTGTCAGACGGCATCTTTGGCAAAACTCCGGCATTTTTTTTGCTTCCCGCTCCCCAGGCGAGAGGGTACGAGGCTGCTGGAAATTTTATCAGGAGAAAAACAATGAAACAAAAGACAGCCAACAGATCTTTGCGAGGAATCCTATTGGCGGCTTGTCTGTTGATTCCAGGAGCCGCCCATACCTTCGCTAGTTCAAGCAAAATCTCCCCAGACCTGACGGAAAGAAAACCCTCTGTCCAGGTTGACGTAATTGTGCAGTTCAACCACGCGCCCACCGCGGAGTTTCATCAGAAGGTTCTTGCGGAGAGGCGGTAGAATCAAGCGCGATCTCGGCAAATTCAAAGGCGGAGCTTACAGGATGCCCGCCTCAATGCTGCGTGATCTGGCCGACGATCCCGATGTTACCTATATCTCGCCTGATCGCAAGCTCCGCGGTGCAGGGACCGCTTCGTCAGATTGGAACCTTGACTACCACACCGACACGGTCAACGCTCCCTTTGCCTGGTCGCAGGGTTTCAATGGCGCAGGTGTCGGGGTCGCGGTGGTCGACAGCGGAATTGCCTATGTGTCCGACCTAAATAGGGGCAATATCGTATACAGCCAGGACTTCACAGGCAGTCCTTGGGGGAGCACCTATGACAAGTACGGACACGGAACCGATGTCAGCGGCATTATTGCCGGGGACGGCGAGAATTCAAGCTTTCCAAATGACTTATATACGTTCATGGGCATTGCCGATGGAGTTAGCCTGATCAATCTCCGGGTACTTGACCAGAATGGCGAAGGCACAGATAGTGAAGTTATTGCTGCTATCCAGAGTGCAGTCCAATTACAGAGTACATACAACATTGGTGTCATCAATCTGTCTGTAGGCAGGCCAGTGTGGGAAAGCTATCAGCTTGACCCGCTCTGCCTGGCAGTGGAACAGGCATGGCAGGCAGGCATTGTTGTCGTGGTAGCAGCGGGTAACTATGGGCGCGACAATGCGGGCAGCACAGACGGCTATGGCACTATCACTGCTCCGGGCAACGATCCATATGTGATTACCGTAGGCGCCATGAACACGATGGGGACTCCCGATCGCACGGACGATGTGATAGCAAGTTATAGCTCCAAGGGGCCGACACTCTTCGACCAGGTTGTGAAACCCGATCTAGTGGCTCCCGGAAATCTCATTATCTCTCTCTATACTCCTCGGGAAACTCTGAATCAGGAGAACCCCGAAAATGAAATTCCTTACTCTCTCTACCAGACCAATGGCAGCAGTGATCCTTCCTGCACGTACTTTATATTGAGCGGAACGAGCTTGGCTGTGCCGATGGTAAGTGCGACCGCGGCTCTTATGCTGCAACAGAATCCTGCTATGACCCCCGATCAGGTCAAAGCGCGGCTGATGTTAACCGCATTCAAGAACCTAATACAATTCAGCACTTCCACGGATTCGGTGACAGGACAGGCCTTCAACGAGCAAGCAGACATCTTTACGGTAGGAGCCGGTTATCTGGATGTACAGGCGGCGTTGCAGGACACCGACCTCGTTCCCCCCACGGTAGGTAGCGCCATGTCGCCGACAGCGGCATTAGATGATGAAGGAAACGTCGTCTTAGTCAACGGCTCAGTGCTAGGAAGCGACTACACGATCTTGTGGGGGACCGCTTCAGTGTGGGGAGCTTCGATTCTCTTGGGCACGGACGTCGAAGGGCAGACAATCTTGTGGGGGACAACTACACTGGCAGGCGAAACCATCTTATGGGGGACCGGCTTTTCGGGAGACGTCAGCACCCTTTGGGGCACCAGTTCGGTAGGGGATTATGGCATATTCTGGGGCGCCAGTACGCCCGGCGCCCTCAGCGATCAAGAATGAGCCGCAATAACCAACACATGCCATTGGTATTTGCTTCCGGCAGGGAATCAATTGAGCAAATATACATTGCGTAGTGTGAACAATTTCATTGTGGCATGTGGCCGGTGTAGTGGCTGGGCGACAGAATTCCGGTAGGAACGAAGCGCCGAGTTGGACTGTAGTCATATTTGTCTCGGATACGACGAGGATTTTTTCATGCCAGTGCGAGCAAAAGTGTTCATATTGATTACAGCCGCCAGCGGCGTTGCCGCGCTGTGGACAGCTTGCCTGCAGTGGCACTCGAACGATCTGCTCAAATTCGGGTGCTACCTCGTGATTTCGATTCTGGCCTCCTCAATGAAGGTCAGATTGCCCGGCATGGAGAGTACCATGTCGGTCAGTTTTCTCTTTATCCTGCTCGGAGTTCAAGAACTCTCACTAAGCGAGACGTTGGTGATTGGCTGCTGCGGGGCGCTGGTGCAGAGCTTGTGGAATGCAAAGCGGCGCCCTGAAGCGCTGAAGGTGATCTTCAATATCTTCAGTGATACATCCAATTCCATCTGGTTTACATATTTTTCCTATCACATGACGGAGAGGTATATCACAACCAGCATGCCTCTCTTGCTGCTAGTATCTTCTTTTTCTTACTTCCTGGGCAACACTGTTACTTTATCCATCGTGATCGCGCTAGCAGAGAACCGCTCGGCACGCAAGATATGGGCGGAGACGTACGTCTGGGGATTGCCATACTATTTGGCCGGCGCGGCAGTCGTGGGTTTCGCCAGCTTTGCCAACCGCTATGTCGGCTGGCAGAACGCACTGCTGATCATTCCAGTAATGTACATAATCTTCCGCTCCTATCACCTGTATCTCGGACGCCTTGAGGATCAAAAGAAACGCGTTGAGATTGAGGAGTTGCAGGTATTAGCGGAAAAGCGTCATGTGGAGCAGCTCTGCGCGCTTCACTTGCGGACAATTGAAGGGTTGGCTCTCGCCATCGATGCCAAGGACCAGACCACATATGAGCATCTGTATCGCGTCCGCATCTACGCGGTAGAAATTGGCAAAGAACTTGGGCTGGGCGAAGACGACTTGGAGGCTCTCCGGGCCGCGGCCTTATTGCACGACATCGGCAAGCTGGCTGTACCCGATCACATCATTAACAAGCCAGGCAGGTTGACTCCGGAAGAGTTTGAAAAGATGAAGATTCACCCCATTGTCGGTGCAGATATCCTGGACCGGGTCGCGTTCCCGTATCCCGTCGCTCCGATCGTCAGATCTCATCATGAAAAGTGGAATGGACAAGGCTATCCGGACGGACTCAAAGGGGAAGAGATCCCCATTGGCGCGCGCATCCTCGCGGCAGTTGATTGTCTGGATGCTCTGGCCTCGGATCGCCAATATCGCAAAGCCATGTCCCAGGATGTAGCGATGCGCGTGGTGGTGCAGGAATCGGGAATATCCTTCGATCCGAAGGTGGTTGAAATTCTTCAGCGCCGCTACCGTGAGCTGGAAGACTGTGCGGTGCAAAGCCTCAAGGATGAGAGAAAGAATTTGCGCAGCGCACGGTATAAGGTGGGAAGGGGTGAGCAGCCTGCCGCCGGGTTCGAGTCAGGATTTAGCCATCGTAATGGCAATGGCACAGACTTCCTTTTGTCCATCGCATCCGCGCGTCAGGAGGCACATACGCTTTTTGAACTAAGTCAGGAGATAGGAAATTCGTTGAGCCTGGACGAGACCCTCTCCTTGGTCGCAATCCGGCTTCGGAAGCTAGTACCTTACGATTCAATCGTTGCTTTCGTCCGTAAAGGAGATATCTTGATTCCTGAATTTGTCAGCGGAGAGAACTTCAGGCTTCTTTCATCGCTGCTGATTCCGATAGGGGAGGGTTTGTGCGGGTGGGTTGCGCAAAATCTGATGCCGATTGTTAACGGGAATCCTGCCGTCGAATCAAGCCTCCTGACCGAGCCGAAAATGAATACGAATCTGCGCTCCGCCCTGGCTGTACCCCTTGAGGATGTGAACGGGCTGGTCGGTGTTCTGGCGCTCTACCGAACCGAGCCGGATGCTTTTACCTGCGATCACTTACGCATACTGCAGGTGATTACTTCAAAGGTTGCACATTCCATTGTGAATTCATTGAAGTACCGGCAGGCGGAGAACTCGGCCACCAATGATTTTCTAACCGGATTGCCCAACGCGCGCGCTTTGTCAATACGCCTTGACCAGGAGTTAGCTCGCTGCCAGCGGGAACAATCAACTGTCGCAGTTATGGTGTGTGATTTAAACGGATTCAAAGAGGTGAACGATTGCTATGGTCATCTCGCCGGAGACAGGGTTCTCAAGCTCTTCGCGAATTTAATCCGAGAGGTATGCCGTGACTATGATTACGCTGCGCGAATGGGAGGCGATGAGTTTGTCATCGTCGCGCCGAATATGACGCAAGGGTCTGTTAATGAAAAATCCGTACTACTGAGTTCGCTGGCGCATCGAGCTGGCCGCGAGGTTTGCGGTGCGGATCAGCTATCACTGAGCGTGGGGGCGGCTTTCTTTCCGGAAGATGGGTCAGACACGGAAATGCTCCTAGCCGTGGCCGATCGGCAAATGTATAAGGCAAAGCAACTCAGCTACGAGCACAGTGCGCGGATTGCGGGGAACGGGGTTCATCGTTCTCGCACAGTTTCTGCGCGATGATCCAACTTAACAGCCTATGAATGCCAATCACGACAGATATTTCTGACGCATAAGAAATCAATTGAAATTGCCGCGCCAATTCTCTGTGCGGTATGGCCTCGGTATTCACAAGTAGAACCAGAGCGCGGCAATTCAGGCAGTTTTCAAAGGTTTTCAATCAGTCGACTCACCTTGGGAGTGCGTCGTAATTACAGCTACGGCAGCATCGCCAGGATGACAGAGAAAACTATCGACACTGGGTTAATGATGTGGCCTGTGTGGGATACCACGGTGCCCCACACAACGCTCGCATGAGCCGAGGTTGAAAGTGCGAGGGCAAGAACGAGCACAGCGAGAGAGCTTCTGACGTATTTCATGTGAATTGATCCCTTCTGAATTGGTTTGTGCAAGAGTCATTGCGCAGACAAGATACGTAGAGCACTTATCCTGATCGCGCACATGAGGAGAAAGCATTTAGATGGCATTATAGGCACTTGAGATAATTAGAGTTTTCTCAGAAATGCAAACGATTGTAACCAGAAGGTAAAACTGAAGTAATTCTGAAGATTCTACGATTGCTATCTCTTGACAGCCGAGCTTTCTCCAAGCCTGCGGTCTGACCGTAGACTCTGCTCGATTGGCCGCTTCTTAGCTCTGTATGTCGACCATCCGAAAGATTGGCCGGATTGTGTCCTAGTCTCAGTGCAAAAGCGATGCAGCCCACTGCCAACTTCTTGTGGCGTTTGACACCGCACGTCCGCGAGGATATAAAATCCACTCATCTGGTGTTCGGGAAGGCGGTGCAAGTCCGCCACTACCCCGTAACTGTAATCGCTGAGAATTGGACAAGGAGCTTGCTCCGGCCACTGAGGGTTTCCTCGGGAAGGCTGTTCGGATTCGTTGAAGCGTGAGTCAGGAGACCGGCCAGATGCCAATCTGGGCTTGATCCAGCTTCGATGGGAGAGCTGGAGAGCGTTCCTGTGCCGGTCACGATAAGCGCCGGCGACGCGAAAGCTGCCTACACTATTGATCCCGCTGCCCTCGGTGGAGTTGTGCTCCGCGGTCAGAGGTAATACATGGAGAAGAGAGACCGCAAAACGGTCACGCTCGTTCTCGGCGGCGTTCGCAGCGGCAAGAGCCGTTGGGCGCAGGAACTTGCCGGGAGTTTCGAACGCGTGGCCTATGTTGCGACGGCACAGGCGCGTGACGCTGAGATGAGCGAGAAGATCCGCCGTCACCAAGAGGAACGCCCAACGCAGTGGCAGACATTGGAAGAACCGCTGGAACTGGCGCGTGTCCTCACGGATAAGGGAGCGAACTTCGACCTGATGCTGGTGGATTGCCTGACTGTATTTGTGTCGAATCTGATAGAGGCCGCTGAGATCGACACCTCGACCATGGATCGGCGTCTCGATGATTTTCTCGGTGCGCTGCGCATGACACCAGCCTCCGTGATATTGGTTTCCAATGAGGTGGGCAGCGGAGTAGTGCCGCCCTATCCATCGGGCCGCGTCTATCGGGACGCGCTGGGAGAACTGAATCAGCAAGTGGCGGCGATTGCCGACAATGTGGTGCTGATGGTGGCTGGATTGCCGTTGGCGCTCAAGGGCATTAGCAGAATTGGAGGCCAGTCATGATTGCCTTCATGGTGGCTGGAACCGCGAGCGGCGTGGGCAAGACTACCGTTGCCCTGACGCTGATGGCGATGTTGCGGGAGCGTGGCCTGCGCGTGCAGCCGTTCAAATGCGGGCCGGACTTTCTGGACACAGGCCACCATAGCGCCATCTGCGGACGGGCATCGCGCAATCTGGATACGTGGATGCTGGATACCGGCGCGAACCGCGCGATCTTTCTGAGCGCCAGCCGCTACGCCGATGCCGCTATCGTCGAAGGCATGATGGGACTGTACGACGGCATGGCCGGCGGCGGCGAGGAAGGAAGCGCGGCGCAGATTGCGAAGCTGCTGGTTCTGCCTGTCGTGCTGGTGATGGATGCCGGCAAGAGCGCCCGCAGCATTGCAGCCGTGGTCAAGGGCTTCGAGAGCTTCGATTCCGCGGTGCGCTTCGCAGGAATAGTGCTGAACAACGTGGGAAGTGAGGGGCACTATCGCCTGCTCGAAACCGCGATTCGCTCGGTGACTACGACGCCGCTGCTGGGCTATCTGCCGACCGGCGCGGCAATCGCGATTCCTGAGCGGCATCTCGGTCTGCATACAACGGAAGAGACGACATCGGTTGAGAATCGGCTGGCAGCATTTGAGCAAGCGGGAAAGCAGCATCTCAATATTGCGCCTCTGCTGGATATTTCGTGGCTCGATGCTGCGACAGAGCGCGAAGACCTCCCGGCTCGTTACCCTGAACAGGAGCGCGTGCGCGTTGGCGTTGCGCGGGATAAGGCATTCTCGTTTTATTACGAAGACAATTTCGATCTGCTGCGGGAGAATGGCGCGGAGATAGTGGATTTCAGCCCGCTGTCGGATGCTGCGCTTCCAGAGAACCTCGACTGTCTTTATCTCGGCGGCGGGTATCCGGAATTATACGCAGATGGGTTGAGCCGCAATACTGCGATGAGCGCCGCGATTCGTGAGTTCGCGGAGGCCGGCAAGCCGGTGTATGCCGAGTGCGGCGGGATGATCTATCTGGGCCATGCACTGACAACGCTCGATGGGCAGAGTTACCCAATGGCTGGAGTGCTTCCGATGGAGTTCGAGATGACGCCGCGGTTGGTGAACTTTGGCTATGTCTATGTTGAATTCGCCGCGGACTGCATACTCGGCGACAAAGGAACGCTGGCGCGTGGACACAGCTTTCACTGCTCGCGCGTCCTGCCTGGCGCCGATATACCGGCCGCGTACCGGCTGAAGTATACCCTCTCCGGACGAGAAGAGTTAGAAGGATTCCAGTGGAAGAATGTGTTGGCCAGCTATGTGCATCTTCATTTTCGTGGGAATCCTACACTCGCTACATCGCTGCTGACGGCTTCGCGTCGAGCGCGCGCCGTGGAGGTGCAAGCATGAAACAGCTTTGCGCATGGCTGCTCCTCTGCATTGCGCTTCCCGCCTGCGCTACACGTACGGTGAAGGATCAACTGGGACGCACGGTCCAGGTTCCCGATCATCCGCACCGGCTGGTGTGCTTAATGCCGAGTGTTGTGGACGATGTGTATGCGCTTGGAGCAGGCGCGGATGTTATTGCGGTAACCGACTACACCAAGTATCCGGCGGAAGCGAGAAGCAAGCCCAGTGTGGGATCGATCTTGTCGCCTTCGATGGAAACGATTCTGTCACTGCATCCGGACTTGGTGCTGGGCAGCGCGGACATGAGCTCAACCGAGACATTACAGCAACTGGAACAGCTCGGGATCCCAGTGTTCATGGTCTCGACGCATGGAGTGAACGGGATATATCAATCCATTGCAAGCCTCGGACTGGCCCTCAACCGGGAGGATTCCGCGAGTGCGTTGATCACAAGGCTGCGCGGACGCGAGGCGGCAGTGCGGCGGCAAGTGAGCGGCAAGCCGATAATAAGCATCCTGATGCCGGTGGGGTACGACCCGATTGTCACCATTGGCAAACACGCCTTCATCACGGAACTGATCGAGATTGCAGGCGGGCACTCTGTTACGGGCGACATTGACCAGGAATGGCCCCAGGTGAGTCTGGAAGCGGTGCTGGCGCGCGCACCAGAGGCGCTTCTGCTCATACGGGGATCGGGGATGTCGGTGGAAAGGGTTCGAGAGCAGCCGGGCTGGAGTAGTCTGCCGGCAGTGAGGAACAACCGGGTTTACTACGTTGACGACCGGATCAATCTTCCCAGCCCGGTTGCCTTCGACGCATTGGAGGAGTTGGCGAAGCAGTTTCATCCGTAACGAGCTAGGCAATTTCTAGGCAATTTCATCGGTGAGAAGGTACAACCACTTCGAACCATAACCGCATGACAGCTGGATGATCGGGAAGCGCGGTGCAATTCCGCCACTACCCCGTAACTGTAAGCGAAGAGGCGCGGCATGTTTGCCACTGGAGAAGATCCCGGGAAGGCAGCCGTTGTAGCATTTTCGGAATTGCTGTAGTCCGAAAGTACACGCTCAAGTGGATTTTTCTGTTCCGGGGTCCCCAGCGACAGTTTTTTGTCGCAGGGGTGGAAGTAAAAGCCACCTTTCACTACCGTGAAAAAGTCCGCGTGTATTCCGAAAATGCTCTAGCTGTTGAGGCGCGAGTCAGGAGACCGGTCCTGCTGAACTCTTCCGAGGGGAAAACCATGTTCAGATTTTCGCGCTTCTGCATTTTGAGATGGACTGCCGGTCTCATCTTCGCCTTCACAGCCATTGCACATGCTGCACCGGCCTCCGTAATTCGCGGCACCGTGTCTGATCCGTCGGGCGCGGTCATTCCAAACGCCAAAGTGGAACTGATTGAAAATGGCGTGCCGGTTGCCTCTGTGGCTACCGATGCAAAAGGACAGTACCGGATCACGCGCGACGCAGGTTCCGGCCTGCGGCTGCGCGTCTCTGCCTCGGGATTCAGCACAGCGGAAAAGGCGCTCGAACCGGCCAGTGATAGCGGCGAACTTGCTGTGGATATTGCTCTTCAGATCGCCTCACTTTCCGAGCAGATTACCGTGACGTCTACGGGCGCTCCTACACCTCAAGCGCAGTTGGGCGCGGCTGTGACCGTTCTGGATGCATCCGGCTACCAGGGGACGCGAGACATTCAGGAGGGGCTGCGGTTTGTACCCGGATTGCAGGCCACAGAAACGGGACAGGCGGGGGGAACGACTTCTATTTTCATCCGCGGCGGCGGCAGCGATGCCAACAAGGTTCTCATCGACGGGATTCCGGCGAATGACATCGGAGGAGGCGTCGAGTTTGCTAACATCGCGAGCGCCTCGGTAGCGCTGGTAGAAGTGCTACGCGGTCCCAACAGCGCCCTCTACGGATCGGATGCATTGGCCGGCGTCATCAGCATGACAACCGCGCGCGGAAGCACGCCGCTGCCTCTCTTCACTTATCTGGTCGATGGCGGTAACTTGGGCACTTATCGTCAGGAAGGCTCGATGGGCGGCCAGCACAAGCAGTTCGATTACTTCTCCGACTATGCGCGCTTCGAGAGCAGCAATTCGATTGCAGACGACGAGTATCACAACGGAACCTTCGTTGGGAGCTTCGGATGGGCGCTTTCTCCTACTTCCACCGTGCGTGCAACAATACACCATGATCGGGTCGCATCAGGACAGCCCAATGCGCTTCAACTCTACGGGATTCCAACTGACGCAGAGCAGGCCAACCAAGATGCCTACTTCGGCGTGGCTTGGGAAGATCAAACCACCGCTAAATGGAATAACCTGATTCGCTACGGGGGAGTAAGGCTGCGGTCGAATTACACCGAATTTGCGCCGACGGGAATTCCTCAGTATGACAGCAAGGGGAATCTACTGGATTATCTGGGAGCGCCAATCACCATCCACGGCGCGAACGGTTACAGCGTCAGCGGTCAGGCGTTTTATCAATCTGCGGGAACCGGTCCGAACGCTGGGACAACCTATCCTAATTCTGATCCAGCTTCGACCGATAAGGATTTTATCTACGCACAATCGAATTACCGCTTCAATCCGCACATCCTGGGGCTGGTTGCGTTTCGCTATGAAGATGAACGCGGATATTCGGGCGGTCCGATGAGTTCAGTCGAGCGCGGAAATTACAGTTACACATTCCAATTTCAAGGTGACATACGCAACCGGTTGTTTTATACACTAGGCAGCGGTTTGGAAGACAATGGCCTCTACGGAATTGCGGGAACACCGCGAGCTTCGCTTGCATGGCAGGTGGCGCAAGGCGGTACTGGAAGAGTTTTCAGCGGCACAAAACTGCGCGCCAGTTTTGGTGAAGGCATCAAGGAGCCGTCTATCTTCGATCAGCTCGACTCGCTCCATGCGCTGTTGCTGCTGCCGGTAAACCAGCCTCTCGGGGCGCAGCTTATCTCCCAGGACCACATTGCTCCAATCGGACCCGCGAACTCAAGAACCTATGACGGCGGCGTCGATCAATTGTTACTCAATGGCCGCAGCCGCGTGAGCATGACTCTCTTTCACAATGAGTTTACGAATGGAATTGAATACATTTCGCCGCAAGCGTTGACATTGCTGGGTTTTTCAAGCGCCATTGTAACCATCGCATCGAATTCGAATTACTACGGGGCGACGGTGAATACGCAGGCCTACCGCGCGCAGGGCATAGAAACTGAAATCGAGTATCAGGTGACCCGCGATTTATTTGCTCGTGGCGGCTACACCTACGTCGATGCGCAAATTCAGAACTCATTCACAAGCGATGCGATTGGGCCGAGTTCAAATCCGAATTTTCCTGCAATCCAGATCGGAGCATATTCTCCGCTGAAGGGGGCGCGTCCTTTTCGCATCGCGCCGCACACCGGCTACTTTCAAGCAGAATACCGGCGCTCCAAGTTGTTTGCCGCGTTAAGCGGAACGTTGGTTTCGCGCAGAGATGACAGCGATTTTCTGACCGACTTCAATTTTGGCAGCACGCTATTGCTTCCCAATCGCAACCTGGATGCTGCGTATCAGCGTTTGGATCTGAGTTCCGGCTATCGAGCAAACCAGCATCTTTCCATTGAAGCAAACGCCCAGAATCTATTGAATGAGCACTACAGCGAGGCATTCGGTTATCCGTCGCTGCCATTCATGTTTAGGCTCGGCATGAAGTTCACTCTTGGAGGCGAATCGTGGCGGGGCAAATGACCGTGGAAGGAACGATCTACGAGAGGGCACAGAAACGCCAGCCGTGGTTGCTGGCGATGCTCTCTGCCGCGCTCGCTCTTGCGGTGCTGGTCGCCGCGGGGATGGGCGCTGTGCATCTGCCGATAGGTTTGCTGGCGCGCCAACTGATCGGCGGAGATTCGCTCTCCGCCGATCAGCGCATCATCCTTTTCACGATTCGTCTGCCGCGCATTGTCGCGTCGCTTCTCGTGGGCAGCGCACTCTCGGTTTCAGGACTGCTGTTCCAGGGGCTGTTCCGCAATCCCCTTGCCGATCCTTATGTTATCGGCTCTTCGGGCGGGGCTGTGCTCGGGGCTTCGATTGGAGTCTTTCTGCTGCCGCCGATTTCTGTAGCCGGATTCAGTACGTTCGCGCTGCTGGCCTTTGTAGGCGCACTGGGCTCTATAACGCTGGTATATTGGCTGGCGCGCGTGGACGGCCGAACGCCGGTGGTGGCGCTCTTGCTGGCGGGCTTTGCAGTAAGCACCATGCTGAGTTACTCGTCGTATTTCCTGGAGGTGCTGGATCGCGACTTCGGCACAGGCATGCGCGTGCTGACCTCGTGGCTGCATGGAAACATCGCCCAGCCGACATGGCCGCAGTTGGCCATTGTGACATTGATGCTGGCCATTGGGCTTGCCGGTTCGGTTCCGCTGGCGCGCAACCTGAACACGCTAGCACTGGGCGAGGAGTATGCTACTCACCTTGGTCTTTCGGTGCAACAGACACGCATTGCCGTCATCGTGATTGGGTCGATATTGACGGCTGCGGCGGTGGCTTTGGGAGGGCTGATCAGCTTTGTGGGGCTGATCGTTCCCCACATGCTGCGCATGGTGCTAGGACCCGACCATGTGCGGTTGCTGCCGGCAACGGCATTGGCAGGCGCGCTCTTTCTGCTGGTGACGGATACTGTGGCGCGCACCGCAATTGCGCCGACAGAGTTGCCTGTGGGTGTGCTAACGGCTCTCATCGGCGGGCCTTTCTTTCTCTACCTCTTGCGCAAGACCAAGCAGGAGGTGATGCCATGAAGCCTCTGATCGAGTTCGCGCACGTCGGCTTTTCTTATGGGGATAGAAATATCCTCAATGATATTGATGCCAGTGTCTTCGAGAACCAATGCATCGCTGTTGTGGGTCCAAACGGCGCAGGCAAAACAACATTGCTGCGCTTGGCAGCAGGTACGCTCGCTCCTGCTTGTGGAGAAGTGCGCCTGAAGAGCAGAGATTTGCGGTTCTTGAAGCAACGAGAGATTGCGAGATCTGTGGCGTTCGTGCCGCAGAATGTCGAGGTTCCGTTTTCACTCACTGTTGAAGAGTTTGTCGAGCAGGGCCGCACTCCGTTTCTGAAAATGTTTAGCGGCTTATGCGCAGCCGACTACGAGGCGATGCGGCGAGCGATGGAATTGACGGACACATGGTCGTTACGGTCGCGTGTCTTCAACCAGCTCAGCGGCGGTGAACGCCAGCGCGTGAAGATCGCTCTCGGTCTAGCGCAGCAGCCGCAGTTATTGCTGTTGGACGAACCCATGCAGCACCTGGATTGCGGACGTCAGTTTGAGATGATCGATCTAATTGACTTACTGCGCCGCGAGGGGATTGCCATCGTTGCATCGATGCACGACCTTGCGTTGATTGAAGGAACTTTTTCTTCTGTTTGGCTGATGAGTCCCGGTGAACCGATGCGGCAAGGCTCTCCTGAAGAGATATTGCAGCCCGAGGTTCTTGAAACAGCATTCAACTGCCCGCCGCATCATCGCTCCAGGTTGTTGGGGCGAGTGCGAAATCCGATGGAGTATTCCTTATGACTCAGATCAGTTTTCCATCTCTGACAAGCGTGATTGCCGACATTGATCCTATTGACCCGAAATATCTGGCTGAAGCCCAACTCCGGCTCAACAACCTGACCAAACCAATCGGCAGCCTGGGCCAATTGGAGGCCATTGCTGCGCAGATTTTTTCGATTTTTTCTGGTCGTATCCCAATTCCACTGCGACGGGCTGTCTACGTCTTTGCCGCCGATCATGGCGTGACTGCGGAAGGAGTGAGCGCCTATCCGCGCGAGGTCACAGCGCAGATGGTGCACAACTTTGTGGCGGGCGGCGCGGCGATCAACGTGCTCGCGCGGCTGCACGATGCGCAACTGACAGTCGTGGATGTGGGTGTCGATGCAGAGTTCGAAGCTGCGCCGGGACTCTTCCTGATGAAGGTTCGACGCGGCTCCGGGAATATGCGGCGCGAACCTGCGCTGACATGCGAAGAGTTAGACGCAGCTATCGAAGTGGGAGTACGCATGGCGCAACAGGCCAAAGACAGCAGGACGACTCTCGTGGCAGTCGGCGAGATGGGCATTGGCAACACAACATCCGCCAGCGCGATTGCATCTGTTTTGACTAAGGAGTCGATTGGTGCGGTGACCGGTAGAGGCACAGGGCTTGACGATGCGGGCAAAAGCAAAAAGCAGCAGGTGATTGAAGAGACAATACGACTGCACTTTGGCAACATGAGAGTCGAACCTGATCCGCTTGAGATTCTTCGCTGTGTGGGCGGATTGGAGATTGCGGCCATGACTGGCTTCATTCTCTGCGCTGCTGCAAATCGTCTGGCGGTTGTTTGCGACGGATTCATTTCGACAGCAGCGGCAGCCATTGCGTATGCAATCAAGCCTGCTGTTAAAGACTATCTCTTCGCTGGCCATTGCTCTGAAGAGCCGGGGCACCAGTATCTGCTTCGGTATATTGGGTTGGCACCGATTCTCAGACTGGGGATGAGGCTGGGCGAAGGGACTGGAGCGGTGCTGGCCATGCCGGTGATTGAGTCTTCAGTCCGGCTGTTTACCGAGATGGCGACATTCTCATCGGCGGGAGTGAGTACGGCAAGCGAATGAACAGGATCTTGCAGGACATCGCGGCGGCGTTTCAGTTCTTGACCCGTCTGCCTCTGAACCGGCTTGAGTACCAACCGGACGCACTGCCGCGTGCTGCAATGTACTTTCCTTTAGTTGGCCTCGCGGTGGGCGCCGCTGCTGCGGGACTCTACTGGCTGCTGTCGGCGCACCTTCCCATCGCCGTCGTCGCATTCGTAGTTGTGCTCTTCTCGACACTGATAACCGGAGGGTTACATGAAGACGGTCTCGCCGATGCAGCCGACGCATTCGGAGGGGGATGGAACCGGCAGCAGGTTCTGGAAATCATGAAGGACAGCCGCGTTGGCAGTTATGGTGCGCTCGCAATGGTCTTCTCTGTAGGCGGGCGCGTACTGCTGCTGGCGTACGTCCCCGCTGCCAGCTTTGTGTACTATGTGATCTCCGCCGAGGTCCTCTGCCGCTGGGTCATGCTTCCACTCGGGGCCGTGCTGCCGGGTGCTCGCGAGCAGAACAGTCAAGGAGCACGCATCGCCGGCCAGGTATCTGACATCTCCCTTGCAGTGGGGACGCTCATTTCTCTTGGAGTTGTGGGTTTACTATTGCGCCAGTCGGCGGTTTGGCCGGTTGCCGCCGCATTGGCAGTGACGCTCTTCAGCGGCTTGTACTATAGGCATCGAATTGGCGGCATCACCGGCGACTGCTTTGGCGCGACCAGCCAAGTTACGTTGCTCGCAGTCTACCTTTGCGGGGTATGGCGCGGATGAACACCATCGTCTTTATTCGCCACGGTGAGACGGACATGGCCGGCAGGTTCTGCGGCCATAGCGACCCGGACCTGAATGCGATCGGAGAAAGGCAAGCGATGCATGTTGCGGAGGAAGCTGCAATGTTGGGAATAGAGCGCATCTATTCGAGCGATCTGCGCCGCGCATCACAAACGGCAGCAGCTATCGCGCAGCGCATTGGTGTAACTGTCAGCTGCCTGCCTGCACTCAGGGAGATCCATTTTGGCCTTTGGGAGGGCCTCAATTGGCAAGAAATTGAAGAGAGGTTTCCCAAAGAAGCAGATCAATGGCTCCGTGAATTTCCTCTGCGGAGTGCGCCAGGCGGTGAAGCATACTCGGAGTTCACGGCAAGAATTGAAGCCGCCCTCCTGCCGTTGCTTGTAGCAGAGGCAGGGATAACAGCAGCGATCATCACGCATCGAGGCGTCATGCGCTATGGACTCACAAGGTTCTTTGGCATTGCCGAAGAGGAAGCCCAGCAAAAAACGGAAACTTACGGATCTATGGTGATTGCAACCAGGCATCGAGACAGAGAGGAATCATGAGCATCGCAACGAAGACAGGGGACGGCGGCCAAACTGGCCTTGCCGGAGGCATCCGCGTTTCCAAGGCGGATTTGCGCGTTGAGGCGTATGGCACGGTAGACGAATTGAACTCAACGCTAGGTTTTGCTAGAAGTATCTGTAAGAACCCGGAGATTGGCACCGCAGTCCACGGTATCCAGAAAACATTGTTCCGTGTTGGATCGTCCATCGCCACGCCGCCGGAAAGCAAGAAAGCACGACCACTGCTCTCTGCCGCGGATGTAGAAGAACTGACGGAGATGGTTCATGTCATCGAGGCCAAGGAGGGAATTCTTTCCGACTGGTCTTTGCCTGGCGCACAAGCCGAGTCTGCAGCCTTCGAAGTGGCCAGGACCGTGTGCCGGCGTGCGGAGCGCTGTGTCGTTCGGCTGATAGAAAGCGGCGCTGAAATCGATCCTCAGGCGCTTCCATATATCAACCGCCTCTCCGATCTGATCTGGCTATTCGCTCGGCAGATCGAACTCGAATGCGGGGTGGACTCTCGTTTGCGCGACGAGACGAAAGCAGGTCCGCGATGGTCGCGAGCATGGTGACCTGTTATCAGAACTACTTTACGCGAGAGGCGGCGCGATGACGGCTCGGGCCATCATGGTGCTCGGCACCAGCTCGCATGTGGGCAAGTCGCTCACCACCGCCGCGCTGTGCCGCATCTTTGCGCGAGCGGGTTATCGAGTAGCGCCGTTCAAGTCGCAGAACATGTCGTTGAATTCAGCAGCTACCCCGGACGGCTACGAGATCGGGCGCGCGCAAGCACTACAGGCCGAGGCTGCGGGGATTGCCCCCTCCGTGCACATGAATCCAATCCTCATCAAGCCCAGTTCCGATACCGCAGCGCAGATTGTGGTGCGAGGCAAGGTGTGGCGCAAGCTCGATGCGCACAACTATCAGGAAGTTCGTGTTGCCGAATTGCTTCCTATTGTGAAAGAGAGCTATCGCATCCTTACCGCGCAAAACGACATCATGGTGCTGGAGGGAGCTGGTTCACCGGCAGAGATCAATCTTAAAGAGAATGACATTGTGAACATGCGCATGGCCAGGATGGCGAATGCGAAATGTTTGCTGGTGGGAGACATTGATCGCGGCGGCGTCTTCGCCTCTTTGCTCGGAACCTATGAACTACTGGATGACGATGAGCGCGCCCTGATTGCGGGTTTTGTCATTAACAAATTTCGCGGCGATATTTCTCTGCTTTGGCCCGGGGTTCGCATGATCGAGCAGCGTCTGGGCAAGCCCTGCGTGGGGGTGATTCCATATCTCGCGGATTTGACCTTGGACGAAGAGGACAGCGTGGGCATTGACCAGCGCGCTGAAGCGCCGTGGACAGAGGGTGCCGAGCCTGTGCGGAGATTGCGCATAGGCGTCATTGCTTTTCCATCGATTTCCAACTTCACCGACTTCGACGCGCTCCATGCCGAACCGTCAGTGGCCCTCAAGCATCTTCGCGATCCCGGCAGCATGGCGCTCGCCGACGTCATTATCCTGCCTGGCAGCAAGCAGACTGTAGACGATCTGCGCTGGTTGCGTCAGAGCGGGTTTGAGCCTGTGCTCAAGGAATTTGCACGCAACGGTGGACTGATCGTCGGCATCTGTGGCGGGTTCCAGATGCTAGGCAAAGAGATTCTCGATCCCCATAAAATGGAAACTACGGGCATCGAACACGCGCTCGGCCTGCTTCCCATCAGAACCATCCTGGCGCGGGATAAGATCACGGTTCCTACGCATGGGATGCTCTGCAGCAATGCGCTCTTCGGTCAGACAGTTGATCCCTGCGAAGTAAGTGGCTACGAGATTCACCTGGGTGCGACGGAATATCTTGATGGAGCGGAGGCCTTTGCATTCATTGCGCGACAGAACGATGGAATGCAGACCCTGCCAGACGGATGCGCGTCTATCGACGGGCACATCTTTGGCACGTATCTGCACGGTCTCTTCGACGGCGATGTTTTCCGGCACGCATTCCTGCGGGCAGTGCGAGCAGCACTTCAGATGCACGCTCCGGACCGGCTGGTTGAGTGGAGCGAGTTGCGCCGGCAACAGTTGGATCGGCTCGCCGATGCATTTACCGAGGCTCTTGATTTGGAGGCCATCTTTGCAATGCTTGGTTTGCCGCGTTACGCAAACAGCTCTGTTGACCTGGCCGCGCGGAGGGTCTCTTGATGAAGACTGGAACGTTCGCGGCTGCATACGCGCTGGACTGGTGCGCGGGTGATCCGGAAGGTCTGCCGCATCCCGTGCGTCTCATTGGCTGGAGCATCGACGCTTCGGAGCGTGCGCTTCGCCGTCGCGGTTCGGAAAAGCCCTATGAGTTGGCAGCAGGCGCGCTGGTCGCAGTGGGAGTGCCGGCGCTCTCTGCGCTCTGCGTATACACATTGATGAAGCATCTGAGGGGCAACCACCCGGTAATCGCGACCGCCGCTGAGGTTTGTCTGGCCAACACCTGTCTCAGTACGCGCAACCTGCTCGATGAAGCCGACGCGGTGCTGCGGGCATTGGAAAACTGTGATTTGCAGCGAGCGCGTCTGCGGGTTGCGCGCATTGTTGGCCGCGATACAGATGAACTCAGCGAAGAGGAAATCTGCCGCGCCGTGGTGGAGACGCTTGCCGAAAGCCTCTCGGACGGGGTGATTGCGCCGCTTTTCTATCTGGCGATAGGCGGTGTTCCTCTGGCAATGGCCTATAAGGCTGTCAACACTCTTGATTCGATGATTGGACACAAGGACGAGAAGTATCTTTACTTCGGCCGGGTCGCGGCGCGTGTGGACGACGTTGCTAATTACATTCCGGCGCGCATTGCCGCGCTGCTGCTCTGTTGGTCTGCGCAATTTCTGCCGCAAACCAGCGGAGTTCGCGCAGGCCAGGTCTGGCTGCGAGATGGCGGCAAGCACGCTAGTCCGAATGCCGGGCAGGTGGAAGCAGCGATGGCTGGCCTGCTCGGCGTGCGGCTTGGCGGAACCAACAAGTATGCGGGCGAAGTGATCGCATCCCCGCATCTGGGAAGCGAATTCCCGCTGCCAAATCGCAAGAATGCGCGGCAAGCATGGAAAGCTGTCGGTTTGGCTTCTCTGATGGGCTTTGGCGGAATCTTGTTGCTTATGTTGGGGAAGAAACATGAGTGAAAAATATATACCGGCGCATGGAGGGCAACTGCGCGAATTGGCCGCACAGTTCGGAGTGCCTGCGGCATCGCTGTTGGACTTCAGCGCCAGCATTGATCCCCACCCGCCGTCCAATCTTGTGGTGGAAGCTCTTTGCGAGGCCCTTCGCGCGCGCACGATTCTGACGGAGTATCCGGATATGCACTCTGCCGCGCTGAAGGAGGCGATTGCCGCATACGCGCAGGTAGATGCGCAGGCCATTGCCATAGGCAGCGGTGTGATGCCGCTGCTCGGCGCTGCTCTCAGCGCGCTTCAACCCCACCGATGCCTGGTTCCCGTTCCTGCGTTCACTGAATACCGGAAGGTGCTTGACACATGTGGCGTGGAGTGCTGCACTATCACATTGACGCAAGAGACGGAGTTTCTGTTGGAGGTCGCAGTGCTGGCCGCAAGGTTGAACGCCACGGGCGCACAGGCCTTGTTGCTGGCCAATCCGCAAAGCCCATCGGGACGGCTGATGCCCGCGCAGGAATTGCTCCGGTTGCATGAAGCAGTCTCCGCGCTGGGCGCAACCACCATCGTCGATGAGGCCTTTATCGACTACGCTCCCGAAGACAGCCTCACGCAATGGGCCGCGAAGATTCCCGGCCTTGTCGTTCTGCGCTCACTGACCAAATTCTTTGCGATGCCCGGACTGCGCGTAGCGTATGCGGTCAGTTGTCCAGAGATGCGCACTGCGATGGAGTCCTGCACCCCCGCGTGGCCAGTTAGTTCGATTGCGACTGAAGCGGCGCGGATGGTGCTGCAGGATCGGCCTTTAATCGCACAGACTCGTGCGACGAATGCAACCGAGCGCGGTTGGCTGGCGGAACAATTGCAGGCGCTGGGACTCCACGTCTTTCCCGGCTCGGCCAATTACCTTCTGATAAAAATCGATGAAATCCGCAACGGCGTGGAGTTCTGGCGGCGGCTTATTGTCGAGCATCGCGTCGTCCTTCGCTGCTGTGCAAACTTTGAAGGTCTGGACGAGCATTACTTCCGCATCGGAGTGCGTACGCGAAGTGAAAATGAGTTGTTAATGCGGGCGTTGAAGGAAGTTATTGACCTCGCGCCGAAAAGTTAGGAGTAAGTCGAAATGCGCTGGCAAGGTTTTTTGCTTGCAATCTATTGGCTACTCTGTTCAGCGGCTGTCATGGTTGCCCAGAGCTCTACATCCTCCTTGCGCGGGGATGTGGCCGACTCTTCTGGCGCGTCTGTTGTGGGCGCGCAGGTGGCTTTAGAGAACCTGGCAACAGGGTTCTCAACTTCACGCGCTACAGATCCTACGGGCGAATATCGCTTTCTCGGAGTTCCTGCCGGAATATACACCGTCTCCGTGACGGCGAAGGGATTTGCCGCGCAGTTCGCGGTTGTCGAACTGCTGGTCAATCAACCGGCCACGCAAACTTTCTCGCTCTCCGTAGAGGCGCTGCATACCGTGGTGCAGGTGAGCAGTGAAGCGCAAGGGCTGAATCTTGTGGATGCCAGCATGGGGGATGCGGTAAATGCCACAACCATTCAAGCATTGCCAATGGAGGGGCGCAACGTTCCGGACCTGCTGAGCCTGCAACCGGGAGTGTTGTACTTGGGCGATGCGAACGATCAGAGTCACGACAGCCGCAGCGGTACTTCGAGCGGCAGCCGCTCCGATCAGGGCAACATCACACTGGATGGAGTGGACAACAACGATCAGGCGCGCGGGTACGCTTTTACTGGTGCGCTCCGCTCCACTCTCGACTCAGTTCAGGAATTCC
Source organism: uncultured Acidobacteriaceae bacterium (assembly GCA_963713645.1). Classification (GTDB taxonomy): domain Bacteria; phylum Acidobacteriota; class Terriglobia; order Terriglobales; family Acidobacteriaceae; genus Telmatobacter. Next base: position 91,755 of record CAVQMQ010000040.1, on the reverse strand, counting down.
GCGTAACGACGGATGCCTTCAGCGCCGATAGCGGACGCGCTTCCGGAGCGCAGGTCAGCTTAGTTACAAGGAGCGGCACCAACCAACTTCACGGCAGCCTCTACGAGTACAACCGGAGCTCGCTGGGCGAGGCCAACGATTGGTTCAACAAACAGGCGGAGATATCGAATGGGATGCCGAATCTGCCGGGGAAACTCATTCGCAACACCTTCGGAGCTTCGCTGGGCGGCCCTATCAAGAGGGACAAAGCTTTCCTCTTTGCAAACTATGAAGGCCAGCGGACCGCAGAGAATCAGCAGCAGACGATGACCGTTCCGGCGCTCTCGATGCGCGCCGGGAATATTCAGTATCTGACTTCCGCTCAGAGCACTCCTACGCTTCTCAACCCCTCGCAGATTGCAGCTATGGACCCAAGCTGTTTAGGTCAATGCAATCGCCCCTGGGGTCCTGGTGTGGATCCAAACGTGCTCGCGGTATTGAACCTCTATCCTGCACCGAACGGACTATCTGCAGGCGACGGCCTGAATACCGCTTCCTATACCTGGTCTGCGCCCAATCCGGCGTCGTTGAACACCTATATTGCGCGCTTCGATTACATGTTGTCGAGCCATAACTGGCTGTTCGTCCGCGGTAATCTACAGAACGACAAGACCTCTGCAGTGCCGCAGTTTCCCAGCCAGCCAGCCAGCTCGACCAATACGGATAAGAGCAAGGGGTTTGTGGTGGGAGATACCTGGAACCTCTCATCGAACCTTATTAACAATGTGCATTATGGATTCATTCGCCAGGGGTACGCGAGCCGTGGTATTGGTCAGGGCCAATACGCGAACTTCTACAACATCAGCCCGCTCTACGCCGAGACCAGAACCACACTTATCGACATCCCGGTTCATAACCTCATCGGCGATGTGACTTGGTCGCGTAAAGCGCATACGATACAGCTCGGTGCAAATTACAGGCTGATTCTCGATCACCGCCGCTCCGACGCTCTCTCGTATAGCTACGGGTACACCAATGCGTATGCTCTGGCCGATGCAGGCATCGCCAACACCGGCCAGAGTTTCGATCCAGCGGCATTCGGGTACCCAGCGGTCGCCGGCAGCTTCGCGGACTCTTACAACTTTGCGATGGGCAATTTGGCCGGCCTTCTGGATCTGGTGACAACCCAATCGAATTACGAGATCGCATCCGGCGGGGGCACGGCCAGTCTACTGCCTGCGGGAGCAATGCTTGATCGCGAATTCAAGAACAACGAGTTTGAATACTATCTGCAAGATTCCTGGCGTCTTCAAAGGCGTCTCACGTTGACAATCGGCGTGCGGCACACGCTGCTGCAAACACCGTTCGAGATTCATGGGCAGCAGGCGCAACCCACAGTTGATATCGACCGGTGGTTTAGGAATCGAGGACAGCAGGCAGTGTTGGGCAACAGCGTGCAGCCGGATCTTTACTTTGCGCCATCGGGGCAGGCGCGAGGATTGAAGCCCTATTGGCCGATGCAGAAGGGAAATCTCGCGCCGCGCATCGCCGTCGCTTTTTCCCCTGGCGTAGCGCATGGCTTTTGGCACAAACTCTTTGGTGGAGCGGAAGAGAGTTCAATCCGCGCAGGGTACGGCATCTACTACGACCACTACGGCGAGGGTATCGTCAATCTCTTCGACCAGTATGGGTCGTTTGGACTTAGCGAAAGCATCACTAATCCCACCAATTTGCTCACTCCGACCACCTCACCGCGCTTTACCGGCATTCACGATCTTCCGGAGATTACAGGAACACCCGCAAGCGCGATTACGTATCCAACGTTAGCGCCCAACAATCCGCTTTGGACGGGTTTCGAAATTGCGCATGGCCTCGACGACCGCATGAAGACGCCGTATTCACAGGTGGTCAATTTCTCGATTCAACGCGAGCTGCCTCACGCATTTACCTTGGAGATCGTCTATATCGGCAGGTTTGGCCGCCATCAGTTGCAGCAAATCGACCTCGCCGAACCGCTCGATCTGGTTGATCCGAAATCGGGCCAGGACTACTTCTCTGCGGCTACCCAGTTATCCAAGCAGAGTTACGAGGGAGTTATTAACGTTGCCAAAATTCCGTACTTTGAAGATATGTTTCCCGATGCTGTTGGTGGAGGCAATAGCGCTACCCAGAACATCTACAACATCTGGCTCCCCGGCAACGAGACGGGATCGCTCTACATGCTCGATATCCTCTGCACTCCCGGTTGCGGAGGTACGCCCAATCGCTTTTGGCCGCACCAGTACGCCAGTATGTACGCGTGGTCGTCAATCGGAAACAGCAGCTATAACGCCGGACAAATTACACTGCGGCGGCAGATGCATCAAGGCGTGCAGATGGAATTGAGCTATACGCTTTCCAAATCCATCGACATGGGATCGGACAGTGAGCGCACCATGTTCTCCTCCAGTACAGGCACCAGCGCCGGCAGCAGCTTTGGAGCCATTCTCAATGCCTGGAACCCGCGCTTGAACCGTGCTGTATCCGATTTCGATACCCGTCATCTGATCAGCGGCAACTGGGTGGCGGAGCTTCCGTTTGGAAGCGGCAAGAAACTTCTGGGCGGCGCGAACCGTGTCCTAGATGGAGTGGCCGGAGGCTGGCAGATCTCCGGAGTTGTGCGCTGGACCAGCGGCCTCCCCTTCAGCGCGATCAGTGGAGCGGGTTGGGGAACCGATTGGGATGAGCAGAGCAGCATGGTTCAGACGGGACCGATTCAGACCCGCACTCATATCGATCATGGTCAGGCGCGGGTCTTTGCCAATCCCTCTCAAGCGTTGGACAATATGCGCAATCCGTATCCAGGCGAGGCCGGCCAGCGCAACAACTTCCGCGGCAACGGCTACTTTGGCGCCGATGCCGGATTGTCGAAGATCTGGAAGCCAAGCGAAGGCAACAGCATCCGGTTTGCGTGGGAGGCTTTCAACGTTTCAAACTCCGTTCGCTTCGACGTCAACCCACTCACCTCGCTGCAGAACATGACAACCAGCGGCGAATTCGGTGTGTACGATGCGACCCTCACAAAACCGCGCGTGCAACAGGTTTCTCTCCGCTATTCGTTCTGAGTTGACGGTGAGGTCTAGCTAGCGACAACAAAATACGGGGGATATTTCTGGTCGATACTCGAACACCGCGTCACAACACCGCAGAGATTACATTCAGGTGACAATTTCGCGACAACTGGCCGCAGAAGAGATAGCTACTCTCCATTCAGCAGAACGGAGTGTGTCAGTTGCGTCCATCCAAGAAGATCGTCTTCTTCTTCCCCTCATTCGCCAGTTCTGAGGCGACTGCACCGCTAGGAATCCTTGCGGTGGCTACGCCATTGAAGCGCGCAGGGTTCGAGGTGGTCTTGGTCGACTCCACCATAACGCCGAATTTCAAGCAGCGTGTTTTGTCCGAGGTTCGTGACGCATTATGCCTCGGCATCTCACTTGTAACCGGCCCGATGATTCGGGAGACAGTAGATATTGCCAAGTCAATCAAGGCGTGGAACCCGGAATTTCCGATCATCCTGGGAGGGTGGCATCCGTCGCTTTTGCCAAAGCAGACGCTGGAGGCACCGTACCTCGACTACATCGTCCGTGGTCAAGGTGAGGATGCGCTGCTGGAGCTTGTACAGCATATCCAGGCCGGCGCTGCGCCCGACCTGATCCAAGGTATCGGATTCAAGCGGGATGGGCGCTTGATCATGACGCCGGAACGCCCGCTGAGACCGCTCGTCGAGATGCCCCCAAAGGCATACGAACTTGCAGATTTCGACGCTTACGAGCGTGGATGCGGACGGCGCTGGGCAATGTACACATCGAGCTTGGCGTGCCCGTTCAACTGCGCATATTGCACCAACTCGGGTGTGTATGGGCGCAAGTGGAATGCGCTGCCGCCGGAACAGTTTGTCGAGGAAACGGTCGACCTGAGCCGCAGGTACTCGTTAGAGATGCTGTGGATTGTCGATGACAATTTTCTGGTCGATCTAGACCGCGCTCGTGGAATCGCAGAAGGGCTGGTCCGAGAGAATTCGCATTACCGGTGGAGCATACAGGCCACGACAAACATGACCTCGCGTCTAACTCACGAGGACCTGAAGCTGCTTCGCCGAGCCGGTCTTCACCAGATATGCCAAGGTGTGGACTCCGGTTCGCATACTATTTTGAAGGCGATGCACAAGGACTGGCAGGATTTTGAGTCGATCTATGAGAGCGCGGCGCGTTGCCTTGAAGCCGGCATTCGTCCTTCGTTCAACATCATCTTCGCATTCCCCGGCGAAACGAGGAAAGAGCAGCGCGAAACCATCAATTTCATGATGGATGTGTGCCGCAGGTTTCCGGGAGCTGAGTTTTGGACCAATATATTCACACCTTATCCTGGCTCCCCCATCTTTGAGCGAACGACCGAACTGGGAATCGATATGCCAACCTCGCTGGAGGGATGGTCGGACTTCTTTCCAAGATATACCAGGCTGCCGTGGCTCAATGGAGCCGAACATAAGCGCCTTCAGGTAGCACGAGACTATCTTCGCATTGCCTTCGATCGGATACCGATCAGGGCTGACAACCGCGGAAACATCACGCGGCTGGCGCAGAAGGTAATTTCATTTCCGGCGCGTTGGCGGCTTGATCACGATGTTTATCAGTTGCCCGTGGAACTGTGGCTAAACACACAGATGAAGAAGTTCGTGGAAATGAAACCGGCCGTGGACGCAAAGCGTCTGGCGCGCACACCGGCAGAAGCTGCGTGCTGATCCTGCCTGCGCGAGTTCAGAGGTGAACCTTGGCAGATGTCCTGCTCACACACTCTTATCATCTTCCCTATGACGCGAAACAGCAGCGCAAAATGCAGCCCTATGCGCCGATTGGGACGCTCTATGCAGCGACGGCGCTGCGAGAGAAGAACCTCTCTGTTGCGTTGTTTGACCCAATGCTCGAAGAGCCGGGCGCAAGGTTCGCCGCGATGCTTAAGCAGCATCGCCCAAAGGTTGTGGCGGTCTATGAGGACGACTTCAATTTCCTCTCAAAGATGTGCCTGACGCGCATGAGAGAAGTGGCGTGGGAGATTGCAGAGTCTGCCCGGGCCGCGGGCGCTGTTGTTATCGCACACGGCTCCGACTCAACCGACAACCCTGAAATCTTCCTTGAGAACGGATTCGATTATGTGCTTTGCGGCGAAGCGGAAGAGACTCTGTCGCAGATCTGTATCTCCGTGCTGCATGGTGTGGAGGTGCGAGATATAGACGGCTTGGTGAGACTGGATGGGAATGGCCGGCCAGTGCAAAGCGCGCAAAGGCTCTCGAAGAATCCCGCGTGGGCTGAGCTGCCCTCGCCGTCCCGCGACCTGATCGACATGGAGCCATATCGCGCAGCGTGGATAGCAGCCCACGGGTATTTTTCAACCAATATGGTTTCGAGTCGCGGGTGCCCCTACCACTGTAATTGGTGTGCAAAGCCAATCTCCGGAAACAAGTTTCATTTGCGCTCCGCCGCGGCAGTCGCCGAAGAGATGAGACAACTGAAGGTGCAGGCTGGAGTCCAGCACATCTGGTTCGGTGACGATGTTTTTGCATTGAATCAGCGCTGGGTCGGGCAATTCGCGGAAGAAGTCAGGAAACGCGATGCGGCTGTGCCATTCAAAATACAGTCTCGCGCTGACCTGATGAGCGAGCAGACGGTCCAGAGTCTCAAGATGGCAGGCTGCGCCGAAGTGTGGATGGGAGTCGAATCGGGATCACAGACTGTGCTTGATGCGATGGACAAGGGATTGCGCGTTGCATCCGTCATTACCGCGCGCGGCAGGCTAAAAAACGCCGGCATTCAAGCGTGCTATTTCCTTCAGTTTGGCTATCCCGGCGAAACCTGGGCGGAATTACAGGAGACAATCGAATTCGTTCGTGAGACCCGCCCGGACGACATTGGCATCTCGTTTTCGTATCCGTTGCCGGGCACCGTGTTTTACGAGCGTGTGCAGGCGCAACTTGGGCGCAAGCGGAACTGGACGGACAGCGATGATCTTTGCATCATGTTCAAGGGAGCGTACACCACCGACTTTTATCGCGCTGTCCGTGAAGCTCTGCATGCTGAGGTTGACTCCTGGCGCGAAGCAAAAATCTCGCGCGAAACGAACTCCGATCTAGAAGTGCTCTGGAACAGAGTCTACGAGCTTGAGCCGGTAAGCAGGCAGGCCGACGCCTTAGCGTCTTTCGAGAGGATCTCTCCCCCTCTTTCCTCCGTCATTGTGCCTCTTCATCAGTTGACCTCGGTCAGGGAGGCGTAGATGCGAGAACTCCTACTGACCCACGGCTATTTCCTGTACGAGGATCCCAAAGAGCGGCAAATCATGAAGCCCTATGCGCCGCTCGGAATCCTTTATCTCTGCTCGCACCTTCGCAAGAAGGGATTCGATGTCGATGTTTTCGATACGACATTCTCTAGCCGCGAAGAGATTTTTCGGTGCCTGCGTACAGAGAAGCCCTCTGTCCTGGGAGTTTATGCGAACCTGATGACTCGCAGTAATGTGATCGAGATTCTGGGAGTTGCGCACGAGGCTGGATGGAAGACAGTCGTGGGTGGCCCGGAGCCGGGTGCTTACACGCTGGAGTATCTCCAGGCTGGAGCCGATTTTGTAGTCTCCGGCGAAGGCGAAGTCACAATGGAAGAGTTACTCCAGGCGATGCGTTGCGGCGAAACAGACTTCACAAAGATCGCCGGACTCTCCGGGTTAGATGAAAACGCCAAAATGTTTCAGGGACCGCCTCGTGGACAGATTGAGAATCTCGATCAGCAGCCTTGGCCTGCGCGCGAGGCCATCGATGTACGGCGTTATGTGGAAACCTGGCGAACTCATCACGGCACCGGCTCGGTGAATTTTATTACTGCTCGTGGCTGTCCATTTCGCTGCAACTGGTGCAGCCATCAGGTCTATGGTCAATCGCACCGGCGTCGCGACCCCCTCTTGGTAGTCGACGAAGTGGAATGGCTGCTGGGTCAGTACTCACCTGACATGATCTGGGTTTCCGATGATGTGTTTACCATCAACCATGCATGGATACGCACTTATGCCGCCGAGATGAAACGGAGAGGTCTTCGCATTCCCTTTGAATGCATCTCGCGGGCAGATAGGTTGAACGCCGAGATGTTTGACCTGCTCGCGGAACTGGGTTGCTTCCGCATCTGGATCGGCTCGGAGAGCGGGTCACAGCGCATTCTCGACGCGATGGACCGGGGCGTGAAGGTGGAGCAGGTGCAGGATGCTGTGCGCATGAGCCGTGAGCGGGGTATACAGAGCGGCATGTTCCTGATGTGGGGATATGAGGGCGAGGAACTGGAGGATATCGAGGCCACAATCGACCATGTCAGCACCTCGAATCCCGATATATTCTTCACGACCGTCTCGTACCCGATCAAAGGAACTTCTTACTACAAAAAGATTGCAGACCGGCTTGTGCAGTTGGAGTCCTGGAGCAAGACTTCCGATCGGGAACTCAAAATCAAAGGAAAGCATACTCGGCAGTTCTACGCACATGTAGACAGGCTGCTGCGGGATGAAGTGGAGCGTAGCCGCCTGCTGAAGATGAATGCGACCCCGGATGAATTGGCATTGGTGGCTCTTGAACAGAAGATTTCTGAAGCCAGGGCAGGCATGCAGGCCACCTACGCCGAGGTGGAACAATGATTGCTCTCATTGACAACCATTCCCTTAATTGTGCAGACAGCGATGCCTCCATGCATCTGGGAGTCCTGCTCAGATGTCCTCGCTGCGAGAGCGACACAATCGATCAGGGCTGCCCACGCTGCGGATTCCGAATGGAATTCAGAAATGGCATTGTGCATGCCTTGCCTCCAGAGAGAGCGGCGCATTACGAGCAGTTTGTGCGCGACTACGAGTTCATAAGAGCGGCGGAGAGCCGAGGGAGCGAAGGCGAGGATTTCTATCTTGGCCTTCCTTACAAGGACTCTACCGGAAAGAATTCTGCTCAGTGGCAAATCCGGGCGCGCAGCTATGACTATTTGGTGCGCCATCTACTGAACAAGGATAGACTGCATAGCGTTAAACGGGTTCTCGACCTCGGCGCAGGCAATTGCTGGATGAGCTTTCGGCTAGCGCTGGCAGGGTTCCAACCCGTAGCTGTTGACTTGCTCACTAACAATCGCGATGGCCTTGGCGCCGCAGTGCATTTTAATACTCATGTGCAGCAACTCTTCCCGCGATTTCAAGCGGAAATGGGACACCTACCGTTTCAAGATGGGCAGTTCGATGCCCTCGTGTTTAATGCATCCTTCCATTACACAGAGGATTCCGAAGCCGCCCTCCGCGAAGCTCTTCGCTGCGTCAGAGGCGGTGGCGTGGTGATCATCAGCGACACCCCGTGGTATTCCAGAGAGGAGAGCGGAAGGCAAATGGTCAATGAGCGTCGTGCCGCGTTTCTCGGGAGTTATGGAACGGCTTCGGATTCTATCGAGAGCCTTGAGTATCTCACCGATGCCCGGCTGCGAAGCCTCGAAGAAAAACTGTCGATCCGGTGGAATATCCATACTCCCCAATATGGCCTCCGGTGGGCAATGCGCCCTCTCATAGCGAAGCTGCGCCGCAGACGCGAACCCTCCCGTTTCCGCATTTATGTTACCCGGAAAAGCGCATGATCCTTCTCTTTCATCCTCGGGCCACACGGCCGAAAAACTGCCGGCTTCCGCTTGCGGTGCTGGCCTTGGCCGCAGTGCTCGAAGGCCGCGAAGAGTATGAGATCGTGGACGGAAACATAGAGGACAAACCTGTCGAGGCGATGTTGAAGCTGATTGATACCCGTGAGGTCGAACTGATCGGAGTGTCTGTGATGCCGGGACCTCAGATGGTCGCAGGCATGGAGGCATCGCGCGAGATCCGCCGGCTTCGGCCTCAAGTAAAGATCGTTTGGGGCGGCTATTTTCCATCTATCTATCCAGATTCGGCGCTGAATGCGAAATATGTCGATTTCGTGGTGCGCGGTCAGGGCGAAGATACACTGCTGGAGTTACTCGATGCATTGCGGGGAAAGAGATCGTTCGACTCGATCCTCGGCCTCACTTATAAGGACTCGTTCGGTCTGCATCGCAGCAACCGTGAGCGGCCAATGAAGGGCCCGGACAGCTTCCCGTGGTCTCCGTTCCATCGATTACCGGTTAAACAGTATCTGCGTCCATCGTTTTTTGGAAAGCGAACGGCAGTTCATCATGCCAGCATCGGCTGCCCATTCAATTGCAGTTTCTGCGGCGTGCATGCCGCCTATGGAAGCGATGAGAAGATGGAGTCTCCAGAGCGGACTTACGCAATCTCAAGCATCTGGTCGACGAATACGGCGCAGACTCCGTGCAGTTCTATGATATGAACTTCTTTCTTCGCGAAGATCATGCGATGGAATTACTTGAGTTGCTCGTTCCCTTGAAACTGCGGTGGTGGTGCGAGGCTCGTGTGGACATCCTCTCGCGCTATTCCGACGCAACAATGGCGGCAATTCAGGACGGCCGGCTGCACCATGATCTTCTTCGGCGCAGAATCGGGCTCCGACTGGGTACTCAAAGAAATGCAGAAGGGCATCACCACCGAAGAAACGCTCGACGATGGCCCATCGCACGCGGGAGTTCGGCATCATCCCCGAATTCTCGTTTGTCGTCGGCAACCCCAAAGATCCGGAGCGCGACACGCGAGAAACGGTGAGCTTCATTCAGCAAACTCAAACGAATCAATCCCAGCTCGGAAATCATCGTGCAGCACTACACTCCCACGCCCGCAGCCGGGATCAAGATGTATGGAGACGTTGACAGCCAGATTACTTTTCCCGACAGCCCGGCGCGATGGGCCAGCAAAGAATGGCTGGACTATACGCTGCGCATCGATACCCAGCGCCCCGTGGCTGAAGCCCAGGACCAAGAAGCTCATCGACAATTTCGAGACTGTGGTTGCGTCTCGCTGGCCGACCGTGCAAGATATCCGCGCTCCGCGATGGAGCCGTGCACTTCTAAAGCTTCTCAGCTGCATGGCGCTATGCCATGCGATTCTACTCGCTACCCATTCGAGCTGCAATTGGCCAACCGTTTATTCAATCTTAGAAAGCCCAAGCGGGAGAGCCTATGAGTCAACTGGCATGCAGCATAAGTAGCAACGCGTCGAATACGCTGCGATGCGACCACATCTTCGACGCGTGGGCGAAGTCGTACGATTCGCAACCGAATCCCCTTCTATCGCTCGAAAAACGCTATCTGGAAAAGATGCTTCCCGGTATATCGGGGTGGGATGTGCTGGATGCTGGATGTGGATCTGGACGATGGCTGAGTTATCTTGCAGCCAGAAGACCCCGTTCCCTGCGAGGAACCGATATATCCTCTGCGATGCTTCAGGCTGCAGCGCAGAAAAACATACCGGGCGTCGAACTTCTTCGGTGCCCATGCGACGTGACCCCGTTTGGGGACCGCAGCTTCGACCTGATCCTATCGTCGTTTGTGTTGAGTCATGCTGAAGACATACACGGTCTAGCCGCGGAGACAGACCGCATCGCCCGAAATGGATGCCATCTGTTCTTCTCAGATATGCATCCGGAAACGCAGGAGCGTTTGGGCTGGAGGCGCACCTTTCGAGAAGGTCAGTGCGAGATTGAGCTCAAGACCGTGAGGCACCACCCCCGGGAGATCGCTGCGATCTTCGATTCTCTGGGATGGAAGTTATGTGCAGCGATCGAGCCTGAATTTGGAGATCCTGAACACAATATATTTGCCAGCGCCGGTCGGCTGCACAGGTTCCGTGAAGCTGAAGACTACCCCGCCATCTATCTATTACACTTGCGGAAATGCCACGATGATCACAATGATACTGAGCAGCAAAACCAGACAATAGTGCGCGGCGCTCATTGCGCCTTCGGCCCGCAGGAAAAAGCACACGCCTCCGTGCAAATAAACGGCGGTCGCGTAACTAGCGTACTGAGTGATCGGTTTTCAGAGTCTGCCGCTTTGCCCTGCAACCAAAAAATTGATCTGAGCGGCTATTTGCTGATGCCTGGCCTGGTCAACGCACATGACCATCTGGAGTTTGCTTTATTCCCGAGGCTGGCAAGTTCAGATTACCCAAATGCCTCGGCCTGGGCGAGAGATATACATAGCAGTTTTGCCGATGTAATCGCGCTGCACCGGTCCGTGCCCAGAGACGTGCGTCTATGGTGGGGCGGTTTGCGTAATCTCCTTTGCGGAGCAACAACGGTGTGCCATCACAACCCTCCTGAACTTGAGCTGCAGCGACCGGACTTTCCGGTAAGAGTTGTTCAGGAATTCGGATGGGGCCATTCTCTGACGTTTGGCGGAGATCTTCATCAGGCGTACTCGGCCACCCCTGCAGAGAGCGCGTTTATTGTGCATGCATGTGAAGGGATTGATGACGAGGCGCGGGACGAGATTTGGGAGCTTGATCGGCTCGGAATTCTGCGCGCAAATACCGTAATTGTTCACGGACTGGCAATCGATCAAGATGGTGTTGCACTTATGCGCCAGCGCGGCGCGGCTCTTGTCGCCTGTCCGTCATCCAATCAATTTCTTTTCGGAAAGGTGCCGGATATGCGTCTTCTTGGAGGAATTGATCGTGTTGCTCTGGGAAGTGACTCACCTTTGACCGGGGTGGGCGATTTGCTGGACGAGGTCCGGTTTGCATCTCGCTTCTGTGGCGTCTCGCCGCAAAGTGCGTATGGCATGGTGACAGAAGCTCCTGCAACAATCCTCAGCCGGCGAAATGCCGAGGGCTCGATCAGAGTCTACGGGCGGGGAGATTTGATCGCCGTACGGGATACAAACTGCAACGCAGCAGAGAGATTGCAGACGCTTTCAGCGGCAGACGTAGAGTTCGTGATGATTGGAGGACGTGTTCGGCTAGCTTCCGACGCGATTCTGGAACGCCTGCCGTTGTTAGCAAAACAGGGATTGGAGCCATTGTGGATTGACGGAACCATTCGATGGCTGCGGGCTCCTGTACATGAGCTTTTGCGGCGCGCTGAAGAGGTATTGGGCGCGGGCAATGTCCGGTTAAGCGGTAAGCCAATTCGCATTCCGGCACGCGCGGAGGTTGCTCATGGCTGCTGAATTGACATCGGAGGCTCCAGCTGCAGTCCACGAACGAGAAGATAACGGACCGCTGAACGAAAATCTCACCAGTCTTCCAATTCTCCTGATGAACGTCCACGAGCACTGTAACTGCCGTTGTGTGATGTGCGATATATGGCAGAGGAGAGACGGTAAGGAACTCGACATCACTGATTTTGCGCGCCATCGCGAGTCGCTCTTGCGGCTCGGCGTGCAACAGGTAGTTCTTACAGGCGGAGAGCCGCTGCTGCACCGCAATCTTGGTAGCTTATGCAGCCTTCTTAAAGAGTGCGGCATACACATTACATTGCTGACTACTGGATTGCTGCTCTCACAACGAGCCTCGATTGTGGCGGATGGGATCGACGAAATCATCGTATCCCTCGATGGTCCGGAAGAGGTGCATGACCACGTGAGAAGAGTGAAAGGAGCCTATCAGCTCATCGCAGAGGGCATACATGCTGTGCGGCAGGAAAAAGCCAGGATGCCCATTCGTGGCCGCAGCACAGTCCAGAAGGCTAATCATCGTCTGCTACGTCAGACTGTGCGAGCCGCCAAGGCGCTATCCATGAATTCGATCTCATTCCTGGCCGCGGATGTGACCTCCCAAGCATTCAACCGGGAACTTATATGGCCAGGCGAACGACAGAACCAGATCGCACTTACAATGCAAGAGATAGAGTCGCTCGATCACGAAGTTGAAGATTTGATTCGAGAGAATGCAGATGATATCCGGTCGCGATACATTTTAGAGTCGCCGGCTAAGTTAAGGCGCGTCGTCCGGCGTTTCAGAGAGCAGTTAGGTGAACTCGCTCCTATTGCTCCGCCATGTAACGCGCCGTGGGTATCAGCGGTGATGGAAATAAATGGTTCTGTGCGTCCGTGTTTCTTTCACAGGCCAATCGGAAGCACTCAGGCGCAAACTCTGGAGCAGGTAATCAACAGCAATGAGGCGAGAGAGTTTCGTGCAGCACTGAACGTAAGCGAGAACCCCGTCTGCAGCCGATGCGTCTGCTCTCTAAACTACAGACCTGCAATACCATGATCACATAGCGCGACGAAGTGAAACATTCAATATACTTCCGAGCCCCTCTCTATAAGTCGGCGATAATAAACAGGAGTAGGTCTCGCTCTGAAGTTCAATCAATGTAGTGTGGCAGCTATGTATTGAACGTCCGGAGTTTCTTCTTCTGAGCGATGGAGCTACGTTTCGTAGCTACTTGTCAGTTACCACAATGCTGCATTCAAATGGAGCCTCGTGATCCGCCGCATCCTTATATCTTTCTTGGCACATCAAGGCGGAGTTGACAAATTTACGATAAATACTTAGCCAGTCATGTTTTTGGCGAACCAGGTCGAGGCCCGCGAGAGCCATCTACAGGCGCAGCGACGGATCAGCATAAAGCATCAGAATCTTCCGGGCTGCGTCGTCGGGGTCGTGGTAGACCAACTCGGCCTCCACGCCGCCCAGACCCACTGCTGGGCTTACATATGGCAACCCAGGGCCTCCTACCGACTAGGAAGAAAATGGCCTGATATCAGCGGAAATCATTGAAGGCAAGCGATTTATCTCGAAGGAAGTTTAGGATGGGCCAGGACGATATGGGCGGTTTTCGGCCCTTAGAAGTGCGTTATAAGTAAGTTTCGAGGCAATCAGCGATATCGGCCCTTTCGTGCTTTGTCACGGAGAGGCGTGTCTGTGTACGGTTTTTGATGCTGAAAGATGAGATCTGAAGAGTACCACGGATTTCAGCTTAGGAAGTCTTCAGTCAGTTGAAAATAAATAGCATAGCATCCTGAGTACCGCATTATTGGCACTCAGGATGCTGGCTCTGTAGTCGTTCCTCCGCGCCCAGATCAAATGGACCATGAACTGAGTACACGAACCACATACGAGAACTTCGTTTCCTTGCATTTTAGAATTTAGGGTCCACCCTTGTAGAATGCTGAAAGGGTTGAGCGCCAGTTCCCAACCCACCGGGAACCGATGACGACTGAAGCTCCCTTTTCCGAATTACATGAGTACACTGATTTCCCCCCCGCGCCAAAAACCGATTGGCGTGCCGCAAGCGAGGTGGACGAAATCTCCCTGCTTGATCTTCTGATCGTGCTTGCCGAACGGAAGCGCACCATCGTTTGGGTGACTGCTGTCTTTGCGATCCTCGCAGTTGTAATCTCGCTCCTTCTGCCAGTTCGCTACACCGCAACAGCGACACTATTGCCTCCGCAACAGAACACTTCAATGGGCGCAGCGCTGGCCTCCCAGTTTGGAAATCTAGGTGGCATGGCCGCGCTAGCTGGAGGTGGTCTCGGACTTAAGAGCCCGAATGATATGTTTGTCGGAATGCTCAAGAGCCGCACCGTCGAAGATGGGATGATCCAGAAATTCGACCTGATGCAAGAGTACGACAAGAAGTATCTCTCCGATGCACGCAAGGTTTTCGAGAGCCATACGACAGTGGACGGCAGCGGTAAGGATGGCTTGATCCATATCTCGGTCGAGGATCACGATGCAAAGCGCGCGGCGGAACTTGCCAACGGCTACATCGACCAGTTTCGGAATCAGTCTCAGCACCTCGCGATTACCGAGGCTTCCCAGCGCCGGCTCTTCTTCGAGCAGGAGCTAGAACAGGCCAAGAACAACTTAGCCAGCGCTGAAGAAGCATTGAAACAGACAGAACAGACTACGGGAGTGATTCAGCTCGACAGTCAGACTCGCGCACTTATCGAGTCGGCCGCCTCTCTGCGAGCGCAGATCACGGCGCGAGAGGTACAGATTCAAGGAATGCAAACCTATGCGACCGGCGAAAATGCCCAGTTGATACAAGCACAGCAGGAATTATCAGGCCTTCGCGCGCAACTGGCAAAGCTGGGCGGCTCAGAAGATAGCGCCAGCAGCGGAACGATCGTTCCCAAAGGCAGGGTTCCCGAGGTGGGCCTCGAATACGTCCGCAAGTTGCGTGAAGTAAAATACAATGAGACTATCTTCGACATTCTCGCCCGCCAATTTGAGATCGCAAAGCTCGACGAGGCCAAGGAGGGTGCGCTCATCCAGGTGGTTGACCCAGCAATAGTTCCAGACAAACGATCATTTCCGAAGCGGGGATTGATCGTGATTGGTGCAACTGCGCTTGGATTCTTTATAGGAGTTTTCGTTGTTCTGTCTGCGGCCAGCTTTCATCGTATGAAGGCTGATCCACAGGTGAGTGCCAAACTTGCTTCTCTGAAGAAGACGCTAAGCATTCAGATATCTACTTCGGCATCGGTTCACTCCGTTGAGAATCCCTCTTGAAAACTGTGATACAGACGCTGAGCGGCCAGATGCAAAACCATATTCGAACTCTACGGGGCAGCTCTCTTGCACGTAACGCGGGGTGGTTTCTGGTTGGCCAAGGGGTGAATCTCCTATTACAGGCCGGATACTTTATACTTTTAGCGCGCTTGCTGGGAGTCAAGGAGTATGGGGTGTTCGTTGGCGCATTCGCATTTGTATCTATCCTGACTCCATATTGCGCTCTGGGCTCCGGACTGCTCTTCGTTCGGTATGTAAGCTCGAACGCCAGCAATTTCTCTGTATACTGGGGCAACATCCTGCTTGCTACCTTCGGCGTTGGCACTCTATTATCGGCCGCTCTATATATCATTGCGCCGCATTTGCTGAATCCGGAAAGTGCGTCTCTGGTCCTGCTCGTTGCCCTCGGGGAATGTATTTGCCGTCAGCTTGTAATCTGCATTAGCCAGGTATTTCAAGCATTTGAGCAATTGCGCATGACGGCGACAATCACCCTGCTTATGAGTTTTCTTCGTCTGTCGGCGGTAGCTGTCCTGGCGTCGTTCCTGCATCATGCAACGGCATGGCAATGGGCATTGGCATCGTTAATTGTTTCAGTTTTGGCGTCTATCTCGTCCTCTTTGATTGTTTTAGCACGTTACGGTCGTCCCCGTTTTTCTCTTCGGCTTTTCTTGTCGAGGTCGGCTGAAGGCTTTGGCTTCTCGTTAGCCGGCTCTACACAATCCGCCTACAACGACATCGACAAGGCCATGCTGAGCCACTACGGGATGAATGTGGCGAATGGTATCTACACCATCGCATACAGGATTGTCGATATTGCAGCAATGCCCGGTGCCGCTTTGGATTCAGCGGCGCTCCCACGTTTCTTTCGCCAAAACCAGGAGAGTCCGGCCGGTGTGGCCGATCTATCTTTCCAGCTTGCCAAGAGATCGGCTTTGCTCGGATTGGCCATATCAATCTGTATGTTTTTCGCTGCTCCTCTCATTCCTCACATCATTGGCCAAGAATTCACAGCTAGCGTTATGGCGTTGCGCTGGCTCTGCCTTGTACCGGTATTTCGTGGCGTGCATCAACTTACTGGAAGCGCTATTACCGGTATGGGATTTCAACGCTACAGAACCACAGCGCAGTTTTGCGCTGCAACTCTGAACTTCGGACTTAACCTCTGGCTGATCCCGCGATATGGATGGCTCGGGGCAGCATGGGCCAGCGTAGCGACGGACGGTAGCCTGGGGCTGACAAACTGGTGTACATTAAAGTACCTTCAAGGGGGGAAAGCTCTGTAAGCTGTTGGTAGCTTCATGGAGAAACTCTGTATGCCATTTCTTAATCCTGATAATATGCTCAACAAGTATTCCAAAACCGTGCTGGTAGTCACACTCTCTGCCTTTGTAGCGGTAGTATTGCTCGATCCGGGAGACCAAATACTGCACATGAAGCTGCCATTGTTTATCCTTGCTATAGTGGTTTGGGTGATTCGTATAGCCTTCCGAGCAGCAAATCCAGGTTGCTTGAAGATGTGGGCCGCAATCATGTTGTTCGCCTTTATCATGCCATGTATTGCTTCCATTATTGGAATGTTGGATGGTACGCTTCCACTCAATGAACCACGGTATTTTCAGATTGTCAAAAGCTCCAGTATGTTGTTGCTTATTCCTCTGCTTGCCAGCGAGAAATTCGATATAAGCAAGCATATCGTCAATTGGAGCCTTTTTATCGCCATAATGACGCTTGCATTAGCTGTACTGAGCATCGTGGCCCCGCTGCCCTTCTTGATGATTGGAAATTACATCCTTGATCACGAGAATGCGTTTATAAGTTCAAGCGGCCGTCTGGGATTGGGAATCGGAAGTATATATTACAAGTCGGTTTCTCTATTGCTGTTTCCGATATCCTATTATTTTCGAAATCTGCTCTATTACCCCAACAAGTTCAAGAGTTTTGTGCTTGCAGGGATATTCTTGGCCTCTGTAATGTGCACAGATAACAGGGCGATGGTTCTTGGCGCCTTCAGCATCATTGCATTTCTCGTGTTTCAGAAGATCAAGAAGCAATTCGGTCTGGTACCTGCGCTATCTATCTTATTGCTTATGATCGCCATTCCGGGAGGATACTTTGCGACGTTTTTTAACTTAGACGAATCATCGAACTCAGTCAAGCTAGGTCATCTTCGTTCTTACGTTGTCGAGTTTGATGATCATCCTACCGATCTGCTTTGGGGCCAAGGCGCTGACACGGAGTTCTATTCCCAGGGATTTCAGACCAAAACCCCAATAACGGAGATTACGTATCTCGAACTGGTACGCTGGTTTGGTATGCCCGCCACGATGCTTATTCTGATTGCGCTTTTCTATCCGGTTTTCGAATTAACGCGGCGAATGGACTCAATTTCACATCTTGCTCTTCCATATTTTGTTTACCTTTGCGTGGCAGGCACAAACCCTCTGTTAGTTTGTTCGATGGGAACTTTGATAGTCAGTACCATCTGGGGAGTAGTCTTGATGCGGAACGCCGAACTGACTATAACAATTCCTGCGGTGGCGCTGGGATGATGGAGCATGCGGACGTTACTGCTGTCATGACAGGCGCCCTGTCACGGATCATTTTCCGAACTCAGGCTACTCGCGGGAGGCAACCTATGATAGCAGCGATTGTGGTTTTCTACTATCCGAATCACCAGCAGGCAAACAACCTTTTATCCAGCCTCGTGGGCGAGGTGGATGCTGTATTTGGAGTGGACAATACTCCGGGGTCTTCCTCGACCACGCCTGAGTTTATTGATAAGTACGCTGACTTCGTCTCGTATTTTCCACTGGGTGAAAACAAGGGAATTGCGGAAGCACAGAACATCGGCATCAAGTCGAGCATCAAACATGGATATTCCCATGTGCTTCTGTTGGACCAGGACAGTCTTCTGCATCCGGGCATGGTGGCGAAGATGCTGGGTGCCGAACAAATGCTTTTGAGGAAAGGCGAAAAAATCGGTGCGCTCTCGCCGCACATTGTGGATAGAGAGACTGGAAAACGCCCATGTGCCGTTCGATACAGGAGCCTCGGCGTGCTGAGTGCAAAGAAGATATATCGCGAAGTGATCGCAACCGAGCCGGAACAAACCGATAATTTCATTGCTTCTGGTTCCTTGATACGGGTCGAAACGCTTCAGAAGCTAGGGGCCATGCGCAGCGATCTGTTCATCGAGTATGTCGACACCGAATGGGCATTGCGCGCGCACACAGCCGGATACAGGAGTTACTGTGTCCCCAATGCTGTCATGGAGCACAGCTTTGGGGATGCGGCAAGGACAATACTGGGAAAAGACATCTACTTGTATAGTGATCTGCGGTATTACTATAAATTGCGCAACTCTGTGTATCTTGTTGGACTCAGCACGATGGGATGGAGATGGCGAATGTACAATATAACGAGAATCCCGTATCACCTTCTGGTGTATTCGGCATTTTCAAAGAATAGGTTCCGGACTTTTTGTTTACTGTTGAATGCCATTCGTGACGGATTGAAAGGGAAGCTTGGACCAGTGACATTGAAGGCAAACAGTATTAACTCCATTCAGCCATCGTCCCATGGAAGTTAGCCATGAATTTGACATCGTTGTATGATCGCTGCCGGTGATTCATGAGAATGTCGTAACGATTCCGTAGCCCCAAGGAGGTCACTCGTGAAGGGAATAAGGCCACTAAATGTCCTAGTATCTGCGTTTAACTTCAACCCGATACGAGGATCTGAATGTTCGGTGGGCTGGAATTACGTGCGCGCTATAGCGTCTCACAATAAAGTGTGGGTCATTACTAGAATGATTGAAAAAGAAGAGATTGAACAGTATCTTCTTGATCATCCTGATGCGATGTCAAATATATCGGTCCACTATGTCCGAGAGAGATATAAAAACCTCGACAACCCTCTGGGTAAGATTTCAAACTTCTTACGCTATATGTACTGGCAGTGGGATGCATATAGGGCCGGACGAACTCTAAATGCACAGATCGATTTCGATCTGGTGCATCATATAACTGGAACGGGGTTTCGTGAGCCTGGTCATCTGTGGAAGTTAGGCAAGCCTTTTGTGTGGGGTCCCGTCAACGGATTGCAGTTCTTTCCGTTGAGTCTATTAGATGCTGTACCATTGTCATCCAGACCTTTTTTTGTTTTAAAGAACCTGTCGACTATTTGGGCAATGTATGTCGCTCCTCGACCGCGCCATGCTGCGGCATCTGCGCATATTATACTTGCCGGGTCGAGCCATGTGGCCGAGTGGGTCCGCAAACTATGGGGCCGGAATGCTTTAGTCTCGTGCGAGGTGAGCGCGCCTGTCCTGGAACCAAGGCAGTCCGCTCGTCGAGCAACAGGAGAACCATTACAGATCATTTGGAGTGGAAGTTGCGAGCCGGGAAAGGCACTCAACATTGTCCTTCTTGCTCTGGATCGACTCAAGTTATCTTCGGTTGATTGGCGGTTAATCGTGGTGGGAGATGGACCGCTTCAAAGCAAGTGGAAGGCGCTTGCTGGCAGACTCGGAATTGGTGAGCGCTGCAGCTTTCTCGGTAAGGTGACGCGAGAAGAAGTGTTTTCTATCATGTCGACTGGACATTGCTTTGTACAGCCTAGCTTATATGACGCAACTTCTACTGTGCTGGTAGAGGCATTGGCTCACGGGTTGCCTGTCATTTGTCTTGACCATTTTGGATTTAAGGACGCCGTAGATGCACAGTGCGGTATCAAGATTCCTCCCAACACCCTCGATCAAGTTGTCCGAGGGTTTGCAAAGGCCATTGAGAGTTTGTGGCTGGACGAAAATCGCCGAGTCGAAATGTCACTCGCCGCTCAGAAGGCAGCATTGCGTCTTACGTGGAAACAAAAGGAAGCCGTGATCAGCGATGTATATAGCCGGATATTTCCTGAGACATATATCCGATCCGGTCAATCTCTTCTGTAGCGCCGGTTGGCCGAACTTAATTGATGAGGCGAGTAATTGTAATCTGACGCTGGCTATTGCTGGTAGATTGAGAAGTATGATCAAATTTGCTTTGGGCGTTTGGCACAATTCATCAGATGCTAAACTTCATTGGTGTTTCCAATTCGAACGTGAAGAAAATTGATTTGAAGATGAAGATTGCTATTCTCGGCACACGAGGAATCCCAGCTCGCTATGGCGGGTTCGAGACATTTGCCGAAAAGCTCGCTATAGGACTGAGCGAACGCGGTTTCGATGTGACCGTCTTTTGCGCATCCGGCGAATCCCCGGCGCCCGATGTTTTTCAAGGCGTAAAACTGCACTATGTTTCCGCGCCTTCCCTCGGCCCGCTACTGACGATTCTCTACGACCTGCGATGCCTGTGGGCGGCTCGCAAGGGATACGATGTGGTGTACATGCTTGGCTATGGTGCCGCTCCGTTCTGCCTGATTCCGCGTCTGTGGGGCACCGAGGTTTGGATCAATCCAGATGGGCTGGAATGGGCACGCGCCAAGTGGGGTTTGGTTGCGAAAACTTACTTCCGTTTGATGGAATGGGCTTCACTTCATGTGGCCAATCTGATCATTGCGGATGCTGAAGCTATCGCCATCAGCCTATCCAGCCGCCATGGCAGGCTTCGAGCTTGCACTGTGATTCCTTATGGCTGCGAGGTCATCGAAACTCCTCCTCCGGCAGAGCTGCTTTCTGAGTGGAACCTTGTCCCGGAGAATTATTCCCTTGTTGTCTGCCGGCTGGAACCCGAGAATCACGTGCTGGAGATTCTCCTGGCGTTTCAACAATCCCGCAGCAAGAGACAACTTATCGTGCTGGGCAACCATCTTACCGGGACGCGGTATATCGCACAGCTTCATGCAGTGCATGATCCTCGGATACGGCTGATTGGGACCGTGTATGACCAGGCCAAGCTGGCCTGCCTGCGATACCATTGCTTTGCCTATATGCACGGTCACAGCGTGGGGGGAACGAACCCGTCGCTGCTTGAGGCGTTGGGATGTGGCAATCTTATCTTTGCCCACGACAACCCCTTCAACCGCGAAACACTAGGGCCTTGCGGAATCTATTTCGCAAACGCCCCGGGACTTACGCAGGCTCTCGACCGAGTGGAGCAGGAAGATATTGAACTGGCGCAACTGAAAGAGGCTTCTAGGTCACGCGCACGCGTTAGTTACAGACTGGCTAGACATTGTTTCCAAGTATGCGTCGCTGCTGGGGCGCGCACTGTAACGCTCAGACCTACTGCTGAGGCAATATCAGCCTGCGCACCGCCTGATCCAGAGCAGGCTCCCAAGCGGCGAGGCGAATGCCGAAGCGCGCCTGGAGTTTCTCATTGGAAAGAACAGAGTTCTGCGGACGTCTTGCTGACGTAGGGTAGTCGCTGGACAAAATTGGATGTACTGCGGGCATCTTCCCATCCAGCAGCGTCTGCGCACGTGAGAAGATGGCCTGCGCAAAGCCGCACCAGGAGACAGATCCGCCACAGGTCATATGGTAGAGACCGGCCCAGCTTGAGGCAGCGCCGAATTGACCGGCCAGAACGCCGCTGACAATAGTACGCGTGGCATCTGCTAGTTCGATAGAGCTTGTGGGCGCACCGATTTGGTCGTCCACGATATTCAGGCTCTCGCGTTCCCGGCCTAGGCGCAGCATAGTTAGCAGAAAATTGCTGCCGTGGGGGCCGTAGACCCAACTGGTCCGGAAAATCAGATATTTGCCTCCGACCTGTTGGATGGCTTCTTCACCAGCCAGCTTGGTCGCTCCGTAAACATTCAGCGGATGCGGCTTGTCTGTCTCCACCCACGGACCCATCTTCGAGCCATCAAAAACATAATCGGTGGAGTAGTGCACCAGCAGCGCGCCCGCGCGCAGAGCCTCTTCGGCCAGGATGCCGGGGGCCAGCACGTTGACGGCCATGGCCTGTTCCGGTTCGGATTCGGCGCGGTCCACGGCCGTGTATGCGGCGGCGTTGAGGATGACGTCGGGCGCGGCGCGGCGCACCATCGCGCGCACCTGATCGGGCGCGGCAAGGTCAACCGTATTGCGGTCGTGGCAGATGATTACCCCGGCATCGGAGAAGCTGCGTTGTAACTCCATGCCAACCTGCCCCGCGTAACCGACAATAAGTATGCGCGGCAAGCTACTCATACAAAAATCTCCGCATCAACTAGAGTCGCACCTTGGCGGTCCTTTTCGGAGACAACGGCGTCATCGGGGTCAACCGGCCAGGGAATTCCCAGATCCCTATCGTTCCACACGATGGCTCGTTCGCCTGCGGGACAGTATGAGTCCGTCACCTTGTAGGCAAATCCAACCGTATCTGTGAGGGCAAGAAAAGCGTGACCGAAGCCTTCAGGAATCCATAGCATCTGGCTGTTCTCTCCGGTCAGTTCCACCGCAACATGCCTCGCGAAAGTGGGTGAGCTGCGGCGCAGGTCCACGGCTACATCGAGAGCTGCGCCATGCGTAACCCGTACCAGCTTTCCCTGAGGCTGGATCACCTGGTAGTGAATGCCGCGCACTACATTCTTCTTTGAGACTGAACAGTTATCCTGCACCCAGGTTGACGGCAGCCCCGCCTCTGCCATGCGGCTCTGATTCCACGTTTCCCAGAACGCGCCACGGTCATCCCGATAGATAGTTGGAGTGAGCACCAGTACGCCGGGCAGCTCGGTTTCGGCAATTTTCATAGCTCGTCCGCCTCTGACGTAAATCGCTGCTCGTTCTTGAGGGCAAGTAGATACTGCCCATATCCACTCTTGCGCACCGGGTGGGCAAGTTCTTCAAGCCGCTCGGTGGTGATATAACCGAGGCGATAGGCTATCTCTTCGGGGCAGGCAATTTTCAACCCTTGGCGCCGTTCGAGCGTCTGCACAAAAAGCCCGGCATCAAGAAGCGAGTCCTGTGTACCGGTATCGAGCCACGCCATGCCCCGGCTCATCACCTGCACCTTGAGGCTGCCAGCTTGCAGATAAAGCCTGTTCAGGTCGGTGATTTCCAGTTCGCCACGCGCCGACGGCTTGAGCGAAGCGGCTAGGTTCGCCACTTCATTGTCGTAGAAATAGAGGCCGGTGACGGCATAGCGCGATTTGGGAGAACTGGGCTTCTCTTCGATACTGATCGCGTGGCCCAGTTTGTCGAATTCCACAACGCCGTAGCGTTCCGGATCCTGCACGGGATATGCAAAAACGACGGCTCCATGCTTCACCGCCGCAGCGCGTTGCAGATGGGACGAGAACGACTGTCCGTAGAAGATGTTGTCGCCCAGAACCAATGCACTGGTGTCTCCGGCAATGAAATCGCGGCCAATCAGAAAGGCCTGGGCCAAGCCGTCCGGTCTGGGCTGAACAGCATACCTCAAATTGATACCCCATTGGCTTCCGTCGCCCAATAACTCAGCAAAGCGGCCAGTATCCTGAGGGGTAGAGATGATAAGAATATCGCGCAGTCCCGCTAACATCAGAGTAGTGAGCGGGTAATAAATCATGGGCTTGTCGTACACCGGCAGAAGTTGCTTTGAGACGACGTGCGTCACCGGGTAGAGCCGGGTCCCCGATCCACCCGCAAGTACGATTCCCTTCATAGTGGAAGTCTCTCCTGGTAATTCTGCCGAATCCAGTCCATATACGCTCCAGTGCGAATATTCTCGATCCAGGCGCCATGCTCCAGGTACCACCCAACCGTTTTGCGCAGTCCGCTTTCAAAGACTAGGGCTGGACGCCACCCGAGTTCGTGGCTGATCTTCGATGTGTCTATGGCGTAGCGTTGGTCATGCCCAGGACGGTCGGACACGAACGTGATGAGCTTCCGGCGGGGGCCGAGTGCGGCATCGGGACGCAACTCGTCGACAATATCGCAGATCGCGGTTACCACATCCAGGTTCTTCCGTTCGCTATTGCCGCCAATATTGTACGTTTCTCCCACTCGTCCGCGGTCAAGTACAGCGCAGATAGCCGAGCAGTGGTCTTCCACAAACAGCCAGTCGCGTACATTGCTCCCATCTCCATAGACGGGCAGGGGCATACCTTCGAGTGCGTTCAGGATGATCAACGGGATGAGCTTCTCAGGGAACTGGAACGGCCCATAGTTGTTTGAGCAGTTGGTCGTGAGCACAGGTAAGCCGTATGTGTGGTGGTACGCCCGCACCAGATGATCAGAGGACGCCTTCGATGCCGCATAGGGACTGTTGGGGGCATAGGCCGTGATCTCGGAGAAGGCAGGATCATCCGAGCCCAGGGAACCGTAGACCTCGTCGGTAGAGACGTGCAGGAAGCGAAAGGCTTGTCGGCTGGCTTCGTCCAGTTCCGACCAAAAACGCCTGGCCTGTTCAAGCAGCGTAAAGGTGCCTTGTACGTTGGTGCGAATGAAAGCTCCGGGATCGGTAATCGAGCGATCCACGTGGCTTTCCGCCGCGAAATGGACGACGGCCCTGGGCCGGTGCTCGCGCAACAATCCGGCAATCAATTCCGCATCGCAAATATCGCCGAGCATCAACTTGTGCCGGGGATCGCCCTCAAGAGCGGCGAGATTTTCTGGATTGCCGGCATAAGTGAGCAGATCGAGATTGACCACGGCGGCGCCAGCATTCTTGATCCACTGCAGCACAAAGTTGGACCCAATAAACCCCGCGCCGCCAGTGACGAGGATGGTGTTCCTGATACTTGTCATCGTTCCAGATATCCTTCAAACACTGAAATCGCGGCGAGCACGACGACACGCTGAATCGCGCACTCGTACGATAGTGGACCGGTAGCAACCAGAACTGAGATGACAGTTGGCGATCCTTCCTCGTGCCGACGAATAACGCATACAGCGCGATTTTAGCACGGCTGATGAGTTGAACAGACGCGAGGAAGAAGCAACTCCACAGAAGGGCCGATCAGTTCACCCTTGCATCCGCGTTGTCTCCGGCCAAATGCCGATGCAGCCTATAGCCCAATCTTCATCCGACAAGGATGCCGCCGCATATCCAGCTACTTGAGTTCATTCAACGCCGCTGCACCCAGCGCGAACTGAGAGAACATCTGTGACCAGTCGAGGAAACCGCGCAACGCTGTCGGCCTGAAGGTCTTCTCCGGCACCATGATCGTATCTCCGGGGTAGACGGCCAGCCCGTTAAACTCATTGCCCCAGAGTCCCTTGTCGCGGTCCCTGCTGACCACCTCGCCATCGGCGCGGATCACAAATTCATGTTTCTGGTCGGCGTCCCGATTGGATCCGCCGGCAAGTTTCAGGTACATCCAGGTCGTTTTGCCGCTAGCAAACAGAAAGGAGTTCTGGTCGTAGACCGCGCCCACTACATTGACGGTAGCCGGGACATGCGGCACGACTATGCGGTCTCCGTCTTCCAATGCAATCTCCGGAAAGCTGTCCACGCCGCTGCTGTCTGGCGTAAAGTTCAGCACAATGCGGCCCGTGGCTCGAATGCGGCGAAGACTGGCCAGAAGTTCCAGGACGCTGAGCTGCGCTGACGCGGCGCCGCCCGGACTCTGAGACCCGCTGATCGAAGAAGCCATGGCCAGGCTTCCGCGCTGGATTTGCAAACTCAGGCTTTGCACATACTCATCGATCCTGGCCTGCTGCACCGCGCGTGTTGACTCTCGCGTAAACTCCGATCCATATAAATATGCATTGGGCGTCAAGCCGCCGGCGCGTCGCACAAGATCGCGCAGTGTTTCGCCGGATTGAGCAGTGTAAGCCCCGGCATGAACAAACTCTCCATCCAGCATCACGGTTTTAGTCTGGTGCGCCAGCGGTATGCGAATATCCGCATCGGAGAAGACCGTGACAACGTCGTTTGCCTGCAATTCCAGATCCTGAGAGGCATCGTGTTGCAGTACCAGCTTGCCCAGATCAAACGGAATCAGATTGGTTTCAGCGTCTCTGTGTCCAGGCGCTCAATGACTGCATAATCCCAATCGATCTCCGGCGCAAGATTTCGCACTTCGGTGTGCTGCGATCCAGTCGACTGGCGATTGCTATTGGTTGCCTGTGTGCTGGCCAGCGTCGCGCTGCCCGATCTTTGATCTGCACCTTGAGACGGGTTCTGCGAATAGCTATCCTGTCCAGCTGGATACGCATCCTGGCCCTGCACCATGCTTTGTTGATTCCCATTCTGCAGCGGGGTCTGGCTTTGGCCATTTCCAGCCTGATCGGCCCAGTTGCCCTGCTGGCCGGACTGGGTCCTGATATCAAGAGGCGTAACTTTGATCGTGACCGCGCGGTTTTCCGCAGGCTGGCGCAGATTGTCCAAACCCGGTACCGGCTCAAACTCCGGCACCGGTAGCCCAAGTTGTGCCCGCTTCCACCAGTAGTCTCGCGTAATCAGCGACTCCTTGTCCGGGATCAGGTCGCTGATGTGCATTCCCGGATGCCAGGCAAACCGCCCGGGCGTCGCTGTATTACCCCGCAAAATTACGGTCTTCCGGTAGACCGGCACGATTGAGTAAACACGCACCAGGTCGCCGTCGGTCAGTGCTGTCGCCAAGCCGCTTGCATCGTAAGCCACTTCCATCGTGTGCCTGTCCCGATGCTCATCCACCCGCTCAATGGAAACCCTGGCCTGCGCGGCCACTGAGCTGGCGCCTCCGGCATCGGTCAGCACCGCGCCCAGCGACTCGCCCTCCCGCAGCTCATAAATTGCTGGGTTGCGCACGCTGCCCACAACCGCGACCTGCGCTCCTGCCGGCGGAATAAATATAACATCGCCCGACTGCAACTTCACATCCTTCGACTTGTCGCCATGACTCAGCAAGTCATACAGATCGAAGTCCGTTACCAGTTCGCTGCCGCGCCGCAGTTGGATATGCCGAATCGAGCCTTGCAGAGATGGGCCTCCGCTGGCGAAGAGCGCGTCCACCAACGTGCTCAGCGAACTCACCGTATAAACACCCGGACGCCGCGCCTGGCCGGAAACATAGACCTGGATGGAGCGGATCTGACCCAAATCCGCGGTCAGATCAAAGTTGTGATAGACGCGCCCTACTGCGGCGCGCAAATGTCCATCCAGCGCAGAAAATGGAATGCCCGCCACATGTACCGGGCCTACCTCCGGCAGAAAAATATCTCCTGAACGGTCGACGCGAAGATTGGACTGAAAACTCACCTGGCCCCAGACGCGAACGCGCAATTCATCGCTCGGCCCAATCACATAATCCGGTGGAACCGGTGTCATGTCTAACGGCGCGAACGTCGACGGCACTGCGCTGAAAAGGTTCGCGCCGTAGATAGGCAGAATCTGTCCCGTAGTCGAAACAACAAACTTCTGGAACTCAGTCAACGGTTCCAACGGGAGCTTCCGCGGCTGCACGACATTCCGGTTAAGTAGCTGCCTGGATAAGTTTTCTGTATCTGAATATGTCGGATTGCTGCTGTTAGTCGCGGGAAGAATGCCAGTATAGTTAATATTTTGTGAATTTTGTTGGTACCCATTGTCGGTCATCTGATCCGCGCACTGCGCCGTGCCGGCCTGCAACGGGTCCGTGCAATCCACCGTATTTGCGCTCTGTGCCCCGGTCTGACCGGCATCCAGGGATGGCAGTTGAGCATTGAATCTTGCAGGAAGCAATGCAATCAGAAGGAGAAATAAAATCTCTCCGGCCCTATGCGCCCGCAAGCAATCACGTCGGTAGCCGGAGCTGAAAGAGTATTTGCTTGTTTTACTTACGTCCCTCAATAAAAGCATATGCAGTAAGCTTATCACGCATATCAGATCGCCCACGGAGACTCCAAGAGGCGCCTGCGGCGCAATCAATTTCTTCACGAACACCCGATATGAGTTGCTTTCATCACTCCATCGCCTGCAGTGCATTCGTAACTTTGCGTCACGGGCCTCGCCTCAGGTGTCAACGGGTTCTGTGCACAAACCGCCTACTATGGAGGAGGTGGCATCCGCAGAAGATGCACGCAAGCTGAGGCATACGAAGCAAAGGCGGAAGGGGTTCTTTATATATTTACTATTTAGTAAATAATTTGGTTACTGGCAAGTAATTTCCCTGCATCTGCCTCAGTACTGACAATTAGACGAAACTCTGTTACAGCCAACATTTGAGGCATAGAAATCGCAAACCAAGGCACATTCCGCCGTCATCGCTGATTGTCACTCAACTTGGTGCAAAGTTCAGGCAGAGACAAGTGTATAGCGAATTAATTTACGGTTAGGAATTTGTATAAGCTTGAGTTTTGTCAGATCGTGACGAGAAAAAGCGCGCAGATTCATAACCAGCGGAACAGTTTCCCGTCTAATGTATTGTTTGGCGCGATTACTGGACTCTGCTACAATCGGGTTACTGTCGGGTAGGTATAGCTCTCAGCCTACAACCGCAGGTCTGACGCTGGGCAGAGAAGGCTTCGATTCCGGCTTCTCTGAGTTGATGACGCTGAGAAATCACAACATCCAAACGCATCATCGCCAGTCTAAGCAGCAGCCAGTACTCGTCCTCAACCGAATCTGCGACGCTTTTGACCTTACTACCCAGACGAGGATCTATTGAATTCGAACTCATTACTTCCTTCAGCGTATAGAGATGTTATTGTGGGTCGAGAAACCTCGGAAGCCCACAGTTCGCCTCAATCCGAAAAGCCGGTCACAGTGCATAGGGCTGCGCTGCCGTCCCGTTTTTCTCTAACGCTCTGCGCAAAGCCGTTGAGTGCCTGGTCGCGATCTCATGGCAAGCGGATCTTCGATTGCTGCTGTGTCCTGCTGGCGCTGCCTCTGCTGTTTCCTGTCCTTGTGGTCATCGCTATTGCGGTGCGGCTCACTTCATCCGGTCCTGTCTTTTTCTTGCAGAAGCGCATGGGGCGACAGGGAACCCCCTTCACCATTATCAAGTTCAGAACCATGGTGCATGTCACCGACAAAGCGCACCACGCGGTTACCACGGCAGGCAATCAGCTATTTACGCCGATTGGCCCGTTCCTGCGCCGTTACAAATTTGATGAGTTGCCCCAACTTCTCAATGTCCTTTGGGGAAATATGAGCCTGGTGGGTCCACGCCCCAAGCTCCCCGAGCATGAGCCGGGCATTCTTGCCTGCCGTCCGGGGATCACAGGCGAGGCTACAATCGCTTTTGCTCGCGAGGAAGTTGTCCTCGACACCGTGCCAGCCCATCGCCTGAAACTTTACTACCATTCAGTCGTGCTCCCCACGAAACGCCGGCTCGACGAGGACTATATGGCCCGCGCCACGTTTTCCTCTGATCTGAAGCTCCTGTTTAACAGCGTACTGCGCCGCTGGGACAGTTCCACTCTGGAGAAATTGGTTAAATCCGGAATTCTTGGAACGGACGACACGGTGCATCGCGATCAGGATCACTTGCATATGACTGCGCCTTCGCATATGCCGATGCCGGCCAACGTAGATGTGCATCTTCCTGCCAGCCAGGGCACGTTTCTCTGAGCGTAAAGCATTTTTTGCCGGGCGCCGCGTACTGCGTGCGCCCCACTGCCTCATCTATTTCGATTCGCCGGGGAACCAGGTCACCTGTGCGCTGACGCTCGTGTCGCTTTGCGCGCCGGATTTATAGATCGGCGCTTTCCAACCCTCGCGCTGCACCCAGCCACGCAATTCAATTTCCTTCCCTACCCGCTTTTGCACCAGAAGCATGTAGTCATTCTGCGTTGTCCCGCCAGGGATGAAAGCGCTGGCAGCCTTGGCATTCCTATAGGTAAACTGCACTTCTTCCAGAGGCGACAGATGGTATGTCAGCCACGCCTGACCGCCCTTGCCTTGCCGCCCCGCCCAATCGCCCACTAGAAAGCCCTTGTTCGTCGGACCTTGTCTCTGGATCCCTTCCCAATAGAGAAACTGCCCTGTTTGCACTGATGCGGAAGGCGTATCGGTGCTCGCGCCCTCGGCCCGCAAATCGAGCGCCTCAAGGCCCGGGAACCGCGCCAGGTAAATTCCTGAATGTATCCCCGATCGCCGCGGTGCGCTGATCGGACTTACATCATCATGCACCAGCGAGTCGGTGTAGACCGTGACCCAGTGGCGCAGATAAGGCAATCGGTAAGTGCAGTCAAATGTACCCAGCCGTGCCCCCGGATCCTTTGCTGAATCCTTTACCGCAGTAGTTACATTCTGAAAGCTGAAAAAGCTTTGCAAGAAGGTATGCAGTGTAATTGGCTCGTGCCCCTTGCCACCCCAGATTGTCAGTCGAGCAAAGCCGAACTCAAGATTGCGCGTGGGCTTGAAGCTGATCTTTTCCATATGCACCCAGGGGTCATTTGGATCAGTGTGCCCCTTCAGACTACCCACGAAAAAATCGTAGCGAAAGGGGCCTGTCACTGTTCAGAGTAGCGGAATCCGGAACGGCTCGATCTTATTGATCTCGAAATCGTAGATGTTCTCTGCATTATTGCTCCACAGCATTGAAACGCCTTGATCTGGAGCTAGCCAGTGGTCGCATTTACCGAAGGATACCTCGTGTCCGGCAACGTGATAAGAGAGATTCGCCTCCACTACTCGCAGTTCATTCACCGCATCTATCGGTCCAGCGGGAATCGTATCCTGCGGGCCAACGGGAGTTAGATCAATATTCTCCGCCAGAAAAGCGGCCAGAGCCGGAGAGTAGCCCGCAGCCGAAGGGGCATGCTGAGTCTCACCGCGCAAGTAAAGCGAAAACCGTCCCGCTTCGGCGCGTGCGCTCATACCAGTGTAGTTATCGAAGCCGCTCTCATATGGCCGTCCATAGTCGTCGATAATCGTCTGACCCAGGTGAAAGCTATCGCGAAGCGGAGTCCCGGCGATGCCGCGCAACGCCGTGTACACGCATCTCCAGCTTGGCGCGGGGATGCATGAGCGTAGTTTGCTGATCAATGTCAGGCTGAATCTCGTGTTGCACAGCTAGATAGAGGCCGCGCGCCTCGTCGTTGCTCCTGTCCGTCTCGATGCGGTCTGCACTCAACTCCAGCATATGTGCGATGCTTCGCCGCGTCCAAGGGCGTAAGCCCAGATAAGCACTGTCGACATACCCCAGTGCGTACAGCCGGTCCAACGCCGGGTAGATCCAATTGTCAACCGGCACATAAGCGGAGCCTTCCGCGGTACTGTTCATTCTGCCAATATCAAAATGGTCACCAGCAGAAGGCAGCTTCTGATTCGTAACTTGTGCATGAATTCCGGACCACATACCACTCACGATCAGCACGGATAAAAAAGCAAAAATCTTCATTTATTCCTCAACTTCTATAAGAATACTGTGAGGTGGCTCCGGCTGCTCGGACAGTTGTTATTGTTTCCTTAAGTGAACGTTCTGACCTCTGTGCCCAAGGAGCAGGGGTGCAGAAATATCTCTTCGTATTTGATGGGATTCCATATGTTCAGATGTTACAGGGCGGTTGCTTTTTTGCAGGGGCAACGAGAATAGACTTGCTCTTCCAATCTCGACGGCTGGATTTCAAGAATATGCCGGCTGGTCCGCCTTGACAGATTGATTTCAGTCCTTCAACGTCAAGTTGGTATGGCAAGATGGAGTTCGAATGCGCCCGCCAGAGCGAAGTGTCGAGTTGACGCAGGTCACGGAATGGGAAGACGGGCGTGTGCGCTCGGTGCAAGACTCACTTGCCGCCGAAGAGCCCCTTGAGATTCGGGTTGGCGGTGTCCCCATTACGGTAACGATGCGGACCCCAGGGCATGATCTCGAACTGGCGGCTGGATTCCTGCTGACCGAAGGGATTATTCAGTCTCCAGAACAGATTGCCGGCCTTCGCGCCAGGACGCCGGAAAGCGGTCTGAGCAGCAACATCGTAGAAGTCGAGTTGACGGACACGGACTTCGATTCCGAAGACTTGCAGCGCAACTTTTTCGCCGCTTCCAGTTGCGGCATCTGCGGCAAGGCGTCCATCAACGCCATCCGGATCCGCGGCCTGCGGCAGCCCGATACCGGCTTCCGTCTCGATCCTGAGGTCCTGTGCCGGTTGCCCGAGATCCTCCTCTCCGAGCAGGCGGTTTTCAGCCGGACCGGCGGCCTGCACGCTGCCGCGCTCTTTGATTCGAGCGGCCAGCTCCTCGCCCTGCGCGAGGACATCGGCCGGCACAATGCCGTCGACAAAATCGCCGGATGGGCGCTGCTGCAGAGGAAGTTGCCGCTCTCCTGTCACGTGCTGCTGGTGAGTGGCAGAGGCGGTTTTGAGATTGTGCAAAAGGCTCTGGCGGCAGGCATTCCGATTCTAGCTTCGGTCTCCGCGCCTTCCAGCCTGGCCGTTAAGCTGGCCCGCGAGCTGGGGCTCACCCTGGTCGGTTTCCTGCGCGGCCGCCGCTTTGTCGTTTATGCGGGAGAATTTCGCTGCATTCTCGCAGACAGCCCGCGGTAAAGGTCTTGTGAAAAAAACAAAAGAACGCAAGAAAGATTGCGCATCGTGGAATTGCGGGTATATTCTCTTTTGGCCGGACGAGCAAGCGGTTAATTCCGGTTCAGACCCCGCATTCCCCTAAGATGCCTCAAAACGGATGACGGCCTTATGCAGTTTGTTGAATCCCCCTCAACCAACGAAGGAGAACCGTATGCCAAACGATCTATCCCGGCGAGAATTTATCGGAGCGGGTTCGGCTGCCTTGGCCGTAGCCGCAGGCTTGCAGGCAGCAAGCGCGCAAGAAAAGCAGGTCCCGCGCTCCGCGGATCATCACCTACCCAATGAGACCGAGCCTGGTCCCAATAACACTATTCTCGACAAGCAAAACCCCGATTCGGTTTGGGCGCCGGAAACGGATGCGGGCGGTCAGCCCCCGTTCAAGTACTCCTTTTCTCTTTCCCACAAGCGCCTGGAGGATGGTGGATGGACCCGTCAGGTAACCGTGCGCGACCTGCCTGTCTCGAAGAAGATGGCCGGCGTGGAGATGCGTTTGATTGCTGGCGGCGTCCGCGAACTGCACTGGCATGTTGGCGCGGAATGGGCTCTGATGCTCTACGGCAGCGCGCGCATCACCGCAGTCGATCAGGAGGGGCGCAGCCACATAAGCGACGTGAGCGAAGGCGACCTGTGGATCTTTCCTGGCGGGATTCCGCACTCAATACAGGGTCTCAGTCCGGATGGCGCGCGCTTTCTGCTGGTCTTCGACGACGGAAACTTCAATGAGTTCGAAACCTTCCTGCTGACTGACTGGATTGCTCACACGCCTCCCGAGGTACTGGCCAAGAATTTCGGTGCCACGGAAAACCCATTTACTAACGCTCCTAAGAAGGAGCTGTTTATCTTCGCGCGGCCGCTGCCAGGAGCGCTTGCCGACGAGCAGCGAGCCGCCGAAGCGGGTACGGGCAGGGTGCCGAACAGCTTCGACTTCAAGCCCAGCCAGATGAAGCCGAATAAGAAGGCCAAAGGCGGCGAGGTCAAGATCGTCGACCGCAAGGTATGGCCTGCGACCAACATCGCCGCGGCCATCGTCACCCTCAAACCCGGCGGCCTGCGCGAGCTGCACTGGCATCCCAACGAGGATGAGTGGCAATATTATGTCACCGGCAAAGGCAGGATGACGGTATTCGCCGCAGGCGCGCGCGCCCGGACCATGGACTTCGAGGAAGGCGATGTGGGGTACGTCGATAAGTCGCAGCCGCATTACATCGAGAACACAGGAGACACGGACCTGGTATTTCTCGAAGTCTTCCCGACGCCGTATTACGAAGATATCTCGCTCGCCGAATGGCTGGCGCATACTCCGGCGCGCCTCGTGGATCAGCACCTCAATAGCGGCGAAGCGGTGTTGAACGCAATCCCCAAGGCAGAAGCCGTCATAAAGCCGTAGACTCACTGGAGCGATTGGATAGAAGCCTCACAAGGCTCACCTGCAACCGGCGTTAGCGCACTAGCGTCAAAGAAACAAAAAAGGAGGGTCAGCTTCCCCATGACCGTCACCATCAACGGCAAGCCGCAGGCGATCCAGCCTGGCGAACGCCTGGTCGATGTAATCAACCGCAGCGGCGTCAAGATTCCTCAGGTCTGCTATCACCCTCAGCTCGGACCGATTCAAACCTGCGATACCTGCATGGTCGACCTGGACGGCGAGCTCGTTCGTGCCTGCGGAACGCTCGCCGTTGAAGGCATGAATGTCGTCACCTCTTCGCCCCGCGCCAATGCCGCGCAGATCGAGGCCTTTGACCGAATTCTCGGCAATCATCTGCTCTACTGCACGGTTTGCGACAACAACAACGAAAACTGCACCGTGCACAATACGACGGCTCTGCTCGCCATCGAGCACCAGGAGATTCCCTATAAGCCCAAGCCCCATGCAGTGGACACGACCAATCCCTTCTACCGCTACGATCCCAGCCAGTGCATCCTCTGTGGACGCTGCGTCGAGGCCTGCCAGAACTTGCAGGTAAACGAAACCCTAAGCATCAACTGGGAGGCCGCGCATCCGCGCGTTCTATGGGATAACGGCGCGTCGATCGGCGAATCGAGCTGCGTCTCCTGCGGGCATTGCGTTACTGTGTGCCCGTGCAATGCGCTGATGGAAAAGTCGATGCTCGGTGAAGCAGGATATTTCACCAACTTACCCAGGCAGGCGCTGGACGGCATGATCGATGTGGTCAAGGGCGTCGAGCCGGAACTCGGCTACGGGGCGATCCTTCAGCTATCTGAGCTGGAAGCGCAGATGCGTGAGTCGCGGATCAAGCGCACCAAAACCGTCTGCACTTACTGCGGCGTCGGATGCAGCTACGATATCTGGACCAAAGACCGCCATATTCTCAAAGTCGAACCTGCGGACGGCCCGGCCAACGGCGTCTCCACCTGCGTCAAAGGAAAGTTCGGCTGGGACTACGTCAATAGCCCCGACCGCCTCACCACGCCGCTGATTCGCGAAGGAGAAAACTTCCGCGAAGCCTCGTGGGATGAAGCTCTTGATCTCGTAGGGCGCAGGTTTGCCGAAATCAAAGCTGCCTCCGGACCCGATTCGCTGGCCTTCATCTCTTCCTCGAAATGCACCAATGAGGAAAGCTATCTGATGCAGAAGCTGGCGCGGGCAGTTATCGGAACCAATAACATGGATAACTGCTCGCGCTATTGCCAGGCGCCGGCCACCACTGGGCTCTTTCGCACTGTCGGCTATGGCGGCGACACCGGAGCAATCAAAGACATTGAGCAGGCCGGCCTGGTTATCATCATCGGCGCCAACGCTGCTGAAAATCATCCCGTGCTGGCCACGCGCGTGAAACGCGCGCACAAGCTGCGCGGACAAAAGCTGATCGTCTCTGACCTTCGCAAGAACGAAATGGCCGCGCGGGCAGATATCTTCCTGCGTCCGCGTCCCGGCACCGATCTTATCTGGCTCTCCGCCGTTACGCGCTACATTCTCGATCATGGACTGGCCAACAAAGCATTCCTCGATCAGTGGGTCAATGGCCTGGCGGAGTACGCTGAGAGCCTGAAGACCTTCACGATCGAGATGGCCAGCGAACGTTGCGGACTGCCCGTCGAAACCATCAAGCAAGTTGCGCATATGATCGTCGAATCGAGCGGCGTCTGCATTCTCTGGGCGATGGGAGTCACGCAGCATATGATGGGTTCCGACACCTCCACGGCCATCTCCAATCTGCTGCTGGTCACCGGCAATTACATGCGCACCGGAACCGGCGCTTACCCCTTGCGCGGCCATAACAACGTCCAAGGGGCGAGCGATCATGGTGCAATGCCGAACTTCTTTCCCGGCTATCAGAAGGTCGACGATCCGGCGATTCGAGCCAAATTTGAAGAGGCTTGGGGAGTGACTCTTCCTCCCAAGCCCGGACTCGACAACCACCTGATGATTGACGGCATTCATGACGGCCGCGTGAAAGCGATGTACGTCTTCGGCGAAGAGATGAGCATGGTAGACTCCAACGCAAACTATGTCTCCGCTGCGTTAGCGAAGCTCGATTTCTTCGTTATGCAGGAGATCTTCTTCACCGAGACATGCCGCTTTGCCGATGTTATTCTTCCCGCCAGCCCCAGCCTTGAAAAAGAAGGCACCTTTACCAGCACCGAGCGGCGCATCCAGAGGCTGTATCAGGTCATGCAGCCGCTTGCGGGCAGCCACCCCGACTGGCAGATCATCCAGTCCATCGCCAACCGTCTCGGAGCGGGTTGGAAGTACGAGCATCCTTCGCAAATCTACGCCGAGATTGCTCCACTTACTCCAATAATGGCAGGCGTCACCTATGAGCGTCTCGAAGGATATAAGTCCCTTCACTGGCCGGTCGCTGAAGACGGCACCGATCAGCCCCTGCTCTATACCAAGGCATTCAACTTCCCGGACGGCAAAGCGAAGCTCTATCCGCTGGTGTGGACCGAGCCATCGAATCAGCAGGACGCAGAGTACGACCTGCATCTGAACAACGGTCGCCTCCTTGAGCACTTTCACGAAGGCAACATGACCTATCGCACAGATGGAATTCGAGAGAAGACTCCTTGCACCTTCGTCGAAGTCTCGCCAGAGCTGGCAACGGAGCGCGGCATTCAAACCGGCAGTTGGGTGCAGCTCACTTCGGCCTACGGCAAGGTCAAAGCTCAGGCGGTCATCACCACTCGCGTCGAGGGCAAGCAGCTCTACATGCCGATGAACTCTGTCGAAGAACCCGTCAACCGCCTCACCAGCAGCTTCACCGACAAGATTACCCATACACCCGCGTACAAAGAGACGTCGGTGCATCTGAAAGTTCTCGGTCAGGCTGGTGAGAATCCGTTGCCGCGCACTAACTCCCGCTTTGGCCAGCCAACTCCTCAACAAGGCGTCGAAGTCGAACGCAAGTGGAAGCGTGCGGACTATACCCAGCCCGGCAATCAACTGGTACAGATCAAGACGAGCTAGCTCGCTGAAGAGGAAACTAAGATGGCTCAGCCGATTTCTTTGAAGTTACCCCCTCGCGATCCCCGCGCCGAGCTGCAAAGCCGGCTGGACAATGCGCCTGTCGAGCACGCAGCGGCGATTCTTGATTCATACGAACTGCTGCAGGAACTGCACGACAAGGGCGTCCTTCAATTGCTGCGCGGCTTTCTTGGCGCAAGCGACAAATTCGTTGAAGCTGCCGTCGAGACCGCGCGCACCGAGCAATCTGTCAACGCGCTGCGCAACGCCATCATCCTCGCCAAGCTGCTTGGCGCCATCAACCCTGAAGTCCTCGAGGCCGTCGCCACCGCATCGGCACAAACCTTGGGCAGCCACGAGAAACCGATCATTGAGCCGCCCGGACTCTTTAAGCTTCTCAGTGATTTTCGCCACAAGGAATTGCGCCGCAGCCTCGCCTTCGTCAACCGGTTCCTTGAGGTGCTCGGCACTCAGTTGGGAGCACGAAGAACTTCACAAACCAAAGATTGAATCACAGCCAGACTTTTTCCCCGGAGAACGACTATGTCAAATCCAAATCGTTGGGCAATTGCCGCTGCGGGCTTTCTGATGCAGATGGCACTGGGAGCCGTGTATGCATGGAGTGTCTTCCGCATCCCGCTCTCAAAACAATTTCACTGGTCCATCGCCGATGTGACCCTCACCTTCACCATCTGTATCTTCACGCTCGGTGTCTCCGCTTTCTTCGGAGGCCTCTGGCTCAACAAGAGCGGCCCGCGCGTCGTCGCGCTCACCGGTGGCTTTCTCTACGGCCTCGGCGTCTTTCTCGCCAGCTTCTCTGCGGACAAGCTTTGGTGGCTCTATCTGAGTTATGGCCTCATCGGCGGCATCGGCCTCGGCTTCGGCTACATCGTTCCGGTTGCCGTATTGGTCAAGTGGTTTCCTGACCGCCGCGGACTGATCACCGGTATCGCCGTTGGCGGCTTCGGCGCAGGCGCTCTGGTAACGGCCCCGCTCGCCACGTCTCTGATCCAGTCCGTCGGAGTCCTCAAGACCTTCGCCTATCTCGGCATCGCCTATCTGATCGCAACCATGGTCACCGGCTACTTTATGCAGAATCCGCCCGCAGGCTGGAAGCCGGATGGCTGGAGTCCGAGCGCGACCCAGAAGTCACAGCGCGCGACCCAAGACTACACTCTCGGCGAAGCGCTCGGGACCTGGCAATGGTGGGCGCTCTGGGCGCTGCTCTTTCTCAATGTAACAGCGGGCATATCGCTCATATCGCAGGAGTCGCCCATCTTTCAGGAGGTCGCAAAAGTCAGCGCGGCCATAGCCGCCGGCATGGTCGGCATCGTCTCTATCGGAAATGCTGTGGGGCGCATCTTCTGGGCTTGGACCTCGGACGGCATCACCCGCCGATGGGCGTTTGTCGCAATGTTCGCCGTGCAGGTCGGACTCTTCTGGGCGCTGCCTAGCCTGGCTTCGGTCTCGATTCTTACAACTGTCTCTTTTGTGATTCTGATGTGTTACGGCGGCGGCTTCGGAACCATGCCGGCCTTCGCGGCGGATTACTTCGGCTCAAAGAATGTCGGCCCCATCTATGGACTCATGCTGACCGCCTGGGGTGCGGCGAGCGCCTTCGGTCCTCTGCTGATCGCCCATCTGCGCCAGAGCAGCGGCTCCTACGGCAGCGGCCTGCATATCATCGCCGGAATCATGGCCGTTTCCGTGATCCTGCCCATTCTCGTATCGCCGCCCAAAGCGCGGACGAGTTGAAGCAGATTGTGCCGGTGAGAATTTGATCTGAACGCAGCGGACTAAGTTTTGCATGAAGCTTCAGCCTCTGTCGGCGGTGTCGCCCCCGCCATGGGCAGGCGAACCTGGAAGACTGTTCGTCCAGGCGATGACTGGAACGAGATCGCTCCGTGGTGGTTGCGAACGATGCGGTAAACAATGTCCAGCCCAAGGCCGGTGCCCTTGCCCACTGGCTTGGTTGTATAGAACGCATCGAAGACGCGTGCCTGAGCTTCGGGTGGAATCCCAGCGCCGCTGTCCGCAATCTCGACCAGAATGTTCGCCCCCTCCATGCATGTCCGCACTTCCAGAGTCTTCTCGTCCGTGTGCCACATGGCATAGATTGCGTTGTCGATCAGATTGGTCCAGATCTGATTCAACTCACCGCCGTTGGCTTTGATCTTCGGTAGGTTCCCGTCGAAGTGCCGCTTCACTTCCATGTTCGCGTGCTTCAATTTGTGCTGGAACATGCGCAGCGTAACATCGATACCCGCTTCCACATCCACGCCCTCGGTCGATACATGATCCATATATGAATACGACTTGACCGCCTGAATGAGATCGGCGATGCGCAGCGCCGCTTCTTCGATCTCCCTGGTCAGATTAGCTTCTTCAAGATCGGCGGCCAGTATGTGGAGGCCATGCGCACAGGACTCGTGGCTGATAAGCAGTAAAAGAGGAGCAAGCTGCGCGGCGTCAATTCCAGCGTCGGTCAGCCCGGAGGCCACTTCGGTTGGCAATTGGTTGGCTTCGAGCCAACGGGAGAGTTCATCCTCGCGGTCGCTGCGCTCCAGTTCATCCAGCCGCTTCGGGTTGCGCGCAGCCTCGGCAACTGCATCGCTCAACTTCAAAATCAGGCTTTGCGCTTCAGGGGTAGTCTTTTCTCCGCGGTTAGCAATGGCATGTTCACGGCGAATGGCCATCAGCTCACGCAGCCGCGCCGAGGAGCGCACCACCGCCGAAGCCGGATTGTTCAACTCATGCGCCAGACCAGCCGAGAGCTTGCCCAATGCCAGCATCTTGTTGGCGCGCTCGTTGCGTTGCTCCATGTCCCGCACGCGGTCGATCATGCGGTTCACTAGCTTTTCCGCCAGGCAGGGCGCGCGATACACCAGTTCCCGCAGGTTGGAGCGGTCCATCACCAACGCGCGGCTCTTCTTGAAGGCCACGCCGGTGCCGCGGTAAACGGTCAGCCGCGAAAACGGCAGCACGCCACCCGCATGGCCCGGCAGCATTGCATATGGACCGCCAAAGAGTTCGCCCTCGCGCTGAAAGCGCAGCTCGCCTTCCAGAACCACCATGAACTCGCGTGCTTCCTGGCCGGGTTTGACAAACTCTTCGCCCTCTTCATAGCAGCGGATTTCAAAGTGTTCGGCCAGCCACTCCAGCGACGCGCGCGAATCTTCGTTGAAGAGATCAAGCTCGGCTAGCTCTTCGGGGGTGACGGCCTTGCAATCTTCAGTCATAGACGGTTACCTGTTGGCCAGATGCTGGCGAATGAAGTACAGAACAATCGATCCCTCGCCGACGCTGTTTGCAACCCTGCGCACTGCTCCGTCGCGAGCATCGCCGACAGCAAAGACGCCCGGGATGTTGGTTTCGAGCAGATAAGGCTCGCGTTGCAGCTTCCAATTCGCGGGTTTCTTGCCATCGACGAGCAGCTTCGCGCCGGTGATCAAAAAGCCCTTCTCATCGCGAACCAGAGTCCCCTCCAGCCACTGCGTGTGCGGCTCAGCGCCGATAAAAACGAAGAGCGCCCGGGCGTCCCGCTCCTCAATGGTTCCGAGGTCATGCCGCTCAATGAAGATACTGCTCAGGCGGCCGTCGCCTTCCACGCGCGCCAGCTCCGCATTCGGAATGACCTGAATGTTGGGTATCTCCTTGATGCGCTCGACCAGGTAATGCGACATAGACTTCGACAACGAGTCCCCGCGCACCAGCATCGTCACGGACTTTGCATACTCGGCGAAGTGCACAGCTGCCTGACCGGCAGAGTTTGCCCCGCCCACAACGAATACATCCTCCCCCTCGCAGGAGGAAGCCTCGGTAATTGCCGCGCCATAGTAGATGCCTGCCCCAGTAAGCCGGTCCATCCCCGGCACATCCAGCCGCCGCCATTGCACGCCCGATGCAATCACCACACTGTGTGCGGTCAGCTCCCGGCCATTCTCCAGCGTAACTACGCGATATTCGCCGTCGGCTGTCAACTTAACCGCACGCGCCGGCGAGAGGAGCTCCGTGCCAAAGCGTCTGACCTGCGCCACGCCGCGGCGAGCCAGATCCGCTCCACTCAACCCTGACGGAAATCCGAGATAGTTTTCGATGCGGGAACTCAGGCCCGCCTGGCCGCCCGGTGCTTCGCGCTCAACCAAGACTGTGCGCAATCCCTCCGTGCTGCAATAGAGCGCGCAGGCCAACCCCGCCGGTCCTGCGCCAATCACAATCACGTCGTAGAAGTCGCGGGCCGGTGTGCTGCTAAGGCCAAGCTTGGCGGCAAGCGCGGGAATATCGGGCTTCTCAAGCACCGTGCCGTCGGGAAAAATCACCACGGGCAGCGCGCGCTCAACTGTTCCCAGCACAGCCATTACCCGCGGGTCTGCTGCCGAGCCCGGTTCAATCCACCGGTACGGAATCTGGCTCTTGGCCAGGAAGTCTTTCAACTGATGCGTACCCGGACTCCAGCGGTCGCCCACAATATGCGTGCCTTCAAAGGTTGCCGCATTTCCGGCAGTCCAGTCTCCCAGCAAATCTGTGAGCACGGGAAAGAGATGCTGCTCCGGCGGTTCCCAGGGCTTCATCAGATAGTGGTTCAGCCGCACTTTATTGATCGCATCTATGGCCGCATTCGAGTCGGCGTAGGCCGTCAGCAGCACGCGCCGCGCATCAGGCTGCAGTGGCAAAACCGCGCGCAGAAAATCCGTGCCACTCATCCCCGGCATCCGCTGATCCACCACAAAGAGAGCGATGCGGTCTCCCCTGACTGTCAGTTGCTTCACGAACTCAATCGCCTTGCCAGGCGCATCGGAGGCAAGAATCCTATACTCCGAGCCGTACTGGGACTTCAGATCGCGCTCAACCGCACGCAGCACCGCGGGGTCATCGTCAACAGCGAGAATATATGCTTTTGCCATACTGGGTGAAAATTGGATTCAAGTATGCCGGGTAAAGTTGCAGGGATTTTGTGCAACGGCAGATCTGCGATTCTACCCCCTGCAGGCCAAAGCTATTTTTGTTACCTTTTTGTTCGTGTGAGTAAATTTTCCGAGAAAAAACGCGGCCAACAGCGGCCGCGTTTATCAAAATTAGCAGGTCTGCTATTTGCCCGAGCTCTGCTTCAAGTAACGGATCAGGTCCTGACGGTCCTGTGGCTTCGAGACGAGAAACTCCATATCGTTACCTGCGATGAATGCGTCAGGATCTGTGAGCCATTTATCCAGCGACTGCTCATCCCAGACAACCTGCGTCTTCCGCAACGCCGCTGAGTAAGCAAAGCCGGACGCAGTGCCGGAAGCTCGTCCGTAGACTCCTTGCAGCGCGGGACCCTCGCGGTTCTGCGTGAGGGCATGGCATCCCACGCAGCGTTTCTCGAAGAGCGCCTTGCCTCGCACGGCGTCACCGTTGCTGGTTAGCTGATGCGCATCGCTCTGCCCAGTCCTTGATGTTGAGCGCGCCCAATCGGCCAATTGCCGGACCTCGGCATCGCTGACGAGGGCGTTCCAATGCACAATTCGATATTGCGCCGGCGGCATCTCGCGTGATTTTATTTCCTCCGCGATCTTGGCCGCCAGCGTCTGTTGCCGGTCATCTGAGTAGGTATCCCAGAGAGAAAGATTCATGGCTTTTCGGGCTTCGACAATGTCGCGCTCCATCAGCCACGAGACCGGAGCAAAACTGCCATAGAAGGGCACGCGCGTCCGGTTGGAATGGCAGTCCGCGCACTTTTCAACCAGTATCGCGCGGATCTCAGACGGCGCGTGCGAATGGTTCAGAATCGGCGTCTGAGCAGAATTCGCCGCGTACAGGCCCGCATCGCCGAAGGGGTGAACTCGGGCCAGCAGCAACGAGGCGAGAAGGGCAATAGTGCCGCAGAAGGATGAAGTTCTCACCCAATTCACGCCATCTCCTCCAGCGCGGAATCGACAATGGCCAGAGGTCTGTGCCGCCCCACATACTTCACTTCCGTGACGCCGAGAACACTCTTCAACTTGCCGGCAGGGACAACCATTGGACCGGCATGAGGAGCCGAGCCCGGAGCAGGTTGAGGAAATGCAGTGGACATCGCGGTATGAAACGCCATATTGCCTTCCACCTTCTGCACAACCTGATGAATATGTCCGTTCAGCACAGTGACAGAGCCGAAGCGCTTGAGAGCAGTGAGCGCCTCCGCCGCGTCCGGTGTGCCCCAACCCCACTCCGGATAGACCATCCACAACGGAATATGCGCAAAGATCACGATCGGTGTCGAAGCAGAGAGCGAAGCCAGGTCCGCCTTGAGCCACTTCAGTTGATCTGCGCCGAGCAAGCCCATTGCGTCCACTTGCTGGCAATTGTTGAGTCCGATAAAGTGCACGCCTTTATGGCTGAAGCTGTACCAGCCTTTGCCCTGTGCGCCCTTGCCGAACCGTTCCAGATACACTGCGCCGTCGTCGGTTGC
Source organism: uncultured Acidobacteriaceae bacterium (assembly GCA_963713645.1). Taxonomy (GTDB): domain Bacteria; phylum Acidobacteriota; class Terriglobia; order Terriglobales; family Acidobacteriaceae; genus Telmatobacter. The sequence goes on along the minus strand of CAVQMQ010000040.1, from coordinate 48,171 downwards.
AATGTCGTGTTCGCCGGGAACATAAAAGGCTTCGCCGGCTTTGACGCCCCTGATGAGTTGTTGCGCGGTGTCGAACTCAGCCGGCTTCGATGAGTGGGTAATGTCGCCGGTGTGTAGCAGAAGATCAGGTGTACCGGGCAGTTGGTTGATCTTGTCGAGCGCCAGCTTCAGCGTCCCAGTTACATCCTGGTTCGCGGCCTTGTTGAAGCCGATGTGGCTATCGCTGATCTGCACGAAGCTGAAGCCCGCGCCATGTCCTGACCCCGCATCTGCCGCTCCAGCCGTGGCTGCAAAGAGCTTTGATGTAGGCACGCCTCCGGCCATTGTCCACACCAGGCCGGTTCCAGCCCAGGCCATGCAACTAAGAAAATTACGCCGGTCGATGCCATCTTTGGATGCCGGGACGGACTCCGAACGGGGTTTTACCGCTTCAGCAGCTTCTGTGGACTGCGCCGGCGGCTGCGCGGGTCGATCGGGCTTTGTATTCTTCATGGAAGATCCTCCACGGATGCAAACCGGACTTTGCGAAATTTATTCCCAACAAAAAGGAATAATTCTGCAAGATGTCAGTTCTCATCTTTGGAGTGAACGTGAGATAGTATGGGACCATGCGGTTGCCCTGGAAGAGAACGGCGCGCGAAACAGGCCCCAAAACGGCTTCGTTTGAGGATCTGGCGTTGCCGCTGCTTCCTTCGCTCTACAACGTCGCGTTCTGGCTCTCTCGCAACGCTGCCGACGCGGAGGACCTGGTGCAGGAGACATTTCTCAAAGCCCTCCGGGGGTTCGCATCCTTCGAACCTGGCAGTAACTTCAAAGCATGGATCTTCCGCATTCTCCGCAACACCTATCTGACTTCGCGCGCGGGGTTGGCAGCCAGGCGTACAGTTGCTTGGGAAGATGAGTTGAATGAGAGCACAGAGTCGGGTCCCGCGCAGCTCCCAGAGGCAGCAATTGACCGGCAGACTCCGGAAGCAAACCTGCTCCAGAGTTCAGACAGCGCGGCGTTGCATGCTGCGATGGAAGTGCTGCCGCCGCCGCTGCTGGAGGTTATTCTTCTTTGCGATGTGGAAGAGATGAAATACCGAGAGATTGCAGTAACTCTCGAAGTTCCGATTGGTACAGTTATGTCCAGGATTGCACGCGCTCGCTCAGCCCTGCGCACGGCACTTGAGGCTCAACATACATTGTCCAAAGGGGGCCGCGCGTGATCGATCATCTGACACCAGCCATTTTGAATGCCCTTGCAGACGGTGAGCTTGCACCGGACCAGTTGGCCATCGCGAACGAGCATCTTGCGTCGTGCCCGTCCTGTACATCAATGGCTCTGCAGCAAAGCCTGCTCAAATCCTCGACGGCAAAGGCAGGACAGCGGTACGCGCCGCCGCCGCAATTGCAGGCCCGGCTGGCGCAACTCACATCTCAGGAAAAAACAGCACGAAAAACGCTCCGCGCAAGTACCGAAGGAAACTCTCCATCAAGGTTGAGTTTTGGCTCGCTGGGCTGGGCTACCGCGGCGGTGATCCTTGTTGTTTCAATGAGCCTCATGCTTGTTCAACGCTTTACGCACAGGGCCGAGATGGCTTCAGCCGAACAGGCCGCCCTCGTGAGCGAGGCCTTCGATCAGCATGTCGCAACGCTTGCCGGCAACGCGCCGCCGCAGGTCATTTCCACTGACCGGCACACGGTCAAGCCGTGGTTTCAAGGTAAAATTCCATTCAGCTTTAACTTGCCGCAGAGCCTTCCAAGTGACACTACGCTTGATGGAGCAAATCTCGCTTACCTGGGCAATCGGCCCGTTGCCCAACTGCTCTACAGCATTGGCAAGCACCATGTCTCCGTCTTTCTCCGCCAGAAATCGGGCGCGGCCAAAGCAAACGAGTTCAGCTCAGAACACTCGGGATTTCATGTGATGGACTTCAGTACAAATGATCTTGAAGCAGTGGCTGTCAGCGATGTAGATCCGGCTCGACTGGCCGAATTGGTCAGCACGATCAAGAGCGCACAAACAGGAGATCAACAGCCCAGGTAGTCGCCGTGCATGTCGTCATTGCTCGCAGCGCGAAATGAGTCCGCAGGCAGTGCCCGCGGCAATGATGCGTACTCAGATATTATGATGGCTCCGGCGGGAGGCGAGATGAAAGTTCTATTTATCGGCGGCACGGGAATTATCAGTACCGCAGTGACAAGGCTGGCGGCGGAACGCGGCATTGAGTTAACGCTGCTGACGCGAGGGCAGCACGTTGCGGACCTACCTGAAGGCGTACGCACGATTACAGCAGATGTAACCGATGAAGCAGCGCTAGCCGAAGCATTGGGTAAACAGATCTTCGACGCAGTGGTTGACTGGATAGCCTTTACGCCAGCCGATATTGAGCGCGATATCCGGTTGTTTCGCGAACGCACGCGGCAGTTTATCTTCATCAGCTCAGCGAGCGCGTATCAAAAGCCGGTTGGGCATTATCTGATTACTGAATCAACTCCGCTGGCCAATCCTTACTGGCAGTATTCGCGCGACAAGATTGCCTGCGAAGAGCGGCTGCTGAAGGCCTATCGCGAAGAGGGATTCCCGGTCACGATTGTGCGCCCTTCGCTCACCTACGGCGATACGCAGATTGTGCTGGCGGTGAATAGCTGGCAAAAATCCTATACGGCGGTAGACCGGATGCGGCGCGGCAAGAGGGTGATTGTGCCGGGCGACGGCTCCTCGCTGTGGGTGATTACGCACAACAGCGATTTTGCGCAGGGGCTGGTGGGGTTGTTGGGGCATCAGCAGGCAATTGGCCACGCCTTCCACATTACCGGCGACGAAGTGATGACCTGGGATCAGTTCCATCGCATCACCGCGCGGGCAGCCGGCGTTGAAGCGCAGATTGTTCATATCCCGTCGGATTTTATCGGCGCTTGCTTGCCAGAGGAAATCGGCAGCCTGACCGGGGATAAAGCTGTGAGTGTGGTCTTTGATAACAGCAAGATCAAACGCTTTGTACCTGGCTACTGCGCCACGGTACCGTTTGCACAGGGAATCAAAAGAACAATTGATTGGTTCGATGCCGATCCGCGGCGCAAGCAAACTGACGAAGCGGCAAACGCAGCCTGGGACAAGCTGATTGATGCTTATGAGAGTGGGCTTGAGGAAGCGGTGCGCAGGTTCCGGTTATAAAATTCATTGGTTCACTGCAGGAGCCACGTCAGAAATGTGCCCGTCGTTGTGCTTTCCACTGTAACTTTCCTGGATGTATGATTGGGACGCACGGTTCGTACCATTCGAGGAGGATCTTATGAGCGAGAATCTACTGGACGCAGGCCGCAAGCATGGCCGCCGCGAATTTCTCAAAGCCGGCGGAGCAGTAACTGCCGCGTTGCTGGCCCCTTCAGCTCTCAGAGCAGATACGACGCGGACAATGCCCGCTCTGCCCTCGAATCCCAGAACGCCTTCTGCGATGCCCACGCGAAACCTGGGCAGGACCGGCTACAGGGTTGGCATCTTCTCGCTGGGTGGCCAGGCATCGCTGGAGCGCCCCAATAACTTCGAAGAGGCGGTATCGATCATCGAGCGCGCCCTCGACCTCGGCGTCAACTACATTGATACCTCTTCGATCTACGGCGGACCTGATCGCTGGAGTGAGCAGTATGTCGGCAGGGTGATGGCTCATCGCCGCAACGACGCCTTCCTGGCGACCAAGACCAAGGAGCGCACCCGCGAAGGTTCGATGCGCATGATCGAGAAGTCCCTGCAACTGTTGCAAACCGATCACGTCGACCTCTGGCAGTTGCACGACCTCGGCATCATGAGCAACGTTGAGGCGGTCTTTGCCAAGGGTGGCGCAATGGAAGCGCTGATCGAGATGAAGGAACAGAAGGTAGTGCGCAATCTTGGCTTCACCGGCCACTTCCGTCCCGATGTGCTGATCGAATGCATCAAGCGCTACCCCTTCGACACGGTTCTGATGGCGCTCAACGCAGCCGATCCGCATCACTACAGCTTCGATAAGGATCTGCTTCCACTGGCGGTTGAAAAGCAGATGGGCATTATCGGTATGAAGGTTCCGGGCCGCGGCCGCCTGCTCAATACCTGGACTCCGCCGTCTATCGACGCGCAGAAACACAGTTGGGAAGGGATGGCAGTGCAGACCACCACTTCCGGAACTCTCAGCATGCGCGAAGCCCTGTATTACGCCCTCTCGAAGCCGGTCAGCACAGTCATTATTGGCTGCGACACAGTCGCGCAGCTTGAGGAAAACGTCCACTTGGCGCGGGAGTTTACCCCGTTCAACGACAAGCAGCTTGCTGAACTGGTGGTACGCGCCGAACCGGTCAGCAAGCCCTCGCTCTTCTTCCGCTTCTACGAGCACGAGTAGGGGCCGCGCATGCACCCTTCCGATTTGCAGAAGGGTGCTGGACAGGACCGAAAGCTTTACGAGTTGACTTTCAGGTAGAGCCGGTAATGCTCGTCCTGAATTGCGAAGAAAGGCAGCAGGCTCAAGCTACCTGCGGACGTTTTTGTCTGCCAGTTTGCCGAGCCTGTGGAGATTTGAGCGACCGATTGCAGCTCCTGGCTGCTGATCTTTGCCGGGATTTCTCCAATGCCGAAGAGCGCGAGCGGGCCATGCACCGCAGCCACCTGATCGGGATGCTGCGCGTCAACGGCTTCGAGCACTGTGGGCATGTCGAACTCTATCTCGATGCGATCTCCGTTCTTCCAGGTGCGCTGGAGCCGCGCAAACTTGCCGGGTTCAGGACTCGTAAGAACCTTCTTTCCGTTGACCGCGACAGTGGTTTTGGGACCGGCCCAGGCGGGAATGCGGAGGAAGACCGGGAATGTGGCCGGGTTGGCTGTTTTTACGCTGATCTGCGTGGTTGGCTCCAGCGGATAGTTCGTCCGCTGCTCAATCGAGATGCGCTCACTGCCCCGCTGCCAGGTAACGCGGGACGGTACATATAGGTTGACGTAGACGCCCTCCGCATCGCGGAAATAAGAGCTGATTCCGTAATCCGCTGTGATCTGCCCAAAGGTTCCGGTGCAGCAGGTCCACTTATCCTGGTGATAAAACTTTGATCCGTTATTGTTGTAATCGGAGTAATAGAATCCGCGCCCGTCCTTCTGTAACGGCTTGGCTCCGAGGATGGTGTTATAGAGAACCCTCTCCATGCTATCGCCGTAGCGGCTGTCCTTGGTGACGCGCAGCAGATAGCGAGTGATCTTGAAGTGCCCGTAGGAACCGCAGGGCGTCTCAAAGCTCGCATGAGTTTTGGCGAGGCTCTCGCCGAGATCGCCGCTGCCCGGCTTACGCAGGGTTTCATCCGGACCCCAGCCGCCAGTGGCAAAGCTCTGTGTGGAGCGGAGAAAGTCAAAGCCGTTGGTGGCCGCGCGTAGATGCTTGTCACTGCCCAGCGTCAGGTAGGCCTGCATGGCGCTGCTCAGCGCGTTTACATGGCTATAGGCGTGTTTGCCTGGGAGAACGTTTTCTCCCTCGACCAGAGGATTGAAGTACCAGTCATCCGCAAGAAAGCGAAGACCCAGATCGCGATAACGGCTACCCGCGCCGCGCCGGTAGGCAAGCAACTGATTCTCCGGCAGCGTATAGGTCTCGTCCCAGCAGAAGGCCTCATCCTTGTGCGGGAGCGCATATTGCTCGTCGCGGGAGAGCGCTTTGGCCGGCAAATGAGGCAGCACCGCATCGGTCGCCGCGTTCAACACATCCAGAGCTTTGCCGTCCGCTGCAAATTCGTGGGCGTCAATCAAGCCGCAGCTTGTCTTGTCGTAGGTATAGGCGGGCAGGCGATAGCCGTCATAAAATTTCGAGGTAATTGTAGGCGCGAAGGCGCGCACCAGCCGCTGAACTTTGGCCTGTGTCGGCTTCGACCCGGTAATCGCATAGGCGCGCGACAGGCTGGAAAGATATTGCCCGAAGCTATGGCCCGGAATAAATCCGTGAAAATGCCCGTGCGGGTTGAAATCTGGGTCGTTATCGTACCATCCGCCCATATCGTCTCCGGGCGCGGGTAGGCCGGCGCGCTGCCGGAAAGGCTTCATCAACATGTCCTCGTCCATTGCCAGATAAAGAGCATGATTAGCCTCAAACTGCTGCCGCATTGGCCCTTCCAGCAGCTCCACAGCGTCGTATTCAAACTGGCTCAGCGCGGGAGTAATTGCCGGGTCGCTTCCAAATACCGCTGGGGCCGAATGGAGTTTTGAAACGGACGCAACGGCGAGCGCCGCGCCAGCTTGAAGAAATTTTCTGCGGGATAAGGTCACGGCAGTTCACCTCGGTCGACAGACGGAATGGTCAGAGCGCGTTGGAAATCGCACAATGTTCATTCAAACACAGGTTGAGGGTCTCTGGCAGAGCCGGACGTACTCAAAGAAAATACTAAATAATTCACTTGACAATTAGCGCAGAACAAATAGATACTTAAGTTGTTTATTAACAATTCACCCATCAACAGGAGAAGCAGCATGGCACAGAAAACGGTTACCCATGACACGTTTGTAATTGAGCGCAACTATCCGGCAGCGCCGGAGCGGGTTTTTGCAGCCTTTGCCGACCCGGCTAAAAAGCGACGCTGGTTTGTCGAGCATAGAAATCAAACCGTCGAGCATTACGAGCTGGACTTTGAGGTCGGCGGCCGGGAGCGCGCCCGCCTGCGCTTGAACGAAAAAACCCCTCTGCCCGGAGCGCTCTGCGAAACCGAGGGCATCTACCAGCATATTGTTCCCAACAGCCGCGTGGTATCTGCCGCGACCATGTCGATTAACGGGCATTGCATCTCAGCCTCGCTGGTCACGGTTGAGTTATTGCCCTCCGTCTCCGGGACAGAGCTGATCCTGACTCATCAGGCGGCGTTTTTCGAGGGCAGCGATGGGCCTGAGATGCGGCAGGAGGGATGGCGGAAGCTGCTGGATGAGTTGGCAAACGAACTCGCCTCATAACGCAGCACAGCCGGGAATCGGCGGAGAAGAATGAGAACCAATCCAAATATCGATGGCGTCTTTCATGCGCTGGGCGACCGGACGCGGCGGGAGTTTGTGGAGCGGCTAAGCAAGGGGCCGCTCACCGTCTCGCAATTAGCCGAGCCGCTGACTATCACCCTGGCCGCGGTAGTGCAGCACCTGCAGGTGCTGGAGAAAGCCGGGCTGGTGGAGACCAAAAAGGCTGGACGGGTGCGAACCTGCCGGGTTTCCCGCGCCGGGCTGCGAGAGGCAGAGCAGTGGATCAGATATGTGCGCGCGCAGTGGGAGGACCGTCTGGACAGGCTGGGCGAGTTGCTGGCAGAGCCGGACATTAGCCCGCCGGCAGAGCCTTGAATGCTATAGTGAATCCGTCGTTCGACCTATTGGGCGACGGAATTTCATACTGTGTTCAGGAGTGTCCCAATGCCAGTTCTTTCCCGCTGCCGCGTCGTACCGCGTGCGCTCTCATTGCTGCTGCTCGCGCTCGTTGCTGCCCCTGTTTGTGTGACCGCACAGCAACCTTACAAGATCATCGACCGCTGGAAGCTGGGCGGCGACGGCGGCTGGGATTATCTGCTTGCGGACTCCTCTGCCCACCGCCTCTACCTAACTCGCGGCGCGCACGTGGATGTGGTGGACACGCAGACTGGCAAGCTGGTCGGCAGTATCGCCGGATTGCACGGCACACATGGCATAGCCCTGGATGGTGCGGGGAAGTTCGGCTACATCTCCGATGGCGGTGGGAACGCAGTCGTGGTCTTTGACCGGGCCACGCTGTCCACAGTGGCAACGATTCCAGCCGGGACGAATCCCGATGGAATTGTCTTTGAGCCTTCAACGCAGACGGTCTGGGCCTTCAACGGCCGCAGTAAGGACGCGACTGTGATTGACGCGGCCACACGCAAGGTTGTCGCGACGATTCCGCTCCCCGGCAAGCCCGAGTTTCCCGCTGTCGATGGCAAAGGGCTGGTCTACGACAATATCGAGGACAAGAACGAAATTGTCCGCATCGATGCGAAAACGAAGAAGCTCACGGAATGGCTTTCGGGCTGCGATAGCCCCAGCGGCTTGGCATTCGACGTAGCCGGCGGGAAGCTCTTTCCGGTCTGTGACGGAAAAAAGATGTCTGTGATTGACTCGAATACCGGCAAGCTGATCGCTAACCCCGCCATAGGCGACGGGCCGGATGCAGCCGGATACGACGCAGCGCACAAGCTGGCTTTTGCATCGAGCGGCGATGGGATTCTGTCGGTGATAGACACTGCCGCCCCAAGCTACCCGACAATTGAAAGCCTGTCGACGCAGCGAGGAGCGCGAACAATGGCCTACGACGCGGCGACGGACCGCATTTATCTTGTCACAGCTGAGTTCGGCCCCAAACCTGATCCGACACCCGAAAATCCCCGGCCCCGCGCGCCGATTCTACCCGGCAGCTTTGTTGTGCTGGTAGTAGGACGCTAGAGAATTTTCATGGATGGAGTAGGGATTGGGTGCCCCACCCTCGCGACGTATTTGTTCTTGTCGCTAGGGTGGGATAGCTCAGACCTCTAACCAGTCACGCCAAAGGCGGTTGGCCGCACCGCAGGTGCCCGGAGGGAGGCGGAGCTTTCACCCCCGCAATCCCCACCCAAAAATTCTTGAAAAATAACCAGCGCGACGCAGTCACGCTCAATTCCCCCAGCCCTCACAAATGCTGTCATCCTGAGCGACCATAGCGAAGCGACGGGAGTCGAAGGACCTGCATTTATATCAATTGCTGTCATCCTGAGCAAAGCGAAGGACCTGCGGTTATTTTCCATCTCAAAAACAAGCAGCGCTGAACAGCGCACGGAGGGAGATCAGGGCTTCAGCCCTGATAATTCAAGCCGTTTTATATTGAAAATCAATCAACGCGGCGCAAGCCGCGTTCAAACCTCCGAAACTGGGTGCCCCAGGCCGGGGTCCCCGCGGACGGGTCTTCGTCCGTGGGGTGGAGGTTCCTCGCACTTGGGGACCTGGGAAGCGATGCACGGATCTGTCATTCTGAACGCTCTGGGTGCCCCATCCTCGCGACGCACTTGTTTTTGTCACTATCGGGGTCCCCGGCGACAGGTCCTAGTCGCTGGGGTGATCTAGGGTGGGATACTACAAACTCAACCCGGAGGGAGGCGGAGCTTTCAACCCCCGCAATCCCCATCCAAAGATTCTTGAAAACAACCAGCGCGACGCAGTCGCGCTCAAATCCCCCAGCCCTCACAAATGCTGTCATCCTGAGCGACCATAGCGAAGCGACGGGAGTCGAAGGACCTGCATTTATATCAATTGCTGTCATCCTGAATCAATTGCTGTCATCCTGAGCAAAGCGAAGGACCTGCGGTTATTTTCCATCTCAAAAACAAGCAGCGCTGAATAGCGCACGGAGGGAGATCAGGGCTTCAGCCCTGACAATTCAAACCGTTTTATTTTGAAAATCAATCAACGCGGCGCAATCCGCGTTCAAATTTTAGCAACCCCGCGCAACGCGCAGAGACTCAACCCGGAGGGAGGCGGAGCTTTCAACCCCCGCAATCCCCATCCAAATATTCTTGAAAAATAACCAGCGCGACGAAGTCGCGCTCAAATTCCCCAGCCCCCACAAATGCTGCCATCCTGAGCAAAGCGAAGGAACTGCGGTTATTTTCCATCTCAAGAACAAGCAGCGGTGACAGCGCACAGAGGTAGATCAGGGCTTCAGCCCTAACAATTCAAGCCGTTTTATATTGAATATCAATGAACGCGGCGCAGCCGCGTTCAAACCTGATCGATCGACAGCCCAGCCAACTCCCGTACCAGCCGCACCGTCTCCACGCTCACCGTCACCACCTGCCCAATCAGCCGCACAATATATTCAGGATCGTCCTCCCGGTTCGGATCGTTCACAATCCCGCTCCGCGCATCGGTCGAAACCCGGTACTGATCCACCACCCACTCCAACGCGCTCCGATTCCCCAGCCGGTACTCCTGCGCCTCCGCCGGAATCCCGCTCAGCGTCAAAAACTCGTTATACTTCAGCAGCGTCTTGTCTTTCGACAGGGACATCTTCTCCACGCGCCAGTCTAGCTTGCCCGTCTCCCTCCGCTCCAGCGGATACTCTTCCTGCTTCTCGTATTCAATATGCAACTGCATCAACGCCGCGCCAATCCAGTCCCGTTCGCCTGGGGTTGCACTCACCCGTTTTCAAGTACATCTTCAAGAGTTGGACGTCCCATTCCTCTTCGGAAATGATGCGTAAAGTCCGTGGACTTATTGTCATCTACAGTGATTCCATTAGTCCGATGGGGAAAAAGCAAGACGAACAGATTCAAAAGCGCTTCGGACAACGGGTCCGCGAACTGCGAAAGCAGAAGGATCTTTCACAGGAAGCTCTTGCGCTTGCTTGCGACCTCGACCGTACTTATGTCGGCGGCGTAGAGCGCGGAGAACGCAACATAAGCCTGCTCAACATTCACAAGATCGCTAAGGCCTTGGGAGTATCAGCAAAGGACTTGCTCGATGTCTGAAACTCCGAAAATTCCGCAGGAACTCCTCGACCGCATCGCTAAGGAAACAAAAAAGCGGGCAAGGTTTGTTTTGGACAGCATTGCCAAGAACGGCCTTGTCACGACAGAACAGATCAACCAGGCTGGTTACGACCATCCGCCGCGCGCCGCCCAGGATGTCAGGGATCTCGGCTTTCGTTTAAAGACAATCAAAGTTAAGCACTCGAATGGCCGCTCTATTGCGGCATACACCTTCGACGAAGGGGAGATTAACCCTGGGAAAGCCGGTCGAAGACTCCTTCCCAAGAAGCAACGTGACGCCATCATTCATGCCGCTGGCGACAAATGCCAAATCTGCGGCGCGACTCATAACCTGCAGGTGGACCACCGCATTCCATACGAAATCGTGGGCGAAGCCTATTCCGGCGAAGAACAACCCTTTCAAGTTCTCTGCGGTTCGTGCAACCGGAAAAAATCGTGGGATTGCGAACACTGTAAGAACTGTTTAGAACTGAGCAAGCCAGATATTTGCCGCTCCTGCTATTGGGCTGAACCCGGCCAATATAGCCACGTAGCCATGCTGCAGCAGCGACGCGCAGACCTTGTTTGGATTGGGGAAGAGATTAAGGATTTTGACCGCATCCAAGAGGACGCAAATCGCCACAACAGAAGCGTCCCAGATGAAATAAAAAATTCAATGAAGAAGCCTTAGGCAAACAAATTTGCCTGATCTCGGTTAGTGAAATCCCGAAGCGACACATTGGCTGATCCACAGTTGTCAGAAAGCGCATGAGAAATATATAAAGACTCGACTGTAAGCTCGTCGCGGCCATTGAGGGTTGCCTGACTGGAGCGGCCAACATCCAGTAAGATTCGCTGTGCCACCGCATCTGGCAAGGGTTTTCCGTAGTTTCGCTCTCCACAAGAGCCGTCGTAACTCAAAATAAAAGGGATCTGCTTCTCGTTCAAGATCGACAAGCCCGCGATCATCTGATCTCGGCTGACGCCAGAAACATACCGCTGATCTCGACCATCACTCGTGCCCTGATAAGGGGGGTCCAAATAGAAGAAATCTCCATCTTGGGCTTGCAAAAAAAGCGCCGTGAAATCGGTGTGCACAGCATGACATTTTGAGGCTAGGACCCCATGGGCGGCGAATAGCTCTGCCCTCATCGACTTCGGCCTCGTTCCTGTACGTCGTTTATCCGGCGATTGGTTGAACTCTCCTGACGGATTGAAGCGAACCGCATTCTTTACGCACCTCGCAAGCAAATACAGCAACTTCGCCGGGACTCTATCCTCATTAAACTCGGTACGGATTTCATAGTACGCATGAATAGGCTTCTCGCGTTCCCTGTGCCAGAGTTCCTCATACTGCTCTGCCAGGGGCGCCGGATTTTCAACGATAGCCTGCCACAATCGAATGAGTGGCTCAAGCGCATCGCCCATCACGTAGGAACTGAATCTATTCTGCGAAGCAGCGGCCAACGTAACAGCACCAGAACCTACAAACGGTTCCACAAGTCGAACGCATCCGTTCGCTGGTACGTGGCTCAGGATCGCAGCGGCTAGCCGCCGCTTACTACCTTGATACGGAATTGGATGAGGAATGGAATATCGCAATTGAAGCCTCAATCAACCGCATAGATGATACATAAAGTCATCATACACTGAGTGTCAAGGCAGCGAGTGGAAAAGTTGTCCAAACTCGCATGGTAGGACCCATGTTGGCCACGAAGATAATTATGGGAAAGATGAGAAATTGGCCTTTCCGAGCAAACCGGCCGCGAACTTCTTGTTCATCTCCGCTTTGAGATCGTCTTTATCGTCCTTTGCCTCCCAATAGCCGCGCGGCAAGTTGAAGGCATCCAGCACCGCCGCATCCACGCGCAGCGGGTTCTTTCCCGAGCGGGCAATTTGGTATTCGGGCACAACATTCCACTCATATTGCTGGGCGCACTTCTTCAACAGAGCCTCAAACGCACCCCGCAGATTCCCCTCGTTATCGAATTTTCCCCGGCCCAGCTTTTCCAGCGCCTCGTAATAGGCCTTGACCGGCGCGTGATTTGGCTTCAGCTTGAATACGCTCATGGGTTCACAACAACTCTAAACTGCAACCCCGTTCCCGCATACCCCAGCGGCAGACCGGCGAACCCGGCTGAGCACTTGCTCCGGCGACTAGCCCGCCAAATGCGGAGTTGGCCCCACCGCAGGTGCTTGGGGGCCTGGGGAAGCCCTACCCTTGATTTTCCACCCATGAGGGTGCCCCATCCTTCGATTCTTTCTATCGAAGGGTGGGAGAGCACGAACCCCAACCCGCCACGCCGAAGGCAGCCCGCTGCATGCAATGCCCGCACCGCAGGCGCCCCGCTATCGCGCACCAAAGGAGCAAAAAACGATGTAAACGTATACAACACGCGTTTTTACACCGAAAACAGCCTATTTTGAGGCCGTTTTTCACCTTTTACTCCGCGCCGGTAGCGAGATACCCCCAAAATATCTCTGCATGGTTACGGGCTTTCTAACCTCATCGGCCTTGCTTTGCTCAAAACCACGGCTGGTTGGCGAGAAAACCTCTATTTTTATGGGCATATATGCGCAGTCGAAAATCACAAACGCGCACGGACGCTGTGTAAAAAAGCCGGGCACCCCGTCCTTCGATTCTTTCTATCGAAATGTGGGAAAGCACAAACCCCAATCCGTCATGCCCCTCACACAATCGCATCGATGCGGGCACCGAGAGCGATTTCGGCATCCATGATGCTTGATCCGCTGGCGCTGGCGCCCGTCAGATTGGGAACCGAGGCCGTGTATTGCCCGTTGGATTGGTCAATGTCACCGGTATATTGCTTGCCTCCCACTGTGGTGGAGTAGACAGCCGCCAATGTCTCTGAGACAAGAGCGCTGCTTACGCTGGGAGCCGGCGCTGGCGCTGCCTGGGCGGTTGCAGCCTTGGCTGGCGCCGGCGCGCTGGCCGGGGCTGCGCTTGCAGTCGTGGCTGCCGTTTGGCTGAGCGCAGGCAGTGCAGAAACAGCCGTTGCCTGTGCCGCTTTGGGCGGACCCAGAGTAGACAAAATCGAGCTAGTGGGGGTTGCGGATGGAATTGCGCTGATGAGCATGATTTTTTCCTCCTCGCGTAAAAGCCGATCTATCTCGCTTCGTTCATCGGCAGATTCATCAAAACCTTTAGGAGAAATCTCACTGCGGCGATAGGCCCGTCGCTGATACACTTGACCCTCAAGGAGAATTCCCTCCGACGACGCCATGATTGAATTGCTGCCTTCCATCCTTTCTGCAGATTTTGCCCATTTAGCCGACGAAGTTGCAGCCGCGGAGCGGGGCGGCGGATCGGCAATCCATGTGGATGTGATGGACGGGCATTTTGTGCCCAACATCACCCTTGGCCCTCCGGTGGTAAAAAGCCTGCGCAAAGTGACGCGGCTGCCGCTCGATTGCCACCTGATGATCGAGAACCCGGACGAGTACATTCCCGCCTTTGCTTATGCCGGGGCCAATTGGGTCAGCGTGCACCAGGAGGCCTGCCGCCATTTACACCGCTCCATTGAGCTGATTTCCCATCATGGAATGCTGCCGGGCGTGGTGCTGAACCCGGCCACCCGCGTCGAAACCATCTTCGATATACTGCCGCTGGTCCACCATGTGCTGGTCATGAGCGTCAATCCCGGCTTCGGCGGGCAGAAATTCATTCCCCACTCGCTCGACAAGATCGAGCACCTGGTCCACATCCGCAAAGAGATGGGGCTGGCATTTAAAATCGAAGTAGACGGCGGAGTGGCTCACAATACCGTAGCGGCGCTCGTCCAATCGGGTGCGGAGCTATTGGTGGCTGGCAGCGCCGTTTTTGGCGCCGGCCACCCGGAGCAGGATGCCCGCGATCTGCTGGAGGCGGCGTTCGCGGCAGCGGGCGAGTAGGAACCGGGACCAGAGCAAGCCCGGCAGGTCAAGTAAAATTTCAGAGTATGAGATTCGCGGGAGTTCGTGCGCACAGTGAGCGCCCGCCAGATGAGGGTTTATGAACCGGTTGTCGTTGAAGGTTGCTGCGGTGGCTTTGGCCGTGCTGGCGTTGGGTGGGGTTGCTGTCCAGGCCAAGGTGAAACAGCCCAAGCACAAGAAGAATGAAGACTTGAGCACGAACCCGCTAGCCGGCGTCGCTTCCAAACAGCCTGACAAAGAGCTGTACGACAAAGCCATGCTGTCCCTCAAAAAAGGCCACTATGACGTGGCGCGGCTGGACCTGCAAACCATGCTGAATACCTATCCCGACTCCGAGTACCGGATGCGCGCCAAGCTAGCCGTCGGCGATACCTGGTTCAAGGAAGGCGGCACGGCGGCCTTGGCGCAGGCCGAATCCGAGTACAAGGATTTCATCACCTTCTTCCCGACCGCGCCCGAGGCCGCCGAAGCCCAGATGAAGGTGGCGGACATCTTCTACGAGCAGATGGAGAAGCCGGACCGCGAATACGACAACGCCGAGCGCGCTGAACAGGAATATCGCGCCATGATCAACCAGTTCCCGGATTCAACCCTGATTCCGCGCGCCAAGCAGAAGCTACGCGACGTGCAGGAGGTTCTGGCCGAGCGCGAAACCGAAATTGGCATGTTTTATGCCAGCCGCGAGGCTTTTCCGGCAGCCATCGCCCGCCTTGAAACGGTGATTGACACCTACCCGGTCTACTCCAAAGGCGATCTCGCTCTGCTGACCATCGGCGATGCCTATGCCAGTCAGGCCCACAACATCCAGATGGTTCCCAATCTTCCCGGCGCTATCAAAGAGCGCCTGCGCGCTGTTTACCAGGACAAGGCTGCCGCAGCCTACGACAAGGTAATTACCCGCTACCCGATGGCTCCCCGCGTTGAAGATGCCCGCGACCGCCTGGTCGCAATGAATCGCCCGGTTCCTGAGCCGACCCAGGAAGCAATGGCCGAGAACGAAGCGGAAGAGAGCAGCCGCCGTCCCGTCCGCCTCACCGACAAGACATTCGACCTGATCAAGCACGGCCCCATGGTGGTTGAAGCCTCCCACGTGGGTGAACCCAGTCTGGAAGACCCCAAGCGCACCCTCGCTCCGCAGATCAACAAAGAGAATGTGGCTCTCTTTACTGCTGCGGTCAACGCTGGCAAGCCGGCCCAGCCGGTGGACAACACGCCGACCGGAGTCAATGAGCCGCCGCGCAGCGACAAGCCCTCGGCTGCCCCGCTCCAGTTGGAAGCTCCCTCTGGCGGAACCGGTGTTGGTGTTTCAATTATCAGCGCTCCCGCAGCTGATCCGAATGCGGTAATCAAGCCTGTCGGACCGGTTGACACCACGCTACCCGCCGCCGAAAAGCCGGCTGAGGCTCCCGACCAGGTCAACGACATCAAGCCCGGCACCACCCCGGCGCAGTCTGCCGCCGACGCCAAGAAGAAGGCCGGCAAAGCCGACTTGAGCGACGAATCCTCCAGCAAGAAGAAGAAAAAGAAGGGCCTCGGCAAGTTGAACCCCTTCTAAGCTGCTGCTTTTACAAAGTTCCTTTTCAACAAGGGCTGCCTCGGGCGGCCCTTTTCGTTTCACTGTTCATCTGAATTTTCAGTTCGGTATTACAATAAATTTAGCGGTAATGCCGACAGAGGGGGCCAATGACAACCACGCGCACCAGCAAAGGCCAGGTCACCATCCCCAAACATATCCGCGATTCTCTGAGCCTCAAGCCGGGCTGCAAGTTGATCTTTGACGTCAACGACGCCGGGGAACTGGTCCTGCGCAAGGATGGTCCCGTCGAAGAGCGCCGCCCTGACCGTTTTGATCGCGCAATCGGAGCAGCCGAGATCAAGTTGGGTTGCTCCACCGACGAATACATGGAATTTATTCGCGGCTATTCCGATGATCCTGCTTGATGTCAACGTGATCCTGGATATTTTCGATCCCGACCCTCAATGGAATCAATGGTCGACCAGCCAGTTGCGAAGCCTGTCTCTGCTGCACGAATTGGCAATCAACCCCATCGTCTATGCGGAAATTTCGGTTTCTTTCTCGGATGCTTCCGCGCTGGACGAGAAGCTTCAGATCCTGCAACTGATCGTGATCAACATTCCGCGTAGAGCTGCATTTCTTGCCGGTAAGGCCTACTCACAGTACCGGCGCAACGGTGGAAGCAAAGGCAACGTACTGCCCGACTTCTTCATTGGAGCGCACGCCGCAGTTCTCGGTTGCCGTCTGTTGACCCGTGACACACGGCGCTATGCGGCCTATTTTCCCTCCGTGCGCCTGATTGCCCCGTAACTCTCGCACCGCCGAAATCTGCTAAAGTGAGGGGTGGTTCCCTCGCGCAAACCCTGTTTCTGATGGGCTTTTGCGTAGATTCCAGGACTTGAAAACGGCCCATGCCCCACGATCTGCCGAAAGCCTACGACCCAACCGCCATTGAAGATAAATGGGCCGAGTACTGGGTCAGCGAAAACCTCTTCGCCCAGCCTACGCCCGCCTCTGCCACAGAAAAAGAACGCCTGGACGGCCAGTCCGACGGCGAGGCCTTCACCATTCTGCTGCCGCCGCCAAATGTAACCGGCAACCTGCACATGGGGCACATGTTTGAGCATGCAGAGAGCGATATTCTCATCCGCTGGCGCCGCATGCGGGGAGACCGCGTGCTGTGGGTGCCGGGCACCGATCACGCCGGCATTGCGACGCAAATGCTGGTGGAGCGCCAGATCGTCAGCGAAGGTAAATCCCGCCAGCAGCTGGGCCGCGAGGCCTTTGTTGAGCGCGTGTGGGAGTGGCGTCGCCACTACGGCGGCGCAATCCTCAGCCAGATGAAGCGCCTCGGCGCATCTGTCGATTGGCAGCGCGAGTACTTCACGATGGACGAGAACCTCTCCGTCGCCGTGCGCGAGGCCTTCGTCCGCCTGCACGAGCAGGGACTGATTTACCGCGGCGCCTACATCGTCAACTGGTGCCCCCGCTGCCAGACCGCCATCAGCGACCTCGAAGTTGTCCACGAGGAGCAGAAGGGACACCTCTGGGAGATAAGGTATCCCGTAATCGGCGATGACGGCAAGGATTCTGGCGAGTTCTTGACCATCGCAACCACGCGCCCGGAAACCATGCTCGGCGACGTTGCAGTGGCCATTCATCCCGAGGACGAGCGCTACCTGCATCTGCATGGAAAAAAGCTGCGCCTGCCGTTAGTTGGTCGTGAGATTCCCATCATCCTCGACGAGTGGGTCAGCCGTGACTTCGGCACCGGTGCGGTCAAAGTCACACCCGCGCACGACCCCAACGACTTCGCACTCGGCCAGCGCCACCATCTGCCCTCCATCAACGTGATGGACGATGAGGCCAAGATCAACGCTGAAGGCGGGTCCTACACAGGCCTGGACCGTTATGTTGCCCGCAAGCGCATCGTTGCCGACCTCGAAGCGCAGGGACTCCTGGGCGCGATCAAGGACCACACCAACAACGTCGGCCATTGCGACCGCTGCAAGACCGTCGTCGAGCCGCGCCTCTCCACGCAGTGGTTCATCAAGATTCAGCCGCTGGCTGAGAAAGCCATCGCCGCCGTCAAGCCGGACGGAAACGGCAAGAAGGCCATCAACTTCATGCCCGAGCAGTACGAGAAAACCTATCTCAACTGGATGGAGAACATCCACGACTGGTGCATCTCGCGGCAGCTCTGGTGGGGCCATCGCATCCCCGCGTGGCATTGCTCCGTGTGTCACCAGATCACCGTCGCCCGCGTCGATCCCACAGCCTGCGCCCATTGCGGAGCAGCGGAGATCAAGCAGGAAACCGACGTTCTCGACACCTGGTTCTCCTCGGGCCTGCTCCCCGTCTCCGTTTTCGGCTGGCCGAATTTCGGCAAACCCAACACTCATGGGAAGAACGAATCACCACAGATTATGGGTGCCCCATCCTTTTCGCGTACTTCAGCGGAAAGGGTGGGAGAGCACGAATCCCGGCAAACTTTGGGTGGCCCAGGTCCCGATTCTGGGACCTGGGAAGGCACAGAAAATCGCGCGGACACAGCCCTGAGCGATTTTCGAGATTTCGACGCCTTTTACCCAACCAGCCTCTTAGTCACCGGCTTCGACATCCTCTTCTTCTGGGTAGCCCGCATGATCATGATGGGCATCTGGTTCGCTCAGGAAATCCCGATGCCGGATGGAAGCCCACGCTCGCTTGGGGACTCCGTCCCGTTTCGCGAAGTCTATATCCATGCTCTGGTGAGAGACGCCAACCGCGAAAAGATGTCCAAGACCAAGGGCAACGTTGTCGATCCCATCGAGATCGTCAAGCAGTACGGCACCGATGCGGTCCGCTTCACGCTGGCCAGCATGGCCTCGCCCGGCACCGACATCGCCTTCAACGTGGCAAGAACCGAAGGCTACCGCGCTTTCGCCAACAAAATCTGGAACGCCGCCCGCTTCCTGTTCATGAACGTAGACCGGGCTGCGGAGATCGGCATTACAGTTGATTCATCTGTGCTTGGTTCAATGCCAACCGCAGAGGCAACCGATCCCATCGAAGCTCGCTGGATTGTCGCCGAACTTCATAGGACGGCAGCGGAAGTAAACAAATCCCTTGAGAACTATCGCTACGACGACGCGGCGAATACGATCTATCAGTTTTTCTGGGGCAGTTTCTGCGATTGGTATCTGGAAATCGTCAAGTTGCGCTTGATTTTCGACGATCCTACGAAGAGGGACGAAACGCGAGCAGCGCTTACTACGCTGGTCTGTGTGTTTGAAGCTTCCCTGCGACTCCTCTCGCCCTTCATGCCCTTCCTCACCGAGGAGATTTGGCAGGCGCTCTATGCGGATGCTGATTTACCGGCTAATTCGATTGCGTTGACCGGTTATCCGCAAATGGACGAAAGATTATTCGGTACGCACATTGAGGACGAGGTGGTGAAAATACTTAGTCCGCTAGTCCCGAGTGGGATGGTGATAATCCAAAATCTGATTATCGACATTCGCGCATTGCGAAAGGAACGCAATGTTCCGGACAAAGAGCATGTTCCTGTTTTCTTGTTTCTCTCTGACGAGTCAAACAAGGTTTTCCAGCGGAACATTGACCTCGTTCGGCATCTGGCAAAGGTAACTGAGGTGACTCCGAAACCTCTTGATTTCATGTCTGCCCGCCACGGAAGGCGTAAAGGACTGGGCTGGGATGTAGATATTGATTACGAAGCAGCTATCGACGTAGCCGCCGAACGCGAGCGTCTAACCAAAGACATCGCCAAATACGAAAAAGGGTTAGCAGCAGCAGAGCGCCAACTTGGCAACGAAGCCTTCATTGCCAAAGCTCCTGCGCACATTGTCGAAGGACTGAAAAAGCAGGAAGCTGAAACGCGCCTATTACTCGACAAAGCCCGTGCCGCGCTGGATGCGCTGCCGCCGGAAGCGTAATCGATGGGGTGTCCTTGCGAGCAGTGCATCCGGCATTCGAAGACGCTCGGCTTCCGCGCCGGGTCTGCCTCGGAGGCGGAGATTCGCAAGGCCTACCGCAAGGCGGCGAAGGCCTGGCATCCCGACCGGTTTGCACGCGATGCCGCCAAACGGCAGGAAGCTGAGGAGCGTTTCAAGCAGATTCAGGAGGCCTTTCGGGAGCTGATCGAGCACAATCCCCACGGCTGGGCAGCGCCTGCGGAGACTATCGCCTCAGCGCCAGCGCCCGTACGTGTGGCGCCGAGGATTCTTTTTGACGGCTCGTACGGCTGCTACTCAATGCCCGACGTGCCGCCGGTGGCTGAACGAATTATTGCCCGCACGCTGGGCCACTTGGACTCGGCGCTGGCCATCCTTGATCTGAGCGGCAAGCGTAGTTTCTCAGAGTTCCTGCTGCTGACTACGCATGGTGTGATGATGCGCAGCGAGTTGCACATCGTCTCCCTGGTCTCGTACGCTGACGTGAGAGAGGTGCGAATCATCGACCGGAACCTGCAACCGCAGTCCGGCTGGTGGCAACGGCTGTTGGCGAAGATCACCAACGCCGGGCCAAGATACGCGCTGGAGATTGTAAAGAACGACGGTACAGTCTTTTGTTCGCTGGACAAACAGATGAATGACGGAGTGAAGACGGTTGTTTACCGCTTTCTTTTGCAACAAAAAGGAATACATCGGGGCGAGTTAGAGAGAAATATGGATTGGAAGAGCAGCCGCATTGACGCATTGCTGGAGCAGGCGCTGGTGGAAGACCAGGCCGTGCGCGACTCCACGACCAACCTGACCATCGACCCCGACCTGCGCGCCACGGCCTCGATCATTGCGCGCCAGGAGATGGTTGTTGCGGGCTTGGGCGCAGTCCCGCGCTTTCTGGAAATCTTTGCCCGCCTTGATCCGCGCCCTCCCGCACAGACCCGCTTTGAAGTCATCAGTCATCCAGAAATTTTTGACGGCGTAAAGGTGCGCGAAGGTCAGGTGCTGGCCGTCATCCGTCACAATGCGCGCGTGCTGCTCAGTTGCGAGCGCGTGATCCTGAACCTGATGCAGCACCTCAGCGGCATCGCCACGCTCACGCGGCAATATGTTGATGCGATTGCCGGGACGAATGCCCGCGTTCTTGACACCCGCAAGACCGTCCCCGGCCTGCGCGTGCTGGAGAAATACGCCGTCCAGTGCGGCGGAGGAACCAATCACCGCCTCGATCTGGCCAGCGGAATCCTCATCAAGAACAATCACATTTCGCTAGGCGGCGGCCTGCCCGCTGTACTTACCCGCGCTCTCGAACGGCGCAAGAAAGGCCAACGTGTGCAGGTGGAAGTGCGCAGCATGCAGGAGCTTGAAGAAGCCATCCAGTACAATGCAGAGGCTATTCTGCTGGATAACATGACACCCGCCGAGGTGCAGCAAAGCGTGGTCCGAGTCATGCAGCATACAGATGGAAAAGCGTGCTGCTGGATTCCCATAGAAGCATCAGGCGGAATCGTCCTAGACAACATCCGCGCCTATGCCGAAACCGGCGTGGAATTTATCAGCGTCGGCGCGCTGACTCATTCCGCCAAGGCCGCCGATATTTCGATGCGCATTGAAGCGGAGCCGAGTTAGCCGTGTATGATTTGGACGCATTGGATCGAGCGCTTGCAGGCAGTATCTTCGCTGGCAAGCTGCATTATTCACCGATAACTCAGTCCACTAACTCAGATGCATTGGCCGCCGCACGCAAGGACGCGCCGCACGGCTCAGTTTATTTCGCCGATGAACAATTAGCAGGCCGTGGCCGTGGCAACCACGCCTGGCATTCGGCTGCCGGCGAGGGCCTGTATGTGAGTGTATTACTTCGCCCGCAGATTCCAGCCGTGCGCTTGCCAATGTTGCCTCTAGCCGCCGGGCTTGCAGCCACCGAGGCCATCAAAGCAGTCAGCGGCCTGGCCGTTGACCTGCGCTGGCCTAACGATCTGCTTCTCGACCAGCGCAAAACCGGCGGCATCCTGGTAGAAGCGCAGACCGATGCTAATAATATCGCTTTTTCAGTAGTCGGTATCGGCATCAACGTTCATCAGCGTGAGTTCGCGCCCGGTTTAGCCACACCGGCAACTTCACTTGATCTGGAATTCGGGAAAACTATCTCGCGGCAGAGTCTGCTCGTCTCCCTGTTAGAATCTCTGGAGCATGAGGCCTTCGGGCTGTGCGATCCAACGGCAGTTGAAGCGATCCCATCGCGCATCGAACAAGCGTCAACATGGGTACACGGGCGTAAGGTTGAAGTGCATGGCCCGCAAGCCTGCACCGGAGTTACCGCCGGACTCGATGCAAATGGCTTTCTGCTCGTGACAACACGAAACGGATTGGTGCAAGTACAAACCGGCGGCATTCGCGCCGTGGAGACAAGTTAGACAATGTTACTGGCAATCGATGTCGGCAATACAAACACCGTGCTGGGCCTTTACCGGCTGGATGGGGAGAAGCCCGAACTGGCCGCCCACTGGCGCGTCACCACGCATCGCTCCCAGACTGTCGACGAATACGGCGTGCTCTTCATCAATCTTTTTGAGATGCATGGTTTCATGCCAAATCAGGTAGGCTACATCATTATTTCGTCGGTCGTGCCACCGGTTGAGGGTACGCTCCGTCAAGTCTGCGAAAACTATTTTCATTTGCAGCCGCTGTTCGTTGAGCCGGGCATCAAGACCGGAATGCCGGTGCTGGTCGATAATCCTTCGGAGTTAGGGGCCGACAGGCTAGTCAACGCCATCGCGGCCTACGAGCGTTACGGCGGTCCCTGTATCGTGGTGGACTTTGGAACAGCTACAACCTTCGATGTTATCTCCGAACGCGGCGAATACCTGGGAGGCGCTATCTCACCCGGCCTGGGCATCAGCGCTGATGCGCTTTTTTCTCGTGCTGCGCGACTGGGCCGCGTAGATATCAAGCGCCCCGCTAAAGTTATCGGAACTAACACCGTTACTCATTTACAAACAGGTCTCTATTACGGCTACATCGGCCTTGTCGATGGAATTCTGGAGCGCATTATCACCGAGTTAGGAGCGCAGCCGCGTGTGATCGCCACCGGCGGACTGGCGCGGCAGATCTCCGCCGATTCACGCTACATTGCCGAGATCGACGACATGCTCACTCTCGATGGGCTGCTGATTCTCTTTGAGCGCAACCGTACGGCTAAGCCGCGTGGCAAAGCGCATTGAGTAACTCCTTGAATAACTACTTCAACTACTTTACCGAGATCGAAGAACGCTTTCAGCAGCGGCGCGGATCGCTTCTGCTGCTCTCGACGCTCGACTGGGCATTGATAGAAACCTGGCGCGAGGCGGGCATTCCGCTGGAAGCAGCTTTGCACGGCATCGATGCGGCATTCGACAAATATGAGACCCGGCAAAAACGCGGGCGCATGCGCCGCGTCAATGGGCTTGCCTGGTGTTCTCAAGCGGTAATGCAGGCGTCAGAGGAGTTGCGCGAGGCCGCTACCGGAACGGCTCCTGCATCAACTAATCCGAAGGAGTCAGGCTTTGAACCGGAGCGCATAGCCGCTCATCTTGAGTCTGCCGCAACTGCATTGGATACTGCTATCATTGCGCAAGAAGTTTGCGCAGCAACCGCGTCTCGCCTGTATGAGCTTGCGAACGAAGCACGAGCTGCGGGGATGGATTTGGAATCGCTGGAGCGCACACTTACCGTGCTCGAAGAAAAGATTTTTGCTGCGTTGACAACTGCTGCCCCGGAAAATTTGCTGGTCGCACTGAAGGAGCAAGCTGCGCGTGAGCTCGCTCCCTTTCGCAGCCGCATGGGCGCGGTGCAACTGCGTCAAGTCGAACAGCAATTCGTAAACAAGCGGCTGCTGGAGCACTACAAGCTACCGCGCCTGAGTCTCTTCTACATGAGCACCGCATGAGGCTGCGCACGAACAAATACGCAGCTCCGCAGCGCGCAACTTCACAGTGCGCACAGTCACTGCTCGTCGAGATCGAAAAGCCCGTCTATGGCGGCGCATTTCTCGCGCGCGTCGAAGGGAAAGCTGTTTTTGTTCCGCTCACATTACCCGGCGAACAAGTACAGGTTCGCATTACGCAAGATAAGCGCGGATACGCAACAGCCGAAGCGGAAGCGATAATCGCTGCCGCGCCGGAGCGAATCGCGCCAGCTTGCCCTCACTTCGGTTCCTGCGGCGGATGCCATTATCAACATACTGGTTACGCAACCCAGTTGAGATTCAAACGGGCGATTCTGCGCGAGACATTGGAACGTGGAGGAGTTACTGTTCCGGATGAGATTGCCGTGCTGGCTGCGCATCCCTGGGCCTATCGAAACCGCATCCGCCTGGCCTTCGATCCCGCCGGAAACCCCGGTTATCGCGGAGTGCGCTCACATGCTGTCATTCCGGTGACCGAGTGCCCCATTGCCTCGCCATTGCTGATGGAAGCAGTCCAAGCCACGTCGTCAATTCTGCGCAAATTCTCCCTGCGGGCCGCAGAAATTTCGCTTTTCGCAAATACCGAAGAGACCGAAATTCTGGCTACAATCTCCATCGCGGGCCGAACCAAAGTTCGCTTCGACGAGGTTGCATTGGCTCTTAGGGAACGAATTCCTGCCCTCGTCGGTGCCGAGTTAGTCGGCGAAGGCCGCGAAGGAGCAGCACCGCGCACTGTCGCTCAATGGGGAGCCACTTCTCTTATCTATCGCGCCGCTGGATTTAATTATCGCGTCGATCACGGAGCATTTTTTCAGGTCAATCGCTGGCTGGTAGACCCGCTCGTCGAGACAGTCACTGCCGGACATCAAGGCGCGCTGGCTTGGGATCTCTTTGCCGGCGTCGGACTCTTTGCGCGGCAACTTACGGCGCATTTCGCACAGGTGGTCGCGGTCGAATCCGCTCCAACCGCAACAGAGGATCTGAAAGAAAACCTGCCCGGAAGCTCGGCTACAGCAATCTGTGCTACAACTCTCGATTTCCTGCGCCGCAATCAAAACACCAGACGCCCCGATCTGATCGTGGTCGACCCGCCGCGCACCGGCCTCGGCGCTGAAACAACAACTCTCCTCGCTGCTATCGCCGCTCCCGCGCTGGTCTATGTCTCCTGTGATCCGGCCACGCTCGCCCGCGACCTGCGCGCGCTCATCACTTCTGGCTACACAATCCAGTCCGTCACCCTCGCCGATCTTTTTCCTCAGACCTATCATTTGGAAACAGTGGTCCGGCTGCGCCATTCCTGATAGGCTTGACGGCCAGAGAACCTTTCATCCTGCGATGCGCGCTGGAATCCCTACCTCCGGGCAAGGTCTATCCGCTCCAGGCGGCATAGGACTCGGCACAGCCCCGCTCTTCCATGCGGCCTGGCTCTTTGCCCTGGGAATTACATTGACGCGATGGCTCTGGCTGCGACCCAGCCAGGTCTTGATCGCTCTGATGCTCATTTCTGTGCTGTGCGGAATTGCAGCCTTGCGCGCGCAGAGGATTGTTGCTCTGCCACTAGCTGTTCTCTGGTTGCTGCTGGGCGCATGGTGCGCGGAGATGGAGCCGCATCATGCCGCTGCGCCCGCACTGCTCCAACTCTCTGACGGTCTGCTGCGCACGGTTGAAGGCACTGTTTCCGATGCGGGCCCGGTGCGCGCCGAGAGCGAGCAAAACCTCGATGCAACTGAGCCAGCCTCCATTGAGCGTCCCTCGCAGCGAATTGATCTGCGTGTCTCTACCCTTGAAGTTGTTACTGATACCGAGGATATCCAAAAGACCATTGATGGCGGCGTGCGCCTCACGGTTCGCTGGCCGGCCATCTCATCCAGCCCGCAGCCATTTCATTGCGGCGACCGCATCCGCGCCGTGGTTCGCCTGTTGCCGCCGGAGACCTATCGCGACCCTGGAGTCTGGAGCCGCGCGGATTTTCTACTCGACGAGGGAATCACCTCTACAGCCAACGTCAACATCGAACGCATTGAACACATCGGCTCTATGCCGGGCAGCGTATCCCTCGCCTGCCGCATCCGCCGATTGCAGGAGGCATCGAGCGCCCGCCTTCTCGCCCTGCCTGCCACCATGCGCCACCTGCCCGCTCCGCTGCGTCTCACTGAGGATGACGCTATTCTGCTCTCCGCAATGGTTACCGGAGACCGCACCTATCTCACCCACTCTCTGCGTGTGGGCTTTGAACGCACCGGTTCCTTCCATATGCTGGTCGTCTCCGGTTTTCATCTGGCTATCGTCGCGGCCTGCATCCTCTGGATCACGCGCCGCCTGCGCCTGCCGCGTGTACCCGCAACACTCATCACCATCGCTGCCTCTTTCGCATACGCGCTCTTCACCGGCTTCAATACTCCGGTGCAGCGCTCGCTATGGATGGTCACGCTCTATCTCCTCGGCCGTCTGGTCTACCGCGACCGCTCGCCGATGAATACCATCGGTTTTGCCGCTTTGTGCCTGCTGTCGATGAGCCCGCGCAGCCTGTTTGATTCCAGTTTTCAGATGACGTTGCTGGCGGTCGTTTCCATCGGAGGCATTGCCACGCCGCTGCTGCAAAGCACCATTCATCCTTATCTAACCGCCACGCGCGACCTAAAGCTCATCGCCCTCGATATAAAACTCGCCCCAAGGCTCGCGCAGTTTCGCGTTATGCTGCGGATGGTCGCCGAAACATTACAGGCGCTCATTAGCCGAGGGCGCAAAGCCTCTGCGCTGATCTCCGTAGAAGAAAAATCTCATCCGCAGCTCACTCTGTTTCAAGGCACCGCAGGAATGGCCGTCGCCGCATATCAAGCAGCCCGGCACGGTCAATTTGCCGAGTCCATCGCCTGGACCTTCTTTCCCTGGACGGTGCAGTTTGTACTCCGCATTGCTGAGTTGGTAGTAGTCTCCTGCGTGGTCGAGCTGGCCATGTCGCTCCCGATGGCGCTCTACTTCCACCGCATCACCGTCTTCGCCCTGCCGGTTAATATTTTCATCCTGCCGCTCCTCGCATTGCTCATGCCTGCTGCACTGTTTATATTACTGGCGCTCGCCGTCTGGCCTGCCGCTGCCGTCGTTCCGGCAATTTTTGCGGCCATTGTCCTCCATCTCAGTGTCGGTATTGTCCATCTCTTCAGCTCGATTGCGTTGGCCTTTGGCGATTTCCGCATTCCAACGCCGCTAAGCTGGCAGTCGGTGGCCTTTGTTGCACTGTTAGCAGTGGCTATTTATCTTGCGCATCGAGCGTATGGCTCCGGCTCGCGCCGCACCCGCCGCCTTGCCTGCATCGCTCTCATCGTCGCCGCAGTTGCAGCCATCGCGCCGCGGCCCGTCGATCACCCGCACGGGGCACTCCTTATGGAAGCCATCGATGTCGGCCAGGGCGATTCACTCCTGCTCATCACCCCCGACGGTAAAACCCTGCTCGTCGATGGCGGAGGCTTTGGCGGTGGTCCGCGCCAGGCTCCGCAGGAGTTCGACATCGGCGAGGAGGTTGTCTCGCAGACCCTCTGGGCGCGCGGCATCCGGCACCTTGATGTCGTTGCCCTCACCCACGCCCACTCCGACCACATGGGCGGTCTGCCCGCCGTTTTGCGCAACTTCCACCCTGATGAGTTCTGGGTGGGCAACAATCCCCGCTTCGGCGCGTACAACGCATTGCTCGATGAGGCCGCCGCGCTCCACGTCCACGTTCGTTCACTTCGCGCCGGCGACGCGCTCACACTCGGCAGTACACAGATCAATATTCTCGCGCCGATGACCAGCTATCAGCCCGGCCCTGAGCCAACCAACAACGACTCGCTGGTGATGCATGTCTCCTATGGAGCAACTTCAGTAATGCTAGAGGGAGATGCCGAGGCCCCGATCGAGGAAGCTATGCTCGCCGAGTCAGGCTTGCAGAGTACACTGCTCAAAGTCGGCCATCACGGCAGCATCACTTCCACTCGTCCTGAGTTCCTAGCGCGCGTCAACCCGCAGTGGGCCGTCATCTCCTGCGGCCTGCACAACCGCTACGGACATCCCCGCTCCGAAGTCCTCGAAGAACTGCAAGCCGCGCATATCCGCACCTTCAGCACCGACATCAATGGCATTACTTGCTTTCGGCTGGACGGGCGAAGCGTCGCCCCGGATCTTTCATGCAGGGCGGCGCAAACACCTTAAGGAAGCCTCGCATGAATCCCGAGTCCCGCTGCAACGCCGCGCAGCCGCTTATCTTTCGTCCACAGCTGTGTGTCCGGACTCAGAAAGACTGAGGCGATCAGGTGCGCATCGATCAGGCCGATTCCCTGGCTATACAGTGCACGCGTCTCAATCATCTGCCGCACCTCAAGCAGTTGCGCCACCGGCACGCGCGGCAAATAGTCCAGAAAGGTAAGAGTCTTCGCACGGTCCCGCAACGATCCCAACGCAAGTTCCGCGACAATAAATGGATGAAGGACGATATTTCTCTGGTCGAGCAGCTGCCGCATCTCTGCATTGTCCGAACGGAAGTGTTCCACCCAAACGGAGGTGTCGGCGAGAATCACTCCGCGCTCACACGGCGGCGAGGAATCGCTTCCAACTCCGGCATCGTTCCGCCCAGCGCCGCCAGCCTACGCGAGCTTTCCCGCTCAATCAGCGATTTCAACGCCTCGCGCACCAGAGCCGTCTTCTCAACCACTCCGGTAAATTCCTGTGCCGTCCGCACCAGATCGTCGTCGAGTGCAAGTGTCGTTCGCATAGCAGCCTCCAAGCACTAATTTTATCATCGTTTGATGTCATATTATGATGCCTTTCTCAAAATCGCATCCGCAACCCAACCTGTATCTGTCGCTCCCGGTAAAAGTTCGTTCCGTTGATATTGAGCGGCTGGCCGAAAGCGGTCTTATTCGTTTTCAGCCCCGTCAGGAAGTTCAGCGTGGGGTAGCCTCCCGAAGCATTACCCGGCACAATGGAATAGCCGGTCGTCTCCACCTCCGTTACATTCTCGTGGTTGAAGAGATTGAAGCTCTCGGCCAGCAATTCAAGCTCGCGCATGTGGCCCAGATCGAATTTCTTGCCCAGCCGCAGATCAGCCTTCCAGGTTGCGGGGTAGCGAAAAGTGTTGCGGCCGATGTTATAGACAATGTGGTTGCTGCCAATACCGTAGACGCGGCTGTCTCCGCCGGAGCCGTTGATTCCCGGACCCAGCGCAAAGATTGTCGCGTTGCTCGTCAGCCTAGGCAGCTTTGCCGGCGCGGTACAGGGAGTTATACCGGAGCCGACAAAGCAATCGGGTAGAGAACCGCTTACCCGCATGGTATACGGCAATCCGCCGCGAAACTGTCCAATCCCCGAAATCATCCAGCCGTTGGCCAGTTGTCCCGCGAGGTGCTTCAGCTTCCAGGGAGTTTCATAAATGGCAATCACTCCTGCCGAGTGGCGCACATCCAGGTTGCTTGTTCCATATTCGAGGTTGAATTGTTCCGGGTCGAGCGGGTCGCTGCCCGAAACGAGCGTGCTTTCGCTAGGATTCCAATCCATCGCATGCGCGTAGGTGTAATGCGCGTGCAGGCTGAGTCCGCGCCGGCTGTAACGGTTGACGCGGAGCACGCCAGCTTCATAGGTCGAGTTGGCCCGGTCGGTAATATGAGTTATTTGCTGATAATTCGAGTTTAGCCGTCCTGCACTCCCTGTCATAGTGGGCCAGGTCGCATAAAAGGGAACTGTAATCAGTGGCGCTTTAATCGGCCCCGCGCCTGTGAAACTGCACGCCGCATCGCCCGAGCCTGTTGGTTCGTTATCGCAAACCGCATAAGTGATGGTTCCAGGATTCGCTGCGGAATCAATATTTTCGTCAATCGAAATCGGCAAACGCCGCCCCAGGCTCACAAGTCCGCCGGCTGTAATTTCAATGTTACCTGGCAACGTCTCCTGAATTCCAGCAACTGCCTGATGGATTTCAGGATTTTGGAAGTTCGGCGCAAACTCCACCACTCCCGGCTTGACAACGCTGGCCGGCGCGCCTTGCAGCACATAAGGAAACGGAGGCGCGCCGCCGGGATGATTCGGCAGGTCGTCGGTGGGCCGCATGAAGATATTTAGATCGCCCTTGGTTGAGCCGGTCTGCGTGAGCGCTGTCTCTACAGTTGCATTCTCAGTGCGGCCATAGTACATGCCGTAGCCCAGACGCAGTACTGGCCAGTGCCCCTCATGCGTCTCCCAGGCCAGGCTCAGCCGCGGACCCCAGTTATTGCCCAGGCTGGGAAGCTTGGCCGTCAGGGGCAATTCGGGATTGATCAGCGCGGGAATCGGCGGCGGCAACTGCTCCCGCTCCCAGCGCAAACCGGCAGAAAATGTTAGCCGCTTCTTCGGCTGCCATTGCGCCGTTGCATACCCCGCCCAGTCATTGGTTCCTAACTGCCAGTCTGTAGGGCCGACTAACTGCGTGTAGGAGGAGTAACAGGGAAGATTGC
Organism: uncultured Acidobacteriaceae bacterium; assembly: GCA_963713645.1. Classification (GTDB taxonomy): domain Bacteria; phylum Acidobacteriota; class Terriglobia; order Terriglobales; family Acidobacteriaceae; genus Telmatobacter. The sequence goes on along the minus strand of CAVQMQ010000040.1, from coordinate 17,901 downwards.
CCAGCCCGCGCACTGTTCCTGTCGTATCGACCCACACTTTTCCCGTCTCGTCGCAGTTATGCTGATTATTAGGGTCAAGCGCATCACTCAAGCCGAAAGTCTGGTACACCAGCGCATCCGAGATGAAGTTCTCAACATTGGAATAGGTATAAGTCCCGGTCTGGTTGCGCAAGAGGCCTGTTGTATCAGTTGCGTTCCAAGCTCCCCCACCTGCTCTAATCAGCCAACCACTGTGGACCCAGTCCAGTCTTTCATTTGCCTGTAACTCCCTTTCGTCCGGATAGCTGCCCGAGCCGAAGCGCGAAGGATTGCCGATCGTGAAGCCGTAGCGATTGTCGACAACGATCTGGGGTAGCTGGCCATAGACATTAGGAGCAAGAAAACTTTGTTCGAAAGTGGAAGGCGTCTCCGGCCGCTCGCTCACGACATCGCCGCCCCACGAGCCTTGCGTTGTTAGCAGCAGATTCGGTGTAAGAAACGCCTCCCACCGGACAAAGAGCCACTGCTCACTGGCGTGACTGTCGCCGAAGCTATGGTTCCCATAATTCGCAGAGAGACTTGTTAGCCCGCCGCCCGGCGAATTCCACAGCGCGCCTGTGCCTTCCAGCGTGAAGCTATGACGATCTGTGGCCTTCCAGTCGATGCGGGCAAAGCCAACCCACTGCTGCGCGCTACGCGGCGCGGGGCCGAGGAGACCGGCTAGAGTCCCCAGCATTGATGAGTATGCGGCCAGCCCCTGCGCTACAGAGTTATTGCAGGTCGGCTCATTCGACGCCATGAGTTCCAGCCTAGCGCAGAGCACCGTCATCTGGTCGTCGCTGGGCTGGGCAAAAAATCCTGCTTGCGGCGTGCCAGCAGGCTCTGCTAGATAAGGATGCTTCACCATCGCCAACCCCGGGTCATTTCTCCGGTAGCCATCAAGCGCGCCGAACCAGAAGAGCCTATCGCGCCGAATGTGACCACCCAAGCCAATGCCGAAGGTGAACTCGTTATCGACAGGCGTGTAGGGCACAGAGGTGAATGTCGGAATTGCAATCTGCGAGACAGCCGGAGTCTCCACTTCTCGTGTCGTAAACGGATTCCGCGCGCCCCAGTTATTCTGTCGCTCAAAAAGAAACCCCTGCCCGTGCAGCCCGTTGCTTCCGCGCATCGATTCAACGCGCTCCGTACCCGCCGCGGCCCGCTCATCTTCAACTTCGGCATTTCCCGCCGTGGCTTGCACCTCGCGAATCGCTGACGGACTCATTCCGGCCATGACTCCGCCGCCGCCGAATGCCGACTTGCTCTGCGCGCCAAAGGCCAGCGTCCGGCTCGCACCGTCCACCGCCGTCTCCGTTGGTTGCTGCACCGCTCCGCGCAGTGCGGTCTGGCTCTCGCCGCCAGCCTGGGTTGAAGCCGTTGGCGTTTCCATTTCGAAATCCTGCCAGCGCCGGCCCGTCAGCGGCAGTTGCTGCACCTGCTCACCGGTCAACGTGGTCTCCACTACCGGCGTTGCTGGCTCCATATCGTGGAAGGCTGCTTGAATCGGCGCGCGCTGCGGCAGAGTCATCTCCAAGGCCGCCAGCACCCGCGCCTCGTGTCCGGCAGCGACGAGAATTCCATCTACATGAGCGCGGCCCAACTGCGGGTTTACTGCCTCCAGCGTGTACTCGCCCGGGCCAAGATGGGAGAAGCGGTATCTGCCGTCTTTCGCGGATGTAGTGCGCGCTTCAGCGCCGGTGGTCTCGTTGCGGACGACCACCGTCGCCCCATCCAGCGGCTGCGCATACCAGTCTGTGACCTTGCCGGTCAGCGAGCCGGAACTCTGTGCACGGACAATCATCCCCGCCCCTGCGCTGATTGCCAGCACAGTCGCCAACAGCGGTTTGATCCAACTCCGGTGTAACCCTGCCATCGAGATTCCTGCTCGCGGCAGTCCGGGGGCAATTTGTTTTCAGCAGCCAACTCTAGCGGCAGGCTTCAACCAGGGGTCTGGCACTTCAATCTACCGCCGAATGGCACCTGCGGCCCTGCCAATACAGAAAAATCCCGTTTACAGGCCAATCTCGCGCAATGAATTGAGGTTGCAAGCGATTTTACCCCCATCTTCGTTAAACTGGAAAGACGGCAATATTATTTTTGCCAAGAATTAAGCGGAAATGGGGAGTAGATCCTCATTCCCTAATCCCTGTTCCCTGGTTGTTCATGTTCATCGATGAAGCAAAAATCAAGGTAAAAGCCGGCGACGGCGGCAATGGCTGCATGGCTTTCCGGCGCGAAAAATTTGTTCCCCGCGGCGGACCCTCCGGCGGCGATGGCGGACGCGGCGGCGACGTCGTCATGGTCTCCTCGCAGCGCCACAACACGCTGATTCACTTTCGCTATAACCCGGAACACAAGGCGCAGCGCGGCGAACACGGCATGGGGTCCAACTGCACCGGCTCCGATGGAAGTTCCGTAACCCTGAAAGTCCCTGTCGGCACAGCCGTTTACGATCAGGAAACCGGCGAGTTGATTCACGACTTCCAGCAGCCGGACGAGCGCGTAGTCATCGCCAAGGGCGGACGCGGCGGGCGCGGAAACCAGCACTTTGCCACCAGCGTCCATCAGGCTCCGCGCGAGCATGAGCTGGGCCGCGCGGGCGAGGAGCGCACTTACCGGCTGGAGTTGAAGCTGCTGGCGGACGTTGGCCTCGTCGGCTACCCCAACGCCGGCAAATCCACGCTGATTTCGCGTATCTCGGCGGCGAAGCCAAAAATCGCCGATTACCCCTTCACCACCCTCGAACCCAATCTGGGCGTAGTCACCGTGGGCGAGGAGCCGAATCTGGAATCCTTCGTCGTCGCGGATATGCCGGGACTGATTGAAGGCGCGCACCTCGGCTCAGGACTCGGCGTCCAGTTTCTCCGCCACATTGAGCGCACCCGCCTGCTTGTTCACCTCGTCGATGTATCTGACGCCAGCGGACGGCCCGACCCGGTCGAAGACTTCAAGGTCATCAACAATGAGCTGGCCAGTTTTTGCACTGAGGCCGGAGAGCAATTGCTTGCGCACAAGCAGATGATCGTCCTCGCCACCAAAATCGACTCCGCAAACCCCGAGAAACTGAAAAAGCTAGCAGCGCACGCCAAGCGCCGCAAGCTGGAGTTCTACGCGATCTCAGCTGTGACCGGCGAGGGAGTTGACGAACTGAAGTGGACTCTGGCCAAGCATCTGCGGGCGGACGAAGATGAGAGTTAGCGCAGCCCCGCTCCGCAATCAACGACATCCCTTTCTGCGAGAATAGAAGCAATGCTCTCCCTGCAAAATGCCGGCAAGCGGTTCGGGCAGCGCGTGCTGTTTCTTGAGGCCAACTGGCTGATCCGGTCGCGCGAGAAAACCGCGCTGGTTGGCGCCAACGGCACCGGGAAATCCACGCTGATGAAGGTGCTGGCCGGTCTCGAATCGCTGGACTATGGCGGCTTGCAGCAGACGCGCGGCATGAGCATCGGCTATTTGCCTCAGGAGGGGTTGGTCCTCGCCGGCCGCAGTATCTTTGACGAGTGCCTCACTGTCTTTGACGAACTGCGCGAGATGGAGCGCGAAACCGAGCGGCTGGCCGGGCAGTTAGCCGAGCTGGACCACGCCAGCCCCGAATACGACTCCGCCGCCGAGCGCTACTCCATGTTGCAGGAGCGTTTTCATGCCCTTGACGGCTACGCGCTCGATGCGCAGGTAGGCGCGGTGCTCACCGGCCTCGGCTTCAGCAAAACCGACTGGACGCGCCAGACCGACGAGTTCAGCGGCGGATGGCAGATGCGCATTGCTCTCGCCAAGCTACTGCTGGCCAAACCCAATCTTCTCTTGCTGGACGAGCCGACCAACCATCTTGATTTGGAAACTCGAAACTGGCTCGAGGAATACCTCAAGAGTTATCCCTTCGGTTATATTCTTATCTCCCACGACCGCTATTTTCTCGATGTAACTATCGACCGCACCGTTGAGATATGGAATAAACGGCTGAATATCTATCAGGGAAATTACACTAAATATCTAAGTCAAAAAGATGAGCGGCGCACCCAGTTAGAAGCAGCTTACCGCAATCAGAAGATACAGATTGAGCACCTGGAAGCCTTCATCAACCGCTTCCGCGCCCAGGCCACCAAAGCCAAGCAGGTGCAGTCGCGCATAAAGGAACTTGAAAAGATCGAGCGCATTGAGATTCCCGAGGAAGAGCCGGTCATTCACTTCAAGTTTCCCCAACCTCCGCCTTCGGGTCGAACGGTCGTTGAGGCTGAAGGACTCACCAAGAGTTACGGATCAAAGCTGGTCCTAGATAACGTCAAATTCGCCATCGAGCGCGGCGACCGCGTGGCGTTGGTCGGCGTCAACGGCGCGGGCAAGTCCACGTTGATTCGCCTTCTCACCGGCGCGGAAGCCCCAACAGCAGGCGCGGTGCGCCTCGGCCACAATGTAGTTAGCGAGTATTTCGCGCAGGACCAATACAAGGTGCTCGACGGCACCGCGCGGATGCTGGACGACATCAGCCGCGCCGCGCTCAAGGTGCCCGAGGTCGAGCTGCGCTCCTTGCTGGGCTGTTTTCTCTTTCGCGGCGACGATGTCTTCAAGCCGCTTGGAGTTTTGTCAGGAGGAGAAAGAAACCGCTTCGCCCTGGCGCGAATTCTGGTCTCGCCCTCGAATTTTCTCTTGCTCGATGAGCCAACCAACCACCTCGACATGCGCGCCAAGGATGTGTTGCTTGAAGCCATCGCGGCCTTCAGCGGAACGGTGGTCTTTGTTTCGCATGATCGGTACTTCATTGACCGGCTGGCCACACGCGTGCTGGAAGTTGAAGGCGGCAAAGTCACCAGCCACGAGGGAAATTACGAAGACTATCTCCGTTGGAAAGCAGCTCAGGCTGCCGGAACTGCCATCAATGTGCCGGTTGCACCAGCTATTAAAGCAAGCAGTCATCCTGAGCGCAACCGGGGTCCCCAGCGACAGGTCTTTGTCGATGGGGTGGGAAGCGAAGGACCCGCGTTTCAGGCCACTCCCCTAGCCGACGAGGCAGTGAGCGAAGCCAAAGACCGCCCTCGCCGCCTGAACCCCATCAAGCAGAAGCAGATGGAAGAGCGCTGCGCATTTCTCGAAGAAGAGGTCCCGCGTATCGAGGCCTCCATCGCCCACACCGAAGATCAACTGGGCGTTTACGTCTCCGCCGCCGAAACCCAACGGCTGACTGACCTCGCCCAGGAACTGCGCAGCCAGTTAGCCGCGCTCACCGCCGAGTGGGAAGAGCTGATGATGCAGCTGGATGAGCAGGCCGCGTCAACGGGAAGCTGATTACCAGTTGGATTCGCGTTTCGTTCGAGAGGGGACGATCCGTTATAGTAGCGTGAGGTTCATGAAAACCAACGAAAGCACTTGAAAACTGATACCACGGGAGGCAATAATACAATGTCATCCGATCCAGAAGGGTGCCAACGGTGACCTCCAGACCGCCCGATCTGCCAGACTTCAGTGACCCGCCTGTGGTGGAGACAGTCCTATCTGTGCAATTTGATCCTCTACCGTCCATTAGGACGGCGCATTTCGGCATTTACTGGAGCGAAGTGCGTGATCGGTTCCCGTTAACCGAGGAACATGGAGAACTCTCTCCGCAGCTAGAGCTTTCCCCGGATCATCATCAACCCCCAGTCGGCATCCAGTTTGAAGCATTCGAAGCTCCTCCGACTCCAAGATTTTGGTTTTCCAATGAACGGGGCACGGAGCTTGTCCAGGTCCAGAGGGACCGATTCATCACGAACTGGCGCAAGGCCGGCGAAGGCGTTGTATATCCTCGGTATGAGCAGGTGCGCGCTGGCTTTGACAAAGATTTTTCTGATTTCACCAAATTTGTGTCTCTCAACGAACTGGGGAAAATGCGCGTCAATCAATGTGAGGTAACCTACATAAATCACATTGTGGCTGGGTCTGGGTGGGAAACCCATTCTGAGGTGGAGAAGGTGCTTAGTGTGTGGAAGCAGTCTCTTTCACCATATCCGGGAATTGCACAGGATCTCACGTTTCGCGCCAGATACCCGATATTTGATGAGAGATCGCTCTTTGTCGGACGGCTTCACGTCAATTTTCAGCCGGTAACACGTCTAACTGACGGTGTTCCAATGTTTCTATTTGAGCTCACAGCAAGAGGGCAGGTTGGGGAAGGTACAGACTTCTTTAATCTCGGTCGCAAATGGATCGTTCGGTCCTTCGCAGAGTTAACAACACCAAGGATGCATGAAATTTGGGGTAGAAGGAGCTAGAGATGGCGGCACTTGCTCTATCAGAATTTCAACCGACAGCAGCGCTGACTCAGAACGAGTCGAGACCGCGCTGGGAACAAACCGCAGCGAGTTCGGCGGCGCTCACAAGACCGAAGGAGCGGGCATTCTTGATCCCGTCCGGAGCTAGCGCTTACAGGATTGTGATAACTACGGGCAAGATTCCGAAGTGGGTGGAACCGACCATTTCCGGTTTTATCGCGATCCAGACCCTCCCGGACAATTGGGATTCCTATGCAGGAAAAAAGATAAGCTGGGAACTGATTCGCCAATCGCTTGACACTCTCGGACTGATTATGGAGGAGGGATCTCCTGAGCCTTCGGTAGTCCCCTTAGGGAACGGCGGGGTTCAGCTTGAATGGCACAGAAGGCAACAGGATTTGGAGATAACTTTTGCGTCCGGTGAATTTGCCCAGTTTTTTTACTCCAATCAAATCACCGGTGAGCGACATGAGGGTTTTGCGAACGACTTTGCGAAGCTGGCTCAATTGTTGCGGAATATAGCTTGACTCATGTCGCCGCCCGTTTTTCAGGACAATGCGTCAATTTGCGACGAGGAGCGGCTGTTTCGCCGGATACATATTACTCAGCTTGTCAAAGACGGCGATAGCGGACTTGTCCGGGTGTCTTCAGCAGCTTTCAGGGACCAAGAGTTGTCGGTCCACCTTGAGCCTGAACTAGAGCGCGAGGGGAATTCAGCGGAGACGTGTTTGCGGAACCATCGCAACCATAAGCTGGTGTTTATAGCTGCTGGAGATGCGAGAAGGTTTGGTCAATCAGTTTGCCGTGATCCCCTGCCGGAAGATCATTCGCATGGTTTGGTTTATGGCCCAAAGAAGAGGGGAACTATAGATGAAGGTTTTCGCGCCGCATCAGCTTGGGTAGTACCGCCCTCGCCGCCGCGACTTTCGGATATTCTTCTTGAAAAGCGGAATCTCGGGTTCAAGGAGTGACCTCCTCCTGAGACCGTCCTTACACGCCATCATGGATAATCGAAAGACGATGGCTCTTTTGTGGAATCCCGAAAACTGGTCGCAGCGGTTGGCCGAACTCGAAGCCCAAAGCGGCGACCTCAAGGAAGCTCCGCTGCGCCGCGATGTGCGCTCACTGGGTACGCTCTTGGGTGATGTGCTGCGCGAGCAGGCCGGCGCGGAGTTCTTTGCACAGGTGGAAGCGCTGCGACAGGGTACGATTCGTCGCCGCGATGCCGAGGCCCGCGGCGAGAATCTGGAGGCCGCCCGCCAGGCCGCGAGCGCCCTGGAACTGGCCCACGCGCTACCCGTGGAGCGCGCCCTGCTGCTCACCCGCGCCTTCGCCTTCTACTTCGAGCTGATCAATTTGGCCGAGACTAACCACCGCAAGCGCCGCCGCATCGCTCTCCGTCTCAGCGGGCAGGCAGGCCGCCAGCGCGGTTCGCTGGCAGGCACGCTTTGCGAGATGCGCCGCGTGGGCATCAGTGCGGAAGAGGCCTTGGAGTGGCTGAAGCGCGTGCTGATTGTGCCTGTTTTCACCGCGCACCCCACTGAAGTGGCGCGACGTTCCGTGATGTCCAAGCGCCGCCGCATCGGCGAGTATCTTGCCGCGATGGATCATATCCCGGTTCCCGAGCAGAACCTGGCCCGCCTGGAAGAACTTTTGCTGGCGGAGATTACCAGCCTCTGGCAAACCGACGAGGTGCGCTCTCGCCGCCCCACGGTTTACGACGAGATCAAGATGGGCCTCGATTATTACGATGTCTCCATCTTCGCCACGCTGCCCTCGCTCTATCGCGAGGTCGCCGAGGCGCTGCGCGTGGCCTACGAGATTGAGATTGAAACCACAGCGTTGCCGCAACTACTTGCCTTCGGCTCGTGGATCGGCGGCGACCGCGACGGCAATCCCTTTGTCACGCCGCAGGTCACGCGCGATGCCATTCAGTTAGCGCGCGGCCATCTGCTGCTCTACTACCGCCGCCAACTCGACGAGCTGATCGACTTGCTCACCACCAGCGCCCAACAGATGCATGCCAGCGAGGCACTGCACAAGCGTTTGCAGGCCTACGTTGCGCAAGTGCATTCTCCCGAGTCGCAGGTCTTCGGCGCGCAATACGAGTTCGAGTACTATCGCCGCTTTGTGATCTGCCTCAAGGCCCGCATTCTGCGTACGATTGATTCTTCATCCGATGGAATCCGAACCTCCAGCGCTGCATTGCCTGTCACTTCGTACACTTTGAGCCAATCGCAGGACAAGCTGGCCCAGACGCTGCCCGCCTACTGCGCCGTCGACGAGTTTCTCGCCGATCTAGAATTGCTGCGCTCGTCATTGGCAGAGAATCGCGGCCTGCGCATCGCGCGCACCTTGGTTGATCCACTCATCCTGCAAGTTCGCACCTTCGGTCTGCATCTGCATACTCTGGACATCCGCCAGCACGCGAAGGTTCATGCCGCCGCATTGCAGGAGGCAATCGCCGACGCCCACGCGCCTACGCTGCCTGAGGCGCTCTCCGACCAGACCGTCACGCTGCTCGAGACCTTCCGCGCCGTGGCCGAAGTGAAGAGCGGCTGCACTCCGGAGGCGATCCGCCAATATGTCATCAGCGGCGCGGCAACCGTGGATGATGTGTTGGCTGTGGTCCGCCTCGCGCGCCTGGGTGGCGTCAAGGTAGAAGGTTCCGAACAAGATCCTGGCCTGATGCCGGTACCGCTCTTCGAGTCCATTGACGATTTGCGCAACGCACCTGCCGTTTGCCGTGAGCTGTGGAACCGCCCCGACTATCGCAAGCTGTTGGAGAGCTGGGGGAACTGGCAGGAGGTCATGCTCGGCTACTCCGACTCCAACAAAGACGGCGGCATGTTGACCAGCACCTGGGAGATCTTCCGCGCCCATCGCGATCTGCACACCGTCGCCCGCGAGTCGGGCGTGAATCTGCGGCTCTTCCACGGCCGCGGAGGCACCGTTGGCCGCGGCGGCGGGCCTACGCACCGCGCCATCTTCGCCCAGCCAATGGATTCCTTCGAGGGCCAGTTGCGCATCACTGAGCAGGGCGAGGTCCTCAACTTCAAATATGCCGACGAGGTTCTGGCAGAGCGCAATCTGGAACTGATGATTGCCGCATCGCTCGACGCACTTGCCCGCCCCAATGCCCGCGACCCGCAAGGCCATTTCACCGGCATCCTTAAGCCGGAGTGGGAGTCGGCGCTCGACGAGTTATCCGGCCTGTCTTTCAGTTACTATCGCCGGCACATTCTTGAGGACCCCGAAGTGGTCACATACTTCGAGCAATCCACACCAGTCGGCGAGTTGGAGAATGCCAAAATTGGTTCGCGCCCCTCGCGGCGCAGCGCCTCGCTCAAGCTGACCGATCTGCGCGCCATTCCCTGGGTATTTGGCTGGACTCAGTCGCGCCTACTCGTCCCCGCGTGGTTCGGCGTAGGCACAGCGGTTGAGAAGTTCCTCGCCAAATCAGAGGGCAACGACCGCCTGGCGCTGCTCCAAACCATGTCCCGCGAGTTCCCGCTTTTTATCGATCTCATTCGCAACGTGGAAATGGCGCTGGGTAAAGTAGATCTGGCGACCGCGCGGCTCTATGCCTCGCTGGTTACGGATGCCTCCATCCGTGAGCGCATCTACGGCCAGTTTGAAGCTGAATTCCATCGCACTGTACGCGCCGTGCTGGCAGTAACAGGGCAAACCGAGTTGCTCGAAAAGAATCGTGTGCTGGCCCGGTCGATCAAGCTGCGCAATCCCTATGTCGATCCCATGCATCTCATCCAGGTAGACATGTTGCGGCGCAAGCGCCAGGGCGAAAACACGCCGGAAGTCAACCGCGCCATCGCGGCAACCATCAGCGGCATCTCCGCCGGGCTGCGCAACACCGGCTGACGTTCTCCGAACGTTTTTACCTTTTTTGAAGTAGGCGATGGATCTAAACGACGAACTCGGCGGACGGCTACTGGTCGTTTATGACGGCCATTGCGGCCTCTGCAACCACTCAGTGCACTGGCTCCTCCGGCGTGACAGCCATGACAGACTCCGCTTCGTCGCTTCTCAATCGGAGAAGATTGCAGCAGTTTTGATGCGGCATGGTTTCACTGATTCAGTGCCGCAACTGGAGCTGCCGGCAGACCCTCGGTCTGCAACCATCAGCACATTCAACCCCAATACAATCCTGGTCCTGTGCGGCATTGGAACGGAAGAAGAGCAGTTGCTGACCCGCTCAGACGCAATCCTCGCAATCCTCCGCGAACTGCCTCAACCGTGGCCGGCAGCAGCTACGGCGCTCCGCCCGATTCCCCGCCCGCTGCGCGATCTCGGCTACCGGATCATTGCCCGCAGTCGCTACCGCATCTGGGGACGCATGGAGAGCTGCCCCATCCCTACTACGCCCGCGGAACGCGCTCACTTTTTATAGCTTGTTCGCAGGAACATTCCAGCGGCTCACTCTGCACCGGATCAAGCTGTACAGATTGACGGTGATCGAGAGTCCTATCAGCAACCCGACAACAAAAAGGAGCCAGTTTCGCGCAGAGGCCCCTGCCGGATGAACGAAACTCCGCAAACTCAGCCCCACGGCCAGTGAAAAATTCGCAATTCCGACGAGAATCCGGGACTTTTTATCCATTTGTCGATACGAGAGGCACATTGTCCTTTTCTCCTTCCAGGTTTAGTCGTTGAAGCGGTACCAGGTCATCATTGTGATCTTGACCACCATCATCGCGATGAGGACGGCGAAGAGATCCCAGTGAATAACGTGATTGGCGAAGAGCTGGTACTCCAAGATGCCGCCGGCGACCAGAGCCCCGGTGATGCCGGCCATGCTGGTGGAGCGGCGGCGATGTTCGAGGCAGCGCTCATCGACATATTTTCCGAGAATGGGCACTTTGGCCAGGAAGTGATTGGTCATTGTTTTTCCTCCAGTTGAAAAATTTCATCGGTTGAACAAGTAAAGATGCGAGAAAAGGTCAGGGCCAGTTCCAGGCTGGGCACATAGCGGTTGCGCTCGATGGAATTGATGCTCTGGCGCGAGACGCCCGTCGCCTGCGCCAGTTGCTCCTGCGTCCAGTCGCGGGCAACGCGCAGTTCCTTGACCCGATTTGTGATCATTGCTGTCATGTAAAGCTGACTTTCCAAGTCAGAATATGACAGGACGCCATAAATGTCAAGCTAGCTTTCCATTTTTTCTTCAATCACCTTCTTCCGGTCTGTCGCTGTGATGGGCAAAACCCCTGCGAAGCCCGCAAACCCTGCTAAAATTGAGCTTTCGGCCAGCCGCGCCCTATCTTCCTGCCGCAGAAAGCCCTGATTGTGCCTGACGAAATCAAGAGAAACCCCGTTACCTATGCCGACGCCGGAGTAGACATCAGCGGCGGCGACCGAGCCAAGGAACGCATCAAGTACCTGGCGCAGAAAACCTTTAACCGCAACGTGCTGGGCGGCATTGGCGGTTTTGGCGCGCTTTTCCGCCTCGACACGCAGCGCTGGAAGAATCCCATCCTGGTCAGTTCGGCAGACGGCGTGGGCACCAAGCTCAAGGTGGCCTTCGAGCTGGGCCTGCACCACACCGTGGGCGCCGACCTGGTGAACCACTGCGTCAACGACATTGCAGTGCAGGGCGCGACGCCCCTGTTTTTCCTTGACTACTTCGCCAGCGGCACGGCTCGATCCCGAAGTGACCGAGAGCGTTGTCAGCGGGCTGGCCGATGCCTGCAAGGCCAACGGCTGCGCGCTGATCGGCGGAGAAACCGCTCAGATGCCCGGCTTCTATGCCGATGGCGAGTACGATCTGGCCGGCTTCATCGTCGGCGCGGTCGACCGGGACAAGCTGGTCACCGGCGTGGGCATCAAAGCCGGCGATGTGCTGATCGGCCTGCCCTCCACCGGCCTGCATACCAACGGATACTCGCTGGCCCGCAAGCTGCTTTTTGAAGTCGCAGGCTACAAGCCCACGCAGTATGTTTCGGCCATCAAGGAGAAAGCCGGCGCGGCGCTGATGAAGACCCACCGCAGCTATCTCTCGGTGATTCAAAAGCTTGTAACTGCGGGGCGTAACCACCGGTCATGGCCCACATCACCGGCGGCGGCATCACGGAAAATCTCCCGCGCATTCTGCCCAAAAATATCGCCGCGCAAATCGAGCTGGGTTCCTGGCCGGTGCTGCCAATCTTCGAGCATTTGCGTACGCTGGGCCAGGTCTCGACGACGAGATGATGCGCACCTTCAATATGGGCATCGGGCTGATCGCGGCGATTCCGGCGGCCAAGTTCACGAAGGCGAAGAACCTCCTCGACCGCGCCGAAGAGAAATTTTACGTCATCGGTCGCGTCGTCAAAGGCGAGCACCGGGTGCAGTACACGTAAGCCGTTGTCAGTAATCAGTTGTCAGTGATCAGTTGTCAGTTCCCTACAACGCCGAGCGGATGTGTCGAAGTCTCACCTGCCGCTGATAACTGCAAACCAGCGACTGTTTTGTATCAGGGCTTGACTTCAGTCATGCCGAAGACGCTTCAAAATGGAGCGGGGCTTTAGCCCCTGAGGGAAATCTTGGATCTCGTTTCAAAAGACGGACAGATTCGCTTAGGGATAATCCTCTCCGGCCGCGGCTCCAACTTCCTAGCCATCGCCCAGTCCATCCGCGAAGGCCACTTAAAGGGCGTCGAGATCGCTGTCGTGATCTCGAATGTAGCCGAAGCTCCGGGTCTTGCTGCTGCAAGACAATTAGGTCTGCATCACGCAGTACTTGTCTCCAAAGGCCGCAAGCGCGCCGAGCACGATGCCGATGTGATTGCCTACCTTAATGCTCATCACGTCGATCTCGTCTGCCTCGCCGGTTACATGCGCCTGCTCTCGCCCGAATTCATCGCCGCCTTTCCCAATCGCATCCTCAACATCCATCCCTCGCTGCTGCCGGCCTTTCCGGGCCTCGACGCCCAACAGCAGGCCTTCGATTACGGCGTCAAAGTCGCCGGCTGCACCGTTCATTTTGTCGATGAGCATCTCGATCATGGCGTGATTATTCTCCAACGGGCGATCCCCGTCCTCGATACAGACGATGCCCACTCACTCGCAGAACGGATTCTGGCCGAGGAGCATCTGGCCTACAGCGAAGCCATCGCCCGCGTCATCAGCGGCGAGTATGAGATTCAGGGACGGCGGTTTGTACGAATTTCTACCCGGGATGCGGTTTAGGAGCAAATTAGAGCTATACTCTAACCAGTAAATATGATCATTTTGAGGTTCCTATGCTTGAGATTCCCGTCACCGAGGTTAAAGCCAAGCTCATGAGCTATCTGGATGAGGTCGAACGCGGCGCGAGTTTTCGGCTCACCCGGCATGGGCGCGTGATTGCGCGGATCGTGCCTGAACCAGAAGCACGCCGTCAGGAATCAGCTCAGGCCGTGGAGACGATACGCGCGATTCGCCTGCGCAGCAAGGGTATGACCATCTCTGAAATCCTGTTGGCCAAGCAAGAAGGCCGGAGGTTCTGATTGATCTTCGTCCTCGATGCATCTATCACGGCGGTCTGGGCGCTGGCGGACGAGTCCAGCGATCTGGCCGATCATCTTCTGACGGTTGTACAAACCGACAGTGCGGTGGTGCCACCTATCTGGTGGTACGAGATTCGCAACATCCTGTACATAGCCGAAGGACGGAAGCGGATTCTGACAACCGATGCGGAAGAGTTCCTACGCAGCCTCGCTCAAATATCAATTCGGATTGCCGACACTGGTGACGGGCAAGCGGTTCTTCGGCTAGCGCGCACCCATCAGCTCAGCGTCTACGATTCGGCCTATCTCGATCTCGCCATTCGAGAGAATCTGCCCCTTGGCACCCTCGATAGCGGTCTGTCCAAAGCCGCAAGCACTGAGAATATTCAAGTCCTACGCATATGAAAAAGTCACTCGTTCCACTCGTGGCGCACGACCGCTTGCGATATGTCAAGCGACATGTAGGTACGGCTATTTTCTAAGTTTTTTATTATATGTAACTTACAGTCACTTCTCCACTTGCCGAATATAAACCCCACCCAGCCTACTCTTAATCCATAGCCAGACCAACAACGGATGTGCCGCGCCCGGCGAATGAGTTCGCCCTCCCCCTACTGCGGAAGGCGCCGGGGCGCGGGACCGTTTTGCACGCGGAAGCGGGTCTGCACGAATGCGGCTCTCGGGCTGCGGGTCATGCCGAAACCACGGCGCGACGCGCAGCCGGAGAGCTGCCAGGGATTGGTGCATCCGGAAAGCACGTCCATCAAGTTGACGCAACCATCAAGGAGCGGCAACCTTGCATAAAACTCAACAGGGCACACTACAGCGGTTCTCCAATTGCTATACACCGAAACCGCTACCGCTGCGTGGCTTTTTCCTCAAGAAAAGCCACCTTGCACTTAGCCGGCAAGGGTACATCTATTGGAGAACCGCTCTAACCCTGGTTTCGCTCTGGAGAGCTGCCGTAATTCAATCTCCAAAAATAGACGCTTCAAAACCAGGGCGGCAGAGCCGCCTGTCAACATCGCAGGAGCAATACAAATGAATCCCATTTCGAATATCTGGAACCACCCCAAAACATCGGCGGCCGGCGTCCTCATCGCCCTAGTCACCATCGCCGCTGCGCTCTCCCAACAGGGAATCTCCCTCGGTTCAGTCGGCAACGGAACTGTCGTTACCCTAATCAGCGCACTGGCCACGGCGTTGCTGGGTCTGTTGGCGCAAGACCCTCAAAAAAGCTCTCCGGCACAGAACTCTTCCAGCAATCCAACAGCTAAGCTGGGCGCATGGGCATTGATCGCATTGCTCTTGCAAATCCCTTTCATCGCAGGCTGTTCCGGCACAACCGTGGCGCAGGACATCGTCAACTGGACCCCTGCCTTGCAAAGCGCTGTCGCAACTGTCAATTCAACCGCAATCCTGCTGGCCCCAGCCGATGCGCCGATCTTTATCGCTGCGACCGTCGGCTTTGACGCCGTCTCAAATCTGCTCGTCACGCAGGCCAAGGCCTATTTGGCCAACCCCTCGGCAAGCCTGTTGAACCAGTTGCAGACCCAGATCGTCACCTTTCAACAGCAGGTTAATGCTGCGTTGCTGCAATCCGCAAAAATCGTGAATTCCGCCAGCCAGCAGCATGTGCTGACAGTTCTCAACAGCGTTGCAACCATAGTGAACGCGATCTTTACCCTGGTTCAGTCCATTTCGAGCAACGTAGCCGTCGCGCAGATGGCGACACACGCCACCATCAAGCTGGCAGTTGTCGAGCCTTACCTCGACAAAAACCAGTCGGCACAAATCATCGCGCAACATTACAACGAGCCGGTCGCAGCAGCACGGCTCCAGGATACCCATGCGAAATACATCCTGACACAATCCGGCTTCTAAGTTTTCTTATATGATTGGCGGGTGTCCGCAATACATATTTTCAAGTTATCGGGCATTCGCCTCTTCCGCTTGCCGCCGCATCAACAAATACTCGCAAAGCTCCGTAGCGGTTCATTCCCACCGCTGCCTCCACGATCAATACAGGCCGCACCCACTTGGGCGCCACCTTCGCGATACACTATCCATACGCCACAGTTTTCAAAAACATGGGCGGGATTTCGCGGATACCCGCAGTGCGGCCAAATCGGCCATCGAACCCTCCGCTGATTCCGCATCCAAAGGACACGATGCGCTACCTTCCCAAATCGCCCGCCGAGCGTGAGCAGATGCTCGCTGAAATCGGCGCGGCCTCCATCGACGACCTCTTTTCCGTGATTCCCGCCGAGTACCGCCTCGACCGCGATCTTGCTGTGCCTCGCCAGCAAGCCGAGAGCGAGATCATCGACTACTTCCGCGCCGCAGGCAACAAAAACGCCATCGGCTACACCAGCTTTCTCGGCGCTGGAGCCTATCGCCACTACCGCCCGGTCGTCATCGACTCCCTCGTTCAGCGCGGCGAGTTTCTCACCAGTTACACCCCCTATCAGGCCGAGATAACTCAAGGAACGTTGCAGGCGATCTTCGAGTTTCAAACCATGATTGCCGAGCTGACCGGCATGGACGTGGCCAACGCCAGCATGTACGACGGCTCAACCGGCGCAGCCGAGGCCATCATGATGGCCGTGCGCATCACCGGCCGCCACAAAGCTGTTGTCGCGACTACGGTCCATCCAGAGTACCGCGAAGTTATCACTACTTATGCCAAACATCAGGGCCTTCCCTTCTCGCTGACGAGTTACGATACTGAGACTGGCCGCATAGATCTGTCTGCACTGGCCACAGAAGTTACAGAAGAAACAGCCGCGGTGTTAGTGCAGAGCCCTAATTTCTTTGGAATTATTGAAGATATTCCCGCTATCGCTGAAATAGCTCATGCCAAAGGCGCATTGCTTATTGTCTCCATAGCTGAAGCTGTCTCTCTCGGTATTGTTCGCCCGCCCGTCGAAGCGGACATCGTCAGCATGGAAGCCCAGTCCTTTGGCGTCGCCCTCAGCTACGGCGGACCGTTCTGCGGCGTAATTGCCGCCAAAGAAAAGTACCTGCGCCAGATGCCCGGACGCCTCGTTGGCCAAACAACCGACAGCAACGGCAATCGCGGCTTCGTGCTTACTCTTTCAACGCGCGAGCAGCATATCCGCCGCGAGAAAGCGACCTCGAATATCTGCACGAATCAGGCACTGGTCGCGCTGATGGCGACCATCTTTCTTACAGTCTATGGCAAAGAAGGCATTCGCGAGTTAGCCGAGCATAACTTGGCCAAAGCCGATTATGCTGCCAAATCGCTTAGCGCCCAGCCCGGAGCCAAACTCCTCTTCTCCGGCTCACCGCGCTTCCATGAATTTGTCCTCACAACCAGCGAATCGCCAGCATCCCTCAACAGCCGGCTTCTTGAAGAAAAGATTGTCGGCGGCCTCGATCTTTCTAAGTGGTATCCGGAGTTAGGCAACGCTACCCTCTGGTGCGCCACTGAAGTCATTGCACGCGAACAGATCGATGCTGCGGCCCGCGTGATTGAATCTGCGTCTAACTGAAAAACTATTCTCTCTAGGAGATCAATCGCTTGAAGACTTTTTCCCTCGCCCCACCCATCTGCGCTCTGGCTCTGCTTACAGCGGCGTTGCTCGCCGTAAGTGCTACTGCCCAGGCTCCTCAAGTCCCTGCCACGCAAGCCCAGCCGGCAGATCACGATCACTCGCATCCGATGCCCGCACCCACCAACCTCAAAGTGCTGCCCAAAAACCTTACCGGCGATGAGGTCCACGAGATCATGGAAACATGGGAGGGCGGGCTAGGCGTACATTGCAGCACCTGCCACACAGCCGACCCTAAAAACATCGGTCCCAATGGACGCCCGCGGCTTAACTTTGCCGATGACTCCAAGCAGGAAAAAGCCACGGCGCGCATGATGTACACCATGACTGAGGACATCAACAAGAATTATGTATCCAAGGTTCCAGGCTCAGAGACCCCGGTTACCTGCGGCACCTGCCACCGCGGCCACATGGGTCCGGAGCCGTTTGTGATTCCGCCCGACGACCACGACAAGCCGCATCAACCTGCGCCCGCAACCCCGCCAGCAGCAAAATGAACATTACTACGCCTTCCAGAGAAACGTGGCCACCGATCCCGCCAGAATAGCGGTGAGCAATACGTAACGGTGGAAGGCTACATAAC
>CAVQMQ010000039.1:0-7922 GCA_963713645.1 uncultured Acidobacteriaceae bacterium | reverse complement strand
GCATCGAAAGAAATCATCCTGTGCGAGGCGCTGATCGACGCCTTGACGTTCTGGGTTGCGGGGCACCGCAACGTGACGGCCAGTTATGGCGTGAATGGCTTCACGGCGGACCATCGCGCGGCGTTCGCCCAGCACGGCACCGAACGGGTTTACATCGCATACGACCGCGACGAGGCCGGAAACAATGCAGCGGCGAAGCTGGCCGAGGATCTGATGCAGATGGGAATCGAGTGCTTCCGTGTGCTCTTCCCGAAAGAGATGGACGCGAACGCCTACGCCTTGAAAGTGCAGCCAGCGGCGAAGAGTCTGGGCGTGATGCTGAATAAGGCGGAGTGGCTGGGCAAGGGCCAGCGGCCAGCGCCGCGCGCGGTGGAGCCGGTCATCGTGGCCGAGCCGGAGCCAGGCGCAATGCCGGAGCCAAGCATCGAGCCACTGCCAGCAGAGACAGAAGCAGCAACTAAAGAAAAAATCATCGAAGTTACTCCAGAGCCAGCCCCCGCCGCATCCATCCCCGCCGAGATCGAAGAAGAGGTTTTTTCCTTAGCCGCCAAACCGGAGCCGGTCCCGGAGCCGGTTGCGCCGACTGAGCCGGAGCCAATCCCGGCAGGGCCCGCGCCGACTATCGACGTGCCGGTCGAGATGCGCGGCGAGGACATCTTCTTGCAGCAGGGCGACCGCCGCTATCGTGTGCGCGGGCTGGCCAAGAATCTGAGTTACGAACTGTTGAAGGTTAATGTGCTTGTGTCAGGCCGAACGCCGCGCAATGAGTCCGCCTTCCATGTCGATACGATGGACCTTTACTCTGCGCGGCAGCGCAGTGTCTTTACCAAGCAAGCCGCCGAGGAGCTTGGCATCAAGGAAGATGTGTTGCGCCGCGATCTTGGCCGAGTGCTGTTGAAACTGGAGGAACTGCAAGACGAGCAGATCAAGCGGGCACTTCAGCCGAAGGAAGAGGCGGTCACGCTGACAGAGGACGAGCGGGCCGAGGCGCTGGCCTTGTTGCGCGATCCGCGCTTGCTGGAAAGGATCATCGAGGACTTCGCACTGTGCGGTGTCGTGGGCGAGGAGACCAACAAGTTAGTCGGCTATCTGGGCGTGGTCTCGCGGCACTTGGAATCGCCGCTCGCGGTGATCGTGCAATCGTCATCGGCGGCGGGCAAGAGTTCGCTCATGGAAGCCGTACTCGCGTTCCTACCCGAAGAGCAGCGCGTTCAATACTCCGCGATGACCGGCCAGTCTCTCTTTTACATGGGCGAAGCCGACCTCAAACACAAGGTGCTGGCCATCGTGGAGGAAGAGGGCGTTCATAGCGCGGCCTACGCCTTGAAGCTGTTGCAGTCGGAAGGTGTGTTGACCATCGCCTCGACCGGCAAAGACCCGGCGACGGGCCGCTTGCTGACCCATCAATATAGAGTCGAAGGCCCGGTGATGATCTTCCTGACCACGACGGCCATCGATCTTGACGAAGAGATGTTGAATCGCTGCTTGGTTCTCACGGTCAATGAAGACCGGGCGCAGACGCAGGCTATCCATCGTGTGCAGCGCGAGGCGCAGACGGTCGAAGGTCTGTTGCGGCGGCAGGACCGCGCGGCGGTGCTTGCCGTGCATCGCAACGCGCAGCGGCTCTTGAAGCCGGTTTCCGTGGTCAATCCCTACGCGCGGGAGTTGACCTTCCACGACTCGCAGACGCGGACCCGGCGCGACCACATGAAGTATCTGACGCTCATCCGCAGCGTTGCGCTGTTGCATCAGCATCAGCGGCCCCGGAAGACCGTCCAGCACAATGGCCGCGCGGTCGAGTACATCGAGGTCACGGTGAACGATATAGCCGTTGCCAACCGGCTCGCGCACGAGATACTAGGCCGCTCGCTGGACGAGTTGCCGCCGCAGACGCGGCGCTTGCTCCTGGCCGTCGATGAGATGGTCACGGCGGAGTGTGAGCGGGCTGCGATGGAGCGGTCCGACTACCGCTTCTCCCGGCGCGATGTGCGCGAGGCGACGGGCTGGGGCGATACGCAGTTGAAGACCCACTTGCACCGGCTGGAGGAGTTGGAATACCTGCTGATCCATCGCGGCGGCCGTGGCCAGAGCATGGTTTACGAGCTGATGTTCACGCGTCCGAAGGACGGCGGAAAGCCGGTGTTGGGCGGGCTGATCGACGTTGAAAAGCTGGGCAAAAAATGAGTACGACGAAAAGAAGTCGGGGCCGGATGGCGAGAAGTCGGGGTCAAGTCGGCCCCAAGTCGGCGGGGTGTCGGGTTGTATAAATGCCACTCTTCGCCAATGATGATGCGGGCTTTATGCGATTCGCCGCGAGAATGCGAAAAAACACTTATACGGAGGCAGGAAGAAACTCCGCTCCGTCGTAACCATGCTTCGAGCAGAAAGGAGGCGCACGAATGGCGCGCATAACCAAAATCCGTAAACCGCAGGCGCTCCCGGAGACGCCGCTCGAATCGCTGCTGCTGGAGCATCTGCGCGAGATGTCCGTCAAAAACTTCTCTGCGCATACTGTGCGCAATCGTCGGATTTACATCAACTTTTTCCTGGGGTGGTGCAAGGAGCGCGGCCTGATCGATCCGGTCGATGTTACGCGGCCCGTGCTGGAGCGGTATCAGCGGCACTTGTTCCACTACCGCAAGAAGGACGGGGAGCCGTTGAGCTTCCGTTCGCAGCACTCGTATCTGGTTCCGTTGCGCGTGTGGTTCCGGTGGATGACGCGGCGGAATCACATCCTGCATAATCCGGCGTCGGAGATCGAGTTGCCCAGGCTGGGCCGCAGCCTGCCCAAGAACATCTTCTC
This sequence comes from uncultured Acidobacteriaceae bacterium, assembly GCA_963713645.1. Taxonomy (GTDB): domain Bacteria; phylum Acidobacteriota; class Terriglobia; order Terriglobales; family Acidobacteriaceae; genus Telmatobacter. The sequence goes on along the minus strand of CAVQMQ010000039.1, from coordinate 5,119 downwards.
CGCTGCTGAGGTCGAGCGGATCATGCAACTGTGCGAGATCGAGGAGCCAATCGGCTTGCGCGACCGCGCCATCCTCGAAGCGCTCTACTCGACGGGAATGCGCCGCATGGAGGCCGTGCAGTTGAAGCTGTACGACCTGCAATTCGACCGCGGCCTGATCCTGATCCGCCAGGGCAAAGGGCACAAGGACCGCTATGTGCCCATCGGAGAGCGGGCGATAGCGTGGCTTCAGAAATATCTCCGCGAGGGCCGTCCGCAGTTGGCCATCGAGCCGGACGATATGACCGTTTTCCTGACGGCGCAGGGCGAGCCGTTCAGCCGCAATCATCTGACCTTCGTCGTCAAGGAGCGCATCGACGCGGCCAAGCTGGGCAAAACAGGATCGTGCCATCTGTTCCGGCACACGATGGCCACGCTGATGCACGAGGGCGGAGCCGACATCCGCCATATCCAGGCGCTGCTCGGCCACGAGGACATCAAGACCACGCAGATTTACACGCAGGTTGCTATCCGAACCCTGCAACAGGTCCACGCTGCAACCCATCCCGGAGCCATGCTCAAAAAGGGCGAGAATCCGGCCACAAAAGCCACAACTCCCGACGCCGAAGCACTCCTCGAAATGCTTGCGGCGGAGGTCGAAGAAGACCGCGAATAGATATATAAAGTTCTTCTTTTAGTAGCTTCTTTAGCTGCTAAAGAGGGGCCGTTTCCGTCCCGGAATCGGCCCCCGATGCGTTACAGAATCGCCGCCGATCCGCGCCGCAAGCAAATCCGCAAACGCGCACAAGCTGCCGCTCTTCCGTCGCGCAATGCCGCGCACAAGCCGCCGCTCTTCTATCGTGCAATCGGTTCGCAATGTCACGCACGGTCCGCTGCTCTTCCGTTGCGCAGTCTATGTGCAGTGACGCGCACAAACCGCAGCACTTCCGCCATGCAATCCGTGTGCAGTGTCGCGCACCATCCGCTGCTCATCTGTTGCGCAGTCAGTGCGCAATGCGGCGCGCAATCCGCAGCACTGCCGCCGTGCAATCTGTGCGCAGTGCCGCGCACAACCTGCTGCCCAATGTATCCCCTCAAGTCGTACAATCGAATGCAATGGAGTCAACACCAAACCATGCGTTCTCTGAATCGCTTCTAGCTGCAATGCCGCAGCTAAGAAAAAAACCGCATCTGGGGGTTGGGAGTAAAAATCCGGGACTGCATCAGGGGGATGATCTTGTTAAGGCGATTACGGTGTAGGGGTTGCGGGGAGTGTAGTGTGAAAACGGCGTCTGGCCGTTCTCTCTCGCCAAAGACCATGACTACTTCGTCGGTGAAACCGGGTTCCTCGTTCACAATGCCAATTGCCCGTGCATTCCGGGGTTGGTGAACGGCGATTCCCCTCTCCAGCAGGCACTTCGGTTAGAGAGCGCAAATTCTCCGTTTACTCCTGAAGGGTGGTTGACCGATCTCGCGATTCAAGGCTCCCAAATGATCATCGGTCCGGGCGGAATCGGGAATCCTGGTATTCCCGGCGGTTTCGGGAAATATTCGACCCCGACTTTCCAGAGTCCTTCAGGAGACTTCCAGGTTCACTTCTACAAGAACCCGCAAACGGGAGAGGTTTTATACAACGACTACAAGGCTGTTTTTAATATCCAATGCCCAACGATCTACAAGTGAGGGATTCTTATGCGTGTCCGATGCACAAAACCGTCTTTCAAAGGGGAGATGCCTCCAGATGGGGATCGCTGGCTGACTATCGGACGCGAATACGATGTGCTCTGCGTCAGCTTCAGTGGTGATAACCAGATTCAATTTCGACTGATCGGCAACGACAAACATACGCCAGCGCTATTTGCCGGGGAACTATTTGAGGTGACGGATGAGTCAATTCCGAGAAATTGGGTGATCTGCAAGAAAGGAGAGCGGGATTACACTCTCGGTCCAAGAGCCTGGTCTGAGGTCGGGTATTGGGAACGCTACTTTGATGGCGAACCTGAGGCGCAGATGGTTTTTCGGAATGAACTCTCCGTATTAATTGAGAGTTGACCGTTTTGAGTAGTTGTAGTCATTCGACAAAGATCATGACTACTTCGTCGGTGAAACCGGCTTCCTCGTTCACAACGCAAGCTGCAACTGCGATCCGAATGCATATGCAGAGCTATACGAACTCTACGATGGATTCGGAAACTTCCTGAAGTGGGGCATTTCTTTTGATGCAAGTACCCGGTACACAGGTCCCACGCTAGATGGCTACGGCGGGTCTCCGGGGCCGAATGTGGTTGATTCTGGAACGAGGCGCAATATGCTTAGCCAAGAGCGCGAGCTTAAGAAGAGATTCCCCGGCCCATTGAACTGCGAACGTGGGGCAGGATCAAACTCAATGTGGTGAGGCAAAGAAGCCAGGAGTGAGGGAGAAGGTTGCGGATGAGTACAGAGTGGGTTTTGAATTTCCATCCGAGAAATGGGCAAAAGGTTCCTGATCCCATCAAGTCGGTAGGCGCATTCCTGAAGGAGCTACTGGCAATTCACTGTCGGGGGCCTTATGACGCGAGTGGTATTAGGATGCGTTTTGACCCGATTTTGGAGGGCATACAAGGCAATCCGAACAGACGTATAGGCATAAGGACGTATCCGTTCGCAAAGAATCTGCTTTGCGCTGAGATAAACATCAGCAAGGCAGAGTGGGACGTTCCCCTCGACGCTTACCGGCGTTTCTTGTGGCTGAATGTAGACAAGGCGATCTGGAGTTGTGTTGAGAAGCTGAAAAAGAAGAAGATCGCCTTCGACGCCGACAAACTCCGCCAGCATCTTTCGCTTGTCGAAGCGGAGTTCCTTGGCGAGGCTGCGAAATCGGCGGAGCCGGATGCTGCGCCAAAAACTGAGCCGATGCCTGTCGATGTGTACCCGGAAGATGAGCTGTATCCGGTGGTGATCCAGTACCGGATACAGGGTCACGGAACCATGCAGGACTACGACCGACGGGTGAAGATCGAAACCCTTCTGGAGGAGTTCCTGAGCAAAGCCGAATTGGGCTACTTAGACGGCGGCGACATCGGCAGCGGCACGATGAACATCTTTTGCTTTCTCAGATGCCAAGAAGGCTCTGAAGGTGATCACGAAACGCTGCGCGACAGCGGCAATCTTGACGATGCGGTGATCAGGGTTGCGCGACGGGGTGAGGACAAGGTCGTGTGGCCTCTCGACTACGCAGGCGAGTTTAGCGTCGTGTGAAGCCGTCCCCCGCGCCATCCATCCAGCCCTGAGCAAGTCTGGAGAGATAGCAGGCATACAGCCAATTTCCTCGTTGTCGGTGATCGGGGCCAGTTGGGACGGCTCTGATCTCTGCCGGACAGGAGTTTATACAGGCGGGCGTCAAGGGCTATTTCGCCCGTTTCAACTCCTCGTCGTCTCGAAGAGGTTCTTGAAGGCCATGCAACGGGAGGGGATGAAGGGCTTCGATTTCGAGGTTGTCGATATGGTGTAGGGCCGTCGTAGAGCCGTCCCCTCGCCAACCATCCAGCCCTGATCCAGCATCGCAAAACCCGTCCATGCTCCGCATGGGAATTAGGGGGACACATCACCCCAGAATGGGTGCTGTAGAGCAACCTTGAGTTCTCCTGCGGGAACCACAGCGGAATCAGTAGCCTACAGCCATCCGAAGCGAAAAGTGTGGCGTTTACAGGTTGCTATGCGGGAACCATAATAGAATCAAGCAACTAGAAGAGAAATTCCTAAATCCTGCTTTCCTGTGAAAGCAAAAAGTTACTGTAGGGGAACCTATTGAAAACAAAGGGGTGAGGGTTGGCGGGCCTTTTCCGCGCTTACGCGCCGTACCCTCCGCTCCGGCATCCGTAAAGGCTCTCCGCTTCGCTCCGCCCGCTGCGGCGGCGCTTCGCGGCCTTGACTGATGCCTCCGCTGCGGATGTTTTTCAGCTATGAGAAAAATGTATTTTTCTCATGTTCCAAACATGAGAGAGCTAACTACGCAGCCCCAGCAGAGCCAGCGTCGAGTTGCCCTGCCCCATCGTCCAGAAGAAGAAACTCCAGCATCAAAGCCGCCGCCGCGTCTTCCATCGTCTTGTCTCCATCGGGCGCGCTGTCTCGATTAGAAAAGTAGGCTTGTTCGCCGCGTATGGCGATCATGCGCTGAAAAGTAACCGGGCAGGGATCAAAGCTGTATCGCAGAAAGCGCAAATCGAAATCGACGTAGAGCCGAAATACATACTCGCTTGCGCCCACGCGGTAAACGATCTTGTGCTCTGTTGGAGAGGGCTTCTCATAGATCAGCTTGGCATCTTGCGGAAGATAGAACCAGCCGAGGCAACCGCCGCCGTTCAGCGTGTCGCAGATGTCCTTCATGTGGCCAAAAAGATCAAGCCAGGCCAGCCGCGTCAGCTCATCTTCGGTGAGCGGCCCATCGTGCAGGTCAAAGTGCAACACGTCCGGTTGCAATGGAAGCAATGGTTCGCTCATCATGTCGCGGTCTACCCGGCGGTGCTGCTGAGAAAAGCGTCGATAGTCGTGAGCAAGGCATCTTGCTTGCGGCGGGGCAGGCTCTCGATCTGCTCCAGGCGGCGCAGAACCTTGCGGCTGGGCTTGCGGCCCGGCAGTGCGCTTGGTTGTGAGCGGAGCAGTTCATCGGCAGTGACTCCAAGAACCTCGGTAAAGCGCAGGATCATGTCGGCGTTGAGGCGGAGCTTGTCGTTTTCGTAGTTGGAGACGAGTACCGGGATGAGACCGATACGGTCGGCAACTTCCTTCTGTGTGTAACCGCGTTCCTTGCGAATACGGGCAATGCGCTGGCCTATCGTCTCCGAACCGGAGTCGATGGGGATGAGCTTGAGTCTGGAAATCCTTGGCATACGAAACCAGTCTAAAGGCAAAAAATCTGTACCGCCCTAAGATTAGTATGATACATATATTCCTAAGCAGTCTTTTTCTTAAAAAAGCACTTGACAGGTTTTTTACGGAAGGCGGAAAAATGGCGAGAATCCCGGAACATGAGGTCGAACGGCTGAAACGGGAGGTATCGGTGCAGCGGTTGGCCGAGGCGCGGGGCATCAAGCTGCACCGGCACGGTGCCGACCTGTTGGGCCTGTGCCCGTTCCACGACGACAAGAACCCGTCGCTGGTC
>CAVQMQ010000038.1:0-268717 GCA_963713645.1 uncultured Acidobacteriaceae bacterium | reverse complement strand
CGCCGGATTTTCGGCAATGCCATCTTCGTAGTCCGCAGCCGTGAGCCTGCCGAAGAGAAGCGGTATCGCGATCATGTACTGAACGCAGTGATCGCGGTCGGCCGGGTTCGTGAGCGGTCCTTTCTTGTCGATGATGCGCAGACAGGCTTTGTGGGTACGCAGTGTAATACCGCGAATATCTTCGGCTGTTTTGCCAAGCTCGATGAGCCGCGCTCGCAAGGCCATTGCAGCCTCGACCGCGGTTTGAGCATGAAACTCGGCTGGATAACTAATCTTGAAGAGCACGTTTTCCATGACGTAGGAGCCGTAGGGCCGCTGAAATTGAAACTCGCGGCCTCGAAATGAAACATCGTAGAAGCCCCAGGTTTTGGCGGTCAGCGCTGAGGGGTAACCCATCTCTCCTGCACGCGCCATCAGCGCCAAGCGTACCGCGCGGCTGGTGGCGTCGCCCGCGGCCCAACTCTTGCGCGTGCCCGTGTTGGGCGCATGACGATAGGTGCGCAGGCTTTGGCCATCTACCCATGCCAGCGAGAGCGCGGCGATGGTTTGCTCGCGCGTGAGCCCAAGCAATTGACTTACGACGGCAGTGGAAGCCACCTTGACCAGCAGTACGTGATCGAGACCTACCTCGTTGAATGAGTTTTCGAGAGCGATGCAGCCTTGAATCTCGTGGGCCTTGATCATCGCGGTCAGAACATGTTTCATGGTGAGCGGCGGCGCTCCGTGCGCAAGGGCTGTACGAGAGAGCCAGTCGGCGGTAGCGAGGATACCTCCCAGATTGTCGGAGGGGTGGCCCCACTCGGCAGCCAGCCAGGTGTCGTTGAAATCCAGCCAGCGGATCATCGTGCCGATATTGAAAGCCGCCTGGACTGGGTCCAGTTGAAAGCCCGTTCCCGGCACGCGCGCGCCGTGCGGAACGATCGTGCCGGGAATGATTGGCCCCAGCAGTTTGGTGCAGGCCGGATATTCCAGGGCCTCCAGCCCGCAACCCAACGTATCAATCAGGCAAGAACGCGCCGTGTCATACGCAAGTTCGCTTTCAACCCGATAATTCAGCGCATAGTCGGCGATGTCGGTAAGAACCTTGTCCGGCGCGGGTCTTGCATTGCTGATTAGAGAGGACACAAACTCTCCTTCTTAAATGGGTGGATTCGATCACGTGGTCACGCTTCTTCAATCTGGAATCTGGAAAGACTCACTCCCGTTCGGCGATCGGAACGAACCTGAGATTTTCTGGTCCAGTGTAAAGGGCAGACGGACGGATAATTCTGCCGTCCTGACGCTGTTCGATAACATGGGCGCACCAGCCTGATATGCGGGCGATGACGAAGAGCGGGGTGAAGAAATCGACGGGAATTCCCATGAGTGAATAAGCAACCGCGCTATACCAGTCGAGGTTAGGAAACATGCGCTTGGCATCGCTCATCGTGGCCTCAATGCGCTCGGCAATCGAAAAGAGCTGTGCGCCGGAGGCATCCACCACCAGACCGCGAGCTACCTCTTTGATCAGGTCGCTGCGCGGGTCGCAGAGTGTGTAAACCGGATGACCGAAGCCGATGATCACCTCGCGATTTTCCACCCGGCGGCGAATATCGGATTCCGCTTCCTCTGGAGAGGCGTAACGGTTTTGAATCTCCAGCGCTACCTCGTTGGCGCCGCCGTGCTTTGGCCCCTTCAGCGCGCCGATAGCTCCGGTGATTGAGGAGTAGAGATCAGAGCCAGTGCCTGCAATCACGCGTGCTGTAAAAGTGGATGCGTTGAACTCGTGTTCCGCATACAGAATCAGCGAAAGGTGCATGGCCGCGGTCCACTTTGCTTTAGGATCTTTGCCGTGAAGGAGGTGAAGAAAACTGGCGGCGATCGAATCGCCGGCGGTCTCGACTTCGATGCGTATTCCATGACGCGCGAAACTATTCCAGTAGAGAAGCATCGACGGGACCGAGGCCAGCAACGAATCCGCAATGGCAAGCGCGGTCTTATCGCTATAACCGCTTTCCTCCGGCCGCACGCAACCCAACACTGAAACTCCGGTTCGCAGAACGTCTATAGGACTCGTCTGAGAAGGAAGAAGTTCCAACGCCTGCTTGACTTCAACGGGCAGGCCGCGAAGGGCAACCAAGCGTGCCTTGTATGCGGCAAGCTCTGCCGCGTTGGGTAGCTTGCCGCGGATTAACAGATGGGCCACTTCTTCAAATGTGCAGTTTGCGGCAAGATCCCGGATGTCGTAGCCGCGATAGTGGAGATCGTTGCCATGTTGTCCTACAGTGCAGACAGCCGTTGCACCTGCCGCTGTGCCTGAAAGGGCCACGGACTTCTTGGGTTTGAAGGCTGCGGGTGCGGGATTGGAATCTGTTGTGCTCATCGAGATGCTCCAGCGAAGATCAGGCTAATGAATCGCTCTTGCCAAGTCTATTTCGCGCGCTTGTTCGTGGCGAAGAGCCGATCCAGTTTTTCTTCGTATGCATGGTAGTCGAGATAACGGTAAAGATCGGCGCGGGTCTGCATCAGCGGAACCACGCTCTGCTGCGTTCCTTCGGCGCGAATGCACTCATATACCTTGAGAGCCGCGGCATTCATCGCCCGGTACGCCGCGCAGCAATAGAGAATCATGTCCACGCCAGCCGCGGCAAGCTCATCGCGCGTAAAAAGCGGCGTCTGACCGAACTCAGTAATGTTCGCCAAGATGGGCACACCCACCGCTTTGCGGAACGCGGTGTACATTGCCAATTGCGTCACGGCCTCGGCAAAGATCATGTCAGCGCCGGCGGTCACGTAAGCCTGCGCCCGTGCAATCGCTTTGGCAAGCCCTTCGCTGGCCAGTGCATCGGTTCGCGCAATCACCACAAACTGCTCGTCAGTGCGAGCGTCGACGGCTGCCTTGATGCGGTCCGCCATCTCTTCGCCGGTTACCAGTTCCTTGCCTGGCCGGTGGCCGCATCGCTTCGCGCTCACCTGGTCCTCGATGTGCACTGCTGCCGCGCCTGCGCGAATCATCGACCGGATAGTTCGCGCGATGTTAAATGCGCCGCCCCAGCCGGTGTCGATGTCTACAAGAAGGGGCAGGGCGGTCGCATCCGTGATCCGGCGAACATCGGTCAGCACGTCGTCCATCGTGCTGATCCCCAGGTCGGGCATGCCCAGAGAATTTGCGGCGACACCGCCCCCCGACAGATAAATCGCGCGGAAGCCGGCAGTTTCAGCCAGGCGCGCTGTGTAGGCATTGATTGCGCCGGCGATTTGCAGCGGCGTCTCCGCGCTAAGCGCGGCGCGAAATAGCGCGCCCGGCGACTGCCGATTTTGATTGCTTGCCATACACACTGCATCTTAACAGTTGGCGCGCCAGTTTCAATTCACATCGGACTTATGCCCGGAATACTCCACTAGGTCTCTGACCGCGTGATTTCGTAAGGGGCGGTTGAGTGCCGTGGCATCCCACCCTAGGCGCAAAAACAGAGACGCGCCGAGGGTGGGGCACCCAAATTTGGTACAACAATAAGCGGTCAGGGACCTAAACCTCATTCAGAACGAACTTGGCGATGGTCGCAAGTTGCATGAACGAAGTGCCTTCGTAGATTTTACCGATCTTCGCGTCGCGATAGAGCTTCTCAACCGGATAGTCTTTGATAAAACCGGAACCGCCAAAAACCTCCACCGCAAGGCTCGCGACGCGCTCCGCGGTATGCGAGGCGAAGTACTTGCACATGGCCGCTTCTTTGCGAAAATCCTTCTGCGCGTCCCTGAGCCGGGCTGCGTTGTAGACCAGCAGCTTAGCGGCCTCAATCTCCGTAGCCATCTCCGCAAGCTGAAATTGCATTGCCTGAAACTCCACAATCGCTTTTCCGAATTGCTCGCGTTCCCTGGCATACTTAAGGGCGTGGCCCCATGCACCCTCGGCCAGCCCAAGCATTTGAGCGCCGATGCCGATACGTCCCTCATTCAGCGTCTCGATAGCGATCTTGTAGCCCTTGCCCACTTCTCCCAGCACCTGTGTGGCCGGTACCGCGCAATCTTCGAAAACCAACTCGCATGTACTCGATGCACGTATGCCAAGCTTGTCTTCCTTCCTGCCGATGTGGAATCCCTCCGCGCCCTTCTCCACGAGAAATGCTGTGATGCCCTTGTATCCCGCGCCAGCATCGACGGTGGCAAAGACAATGAACAATCCCGCTTCCTTCGCATTGCTGATCCAGAGCTTTCGCCCGTTGAGGAGATAGACGCCGTCGCGCTCCTCCGCGCGCATCTGAAGCGCAAACGCATCGGAGCCCGAGGCCGCCTCGCTCAGCGCATACGCGCCAACGGTGTCTGCCGCCAGCCGGGGCAGGTATCTCCGCTTCTGCTCCGCGGTCGCCCAGCGCAGCAACGCGTTGACAACGAGGGTATTCTGCACATCCACGATCAAGCCGACTGCCGGGTCTACGGTCGAGATCATTTCAACGGCCAGGACAGTATCGAAAAACGTGCCGCCGCTGCCGCCAAACTCCTCCGGAATCTCGATTCCCATCAAGCCCAGTTCAAAGAGCATGGCGATCAACCCGGCATCCATCTGCTGGCTTTCGTCCATGACCCGCACGAGGGGAGCGACCTTGTCTTGAGCAAATTGCCGCACGGTGTCGCGCAACAGTTGTTCGTCCTCGCTTAAGTGGGTAACAGGCCGGCTCGAGGGAAGAGTATTCACCGGAGTTTGTCTCCTTGCGCGCTTTCGATCCTGACGTATTATCACAGATGGTGCGGCAGTGGGTAGTATCTCAGTTTGAATGCTCACCTCCCACAGCGTTCCGTACTTTGAATTTGACGTGTCAGGAAATTTATGATTGGCTCAATCTGGAGGGGTCTCCATGGTGAAACTCGACCACCTCACTCTCGCGGTCCGCGACTGGAAGATTTCTCGGGAGTGGTATGTCGGCCACCTCGGTTTCAAAGTTGAGTTCGAGGTTCCACAGGGCGGCAGGTCCGGATCTGGCGTCGCTGCGATCCAGGATGATGCCGGCCTTACGGTGTTTCTGGAGCAGTTCGACGAGCCGATCCTGAGCGGACAGTCTTCGTATACGATTCAAGTCGAGGATGTGGACGCGCTGTTTGAAAAACTGTCGACGGCCGGATTGATGTTTGTCGCCAAACCCGGAAAGCATTTCTGGGGATATGGGGCGGTCCTTGCCGATCCAGACGGCCATCTACTCCATCTCTATGACGACGTGTCGATGAAAGAGAAAGGCAGTTAATCGTTTGCCTCGGAATCCAACCACTCAATGCAGGGTTGCAAACATAGACACTACCCGGCGCTGCTATGCTTCGTTTGGGATTTAATTTGGCCGTGAAAGAAGACGTTGATGCATATCAAAGACCACGTATTCCTGGTTACGGGCGCCGCATCGGGACTTGGCGCAGCCGTGGCGCGTCTTGTTATAGAGGAGCAGGGATTCGCTGTACTTGCCGATATGAATCGCGAGGCCGGAGAAGCTTTGGCCCGGCAATTGGGCAAAGCGGCTTGCTTTGCCGAAACCGATGTAACAAGCGAAGAAGATGGAAAAGCCGCCGTGAAGCGTGCGCTGGATGTTTTTGGACACTTACACGGACTGGTAAATTGCGCAGGCGTCTTGCCCGCCGAGAAGATTGCAGGCCGCGACGGCCCGCACCGGCTGGATACCTTTTTGAGGGCTGTCAGCGTCAATCTGGTGGGGACGTTCAACATGATCCGGTTGGCGGCGGAAGTGATCGCGAAAGAAGATCCGGGCGAGGACGGCGAACGCGGGGTTATCGTGAACACTGCTTCGATTGCCGCTTTCGATGGCCAGATTGGACAAGCAGCCTATGCGGCATCTAAAGGCGGAGTGGTGTCCATGACCCTGCCCATCGCCCGCGAGCTGGCACGTTTTGGCATCCGAGTCGCCACCATCGCTCCTGGAACCTTTGAGACTCCTATGGTGGCAGGGTTCCCACCGGAGGTACGGGAAGGACTTTGCAAGAGCGTTCCATTTCCTTCTCGATTGGGCCGCCCCTCGGAATATGCGGCTCTGGTCAAACATATCTTTGAAAACACGATGCTGAACGGTGAAGTGATCCGGCTCGACGGCGCGTTGCGTATGGCTCCGCGCTGACAACACTTTTTGAGGATGGGTGAATGGCCGCTCACGATCCTATCGTTATCGTTGGCTCCGCGCGCACTCCGATTGGCGCGTTTCAAGGCGATCTAAAAGACCTTGCCGCGCCCACGCTCGGAGCAATTGCGATCCGTGCTGCTATTGAGCGCGCCTGCATCTCATCCGACGCTTTTGACGAAGTTCTCTTCGGTTGCGTGCTGCCTGCCGGCCAGGGTCAGGCTCCGGCACGGCAGGCTGCGTTGGGGGCCGGGCTGGCCAATTCCACCGGAGCAACGACGATCAATAAGATGTGCGGCTCCGGCATGAAAGCCGTCATGCTGGCTCGCGATGCGATTCTTGCCGGCAGCGCCCAGGTTGCCGTAGCCGGGGGCATGGAGAGCATGACCAATGCTCCGTATCTCCTGGACCGGGCTCGCGCCGGTTATCGCATGGGTCACGGCCGGCTAATCGATCACATGTTTCTTGACGGGCTGGAGGACGCCTATGACCGGGGCCGGTTGATGGGCACCTTCGCGGAGGATTGCGCGCAAAGCTACTCATTTACGCGCGAGGCGCAGGACGAATTTGCAGCGACCTCGCTGCTGCGCGCTCAGAAGGCGGCTGCGGATGAAAGCTTCGCGGCAGAGATCGTTCCGATTGCAGTCAGAACGGGAAAGGTGGACCGCGAAGTCAGCCAGGATGAACTGCCGCAAAAAGCCAACGTGGATAAGATTTCGAGTTTCAAGCCGGCATTTCGTGAAGGCGGATCGGTGACGGCCGCAAACTCCAGCGCGATCTCCGATGGAGCGGCCGCGCTGGTACTGATGAGCCGTTCCGAAGCGGAGCGGCGCAAGATCAAGCCGCTTGCGACGATTGCAGGTCACGCCACTTTCGCACAAGCTCCGGCTCTCTTTACGACAGCGCCCGTTGGCGCGATCCGGATGCTCGCGGAAAGGACCGGCTGGGCCATCCGTGAAGTTGACCTATTTGAAATCAACGAAGCATTTGCTGTGGTTGCTTTGGCGGCAATGCGCGATCTCGACCTTCCGCACGATAAGGTCAATATCCACGGCGGTGCTTGCGCGCTGGGGCATCCGATTGGCGCGTCCGGTGCGAGGATTCTTGTTACCCTGCTTTCGGCGCTTGAGAAATACGGACTTCGACGAGGAATCGCTTCACTCTGCATTGGAGGCGGAGAAGCGACGGCGATTGCAGTGGAAAGGATCGAGTAAGTCCAAACATTGCCTCCATCAGCCACTTTTCTACTTTTACCAACGTCTGAATCGTAGGGAAAGACAAGATGCCGCAGGGTATTGAGTTTACAAACCAATTGCCGTCCGCGCTTGATCCGCTACACGCGCGAATGAAAACAAACCGCGCGGCGCTTGTGGCATTGATGGCGGCGCACCGTGCGGAAGAGGACGTGATTCGGCTGGGCGGCGGTGCAAAGGCTGCGGAGGCGCAGCACGCGAAAGGACGGCTGACCGTAAGGGAGCGGCTGAAACTGCTGTTGGATGAAGAAACAGAGTTGATGGAACTGGGATTGTGGGCGGCGCACGGAATGTACGCGGACTATGGGGGCGCGCCGTGTGCCGGCGTAGTCGCAGGGCTAGGGAGGGTGAGCGGACGCCTGTGCATGATCATCGCCAACGACGCGACGGTGAAGGCCGGCGCATTTTTCCCGATGACTGCAAAGAAGGTGCTGCGCGCGCAGACGATTGCGCTTGAAAACCGTATCCCGACACTGTATCTGGTCGACTCCTCCGGGGTTTTCCTACCTTTGCAGGAGGACGTGTTTCCGGATACCGATGATTTTGGGCGGGTCTTCCGCAACAATGCGGTGATGAGTTCGCTGGGAATTCCGCAGATCACGGCGATTATGGGTATGTGCGTTGCGGGGGGCGCGTATCTTCCGGTAATGACGGATACGGTGCTGATGACCGAAGGGTCGGGTTTGTTTCTGGCCGGGCCGTCGCTGGTGCAGGCTGCGATTGGGCAAAAGACGGGAGCCGAGGAACTGGGCGGTGCGTCAATGCATGCTGAGATATCAGGAACAGTGGATTTCAAGGAGCCGAACGATCACCTGTGCCTGGCGCGATTGCGGTCGCTGGTGGCGAAGTGGGGCGAGCGTCCGGCTGCCAAGGAGATTTTTCGCCGCCGGGAGTTCGATGCGGTGCGCGATGCGCCGGTATTCGACACAGAGGATCTGTATGGATTGCTCAATCCCGAACCGGGCGCAAGCAACGTTTATGAGATGCGAGAGGTGATTGCGCGGATCGTGGACCGCAGCGAATTTGACGAGTACAAAGCGGAGTTTGGCCGGACGATTCTCTGCGGGTACGCGTGGATCGGTGGCCATGCGGTTGGCATTGTCGCCAATCAAAAAACCAACCAGAAGCAAACGGTAGCGATGGGCCCGGCCGCGGGCGCGACGCGAATTGAGGTGGGCGGCGTCATTTACACGGAGAGCGCGCAGAAGGCGGCGCGCTTCATCATGGATTGTAATCAAAGCCTGATTCCGCTGGTGTTTCTGCACGATGTAAACGGGTTTATGGTGGGCAAGGATGCGGAGTGGTCGGGGATCATTCGCGCCGGAGCGAAGATGGTATCGGCAGTGAGCACCAGCGTGGTGCCCAAGATTACGGTGATCGTCGGCGGCAGCTTTGGCGCAGGACACTACGCAATGTGCGGGAAAGCTTACGATCCACGGTTTCTGTTTGCGTGGCCGACTGCGCGGTATGCGGTGATGAGCGGAGCGTCGGCGGCAAGCACGCTGTCTGAAGTGCGCGCGAAGCAGATGGAGCGGAACGGAAAGACACTCTCCGACGAGGAAAGAACAGCTCTCAACAATGAGATTCGGGCCGACTACGATGCGCAGGCCGATCCGCGTTACGGCGCTGCGCGTCTTTGGATCGACGCAATCATCGATCCGGCGCAAACGAGAGCGGTATTAATCGCGGCTCTCGAAGCCTGTGCTTTGAATCCCGAGATACCGAAGTTCAATCCGGGAGTCTTGCAGACCTGATTCTATCTCCGGTTCGATTTACTCTGCCTGGGGGAAACGGCGGCATTTCATAAAGCAAGAAGAGGAACGGCGAATTGCAAGCTACGGGAAGGAGCGCCAAGATGAAGCATGGAGTCGAACCGGCAGAGAGCTTGTACCCGTTTGTGCTCACCGAGGATCAGGAGCAGCTCCGGCGCGAGATTCGAACCTTCGCGGCGAGAGAAATCGCGCCGAATGTGATGGCCTGGGATGAGGCGAGTGAATTTCCCTTGGAGGCGGTGAAGAAGCTGGGCGCGATGGGCTTGCTGGGGATCATCTTTCCTCCGGCATACGGCGGCGCCGGTTTGGGCTATGTGGACTACGTATTAGCCATTGAAGAGCTATCGGCGGTGGACGGTTCGCTGGGAATCACGGTGGCCGCGCATAACTCGCTGGGGACAAATCATATCTTCCTGGCCGGGAACGAGGCGCAGAAAAGAAAGTATGTGCAGCCGCTGGCTGAAGGCAAATGGCTGGCGGCCTGGGGGCTTACCGAGCCGGGCGCGGGATCGGATGCAAGCGGCGCGCGGACGACTGCCGTAAAGAACGGCGACCGCTATGTGTTGAACGGAAACAAGACCTTCATCACCAATGGGCGCTACGCGGATGTCGCAGTGGTGATCGCGGTGACCGACAAAACCAAGGGAACGCATGGGCTGTCGGCCTTTGTGGTGGAGAAAGGGACCAGGGGATTCCGGCCAGGCAAGAAAGAGAACAAGCTGGGGCTGCGAGCGAGCGACACCAGCGAGCTGATATTTGAAGATTGCGAGATTCCAGAGGAAAACCTGCTCGGGACAGAGGGCGAGGGGTTCATTGATGCGATGCGGGTGCTGGATGGCGGCAGGATCTCGATCGCTGCACTGGCTCTGGGGATTGCGCGCGGTGCTCTCGATGCGGCACTGAAATATGTGAAAGAGCGGCGGCAATTCGGAAAGGCGATTGCCGAGTTTCAGGGAATCCAATGGAAGCTGGCGGATATGGCTACGGAGCTGGAAGCGGCGCGGCTGCTTACCCAGCGCGCCGCCGTGCTCAAGGACGCGGGCCGCAAGGTCACGCGCGAATCTTCAATGGCCAAGCTGTTTGCGAGCGAGGTGGCGGTGCGCATCTGCGATGAAGCGGTGCAGTTGTTTGGCGGCTATGGCTTCATCAAGGATTACCCCGCGGAGAAGTATTACCGCGACGTAAAACTATGCACGATCGGGGAGGGCACAAGCGAGATTCAGCGCATGGTCATCGCGCGGGAAATTCTGAAGGTCAACCCATCGCGCGGTTGATTGCTCTTTGCCACGTATGCGAATTGAAGAAATGATGGACGATCCAGTCAAAATCGTGGAGTGTCCCAGGGATGCCTGGCAAGGGCTGAAGGGGCTGATTCCGCCGGCGGCGAAGGCCGGTTATCTGCGCAAGCTGGTGGATGCGGGCTTCACGCATATCGACGCCGTCAGTTTCGTTTCTCCCGCTGCCGTTCCCCAGATGGCGGATTCGGAACTGGTGCTTGAGTCCCTCGCGCCTCCGCAAGAAGTCGAAATCATTGGGATCGTGGTGAATCGCAAAGGGGCAGAACGGGCAGTCCGCACAGGCGCCGTGCGGACGCTGGGTTTCCCTTACTCGATTTCACCACAGTTTCTCAGCCGTAATCAGCATCAGACGCCGGCCGAAGCGCTGCATGAGTTAAAGCTGATTATAAAATTGGCCCGCGACGCAGGGCTGGACGTTGTGGCCTATCTTTCCATGGCGTTTGGGAATCCTTACGGCGACGCGTGGAGCACGAGTAGTGTGCTGGATGCGTGCGCTCTGCTGATAGATTCCGGCGTGCGGCAGATTTCGCTTGCGGATACAGTAGGATTGGCATCGCCCGATCTGGTTGCGGAGACGGTTGCGGCGGTGCTTACCGCGCATCAGGGAATTGAGCTTGGCGTGCATCTTCATGCGCGGCGGGAGGACGCGGCCACACGCATTCGCGCGGCATTCGAGGCGGGTTGCAGGCGGTTTGACGCGGCCCTTGGCGGAGTTGGCGGCTGTCCATTTGCGCAGGACGATCTGGTAGGGAATATTCCCACGGAAACATTGGTTGCGGTATTGACGGAGTGTGGCGCACGGCTTCCCAGGTTGGAGCCGCTGGATCAACTGCTCCGCGCTGGCGCGGAGATTGTCGCGGGTGCCGGAAATCAAGTGCTTTCGAGCGGATAGTCAACACACATATACCTGTTTGAAATGCAGAGTCGTAGCGCAAGGCTGGAGGGCAGGTTGAACTACAACACGATTGTGGTTGCGGACAGTGGCCCGGTGCGGACGATCACGTTGCATCGGCCCGAACGCAGGAATGCAATGTCACCAGAAATGCAAGCGGAGTTGATTGCCGCAATGGAAGAGGCCGCAAGCGCCTGCCGGGTTCTTGTCTTCACCGGAGCCGGCGAGGCCTTTTGCTCGGGTCTGGACTTATCGGCGTTGCAGGGCGCGCAAGGCCAATCAACAGCCGAGTCCCGAACCGATGCGGAGCGGATCGCCCGGCTTTTCCGCGACCTGTACGAGTTGCCCATTCCGACAATCGCGGCGGTACACGGTGCGGCAATCGCGGGCGGAACAGGTTTGGCGATGATTTGCGACTTCACTCTGGCCACGCCTGCGGCAAAGTTCGGATTCACCGAGGCGCGGATCGGCTTTGTGCCTGCGTTGGTCTCGGCGTTTCTGGCTCTCCAGATCGGAGACAAGAGGAGCCGCGATCTGCTGTTGACGGGGCGTCTATTCGATGCCGCGGAGGCTCTCCGTTTGGGTCTGGTGCATGAGGTGGCGCAGCCCGAAGATCTGGCACACCGGGTGCAGGCGCTGGCAGAGGTCCTGATCGCAAATAGCCCGCAGGCCCTAGCAGCGACAAAGCGCTTGATGGCCGCGCAGAACAGGGCGTGGCTAGACGCTGCGATCAAGGAAGCATTGGAGGCAAGCGTTCAGGCAAAGGAAACGGCGGATTTTCAGGAAGGGGTTGCGGCATTTCTCGAAAAGCGCAAGCCTCAATGGCCGGGAGGACACTCTTCATGATGGCAACTGCACAGATCAGGCCGCTGCTTCGCTGAAGCGCACCGGAGCAGCGGTTCTCTGCTCCACATCGCGCCGTGTAACACCGTCGGCCAGCTCGATTGCTTCAAAGCCCGATGGCGTTACATCAAGGACACAGAGATCGGTGATCACGCGATTCACAACGCCGGCTCCGGTGAGCGGCAGAGAGCAACTGCGCAACAACTTGGCGCCGCCATCCGCAGCCGTGTGCTCCATCAGCACAAGCACGCGCCGAACCCCGGAAACAAGATCCATCGCGCCGCCCATTCCCTTGACCCGCTTGCCCGGAATCATCCAGTTGGCCAGATCGCCGCGCTCAGAAACCTGCATAGCGCCAAGAATTGCCAGATCGATGTGCCCGCCGCGAATCATGGCGAAGGAGTCGGCGCTGGAAAAGGTCGCCGCACCCGGAATGAAGGTCACCGTTTCCTTCCCGGCGTTGATCAGATCTGGGTCCACCTCCGCTTCGCGCGGATAAGGACCCATGCCTAACAGACCATTCTCCGACTGCAGGATCACGGTCATCCCGGCGGGAATGTAGTTGGCAACAAGCGTGGGGATACCGATGCCAAGATTGACGTAGAAGCCGTCCTGCAATTCTTTAGCGGCGCGCGCGGCCATCTGATGACGACTCCATGCCACAGGGTTACTCCTCGCGAGTGGTTCTCTTCTCAATTCTCTTTTCGGGATGAGCAGAGTGGACAAGCCGATGAACGTAGATTCCCGGCGTGTGAATCTCGTCCGGATCGAGTTCGCCGGGCTGGACGACAATCTCCGCTTCAGCAACGGTAACTTTGCCGCAGGCGGCCGCGTGGGGATTGAAGTTTCGCGCAGTGCGCCGGTAAATGAGATTCCCATGGAGGTCGGCTTTCCAGGCTTTCACCAGAGAGAGATCCGCCTGAATGCCGCGTTCCAGAAGATAAGCTGCGCCGTCAAACTCCTTCTGCTCTTTGCCTTCGGCTACATGGGTTCCGACGCCGGTTCGTGTATAGAAGCCAGGAATTCCCGCGCCTCCAGCTCTCATGCGTTCTGCCAGAGTGCCTTGCGGGCAGAATTCGACCTCCAGTTCGCCGGCCAGATACTGCCGCTCAAATTCAATATTTTCGCCGACATAACTCGATATCATCTTTTTCACCTGGTGCCTCTCCAAGAGAAGCCCAAGCCCCCAGCCATCCACGCCGGCGTTGTTGCTGGCAATGGTCAGATTGCACACGCCGGTATTGCGCAATGCGAGGATCAGAGCCTCGGGAATGCCGCACAAGCCAAAGCCGCCGATTGCCAACAACATCCCATCCCGCACGATGTCGTCCAATGCGGAGCGAGCATCCGGCCAAAGTTTGTTCATACCCAATGTATGCTTGCCTCGATTGCCCATCTCAGCTCACGCTCCTTTTGGTGAGCGTGAGCTTATCCATACTAGAGCATTTTGGATTCAGATGTAGACGTTTGGAGATCGTACAAGCCACTTAGCATCTCGGTTTCTGTAAAGAGCTGAATCGAAAATGCTGTAGCGGAATCTTGCGGGGAGCGTGTAGTTCCGATTCAACTCGCACCGAAACCACTGCATATCCGTATCTATAATTCGAGTCAAAAATTAATTTTCTATCTGCGGCTGTCGCGCTCATCTTGTTGAGCGGATATGCGGTTACGCAACTTGCATCCCACAACGCGGGTGCGCGAAGAAGCTCCGTGGGATCGATACCATAGATTAATTACATTTCTCCCTTAAGTATATCGATTTATCTTGATCATTTCGTTTTGCCGGGAGTACACTTCGCTGGCAGCAAAAATGAAGTGAGATTCCCCTCACTGAGAGAAGAAAGAAGGGCAGGAACGGCGCTAGATGCCGTCGATGATTTTTGCCTAACTTCAAAACAATAAAAAAAGTTGCACCAATTTTCTCTTCGATGCGCGCTTAGAATCCATCAAGTCATCTGGAATCAGAGATTTGTTGGATCGCATTGCCTGGCTTCAAGCCCGGACGTGAACGATCCCCGCTGGAGCAAACCGGCTCACGTATGCCAGACAGCTACTGTGTTCAGTCTGGGCAGAAAACTGAAGGTCACAGAGACAAACCACTGGAGACGAACCACATGATTTCAAGAATAATTCGCGTCGCGGCGGCATCGCTTTGCTGCTGCCTGCCTATTTTGGCGGGAGCGCAAACGGCAACCGTCAGCTTCAGTACAACCAGCCAAACAATCCGCGGGTACGGCGGCGCAGAGTCCTGGATGCCGCAGTTCACAACCGCGCAGGCAAACGCGCTGTTCGGCACGGGCAGCGGCGAGTTAGGACTCAGTATCCTGCGCGTGCGTATTGATCCCAGCTCGACCACCGGCGGCTCCAACTGGGCAACCGAGTTGGCAAACGCACAGATGGCCCACACTCTGGGCGCAACCGTCATCGCCACGCCCTGGACCCCACCGGCAGCTTGGAAGAGCAGCAACAGCACCGTTGAGGGTGTGCTGAATACCTCGGAATACGCGGCCTATGCCGGCTATCTCAACGCCTTCACCGCGTATCTGGCGGCGGGCGGCGTGCCTCTCTATGCCATCTCGATGCAGAACGAACCGGACGCCAACGTGACTTATGAGTCGTGCGTGTGGACCGGAGCGACGATGGATACCTGGGTGGCCAATAATGCCAGCGTGCTGACGACCAAGCTGATCATGCCGGAGTCTGAGAGCTTCATCACGAGTCTTTCCGATCCGGCGCTGGACGATGCCAACGCGGTGGGAAAAATCTCGATCATCGCAGGGCACATCTACGGAGTTTCACCGTCGTTTTACACCAACGCAGAAAGCAAAGGCAAGGAAGTATGGATGACCGAACACTATCTGACGCCATCGGGAGCAGAGCCTGCGATCGGCGATGCGATTGCAGCAGCCGAGGAAGTTCATAACTCGATGGTGACGGCCGAATACAACGCCTATGTGTGGTGGTGGATTTGGGATTGGAATCCAGGCGGGGGGAACATCAACTACGGGCTGATCGACACCAATAGCAATCCCACTTATTATGGCGCTGCAATAGCCCAGTTCTCGAAGTTCGTGCGGCCTGGCTCGGTCCGCGTCAGCGCCACGGCGAATCCGGTCTCAGGAGTGGATGTTTCGGCTTACACGGGAAACGGAACCTCCGAGATTGTGGCGATCAATGCGAACGGCTCTCCCAGCGCAGTTACCTTTGCCACTTCGGGCGAGACATTCACCTCTGTCACTCCTTACCAAACGTCCGCGAGCGGTATGTTAGTGCAGCAGCCTGCGGTCAGTGTCACAGGCGGCTCATTTACTTATACGCTGCCCGCGCAGAGCATCACTACATTTGTGTCGGGCACGTCTACAGTATCGCCCAGCTTTACCCTGTCGCGTTCCGCGTCCACGCTATCTGTCACTCAGGGCAGCAGCGCTACTGACACGGTGACAGTAGCTGGCAGCGGCGGTTTCAGCGGCAGTGTAACTCTTGCCGCCTCTGGACTACCTAGCGGTGTAACTGCGACCTTTGGCACCAACCCCACTACTGGAAGCAGCGTAGTTACCTTCACAGCCAGCAGCACGGCTACTGCGGGAACATCTACGGTTACAATCACCGGAACCTCGGGCAGCCTGTCGGCCAGCACAACTATTTCCCTTACTGCCAACGCCAAGACGACGGCGGGCTTTACGCTGAGTCCTTCGGCAACTACCGTGTCGGCTGCGCAAGGCAGCAGCGCCACTGACACGATCACTGTGACAGACACAGGCGGGTTTACCGGCAGCGTGGCGTTCACTGCAACTGGTCTTCCCAGTGGCGTGACTGCTTCTTTCAGCCCAACATCTTCCACCTCATCCAGTGTGTTGACGTTGACGGCCAGCAGCACAACCGCGGCTGGCGCCTACACGGTGACGATCACTGGTACCTCGGGCAGCACGACGGCAACCGCGACCGTTACCCTTACCGTAACTTCAAGCGGCGGCGGATCTGCCTGCACTGTGGACTATACAATCAGCCCGCAAAACACCAGCCAGTTTGGCGCAACCGTCACCATCAAGAACGGCGGAACAACCGCTCTGAGCAACTGGTCGCTGACCTGGACCTTCGCCAACGGCCAGACCATTGCAAGTTCGTGGAATGGCACTGAATCGCAGAGCGGGGCCAACGTCACGGTGAGCCAACAGGCTGGCCAGACGTGGGAAAGCATTCCCGCTGGCGGCAGCTACTCCGGCTTCGGCTTCAACGGGACATGGAACGGCTCAACCAACGCAATCCCCACGGCCTTCTCGCTGAATGGCACGGCCTGCACGGTCAACTAACACGCTGCCCCCTCATGCAAACCCAGCATGAGGGGGGCTGTTTGCAGAAAGGGACTTCTGGAACGGTCAGGGCGATGCCTGCGGGAATCGCCAGTCTTCAACCTATAAAAATGAAATGGAGGTAAGTATGCATTCAATTAGTTTCGTTTCGTCACGAATTCAACAAGGAATTCTCGCCATGTTGCTGACGGCGGGTTGCGTAACCATGGCGGCAAACGCCCAAACGGTAAGCGACAATGGAACGGGCACGAATAATGGGTTCTTCTACTCGTTGTTTACGAGTAGCGGATCATCGACCATGACGTTGGGAACAGCCGGCAATTACGCTCTAACCTGGTCTGATGTGGGCGATGTGGTTGGCGGCAAAGGCTTCAATCCCGGCAGTGCTCAGGTAATTGGCTACAATGTCGGATCCGCCAGCGGCTTTAACTACATTTCCGTCTACGGGTGGTTCACAAATCCGCTCGTCGAATACTACGTCACGGAGTTTGGTTCGCTGTTCACGGCGGATGCAACCGAGCTGGGCACAGTGTCCAGCGATGGGCATACATACACAACCTTTGAGCATCAGCAAGTCAACCAGCCCTCCATCCAAGGTACTGCCACATTTGAACAGTATCTGGATGCCTACGGCGGGGCATCGTTTGGACAAAACGGCGTAGTCACCACCGCCAACCACATTAACCACTGGAAAAGCCTCGGGCTGCCGATTGGGACTTTCAACTATCAGATATTAGCGACGGAGGCATTTAACGGCGCGAGCGGATCTGTTAACGCAACTGTATGCGCAGGGCCGTGCGGCGGCTCCAGCGGTACGCCGAGCTTTACCTTGTCGCCTTCCGCTGCCTCGGTCTCTGTTACTCAGGGAAGCACCGCGACCGACACCATCGATCTGGAGGATGTGGACGGATTCAGCGGCAGCGTAACGCTTGCCGCCTCCGGCCTGCCCAGCGGCGTAACCGCGTCGTTCGGCACCAACCCCACCACTGGAAACAGCACGCTCACGCTGACTGCCAGCAGCTCGGCCGCGATTGGCTCGTCCACGATTACTATTACCGGAACCTCCGGGAGCATAACCGCAACCACTTCCATTGACCTCACTGTCAGCGCCTCGTCTGGCGGAGGAGGCGGCAGCAGCGCATGCACTGTTGATTACACGATTTCACCGCAAAACTCGAGCGCATTTGGAGCAGCTATCACCATCAAGAATGGTGGAACGACTGCTCTCAGCAACTGGTCGCTGAAATGGACCTTTGCCAATGGCCAGACCATAGCCAGTTCGTGGAATGGGACTGTAGCGCAGAGCGGGGCCAGCGTCACGGTGAGCCAGCAGGCTGGCCAGACGTGGGAGAGCATTCCCGCCGGCGGAAGCTACTCCGGCTTCGGCTTCAACGGGACATGGAACGGCTCAACCAACGCAATCCCCACGGCCTTTTCGCTAAACGGAACAGCCTGCACGGTTAACTAATCGATTCCCAGCATCTGCGTTTGCGCGGCGGAAGCGATCTCACAATCTTTTCCGCCGCGTGTTATCTGTTCAGGCACGGGAACTCAATACTGTACTCGAATCGGAATAGCACCACCTACTGCGATAGCGGCGTTCTATCGGTTGCATACAAGATCACGCGATAGATATTGATCTGGTGCGGAGCCATCGCGAGCTGCCGGCCTTGATTGGTCTGATCCCCGTTGAGGCGGCGCAGCGTGGTCCAGCCGCCGTTGGCACGGTTGACCTCTTCGACGCTCGCGATTCCGCTGACCTTCGCATCGACATCAGGATTACGATAGAAGGATACCGTCAGCCCCGAACCAGCAATGTAGAACTCATTCACGGATGAT
Source organism: uncultured Acidobacteriaceae bacterium (assembly GCA_963713645.1). Lineage (GTDB taxonomy): Bacteria > Acidobacteriota > Terriglobia > Terriglobales > Acidobacteriaceae > Telmatobacter. The sequence goes on along the minus strand of CAVQMQ010000038.1, from coordinate 250,415 downwards.
TGCAAAATGATCATCGCTCCGTCATCTTCTAGCAGCGACTTTGCCGGCCATGACCGGGAGAGCGTCGCTTCAAAAAGATAATCACCGAGCGCCACGGTTTGCGTCGGGCGCGGACTATTGCTGTGCAGCACCATCCCTCGCGTGCTGCCGGCAGCTTGAAGAGCGGGCAAAATATCGCTCAGGCTGTCGAGCACTTCGTAGACATCCTTGATGGATGGGCCTGTATCGTGCTCATTCGGAGTAGCTGGAAGGCCATCAATTCCAAAAGGAGAAAAACCAAATGCTCGCGCTGCTCCGTATGCGTACAATGCGTTATAGGGCGCGCTTTCCAGCCGCGCCTCGGGGACAAAGACCGCATTGCCAGGGATTTTGTAGCGGTCAATCCAGTACTCAAAATTTGGCCAATAAATATCCGGTGAGTAGAAGTCGAGCGAGGGCGCGGCAGCGCGATAGACTTCGAGGTAATACGGATGCGGGCCTCCGCTGGGATACTCGCCTGCGCGCTCAGCCGGCGCAGGCAGTTGGCAGTTTACGTACATTGGCAGCGGATAGGCTTCTTTGCCTTTTGCCGTTACTGCCTCGATAAACCTTGCATAGTTCCACGCCATGAAGACTTCATCCGCCGCATCCGCGAAAACTTCTGTCCACGTTGTACCGGATGAGTTGAAATGCGCGCGCAGTTCAGGCGAAAACTCATCGCGACGGCTCTGGAGTTTGTGCATCAACTCCGGTGGCACGGCGTTGCGAAAGAGGCGATTGGCATCTTCTGACCGGTCGCGGCCGCGACCCAGATAGCCAACCTCGTTTTCGACTTGCACCATGAGGACCGTTTGCTGATCCTGATCCTTTTGCCGAATGTGCTTCATCAACTCTGAGAAGGCGCGGCTGTCGCTTTTAAGCGTCTCGGTTCCCAGCGTGGAGAGAATTTCAAGTTCATCTCCATTGGCGGAGACGGCTCTCGGAAAGCGCTTCGTATCTTGTTTCACCCATGCGGGCGCATAATTTGAGAAGCCGTTCTTCCAACTGCCGAACCACAATACAACGAGATGCAGATGCTGCTGTTGCGCGACGTCGATCCAATGATCCAAAATGCTGAAATCGAAGCTGCCTTCCGCTGGCTCAATCTGCTCCCAGGCAACGGGCATCAGCACGGTGTTCACATGCAACTGCGCAATGCGAGGGAGGATCGTGTCCGCCTGAGCCGCAGTGCCAGCGGATGAATTTCCCAATTCACCGCCGAGGATCAGATACGGTTTCCCGCTGACGATCAGTTGCCCTCCGGTAGCGGACTTCGAAATCACAGGCGGCTCGGCGGCGTGTGCAAGCAACGCGCCCAAAACGCAACGGGCCGCAAAAATATGCAGACTTCTCAAGATCATCGAAATATCTCCCGCTGAAGCAATCCTCACCAAGCAACGAAGAAAAGAATCACTGCGCGAACAAGGTCATAGGAATGGAATTCCCCATCGCTTTGTATCCGGCGGGCGATGGATGCAGATGGTCGCCGCAATCGTATGCAGGCAGCAGGTGATCGGGATGCTCGGGGTCGCGCACAACGCTGTCAAAATCGATGACCGCGTCGAAGTGTCCGGCGGCTCGAATCCATTGATTCACCGCCTGCCGGTCGGCTTCATTGAGAGGGCCGGGGTGGTAGTAGCCGGTCCCGATATATGGGGTGATCGTCGCTCCGTATGCGCGCAGTCCGTGCGCATGGGCGCGGGCAACGATCTGCTGATACGCGGCGACAATACGCTGAACCAGTGCCGCATGTTCTGCGGCCGAAACGTCGCTCTGCCGCGCCAACTCTCCCAGATCGTTGATTCCTTCGAAAATAATGACCCATCGCACTCCCGCCGGAGCCAGCACATCGCGATCAAAGCGAGACAGCGCGTTCGGCCCGAGACCGTCAGTCAGCAGGTGATTGCCTCCGATGCCTTGGTTCGAGACACCGATATTGCGTGTCGCGGGTGGGCTTTCGAGGCGCACGGCAAGCACATCGGTCCAGCGGTCGTTTCCGTTGGTTGTAGCTCCGTGACCGTCAGTGATCGAGTCTCCGAGTGTAACTACCGTCGCAGCACTCGCCGTAGCCAGCACGTCAATCCCTGCAATCTGATACCAATGGTCAACATGCTGAGGTTCCGTCAGGCTTGCTGCGCTGACAAAATCCCCATGCAGGTAGTACGAAGTCGCCCGCGATCCCGGATGGCCTGTCTCTCTGGCTGGCGGTGAATCGAGATGAAAGCTCACCGCTATGTCTGACAACGGCGCCACGGCAAGCTCCAGCGGATCAGAGACAATCTCCGCACCGGGCGGGATCGTTACATCCGCCCTACCTGCGAATGTGAGTGGATGATCGCTCGCTGAGTCGATTGTCGAGGAAGACGGCGAAAGCGGTCGCGCAACATGGACGGAGCTAATGTGCAGCGCCTCGGGTCCGAATGCATTCGACAGATGCACCCGCAGCGCTGAGCCGCCGATGGACAAGTGAAAAATCTGCCGCACGGTTGCATCGCGCAGATCGTCAGCCGGCAATGCGTTCTGCGGTTCGGGAATCTGTTGCGAGGCTCCCCAGGTGGCGACCCACATTTGCGCTGAAGCTGCGGTGTGAATACCAGCTTGCGCGCCGGCGCAAGTTGCCATCATCACAAGACTGAATGTCGTCAGAAATTTCCGTGCACGTTTCATAGCTGACCGATTAGGATGGTGTCCTCAGGTAAATCGCTTTTTGAGGCGAGAGAAGAATATCACTTCGGAGCATTCCCGTGTCTCTTTCAATTAAACCGACCCTTCTGATCATCAGCCTCTTTAACCTTTCCACAACTTGCTTTCCCGCGGCGGCGCAGAACTCAACGCTACCGCCCCCGGTCACTTTCACCGCCGATCAGGATCATCAAAACATGATGGATCAGTTGGGCATCAAGGCTCTGCGTCCGGGACCGAGCGGAAACGAAAAAGCGCCCAACCACGCTAACTATGATGAATCGCTGGCCAATCCTTTTCCCAATCTTCCCGATCCGCTCACGATGAATGACGGCAAGAAGGTGACGACGGCGAAGATGTGGTGGGACGAGCGCCGGCCCGAACTCGTCGAGGCATTGTCGAAATATGTATACGGGCGAGTCCCGGAGAACGCTCCGAAAGTGAACTGGACTGTGACTGCGGTGGATCACGAGATGATCGGCTTTACTCCGGTGATTGCCAAAGATCTCATCGGCGTCGTGGACAATTCATCCTATCCGGCGATCGGCGTTCGTATCCACATGACCCTGGTGACACCCGCGAATACCAAAGGTCCAGTGCCCGTGCTGATGATGTTTGAGCGAGCCGGTTTTCCTGTTCCCAAAGAACCTTCTGGCGATGAATTCGACCGCATCAATGCTGCATGGAAGGCGTTGCTGGTGCAGCAGGACCCCTCGCTCAAGAACGTCTTCGCGCAGCATCCGGCCTGGCAGCCGGTGAAAGGAACTCCGTTCCCGTTTCCTCAACTCAACGAGGATGGGGACTTGCCGAATACCTGGCAGTTGGTCGCAGCTGGTTGGGGATTTGTTCTCTTCGATCCGGCCAGTGTGCAGGCCGATGACGGAGCGGGTATAACTCGCGGCATTATTGGATTGGTGAACAAGGGCCAGCCGCGGAAGCCGGAGGATTGGGGTGCGCTGCGAGCCTGGGCATGGGGCGCGGGGCGCGGACTTGATTATCTCGAAACCGATCCGGCAGTGGATGCAAAACATGTTGGCATCGATGGGGTTTCACGTTACGGCAAAGCTACGCTGGTGACCATGGCCTTTGATCAACGCTTCGCCATGGCGCTGGTGGGTTCATCCGGTAAGGGCGGTGCGACGCTGCTGCGGCGGAACTTTGGAGAGGCCGTCGAGAGTCTGACGGGAGGCGAGTACTACTGGATGGCCGGTAACTTTATCAAGTATGGCGCTTCGGAGGCGGCCTTCGGAAGCAAAACTCCCGGCGATATTCCGGTTGATTCCAACGAACTCATCGCCCTCTGCTCGCCGCGGCTCACCTTCATCAGTTATGGCGTCCCGGGAAAAGGTGACGCCAAATGGCTTGACCACCAAGGCAGCTTCATGGCCACTGTGGATGCAAGCCGCGTCTATGTATTGCTTGGCGCGAAGGGACTCACTGTCGAAGGCGATTATCGCACCGCGAAGATGCCTCCGGTTAATCAGGGACTTCTTGACGGGCAGCTTGCATGGCGGCAGCATGACGGCGGCCATACCGACGCACCGAACATGAAGTGGTTTATTGAGTGGGCCGATAAGTTCATCGGCCACAGTCAAGCGCAGTAAGGATGGTCATTGCTTAAATCAAATACCGGAGTCTTAAGGATTCAGGAATTCTAGAATCAGTTTTTCATCCCGCTCGCTGAGCGATGCGCGCACCCGCATATGGCGAACGATGGTGCCTGAAATCTGCGGAGGAAAACTTTGCGGTGCTTCGTGACAGCGTGAGCAGTTTTGCTTGAAGCCCCGTTCGCCTTCGCTGGAATATGTCGGCGGAGTGTGCTTCAACTGCGCCGGAGGCACCTGACTGTTTCCCTTCGGCGCGGCTGGCTGAGCAATGAGCGGAAAAATTGCAAAAGCGCCGGCAAAACATGAGATAAGGATCGAACTGCGCATCATTTGCCCCTCCAGGTTGGAAAAAGGAATCGATAGACGATGCCGGTCAGCCAGATATTCTTGTCCCCTGTGGAAGAGAATTCACGGGAATAGCTGGTTTCGATGCGCACCTCATGTGGCAGCCGGTAATTGAGTCCGAAATCGGTCTCTTGTGTGTCGGCAGACGGAAGTCCATCGCCCGGGTCGGCCGCAGAGCGGAAAGTCTGCTGCATGCGGAAGACCGGCTCGAAACGGCCAATAAAACTCTCGCCGCCCTTGAAGCGGGACAATCGGTAATCGGCCTCGATCCAATATCCGCTCGCGTGCGGCGCATGCGCATACTCCGAGCGCAGCTTGAGCGCGCTGTTTGCCGGCTCCCACCAGACGTGCAAACCTGCAAAATTTGCGGTCGTTGCCTGTAGCTGTCGTCCGAAGGAGGCGCCGACTTCGAGCCGTTCATTGGGGAAGTAGAGGCTCCCGCGTCCGCCGCTGGAGTGCTCTGCTGAAAAATTCGGATTTGTGCTGTTGGCGGAATAATAGACGGCGTAGTCTGCATTGACATGCGAGTTTGAGAACGCCGAACCGCGCAGCATTCCACCGACGCTCGAAGCGCTTCCCATTGTCCCGATAGGGCTGATCAGCGGACCGTTCTGAAGATTGCTTATCCAGAGCGGACTCAGACGTTCGTTGTAGGTCCCGAATGGAGTAAGGAACTCTCCTCCTACAACCGTGAGATGCCTGGAAGCGATGAAGTTCGCCTGAAGATAGGTGAGTCCCTGAAAGTGGAATCTCTCGTATCCGGCCGGGCTGGGGTAGAAAACATCGAGAATATAGCCGCGGCCCTCAACCAGGATGCGGCTCCCGAGCGGTGCTGCGATCAATGGGCTAAGAATGGGATTATAGCTTGTGTTTCCTCCGTTCGTGCTGGTCAAAAATCCTACGCCGCCGGAAAACAGGGGAACATTCTGACCTTTAACGTCCTGGGCAGAAGCAGCAGTTGTGGCCATAAAAAAAAACATTGCCATTGCAATTGAGTGTCTGGTCAAGCTGTGTCTAACCGCTCGAAAAATCAACATAGTCTCAGCTTGGCCGGGTCGCCTGGCGGATGTGTCATGAACGCGTCTAGCGAATGTAAGAGCATTGTCACTTAGGAGTTAGATAATTTTCGCATCAGACGTCCTCCCGGACGGGTGTTATTGAGTTTGCGCGGCGGCCAGATGCAGAGTCGAGCCGAGCGACAATCTCTTGACAATCTCCTGACACAGGGATGACAGCATGATAGGGGTGGGCGGATAGCGTTGAGGATAAATAGCCGGTGCCGCGCGCAGAGGAGCTAGTCGCGGTGTTACCGGGTAGTCATCAAGACCTTCCAGGAGCAAAATGATCAAAAGTCTCGCGGTCTTTGTTTTCGTTCTTACTGCATTATCTCTTCCCAGTGCGCTCTTTCAAGTACATGCATCGGCGCCTGCCGGGCCCAGACGAATTGAAGTTACTGCAAAGCGGTTTGCCTTCGATCCGGGCAGCATCACTCTCCAGAAGGGGGAGCCGGTGATTCTGGTATTGAAGAGTGTTGATGTTCCGCACGGACTGCGCTTTCGTGAACTCAATGTTGATGTGAAAGCCCCGAAAGGCGGCAGCGGCGAAGTGCAATTCACCCCTGATAAGGATGGAGATTTCGTTGGGCATTGCTCGGTATTCTGCGGCAATGGCCACGGGTCCATGACCTTGACTCTTCATGTGATTGGATAGCCATGCGACGAGCAGCCACCGTATTCATGATCGTTCTGGTGTTGGCTGTGATTGGGTGCGCTGTGCTTTTCTGCAATGGCTTCAAGGCAAATCCTCCATCGAAAGCCGAGACCCGCATAATGACCTTTGCCAAGCACCGGTTGCTCTTCGGCAACAAGACGCAGAGAAACCCGCTTACGGTTTCCAAGCAAGCCATCGCGGATGGCAAAGAGGCATTTACGCACTATTGCGTGGCTTGTCATGGCCTGGACGGCCAGAACACAGGCGTGCCCTTTGCGGATCGCATGTCTCCTCCAGTTCCGTCACTGGCTTCGCCCGATGTGCAGAGCTACAGCGACGGCCAGTTGAAATGGGTGATCGACTACGGTATCTGGCCCTCTGGAATGCCAGGCTCGAAGGGCATCCTGAGCGACGAGGAGATCTGGTCCATCGTCGTGTATCTGCGAAATCTGCCTCCGGCAGGCAGTCTGGGTGAGCCGGAGATGTACTCTCATTGATCCGCATGAATGGATTGCAATCGCAACTCGCAGACAGACGCTCTCCGGGCCCTCGCAGGTTGAAAGAGGTGGTGCTGCACTGTTTTCAGGCTTCCGCAGGCGAGGCCGCGGAGCAATTGCAGAAATATTCAGAAAGCGACTGGCCCGAGATTCTTCTCTGGCTGGACATCAGCGGGATGGCTTTGTATCTGCTCGACCGGATAAGAACTCTGCATATTGAAGACAGTGTGCCCCGTGCGGTTGTTGATCGTCTCGCGTCGAATCTGGACAAAAACCGGCAGCGCACCTCGACGCTGCTGCAAGATGCGTGTCAAGTTGCGCAACAGTTCGAGCGGGATCACGTCACATATGCGCTCTTGAAGGGAATCACGCTTACGCCGGACTCGGTGCCCGATGCTTCGCTGCGCTGGCAGACAGATCTCGACTTTCTGATCGACGAATCGGATACATACGCGGCGGTTCGCGTCCTGCGAGGTCTGGGCTACAGGTTGTACGCAACCAGCGGGGGCACGATGGAGTTCAGGTCCGGCCCTGTTGGCACGCCGGATATCGCAAATCTCTATCGAGCGGATATTCAGAAATCTCTTGAGTTGCATCGCCTGCCGCGTCGGGAGGGACCGTCCGACTGCATGACTCGAGCCAAGGCCAGGTTATTTGAGGGAGCTAGTTTAACGGCATTGTCCTCTGCGGACATCCTGGTTCAGCAAGCGCTGCATCTGTTGAAGCATCTGTGCGGCGAACACACGCGGGTTTCGTGGGTCTTCGAATTCTGGCAGCATCTCTGTGCGCGGCAGAACGACCGCGAGTTCTGGCGCGAGGTTCGCGCCATCGCCGCCGGCGAGCCGCTTGGTGATCTTGCCTTGTCGATCTCTGTTTGGTTGGTATCGGAGCTTTTTGTCGCAGTTCCGAGCAGAGCGGTTGAGTATTGGTCCCCGGACAGAATCCCTGACGGTGTGCTCTTCTGGCTGAAACGCTATGCCCGCGAACTGCTGCTGTCGGATTCCTTCGCTAGCAAGCTCTATCTCCTCCTGCGCAGGCAGTTGCCCAACAAGCCCGCTCTGAAAGACACAGCGCGATTGATGATTCCGCTTTGCCTGCCGGCGCGCATTACGCAGCCTGCCCCAGGCGAAACGCTGGCAGCTCGCATGAATCGCTACCGGGTGGAAGCAAACTACAGTTGGCAGCGTCTGCGCTTTCACTTATTCGAAGGAGCGCGCTACGGAATCGAGGCGCTGTGCTGGGAGTGGAGAATGCCGAAGGTACAACAGCGATGACCGCAAAGAAAGTAAACAGCGAGCGTCGAAGCAGGATTCTTCCGAGCTTGCCGGCGCTCTCTTGTCTGTTCAATCTCTGGCTGGCCCCCGCGATTCTGGCGCAAATGCAGCCCGGCGTTCAGTCCTCGCCGCCAACTCAATCTGACGCTGCGCCCTTGCCGCAATCTGCTTCAACAACAAATACCTTTGAGAGTTCTAGCAGCACAGGTTCCTCGCCCGGCATCCCTACGGATCCTCGGACCGTCCTCAACGCAGCGAAGATTATTGCCATTTCACAAGAGAATTCTGAGGTCGTTCTCGAGTTGAAGTCTCAACTGGCGGACTCGCTGCAAGCCAAAGGAAGCACCGTTCTGGCGGACGAAATTACCGATGAGCAGCTATTCGACCAGATTGCTAAAAGCAGCGAACTGCGGGCAAGCATCACGCATTTTCTTGAGGCTCGGGGATACATATCGAAGGATGAACTCCAGAATGTGGCGAACACCGACGCAGCAAAGGACAACCCGTCTGCTGCCGGAGCCGCTGACGAAACAGCGATGTACCTCTCCGAGAACAATCTGGAGAACCTCGACTCCGTCGATCAGCAAGGGGTGAGTCCGTCTGCGACAGATACGCTTTCAACCGCGCAGCTGAAACTTCAGGATCAGGGCGCGCTGTCAAAAGCAGGCGCTGCCGGGTCGCGTCCGGCTTCGCAAAAGACAACGAACATCACCGATGAGCCGAAGGTTCTCCGCCAGAATGCGCCGTACAATCTGCTCTCGCTGCGCGATCTCTACACGCAGGTTCCGGACTCGCCGGAGAAATTGAGGCGGTTCGGCTCGGAGGTTTTTACCAATCATGTTGCAACCGCTGAGACTGGCCGTCTAGGCGCAGCTGGAACTTCGATGCCGCTTGATGTTCCTCTCGGCCCGGATTATGTACTGGGTCCGGGAGATGAGCTGAGTATCAGCCTGTGGGGCGGCATCTCACAAACCATTATCCGCCCTATCAGTCGCGAAGGCGCGGTCACATTGCCCGAAGCGGGCCAGGTGCAGGTGGCGGGGCTGACGCTGGGGAATGCGCAGAACATGATTGCCAGTTCGCTCCAGCCGCAGTTTCGCAACGCGCATGTTGCTGTTACGCTAGCCCGGCTGCGTACCATCCGAATTTACGTCGTGGGCGATGTGCAACGGCCCGGTGCGTACGACATCAGCTCTCTCTCTTCGCCGCTCAGCGCGCTCTATGCCGCGGGAGGGCCGACCGCCGTCGGTTCGTTGCGCGTAATGCGCCATATGCGCAATGGAGCGCTTATCGGCGAGATCGACCTCTATGATTTTCTACTTCATGGCATCCGTGACTCAGATGATCATCTCCAGGGCGGCGATACGTTGCTTGTTCCGCCAGCGGGACCCCAGATAGCTGTCTACGGCGCGGTCAAGCGGCCGGCGATCTATGAACTTCGCAATGAAAAAACGCTCGCCGCGGGACTTGAGAACGCAGGCGGATTGACGGTTGCCGCAGAACTGAGCCACATCACCATCGAACGCATCGTGGCCAATCAGCGCCGTGAGACGATCAGCGTTGACGCCCCGGCAGCTAACGGGTCGCCAAGCGACACATCGCAACTGGCGAATATTGAATTGAAAGACGGCGACCGTGTGCGGATAGCTACAGTCCTACCGAATTCAGAACGCGTGGTCTATCTGCAAGGGCATGTGGCGCGTCCCGGCAAGCTGGCTTATCGCGACGGATTGCGCCTTGCGGATGTTTTGAAAAGTTATCGCGATCTGCTTCCGGAGCCGGCGGCCAGAGGAGAAATCATCCGGCTGGTTGCTCCGGATCTTCATCCCGAAACCATCGACTTCAACCTTCCCGACGTCTTGATTGGAAATTCGAATCCGGCTCTTCAGCCATATGACACGATCCGGATTTTAGGCAGGTATGAGCAGGACTCTCCGAATGTGACAATTCAAGGCGAAGTGCTGCACCCCGGCTCTTACCCGTTGTTCGAAGGGATGAGCGCGGCTCAACTGGTGCGCGCAGCTGGAGGATTCAAGCGGGACGCCTCACTTGAGGATGCCGACCTGATCAGTTACAGCGTGGAGAACGACTCGGCGGTGACGATTGAGCGGCGCACCATCCAGATTGGAGCCGCGGTGCTTAAGAACGATCCGCAATCCGACTCGTCGCTTAAGCCGGGAGATGTGCTGACCATCCATCAACTCACCGGATGGAGTGACATTGGCGCATCCATCTCAATCCAGGGCGAAGTGGGGCATCCGGGAAGCTATGGCTTCAAGGGCGGCGAGCACCTGAGCGACGTTCTGCGGCGTGCCGGCGGCTTCCGCGAAACAGCATATCCGGAGGGAGCCGTTCTGACGCGGCCCGAGGTGAGCGTGCTTGAACAGAAGAGCCGTGAAGAGCTGATCCGGCAGATCGAGACGAGTTCAACGGCTGCGCGAATGTCTTCGGGGCTTACCGGAGGCGATCAATCGTCAACGCTGCAACTGATTCAGCAACAGCAGGAGCAGGTAATCGCCCGCCTTCGCAGTCAGCCGGCAAGCGGGCGGCTGGTGGTTCACATTGATGGACCCATCGATAGCTGGGCCGGCACTCCCGCAGATATCGAGGTTCGCTCCGGCGATGTTTTGAAGGTTCCCAAGCGGCCGGGCTTCGTGCTGGTCAGCGGCCAGGTGTACAACACCACGGCTATCTCCTTCGCTCCGGGCAAAGCCGCCGATTGGTACCTGAAGCGCGCCGGCGGTACAACAGGGATTGCAAATCGCAAGGAGATTTTCATCATTCGCGCCAACGGATCGGTAGTCGGACGCCGCTCCGGCGGCAGTGTTCTTGCCACGGAGCTGGACCCCGGCGATGTGATTGTAGTGCCGCAGAAGATTATCGGGGCCTCACTGGTGTGGAGAAATATTCTTGGCACAGCGCAGATGGCGGCATCATTGGCGTTTGCCGCGTCACTTGCAGGGCTATAGGTGCGGAATGATTGAGCAGGCGGAAGAACACGCGATTGACCGATTCAGCGGAGATTCAGCAGACGTGCAGGACGATCCGGTTCTTGCACCGAATTGGATCGTGAACGCATCGGTTCTGTTAGGCTATCGCCGGCTGCTGTTGGGCGTGGCTGGCATCGCTTTTCTGCTGAACCTCGCGATTGCATGTGTTATTCCCAAGGAGTTTAAATCGACGGCGCGCATCATGCCGCCTGAGAACTCCGGGTCGGGAACCGCGATGATTGCGGCGTTGGCGGGCAAGGCTCTGGGCGCGGAGTCGCTGGGCGGCCTGGCCGCGAGTCTGCTTGGAGGCCACAACTCGGGCGCCCTCTTTGTCGACCTGCTCAAAAGCGATACGATAACCAGCCATCTGGTCAATCATTTTCAACTTCAATCGGTTTATCACAAGCGCTATCATGCGGATGCCGCGAAGGCTCTTACCAAGCGCACCGTAATCGAACAGGACAAGAAGAGCGGCGTCATCACCATTACCGTCAAAGATGAAAGCCCGCAGCGCGCGCGCGATCTGGCGCAGGCATATCTTGATGAGCTGAACCTGATGGTGAATCGCACGAGCACATCTTCCGCGCATCGAGAACGGGTATTTATCGAGAATCGGCTGGCGGCGGTGAAGTCGGATCTGGACAGGGCGCAGGAGGCATTGAGCAATTTCTCCAGCACGAATATGACTGTCGATCTTCGCGAACAGACGCGCGCAACCGTAGATGCGGCGGCGAAGATCCAGGGAGAACTGATCGCAACCGAAGGGGAACTGACCTCTCTCCAGGAAATTTATGGCGACGGAAACGTGCGCGTTCGCGCAGCTCAGGCACGCGCTGCCAATTTGAGAAAGGAATTGGCAAAGCTAGGAGGCACGTCCGCGTTGCTATCAAAAGACACCGATGACGCGGATTCAAATTCGCCGAGTGCAGCTTCAGACGGTCTCTCTTACCCCCCGCTGCGGCAGTTGCCGCGCCTTGCGGTTCCGTATGAGAATCTCTACCGGACGGTGCGTATTCAGGAGACAGTCTACGAGCTGCTGACGCAGCAATTCGAGATTGCCCAGATCCAGGAAGCAAAGGACATTCCTGTACTCAGCGTGATCGACGCGCCTGGAATCGCCGAGAAAAAATTCTTTCCACCGCGCGCGCTGTTGACACTGGCGCTGACCCTGATTGAATTGCTTGCGGTCGCTACGTTTATCATTTTGCGTCACCGCTGGCTGGCGGTAGACCTCGACGATCCGAGGCGAATGATTGCGCGCAGGGCTTCCGCCGCATTCGTGCAAACGTTGCGCGAATTGAATGTCTTTCGCAGGAGGCCGACATGAGCGCTTATCAACCCATGGCGCTATCCAGCCTGAGCAGCGGCCCGCTTCGACAGCTGTTCTTTGCCTCCGGCGTAGTAGGAATCGCAATGCTTGTCAGTGTCTACTGGACGCTCTACCGGTCCATCCGCCGCCTGCCGCGAAGTTCGACCCGGGCAGTGCTCAACGGTCTTTTACTGTACATTCTCATTCGGGGCTTGGCTGAAGCCGAGTCCTTCGATCTGCTTCTCCCCCTTTGCAGTATTGTCCTGATCAATTCGTCTATCGCTCCGCTGGCGCAGATTTTCAAGCGTCACGGCAATGAATTCGCTTTCACTATTTGAGGAGGGCATGATCATGAAGATTGTTGTTGCAGCTTTATCGGCTCCGTGCAGCCTGAATGGTGTCTCGCGGCATGCCGCCAATCTGGTCCGAGGGCTGCTCTCCGCACCGGGTGATCGAGAGGTTCACTTTCTCGCGGGAGAGTGGCAAAGGGATATGTTTCTATCGGCGATTGGGCGCACAAATGCTCAGTTCCACTTCCACTGGATTCCGATCCGGCACAGCAACTTCAGCAGGCTTGCCTGGTACTACCGGGATCTGCCGTCAATTGCGGCACAGCTCGAGGCCGATGTGGTGCATTTTGCCTGCCCCGCGCCTGTCCACGCCGGAGCATATAAATGTCCTACCGTCGTCACCCTGCACGACCTTTACCCCTTTGATATTCCGGAAAACTTTGGAATCCTGAGGAGTGAAATCACGCGCCAGTTGATGCGCCAGTGCCTGCTGAAGATTGATGCTATCGCCTGTGTTTCGGCGTACACTGAGTCCCGGCTTGCGCAATGGTTCCCGCTTGAGGTCAGTAGAAAAGCCGTGACCATTCCGAATTCTGTTGAACCCATCCGCGGCAGCGCGCGCGCTCCTGGAATGCTTCGCGAAGGGCAGGCCTTTGTTCTCTGCATTGCCCAGCATCGGCAGAACAAGAACGTGCCTCTGGCCCTTCGCGTCTTCAGCCGGGCATTGCAGACCGGCCTCCTTCCTCGACATGCTAAACTGCTGGTGCTTGGAATTACCGGACCAGAGACGCGCCGAATATTGGATGAAATCCGCGAACTGGGTCTAGTAGAGAATGTGCTGCTCGTCAGCGGCATCAGCGATCAGGAACTATTGTGGTGTTATCGCAACTGTGCTTTGCTTTTGGCGCCGTCCTCGATTGAAGGTTTTGGATTACCCGTCGCAGAGGCTTTGATAGCCGGTTGTCCGGTCATCTGCTCTGATATTCCCGCCTTCCGGGAGGTCGGCGGCGATCACTGCCGCTATGTGGCCTCGGGTTCTGAGAGCGTAGAAAGATACCTGACGGCAATTCAGCAAACCATCGCCGAGCCGCGACAGGCCGGATTATCGTTGCCGGGTCTTGATCCCGCCGCAGTCACCCGGCAGTATGTGGAACTTTATCAGCGATTGACGGAGTTTTCCACCGTCTTGCAAAATGGTATGCTACATCAACCGGATTCGGGGGCTCAGAAGGTGAGAGTGCCGATTCTTTGATTTATAGAATGTCATTGCATTGTCATTTTCGCGGCATATTCCCGTTTCAGCTTGTGGTGAGGATGGAGAATGGAAGCCATGATCAGGCAATCGGATCTTGCCGTAGTCGAATCGGAAGTACAATCGTCTCAAAGTGATCTGGGCACAATTCTTGTGGTCGAAGATGACCCGAGGATGCAGCGGGTTCTGCAGAGGATGTTTCTCGCCGAGAACTACGACGTTGTCACGGCCGGTGACGGTCAGACCGGACTCGATCTCTTCCGATCACGCCGTCCCGCCGCCGTCGTTCTTGATCTCATCCTCCCGCAGATATCGGGGCGCGAACTCTGCCAGAAATTCAAGGCAATCGCCAGCGATACGCCGGTGATTGTGGTGAGCGCGATTGCCGAAGTCGTTGACAAAGTGCTTCTGCTGGAACTGGGCGCGGACGATTATGTGACCAAGCCATTCAGCCCGCGCGAGCTGATGGCGCGGGTGCAGGCCGCAATACGCCGCCAGCGCAAGTCAACTACGACCACCTGTTTCCATTTTGCGGATTGCGAGGTGGACTTCCAGAAGATGACGGCTCACCGCAACGGCCAGCCGATTCAGCTCACATCGCATGAGTTCAAACTGCTCAAATTCTTTACCGATCATGCCGAGAGAGTGCTCAGCCGGGAAGAACTCCTGAACGAGGTTTGGGGTTACAACTGCTACCCGACTACCCGGACCGTTGACAACCAGATTCTCAAGCTTCGGCAGAAGCTGGAACCGAATCCCGCTGACCCCCGTCACTTGCTTACCATTTACGGCGCCGGGTACAAGTTCGTACCCTGATCGAATGGCGGACGAACCAATCAGAAACGTTTCAGTTGCACCTGTCATTTCTCTCAGCGAGGATCGAGGGCTGCGTACGCGTGTGCTTCTGACTCTGGCGATGGCGGGTATTATCGCAGGCACCACACTGGTAAGTGTGTTGGCGATACGCCAGCCGTTGCACAAGCTGTTTGTCAGCAATGTTTCATCGGACCTCAGGAATTCAATCTCTATCTTTGCAAAGTTCCAGTCAGAGCGAATGCTCGCTCTAGATCGCGAAAATGCTCTGCTGGCCGATCTGCCCAGCCTCAAGGCGCTGATGACGACCAACGATGAACGGACCATCGAAGACGGCGGCCAGGAGTTCTGGAAGGTGAGTGGAACAGATCTATTCGCGCTCGCCGATCACAACGGGCGCATTGTGGCTGCCTATAACGATGCGGCGCCTGCCGGTCAGCCGCTGCGCGAAGATTTGCGCGCCTATATGAGCGCCATTCCCAGCCCTTACCTGGTCAGCGAGGGCAAGCTCTTCGGCTGCTCCGTTCGTCCAATATATTTTGGCAGTCAGTCGGAAGGAACGGTTCTTGGATACGTCATCAGCGGATTTGCAATCAACCGTTCGGCCGTTGAGCAATTAAGCAGGGCCACCGGCGTGGAAGCATCGTTTTTTTCCGGTGGCGCTCTGCTGGCAAGTTCGCTCAAGCCGGAGTTGGAAAAGCAGGTGACAGGCGTCGGAACTTCCAGCGCGAATCAATCAACGGAGCCGATCAAAATTATTCTCGGCGGCGAATCCTATCTCACCGTCGTACGCGTCCTGTCAGAGAATACGGCAGCGCCACTGCGCTTGATCGAGTTGAAATCTCTCGATCAGCAGGAGAAGTCCATTCGCCAGATCGACCGCATCGTCTTGTCGGCAGGCGTGCTGGCCCTGGTCTTCGGAACTGGATTGATGTTCATGCTCTCTCGCGCCGTGACTCGCCCGTTGGAGGAACTGGCTGCCGGTGTGCGCGCGTTTGCTGAAGGCGACAGCGCGCATCTTCTGCCCTTTCGTGGCACGCGCGAGGTACGCGAACTGAGCGGTGCATTCGGTGGGATGCGCAAGGAGATCCTGCAAGCCCACCAATCGCTGCTGGAATCAGAGCGGCTGGCCACAATCGGCCGCATGGCCAACTCCGTTTCGCACGACCTGCGCCATTATCTCGCCGCCGTTTACGCAAATGCTGAATTCCTCGCCTCGGGGAAGCTCAATGAACAGGATCGCAACGAGATCCTCGCCGAAATTCGATCCGCTGTCGAGGGAACCACTGAACTGCTCGAATCGCTCCTGATCATTAGCCGGTCGGGTCCCGGAATTCGACGCTCGCATCATTCGCTGGCCGGCGCAATTGAGAAAGTAATGGGCATGATCCGCTCTCATCCGGATGCTGCCGGCGTACAGTTCGCCATTCACTGCTGCGATCCTGCTTTAACGGGCGCGATCATTGACGCGACGCAGGTTGAGCGCGCAGTGTATAACCTTCTGTTGAACGCATGTCAGGCGCCGCGTTCCACAGGCGCGCCCAAAGTCGCAATCGATCTTGAGGCCTATGAAACACAGATCACCATCGAAGTAATCGATAACGGGGATGGAGTTCCAGAGGGAATTCGCAACACGCTCTTTGAACCGTTCGTCAGCGAGGGAAAGCAGAAAGGTTCGGGTTTGGGGCTCGCGCTTACACAATGCATTGCGGCCGAACACGGAGGCGTCGTCACTTTATTGCGCAGCAGGCGCGGTGAGACGGTCTTTCGCATGTCAATCGCCAGGGGCTTCGATGCACCGCTCGCACAGGCGCCGATTCGCTCTGGAATGGGGGTGTTATGAAGCAGACGATCATTGCCACGATGGTTTTGATACGCCGCATTCGGCGCACTGCGTGGTCAGCGCCCCTGATCGGCGCCGCGCTCATCTTCACTTCTCCTATCTCCGCACAGGAGAGCGTGGCCGAGAAGATAGAGCTGCTGGACAATGCAATTCTGCGCGTGCAAACCCAGGTTGATGAATCGCAGAAGGAATTGCGGGAGTTACAGCAGCAACTGGCAGCGCTGCGTCAGCAGGCAGGACTCCCGGTAAACAACACCCCGGCAGCATCGGCTCCAGCGGATGCAACTCAGTTGGCGGCGGCGGTTGAGGAGATTCGTGAAAAGCAGGATGTACAGGAGGCCACACTGGCCGCCCATGAACAGGCAAAAGTTGAAAGCGCATCCAAGTATCCGGTTACGCTGAACGGGATGATTTTGATCAACGGCTTCGTGAACACGCACGCGGTTGATACTGCTTCTACCCCAAGCGTAGCGCTCTCTGGTTACGGAGCAACGGGAGCCACACTTCGTCAATCAGTAATCGGTATCGACGCGCGAGGGCCGCATCTCTTCGGCGCACACAGCCACGCGGATCTGCGCGCCGACTTCGACGGCGCGGACGCCGATGCAAGCTATTCGAACAGCCTCGGCTTTCTTCGACTGCGCACGGCGCATGCCGAGCTGGATTGGCAGCGCATAAGAGCGTTCTTTTCTCTGGACCGGCCGCTCATTAGTCCCGATACGCCAACTTCTCTTACTGCGGTGGCTGAACCGGCACTGGCTTGGTCGGGCAATCTGTGGGCATGGAATCCGCAGGCTGGAGTTTCAGCGGATCTACCGTTGCATCGCAACGCGGTCTTGCAAATGCAGACAGCGTTGATCGATGTCGCAGATCCGCCCAATACCTATACCAGCTCCACCCCCACGCTGGTCACGCTTCCGTCCACATCGGAGCAAAGCCGCTGGCCTGGGGTACAGGCTCGCATCGCCCTCGTTAATCCCTGCGACGACTGCCAGGCGCATCTCGGCATTGGAGGGTACTTTGCGCCGCACAAAACCGTGGGCGGAACTGAGTTCGACTCGTGGGCGGGAACACTGGATTTTCAGCTCCCGGTCTTCTCGCATGTTGAGCTTGCCGGCAGCGCCTTTCGTGGCCAGGCGCTGGGCAGTCTCGGCGGAGGCGCATACAAGGACTTTGCTTACAGCCTCTATGAGGGAATCGGCTCCTTCCGCGTGCTTGACGACGTGGGAGGATGGATGCAGGCCAAAGAGAAGGTCAACGAGCGGCTTGAATTCAATGAGGCTTTCGGTATCGATAATGTCCCGGCCAATCAGCTTCTGCCATTCGCGACGGCAGATCCCAACAGCTACTACAATCTTGCTCGCAACCGTACCTTTACCTGGAATGCAATTTACAAGCCGAGCGCGTACCTCTTGTATTCCATCGAGTATCGCCGCATCGCCTCGTCGCCTGTGAACGGGCCTACCCAGTTCAGTGACGTCATCGGAGTTGCCGCGGGTTACAAATTTTGAATATGTATGTGAATACTCCATTCCGGTTTCGTCACGCGGTGCTCGGCGGGCTTGCGTTTCTCCCGCTGCTGGCCCTCGGGCAGAGTGAGCCGCCAAAGGGTGCGCAAGTCCATGCGCATATCGACCTTGCGCCGCTCCAGGTGAAGAGCCACGCGCCCGCGGCGGTGCTGTGGCTGACGCCTCTCTCTGCTGCCGCGGCCAGCCCGGCGCCGCCTCCCGGCCATTTTACGCTGGTGCAGAAAAACCGGATGTTCACGCCTCACCTGCTGGTCGTTCCGGTGGGGAGCACCGTCTCTTTTCCCAACGAAGATCCGTTCTTTCATAATGTTTTTTCGCTCTTCAACGGGAAGCGATTCGATCTCGGCCTCTATGAAGCGGGAAAGTCAAAGGATGTTGTCTTCACTCGTGAAGGAGTCTCGTATATCTTCTGTAATATTCACCCGCAGATGAGCGCGGTAGTGCTGGTACTTGCAACGCCGTACAATGCTATTGCGGATCAGGACGAGAGCTTCCAGATCGAAGATATTTCTCCCGGCGAGTACGAAGTGCATGTATGGATCGAAGGCCTCACGCAGCAGGATCTGGCGCGGCTGGTGCGGCGTGTTCATCTCGTCCCCGGAAAATCGGAAGCCATATCCCTTGACGCGCGCGAACTATCCCGCCTGCCTGCTACTCATCTGAACAAATTTGGCGAGCCATACGAGCCGGCGCTCGAGCCGGCTTACTGAAAATCATTGGCTGAGTTCCCGCGCAACAGCCAACTGATCGGCCGCATAGGCATTGTTGACTCGATATCTTGGCGAAGGCGAGGGCAGAGGATAATCCTTCAAGCCGGTCAATTGCAGGGCGATATGCCAGAGAAATGCAGTATTGAGGAGGTTCCTGCGCCACAGCCGTCTTGGATCCTGCAGCAGCCGATGCAGCCAATGCAGGCCAGCGGTTTTGATCCACGGAGCGCACTCCTTGATGCGTCCGGTATGAAAGTCGAATGCAGCTCCCACGCCGAACATCAGGCGTGTCTCGAAGCGCGGCAACATTCGGCGCATGAACAGTTCCTGTCGCGGAGTGCTGATCCCTACCCAGATCATATCCGGCTTGCATTCGCGGATAGTGTCGATCAGATCAA
The DNA here is from genome assembly GCA_963713645.1 of uncultured Acidobacteriaceae bacterium. Lineage (GTDB taxonomy): Bacteria > Acidobacteriota > Terriglobia > Terriglobales > Acidobacteriaceae > Telmatobacter. Next base: position 231,148 of record CAVQMQ010000038.1, on the reverse strand, counting down.
GCTCTTCCGCGTGGGTCAATTCGCGAAACGGCGGAGTGTAAGTCCCGGTAATGCGCGTCCACGGAAATTGCCGCAGCATGTTTGCAGCGAGTTCATTCGCAACACCCTCCTTGCCTCCGTAAAAGAAATGCGAATAGCTTGCGAATTCCTTCCGTTTGAAAATCTCGCGCATCAGTTCTGGACCCGTGACATGCCGCATCGACGCATGTTTCTGCAGCCGGCCAACCCAAACGGTCGGTGTGCCATCGGGAACCGCGATGGATGCTTCGGCGAGCGCTTGCGCCACATTCGCGTCGCGCCGCGCCTCTAGAATCCCATGCACTCCGACGGCGCAGACGTAGCCTTTCTCATCGGATTGAAGCGCGCCCGCAACACGCGAAAGCGCGCCTTCAAGATTCAGCGCCTCCACTGCAACGCCCAACACATTGGCGCACGGCCTGTCCTTGGAAAACCTCCCATTGAAAACTGCGGAGCCGGAGCGGACCGCTGGCCGCTTGCTCAGCAATGCAACGAGCGGCACATAAGCCAGGCAGGTGACTGGGCCGAAGAACATGCGGCCCCATGCCATTCCGATCAGGCCATGCCGCGCCGAAAGCCACCACATCGCGAAGGTCGCAAGAGCGCCTCCCGCCAGCGTAAAGCAGGTTAGGGTTCTTGGCCTTCCCAGAGCAAGCATCGAATAGGCACCTGCCACTCCAAGCCCGGCCCAGGCCGTACTCCAGACAACGATTGGCAGGATGGATGCGCCGGCCTGCGCGAGTTCGTTTCCAACCCAGATGCGAAGAATTGTTTGCCCTAAGGCCAGCATGCCCGCTGCGGAAATGGCCACGAACAGCAGATTGGCGCAAAATCCTACAAAAACCGTTCGCCGTACTCCTGCCCGATCATCAAGCGCATGCTGCACAGCAATGCGAGGAAAGAGAAAGTGCAATCCCGCCGCGGCCACTCCATAGATCGGCTGAGAAAGCTGTACGCACAGCGAATAAGCAGTCACGGCGGCCGCGCCGAATACCACTCCAGTCATCAGCCTGTCCAACTGCCCGAATACCAGGCCGGAGACCAATTGAATCCACGTAAAGATCCCGAAGGAGATCAGAACCCTTGTCGTTTCGCGGTCGAGAACCGGCAGCAGGTTGGAGTCATTCAACAGCCTCGCAAGCTGCGCAAGCTGGAGCCACAGGCCGTACGCAGAAATGGCCGCAGTTGCAATCAGAACACTGACCACCGTGTGAGTCATGAAGGGCAGGAACCCCGCGCAAGCCAGACTTAAAAGCCGCGCGATCGAACTGACCTGGACCGCTTTCCCGTAGCGCTCGTAGGCCCGCAATGTGCTGACGCACACTGTCTCAATGGCGCGCACCGGAATCAGCAGGCAGGCGACGCGCAGGCTCCATAAACAGTCAAAGCGCAGCCCCGATGCTTCCGTCACCAGATGCGCTGTCGCAATCGGTGTAAGAAGCCATGCCACTATTGCCATAGCGCAGCCGAGGATAAGATGAATGCCCATCGTGCTGCGCACCGCGCGCATCACATTCTGGTGATTTCCAGTGGCGCGCTGCATGGCCACAATGCGGATGTTTGCATCTCCGAATCCCGATGCGATGATTGCTCCGGTGCTGACAGCCGCAATCGCAATCAGCCAGACGCCGTAACGGTCATTCCCCAGCCCGCGCAGCGCGACTGGAGCAATGGCCAGCATACCCACCGGGTAAGCCAGATAGTCCAGCACTCCATAGATCGCATTCGAGATATGATTCTTCATCTTCGGCGCGCGCTGATTCAAGCGGGCAAATCCTTCGACTCTGAATCTACGACGGAAGCCGCAGGCGCATGTCAATGCTCCGTCAGATGAATGTCATCTATTTGTCACGTAGTTATGAGCCCATATGCTGCTTCGGGAGGTCCGACTCGTTTATGCCAGAAATCAGCATCCCTGGCGCACCAGTTGGGTGAGCCGCCGCACAGCCCAATCAAGATCGGTGTAGCGCAATTCGTATACGCCAGATACCAACAGGTGATCAAACATCATGGCCTGACGGTTGCGGGTTTCCGGCAAGCAACTCGCGTATTGCAGCATATACATCTTGGCCACTTCAGGCGGGAAGGGAACCAACTCGTGCAGTTGAGTATTCCGATTGATAAAAACAATCTGCCGAATGCGCGAGGTTGTTGAAGTCATGAACTGCTGAGCGGATGCAATCGGGAACTCGATCGAGGGCTTGCCCACTTCAGCTCGACGCATTACCTCTCTTCCAGACAGTTCTGGAAAAAGCTTCTCCGACGCCGGCCGAAAGCGCACATGGCTGCAATTGCCCACAATCAGCCGGTCGTCGCGTCCATCCACCAGGTAACTGCCGTCATCGGTAACAAAAGTCCAACCTGCGAGCGCGCAGGAATAGGAGAGTGTTGACTTGCCCGAGCCGGAATCGCCGCACAACAGCACGCCTGTGCCATCCAACTCCACGCAGGCTGCATGAATACCCCATGCTGAGCGATTGGCAATCTGCCCCATGGCCGCGAACTCAAGAAAAAAATAGCGGAAATAGCTCAGATATTCGAGCGTCGCGCGGTTTACCCAGACCAGCGAGAATCCCTGATCATAATCCGAGATGGCAAAGTTCTCTCCATCTGCAATGCTGGTACAAAGGTGTTCGCGAACGCGGACAACCGGTGTGGGCGGGCAGTAAGACGCGCCGCCTTCAGTCACGCCTATCTGCAGCCTGACGAGTTCAGTGTCGAAGAGCTTGCGAAAGCGGCCCCAGCTCTCGACAGCGGCATCCAGAACAAGTTGCGAATTCGTCGAGACCAGCACCGGAAACCCGAGCGGATAGAAGACCTGCTGGAAGTAAAGTTCGGCCTGTGAGAGTGTAGGATCGCTGAATTCCACAGGCTCCGAACGGGCCCAAGTATGCAAGAGCTGTTCTGTCGACAGTATCTCCATCGACTGAACAGGCAAGCCTTCAAGAGTGCTTTTCATTGCAGTGCCTCTCGGGTTAGAACTTATACGTAAGCGCCACTTGGAGAACCCACAGGCAGTTTGATCGCCCGGTGATGCTCAAACGGTGGTTTGATTGGTTTGGCTAGTTGCAGCATCAGCATACGATGCATCGTATCGCCGACTTGTCAGCAATATGTCTTTGGATTGTCATTTTGGAGAGTTATAGGTACCGAGAGTAAGAGACGCCCGCGACGGCGAGTCTAGGGCGTGTTAACACTAACCATGTTATAATAAGAGTTAATGGAGATCACCGTAGCGCAGTACGAAAAGATCAAGGACAGCCTGCCGATTCAGCGCGGGAATGTGAAGCTACACAACCTTGAAGTACTCAACGCAATTTTGTATGTTGCAGAACAGGGCTGTAAATGGCGGGGTTTACCTACTCGATTCGGCAACTGGCACAGCATTTATACGCGCATGAATCGCTGGGCCAAGAGTGGCGTGCTGGATCGCGTCTTCGAGAAGTTACAGACCGAGCAGATCGTACGCATCAAGATTGAAGCCTTCTCTCTCGACTCGACCTCGATCAAGGTTCACCCCGATGGAACTGGCGCGTTAAAAAAAACGGACCCCAAGCTATCGGCAAATCGCGCGGCGGATGGAACACCAAGATTCATCTGGTTGCCGCGGATGCTCGAACGGCTGTAGTCTTCGCTCTGTCGCCGGGCAACGCGCATGATGCGCCCGAGGGACGGTCGCTGCTGCGCGAGCTTGGCCCCATGCCGGAAGGGCTTCCCATGCTGATGGATAAAGCCTATGAGGGCAACGAGACGCGGCAGTTGGTGCTCGATCTGGGCATGATTCCTGTGGTTCCGCCCAAGTCCAACCGGCTCGATCCCTGGGAATACGACCGCGAACTCTACAAAAAGCGCAACGAAGTGGAACGGCTTTTCCGCAGGCTGAAAGGCTTCCGCCGCATCTTTTCCAGATTCGAGAAACTCGATGTCGTCTTCCTCGCCTTCATCATCTTCGTGCTCATCGTCGATGCCCTCAGATAGTGTTAACACACCCTAGTTAGTCTTAGCCGCAGATAAAATTGGCCGCACCGCAGGCGCCAGATGGTCAGATCAGCTCTACGCCCCATAGATCATGCAGGTGGACGACGCCTTCAACCTTTGCATCGGCATCTACTACCACCAACGATGTAATTTTCTTGTTCTCTAAAATTCCCAGAGCTGTTGCGGCCAGCTCATTCGCGGCAATCGTTCGCGGATGCGCATTCATCGCCTCGCCCGCCGTCCGGCTGAGCGCAGCTCCACCCTCGCGTTCCAGCAACCTGCGCAGGTCGCCGTCGCTGATGACGCCGCAGAGCAGGCCGTCCTGCTGTACAGTCGTCATGCCCAGCTTCTTCGAAGACATCTCGTAGATCACGTCGGCCATTGGCGTCTCCGGAGCAACTCTTGGCACCGCATCGCCCGCGTGCATCAGGTCGCGAACCTTGGCAAGTTTTTTGCCCAGCTTGCCGCCGGGATGCAACTCGGCGAAATCCTCCGCGCGAAAGCCCTTGCGCAGGCTCACCGCAATCGCCAGCGCATCGCCCAGCGCCAGCATAGCGGTGGTTGAGGCTGTGGGCGCGAGATTTAGTCCGCAAGCCTCGCGCTCCACGCCGCAATCGAGAACCACATCGCTGGCCTGCGCCAATGTTGAATTGAGATTGCAGCAAAAGCTGACCAGCGCGTCGCCCTTGCGCTTGAGCGTGGCCAGCAGGCGCAGAATCTCTTCCGTTTCGCCGCTCGCCGAGAGCGCGATCACCACATCCCCCGGCATCAGCACGCCCAGGTCGCCATGCACCGCCTCGGCCGGATGCAGAAACAAGGCCGGCGAGCCGGTGGAACTGAGCGTCGCGGCGATCTTCTGCGCGATGATTCCGCTCTTGCCCATGCCAGTGACCACCACGCGCCCATTGCCTTCACCGCAGCGCAGAATCAGCTCGATCGCGCGGTCGAACTCCGCAGCCATTGGGCCTTCGAGGCGTCGCGCCAGGGCTTCGAGTGCTGCTGCTTCGGTGCGCACCAGCTCTGCCGCCCGTGGTGCAGACGGCTCCCGTTCTTGCTGGTCTCTCTCGCTACCCATCGATTTCTGATGCTATCACCTGCGGTGAGGCAGACGCCTTCGGCTCGTCCAATCAAGCTGGGTGGTACATTCCCTCGTACAATAAAAAAGTGAGGTCAATCCCCGTGAAACGCAACACAATCGTTCTCGGAATCACCCTTCTGATTCTGGCCATCTTTGCCTGGGCGGGTTGGGCCAACTTCGAGTACCGCCAGCAGGCCGCCGAGCGCCGCATGGGTGCCGTCGCGCAAGCCGAACTCGTCGCCGACCCCGTCACTGGCGCGCCTGAATCCCTTTCGCCGCTGGTCGGCAAGCCCGCTCCGGATTTCACGCTCGAAGACCTGAATGGCAAAAAAGTCTCGCTGGCCAGCTATAAAGGCAAGGCAGTTCTCATCAACTTCTGGGCTACCTGGTGCGCTCCCTGCAAGATCGAAACCCCGTGGCTGATTGAATTGCGCAACCAGTACGCTGCGCAGGGCTTTGAGATCCTCGGCGTCTCCGCCGACGACATTGACCGCCAGGACCCGCAGAAATTCAGTGACGAGAAGAAGGAGATTGCCCGCTTCGTCCAAAAGATGCAGATGCCGTATCCAGTGCTGATCGACGGCGACTCGATCAGCCACCCCTACGGTGGACTGGACGCGCTGCCCAACAGCTTCTATGTGGACCGGCAGGGCAATATCGTCGCCGCACAGTTGGGGCTGACCTCGCAATCGGAGATTGAGGCGAATATTCGAAAGGCGCTGGGGGCAGGGAAGTAGCGGAAAAGGCCAACCTGAATCAGATGCAGCTCTACCGCACCTTATCGGCGCAAGGCAACCCTGAACTGTGCAGCCTCTCGGCGATTCTCAAGGCGATGGGTTTGCGGTTGGCGGTGGAGCGGGTGCAGGCGGCGTAAGGTCAGACAGATAGCCACTGGAAATATAGTGGTAGGTATAGAAGTAGACTGATTGTCAAAAGCATTTCAAACAGCGAGGCAAATATCATGTCGCCAGAGCAAGAACTTCGCAATGTCGGCTCTTGGAAATTCGTTCAGGAGTGGATTGAGGACCGTCCTGAGAATGCTCGGACCACTACATGGAAAGCACTTGGAAAAAAGCTCATTTGCACGGGCGTCGCTATAGGACTGAATCGTTATTTTCGGGCAGGCATGAACGAGGATCAGTTTACTTTCTCAACCCTCGACCACCACCGCCTCTGGCACCAACCGCGTGTCACAGTCGATATTCGACAGGAGGACGTGATTAGGGTGGCTTTCGCGAGTACAACCAGACTTGAATTCAATGCTGCTGATGTCCAATACACGCTCCCGTTCGAGCCTGGATTTGCTACATTTCGCCGGTTCTTGAACCAGCTTTGGAAGGAGACAGTGGCGGAACCAATCCCGGATGAGCTTTGCGGTTTCTCCGCGCCTGTTTTGACGCCTGATGGCGTATAGCTGACCCAACAGAATCCACGCGCAAGTGTCTTAACCTTTCGCTGGCGGCTTCAATCCCAGTTCCCGCATCGCGATCTGCAAGTCGGCCCAGGCTTCTTTCTTCTGGCGCGGGTCGCGCAGCAGGAATGCGGGGTGGTAAGTGACAATCAGCTTGGTTCCGCGAAAGCTATGCACCCGACCGCGCAACCCGGCTAGCGGCTGGCGCGCACCGAGCAGGTAAGTTGCAGCCGTCGCGCCCAGCGCAACCAGGACCTCGGGGCGAATTACATCAATTTGCTTGAAGAGGAACGGCGAGCAGGTATGCGCCTCCTCCGGCTCCGGCGTGCGATTGGCTGGCGGGCGGCACTTGACCACATTCGCGATATAAACCTCTTCGCGCTTCAAGCCCATCGCGGCAATCATGTTGTTGAGCAGTTGGCCGGCTTTGCCGACAAAGGGAAGTCCCTGCGCGTCTTCATCCGCTCCGGGGCCTTCGCCCACAAAGAGCAACCGGGCGTTGGGGTCGCCGTCGCCGAAGACCAGCTTGTTGCGCCCCGAATGCAGAGCGCAGCGGGTGCAGTCGCCAATCTCATCGCGGATGATCTGGAGTGCCTCGGCGCGTTGTGCGGGCGCAACGGCGGCGCCGATGGCCGGTGCGTTGGGAAAAGGCTTACGGGGTGGAATCGGTTCCTCCTGAGTGGTGGACGGGAAAAGGTTGTCCGGTTGTGATGCGGAATCCCAGGTCCCAGAATCGGGACCTGGGGCACCCAAATCTTGTACAGAAGTGAGGGGTAGCTCCTGCACAGCGGTCAGCAATGCCAAATCTACGGGTCGCCTGTAAAACTCGGTTAGCCCCAGGTCGCGATAAAAGCGCACGCGCGCCTGCAGTGCTTCACGGGTTGCAGCGTCGAGAGCCAAGCCGGTTACTCCACAATCAGTTGCCGCTTTTTGGCTGGAAGAGCTTCGCTCAACACCCGGTCCTGCCGCGACTTCTCGTCTTCTTCGAACTCGAGAAGCAGCGGCTTGGGCCGGCGTAGCGTCAGAATCTCGTCGAGAATCCGGTCCGCCAGCTTGCGCTTGCTCATCTCCGGCATCTCGATGGAAGTGCTCGGGGTCAAAAACGTCGCCGAGTTCACCTCAGTGTCAATGCCCACGCCGACGCCCACTGCATTCACTACAATCGCGTCCGCGCCCTTGCGCAGCAGCTTGGCGCGGCCATTCTCCATGCGGTTTTCGGTCTCAGCGGCAAAGCCCACAATCAACTGTCCCGGACGCCGGTGGAGCACGGCCTCAGCCAGAATATCTTCGGTCGGCGCCAGCTCCAGCGTCAGCGGCCCGGTGCGTTTGAGCTTCTGGTCTGAGACAACCACCGGGCGATAATCCGCCACAGCTGCAGCCTTGATCACTAGCGTTGCTTCCTTCATTCGCTCAAGCACCTCCTGGCGCATCTGCTCGGCGGTGGTAATCTTAACCAGCTCACAATGCACTGGCGGATGCAGCGCCGAGGGTCCGCTGATGAGGATGACTTTCGCTCCGCGGCTTTGCGCCGCCTCAGCCAGCGCGTATCCCATCTTGCCGCTAGAGCGGTTGCCCAAAAAGCGCACCGGGTCGAGCGCCTCGCGGGTGCCTCCTGCGGTAACCAGAACAATCTCACCGGCCAGGTCGTGGCGGCGGCCTAGCGCATTCAGGACGACGTTGGCAATTGCCTCCGGCTCGGCCATTCGTCCCGCGCCCACCATGCCACAGGCCAACTCGCCGGTCCCCGGCTCAATCACCCGTACCCCGCGCTGGCGCAGCGTCTCGATATTCGCCTGCGTCGCCGGGTGCTCCCACATATTTACATTCATTGCCGGCGCAACCAGCACCGGCGCGGTCGTCGCCAAGTACATAGTGCTCAGAAAATCGTCGGCAATCCCATGCGCAAACTTGGCCAAGATGTTGGCCGTCGCCGGAGCAACCACCAGCGCCTCTGTCCACTGCGCCTCGCCGATATGCTCTATTCCGTTCTGTCCGTTGGAGGTGTCGTAGACTCCGGTCCCGGCATCATCCCACAGGCTGGTCACGACTTTGTACCCGGTCAGCGAGGCAAAGGTAAGCGGCTGAATAAACTTTGTCGCCGCTTCGGTCATCACCACATGCACTTCCAGAGCCTGCCGCTGCAGCGCGCGCACCAACTCCGCCGCCTTGTACGCGGCTATGCCCCCCGAGACGCCGACCGTTACTCGCATATCTCGATTGTAGAATGATTTTGCAGCCGCAGGCAGACCAAGGAATGGGCCTGCGGCTGAATTCAGAATGCTAGGTTACTTGCGAAAGACCTGCAACAGTGCCTCAGCCTGTGCCTGATTGACCAGAGCCAGTGTCTTTTCTACCAGCGGACGGTCCTCCGAACTGCTGTTATGCAATATTCCGCTCAGCCGGAAAGCCGTATGGCGCAGCAGAATCTCGGAGTCCTTGAGCTTTTTATTGTCTTCGCCGACCGAGGCGTGAATCTTCTGTGCAAAGAGCTGGATACGCTTCATCAACGCCGTGGCCTTATCCCCGTCCCCTGCCGCATATTGCACAATGCTGAACTCGGTCATTTCATGCACCAACTGGGCGTAGAGGTAGCATTGTTCGCGTGGCTGGGCGGCTAACGCCTTTGCTTCCAGCGCGTCAATACTCTGTTGATCGGGTGTTTTTTCATCCAGCGCGGTGCCGCGCGCCGGGAGCGCGGTCAAAGTGAGCGCCAATAGAACTGCCAACGGAAGCTGCCGCATGAGGAACCTCCCGCGAAAGTGACCGAGGATAGATCGTAACTATAAGCCCCTTGCACCGCATGCGCAACAAAAAAATACGGCATAGATGCTCTTAAGGAACAGCCTTCCGGACCACCCCGCTGCCTGTGCAAGCATCTTCTCTCTGATTCCTATTTTTTATCGAGCAAAAGGAGACGTTGTCGCGCTTGCCACTCCTGATCCGGGAATTTCCCCTTCGAGGATTCCAGGAAATGATGATAGTAAGCGCTCGCCGAGGCTTTGTCGTGAAGATTATCGTACGCCGTCGCCCATAAAAAATATGTAGATGGAACCTCGGGCAAATACCTGGCCCGCATCGTTAGCGCATGAAGCGTGACAGAGGGTTGGTTCGTCCGCGAAGCACTGAAGGCCAGCCCACTCCAGCCGTCGGCGTTGGCTGGGTCGGCCTCCGTAGCCTTGTTGAATGTTACAAATGCCTCCTGATACTTCAACTGATGCAATAGGTTCTGTCCGTGGCCAATCAGCAGCACAGGGTCTGCCGGGTTGGCCGCAAGCAGTTCAAGGTATAGATGATCAGAGCCAAGGGTGTCCCCAGCATCGGCCAGCACTTCAGCCAGCATTCGCGTAATCGCAGCGTCTTTGGGGTGGGCTTCATGCAGTTTCTGAATCAGTGGCAGCGCCTCGGCCTTATCCTGCGCCGCAAGTACCGTAGCCAGTTGCGCGGTCAGCGCCGGGTCGCCGGGAGATTGCTCCAGAGCCGTGCGCAGCATTATCTCTGCTTCAGGATATTGTTTTCGCTCAATTAAGAGGTGCGCCAACCCGGCATTCGCTGCAGCTGATTTCGGGTCTTTGGCCAGCACCCGCCGGTAAGCTGCTTCCGCGGCCTCGTATTGGCTCGTATCCGCTGCAAGTTCCGCCGCCAGCAGCGTATCCTCCGGTGTCTCGGGACTCAGTCGCAGTGCCTCCAGCAGATCATCCGAGGACGCCGCCGCATCTCCCGGCTTTCCCGGCCCTGGGCGGTCAATCTCCGCCAGCGCCCGCCATGCCTGCGCCTTGGTCACCGGCCCGGCCACGCCTGGGTCTAAAGCCGTCGCCGCGGCCAGTGCAGGGCGGGCCTCTTCCAGCTTTCCCTGTCGCGCCAAGACCAGACCCAGTGAGAGCTGCGCCTCAAACGAACTCGGATTGGCCTTGACTGCTCGTCCATATAGCCCGGCTGCGTCCTCCAGGCGGTTCTCGGCGTCGGCCACATACCCGGCATCGAAGAGTGCGCGGGCATCCGTGGGGTGCGCCGCCAGCCAGGGGCCGAGTTTAGCCTCGGCAGCCTTCCAGTCAGACTTGGCCAGCTCCGCTTCCGCCGCAAGCACCTCGACGGAGACCTTCGACTGCTCGGGAACAATCGCCGACGCGGCAGGAATCTGTTTTTCCGGAGATTGCGCCGCATCCTGGGCAGAACCAGCCACTGCACCCATCAACAGCGCGAAGAGAACAAATCGAACCACGCAATACCTCATTGAATAGTCTGCCGGCAGGGTTATTTTGAAGAGGAGATCAGAAGAACCCTTTGGTTGGACGCAGATCAAAGGGACACGGTATCCACAAGACAACGCTCGCGCATTACTCTCGCGGCATCTGCAACGCCCCGGTCAGGCTTTCCACGCGTTCTACGTTGTGGGTTTTGCACCAGCTTTCCAGGCCTTTCGCCAGCCGTTCGACGGCGCGGGGGTCTGCGTAGCTGGCGGTTCCTACCTGCACGGCCTGCGCGCCAGCGAGAAGAAATTCGACCGCGTCGGCCGGTGTGACAATTCCGCCCATGCCGATCACCGGAATCGAAACCGCCTTGGCCGTCTCATAGACCATGCGCAGCGCAATCGGTTTGATCGCCGGGCCGCTCAGCCCTCCGGTCAGATTGCGCAGCCGCGGCTGGCGCGTTTCGGCGTCAATCGACATGGCCAGAAAGGTATTTACCAGGCTGATCGCGTCTGCCCCGGCAGCGGCGGCGATCTTCGCCATGTGCGCAATCGAGGTCACATTCGGCGAGAGCTTCACGATGAGCGGCCTCTTTGCCGCCGACTTTGCCCGGCTTACCAGATGCTCCAGCGACCCGGCATCCGCGCCAAAGGACATTCCCCCGGCATGAACATTGGGGCAGCTCACGTTCAGCTCGTATGCGGCTATTCCTTCGGCCTCATTCAGGCGCTCAATCACGCCAAGGTACTCGCCGACCGTCGAGCCAAAGACGTTCACGAAAACCTTGCAGGCGGGATATTTGCTTAACGCCGGCAGCTTGCGGGTCACAAAATCTTCAACGCCCACATTCTGCAAGCCGATTGCGTTCAGCATCCCGGCAGCCGTCTGCACAATCCGCGTGGGAGCGTTGCCGGCCATCGGCTCCAGCGAGATTCCCTTGGAGACGAAGCCGCCAATCTGCTCCAGGGAGACAATCTCTTCAAACTCAATTCCGTAGCCAAATGTGCCGCTGGCGGCAATCACCGGGTTGACCAGCTCCAGGCCAGCCAGCCGCACTTTCATATCAGGTTTCACGCGAGATTTTTTCCTCTATCCATCTACTTCTTAAGATACATGGCAGAGTAGGGACTAGGGGACTGGGGACTGAGGGACATGCATGGGTGATTTGGTGACGCCCACAGATTCTGTGCTGGGCGTGGTTGGCGAGTAAGGCGGGGCGTTTGTCTGCGTGGATGGCGATGAACTGACGAGGCATGGATAATTTGTGCGAAATGTGGCTGTTGGGGCGGAGTAATTTCTGCGACCTGTTCATGTTGACGCGGAGTAAAAGGTGAAAAACAGCCTCAAAAATTGGCTGTTTTTGCGCGTTTTTGGGCGTTTTTTGATGTGAAATTGGCACCTGCGGTGCGGCGAACTGCCTTCGGCGCGGCGGGTTGGGGTTCGTGCTTTCCCATCTCCCCAAATGCGAAGGAGATCCACCCCACGGACGAAGACCTGTCCGTGGGGACCCCTGCATGGGGCACCCGAAATTCAGCTCGGTCCGCTGGATGGGGAGCTGGACCCCCCGCCCACCTCCTGTAATAGAAAGCGTCACGCCGGTGCAACTCTTTCAATTCGTCAACACAGGCAAAGGCAGCGGAATGATGATAGCATCCTTGGTGAATCAAGATGGGCCAAGCCCAGGTGCGGCACAGGCCAGCGCTGGGCCTAAAACCGAAATCTCTCTCGTTAGTCCTCTGGCTAGCGGGGCAATATAGAAACACCATGCTGACGATACGCGCAGAACAGGTAGAGACCTTCCGGCAATATCACCTTCGTAAGTTTGAAGATCAGATGGTTGTGCACCTGCAGGAATTCTCTCCGAGGCAGTGGAAGGCGATCGGGGAACCCACGGGCCGTCGAGTGATTCGCTTTGGCATAGAACAGGCGGAGAAATACGGGTTTACGAATCACGGACCTGTCCGCTTCTACATCGAGATGATGTTCAATTTCGGACTTTTCTTTGATACCGACCCCCAGTATCCCTGGTCATCCATGATCTTGACCGATCCAGGAGAAGCGGATCAGATGAATCGGGCCGACCAGTTGTTTGACGTGATGAATGACTATGCCGCCGCGGTTTCCGGGGCGGATCATCAATTCACGTTTGCGGCATTGAAAAGGCTCGCCACGATACGGTTCGAGGACTACCTGAAACCGAACGACTCTCTGGAATTCCGCATTGTACGCATGCTAAAGGAGATTTATCCGGAGAAATGCGAGTACATGGGTGACCAGCTTCTCAGCGGCTTGCTGCAGCACGGATTTCAACTGGCGAAATTCTGCGGATCGGTAGCGAATAGAGACGTTGCCCTGATGGTGCTTCTCACCTTTTTTCTAGGCCATGGCTGCACCAGCGATCCGCTGCATGGGTGGATCGCCATAATTCTGGAGGATCATCGCCAGTCTGGAACCGGCTGGGGCGATGAGCTCGAGGCCAAGTCGAGGCTGTATTCGAAATTCATTTTGGAGAGCAGGGTGAGTAAGTCATGAGCGGGTGGAGCAGCACGCCGAGCGCGCAGCCCAGTTCAGGCGCCAACGCTTCACAATCGGTGAGTGGCGCGTCCCCGCCATGTCCAAAAGCGTGTACGATAGCATCCGAGACCAAGGCCACCGCGCCTCCTAACCGCACCAGAACCAAAGTCGGTGTTGGTGAGAAAGTTACTCTGACGGTTTCTCCAGGCCCAGCCAGTTGGGTAGTAAGTGGTGGTGGCAGTCTAGGGAAGCTCTGCACAAGTCTGCAAGCCGCGTGATTCTTGGATAAACTATAGGCATGAAGCAGATGGCGCGTTTTCAGCAGACGTTTGCCTCGCAGGCGAGTTTTGAGAAGCATGGGCGCAAAAGCAAGCGGGAGCTGTTTCTTGACCAGATGAACCAGGTGGTTCCGTGGGCCGAGTTACAGGCGTTGGTCGAGCCCGCTTATCCCAGGGCGGGCAACGGTCGTCAGCCTGTGGGCCTGGGGATCATGCTGCGGACATATTTTCTTCAGCAGTGGTTCAGCCTCTCCGACCCCGGCATGGAAGAGGCCTTTTACGAGTCGCCCGTGCTGCGCCGTTTTGCCGGGGTCGATCTGGGCCTGGCCGCGGCGCCGGATGAAACCACGATCCTTCGCTTCCGACACCTGCTTGAGCGCAACGAGTTATGCGGCCAGATGCTGGACACGGTGAATCGCTATCTGGAGTCGAAGGGCATCCGCATCACGACGGGCACCATGGTGGACGCGACCATTATCAGCGCGCCCTCGTCGACCAAGAACTCCAGCGGCAAGCGCGATCCGGAGATGCATCAGACCAGGAAAGGCAACCAATGGTACTTCGGAGCCAAGGCGCACATCGGCGTGGATAGCAAGGAGACGGTGGTGCATTCGGTGGCGACCACCGCGGCCAGCGTGGCCGACAAACATATGCTGCCCGAGTTATTGCACGGCGAGGAGCGCAAGGTGTGGGGCGATGGCGGTTATCAGGGCCAGAGCGAAACCATCCGCGCCGCCGCGCCGCGGGCGCAGGATATGACTTGCCGGCGGACAAAATACAAGAATTATGTGGATGAAGAAGCCAGACGCAAGAACACGGCTAAGTCGCGAGTTAGAGCCAAAGTCGAGCACCCTTTCCGCATCCTGAAGCGCGTCTTTGGATTTACCCGGCTGCGCTACCGGGGCATCTTCAAAAACCACCAATGGATTTGCGCGGCCTTTGCGCTGGTGAACCTGTACCAACACCGCAACCGGCTGGCCTCACAAGCGGCGTAGTGTCTCTGGAGGCCGGAAAAACCGCCTGCGGAGATCAAAGAGACGAACTGAACCTCGCCGCATTCCCTTGTAAACCGCAGCAAAAGGAGAAAAATGATCGCCGGTCGCCCCCACGCTGCAAAATCACAAACCTGCGCAGAGGTTCCCTAGATTCATCCTCGGGAAATTCAGTGACTTTTACGGCTGGTGATCGGGCGTCAACATCCATTATTACCGCGACAGGCAGCGGCTGTAGTTGCTCAATAACTCTTACAATTATCGAGCCATCCGGAGTAATGATGGAAAAGCAGCCGGGAAGCAATGTTTTCCACGTCCAAGGAACGCCATCGGTAGGTTTCCACGGAATACCTTATATCCAGCCCGCCGATGTCTCGTTCGAGAATATTCAGGTACGTGAAAGGCACTGTGCAGCTGTAACCACAGGATATTTTATGCATCAGAGCGGCATGGATCACGACCCAGGTTCGGACGACTTTCACAGCGTTGGCGCAGTCGAAGCTGGCAAGGGCTCGAAGCTCCCCGGCTACGACACTATACAAGGGGCAGATGGCGGAAAGGGTCCCCCCTTCTCGGATGGGACCTTTACGTGGTCGATTCCCTGGGAGTACCGAGTGGGGTCGGGTTCTCCGAAGCAGTTCACCATCGTCAATCATGTCAAGACAATAGACGCATCAGGAAAACTCTCGATCAGTAAAGGAGGCCACACGGAATCAAAAGGACTTAGTGAAGCAGATTCGGTATACTAACAGCCGTGATAGATTGGAAGCATTTCGCGCTTGCGGTTTTTTCACTTATCTTGAGTTTGAACTTCGTTCAATGTGAGAACAAAGCGAAGACGGAATGGACAAGGAGACAAATGGAGGAGACAAGTCAGAAAATCATTGCCGAACTGAAGTTCTTCGATAGTAACCACGACGGCAGTAACCGCGACTTTGATGCGCTGCAAAGAGCGCTGGAAGTTTTGTTGCAGGCAAACTGGAGGTCTTCGTCGGACCCTGGCCCAATCCGAACCGCTCGGCGAGAGATGCTCGTGCTATGGTTATCGGTTTTACAGCATATTGAGAAGGAGATCGATCCACAATTCGATCAGTCAGATTTACCGGAGCTAAATGCCGCCCCACCGACGGTCGCAGGACAACCCTTCGATTCCGGCATGAGTCCTGCGAATATCAAAGATCCAGAGGCTAGACGCCAGTACGAAGAGGCTATCGAAGCCAACCATCGCAAAGTCGTGCGGTACAATTTTCAGATAAATATTCAAAAGTGGGACCACATATTTATCGATGAGACTAAGAAGTTTATACGAAGCTCCTATTCACGACACGCAGGTGATGAAGCTGAGTTGTCGGCCTTGGTGGACAAGTACATCTCTGACCATAATAAAGCAGAGGCTCTGAAGAAGTCGGCTTTCGGGAATGCTGCTTTCTGAGATGGTCGCAACCCGATGTTCTCTAGTAAGCAGATTGGACAGAGCTAGCTTGCTCCAACTGTTCTACCATAACCTTTTCGGCGGCACGCACCGGCAAAGCGGCGGCAATCAGGAAGAAAAGAAACAGAGATTTTTGCACATCCACTCTCCATCTCAAAGCGGACCTGCGCCAAACGGTTGGATGATACATTGTTACTTCGTCGCAACCTGCAACGGAACCACGGAGCTCAGCGCAACCTCCATCGTTCCAACTTTGTGCGATCCCTGGTCATAGACGCCGGTACGCAGCCAGTATTGCCCTTTGGGCACCGCTATCTCCGCATGAAGCTGCACGCCGGTTTGCTGGAAAGTCGCATACACATCGTGCTTGATGTTCAGAGTCACCAGGTGATCCTTGCGGCTGGCAATTTTCCCGTAGCGGTCATAGGCGACGAGCGAGATATTGATTACGCCTTTGTGCAGTCCGTCCGAGTCCAGTTTAAGATCCAGATCCTTCAGAGCGACGGAAAAGTCTACTGCGTAGCCTTGCCCGGCATTCTTTTGTCCGCTCTGTTCAGCAGCGACAGCTTCCACTTTCGGAGTGAGCGGCTGAATCTTCGTCACATACAAGATCTGCTCACTTTGCGGCATCCCCAGGTCCATGAACGGTAGTAACGGATCGGCCGCTCCGGGGTTCTGCGCCGCGAGTTTTTGAATCGCCTGGCCGCGTGTCGCGAGGGAAGATCCTGGCAAATCCATATCGCGCGCAATATAACCCCGCCGATAAGAGAGATTGAATTTAGCTCCCGCCACCTTCACGTCGATGTTGCGATATGTTCCGTCCATCGTTGTATTCGTGGGCGTGTAGGAGATAGTGTAGAAATCCGCGCTCTCGGTGGTGATCTTCGCCAGCACGTCGGAGAGTCCGTTGGTATTTACAAAAGCCTTGCCGCCTGTATCCACGGCAATCCTCCGCATCTGCGACTGTTCCGCATCCCTCTGCCCAGCTTCCGCCATCAGCGCCGTCGATTGCGCGCCCGAGCCTCCAATCAGCTGCGAAGGGGTCGTGATCGAAGGACTTAACACATTTTGCGCCTGGTAAAAGCCGCTTGCCTCAACTCCCCGCGCGTCCACCGGATAGAGGGCCACCCGCGCTGCGGCCAGCATATTCCGTGTCTTCTCCCACACGTCTTCCGTCTGCGGATCCACACGCTGGGCAATCATCGGCGACTCAGAAAACCAGATCACATTCTTGCGTCCCGGAAAACCGTTGAGAAATGTGGCCAGCCGCTGCAGATTCTCCATCGTGAGGAGCACACGATCCGTTTCCCGCGCATTGTCGTTTTCCTTCATAAAATTCTGCAGCGCCGCAATCATCTGTGCAGGAGCCGCTGTCGCCCCGTTTCCTTCGGGAGAGCTCATCATGCCCACCAGGCTTTGCTGCGTGTTGGATTCGTCCTGACTCTTCAGCATCACCGAGGATTGCACTTCGTTGTTCTTCTTGTTGTCCAGCGCCGTAAATAACAAAGCGGGATCGTCAGTGAACCCCTGCACAAAATGCAGACCAAGACCCATCGTGAAGATCGCCATGCGCGATCCGGGCTTCAATTCCTTCAGGAACTTCATTGCCTGCTGGTGAACAAAGCTCTGGTTCTCCATCCGCGTATTCAGCGAGTCCAGCAGCAGCACGTTTACCGCGGCCGGCTGCGGAAAGGGAGAAAAGTTGCTGAAAACGTCGGGCGGAAACTTTGGCATCGCTGTTGGCGCAGCGGCAGGCGCTCCCGTGTGCTCTTCAAAAAAGCTGATTGCCTGCGGCTTGCCCTGCTCGGCGACCGCGAAGGCATCCTGCTTCAGCCCAGTGACCGGCTTCCCGTCTCTATCGGTCACAACCACATCCACCAGCACAGCCCGGCTGTTGACGCGCAGTGTTGTGTTGGGAGCATTCGCTGACGGCGCGGCAGTTTGCGCAAGTAGCGGCACGGCAAGAGCGATCATGGCAATACAACAAACTGGCAATCGAGACATATGGAAAAGTCCCCCCAACAGCGAAGCTTATCATCGTCCATCGCTTCAAAGTAGCGATCTATCCAATACTTCTGGATGATTGAACGAGCATCACACTCAAGACTCCGGAGCCAGCGCGCGGCCCCTCTTTGATAGCTCCGCACTGCCCTGCTTTATGATTGGACCGCCCCGCATGGGTTTAGTTACGGCGATCTTCAGTCGGAAGCGTTATTCCATCCCAACGTTGACTGCCCCATCCGTTCGCCATTTTTCCGGCGCAAGGATGGGGCAGCAAGAAACGAACCGAGATCAAATGCGAGGGAGCGCCTAACCTAAACAGCTACTGCGTCCGCGGCACTCACCTTTACCGGAGTCAGCCAGCCGAAGCGGTCGGGCTTGAGTCCGTTGGCAATACCGAAGAACTCATCGCTGATTTTCTTGGTAATTTCGCCAATCGTACCGTCGCCCACCACAATGCGGTCAATGGAGCGGATCGGCGAAACCTCGGCGGCGGTGCCGCTGAAGAAGACTTCGTCGGCGATGTAGAGCAGCTCGCGGGGAATCGCCTGCTCCGTTACTGCCAGGCCCAGATGCCGGGCAATCGTCAGCACCGAGTCGCGGGTGATGCCGGAGAGCGCGGAGTTGGCCAGTGTGGGGGTATAAATTACGCCGTTGCGGACAACGAAAATGTTCTCGCCGGAGCCTTCGCTGACCAGGCCGTTGACGTCGAGGGCGATTCCCTCGGCGTAGCCGTTGATGTCAGCCTCCATGCGGATGAGCTGCGAATTCATATAGTTAGCCCCGGCCTTGGCTAGGGCGGGCAGGGTATTGGGCGCCATACGGTTCCAGCTCGAGATGCAGACATCCGCGCCGCCATGGCCGGTCATATACTTGCCCCAGGGGAAATTCGCGATGTAGACCTCAATCGGCGAACCCTTGGGGCTGACGCCGATTTCCCCATAGCCGCGCAGGGCAATGGGGCGGATATAGCAGGGCGCAACTCCATTGGCTTCAATCAGATCGACCACGCCGGCGCACAGTTCCTCGAGCGTAAAGGGCAGCTCCATGCGGTAGATCTTGGCCGAGTCCAGCAGACGCTGCATGTGCTCCGGCAGGCGGAAAATCGCCGACCCATGCGGCTGCGCGTAGCAGCGCACCCCTTCAAATACGCTCGAGCCGTAGTGAATCACGTGGCTCATCACGTGAATGTTTGCCTGTTCCCAGGGGATCAAGTTGCCGTTGTGCCAGATCTTCGAGGTGGTTTGAATAGGCATTTGGGTAAAAAAACTCCTTCGGTCGCGCATAACGCGAATACTTCTCAGCGTACCGCGAATCGGGGTCCGATGTCACGGCAGAGTTTTCACGCGCTGTATTCGCGTTCCCCGTTTGATACCGGCTGGCGTGCCGGCGAGCATAGACCTGTACTGGCCGTGTTTATTCGCTAGGACCGCGCGCATCTACGCATCCACGGATGGAATCCACGGCAAATGACACTCGATGGTTGATTTATCAGTCGATACAGAGGGGGAGGTGCATCGAGGTTCACGGGGTTCGGGACCACTGGGGCAGCTAGCTAGCCCCCACTTCCTCTAGTACAGCTTCAACTTGTTTTGATGATCGGTTCGAGCGGGATACTCTTGAGGTCGCTGAAACATTGGATTTTCTTGTGCAAACGAGCGGCTGAGGCCTGTTCCGAGCCTCTGTCAGTTCCTCGGGCTTGAGCGGGGGAAGCGGATAAGAATATGTGCCTCCGGTGAGGCGGGTCCAACCTTTCGCGGTCATTAAGAACTCCTTGGTAAAAACTGCCGATTGAGGCCACTATACCAGAATTCGGGCATTGATCAGATCCCCAAATGCGGCTGTGCAAAAACGAGACAATTCTGTTGACACCGTTCAGTTTCTTTTGTTTCGGGTGGCGTACGAACCCGAAATGGGGGGCTCAGCATTCATGCCAAGCCGTTCAAAACAGCACAAAGATCATTAGAAAAACGCTGACAAATCGCACGCAACTTTGTCACTCCGTCGACACTTTTTTCCACATTTTCGAGCCATTTGCAACCCCTCTCCATGCTGATGTCAATGACCCCAATCAACTGCTTGCTCTGGTCATACCCTTCGATAGGCTCTTCGGGGTATGGCCAGCGCGGATGGTTTACGGGAATGGCGATCATGGAGCCATGTTTCATGGTCCCGTCGATATCCAGGTAGTACTCTGGCCCGAGTTTTGTCTTATCGGCACGATCTCGAAAATACATCAGTGCCTCATTTGCTTTTTTGAAACAAGCCCCCGCCAGTCCCAATCCGAAGGGGAACCAGAACTCCCAGAGTTCGCGGCGGGGTTCTCGATTTCGGTCCGGCGAAGTGCCATCGATAAATTTAAGACGCCGCTCACTCCTGTTGTAGGCCATAAACGCGACTTCGAAATCTTCCTTCTGCGATTGGAGTTGCCCTTGGTGGGACGCGAAATCGTTATGCAACAAGCGGAACAGCGACCGAATGCGCTTCACGGCTTCCGGGCTAAATGATTGGCCGGAACTATCCTGGCCGCAGCGCACATTGCGATACTTCAATAATTTCTTACTGAATTCTTCCGCCTCTTTCTCGAGCAGAATGATCTCATGATCCGCATTTTTTTCAGCAAGTTTCCAGTCGATTGAATAGCAGGATCCTATGCGCGGCCTTGGGATCGTCAGCTCCCAAGTCTGCGCGGATGGCGATTCCAGTTGAAAGGACTCCTGCTGAACTGTCTTCTCATCCCTGCTCCATAGGTCTCCTGGAGAGTTCCACGCAGATACAGTGCGCGGAAACATCTCTACGACAGAATCAGCAATAATTTCCACAGTAGGAATTTCACTCGCAGCGCTGACTGAAAACGCGTTCGGAGTGGCTGTTTGTAACCCTCTAGGAAGAGTCAGAAGCAACTTAAGGGTTTCTATCGGGCACCAAACAGGCCGGGCGAAATACTCCATTGGCCCTTCAAGGAGCTTATTATCCACATGAACCCGGTGTTCTGATTCATGCAATTGGTTAAACTCCCATACTGACCGAGCATCCCCGTTGAGAGTTGTGACCGTCAGGCTGAACGTCAACGGCGGTTGCGCTGGATGCAAAGGCTTTCTGAAGTTTACTGTTCCAGAGCGCCTGCAGACTCCGGCTCGTATCTGATCCATCGTTGGAAGGTTCCCATCGGAGAACTCGGGATCTGGAATCCAGGTGAATCCGCGCCTGCCCGCGGACGCCTCAAGCAAAGGAACACCGACCTTTCCTGCTGGAGATTCAAAGTGGAAATGAATTCCGGAAATTTTTCCTTTGAAGCAGGATAGGCCTTCGATCGTGTACTTGACTTCGCTACTGCCATCCTCGCGCAAGACCTTATCACAGACAAATGTCGAAATCCTAAAGCCAATCTTTTCCGCATCCGAATCGAATCTTTTCTCTTCAGCGGCTAAAACCCTCGCAACTGCCGCCAAATTTACCTCGCTGGTGTGTCTGGGCTCAAAATGATTCAATGGCCACTGGCGCTTGCGGGTCATATCCTGCTCAATATTGAGCGAGTCCCACGCGCTACTCAATTTCTTCAGCGCGAGATCCCACGAAGGATTGAGATCTTTCGGTAGCTTTGCAGATCGCGCAAAAGCTGCAATGGGAGGGGATTGGATGCCTTTTCTAACTATTACCCTGTCGTATTCATGAACCTCGGGCGGATCTCCAAGTTGTACCTTGAGCTTATTTCCCTTTTCGATGGGACCTCCAGTAAGTTCCGCAGGTATAAGTTCAAATGCGCCGTTTTTGTCAAGCATCGAGACGATCAGCCGATTTAGAACAGAAGATCCCCGGCCGTAAATATGTGGATTCTTCGATGCCAAATAGATTTGTTGGCCATGCAGGCGCATCATTTCAAGAAGGATTTTGTCCCACTTGGATGTATCTAAACTCCTGAACAGGTCGGATAATTCTTCATTGGATAGACTTGTATTTTCATGCATCTCGCGAAGATCATTGATTAACGCAGCCATACCCTCCATTGTCTCGAATATGGGAGGAACTTTTGCATGGCGGAAATCGCGAATGCATAGCCGCATAAGGTCGGTAAGCGCTGAATCTCCCGATCCGACAATGAGCCATTTGCGGAGCGGAGCGCGATCACGGAATCCTACATCCAAATCATCCTCGGCCCAATAACTTGTATGCCGATGCGGAGATTCCGGCTCGAGTCCGTAGCCAACCGCCACTATAATATGGTCTGCGTCAACCCATTTTTTATGTCCCTTATCGCATTCCCAGGTTAGATGATACCGCTTGCCCTTGGCGCTTCGGTTAATGCGAATCTCCAGTTCGGTAATGGAGAAAATCGCATCAATCCTTTTTATCTTATTGAATGCATCCCACTTGTCCTGGATTTGCTTCGCGACTTCATATGCATAACCGGCGCTCCAGTCAAGGATGGGTATATTCGCCTGATCGCCCCCATATTCAAGATTCGGCCAATCGTACAGGTGCGGATGGATCCATCTTTGCCGGTTATTCCGTTGCAACTCCATCGGGGACTCGAAAGATTCAATCAGAGTAGCATTGCATCCTAACTGAGTCAGTGCGGCGGCGGCGGTTAGACCAGCGGCTCCAGCCCCGATTACCGCAACCGTGGTCCCTTTGCGGATACGACGTGTAATTTGAAGCGCGTAGACCAGATTAAGCGCACGAACCTGCTGAGAGTAAAGGGTCACGTGCCTCGCAAGGCAGCCTAATATGTACATTCCAGGTAGGCCGGGAACCTCGAAATATGTCTGAATGATTTCTTGAAATTGTTCTTCAGTGAGTTCTGCCATCGATAGGACCTGAAATCCACCAATGATTCGGAGAAGTCGAAGGCACCCGCCTTATGTGTCGGCTAGATATAAAGCGAGAATGGCTTTCAATTTGCCTGCGGGATCATTCTTCTTTTAATCATGCTGAATGTCAAGAGATATTTCGCCTTATCTATACGATCTGGCGTTATGGCTGATTTCCTGCTTCTAAGAGTGGGACGCAAGTATTATCCCTTCAACGCATAGCAATTCCGCGACAGCTCCCGTTCGGCAATCTCGCGCAATTCGCAATCGAGCGGTCCTACGAAGGCGCCGCTACATCAACCGCAGCGCATCCACATCGACCACCAGATTGCGGCGCGGAACTGCGGCTGACTCGGCGTGGGCCAACATGCCGCGCAGCGCTGCATTGAGCGAACGGCGCGTAGTGGCTTTGAGGATGAGATGGAAACGGTAAATCCCCTTGATGCGCGCGATGGGCGCCGTGCAGGGGCCGAGCAGACGTACACCTTCTGGCTTGGCTTTCTCAAACCACTTACCCAGTAGAGCCGACCAGTTGACTGCTTCTTCGAGCTTGACCGACTGCACCAGCACATTGGCCAGCAGGCCGAAGGGCGGATAGTGCATCCAGCGGCGGTATTTCAGCTCGCGCTCAACGAAGCTCGCATAGTCATGCTTACTGGCAGCGAGGATTGCATAGTGGTCGGGATAATAAGTTTGGACGACGACGCGGCCCGGCAGAACACCGCGCCCGGCACGGCCTGAGACTTGGGTCATCAACTGAAAGACTCGCTCGGCGGCGCGAAAATCGGGCATCGAGAGCGAGTGGTCGCAGCCGACGACCCCAACCAAAGTTACGCCATGAATATCGTGGCCTTTGGCGATCATCTGCGTGCCGACCAACAGGTTGATTTCGCCGGAGTGAAGGCGGGCGAGCAGGCGTTCGAGATCGTGGCGTCCGCGCACTGTGTCGCGGTCCATGCGGCCAATGCGCGCAGTCGGGAAGATTTCGCCGAGCCGTTCTTCGCCTTGCTGTGATCCAGCGCCGAGATAGTAAAGATGCTCGCTATCGCATTTGGGGCAGCGGGCGGGAACGGTGCGCTGATAGCCGCAATAATGGCATTCGAGCCGCTGCCCGGCCCGCGCCAGTGCGGCCTCGTCCGCGGGCGGTTTGTGATGGGTGAGAGCGATGGAGCAGTTCTGGCACTCGAGCTTTTCTCCGCAAGCGCGGCAGATGACCGCGAAAGAATAGCCGCGCCGGTTGAGCAGAATCAGCGCCTGCTCGCCACGATCAAGCGCCTCCTGAGTTTGCGTGATGAGTGCGCGGGAGAAGAGCTGCTCCTGGCCGGTCTCCTGGAACTCACGGCGCATGTCGATCAACTCGACCTCGGGCAGCGGGCGATTCATCACGCGGTCCTTCATCTCGATGCGCTTGTAGCGGCCCTGTATGGAGTTCTGCCAGCTTTCAAGCGATGGTGTGGCCGAGCCCATCACCACCACCGCGCCTTCGAGCTTGGCGCGCATCACAGCCACGTCGCGGGCATTATAGCGGGGCGTTTCTTCCTGTTTGTAGCTCTGGTCGTGCTCTTCGTCGACGAGGATGAGTCCGAGATTGTGCGCGGGCGCGAAGACTGCCGAGCGGGTGCCGACGATAATGGGCGCTTCACCTCTTTGGATGCGCCGCCACTGCTCGCTGCGTTCCTCGGGGGTAAGCGCGGAGTGCAGCAGTGCTACCTGTGCGCCAAAGGCTGAGTCGAGAAGTCCAGCCGTCTGCGGGGTCAGGCCGATCTCCGGCACGAGAAGAATGGACGAGAGCCCGCGATCAAGCGCCTGCTGCATCGCGGCGAGATAGACGGCGGTCTTTCCTGAGCCAGTGACACCGTGAAGCAGAAAGGGCTGGAAGCCCCCGAGGGAGGCGGCAAGCGTGGCCAGCGCTTCGGTTTGTGGCTCGTTCAAACGCAATGGGCCTGCTGGTTTATCGAGTCCGCCGAGGCGAAAGGCTGCGGGCCGTTCGTCGATGCGCACCAGGCCACGGCGGACGAGGGTTTGCAAGGTGGAGGAAGGCAGATCTTTGCGGCGTAGTTCCACGAGAGGCAACTCGTTGCCGCAGGCGGCCAGCTCGGCCAGAATTGCCTGCTGCTTTTCGGTCAACGCAGGGAGCCGAGCCTCGGGAATCAACACTGCGAAGCGCTCCATGCGGCGGGCATCACGCTCGGCGGCGGCTGTCTCGCGGGCAATCCACTTTTTGCGCACCAGGGTTGCAAGAACGATTAGGCTTGCGCTGGTGGCGGTGCGCAGCGTGGAGACTTTCACCGGCTCGCCGCCGGCTAGCCGGTCGAGTACGCGGCGCTCCACATTCAGATCCTCCGTGGATAATTTGCCGCTGCGTTTCGCGCCGCGATTTGGCGCTGAATTTTGCAGCCGCGGTTGGAGCGAATCGCCGTCAAGGCTCGAAGCCAGAGCATCACGGCCGAGGTCGGTGATGCGGTAGTAGACGGTGCGGCGAACCTCGGCCGTCAACGGCAACATGCCGCGCAGCACCTCGCCCAGCGGAGCCAGGTAATACTGCGCCATCCACTCGCCCAGGGCGAGCAAGTGCTCGCTGAGCAGCGGCTCGTCGTCGATCACCGCTTCGAGATACCGTGCCTCAAAATCGGCAGGAGCCTCGTTGCTGATTGCGGTGACGACGCCGATGAGCTTCTCATTGCGAAAGGGAACAATGACCCGCGCGCCACGCTGAGGCTGCTGGCCGTCTTTTGCGGCATAGGTAAAGGTCCGCTCCAGCGGTACGGGCAACGCGACTTCGCAGTAGAGAGGCATGAGGGGCAAGAATCAGTTTAGGGGATGGGGGCTGATGGCGGGCAGAGCGGAGTTGCTGGATCTTTCTGTCGCATGGCATGGGGCGCATTGCGGAGCGTCCAATCAATCCACTGAAAGTCCTCGGGTGGAAAGCCTATTCATACTGTCGTATTTCAGGACACTCACCAGAACGGTGCAGGCCGACAGTTTGATTCTGAATCGAAAATTAGTAATTCATCAAAAAGTACGCAACTTACTGATTGAGGCTGTGTTTGCTGGGATGTACCTGCTGCTGATTTTGCAAGCAGAAGCTGTAAGACATTTGTAAGACAGAAGGAGAAAGACGATGAAAGGTTCCTTGTTGATTGCTTTTGCCGCATCCTCTCTGATGACGGGTTCCCTGCTTGCTCAATCCGCTCCTGCGGCTGCACCGGGCAGCAGCCAACCGCAGACCAACACCGTAAATGACCGGCGCGAAAACCAGCAGGATCGTATTGCCAATGGCGTTGGCTCGGGGCAACTGACGGCCGGCGAGACCAAGAATCTGGAATCACGGGAGGCGAATGTGAACCGGGAGATCAAGGACGACCGCAGTGCGGACGGCGGCAAGCTGACTCCAGCCGAGCGCGGCCAGGTGAACAAGCAGCAGAACAACCTGAGCAAGTCGATTTATACGGACAAGCACAACGCCGCGCAGCAGAATTACAAAGGCGAGGTGGGAGCGCGGCAGCACAATCAGCAGCAGCGCATTGCGCAGGGAATCAAGAGCGGGCAGATGACGGCCGGAGAAGCGGCCAAGACCGAGAACCACGAGCAGGGAATCAACCAGCAGGTAAGGGCTGACCGCGCGGCCAACGGCGGAAAGCTGACCGGCGGGGAGAAGCAGCAGGTCAACAAAGAGCAGAACGGCGCGAGCAAGCAGATCTATCGCGAGAAACACAACGGCAACGTGCAGCCTAAGTAAGGCGCGCAGTGTAGTGGGCGGGTGCAGGTCAGCTGGAAGCGGCAGGAGAGATGCTCATGCCGCTTTGATTGTTTGTGGTGTAAGGGACCGCGAAGCAGGCTCAGGGTCTAGGAGCTTGTTGAAAAACGTGAAGTGTTCCCGCACGTGAAAAATGGAACCGCGCCAGAATGCCCGTAGAACGATCGGAGCGACATCGGAGATGGCTTTGGCATGCCGATTCTTGCCATATTCCGGGATCAAGAACCCTTTTTCAACAAGCTCCTAGAGCAAGCTCAAATCTTTCTGAGCAGCAATTCATGAGCGGCATCACCAGATTTCTGGAATTTTTCAGGGCTTCTATCGCGTTCGTAGGCTGGGGAGTCTACAATTCATTTCGATGACACCTAAGACTCCCAAGACCGCTCCTCCTGCGTCTTCGAAGGAAGCCGCACGACCTGGCAAGGCTCCAATCACCCTCAGCATTGATATTGGCGGTTCGGGACTGAAGGCCATGCGGCTGGACGCAGCCGGCGAACCGGTCAGCGAGCGGCAGCGGGTTGTCACGCCTGCGGTGCCCACCACGGAGGCGGTTCTGGCTGGGCTCGAAGAGCTGCGCGGCCTCAGTGGCAGCTTCGACCGTGTCTCGATTGGGTTTCCGGGGGTGGTCAAGCGCGGTGTCACCTACACTGCGGCCAATCTGCACCCATCCTGGTTTGAATTTCCTCTACAGGCGGAGTTGGAAAAGCGGTGGAAAAAGCCGGTGCGGGTGGGCAACGACGCCGACGTGCAAGGGTATGGGGTTATCAAGGGACACGGCGTGGAACTGGTGCTGACGCTGGGGACCGGCATGGGCGCTGCGCTCTTCACGGACGGCCATCTTTGCCCAGGACTCGAACTAGGGCATCATCCCTGGCTGAAGGGCAAGACGTACGAAGATCATCTGGGCCGCCGCGGACTGGACAAGCACGGCAAGAAGAAATGGAATGAGTTGATTCAGGCGGCGATTATCCAGACCGAAAAGCTCTTCAACTGGGATCACCTTTACATCGGCGGCGGCAATGCCAAAAAGATCACTTTTGCTCCGCCGAAGAATGTGGAGATTGTTTCCAACGAGGCCGGGCTGCTGGGCGGCGTGGCTTTGTGGCGGGATCAGGGCTGAGGGCTTGAAGATTCCGCAGGGATAGAATTTACTCTAAGGTATGCACTGATGGCGGTTGGGACCGTGGACGCCATCAGCGGGGAGCGAATCCCTGACCATACCGCGAAGCGCAACCTCGTGGCCTTTGCCGCGTTAAACTAGAAACATCAGCCTAGAAAATCCATCGCGTCCCATTCGCATAGGCCCATCCATCAAGGAGCTTTTCATCCAGATGAAATTGCAATTGCCCGCGGGCGAGTTCCGCGCTTATCTCTTCGACTGCGACGGAACCATCGTTGACTCCATGCCGCTGCATTACGTTGCCTGGAAAAAGACGCTCGCCAAATGGGGCTGCGGCTTTGATGAAAAGCTCTTTTATTCGTGGGGCGGACGGCCCACCGTTGATATCGTCGCCTCGCTGAACGAGATGAACGGCTTGCAGATGCCGCTTGAAGAAGTGGCTCACGAAAAGGAGTTGCTCTATTTCGAGCTGCTGCCTACATTGCAGGTGATCCCGGAAGTCGTGGAGCATATCAATGCACGCCAGGGGCAGATTCCCTTCGCGGTTGTCTCTGGGGGCAGGCGGGAGTCGGTCGTAAGATCCTTGGCGATCGTGCATCTCGAAGACCGCTTCGAGACGATGGTGACATCTGACGAATACAAAAACGGCAAGCCCGCGCCGGATTGTTTTTTAATGGCAGCCGAAAGGCTGGGAGTTGCGCCCGCCGATTGCCTGGTTTTTGAAGATACGGAGATCGGCATTCAGGCGGCGACCGCGGCGGGAATGACCTCGGTTCGCGTGCCGATGCCCTGGGAAAGAAACTCCAAGTAGCAGGACCCGCAAACGAAATGCCCCAGGCAGTGGAATCGATGCCTGGGGCATTTCGTTTCTTGAAGTAAGCATTCTGCGCTAGTGTGGTGAGTCTGAAGTTCATCGAAGGACAACCGCAGATTCTTCGACTCACCACCCCCGAACTGAAAGACGTTCGGGGCCCCGTTCGCTCAGAATGACAGCCAGTTTTGTGCTGCGGATTTCGGACTCAGGAAACTAGACACCGATCACGGCGCAGAGTTCCTTGACGGCTTCTGCGCTCTTTTTGAGGGCGGCGTCTTCTTCGGCGGTGAGCTTGATTTCGATAATCTTTTCGAGTCCCGCTGCGCCCAGCTTGCAGGGAACGCCGATGTAGTAGCCGTCGATGCCGTACTCGCCTTGCAAGAAGGCCGCGCAAGGAAGAATCTTTTTCTTGTCTTTGAGAATGGCCTCAGCCATCTCAACCGCCGCGGCCGAAGGCGCATAGTAGGCGCTGCCGGTTTTGAGGTACTTCACAATCTCCGCTCCGCCGTCGCGGGTGCGCTGCACGATGGCTTCGAGGCGGTCCGGTGCAATGAGTTCAGTGATGGGAATTCCGGCGACCGTAGAATAGCGGGGTAGGGGAACCATCGTGTCGCCGTGGCCGCCCAGCACGAATGCAGTCACATTCTCGACGCTGACGTTGAGTTCCTCGGCAATAAACGTCCGGAAGCGCGCGGAATCGAGTACGCCGGCCATGCCGATGACGCGCTCGCGGTTGAATCCAGCTTGGCGATAGGCGGTCTGGGCCATTGCGTCCAGGGGGTTGGAGACGATGATCAGAATCGACTCGGGGGATTGGGCGACGACCTTCTGCACCACATCAGACATGATCTTGAAGTTGGTGTTGAGCAGGTCGTCGCGGCTCATGCCCGGCTTGCGCGGGATGCCGGCGGTGATGACGACGATGTCTGAGTTGGCCGTGGCCTCGTAGCCGTTGGAGCCGGTGACATGTACGTCGCGCTTCTCAATCGGCAGTGCCTCCAGCAAATCCAGCGCTTTGCCCTGGGGGATGCCTTCGACTACATCGACGAGCACCACATCGGCTAATTCTTTCGACGCAATCCAGTGCGCCGCCGTGGCGCCCACGTTGCCCGCGCCGACAATGCTAACTTTCTTCCGCATTTTGTTTCTCCGTGGGGACAGTGGAATGTCCCTTAGGGGCTAAAGCCCCGTTGCCTTGAAGTGAATTCTTCGGCACGGCTAAAGCCGTGCCCTTTCAAAGCTTGTTGAGATTCGTGCTTTCCCACCCATCCAAAAAGTACATCGGATGGATGGGGCACCCATTTTCCTGCTACTGCTCTCAGACTGAAACCTGATCACTGACAACTGAGTCCTGCCGTTACAAGTTTCCGATGATGCGCGTCGCGAATTCGCTGGTGCCGACCTTTGTTGCTCCGGCGGTTTGGCGCTCGAAGTCGTAAGTGACAAACTTCGAGAGTATTGTCTTTTCGAGCGCGTTCTCAATCAGCTTGGCCGCTTCCTTCCAGCCGATGAAATCGAGCAGCATTACGCCGGAGAGGATCACCGAGCCGGGGTTGATGACATCCTTATCGGCATACTTGGGCGCGGTTCCATGCGTGGCTTCAAAGACCGCGTAGCCGTCGCCGATATTCGCGCCGGGTGCGATGCCCAGGCCGCCGACCTGCGCTGCTGCTGCGTCGGAGATGTAATCGCCGTTGAGGTTGGGCGTGGCCAGCACGCTGTAATCCGCCGGGCGAATGATGATCTGCTGAAAGATCGAGTCGGCGATGCGGTCGTTGATGAAGAGCTTCGACTTCCATGCGCCGTTGCCGTGGGTCTGGCCGATGGTGTCCAGCACGCCCTTGATCTCGGCGTAGATGGCATCGCGGAAGGCCTGATTGCCAAACTCCAGCCCCGGCTCAATCAGCGCGGCATTGTCTTCAATGCTGATGCCGGGGAAGGCCTCGACATTGGCCAGAATCCAGCTCTCGCGCTCGGTGACGATCTGAGAGCGGAACTCGTCGATGGCGACCTCGTAACCCCACTCGCGGAAGGCTCCCTCGGTAAATTTCTGGATGTTGCCCTTGTGAACCAGCGTAACGGTTTTGCGGCCCGTTTCGAGCGCGAACTTGATGGCCTCGCGCACCAGGCGCTTGGTTCCGAAGATCGAAATGGGCTTGATGCCAACGCCGGAATCGGCGCGGATTTTTTTCTTGGTGTTGGCTAGCAGGTCGTTGTTGAGGAAATCGATCAGCTTGGCACAATCCGCCGAGCCCTCTTTGAACTCGACGCCGGCGTAGACGTCCTCGGTGTTCTCGCGGAAGATCACGATGTCCAGCTTCTCGGGATGCTTCACCGGACTGGGGACGCCCTGGTAGTACTTGACCGGGCGCACGCAGGAATACAGATCAAGCAACTGGCGCAAGGCTACATTGAGCGACCGGATGCCGCCGCCGACCGGAGTAGTGAGCGGCCCTTTGATGGAGACTCTCAGATCGCGCGCGGCGTTGACCGAGTCGTCGGGCAGCCAGGTGTTGAACTGGCGAAAGGCTTTTTCGCCGGCGTAGATCTCAAACCATTTGATGGATCGCTTGCCGCCGTAGGCCTTTTCGACCGCCGCGTTGAAGACCCGCTCGGAGGCCTTCCAGATGTCGCGGCCGGTGCCGTCGCCCTCGATATAGGGAATGATCGGGTTGTCAGGCACTGTGTATCGCCCGTTTTCGTACTGGATCGGTTGCCCGTCGGCGGGCAAAGCGAGGCCGTTATAGGAGGTTTGCATGGTTTGGGTGGGATCCTTTCGCGCAGTTCTTCACCCCTGAGGCTAACACCCGCAAATTGGGCGTGGCAATTGAGGTGATACGAAGGGGCCAGCCGGACCGGGCTTGCGCGGGAAGCGGAAGCGCACAGAACTCAATTCAAAGGGGTTTGAATCGTTTATAAGTCGATCTTGGCTTGAGGGGCATATTGGCGGATTGCAACGAGAAACCCATCGCGGTCCGCAGGCTGAGTCAGAATATAGCCGTAATCCTCCATCTGATGACCAAACCGAACAATCACATCATCTGTTCCAAAGCCAAATCTGCCGGCGCTAGTCACATCTTGCAACGCGATCTCTTTCTTCTTCCAAAATTTGTGTAGGCGAAGGCAGACAGCATCCATCTCTGAATAAACACAGGGCAGAAATGGCCAGTTAGAGCTATCAGTAGATTAAAAGCTCCCGAGATGACATAGCCAACGCACCAGAAATAATTCCGAGATGAAAAATCATGAATGCCAAGAATGATATTGACCGCGCCAACGCCTCCCAGCACCCATTGAAACCAACTTGGGAATGGAGATTTTGCAAGGAATCTCATGCTGAAAGAGTAGCTTGATCAGCCAAACATGTAAAGGAATCGTGACTCATGTTCACTGTTTCTTCCGGTTGACATCATGATGTCTTCCTCGCAAGCACCATGACGCGCGAACCGCTCTCCCCATTGACGACTCCAATTTGGCCGTGGCAATTACTTCGATCAAAGACGCGTCACTGGCCTCCGGCAGGCTTGATCTTGCGGAACATTACGCGCAGGACATGTATGTTTTTGGCGTAGTTGTGATGGGCTCCCGTGGGCGATTCCACGAGCCAGAGCAAGTGCGCAGCATTCTGCACGTACAGATTCACGATCTCGATGCCGCCGATTTTCGGAACCCGCCAGGTAAGCGCGTCGCTGGGATCGCTCCAGGCAACGATCTGCACCTTTTCTCTCGCGGCGCTGTCTGTGGGATGCAGGCTGAGCTGAAATTGCGACTGGTATTCAGCCCATTTACTTACATTGCGGTCGAGCTGCTGACGCGGGGAGGCGGCAGCGCTGCTCGCGTGTTCAACTATATTCGCTTGATCTGCCGCTGGCGCCGGGCCAACTTTTTCTTCCAGATCGGTAAGCTCCAGCAACGAAATCTGGTTGGCGAAGAAATAGATCAACGAGGTGCGCGAAAAAATATACTCCATCGCGCGGTCTTCTCTTGATTCCTCATTGAGGCCGACTTGCGCCGCGGGTGAGGTAGATGCAGCCGGGGCAGGGCTTGATTCAAGATTCAAGGTATTGAAGAGGAAATAGCTTCCCATGCTGTGTGTAACCGCGATGAACTCCTGATCCATTGCCGCGGCACTGGTCTTACCGGCATTGAACTGCGCCTCCCAGTCATAGATTGCGCGGGTGCGATTGGCCGCTGCCGCAACGCCGGTTCCATTGGGATCGAATGCGGCTGACTTGGTTAGCAACTGGCGCAGCCCATCGCGGATGATGTTGCCCAATGGGCCAACCCCCAGGAATGTGTCGGAGAGTCCCCAGTCCAAGAACCCGTTTTTGATAATGCGGTTGAGCAGAACCGCTCGCGCCGGCTTTGCCGCCAGTTCTTTCGCGTCCGCTTCTGAGAGCCAGGGGAAGAAGCGCCCCAGGCCGCCTGGGTCTTGCTTCTCGCTTTCCGAACATACTCCCAGCAGATTGATGTTGGGTCCGGCCAGCTCCGCTTCGCCAGCAACGATCTGGCGGCATTTGAGCGATAGAGCCAGCGGCCACCAGTTGATCTCATCCACGACCAGAGCCGGAGCGTACCCCTTGAGATGCACTACCCAGTGCACGACAAAGGGGGCGGAGCTATACCACTCCTTTGTACCGGCATTCCAGACGGGACGGCCGAGGTAGGTCAATGGCGGAGGTTGAGTCCCGTCGGCAAATTCACCTTTGTCCGCATACTCGGTTCCGGCATTCTGCCAGTCGGATGGACTACATAGCTTGAGCTTGGTGCAGATCGATTCGCGAAAGACAGCCGAGTCATCGGCGCCGATCGCATCAATCCCGTGGATATAGATGATGTGCACCGGGTGCTTGTTCGGGGAGCCGAGCGCATCGCCGATGCTGGTCAGGGTTTGCGGCGAGACGTTTCCGTTCTCATTGACTTCGGCCAGCGCCGGAATGCGATGAGTCAGGGCAAAGATGCACAGGAACGCGCAGACTGCTTTGCAGATTTTCATTGCGGGGGACCTCCTCAGTGAAAATACGGCATGAATATAGCACTGTTTCGACAAAAAACTGTTCCGCAAACAGTGAGTAATCGCGTTGGCGAAGGCGCGCCGCCAAGGCCTGCGGCAGCTTTGGCCAGAGCAGCGGTTGCAGACTTTAAGATTCCTGAAATGAATAGCGCGAGAGAGGAAAACCATCAATCTTCGATTAAATCCAACGGTACCCTACCCCCACCCTGCCAAATGCGATAAACTCATCCGGGTACCTGTACGAAAACCTCGGCCAGAGAGGCCGATTTTCAAACTCACGGAGGACACATAGAAATTGGGAAAAAGCATGGTCCCGAAGAAGATCTTTTTCACCAAGGGCGTAGGCAAGACACAAGGAGCGGTTGACCTCCTTTGAGCTAGCCCTTCGGGATGCGGGGATCGCCTCGCAGAACCTGGTGCGCGTTTCATCCATCTTTCCGCCGCAATGCAAGGTGATTACCCGCAAAGAGGGACTTACCTACCTGCATGACGGCGAAGTGGTCTTTGCGGTGATTGCGGAGAACTCAACCCGCGAGGCGCATAGGCTGGTGGTTTCGAGCATCGGCGTGGCCATTCCCGCCGACAAGAACACCTACGGGTACCTGAGCGAGCACCACAGTTTTGGCGAGACCGAGGAGCAGGCCGGCGAGTACGCCGAAGAGCTGGCTGCCGAGATGCTGGCCACCACGCTCGATGTCGATTTTGATCCCGACAAGAGCTGGGACGAGAAGAAGGAGATTTATCGCATCTCCAACAAGATCGTCCGCACCAGCAATATCACGCAGTCTGCCGTAGGCGACAAGCGCGGGTTGTGGACTACCACCATCGCCGCCGCCGTGCTGATTCTCGACGAATAGGAACTGCATCCAGCCGATTTCGAGGCCAATCTCGCATAGCGGGGTTGGCCTTGCTGCAGATACAAGGGGATTTTCAGGGATGGCCGAGCAACGCAAATACAAAATAGCACTGGTGCAGATGAGCATGGGCGCTGATCCGGCGGCGAATTTTGCCGCGGCGGTCGAGCATATTCATGAGGCGGCGCGGAAGGGCGCGAATGTCGTCTGCCTGCCAGAGCTATTCCAGACTCAGTATTTCTGTCAGCGCGAAGATACCAGCCTTTTCGATCTGGCTGAGGCGATTCCGGGGCCTTCGACGAAGAAGCTCGCAGAGGTGGCGCGCGAGGCGCGTGTGGCCATTATTGCTTCGCTTTTCGAGCGCCGCGCCGCAGGGCTGTATCACAACACGGCGGTCACGCTGAACAGCGACGGAGCGCTGATCAGCGTCTATCGCAAGATGCACATCCCCGACGATCCGCTCTACTACGAGAAGTATTACTTCACGCCTGGGGATCTTGGTTTTCAGGCCGTGGACACGGCCTTTGGCCGCATCGGCACGCTGGTCTGCTGGGATCAGTGGTATCCCGAGGGCGCTCGGCTGACCGCATTGCAAGGGGCAGAGGTGCTGTTTTATCCGACTGCGATTGGCTGGCATCCGGCGGAGAAGGACGAGTTCGGCACGGCGCAATATGAGGCCTGGCAGACGATTCAGAGAGGCCACGCCATTGCCAACGGTGTCTATGTGGCGGGCGTGAACCGCGTCGGCCAGGAGCACGGAGACATCAACGGAAACCGGGCAACAGGGCAGGGAATCGAGTTCTGGGGTGGCAGCTTTTTGGCCGATCCCTTTGGGCGCATCCTTGCCAAGGCTTCGCATGATGCCGAAGAAATTCTGATTGGTGAAATCGATCTTGCGCTGATTGAAGATACGCGCCGCAACTGGCCTTTCCTACGCGACCGGCGCATTGATGCCTACAAGCCAATCAGCAAGCGGTTCCTTGACCCGGTGAATACCTGGTCGGCGGATGGGGACGCGAAGTAAATGTCCGACGCTTTGAGTCCCGAAAAGACGCCGCGCCAACTCGGCTACCGCATGCCTGCTGAGTGGGAGCCGCACGAAGCCACATGGCTGGCCTGGCCGCATAATCCTGAAGATTGGCCGGGGAAGTTCCAGGCCATTCCATGGCTTTTTGCGGAAATAGTTCGGCTGCTCGCGAAACGCGAGATGGTGCATATTCTTGTCAACGATGAGAAAGCTGAGGGGCGTGCAAAAGGCATTCTGGAACGTGCCGGAGCCAACCTCGACCAGGTGAGCTTCCATCAATGGCCGACCAATCGTGTCTGGACCCGCGATTCAGGTCCGATTTTTGTCCGAAACGCAGAGGGCAAGGTTGGCATTACGAACTGGCATTTCAACGCCTGGGCCAAGTATGACGATTGGCAGTTGGACGATCAGGTGCCGGGACGCGTGGCGGAGCTGATGGGTTTACCCGCTTGGGCTCCTACGGTGCGGCTGGAGGATGGGTCTCAGAAGCGGTTAGTGCTTGAAGGCGGTTCGATTGATACGAATGGCGCAGGGATTCTGCTCACCACTGAAGAGTGTTTGTTGAGCGGAGTGCAGCAGCGGAATCCTGGCGTAAGCCGTGAGCAACTGGAGCAGGTATTTTCTGATTATCTAGGAATCGATCAGGTGATCTGGCTGGGTTGCGGCGTCGCCGGTGACGATACCCACGGCCATATCGACGATATAACTCGGTTTGCTGGGCCGACGACGATTGTTACCGCTGTTGAGCCGGATAGCAAGGATGCAAACCATGCGCCGCTGGCAGAGAATCTTGCCCGCCTGAAAGCCGCGTGCGCACTTGACGGCAAACAATTTGACATCGTCGAGCTGCCGCTCCCACGCCCGGTTGTTTTCCGCAACCAGCGCCTGCCGGCCAGTTATGCCAATTTCTACATTGCCAATGGGTTGGTGCTGGTTCCGACATTCCACAATCCCAACGACCGCATCGCGCTCAATATTCTCTCTGAAGTCTTTCCGACGCGCGAAGTCATCGGCATTCATAGCGTCGATCTGGTCTGGGGCCTGGGAACGCTGCACTGCATGACACAGCAGCAGCCTGCGGCTAGCAAGACAGTTTTGGGGTAGAATGATGCTGACAGGAGGGTTTCCCAGATGAGCCTGGATATAAAAGAAGTGATCCAAATTGCGCGAGCGCAATTCAAAGAGTTGATGCCAGATCTCTCGATGGAAGGGTCTGACGTTCGTCTAGAAGAAATCGAGAGAATCGGCAAGGATTGGGCTATCACGTTCAGCGTTCCCAACCAAAACTTCAATATGGGCGCCGCTCTTCTTGTAGGGATAGCCAATGCAAGGTATGGGGCGCGTATTGCCAAAGTTATTGTCGTCGATGGTGAAGACGGGCAATTAGTTGCCCTCAGGGAACGGGCGGCATGAAGTTGGCGGAAAACCCGCTGCTCAAACCATATGTTGGAAAACCAGCCATGCTGGATGCGAATATTCTCCTGCTTCTATGGTGCGCCACTTTCGACCGGGGGCTTGTAAGCACGTTCAAGAGGTTGAACAGTTTTCAGAGTGAAGATTTCGATTTGCTCACTGAGACACTAAGCATTTTTTTCCTCACTTCGAACTACTCCCCATGTACTTACTGAGGTCTCCAATTTGGCAAATTCGCTTCCAATGTGGCGAAAGGATGATTGGGCAAAGCATTTCGCCGAACGAATTGAAGTGATTTCTGAAGAATGGATCCCTGCGAAAACTGTCGCAAGAAATTCTCTGCTGTTTCTCGGACTCACTGACGCTGTTTTGGCAGAGCTAGCATCTATAAATGTCATCCTTACGATTGACTGGTCCCTTGCAAACCGCCTGGAGTCCCAAGGACTCAATGTGATTAACTTCACTCATTTACGGAGTCTTCGGCTCGAATGACCGATTTCGAAGCGATGCAGGCCGCGTTGGCCGAAGCCCGTCTGTCCGCTGAAGACGGCGAAGTGCCGGTTGGGGCGGTGGTGGTGCGCGAGGGCGCAATCATTGCGCGCGGGCAGAATCGTGTGTTGCGCGATCTGGACCCGACGGCACACGCGGAGGTTGTTGCATTGCGCGCGGCTGCGAGTGTGATGGGCAACTACCGGCTGAACGGCTGCACGCTCTATGTCACGCTGGAGCCGTGTGCGATGTGCGCTGGAGCGATGATTCATGCGCGGCTGGAACGTCTGGTTTTTGCCGCCATTGATCCCAAGGCGGGCGCGGCGGGTTCGGTACTCTCCGTGCTGAATCATCCGCAATTGAACCATCAGATGCAGGTGGAGCAGGGAATCCTTGGCGATGAAGCCGCGGAATTGCTGCGCAGCTTTTTTCGCGAGCGGCGTGAACGCTAGCTGCGAGTCAGTGCCCTGATCTTCTCCGCTTCAGCGGGCCATTTTGCTGCCAAATCCGCATAACTCCCGGTGCGAAAATCGGCAAAGTCGAAGCCGGGGGTTACTGTGCAGCCCAGTAGAGCCACTTTGCCATCCCCGGCCAGCCGCGTTCCTTGCCAAACGCCCGCTGGGACGATCAACTGCACATGCTGGCCAGCCTGCAAATCAGGTCCAAGAGTGAAGAGAGCGGAGCGCCCATCGGGATAGAGTTGCAGCATTTCGACAGGGTCGCCGAGATAGAAATGAAAAATTTCGTCCGAGTCGAGCTGGTGCATCTCAGAGAAGGTTCCCGGCTCCAGCAGGTAGTAGATTGCTGTACCGGCGGGGCGAATTCCTCGTGGCAAATCCAGCGCGGCGCTCGCTGCATAGGTTCGGCGATAGAAGCCGCCTTCGGGATGCGCTTCCAGATTCAGGAATTTCTTTATTTCTTCTGCGGTCATGATTCCCGAGTTTAGCAGCAATCCGGCCCTACAATAGAGGGATGAACGTAAAGCTCTACAGCGCTCCGTGGTGCCGGGATTGCCGCGCCGCGAAGCAGTTTTTGGATACGCACGGGATTGAATACACGCTGATCGATGTGGACGCCGATTCGGCAGCCTCTGCGGAAGTGGTCAGCAATGTCGGCAAGCGGGCGATACCGCAGCTGGTCATCGACGGCGAGTGGTTCCAGCCGTACACGCCGGGGCGGGGATTGCTGATCGATGAGTTAGAGGAGCGGCTGGGGCTGCAACGCACCTGAGGCCATCTTCCGATCGTGCAAATCGTTACAATAAAGAGTTGGCGCGGGGGCGATCCTGCGCGATAGAGGAGCTTTGCCTTGATTGACCGTTATACCCGCCCGGCGATGGGCCGCATCTGGACTGAAGAGAACAAATACCGCTGCTGGCTGCAGGTGGAGTCGGCAGCGAGTACTGTGCTGGCGGAAGACGGCGTGATACCCGCGGATGCGGCGGAAGCCATTGCCTCGAAGGCCAGCTTTTCCGTGGCGCGGATTCAGGAGATTGAGGCGGAGGTGAAGCACGATGTGATTGCTTTCACTACGGCAGTTTCTGAAACTCTGAAGGATCAAGGACTCGGAGAGCAGTCGAGGTGGCTGCACTTTGGGCTGACCTCGAATGACATTGTGGATACCGCGCAGGCGTTGCAGATCAAAGAGGCCTCGGAGCAGATTCGCATCGGCCTGGTGACTTTTCTCGCCGTGCTCAAGCGGCGGGCGATTGAGTTTAAGCACACGCCGACGATTGGCCGCACGCATGGGATTCATGCCGAGCCGACGACCTTTGGCCTCAAGCTGCTCAACTGGTTTGCAGAGATGGAGCGTAACTTGGTGCGGTTTGACGCTGCGGCTGAGGAGATGCGCGTTGGCAAGCTTTCGGGCGCCGTGGGCACTTTTGGGCACCTCAAACCCGAGCACGAGGAAAGAATCTGTGCGCGGCTCGGGTTGAAGCCTGCGCCGGTGGCGACGCAGGTGATTCAGCGCGACCGGCACGCGGCGTATATCTCAACGCTGGCGATTATTGGCAGTACGCTGGACAAGATCGCTGTCGAGGTGCGGCACTTGCAGCGGACCGAGGTGCGCGAGGCGCAGGAGTACTTCAGCGAGAAGCAGAAAGGCTCCTCGGCGATGCCGCACAAGAAGAACCCGATCACTTCGGAGCAGATCAGCGGGCTGGCGCGAGTGCTGCGCGGCAATGCGCAGGCGGCTTTTGAGAATGTGGCTTTGTGGCACGAGCGCGACATCTCGCATTCGTCTGTGGAGCGGGTGATCTTTCCGGATTCGACGGTGCTCACGCACTATTTACTTGATAAGACTTCAGAGTTGATAGAGAAGCTGCTGGTTTACCCGGAGCGGATGAAGCGGAACCTTGAATCGACTGGAGGGCTGATCTTCAGCGGGCAGTTGCTACTCGATCTCGCCGAAGCTGGAATGATGCGCGAGGAGGCTTACCGGCTGGTGCAGAGCCATGCGATGCGGGCATGGAAGGAAGATCTGGTTTTTCGCGATGAGGTTGCTAAGGATGCGGCGATTACCTTGTTGTTGAGTCCGGAAAAATTGGCGAAAACCTTCGATTATTCACGGCAATTGGGCAATGTGGATGCAATCTTCAAGCGTGTTTTAGGCGAGTAGAGAGATGAGCGAGAGACCAGGGGACGATGATCCGCGGGTGCTGGAGGTGATCAGCCAGGCGGTGGAGTCGGAGTCGAACGGGGAAGCGGGTTTTGCCGAACTGATTTTGAGGGCATTGGTCGAGGAGTTTCCCAGTTCGGCGCTGGCGCACAGCTATCTGGGCTGGATTCTGTCGCATCGCGACAAGCACCGTCCGGCAATTGAGCATGGCCGCGTGGCGATTCAATTGGCACCCGTCTCGGAACGGGTCTCGATGCTGTTTTTTCGTGTGCTGTGGGCCGCGGGCGAACGCAACGATGCACTCAATGAGGTGAAGCGCTTCACCGCGATCGGACATTCGGATGATTATTCCAGGATGCTGGAGGAGTGGGCGGCAAGTGACTGAGCCAGGTGGTCAATCCGCGCCGTAGGCGCAGTGTTGGTTAGCCCCGCGCTTCAGCGTGGGGCGGGGTATGAATCGGGTTGTAGAATGAGAGTCCCGCAGGGACGGTGTACCGTGGCCCACACATACGCGAGCAATTTCATTCATTGTGTCTTCAGCACCAAGGAGCGCCGCCCCCTGATACCTGCCGCCCGCACGGCCGAACTCTATGCTTACCTGGGCGGCATTGCGCGCGGAGAAGGCTTCTCGCTCATAGCCGCGGGCGGAACGGCCAATCACGTTCATCTGTTATTTGTGTTGCCGGCGATTTGTTCGCTTTCCCATGCGGTTCAGAAGCTCAAGGGAAGCTCTTCCCGGTGGATGGGCGAGGGCTTTTCCTGGCAGGAGGGATACGGAGCATTCAGCGTGAGTCCGTCGCAGGTTGAGGTTGTGAAGGAATACATTGAAAACCAGGAAGAGCATCACCGCAAACGCAATTTTGAGCAGGAGTTTGTCACTCTTTTGCGGAATTGTGGAATCGAGTACGATGAGCGGTATGTGTTTGGGTGAGCGGTTTTGCGCCGTCCCTACGGGACTCCGGTTGTTGTGGGGGGCCATCGACCCCACGCTGAAGCGCGGGGCTAATTAACGTTGCGCCTACGGCGCGGTCGCTTCGATCCCAGGTTGCAAAATCGAGGCCTGGGGTACCCGGCGGTAGCAGGATTGAGGAGATATGCCACCAGTAGAAATTGACGGACTTCGAATGAAATTGGATTCCCTGGACCTGATAGGAAAGAAAATCATCTCCTTCAAAGGACTTCCCGTTATGGAGAAGGCTTTCTTTCCCGGCGGCAATGGATTGTTTAAGGGAAGTGCGGCAAGTATTCCAGTCGAAGGAACTCTCATTCTTGGTTCCAATTTTGGTTGTGTTGCAGATTTCTTCGGTGAAGACGGAAATTTGGTACGGACGGATGAAACTGAAACAAGCGATACCTGGAAGGGACTGTATCGAATGCTTCCACCTCAGACAGGGATCGAATTAGATAAGTGCTTCTTCACAAATTCTTGGCCTTTTCTGCATGAAGGTAAAAGCAATCAGACAAAAGGACTATTACCAGTCTGGCTGGCAGATCATCGTCTTATGCAGAAATGCATCTGGTTCTTCAGAGAGACACTCTCCAAAATCCGGCCAAAGCTCGTCGTTGCACTGGGAACTGGTTCTTCTGCATTCTTGAGCCAAATCTGGCCCAAAGAACTGGGGCCATGGGTAGGGAATTCGGTCGCATCAATGGATGAAAAGCCGATAGAGGAGATCAATATTGATGGAACGAGCATAATTTGTACGGCAATCACGCATCCTTCACACTCTAACTCATGGCGTCGTTGGCCACCTTATCAGGGCACTGAAGGAGAAATCAAACTCCTTTCAGAGGCAGCGTTCAGAGCGGGACTCGGGCGGTGAAAGCGAACGTGGAGGGAACGGTGGATCAATTCTATTTAACCGTCGCACTGACCGGAGCATCAGGCGCAATCTTTGGTCGCGAAATGCTGCGCGCACTGGAGGCGGATGAGAGAGTGGCACGGATACATTTTGTGGCCTCGGAGAACTCGCTACGGGTGCTGGCCGAGGAGTTGGGAATCAGCGGGCGCAACGACCTGCTGGAAAAGCTGCTTGGCGGGGAACTTACTCTTGATCCGGAAAGAGAAACCAGCGAAGATGAATCCCACCCTAGCCG
Source organism: uncultured Acidobacteriaceae bacterium (assembly GCA_963713645.1). Classification (GTDB taxonomy): domain Bacteria; phylum Acidobacteriota; class Terriglobia; order Terriglobales; family Acidobacteriaceae; genus Telmatobacter. The sequence continues at coordinate 189,244 of CAVQMQ010000038.1, read as the reverse complement.
CAAAAACAAAGACGCGGCGAGGGTGGGGCACCCAGTTTCTGTGGGCCGGAAGACGAAGATCGTACAGCACTCTGACACGGACATTGGCGCGGCGATTGCCTCCGGCAGCCATCCGTCGGACGGGATGATTGTGCTGCCCTGCTCGATGGGGACGTTGGCGGCGATTGCCAATGGGCTGGCCAATTCGCTGATTGCCCGCGCTGCCGATGTGACGCTGAAGGAGCGCAGGCCGCTGCTGCTGTGCGTGCGCGAGACGCCGTTCAACCGGATTCATCTGCGCAATATGACGCTGGCTGCTGAGGCCGGAGCGGTGATTTTTCCCTGCATTCCGGCGTTTTATAACCGGCCGACGGACTCGACCGAGATGGCGCGGCAGTTTGTTTATCGGGTGCTGGCCCATATCGGATTGGCGCAGCCGGGAGCGTATGTTTGGAAGGGGGAAGACGAGGGACTAGGGACTGGAGACTAGGGGCTGGGGTGCCGCGCTGTTCGCCACATTTGACTTTCTTTACATCCAAGGCGGATACTGCCCTTGATGCGGAACTCAAGAGAATCCGGAACTGCGGTCATGGCCATGTGTATGTGTCGGATCTGCGGACCTGTCCGTGCGGCTCTTGAGAGGCGAATGCGCTAGACGCAACCGAATCTCGAAAACCAAGCGGCCCGGTCCGAAGAGGATGCGGGCCGCTTTTGTTTTTGGGAATCTATATCTCCCACCCTAGCGGCAAAAACAGAGACGCCGCGAGGGTGGGGCACCCGCATCCAGTAGCCACGCTCTGTAGCAGTGAGAATGGTTGAAAACCCCGGAATCTGAAGGAGTCCATCATGCCTGAACCGAAGCAGCAGCATCTTGCCACCCTTGCCGTCCATGCCGGGCAATCGCCCGACCCTGCGACGGGATCGCGCGCCGTTCCCATCTACCAGACCACCTCGTACCTGTTTCAGGACGCGGACCACGCCGGACGGCTGTTCGCGCTGAAAGAGTTTGGCAATATCTATACCCGCATCATGAACCCCACTACAGACGTCTTTGAGAAGCGGGTTGCCGCGCTCGAAGGCGGTGCGGCGGGGCTGGCGACGGCCTCGGGGCAGGCGGCAGAGACGCTGATCATTACCACGCTGGCATCGGCGGGAGACGAGATTGTTTCGACGACATCGCTGTATGGCGGCACTTACAACCTCTTCCACTACACGCTGCCGAAGCTGGGAATCACGGTGCGCTTTGTGGATGCTGACGACTTTGACGGGCTGCGGGCGGCGATCAACGAGAAGACGCGGGCGGTCTACACGGAGACGCTGGGCAATCCCAAGCTGGATGTGGTGGACATAGAGAAGTTTGCCGCTATCGCTCATGAACATGGGCTGCCGCTGGTGATCGACAATACCTCGGTATCGCCGGCGCTGGTGCGGCCCATCGAGTGGGGAGCGGATATCGTGGTCAACTCGGCCACCAAGTTTCTGGGCGGCCACGGCACCACCATCGGCGGCGTGATTGTGGACGCGGGCAAGTTCGACTGGGCGGCGTCGGGGCGCTTCAAGTCGTTCTCGGAGCCGGACCCTTCTTATCACGGTCTTTCCTTCACGGAGGCATTTGGTCCGCTGGCCTTTATCTTGAAGGCGCGCGTGCAGGGGCTGCGCGATACCGGAGCGGCGCTCTCGCCGTTCAGCGCTTTCCTGCTGCTGCAAGGCATTGAGACACTGCACCTGCGCTTGCAACGGCACTCAGAGAATGCGCTGGCGGTGGCCAGGCATCTTGAGGAGCATTCCGGCGTGGAGTGGGTCAACTATCCGGGGCTTGAATCCAGCCCCTATTACAGCCGGGCGCGGAAGTATCTGCCTACTGGGCAGGGAGCGCTGGTCACCTTCGGGATCAAGGGCGGCTATGAGGCGGGCAAAAAGCTGATCGACTCGCTGGAGCTGTTTTCGCTGGTGGCCAATATCGGCGACGCAAAATCGCTGGTGATTCACCCGGCCTCGACGACTCACCAACAGCTTTCGGATGAAGAGCAGGCAGCGACCGGCGTTACTGCCGAACTGGTGCGGCTGAGCGTGGGAATCGAAGATATTCGCGACATCGTGGCCGATCTCGATCAGGCCATTGAGACAGCCAACGGCCACGTCTTCACCGCCGCAACCGCCGGCCATGCCTCACGATGAGCATCGTGACCGAATCGCGAACCAAGACGGTGCCGGCTAGCACGCCTACGCTGCATCCTGCATACGAGGGCGACTTTGTCCTCAACGAGTATCTCTCGCTGGAGTGTGGCCGAACGCTGGCCAGCCCTACGCTGCATTATGCGGTGTATGGCAGCCTGAATGCGGCCCGCGACAACGCCGTGCTGGTCTGCCACGCGCTCTCCGGTTCGGCGCAGGTCGGCGCGTGGTGGCCGGAGATATTTGCGCCCGGTGCGGTGCTGAATCTGGAGCGCGACTGTGTGATTTGCATCAACCTGCTGGGTTCCTGCTATGGCTCGACGGGACCTGGTTCGGTGAATCCCGAAACTGGTGAGGTCTACGGCCCGGATTTCCCGCTGCTTTCCATCCGCGACAACGTGCGCGCGCAGGCCAGGGTGCTGGACTCGCTCGGCATTGGCCGCCTGCGACTGGTGCTGGGCGGCTCGATCGGTGGAATGCAGGCGCTGGACTGGTCGATTCTCTATCCGGACCGCGTTGAGAGGGCGGCAATTATCGCAGTGGCGCCGCTGGGGGCCATGGGGCTGGCGCTCAACCATTTGCAGCGTCAGGCAATCCTCAATGATCCGGATTGGGAGGGTGGACGCTATACGCCGCAACAACAGCCGAGGCAAGGTTTGGCGCTGGCCAGGCAGATTGCCATGCTCAGCTACAAGTCCGCGGAGCTCTTTGACGAGCGGTTTGGCCGCAATCCGAACCGAAACGGAGAGGACCCGCTTGGGCTGGACGACATCGGCGGCGGCCTGGTGGGCGGGCGATTCGACATTGCCGGTTACCTGGACCACCAGGGGCAGCGCTTCATCGACCGCTTCGACGCCAATTCCTACCTGGCGATTCTGCGCACGATGGAAACCTGGGATCCGCTGCACGGACATTCTTCACCGAAGCAGGCCTTTGGCCAGATCCGGGCGCGGCTTACCTTTGTGGGCATTAGTTCAGATTGGCTCTTCCCGCTGGAAGACGTGCGCTGCTTTGCCGCAACGATTCGCGCTGCGGGCGTTGATGCCGAATTTCGCGAGATGGCCAGCGCTCACGGCCACGACGCATTCCTGGCGGAGCAAACGGAACTTGCTCAAATCCTGCGGTAAGATGGGATTCTCTGACTGTATGAAGATGTTACAGTCTGTTCTTGCTCTCGCGATTTGCTGCCATGCCGGAGAGGCGTTTTAGAGCGGTACCTCAATTTTCGTGAATTTCCGTGAGTGGTTGAAATTGCGAGAGGCGGCTTTTCTCAAGAAAAAGCCGCTTTAGAAGATCCACTCCGCTTTACCTCAATCGGAGAACGCGATAACGCGCTCAAACGCAACTTTACAAGAGTTTTCCAATTTTCCTGTAGACTTCCCTTGTCAGAGGTTGCGCAGCTTTCTATAATCCTTCCAACACTCAACTGGAAGCTGTGGGTTTGTTCTCCAGTTTCCTCCCGCGATCACTTGCCAAAGAAGCAGGTTGTTTTTTCTAGGAGCGGGTGCAAGAATGTTGATCACGAACTCGGTAATTCCCAGGAGCACAGAATGAAGAAGTTTGTCCTTGCGTCAGTTTTGGCTTTGGCGAGTATTAGCCTGCTTTCCCCGCCTGCGATGCACGCCCAGGATTCGGACCAGATCACAATCAAGGATCCGACCGAATACAACGCATATACAACCGCCACCACCCAGACCGACCCGAAAGTGCTGGCGGCCGCGCTCGAGAGCTTTCTGCAGAATTACCCGCAGAGCGTCGTGAAGAAGGCCGTTCTGGTCCTGCTGCTGAACACCTACTATCAGAAGCTTCAGGATCCGGACCATACGCTAAGCGCGGCAGGCCGCGTGTTACAACTGGATCCGAACAACTCGGAGGCTATTCTGTACTCGGTGTTGATCAAGAAGGTACAGTGCCAGAAGAGCGCGGACCCGAAGACGGGGAATTTGACCGATCCGCAGCCTTGTGACGATGCAATTACCCTTGCACAGAAGGGGTTGGGTCTTACGAAGCCGGCTGGCACATCGGAAGCCGATTGGACGAAACTGAAGGACTTCGCTTACCCGACTTATCATTCGACCATCGCCACGGCATCTGCCCTCAAAAAGGATTTCAAGACTGCTATCGCTGAATACCGCGCCGAGTTGATGCTGTATACGGACGACCAGTCGAAGACGGCTGGGTTGTCTGACACGCTACAGCTTGCACAAGCGTATGTGCAGCCGGGACCCAGCAAGGATCTGGTGCAGGCAAGCTGGTTCTACGCGCGCGTATGGGATTATGCGCCTGTGAAGTTTCAGGCCTTGGTTGGACCCGAACTGGAGCGTTGGTACAAGAAGTATCACGGCGGCCTGGACGGCCTGGATGATTTGAAGAAGAAGGCGGCAGCCACGACCTTCCCTCCGGGAACCTTCAATATTCCCCCGGCCAAGACACCGGCTGAGCTGATTCACGCCACGCTGGTTACAACATCGGACTGGAACACGCTGGCTCTCGAAGATAAAGAGACGGTTCTGGCGATTGGCTCCCAGGAGGACCGGGACAAGCTGTGGGCTCTGATGAAGGGCAAGGAGACGCAGGTTCCGGGCGTGGTGGTTAGCGCCACAGCTTCGGTGATCAATCTTGCGGTCACAAAAGATTCGAGGGATGCCAAGATTGCCGACTTTGTGGTGAACCTGAAGACAGCATTGGCGGACAAGGAAATCCCCAAGGTGGGGGATGAGTTCAAGGCTCAACCGGCGGCGGAACTGGATGCGACGTACGATTCATACACGCAGGTTCCGGCGACAGACACAACGGCGGCCTCGGCACAGATCGTGTTGAATGACGGCGTGATTGTGCCAGCGGAGAAGAAGAAGACCACTCCGACACACAAGCCGGCGGCAGGCCACCACACCGCGTCGCATTAATTCAACCGCGGCGGATTCATGTTGCGTAAATTCATTCCTGGGAAACCAAAGGGCAGCCAGCATATGGCTGCCCTTTGTGCTTGTGCGTCTGCAACGGCTATCAAAGAAGGGCCGTTCCATGCAATGGGGTGGTAGGCTAGGGAGTATGGAATTACGCCCCATTCTTCTCTTTGCTCTGGCTGTCGCCTCACTCGGCGGGGGATGTTCAGCATTACAGGCGCAGGGTACTGGGGAGACAGCCACAACTTACCTCAAGATCAAGCAGCTCCCGCAGAAGACACCGCAGATGCCGTTTCCTCCGGGGAGTGAGACGCCTGGGCGGGTGCGGACGATTGAGTTTCGGACACCGGAGCAGATGACGGCGGAAGACCGCAGCCTGGAGGCCGGCGGCGAGGCCTTGATCCGTGAACGCGCCGGTTTTGAAGGGCTGGAGTTCAACGAGGGCAAGTGGAGCTATAGCCAGATCGTTTGCCCGGCGCTGCCCAACCATCTGCTTTTGCAATTCACTCGAAACAATGGGGCTGGAGACGCGAGCGTCTTTTCGGTTTCGATTCCGCGCGGAAGCAATGGGAAAGTGCGGATCATTCCGGTTCTGCGTCACGGCTACTCGCTGTTTTCGCCCGCGCCGGTCATCTCAGCCTTCAACCATATCCGCGACGAGGAAGATGCCAGCAAGGCGCCAGACTGGCTGGAAACAGGCCTCTGCTACGTGGCTTTGTCTGGGGCGCATCCGGTAGCGGCGTTGCTGGCTGAGAACCCTGCCGACCAGAAATTCCCGGCGGCTATGCCAGCGGTGATGGAGATTCCCAAGCAGGGCGGAGCGGTGATTCGGTTTGCCGATACGGCTGCCGTGCCGCGTCCGACGGGATGGACAATGACCTTTGACCGCAAGGGCAAGCTGCTGAAGGCCACGCGCGTGTCTGCCGATCTGATTCGCGAGAAGGCGACCAAGCAGACCATTGTGCAAGCTAAAGGCAAGCCGCTGCCGCAGGTGATTGTGGATGCGAAGGGCAAGCCGGTTGCGCCGGTTGACCCGAACCCGGCCTCAAAGCCGGTTCCACAGGCGGTGCTTGGGAAGGGAACGCAGGTTCCGCAGAGTCCGGCGGAATTGCATGGCACTGTTGCGCAGCGGATTGCTGTCGCTGATTCACCGGCTGCAAATCAGTAACAGGTTTACTCGCCTAGCATGATGCGCTGAATCGCCGATGCGCGGCCATTGGATGGATCGCAGGTGACCAGTGCGGCGCACATCTTGGGATTGCCCTTGGCAGCCTCGAATTTATTGGAGATGCCGGTGAGAAACCGGCTCAGCACCAGCTCCGTTTCGACGCCGATCACGCTGTCATAGGGACCGCTCATGCCCACGTCTGTTTGGTACGCCGTGCCTCCTGGCAGTACGCGCTGATCGGCGGTGGGAATGTGCGTGTGTGTGCCGAGGACTGCGGTCACGCGGCCATCCAGGTGCCATCCCATCGCTACTTTCTCGCTGGTTGCTTCGGCGTGGAAGTCGACTAAGATGACTTTGGCCTTGATGCTTGCCAATGCATCGTTGGCGGCATGAAACGGGTCATTAGTGGCGTTCATGAAGACGCGGCCCATCAGTTGCATCACTGCGTAATCAACGCCGTTTCCAGTAGTTCCCTCATAGACGCCGTAGCCGGGCAGTTTGGGTTGCAGATTTAATGGCCGCAGCACGCGGCGGGCGCGTTCGTGGCTGTCGGCAGGGACGGAGTTCATGTACTCGATCAGCTCGCGTTTGTCCCAGACATGGTTGCCGGTGGTGAGTACGTCAGCGCCCAGCTCGAAGAAATCTTCGGCAAGTCCGGGAGTGACGCCGAATCCACCGGCGGCGTTCTCGGCATTGATGACAGTCAGATCCACGGCGTTTTCGGAACGTACATGTGCCAGATGTTCGCGCACGATCTTGCGCCCTGCGCTGCCGAATACGTCGCCGACAAAGAGAATGTTCAATGAGGCTCCTGGCTGAATGAAGAAAGGGACTAAGGGACTGAGGGACTAGGGACTCAGGACGGTTTTGCACGAAGGGACTTCATCAGTCCGCCGAGAAGCCGTCCAACATCGTTGCAAAGAGACTCAGCTGATTCGAGATTGGGGATTGCTCCGAATCCTAACTTCTTGGCAATCACGATTTGTGTTTCAAGCTCGGAGCAAGACCCGCGCGCGTGACCGAGGAATTGGACATATTCACCTTTTGTTGCGCGGCCGTATCCTTCCGCGATGTTACTTGCTATCGATACGGAAGCTCTCCGCATCTGGTTGGTGAGGCCGAAGCGCTCGGCATCAGGAAATTTCGCGGTGAGCTTGTACACATCGACAGTGAGGTCGATTGCCTTTTGCCAGACGACGAGATCTTTGAACGACTGTCCCATCGAATTCCACCCCAGTCCCTTAGTCCCTTAGTCCTTGCTCTTTCCTCATCAGCGGAAAGAGAATCACATCGCGGATGGAGCGCGAGCCAGTGAGGAGCATGACCAGGCGGTCGATGCCGATGCCTTCACCGGCGGTGGGAGGCAGGCCGTAGGCCAGCGCGCGAACGTAATCTTCGTCCATCTGATGGGCTTCGTCGTCGCCGCGGTCGCGCTCGGCCAACTGCTGGCGGAAGCGCTTCTCCTGCTCGACGGGATCGTTGAGCTCGCTGAAGGCATTGCCCAGCTCGAAGCCGCCGCAGAAGAATTCGAAGCGCTCGACATGGGCGGGGTCATCGGGCTTGGCCTTGCTGAGCGGCGAAACTTCGACCGGATAGTCGTAGATGATGGTGGGTTGGACAAGGAACGGCTCGACGACTGCCTCGAAGAGGTTGTAGACCGACTTGCCGATGGGCGCGCCCTTCCCCTCTTCTTTTCCTTTCATGGAGTCATAATAAACAGCAGTGATTGCACCGAGGATCGTCTTCAAGACTGCCAGCCGTTCCGGTGTGGTGTGCGCTGTTTCGCCGGCGGCCTTCTCCAGCGAGCTCATCGCCGCGTGAAGGCGCTTTTGTAGTACATCAGCGAATTCGAAAGCCGTCAGCGCGGGCTTTGCGCCTGCCTCCTCTGGCCAGAACTCGCGGATGGCCTCGCGCATTGTGAGCCGCGTCCACTTGGCCAAATCGATCTCAACGCCGTTGAAGTTCGTAATCGTGGTTCCGTTTACTTCTTGCGCGACGAATGCAATCAGCTCCTCGGTGAGCTGCATCAGGTCGTGATAATTCGCGTAGGCCTGATAGAACTCCAGCATTGTGAACTCGGGATTGTGCTGGGTGCTGACGCCCTCGTTGCGGAAGTTGCGATTGATTTCGTAGACGCGGTCCAATCCGCCGACAACGAGGCGCTTCAGGTACAGCTCGGGAGCGATGCGCAGAAAGAGATCCTGGTCGAGGGCATTGTGATGCGTCTTGAAGGGCCGCGCAGCAGCGCCGCCAGCCACCTGCTGCATCATCGGGGTTTCGACTTCTAAATAGCCACGGCTGTCAAAGAACGTTCGCAGTGCGCGTAGCACCTTTGCGCGCTTGACGAAGACGGCGCGGCTATCGAGGTTGGCGAAGAGATCGACGTAGCGCTGGCGATAGCGCAGCTCGACATCGGCGAGACCGTGAAATTTTTCCGGCAGCGCGAGCATAGCTTTGGCCAAAAAGGTCAGCCGCTCGACGTGGATGGTCAGCTCACCGGTGCGGGTGCGGAAGAGATAGCCGGAGACGCCGATGTGGTCGCCAAGATCGAGGAGTTTGTAGAGCGCAAAGGCCTGCTCGCCGACGGCGTCGAGACGGACGTAGATTTGCAGCCGCTCACCGCCCTGCTGAAGCACGGCGAAGCAGGCCTTGCCCTGGGAGCGGATGGCCATCAGCCGGCCAGCAACGGCTACCGTGGTGCGCTTGGCTTCCAGATCCTCGGACTGCGTCTCGCCCCACTGGGCGCGTACCTGCGGCACGGTATGCGAGGCAGGGAACTGGTTGGGGTAGGCCTCGTGGCCGAGCTTCTCGATCTCTTCCAGCTTGGTCTTGCGCAACTCAAAGAGTCCGCGCTCAAACTCCGAATCAAACACGTTTCATCCTCTGCGGGAAACCGGCCCCGCGCCAATAGCCAGTATATCGTCCGGTGGGTGGGCCGGGATGAGCTATGCGCTGAGGGATGAATAGGATGGTGCGACGCCAGTAGAAATTCATTGACGGGGTTGGTGGGGCTGCTTGTAGGATGGTCTCCATGAAGACAAAATTTGTTTTACTCCTGCTTTGCTTCTCCCTGGCCACTGCGTTTCAAGCGAAGGCTAAGACAATTCTGCCGGATGCCTGCGGCGACGAAAGCATTAAGTTTGACGTGAAGACGGAAAAGAATCAGCCTGCACCTGCTCCACCTGACGTCGGCAAGGCGCAGATTATCTTTGTGGAAGAACAGAACGTGAGAACATCTTTCTTCCATATGATCACTGTCCGCTACGGAGTGGATGGAGAGTGGGCGGGTGCCAACTACGCCGACTCCTATTTTGTTGTGAATGTTGCACCCGGTGTCCATCATTTGTGCGTGAATGCCCAGGGCAATAAAAAGGCAGTCGGTGTGACTTCATTTACAGCGGAGGCGGGCAAGGTTTACTACTACGAGGCCAGCACCACTGTGACCAGCAGCGGTGGAGGCATGGTCACTACGCATAATGCGAACGGTACGACAGGTAGTGGTATGGCAGCAGGTTCGATCAATGAAAACTTTCAATTTAACCTATTGTCTGAGGATGAAGGCAAGTATCGGATCAAAGCTTGGAAGCTTGCCACCTGGAAAACAAATAAATAGAGCCAGCCTTTCGTACTTAAGGCCATCCATCATGCATAATCACGATGATGGCCTTTCATCGCCCGATACCGGAGTCGAAGCTGCCGAGCGCGAAGGCGGAGGGTGGCATTGCATCGGTGGTGCAAGCGGAAAAGCTGATGCAGATTGCGTTTGTGCTGCCCTCTGCGGTGTTGATTGGTCTGGCGGGCGGGGCTTGGGCGGACCACGCGTTTCACCAGAAGTGGATCACTCTGGTTGGAATCGGTTTTGGCTCGATCTCCGGGCTTTATTATGTGATCCGGCTGGCGATGAATGCCGAGAAGGCGACGCGGCCGGACGTCAATGGGGAGAAGAACCCATCCCCGGACAAACCGGAGCAGTGACGATAAGGTCTCCCCTCGGGGCTAAAGCCCAACATTTCTTTATGCGCATTTTCGGCATGATTGAAATCATGCCCTGATACAAAACTCCGGTGGCCGCATCTTTCTTCAAGAGGCGAAGTCATGCTCTGCTAGAAAGCCAAGGCGGCAGGATAGAATCAGAAATGGGACTGATGCCGGCGAAGAAGCCGGGATTGGAACCGCACCCACCGACGAATGAGCCAGGAATCCCACCCAATCGTTAACCTTACCGACGCCGATTTGCAGGCGATGCTGCACCGCGCCCTGCGCAACACGCTGATTCTGGGAGTGGTTGCGGCTGTGGTAGTGGGGATTGGCGGGGGCTGGCGCTCGGCGGCGATGCTCGGAGCCGGGGCACTGATCTCCGCGGCCAGCATCTGGGAGTGGCGCAATTTGGTGCGAGTGATTAATGCGCGGATGGACAGCCAGAAGACTCCTGCAAATGCCGGCGTGGTTGTGCTGTTCTTTGTGCTGCGGCTCACGCTCTTTGCCGGGGTGATTTATGCTAGTCTGAAATTTCTCCATGGTTCGGTCATGGCGCTGTTGTGCGGCCTGGCCTTGGCGGTGTTCACCATCGGCTGGGAAGCGATCAGGCTGCTGCGCGAGTGATTGAAGCCCACCCTAGCGACAAAAACAAGTGCGTCGCGAGGATGGGGCACCCAGATGAGTGGGAACAACGATTGAAAGAAAAGCTCAGCGGCGGAGGGAGTGAGTCCGCTCCGGAGGCAGAAAGAAATTCATGCCGGAATCGTTAGCATTGACCCGTTTGTTGAATGAATTGTTCGGCGGAGTTGTTGCATCCGTACTTCAAGCCGTAGGCGTCCATCCCGCGAATCCAGCAGCGCCGATTACCGATGCTTTTTCGTTGGAATTGCTGGTGGTTGCAGGGCTGATTGCGTTCTTTGTTGTGGTGCGGATCAACCTGTCAGTCGAAAAGCCCAACCCGGCACAGCAGATTGCCGAGATGATTCATGAGAGAATCGGGGAACAGGCCGAACAGGTGATTGGCCACGGGTATCAGCAGTTCCAGGGCTACGTGACCTGCATCTTTCTCTTTGTACTCTTCAACAATCTTATCGGGTTGATTCCCGGCATCACAGCGCCTACTAGTGCGCTGGTAGTGCCGTTAGGACTGGCGATCCCTACTTTCCTCTACTACAACTTTCACGGACTCCGCGCACAAGGACCAATCGGCTATGCCAAGCACTTTGCCGGGCCTATCTGGTGGATGGCATGGTTGATCTTTCCCATTGAGATCGTCTCGCATCTGGCGCGTATCCTGTCGCTCACGGTTCGTCTTTACGCCAACATGTTTGCCGGTGACTTGGTGACACTGGTCTTCTTCTCAATTTTCCCTTTGGGGATTCCGGTGATCTTTTTGGGTCTGCATGTTTTTGTTTCGTTCATCCAGGCCTTTGTGTTCATGCTGCTGACGATGATTTATCTCTCGCTGGCGGTTGCGCATGAGCACTAGAGTGTCTTTCATCTGTACCGGCGGGCGTCTTGAACAGGTGATTGCGTAGGGGCTAAAGCCCGACGTTTTCCGGGGGGCTTATTCGGCACGACTGGAGTCGTGCCCTGATACAAAGCGAGATTGGGAAACGAGTTTCGGGACTTTGTAGTTTACGTCCCAGGCGACACTAAAGATTCTGCCGGAGAGCGCTTCCGCTTCGGGCAAACAGAAGGCCGCAAGCGTGAGGGGGCCAGCACGGTGAGCCTCAACCACCCACTGGCGGCCAATTCAAGGGAAGCTGGAGAAATATGAAGACACTTCAATACGTGTTTATGGCGTTGGCGGTTTTGTGCTTCGCCGTTCCGGCATTCGCAGCGGGAGATTCGGCTGCCGTCAATCTGGTGCCAATCGGCGCCGGTCTCGGAATGGGACTGGCTGCCGGCCTTTGCGGCCTCGGTCAGGGCAAGGCTGTCGGCTCGGCAGTTGAGGCATTGGCTCGCAACCCCGGCGCGCGCGCGGGCATCTTTACCTTCCTGGTCCTCGGTCTGGCGCTGATCGAGTCCCTCACCCTGTTCACCCTGGCCATTGTTTTCGCCAAGATGTAAGCAGAAAGATTTCATCGCAAACCGAACGGCCTCACTCCGCAATGGGTGAGGCCGTTTTGTTCGGTAACGCCTTACGGATGTGTCAGCAACGAGTCCAGTAAAATCACGTTGATTCCGGGAATCGAGTTCAGCCCCGCATCGTTCGAGAGAAACGAAGCGGCTCCACCTGCTTTGGCAGAGGCAATGTGAATGGCGTCCGGAGTTTTGAAGCCATGCAAAGCGCGAAGCTGGGCGGCTTCGGAGGCGATCTCGTTGGTGACAGGGATGGTTGTGAGATTGCGGCTATGCAGCAAGATGCGGGAATACTGATCTGCAAGGCTGCGATTGCCAAACTTGTAAGGGTAAATAAGTACTTCAGTCAGTGTAAGGGCTGAGGTTACAACCTGAATTTCGCCACGTTCCATTGCTTCAAAAAACGGATCAACGACTGCCAGGTAGCGGGGATGCAACTCTACAAAATAAATAAGCGGCGCTGAGTCGAGGCCGACGATGCTGCCGCGAAGAGCGTTTACCCATTCCATGAGGCCCGTTCATTATTGATATATTCCTGGGCGTCGATGCCGTTCCAGATTTCCTTTCCCAGGCCGCGCAATTCCATAATGCTGTGCAAGGGTTCGGAATCTTTGCTCTCTTCAGCTTTCACCGCCAGTTCCTGAATCAAACGCTGCTGCTCTTCACGGCTTAAGGATTCAGCCATCGCGAGAGCGGTTTCATAGGACGCAGTTACCATGACAGACTCCAGATCTCGATTATATCTTGATTCTCATATTTTGATACATGCAGGAAGCGTCGCAATCGCCAGCGCAGATCGGCTATTTGTTGTTGCCGCGCAGCAGCTTGATCGCATCCCGATAGCTCAGATTCGCCGGCAGCGGCTCAAACTGGCTATAGACTTGGTCGCTGTCTGAATTTTTCGTCTTGAAGAGCACACGGGTGTTCATCTTCAGCTTCAAGCGCACGATGCGCCACTGATGGCCGCCGACATCCGCCTGCTCGATCTCTACCCATCCGCCTTTGTCGAGGGCGACAAGGCCCAGGGCCAGCTCCTTGTCCTGCTGCAGGCTGCCCGCTAGGCGCACCACGCGTTCCTCTACGGGATCAACCCAGATCTCGCCAGCCATTGCCGTCAGCACGCCGGTTTCAAGGTCAGGGGGAGAGAAGTTCGGGTTGGGCTTGAAGGTAAATTTTTCGACTGTGCCGGTTGGAGCCTGCACCGTGCCTGCGAACTGGTAGAGGAACGCCGTGGGAAGCACACGCAGGACTTTCAAGGCGCGCTCGGTGTCATTTTCCTCATTCTGTTTGCGGTGTTCCTGGAGTCGTGGGTCACTGAGGAGAGCGTCAAGGCGGGCCTGTTCCTTTTGCTCGTCTTCGGCGTTGAGAGGCTGGTCGTTGATGGCGATCAGGCGGGCGACGGCTCCGTCTTTGGTCTCGGCAATTTCCTTGGTGGTCGTGAGCCGGGGGCTGGATTTGCGCAGCCGGTAGCGCATTGGATGATTGGTCTGGAAATCCTTCGCAGCGTGGGATTCTGTGGCGAGTGCCCGCTCGACCAGCGCCTGGGCCTGCTGGAGCGTAAGCGCTGTCTGGCTGTGGGCCAGCAGGGGAAGAGTCAGCAGCAGTGAAAAATGAAAGCGCATCAAATTCAGTTTAACGGTTTCCGCAGTACCTACCCTACTGAGTTGGCATATGCCGGGATCCCTTCGGAAAACGGAATTTAAAGCACGTTTAGATAATTCAGCACCCATATAATCAACAACTTGCATAACGGCAAAGAGTGCAAGTTGTTTGCAGCTCACTGACACATGTAACCCTTTTATTTTCAGCATTCATTTTCTCTTAGCGTACGATTTATTCCTTTTTCTGAAGCGAACCCTTACTGATTAACGAACGAGGCCGCTTGCTCGGTGAGTGCCTTCACTTGCCGTTCAAAATCTGGAATGAGGCTGTCGAGCCTTACCAGCTCATCACCAAGCACCAAGTATTCATCGGACTCGCTGTCAAGCGTCGCGCGGCGTTCCTCCAAGTGCTTGCTATAGAAACGCATGGCGTCAAGCACGGTGTTCCATTCCGGTAATCGTGCCTTTAATGCGGGGATGTGGGGCATGTTGTTATCTCCTGTGGTGAAAGTTTCACGGCATTGGTCGGGTTAGATGCCAGTTCCGCAAGCAAACCAAGGTATTTTGCTAACGGCATATTGAAAGCAGGGGCAAGCATATAGTGGCCTTGGTGGTCCTGCCTTAAGTCTTTCACAAGCCGGATGCCTTGGGGCAAGGGCGTACCTTTTTTAGTTTCCACACCTTTTCTTTCGGGTCTTTCATTCTGGGAATGATGAAGGTGAAAGCTGAAAAGCCGTTGCCGTTGGCGACCACGAATCGAATGCCGTTTTGTTCGTAGGTTGAGCAGTCTTTGAGGCCCCGCGCTTCACTGAAATTCGGGTCGGTGGATTTTCCCATGCGGTAGAGGTCATCCTGCAGGGCATCCACATTCATAATGTAGAGTTCTTCTTCGCTAAGCATGCGATGCACTCTAACCCATATTTCCATTTTGTGTAAAAATTCTGAAAGCTCCGATCATGGCAGTCGTTAATGTTTATGGGGTGCGAACGCTGTGAAGACGTTCTGGAGGTAAATACCCAATGGATGAGATACAAAAGCGAACCTTTCAGCTTTCCTTCAACGCTTCTCTCAGGGTCGGTTTCCAGGGTTCCGCGTCACCTCCTTTGCCGTTATCTAAGTTGTTGATTATATGGGTGCGGAATTTTCTAAACGTGCTTTGAATTCCGTTTTCTGAAGGAACCCTATGCACATTCGACACGGAAGTTCCTGCGCTGGCTGCGCGCTGTGAGTCCGGTACCTGATTTGCACAGGTTCATTGAAGCAGACGGCCAGTTTGGGTATAGTTCGTTAAGGGATTCTAAAATACAGACCCCGGAAGGAAACCGAAGATGGCAGCAGACAACTCTCCCGCACGCATCGGCAAGACAGTCGTCATCCGTGGCGAAGTCAAAGGCAGTGAAGACCTGGTCGTGGATGGGCGGGTCGAGGGAACGGTGACCCTAGCCGAAAATCGCCTGACCATTGGCGCAACCGCGAACGTGGCCGCCGATCTGGCCGCCAAGGATGTACTTGTGCTGGGCCAGGTGCATGGCAATATAATCGCAAGCGGCCGTGTGGAACTGCGCGCGGGCTGTGCGGTCGAGGGCGACATTCATGCGTTGCGCCTCTCCGTCGAAGACAATGCGATCTTCCGCGGGAAGGTGGACCTGACGCAGGACGGCGCCAAAGCGCCGGGCAGCGCACCGCAGACGGTTGGCGTTTACTAAGTTTATTGCGAGCAGTAATGCGCTCAATGCCGAGAGGCCTACAGGTTGATTAGCCGTTTGTTTGGCAGTAAGCAGGAACCCAATGCCGTACCGGCAGACGCAAGTCTGAGCGGCCCGCGTGTGCCGCGCCACTCCGGCGGCTGGGCGATGGTGCGCAAGCGTTTGCAAAGCTCTGAAGGGCTGCGCGTGCTGGATATTGGGTATACTTCGCCGGCCAACGTACATTACATTGCCGGTTTGGGACATAGCATTTTTCTGGCGGACATTGTGGCAGATGCATGTACCGGCGAATGGCAGACGGGCGCGGATGAAGAAGGGAATCCGATCTGGAATGCAGAGGGATTTCTTGAAAAGGCTCTCAACTTTGAAGGGCGCACGTTTGACGCGGCTCTGTTGTGGACCAGCCTGGATTATCTGCCCGAGCCGTTGGTTGCTCCGGTGGTCAAGCATCTTTACAAGTCAATGAACACCGACGGCCAGGTTCTGGCCCTCTTCCACACGCGGATGCAGGGTGAGGAGACGGTGTATTGCCGCTTCCATGTTACGGACAGCGACGATGTCGAGGTGCAGTTGGCGCGTCCCTTTCCGATCCAGCGCGCCTTCACCAACCGATCCATAGAACGGCTTTTTACAGGTTGGACGAGCCATCGACAATTTTTGGCCAAAGACAGTGTTTCAGAAGTTGTGATTACGCGGTAGGCTATTTACGGACTAAATTCTTTCCCCGAGGTTCAATCGCCATGAGCTTGTTGAAGGATACGCGCGTTACCTGGCTGGGCCACTCGACTGTACTGGTGCAGACGCTGGCCGGCACCAATATCCTGATCGATCCATTTATTTCTGGAAATCTGAAATATCCGAAAGATTATCATCTACCGGAGACAATTCATTACATTCTGCTGACACATGGCCACGGCGACCATATCTCCGATACCGTGCAGGTAGCGTTGAAGCATAAGTCAACCGTGGTGGCCATCTACGAGCTGGCGGCCTATATCGAGAGCAAGGGAGTTAGCCAGACCATCGGGATGAATCTGGGCGGGACCGCGCAACTGGCGGATGTTGCGGCCACGATGGTCGAGGCCAAGCATTCTTCGACAGCAACCGACGAACGGGGGTCACACGCAGTTGGCATTGCCGCGGGGTTCGTGCTCACCATCAAGGACGGCCCGGTTCTTTATCATGCAGGGGATACGGCGGTTTTTGGAGATATGAAGCTGATTGCGGAGTTATACCGGCCGGAGGTGGCGATGCTGCCGATTGGCGGCCACTTCACGATGGGACCGCGAGAAGCTGCAATAGCGGTTCGTTATCTGGAGCCGAAACTGGTGTTGCCCTTGCACTTTGGCACATTTCCACCACTGAAGGGTACACCGCAGGAACTGGCTGCTCTGCTCGGAGACTCAGTTCCGATTGCAATCTGCGCGCCGGGAGAAAGCATCTGATTCGATGAGTGAGCACACAAAAAAATACAGCGGATAGCTGCCAGAGTGCAATACTGGGCCCAGACAGCTATCGGTTGCACTCGCTTGGAGTACTTACTTTCCTGAGGCTTTCTTGGCCTCTGCCCAACGCCGCTTGACGGCCTCGGCGATGCGTTTGCGACCTTCAGGAGAGATATTTCTCTTCTTTTTCTTTCCAACCTTCACTGTAGGTAGAACAGATCCCTTCGGCGGCCTTCCTACAGGCCTCTTCACAGCTGGAGCGGGAACGCCGGTCAAAAGTGCGCGCGCATGTTGTAACTGGGCTATTTCACGGTCAATCTCAGCAAGAATATTTGATACTGCCACGGTTCCTCCTGTCAGGTACGGGTAATGTTGACCACCTCTTGTGCGCTGAAGTATAGGGACCGCGCTGAAATGGTCTCTGGTTACAATTAAACTGTACTGAACTGTTTACTATTTTACAAATAAAATGTACACAGATTGCAATAGATGGAGGATTTTGCGCGAAAATTCCACGAGATTGGGCGTTGCACGGCGGGAGGCGGTGAAGCTCGAAAGCTGAGGGCAGCTATGGTGTGCCTCATGTAACTGAGAAGGATTGTCGCCGCGAAGCGATCGCTAAATGCTGAATAAATTCCCCGCAGGCTTTGGAGCCGGCGGGGAAGGTGGGCCTGTATCAGTTGCGATGGGGCGGGTCTATTCGTGTGTCTTGGGCGGTTGAGGCAGATTGGCTGTAGAAGCAGGAGTTATGCTCGGCAAATCATGTCCTCCCAGGCGGAGATGAATCGGCTCATCAGCGGCCTGATAATTGCGCAAATCACGCAGGATCTCCTGCTTGTCGCGCGCATACTGGCCGGCCAGGCGGGTGAGAGCATAGGTGATGATGTCGCTATGATGCAGGTCGGGGATTGAAGGGTCGCGGCGCATGTTGACCCAGAGCCGGTGAACCAGCTGCACGTCGTCCGGGCGCAGAGCGGGTGCGTGCGGGCCTATGTAAAAGACCTTCGCTTCACCGCCAGGAGCCACAATATAGAAATTGAATTGCCGCTTCGGTTCCGGCAGCGCCTCCCAGGCCTGTCCCATGTGGAAGGCCTGGTCTTCAGCGGTCATTTTGGTGGAAAGCCCGCTGATCACCGAGTCGACTTGCAGCGAGTTAGCTCCCTGCGCCAGCGCGGCAAAGATATCTCCGGCGGGCACGACCAGCAGCGAGACCTTTTTGCCGAAACTCTCGGCAATGGAGATGGCCTTGGTGAAGACCATTTGCTCGTGCTCGCTGAAGTTCTGGTCCTCCGGATTCAGAAATTCGGGACCGCCAACACCCATCATGCGTACGCTGATGACAACGACGTCTTGCTCTTCGGTGCGGGTATGCGCGAGGGTCCACTTCAGCGCGAATGGATTGGAGGGGTCGCGCACCGTGACCATGACGCCGCCGGGGCGAATGCCGACCGACTCGCTGCTCACCGTGTCCTGGTGCTCCATCTGGAAGTGGTCTTTCATCTGGCGCGCGGTAAGAGCGTGCTGGCGCTTGTTTCTGGTCTCTGAGAGAGAGAAGATGACATAAAAAGCAGCTGCGAAGGCAATGCCGCTGACCGTTGCGACAGATTTTGTGAACAGGTTCACAATCGCCGTGGAGAGCAGGACCATGAAGACACAGAAGAGCCCAACCGGAAACTCGGTTTTTCCGATCTTGAAATTCGGCGGCACCTTCCAGCCGCGCTCGCCGTGGTACTTCCAGCGCAGCACCAGCATGGCAAGGCTATTGAAGGTGAAGGACCAGATGACGCCGAAGGCGTAGGCCTCGCCCAGGGTGATGATATTTCCGGCGGTCACGATGATCGTGAACATCTGCAGGCCGAAAACAAGATTGATGATTCGATAGCTGGTGCCGAAGCGCGGATGCGGCTTGCGGAACCAGTCGGTGAGAACGCCGTCTTCGGCGACGCGCATCAGTACGCCGGTCGAACCGATCATCGAAGTGTTAATAGCGCCGGAGAGAATGAGGAAGCCGACCAGCACGACGAAGATGCGGAAGACAATGCGCCAGAAGAGCGGGCCGACCATGTACATCGCAAGGCCGGCAATCAGGTTGTCGGGATAGACATGAGTCCGTTCATAGTCGGGGATCAGCATCGACGCAAGCAGCGTTGCCCCGCCGGTAAACACGAGACTATAGATAGCGATGACGATGGCCGCGCGCTTCAGGTTCTTCAGCTTGGGGTGCTGGATTTCGCGGTTGACCTGGGCCAGGCTCTCTTCGCCGCTCATCGCCAGCAATGAATGGCCGAAGGCCATCAGGATGCCAAAGAGGCCGAAGAGCGGAACCAGCGGCGTGCCCTTCAGGAATCCAAGAGCATCGTCGCTGAAGTGCAGATTCGAGGGGATCGGCGCCGGAGGAAGGTGCGCACCCTTCATCAACACGGTGTATGAGCCCCAGACCAGCAGGATGACCACCATGATCGTGGTGATCTGCATGACGCGCAGCGCCTTGCTGCTGGATTCCTCAATGCCCTTGATGTTTTCCCACCAGTAATAGATGGTGACAATGGCGGCGAAGACCGCCGAGGTCCCATTCATATTGAACTGGAAGGCGTTGCCGTGGGCGTCCATCAGCGCTGGAGGCAGCCAGTGGCTGGTCGCCGCTACCGTCATCAGCTCGTTCATCAGGCCGGTAATATATTGGCCGGCGGAGACGCCGGAGATCGGGCCGGTAAGAATGTAATCGAACATTAGCGCCGAGACGCTGAGCTTGGCGAAGGTGCCGCCGAGGGCTTCCTTGACCACGCGATAAACGCCGCCACGGGTAAACATCGAACAGCTTTCGACGTAGACCGCGCGCACCGCGAAGCTGAAGAGCATGATGCCCAGGATGAACCAGGGCGCAGCCTTGCCGACTGCTTCTTCGGCAATGCCGCCGGCATAAAAGGCAGAGGAGCCTAGATCGCAGAGAACGATGGCTGCCGCGCGCCAGAAGGAGATGAATGTGAGCATCACCGAGGAAGCCACGATGAGCCGCACGCGGTCGGACTTGGGAGCAAAAGTAGTGCGGGTAGAAGAAGATGCCATAGGGAAAGGCCGACTCAACGGGCGGCTATCGGTTCCTGAGAGCGGCTCTTATCGCCCGCCCCTGCGGTGAGTTTAGGGTTGAATTTACAGCTAGTCAACTGAAATCGCTGCGGCAGTTGTTTTCAGCCGAGGAGATGCCGAGTGCGAAGAGCTAATCGGAGCCGAAAAGCTCCTTGGCGTCCTCAACAAAACTAATGAGGACCACGATGGTCGAACCAGCCAGACCGACGAAAAACATTGCTTCCAGGAGCTTCATGCCGAATTGTGCAAAGATTACCCAGTCCATAATGTGAATTTTATCGCGCCTGGCTATGATGATCCCGTAAGCAAATGCTGTTCTCATGAAAAAATTATGTCTTTTTGATGCCATCTGGTGGCTGTTCGTGAATCGGGTAGATGCATTGCTGGGGAATCTTTACCTGCCAAGCGTGCGTCTTACACAATTCCAATGCCCCCGATAAGGTAAACTTTGCCCAGTATGGAACGCCAATCATGGAAGTTGTGGGCTGCTGCTGTTCTCTCCGCCGGGCTGCTGGAGCTGCCGTTTCCCATTGCCGGGCCGTTGCCGGGGTGGCGGCCAATTTTTGCATGGTTTGCGCTGATTCCGCTGTTGCGGGCGCTCTTGTCGCAACACGCAATAGACGGGCCGCGCCCGCTGCGCCGAGGTTTTTTGCTGGGCTATCTCTGCGGCGTTCTCTGGTATGTAGGCAACTGCTATTGGATCTACGACACAATGCTGATTCATGGCGGGTTGCCGCCGGTGGTTTCGGTGCTACTGCTGCTGGGCTTCAGCGTGGTTCTGGGTCTCTATTTTGGATTTTTCGGATTTGGTGTTGCGCTGCTGCGCAGGGCAACCGGCAGCACGCGCATCGCACTGGCCGTCGCGCCTTTCTTGTGGACCGCGCTGGAACTGGCCGGGGCGCGGATCACCTCCGTGCCCTGGGATCAATTGGGCTACTCGCAGGTAGACAACGCCCTCGTCAATCAACTCGCGCCCTGGACCGGCGTTTATGGCATAAGTTTCTTACTCGTCGCTGCGAACGCGTTCGTTACCAGCGGCCTCCTGATCCCGCCGCAGATGGTCAGGCCGGGGCAGCCGCTCTGGAGGTTGAAGGCTTTGCTTGGCGGCGAGGTCTGGCGCGTCCTCGGCTCATGCATCTTAATTGTCCTTATTTATGGCGACTATGTGCATCCGCCCAAACCCTCGCCCACGGCTACCGCCGTTCTTGTGCAGCCCAATCTCGACGTGGCGGGCGACAACAGTTGGAGCCGGCCTGGAGAATGGGAGCAGCACATTGCTGAATACGCCAAGCTCTCCGGCGAAGAGTGCAAGACATACATCGCTGGAATTCCAGAGACTAATGCACCCTCCGGCGAGATCGTCTGCCCACCCTACACGACGCATCCCGATCTGATTGCCTGGCCTGAGTCACCCGCGCCGTTCTTTGAGCTTGATCGACGCTTCGACCTGGCTGCGATGGGAATCGCAGGCACGGAAGAGACTCCGTTGATGGTCGGCGCGATTGGTTCCGACATACATAAGGACGAGAGTCCGAGCTACTATAACTCGGCTGTGATCATCGGAGCCGATCGACATGAAGTGGGCCGCTACGACAAAATCCATCTGGTCCCCTATGGCGAATACATCCCCTATAGAGATCTCTTCTTCTTTGCCCACAAACTCACCGGCAAAGTCTCCGATTTTGATCGCGGCACTGTGCGCAAGGTCTTCATCCTGCCTACACAGAACGGCCAGCGTCATCATTACGGCGTCTTTATCTGTTACGAGGCGGTCTTTTCCGACGAGGTGCGTCACTTTGCGCAGCTTGGCGCTGAGGTGCTGGTCAACATCAGCGACGATGGCTGGTATGGCGATACCAGCGCGCCTTGGCAGCACCTGAACATGGCGCGGATGCGGGCGATTGAGAATCGCCGTTGGATACTGAGGGACACCAACAACGGAATTACTGCTGCGATTGACCCCTACGGCACTGTCCGCCAGAGCATTCCCCGCCACGCGGTGGATGCGCTGCCCGCTCAGTTCGGCTTCCGCGACGACATTACCTTCTACACCGCGCATGGGGACGTTTTTGCGTGGCTTTGCGCTCTGCTGTCCTGCATCGCCGTAAGTTGGGCGGTGAGAATGCTGCTTGCTGGCGCTGGCCGCCGTGCTTGAACTTAGGGTTTCGAAGGCCCGGGAGTCTGATGAGTATTCGGCAAACGTCCGAAGCGCTGTAGCCAGACACGGTCGTTCTCGCGCGGGGCCCAACCGGTAAAGTACCCTACAATCCGTTCCAGTAAGCGCCATGCCCCCAGCCGGCCAGCCGTTTGGTCAAATATCCCTGTAATGATGCAGTAATTGCGGTCGTGGAAACCCGAGTGATGGCGCAAATGCTGCTTGGGAGATAGCAGCACGTGCCCCCATTGCAGCACCCGCACCACGGCCGAGCGCTTCAGCCTGTGCCCGCACTTGTGGAATTCCAGCATGAAAACAATCTCGAGCGAGGCCACCACTGCTGCAAGCACCAAGCCCGCCTCAAACGGCGCAGCCACTGAGTGACGCATCAAAACCCACGCGACGATCGGAGCGGAAATCAGAAAAGCGAACCAGGACAACACCCCCGCGTCATGCCATAGATGGTATTGGAATATCCGATTCGGATGGATATGATGCTCCCTGACCAGCAACACCATCCGCCGTACGCCAGTCCAATCCTCGCTGAACCACGTGTCGAAGGTCCAATGCAGCAGCCCACTCACAAAGTCGGCCACATAAGTGCCAACGAGCAGCGCCGCGATTGTCCAATACCAGCCTTGCACCAGTAAGGACGAATGGGTGGCCAGCCAGCGTATGGCGAGAATCAGGCAAGCAAGGTTCAGCAGTCCGCCTGCGATATGCACGGCAATATCGGCAGCCGAGAAGGGTGGGACCACGAAGGGGTCGGAGACATCAGCTTCAGACTCGCCCCCCGTGCCGTCGCGATTTGTAAAAAAAATTCTGCCATCCCCAATCATGGTCAGCTATTATACGCTATGCCTTGAGAAGGGAGATAAAGAGTTTTGACAACTGCAATCGCCCCCCCGGTCAATCAGATACCAACTCGTGCCTACGCAATTACTCGCATGCTGGCGGCTGCGGGAGTTCCCTGTGAGCTGCAATTGCCTGATGGCCAGATACTCAGCCTGGGAGAGCGGCCTCCCGCCTTTCGCCTGATCGTCCACAACGAACGCGCCTTGCGTCTTGGCCTTGACGAGTCGCGCATGGCAAATGCTTATGTTGAAGGCGATTTTGATATAAAAGGCGACATGATGGCTCTGTTCGATCTTCGCGATCGGCTTGTGGACCACGCGCCGCTGGCAGCTCGTTTCCAATTCCTCCGAGAACTGCTCCTGACTCGGCCTTCCAGCGTAAACCGGCGCGCCATAGGCTACCATTACACACTTGGTGACGATTTCTATCTAAGTTTCATCGATCAAGCTTATCGATTTTACTCGCACTGTCTCTTCCACTCTGACGACGAAACCGTGGAACAAGCCGCCGTACACAAATTGGAAAGCATGTGGGATGCGCTGAACCTGAAGTCCGGCCAGCGACTCCTCGATATTGGCGGCGGCTGGGGCGGCGTCACGCAGTATTGCGGTGCGCGGGGAGTCCACGTGACATCTCTCACGCTGGTCCAGGATTCGGCAAATTACATTCGCAATCTCATCCGCCAACGGGATCTTCCCGGCGAAGTATTGGTGCAGGATATCCTCGAACACCGTCCGGACCGGCTCTACGATAACGCGGTTATTTACGGTGTCATCGAGCATATTCCCAACTACCGGCTTTTTTGCCAGCGCGTTTGGGATTCGCTCAAGCCTGGCGGCAGGCTATATCTCGATGCCTCTGCAACCGTCGAAAAGTTCGAGATGAGCGCCTTCACGCGCCGCCACATCTGGCACGGCACCCATACATTTCTGGCCTTGCAGGACATGATTGAGGAACTGCTTTTTCACGGCTTCGAGATTGTAAATGTGCAGCGCGAAACGCACGACTACGAACTCACCATTCGCCATTGGGCCGAACGTTTCGACGCCCAGCACGATAAGATCACGGCCGGCTGGGGAGAAGCTCGTTGGAGAGCCTTTCGCATCTACTTATGGGGAGGCTGTCATGCTTTCAAAACCAATCGGCTGCAAGCCTATCATCTGGTGGCCGAGAAACGCCGCGATGCTGGTCCGCGGCCCGGCAATTGGCGCCGTTTCAGGCACTTCCTGGCCTCGCTTCGATAGACAGGGAGCCGGGAAGCGCGCTGCGCCGCCATTCACGCCCCGGCGTAAGACTCAACTTGCTGCTCAATGTAATGCTCATGCCGGAACCTGTACGATGATATTCTGGTTCAGTCAAGAAAAAGCTGAAAAAGTCCAAATCAAAGTCAGGTCCGAGCAAAAGAATGTCGTTGAACGATCTCGAATTCGCATACGCTCCCGTCCGCGATCAAGTGCGCGACCTGCGGGAGTATCTTTGACCCTGCTCGCATCCGCAGGGAACTCGCCGCAATTGAAGAAAAATTAGCCGATCCAGCTCTCTGGAACGATCCCAACGCGACTAAACCTTTAATGCGCGACAAGAAGCGCCTGGAGTCTCTCGTCTCCGACGACGAGGAACTAGTGCGCCGCTCCAGCGACATTGAGGCTTACTTCGAGCTGGCCCGCGAGGGCGAAGATGTCTTGGCCGACATTGAGGCGGGCATCAAGTCGCTGATTGCTTTCAACGAAGATTTGGAAGCCCGGACGATGCTCTCCGGCGAGGCTGACTCGCTGAATGCCATTGTGACCGTGCATCCCGGAGCGGGCGGTACCGAGAGCCAGGACTGGGCCGAGATGCTGCTGCGCATGTATCTGCGCTGGGCCGAGCAGCAGGGCTTCAAGACTGAGATGAACGACTATCAGGATGGCGAAGAGGCTGGCATCAAATCCGCTACGTTCACAATCATGGGCGAGTATGCCTTTGGCCAGTTGGCCGGCGAGAGCGGTGTGCACCGGCTGGTGCGCATCTCGCCGTTTGACTCGGCGAAGCGGCGGCACACCTCTTTTGCATCGGTCTATGTGTCGCCTGAAATCGACGAGACCATCCACGTCGATATCCGCATAGAAGATTTGCGGATTGATACCTATCGCTCTGGAGGCAAGGGCGGTCAGCATGTGAATACGACGGACTCCGCCGTGCGCATGACCCACCTGCCCACGAACATTGTTGTCCAATGCCAGAATGAGCGCTCGCAGCACAAGAATCGCGAGAAGGCGATGAAGATGCTGCGGTCGCGTCTGTATGAATATGAGCTTGAAAAGAAGCGCGCCGAGAGCAAGAAGCTTGAAGACTCCAAGCTGGGCATCAACTTCGGCTCGCAGATTCGCTCGTATGTATTGCAGCCGTATCGCATCGCCAAGGATCATCGGACGAAGGTCGAAGTGGGCGATGTGGACAAGGTGCTCGACGGATACCTGGAGCCGTTTTTGCGCGGGTATCTGCTGGCCAAGCGGCGGGGAACGGCGGTTGCCGTTGATGCGGACGATGATCTGGATGTGTAAGCCACCTGCGGTAGGGCGCTGTGATGCGGACTGAGGGGGATATGAACGATCCAGTGATGATTGGCGAGATTCTGACTAAGTCGCGTAATATAGCCGTTCTCGGCATGAGCGACAAGCCCTGGCGCGCGAGCCATAACATTGGTCGTTATTTGATTGCTAACGGCTATCGCGTTTTTCCGGTCAACCCGGCGCTGAAGGAAGTTCTCGGGCTTGTTTGCCATGCCGATCTCGACGCGGCGCAGGCAGCATCGCTCAGCGAGACGGGCAAGGGGCTTGACCTCGTAGATGTTTTTCGCGCTTCGGAGTACGTCCCGGCGATTGTAGACGATGTGATTCACCTTGGAATTCCGTACTTGTGGTTGCAGGATGAAGTGATCCACGAAGAAGCCGTGACCCGTGCCCGCGCTGCCGGAGTCAAATGCGTGCAGAACGATTGCATCCTGCGCCAGCACGGGGCGCGGCCAGATTTGCACTCGCGAGAGTGTAGCCGATAATGCTTTGTAACTATATCCGTGTCCGCTGAGTCCAATTTGAAGGAGTCAGATTTCCTTGCCTATGCGCATTCCTCGATTCATCTTTGTGCTTTTTTTCCTACTTGCTGCGGGCTTGCCCGTGTTGGCCGCGTCGAATTCTGCGGATACCGACCATCTCCATGTAGAGTTACTGGTGCCTAGTGATCAGCTCTACTTTGCAGACTGGAACGAAGCTGCGCTTCACTTCAAGTTGGAGCCCGGTTGGCATATTTATTGGAAGAACGCCGGAGATTCAGGAGAGCCTCCACACATTCAATGGACACTGCCTAAGGGAATCACTGCGACTCCACTACAGTTTCCAGCGCCCAAGCGCCTGCCGCTTGGCCCATTGATGGATTTCGGATATGAAGATGAAGTTCTCTTCCCATTTCATCTTGCTGTCGGTGAACCAATCAAAAGCGCCGGACCCTACACTCTGCATGCCAAAGTGGATTGGCTGGTTT
This sequence comes from uncultured Acidobacteriaceae bacterium, assembly GCA_963713645.1. Taxonomy (GTDB): domain Bacteria; phylum Acidobacteriota; class Terriglobia; order Terriglobales; family Acidobacteriaceae; genus Telmatobacter. Next base: position 162,585 of record CAVQMQ010000038.1, on the reverse strand, counting down.
GCCGCGAGGTCTGCATTCCGGGTAAGGCAGATTTGGAAGTAACTCGTAAAGTATTTGTCGGATTTGTTCAACTCTTGTCCCCAAAGAGGTCGCTCACCGAGACATTTTTAGGTCACAACTCGAAGTCTCTTCCAGAGATTCCCGTGCCGCCGCCTGCGAGTATAAAGGCCATTTTCCAACCATCGAAAGAAAGCTTCCGACTCACTGTTCAAACCGGCAAACAGGAATCCGCCGCTGTGTTTTTTCCTGCCGATCAGGACATCATCGACAACCCCGCGCCGCAGAAGCTCACGCCCACGGCGAAGGGCTTTATTCTTGACCTGAAGAAAGACGCGAGCCTGAAGGCAAATCCCGCGCAGCTAAAGGGCGTGCTCGAACTCTCTGGCGGGCGGAATTATGAGATTGTTGCGCTGCCATCAGGTGAGACGGCGCAAGTAGCCAGCGCGAGCGGGAATTCTGAAGAGCAAGCCGCAGGGGCCAAAGCCCCGGTTGACTCAGGCGGCTCTGGCACCGGGGTTAAAACCCCGGCATCTCCTCCGTCTGCAAACCTACCTCAGGCCAATTTGTCAATTTCAGTCTCCCAATTTAATGCGAGTTTTTGGGCGCTGCTATTGCGTACATCGGGGTTAGCATTTCTAGGCGGACTACTGCTGAACCTGATGCCGTGCGTCTTTCCCGTGCTGTTCCTCAAAGGGCTGGCGCTGGTTAACTCCGGCAATGAGGAGCGGTACAAACTGCGCGCGCATGGTTTTGTCTACGCGGCTGGAATTCTTGTCTCTTTCTGGATATTGGTAGCGGTGCTGTTGGGGTTGCGCGCGGCGGGATCGAGCCTTGGTTGGGGATTTCAGTTTCAATCGCCGGTCTTTCTCGCGCTGATGGCAGGGTTGCTCTTCTTTCTTGGGCTTTCGCTAGCCGGACAGTTCGAAATTGGCCTGACGCTGACCAGCGCTGGCGGTTCGCTGGCCACGAAGCAGGGCTATACGGGAAGCTTTTTCACCGGAGTGCTGGCCGTAGTTGTCGCCACGCCGTGCACTGCGCCGTTCATGGGAGCGGCTGTGGGCTATGCGCTGGCGCAACCGGCTGCCGTCACCTTCGCGGTTTTTACTGCGTTGGCCCTGGGCCTCGCCGCGCCCTATGTTGCGCTGACCCTGCAACCAGCATGGACGCGCCTTTTGCCGCGGCCCGGCGCGTGGATGGAAGTATTGCGCCAGGCAACCGCAGTGCCGATCTTTGCCACGGTGATCTGGCTGGCCTGGGTGCTGGCGACGGGCTACGGCGCATCGGTTCTGGTTGCACTGCTGGCGAGTTTTCTGCTGCTGGCGATTGCAGGGTGGTTCCTGGGCCGCTGGCCAGTGAAACGTTGGGCGACTGTCGTCGCGAGTGTGATTCTGCTGGGGGTTGTTGGGCTGGCGGTTTATTCGCGTACGTTGGCCGAAGAACCTGCTGCGTCGCCGAAAGAATCTGCCGCACACAGCGCCGCTTGGGAGCCGTGGACGGCTGATGCAGTCGCGCGCTATCAGGCGCAGGGACGCCCGGTCTTTGTGGACTTTACTGCAAGCTGGTGCCTGAGTTGTCAGGTGAATGAGCGCGTCGCGTTGCAGCAGCCGGAGGTACAGAAGGCTTTCGCCGATGCGAACGTGGCGCTGCTCAAAGCCGACTGGACGCGGGGCGATGATGCGATTACGCAGGCGCTGACAGGGCTGGGCCGTAGCGGTGTCCCGGCATATGCGCTCTACGCCCCAGGGGAAAAGGACCCGAAGCTCTTGCCGGAGGCGCTGACGCCGGGAATTGTGATGGATGCGCTCAACGCGTTGCAGATGCACACGCGTTGAGCGCAGCGACAGGTCAATGTCGCTTGGGGTGATTGCTTAGTACATGCCGTCCATGCCGCCGCCGTGGCCGCCGCCTGCCGGAGCCGCCTTAGGCTCGGGCAATTCGACAATCAGGGCTTCGGTGGTGAGCAGGAGACCGGCAATCGAAGCTGCGTTCTGCAGCGCGGTGCGGGCAACCTTGGTGGGGTCGATGACACCGGCCTTGACCAGATCCTCGTACTCGCTGGTTGCAGCGTTGTAGCCGTAGTGCTGATTCTTGTGCTCCAGCACCTTGGCAATCACGACTGCACCCTCGCCGCCGGCATTGGCGACGATCTGACGCAGAGGCTCTTCGAGCGAACGGAGCACGATCTGCGCGCCGATCTTCTCATCGCCTTCGAGAGTCTTGATCAACTCGGCAACCGCCGGGATGGAGCGAACCAGAGCGACGCCGCCGCCCGGGACGATGCCTTCCTCTACAGCAGCCCGCGTCGCGTGGAGTGCATCTTCCACACGCGCCTTCTTCTCCTTCAGCTCGGTCTCAGTTGCCGCGCCGACCTTGATGATGGCAACGCCGCCAACCAGCTTGGCAAGACGTTCCTGGAGCTTCTCGCGGTCGTAGTCCGAGGTGGTCTTCTCGATCTGCCCACGAATCTCCTTGACGCGGCCCTCGATATCCGAGGACTTGCCTGCGCCGTCCACGATGGTGGTGTTGTCCTTGTCGATGGTGATGCGCTTGGCCTTGCCCAGGTCCTCAAGCTTGATGCTTTCCAGCTTGATGCCCAGATCCTCAGTGACGGCCTTGCCGCCGGTGAGGACGGCGATATCGCCCAGGATGGACTTGCGGCGATCGCCGAAGCCGGGAGCCTTGACGGCAGCCACGTTGAGCGTGCCGCGCAGCTTGTTGACGACGAGAGTCGCGAGCGCTTCGCCTTCCACGTCTTCCGCAATGATCAGAAGCGGCTTGCCGCCACGGGCAACCTGCTCCAACAACGGAAGCAGATCCTTCATCGCAGAGATCTTCTTCTCGTAGATCAGGATGTACGGCTCCTCGAGAACCACTTCGAGGCGCTCGGCGTCGGTGACGAAGTAGGGGCTGAGGTAGCCGCGGTCAAACTGCATTCCGTCGACGGTCTCGAGGCCGGTGTGCATGGTCTTGGACTCTTCGATGGTGATGACGCCGTCCTTGCCCACAACCTTGACGGCATGAGCAATGATGTCGCCGATCTCCTGATCGCCATTGGCGGAGATTGCGCCGACCTGGGCAACGGAACCCTCGTCAACGGGCTTGGAGAGTTTGCCCAATGCGCCGTCGGTGGTCCACTTGCCGTCCTTGTCGCGGGTGCCGATGACGGTAGCAACGGCCTTGTCGATGCCGCGCTTGAGAGCGGTGGGGTTGGCTCCGGCGGCAACGGTCTTGACGCCTTCCTTGAAGATGGACTGGGCCAGAACGGTGGCGGTGGTGGTGCCGTCGCCGGCTACATCCGAGGTCTTGGAAGCGACTTCCTTGACGAGCTGCGCGCCGACGTTCTCCAGCGGATCCTTCAGCTCAATCTCTTTGGCCACCGTCACACCGTCCTTGGTGATGGTGGGCGAACCAAACTTCTTCTCGATTACAACGTTGCGGCCCTTGGGACCGAGCGTCGCCTTCACAGCGTCGGCGAGCGTGTTGACGCCGCGCAAAATCGCCTGACGGGAATCTTCACCGTGCAAAATCTGCTTTGCCATTTTTGAATTCTCCGAATTCAGTTGTCAGTTACCAGTTATCAGTTGTCAGTAGCCGGTGAGAGTCGTCAGAATTCAGCGCCAATCTCAGAACCCGCATTCGAGCTACGAGCGGTTTTACTGAAAACTGACAACTGATAACTGACAACTGGCGGACTACTTCTTCACGATGCCGAGGACTTCTTCTTCGCGCATGATGAGGAACTCTTCGCCGTCGATCTTGATCTCGGTGCCGGAGTACTTGCCGAAGAGGATCTTGTCGCCCGCCTTCACATCGAGGGGGAAGACCTTTCCTTCATCGTTGCTCTTGCCTTTGCCCACGGCGATCACTTCGCCTTCCTGGGGTTTTTCCTTGGCGCTGTCGGGGATGATGATGCCCCCGCGGACGGTTTCGCCCTCTTCGACGCGGCGAACCAGGATACGGTCATGAAGCGGTGTAAAGGTGGTTGCTACAGATGTTGCTGCCATTGCGTTGCTTCTCCTTCGCGCGGCGCGGTTTGCCCGGCCACGGATTTGTGGGGGTTAGACTGCAAAGCGGTCGGACGCGGCTTCGGGAAGAAGCGCAGGCACCCTGAGCAAGCAGGAAAACCCGCAGAGTGCTAGCACTCTCGCTTTCCAATTGCTAATGTAGGAGGATTGAAGGATGTTGTCAAGTGGAAATTATTAAAATATGAGCGTATCGCACTCATAAAGAATGATTGATCACCTGAAATGAAGGTGCGCAGGCAAAAAAATCCCCACGGACGACATGCGCACGTGGGGTGAAAGTGAGAGATGCCCTCAAACCTGTTTGTATCTTGATTGAAAAGAGCTACTTGCCCACGTCCGCGAAGTGGTAATGGCGGTAGGAGACGCTGGACTTGAGCAGTTCCTTGGGATCGAGTTCACCGCTCTTGTCTGTATCCAGCCGGTCGAACTCTGCTGACAGGAACTTCAACCATTCATCTTTTGAGATATTGCCGTTCTTGTCCGTGTCCATCAACAGCAGCATCTGTTTTACGTTTTCTTCCGCGAGAGCTGCCTTGCTTGGCGGCGTGGGCGCAGCGGGCTGCTTTTGCGCCGCGCTGACTAGTGCGAAAGTTGCGCCCATCAACGCGATGAGCAGAGATCTTTTCGTCATTGCGAACTCCCTTTCTGGTCTCGGTACCGTTGGCAGAACAGTTCTGAGAGAAGCGCCGCAGTTGGGGAACTGTGGCGCTTTCATTGACCGGCAATAGATTGCCACTTGCGCTATTCAGTGTGCAAGCCGGCAATGCTAGAAGCGAATCATGATCGCTAAAGTGCTGACGGTCTGGTTGGTGCGCAGGTCGGGCCACCAGATGGCAGCTGTGCTGTTCCCTCCGCAAGCAACCTCCGCCTGGGTGAGCGCGCCGTAGCCGAAGCCGGAGTCGCCGCCTGCTGCGCACTGGTAGTGAGACGGGTTGCCGTTATCGCCACCCGGAGGCGTAATGCCGCCGCGGCCGGTCCAGTAGGGAATATCCGAATAGCGATAACCGGTCTCCAGCAGAAAGGTAATGAACTGGCTGGGCATGTAGTCCAGGGTGATGGTGCCGTCGTGCTGCTGAACGCGGTCGCCCGGATTCTCAGTGAAGTACGGTGAGCCGGTCACTGCCGTTGCCGCATTGATGGGAGGCAGCAGCGTCAGGTAGCGTCCTGGGTTGGTCATCTGGCCACCGCCCAGCGTGACAGCGAAGAGGTCCTTCTTGAACCAGAAGCGCTGGTAGGCCATCCAGCCGGCAAAAGACTGCTTGGGCTTGCCGTTCTTGCTGGTGTGGCAGTTCACGCCGCCCGAGTAGCTATCGGCAGAACCCATTTCCGGTGAAACGCCATTGGCCGGATAGTAGCCGGAGGGCGCGCCGCCGCCGTATTCGCAGCCAATATCGCCGGTCAGGGTGAATGCCATCTTGTCCATAAACTGCTTGGGCTTGTCGTAGTATTTGACCTCAATGCTGTTGTCGGTGTGGACACGGGAGCGGGTTGCCCCGGTGCCCCCGTAGAGCTGACTCTGTTGTTCGAGAGTATCGTCTTCGCCCAGCCCATAGTTGTTGCTCACCATCTCAAACCATCCCGAGGGACGCCAGAGAACCTGTCCGCCGAGGCCGGGCTTGCCGTTGGGACGGGCATAAGTCTGCCAGCCGTTAATGAACCACGGTTCGATCTTCAGCTTGGCCGTTGGGAAATATTGAAGGCGGATGCCGTTGAAGAACCAGGGGGTGTTCGAGGAGACAAAGGAAGGCTGATAGGTCCAGTTGTCAAAGTTGTAGTAGCTGAAGAGGCCGATGTAGGAGACAAAGATGCCAGCGTCGAGGTTGAGGCCGTGCGCGTAGTCCCAGTGATACCCGCCCCACCCCTCGGCAACATACTTGTATGCGGCGGAGAGATCCCAACTGCCGCGCACCACGCTGGGGTCGTTGCGCGTCGTGGTAACAGACCAAAGCCCGCCGCAGAGGCAGAGGAAGCGCCCGCGAACGTTGTTGATGCGAATGTCGCCGCCGACGCTGATCTGCTCAAGCTGCCACTCGTCGGAGCGGAAGGTCTCCGTCGAGCCGCCCAGCGTGTCGTCTTCCGGATGATTGTAATCGATCGTGTAGTTGGCATCCGAACGGAACTCGGGCGTAAAGTACTTGGTCGCCATCGGGCTGTCTGTCTGGTGGCCGGCATTGTTGCTCCAGGTCCAGTCGCCAGGGAAGGGTTCGCCCTTGGTAGTGACCTGGGCGTTGAGCTCAGGCGTGGCAGGAGCTGCCGGAGCGGCTGCTGGAGCTGGCGTGGTGGCAGGAGCAGCTTGAGCATAACTACCGTCGGAGCCTTCGGCGGCGCGAAGTGCGTCTGCATCGCGCTCGGCGTCGGCCGATCCGGCATCCGGGTCAAGCTCTGATTCCAGCTTCTTCATCTTGGCCTTCATCTCGGCTTCCATCACCGCCATCTGGGCGAACTGCTTCTTCATCTCGGCGAGTTCTTTGACGACGGCTTCATTCCGGAGAGGAACGGTAACGTTGGCGGGCTTTCCCGCGGCCGGATTGGTAGCGGGGGCAGCGCCGTCGGTTGCAGGAGCTGCTGCGCCAGGATCAGTCGCGGGTGCACCTGGTTCGGTTGCGGGCATTTCCAACGCTGCCAAATCAACGTGTGCAGGTAGTGTCAGGGGCGCATTAAAAGTGGATTTTGGCGATAGGTCCTTCTGTGAGGTTGAAACCGCGCTTGGGGTTTGACTCGTGAGTTGCAGGGCGAATCCGCCGATTGCAGCTCCTGTTAGAAAGGCCATCCGGAAATATCTTTTCATCTGGTTGCGATCTCCTCGACGCCGTGCAACGCCGAATCTGGAAATGGAAGTTATGAATCGGAATCCACGCGACCGAGTGGTTCCACTAGCATCTTCATCCATTGTTATGAGCAAATCTGTAAAGGAGTTGAAAAGGAATTGAAGCATTAAGATAAACACATAGAGTTGTATAACTCTGAAGAGGTTGGGCGTCATATAGTCAGGTTATAAAGTACGCGAGAAGCCAGTTGTTATAAGGAAAGGATGATACTTATTGATTGCAAGCAGCCTATATAGAAATTGAATGATGATAATGTGGTGTATTTATGAGAAAGTCGATAATTTTCTATAAAGATAAAGATTTCAGAAGGGTGACATGAGGGAAATTCATGTACTTCAGCGGTTCAGCAAGTGCATTTTTCTGTGCCAGAAGCCTTATAAATTGCAGTGCTCGACCTGCTGATTATTCGGTAGAGAATCAGGCTCGAAGATGGAATGGGGAGAATGTGCTGACGGGCTTGATGGATTGATGAGAAATCCAGGTCCTTCGACTCCCTGTGGCCGCTCAGGATGACAGTTTTCTAGGTTTGGATAGTGAATGGATGAAACACAGGGATCTGCTCTGGAGGGACGGTAAGTCTCCTGCTGCTGCGTGATTGCGCCGGCAAAGAATACGGCTGAGCTACTGAGAAGCCGGTGGTGGGATGGTGGAGGGTGCTGGCGTTGAAACAGGATTGGGAGTGCCTCCGCTCGAAGAACCGCCAATGCCAGAGGAGATGCCACTGGCTGGAGTGCTTCCGGGAGGGCCGGAGCTGCTGCCGCCTAGTAATTGCATCCGCTCCATCATCGGGTCGTAGGTGAACTCCCATTCGTTGTAATGATTTTTCTTTTTGTAGACATAGATGGATTGCTTAGGGCTGACGGGAGAGAAGCCAATGATGCCCGCGCCGCCAAAGGTCTGGCCGCTGAAGCCGTTGGTCGAGCCGAGGTTTGAACCATTCTGGCCGCTCTGCGGGTTGTTGGGATTCGTCCCGTTGTTGCCGGGGTTATTGGGATCAACGGGAGGGTTGCCTGAGCCGCTCTGACCGCCATTTGTTCCGTTAGTACCTGGGATCAGCGAACTTGCGCCGTTGACTCCGTTGCCGCCGCTGGGACCGGTGCCGGCGATGGAGGCGCCGCCGATCGGCTGTCCGAAGAATCCATAGACGATGGGGCATTTGTTCTGGCCCATCGCGATCGGCTTCCACTCTGCCTTGCCGGTGGTGGGGTCAACGTATTTTTTGCGCAGGAAGCGAATCTCGTTGGTTTTTACGAGTGCGTCTATACTCGGCGGATAGGCGTTGAATTTGCGGTAGTAGAGGCGGATGGCGCGGATGTATTGCTTGCCGCGGTGCATGGTCTCGATGTCGCGGTCGCGCTGAATCTCTTTTTTGATCTGAGGCGCGGCGATGGTCATGGTGAGCATGAAGATGGCGAGCATGAAGATGACGGCGACGAGCATGTAGCCGTCTTCCGAGGGGTTTCTACGCCGGGTTGGATTGCTCTTGGCCATTGTGTGTACCGCAGATCCTTCGCTTCGCTCAGGATGACCGCATCTGGAGGTGGTTCGTGCTTTCTCAGGTCTCAGAATCTAGACCTGGGGCACCCATTTCTTGCGCGAGTTCAAATGTAGAGACTGCTAATTCGGAATATACGGCAGGCTCTGCGTGTTGTTGTAGTTGAGGTCGGTTACTTCGGCATTGGCCGGCTGGATTATCCCGATCTTGTATTGGTGATCGATGATGTCGCCTGATTTGGCGATGAAAACATCGTCGCCGCGGACAAAGTAAGCGGCAATGATTTTGTTATGGTCCTGGGTGTAGCCAAAGTACTTGAGATTGATGGCCGGGGCCTGAGGCTTTGGCGGCGGAGGTGGGGGAAGATTGACCTGCGGGCCGTTGGGCCGGGCGGATGCAAGCTGCGCTTCGAGAGGGCGCATCGGCGCGGAATCGGCGGAGAAGATATTGCGGCCGGTGCCTGCGTACTCGACATCTTCGCTCATCGCCAACTCGGCGAGGTGCAGTGCGGGGTCAATGTTGGGACCGTTGAGCTTCTTGGCCTCCGGGCCTTCTGTTGAAGACGTTGAATGAGATGACTTTGCTGTTGTGGCCTTCTGCGCAACGAGCTGTGGGCGCGGCGTAGGCGAACTGAAGAAGGTTCCGTAAACCTCGTAGATTACACCGCCAAAGAGGATTGTGACGAGTGCGCCGACCAGAATGACCTGGTTCTTATTTGCCGGGTCGAGCTTGAGGGCCATGTTATTCGCCCTCCTTTGCGGCTTGTTCGGATTGTCCGGCTGGCATGGCTGCGCCCGGCTCCGGAGTCTGCGGCATGTCGAGGGGTACGTCGGCTGGGCGAAGCCAAGTGGAGACGGTGAGGCGCAGGCTAACTTGGCCGCCTTGCTGGCCGGCGAGGGTCATATGGCGGATGACGAAAAAGGTCTTGTCGCGCTCCAGGCCGTTGATAAAGCGCATCAGGGCGGGGTAATCGCCGGTGACGCCTGCGTCCATGGAGATTTCCGTCAGGTCGGAGCCGGGTTTTCCCTGAGTGTAACCGAGGCGCGTGAGGCGAACCCGCTCATTGACGGCGAGATCGCCGATGCGCGTGGAGATCTGCGAGTAGCTGGGCGGGATGCGCTTGGTGTAGAACTCCTTGATCTGGGAGCGGGAGTCCTCTACACGCTTGTCGATGCCGCGCAAGGGAGCGGTCTCGAAGTCGAGGGCTTTGAGCTGGATTTGCTTGGAGAGCAATGCGTCATTGGAACTGCCGCTGATGGCTGCCCAATCGAGGCCGAAGCGGATGCCCAGACCGGCAACAAGGATAAGCAAAACGGCGAAACCGGCAACATGCCAGGTGAGCGGGGAGCGCAAGCGCTCGCGCCATACGGTTGAGGAGGACAAGTTGGCGGTGATCATTGCGGCGTGCCTCCTGCATTCGGATTGGGGTTCGGCACGCGCCCGTTTCTATGGCCGAGTTGGTCAGGGGCCGGGGTATAGACGGGGCGGAGATTATTGCGATTGCCCATCGGCATGGGGCTGGCGACTGCGGGCGGAACAGGCCGCGGAGTAGGCAGCGCCGGTGACGCGAGTGGATGCCGAGACTGCCGGCTATCCGGCATCGGCGTAGCGGATGGACTTGCCTCGCTGGCCGCTTTCGCAACCTGCTTCGCCTTCGTTCTCTCAGCCTTGCGCTCCGCTTCGGTGGCCGGGTTGTAGTTAGCCCATACCTCAAAGCTGAAGGGGCTGGAGGCGCTGATCGGGGTGAACTGCTGATTGTTGCCGTTGCCGCTGGACTCGGCGTTTTCCATGACGATGCGCGGGAGAAGGAAGCGGCGGGAGTGTTCGAGATTCTTCACCAGTTCGTCGCCGTGGTCACGCGGACCGATGACGTGCAGGTGCAGGGTAATGATGCCAGTCTTGGGGTCAGGGATGGGTTCGAGAGTAGTGACCTGAACGCCGCCGGGAAGAACGGTCTCAAGATCTTCCATTGCCAGGGTCCAACTGAAGGCTTTGGTGTCGAAGAGCTGATTGAGCGATGTTGCCTCGGCCAGCACGTCGGCATTCTCCGGCCTCTGCATCAGGTTGAGATAGCTTTGGTGTTCCCGATTGATGGCCTGGATGTGGAGTTCGACTTGGCGTTCGTTCTCGCGGGCATCTTCGGCCTTGCGATGCAGCAGATGGAGGCCGACGCCCAGACCGATAGCGAGCAGAGCAAGCACGCCCATGCCGATGCGCAGGCGCTTGATAGCCGGACCTAGATCGGCAAAGGGGCGCGTGGCGAGATTGAGTTTGATCTGCATGGTTCTAGCTCACCCCTGCCAATGCGCCGACGACTCCGGCAAGGCTGGCCTCGCCGAGCGGTGTGGTTGCTCCGGTGGTTGGACGCGCTGTCAGCTCGACGACGGAGAGTTCAGGGTCGTCTAACCACTCCGCGAATTCGCGTGGCTCGCCGGTTCCGGCGTAGTGCAGTTTTTGCGGACGGACGAGGAGCTTGTCTTCAAAGTAAGCAGCGGCGACGGCGATGCCGCGCTGGACTTCCTGCAAGCGCAACTCGGGATCGGCGGGGAGATCGAGAGTGCGATAGAGAAGCAGGTCCTGGCCGCTGGTGATCGAAGTGGTGATCGAGACAGAACTGAGGTTGGCGGTGAGCACTGCATCGAGCGACTCAAGAGCAGCGAGAGCCGCGAGGCTGGAGGGAAGCACTGCACCGGGTTCGTAGCCGGCAGCGCGAACGGCGGCTTCGTATTCTGCGAGAATCGGGCCGGGAATCACCGCTGTCAGCACCCGGCACTCGGATTTGTTTTCGACGAGAATCTGATAGCTGATTCCGGCGTGTTCGACATCGAAGGGGACCATCTTGCGCAGGCGGAAGCGGAGGACCGAGTTGGCTTCTTCGGCGCGGCTGGGCAGGGAATCGAAGTCCAGCACGAAGACGCGGACGACCGGGTCGGGAACGATGAGCGTAACGGCGCGGGTGCGCGGAGAAACCTGATTGAGAGCCGAGCGAATGGCAGCGGCAACAGCGTCGGGATTGAGGAGATTGGCCTCGGCAATATTTGGCGTGAGCGCGCCTGCGGCGAGCGGCTCAAAGGCATAGACCAGAGGCTGGCCGGCTGCAGGCCGAGCGGCCGCCAGTACGCCCTCCGGCGCGACTTCGATGGCCGCCGGAGGCCGAGCGCCGGGTTGAGTGCCGAGTTTGGCTTTGCTGAGAAGCGAGTTCACTAGCGGGCAGCCTCGATGAATGTAACTTTGTTGATTTCCTTGAGCGTGGTCAAGCCTCTCCGGACGCGATCAATGGCCGACTCGCGCAGGAAGCTCATGCCCTCTTTCTGGGCCAGCTTGCGCACCTCGGAGCTGGGCTTCTTTTCGAGAATCAGCTCACGGATGGGATCGGTCAAGTCGAGCAACTCGTGAATGGCGGTACGGCCGCGATAGCCGGTGCCGCCGCACTCGATGCAGCCGCGGCCCTCGCGGAAGGCGAAGCCGCGCCAGTCTGCGGGATTGAGGCCGCAGAGCAGAAGAAAATCGTCATCGTACTCGACGGAGTGCACACAGTGCTCACAGATAGTGCGGACGAGACGTTGCGCAAGGATGCAGTTGAGGGCGGAGACAAAGTTGTAGGCCTCGACGCCCATGTTCAGGAAGCGCCCCAGCACATCGACCACGTTGTTGGCGTGGACGGTGGTGAAGACCAGGTGGCCAGTGAGCGCGGAGTTGATGGCGATCTGCGCCGTCTCCTGGTCGCGGATTTCACCGACCAGAATCTTGTCCGGGTCGTGGCGAAGAATGGAGCGCAGTCCGCGGGCGAAGGTGAGACCCTTCTTCTCGTTCACAGGAATCTGCGTAATGCCGCGAATCTGGTACTCGACCGGGTCTTCGATGGTGATGATCTTTTCTTCGTCGCTCTTGATCTCGTTGAGCGCGGCGTAGAGGGTGGTGGTTTTGCCGGAGCCGGTCGGCCCGGTAACCAGCACCATGCCGTAAGGCTCGCGGATATAGCGGCGGAAGCGCCTGAGGTCTTCCTCGGCAAAGCCCACAACTTCGAGGGTGAGATTGTGGAACTTCTCGCTCATCGACTCTTTATCAAGGACGCGGAGGACGGCGTTTTCTCCATGCACGGTGGGCATGATGGAGACGCGGAAGTCGATCAGGCGAGTCTTGTAGCGGACACGGAAGCGGCCGTCCTGAGGGACGCGGCGCTCGGCTGATGTCCAGTTCGCTCATGATCTTGATGCGGCCCAGAATCGTCGAATGGTGTTCGCGGGCGATGGGCGCCATTGCGGCTTGCAGCACGCCGTCAATGCGGTACTTGACGATGACCGAATCGTCATTGGTTTCGATATGAATATCGGAGGCGCGGCGCTCAAGCGCGGTAAAGATCGTGGTATCCACCAGGCGAATGATGGGGCTGATGTCTTCTTCGCTGGTGAGCTTCTCGATGGAGATGTTTTCGTCGGAGTTTTCGTCGCCGGTGAGCACGTCGAAGGTGAGTCCTTCGGTGGCTTCGTCGAGTACGCGCTGCGACTGCTCGGTCTTCTTGAGCAGGTCGTTGATCTGTGACAGCGTGGCCACGCGGGCAATGATGCGCTGGCCGAGCAGGCCGGAGATCTCATCGAGAATCATTAGCCGCGAGGGATCGCTGACGGCGATGACCAGCGCGTCGTGCTGCTGCTCGATGGGCACGAAGTTGTGGCGGAACATCAGCTCGACCGGCACGGTGCGCAGCAGGTCGTGCTGAATCTTGAAGTTCTTCAGGTCAACGAACTCTGCCCGGTAACGCTTGGCCAGCGATTCGGCCTGGGCGCGCTCGTCCTGGCCGGTGGGAAGCGGGCCAGTGGGCAGCGGAATTGCGGTAGCTCCAGCCATGATTTATCCTTGCCCCCCGCCTGCGCCGAGCGAAAAGATGGGCAGGTAGAGCGAGATGAGAATGAAGACGACCACCACGCCCATGATGAGCAGAATGATCGGCTCAATGAGCGCGAGGGCGGCGGTGAGGGCGTTGGCCACATCCTCTTCAAAGAATTCGGCCACCGAGTTGAGCATCTGCGGCAGTGCGCCGGTCTGCTCGCCGACGGTAATCATCTCGGCGGCCAGATTGGGAAAGACTCCTGTTTTGATCAGGGAGTCAGACAAACTTTTGCCTTCGCGGACGGTGGTGATGGAGCCGAGGACGGCCTTCGAGACGCGGCGCGAGGAGATGGAACGGGCCGCGGTTTCGAGGGACGGAACCAGCGGCAGTCCGCCGGTAAGCAGGGTAGAAAGCGTGCGCGCAAAAAGAGCGACCTGATACTTGAGCCAGATTTTGCCCAGCACCGGCACGCCGATGCGGAAGCCGTCCAGCATGTCACTGCCGCGCTCGGTGGTGGTGAAGCGGTATAGGCCACCGGCCACCGCTACAAATCCCAGAAAGAGCCAGAGGAAGTCGTGCTGAAGCCAGCGGCCCATTGCAATGAGCAGGACGGTCAACGCCGGCAGCTTGCTGCCCATCTGGTCAAAGAGCAGTGCGAACTGCGGGACGACATACGTCAGCAGAAAGATCAAGAGCAGGCAGACGAGGACCATCAGCAGCACGGGATAGATCAGCGAGGTGGTGAGCTTTTTGCGGAAGGTGAGGGCGATGCGCTGAAAGCTGATGTAGCGCTCCAGCACCTCCTGCAAATTGCCGGAACGTTCGCCGGCGAGCAGCGTCGTGGTGTACATGACCGGAAAGCCGCTTTGGGCCTCGAAGGCCGCCGAGAGGGCGTCGCCGGTTTTGACGCGGTTGCAAACGTCGTCCAACTGCGCGGAGAAATTGGGCAGTTTCTGAATCTTCGAGAGCATCTGGAGCGATTGCAGGATCGGCAAGCCGGCGCGGATGAGGGTGAGGAACTGCTGATTGAAGATGAGAAAGGGCTCCAGCTTGACCTTGCCGCGCTTCATGCCGCCGAAGCCGGTGCGGGCGCGGACACTGAAGACGTTATAGCCGGCGTGGGCGAAACGGGCGCGCAGTTCCTCGGCGGTGGCCGCTGTCTGCACCTGCTCCTGGATGCGGCCACGCTCATCGGCCAACTTGATGACGAACTCTGCCATGCCTCTCGCCGCCGGGGGAATTCCGCCGGCCTTTCCGTCTGATATGCGCAGCTATAAGGGTACCAGCTAACGCTGCGTGATTGGTTAACGGATAGACGCGGCAGGTGGGGGGAGCGCTCATGGAGAGAAGGCCTTCAATCTTCAAAATAGTTCTTCATGGGTTCCCGTTCGCGCCAGGCGGAGCGCGGTCTCCCTCACGGCGTAAATCAATACCCAATCCGGCTCAACATGCGCATCTCTATAGCCAGCCCAATTCAGTTTTAGCGGATGATCTTTGTACTGCGGAGGCAAAGGTAATTCGGTGAGCAACAGCCCAATCAACTTCTTCAGCTTGCCAAGATCTTTTCCTCTCTTTTCCAGCCTCTTAATGTCGCGGCGAAATTGAGCGGAGTATTTTGGCGTTCGCATCAGATTCCCAGTTGCTTGTAGAGGTCTTCAGCATCTTTGGCTTCATATACCTCAATGCCTTGTTCCATCTTTTCTATGGTCTCAAGGGTTAGCTTGTTCGGCCTCAACTCAAACGGCAGCGCCTTCTCATTTGCTACTCGGGTAAGAACGACACGAATCACATCCGATACGGTGAGGCCCATCTCGCCGAGCACGGCGGTGGCCTTGTCTTTTACCTCAACACTGATCCTGGAGCGGACTACGGCATTAGTGGGCATGGTTTGATTGTAGCTCAACTGGGCTACAATTTATCGCCGACCTTTTTCCCGCACACTAAACTACTCGAAAATATCAACTTCGCTCGGTGCCCCAGGTCCTTCGCACTTGGGGGCATTGGATCAGAAGGGGTTTGTATCACGGCATGACTTCAGCCATGCCGCAAACAAGCCTAACGGAAGAAGTCGGGGGTTTCAGCTCCGTGAAGAGAGTCAAAATCGACAGCGGCTTTAGCTGCGGAAGGGCTTTTTACCAAGCGTTTCCGCAATCCTCGGCTTCATGAACAAATCAGCAGCATCCCCGGATGCTCACGCTCATCTGGAGGAGAGCCAAAGCAGGGCTATAATCAAACCGAAGCCAGCAAACACGGCAACGCCCTTTACGGTCTCCCTTTTCGATTCAGCAGGGTCAGTGGACCTATAAACCACGCGTTTCCCTCGCCGCTCGGTCGGTCTGTAGTAGGTGGGCACAGCCATATGCTCTCAGAAGCGCTGGTGTTGCGCAACAGCATGCACTACTGAATCAGTTTTTCTTGTATAAACCTCGAAAATCGCTCGCCAACGGATCATTCGGAGTGCGCGGTCAACCACGCGAGAATTACTGTTTAGAGGGAGCCGGGGGAGCAACCCCCGGAAGAGCGGTCTCGTCCCCATCCCCCGCAAACAGCTCCGGCTGCTCGGCCTTGCCTGTTTGCCGACCGCTAGACGCCGACCCGATCAGCCCCATTACTTCCAGCGTCTGAATTGCGGCGCGAGGGATGTAGATGCGCTGGGTGTTGGAGCGGGTGTCTGGCGGGGTGAGCATCAGGCCGACTCCGTCTACCAGCGAACGGTCGTTGGCGGCCAGGCCTTCCAGCTCCTCGCCATCTGTCAGCGTCAGTCGCAGCCAGAGGCCCGGAGTCCGGGGGCGGGTGGCAAAGCGGCGGCGGAGCAGGCGCTCGGGGTTGGATTGGTCCGAGAGGTTCAACTCCCGCACGTAGCAGACCCACTTGATCTGGCTCCAGCCGATCCAGACCAGTTTCCCGGACTGATCGAGGATCTCAAGCTCGGCGGCGGCATTCTCATCTGGACCGAAGGTGGCCGCGGCGTACCCGGCGCACCAGTCGCGCGAGAACTTGCGGACAATGACGGGTTTGCGGGCGGAGGCCATCCTCTGGATTGTCGCACGACTACGGTCTGGCGGCGCAGGGAGGGGCGAGAATGGGAACCGCCGCGAAATCAGTGCAATTCCGACTAGCCAACCGGGGCAAGTTGTGTTAATGTACTGGTTTGCCGGCTCTCTCGAATTGATCTATAAGAGCAACGCCATCAAAGACTTGGCAACAGGAATTTGAGGCAGGGGAAGCACGGCGGAAGCAGGGAACCCAGAATGCCCGACTACATCTATTTGTTGGAAAACCGGCTCTCGCGAGAGCAGCAGAGCGCATTGCGCCTGTTACGTGAAACGGCCCGCGAGGCGGGAATGATTCTCTTCCTGACCGGGGACGCGGTGCGCGATCTGACCAGCGGACATACCGTGCGCGATCTTGAAGTGGCGGTTCATGGAAATGCTCTTAAACTGAAGAAAACAGTGGAAAAACTCGGCGCCCATGTGTGGGGCGAAGATGAGACCGCGAAGACGCTCTATCTCTGCTTTCCGGGAACGGTGCGGGTGGACCTGGTGAGCACGCACCGCACTGAATACCCCAAGCCGGGGCAGCCCGTGTACCATCCGGCCTCTATTCAGGAAGACCTGCGGCGGCGGGATTTCACCATCAACGCCATGGCGATTTCGCTCAACGAGGGATCGTTCGGGCTGCTGATGGACCCGCTGAACGGGGTGGCGGATATTGAGGCGCGGCACCTGAGACTGGTCTCGAATTATGGATTTCTGGAAGAGCCGGCTCTGCTGATTCGTGCGACGCGGTACATTGCCCGGCTGGGTTTTGAGCTGGAACCGCGTACCCACACCCGGTATGAAAACGCCAAGGGCGAGGGCGTGATTGAGTATCTTTCTGCCCTGGAACGCAGCCGGGAACTGGAGCAGATTGGCCACGAGGAAGAGGGGCTGAAGGTATTGCAGGCGCTGGAGGCCGACGGATGGATGAAGTTCCTCTTTCCGGCCTGGAATGCGGCGAAAGTGGACGTTGAAAAGTTGGAGGCGCTGCATACGCTGGCGGTTGAGCTGCTGACGCAGGGCGTGCATCCGGATATGTCTGCCGCGCAGATGGAGTTGCTGACGGCGAAGATGGCGCCGAAGGAAGTGGCTACGCTGAAGAAGCTGCTGCTGAGGCCGGGGTTTGTGGCCGAGTGGGACAATCTGGGCGAGATGGCTGCTGGATTTTCGAAGGTGCTGCTGGCCAAGGAGAACCAGACGCCTTCTGTGGCCCACAAGCTCTTCTTGAGCTATGATCCGGAAGCGATTCTCTGGCTTGGATTTACCAGCAAAGTAGCGGCGGTGCAGGAACGCTTTAACTCGTTTCTGAAGGTCTGGCCGGAGGCACGGCAGCGGATTCCGTACGCCCTGATGCAGGAGATGCGGATTACGCCGGAACTGACTCAATATACAGAGATTGTCCAGTCGCTATTTCTGGAACTGATTGATGGGCGGCTGACCACGCCTGAGGAGATGCGCGCCTTCCTCGAACCGCATTCCCCTCCCGCTCCTCCCGCGCCGGTAACGATCAAGAGGCCGAGAGCCAAGCGGGGCGAGGCCAAGATCAAGGAACGCTCCTACGACGATGAGGATGAGGAGTCGGACGATCTGGATGACGATGAGGAATTGGACGATCTGGGCGTAGAGGAGGAAGATGTCGATCTCGGCCTCGGTTCGCCGGAGGTCATCCTGGATACTGAGCCGGCCGGGGAGGATGACGCCGATGACGAGGATCTCGATGCCGATGAGGCGGAGGAGTCTGATCTGCCGGTGAAGAAGGGCGCGAAGAGTGCGCCGCCGGCAAAGGCTGGCAAGGCGGAAAAGGCTGTTGCTGCTGCCTCGGCGAAGGCTGCGAAGACTGAGGCGAAAGCGGAGGCCAAGCCTGCGGCCACGAAGGAAGCCGCTGCGCCGCCGGCGAAGAAGGCAGCTCCGGCACCGGTGAAAGCTGATAAGCCCGTTGCTAAGCCGCCCGTTGCAAAGGCGGTGGAAAAACCAGTCGCGAAAGCGACTGCGAAGGCGCCAGTCAAACCGCCGGTCAAGGTTGCCGCGAAGGTGGCCGCGAAGGTGGCCGCGAAACCGGCAGCGAAGCCGGTGGCGAAAGTGCCGATCAAACCAGCGTCCAAGGCTGTGGTAAAGGCCAAGGCAGCTCCGGCGAAGACCGCAAAGCCCGCGCCGAAAGCTGCAAAGCCTGTGCCCAAGAAGCCAGTGCCTAAGCACGGAAAGAAGAAGTAGCGTTTATTTGTACTGCATGTGAATGGTAATGTCGGTTGCCGGGCAAGTGAGGTGCACCAGCGCCTCCTTGAATCCCGGCGCTGATAGCCCGACGTGCGGATTGTTGGCGAATCCGAAGCCTTCTTTGGGAATTCCGATAAAGTTCTTGTCCAGCTTGTGATTCTGATTCTCGTCGTGGATTGCGGCTACGCCGTAATCGCCGGGGGGAAGATTGGTCCAGACCGCGGTGATCTGGCGTTCGCCTGGCGCAATTGGAGTGGGACCGTGGCGCAAGGCTTTGTTATTGTCTTCGGGCCAGCCGTCGGGTGAGGCAAAGATCGTTGTGCCTACATCGCCGGTGGAATTGCGCAGGCCATCGACATGGATGCGTAGCGTGCAGCCGGGCACGGGCGGTGCGGCTTGCTGGGCGTACATGCGGGACAACAGTGCGACGGCCAGCAATACAATTGCGCCAGGAAATCGAATCTGATTTGCAACCCTCATTTTTGCCTCTCGGAAAAAACAGAAAGGCAGACGCTCTGCGCCTGCCCGATTCTTTTGTCGATTGATTGTGCCAGTCTAAGCAGGAGACGCGCAAGCCCCCTTATATCCAATAAGGTATAGGCCTATAGCGCCGACTTACCCGTTTACTTGGAGCATGTATAGAAGGGTTGCCCGGTCTCAAAGCCGATGCTCTGCCGCACTCAGCAGAGAACCGAGGAAAAACTAATAGCGGCTGCGGCCACGGGATTGTCCGCCGCCTGCGCCTGCGCCACCACCGCTGCCCTTGCGGGCCTGGTAGCAATCCCGGCAAAAGACCGGGCGGTCGCCACGCGGCTCAAAGGGCACTGTTGTAGGCTGACCGCAACCCGAGCAGATCACAGGCGTTCCCTGTGCTGGAGCCGAACGGTAGCCGGAGCCCCCCTGGTCGTTCTTCTTTGCCTGACGGCAATTCTTGCAACGCTTTGGGGTCGAATAACCACGTTCCTGAAAGAACGTCTGATCAGCAGCGGTGAAGGTGAAGTCCTGCCCGCAATCGCTGCACGTAAGTTGAATATCTCCGGCCATGGGTCTCCTCGTGGAGATTGTACATGCAAACTACGATTTTTCTTAGAAAGATTTATTTGAAAGCAAAATGGTTAGCGGTGAGAGGCCGGCAAAAGCGCGGCGCAAGAAGGGAATTTTAGCTTAGTCCCATTGACAGATTCCTCTTGCTCAAGTGGCAATGCTGGAGATGAGGCGTTCCTCAGGAGCGTCCAAAAGCGGAATTTCCCGATTCCGTTCGGCCCCAATCCGCTTTCCGAGGGAGTGGGATCTGCTGGTAAAACAAGTTCCTCGCTCAAGTTCGGAGTCCGCTTACCGATATAGGCGTTGAGCGCCGACAATGCCGGGGAGTTCCCCTGAGCAGGCGGGTGAGTGGACGCAATGGATGAATTGACAAGGGAGTTTCTGATCGAGAGCCAGGAGGGATTGGACCGCATGGAGCGGTGCATGACCGATCTGGAAGAACGGCCCGACGATGCCGGGCTGATTGCGGATATCTTTCGCTCGGTGCATACGATCAAGGGAACCACGGGTTTTCTCGGCTTCAAGCGCCTGGAGAAGCTGGCGCACTCCGGCGAAAACCTGTTGGGTCTGCTGCGCGAGAACAAACTGGTTGCCGATGGGCCGATTATTACTGGCCTGCTGCAGCTTCTGGATGGGTTGCGCGGGATTTTGAAGGCTATCGAGGCCAGCGAGAGCGAGGGCGAAGGCTCGGATGCCGATTTGATCAACCGGCTGGAAGAGTTGCAGTTGCCTGCCAAAGGCAAAGTGGCGCAGCCGGTCCACGCCAAAGCCGCGGTACACGAAGCGGCCCACGAATCTGCGCCGGCGAAGGCACTGCCCTCTAGCACAGCATCCTCAGCTCCGCCTCCTGTCGTTCCACAAGCTATCGATCCTGTGCCGGCGGCTCCGTCGACTGTTGAAGCCGCTGCCAAAGCTCCTGCGGACGCGGATGCGGACGCTGGGAAGCAACGGACGCCAGTTGCCGGCTCGGCCGCCGAGAGCACGCTGCGTGTCGACGTAGCACTGCTGAACCGGATGATGAACCTGGTGGGCGAACTGGTACTGACCCGCAACCAGGTGCTGCAGGCGACAGCTTCGGACCCCAACTTGACGCTGCTCTCGCGCCGCCTGGATATGGTGACGGCTGATCTGCGCGAGTCGGTGATGAAGGCGAGGATGCAGCCGGTTTCAAATATCTTCTCGAAGATGCCGCGCATTGTTCGCGACCTTTCGCAGTCGCTCGGGCGCAAGGTGCGGCTGCAGATGGAGGGCCAGGACACGGAGCTGGATAAGAGCCTGCTGGAGGCGATCAAGGATCCGCTGACCCACGCGGTGCGCAACTCGCTGGACCACGGCATAGAACCGCCGGATGTGCGCGCGGCCAACGGCAAAGACCCGGAAGGCACGCTGAAACTGCGCGCTCTGCAAGAGGGCAGCCACGTGATTATCGAAGTGGCCGACGACGGTGCGGGCATCAATGTGGAGCGGGTGCGTCAGAAGGCGATCGAGCGCGGTTTGATTACCGCCGAACGGGCCGCGGCCTTTGTTGAGCGTGAGCTTTTGCAACTGATCTTCCTGCCCGGCTTCTCGACAGCCGCCGCTGTGACCAACGTGAGCGGACGCGGCGTGGGCATGGATGTGGTGCGCACCAACGTGGAGAAGATCGGCGGCAAGGTGGAGATCGACTCGCGCGCCGGCAAGGGAACCACGCTGCAGGTTGCGGATTCCGCTGACGCTGGCGATTATTCCCGCGCTGATTGTGCGCAGCGTGAATCAGAGCTTTGCGCTGCCGCAGGGCGCGCTTTCTGAACTGGTGCATATTCCGCCGGAGCAGGCTGCGGCGGCGATTGAGTGGATTGAAGACGCGCCGCTTTACCGGCTGCGCGGCAAGCTGCTGCCGCTGGTTTTTCTTGACCGGCTGCTGGTTCCCGGCGGAGATCATCAGGATTCGAGCCGAGAAAGAGAACTTTATCGCGGTGCTCGATGCGGATGGACGGCGATTTGGGCTGGTGGTGGATGGGCTTGGCAGACCCGGAAGAGATTGTGGTGAAGCCGCTTTCAGCGGTGTTGAAAGAGATTGGACTGTATTCCGGCGCAACCGTGCTGGGCAATGCGGATCTGGCTTTGATTCTGGACCCGGGCTCAATTGCGATGAAGGCCGGGGTAACGATGATCTCGGAGGAAGAGGCGGCTCATGCGGCGGTGGCTGGAACCGCCGAAGAGGCAAACGGAAATATGGAGTATCTGCTGGTGGAGGCTGCCGAACGGCAGGCTGCGGTTCCGCTGGGCGACGTGCTGCGCATTGAGCAGTTGCCGGTCTCGCGGATTGAGTACATCGGTTACCGGCCAGTGCTGAACTTTGAGGGCCAACTATTGCCTGTCGAAGACTCGGGCGGCGTACTGGCGGCGGTACAGGGCAGGCCAGAGGCGCAGATCATCGTGGTGGTCTGCCGTGAGGGCAACCGGCAGGTGGGCATCGCGGTTACGCATGTGCTGGATGTGGCCTCCGGCAGTGATCTCTTTGAAGCGGGCACGACACAGCGGGCGGGCGGTGTGACGCTGTTGAAGGATCGGGTGACCGGGGTGGTTGACCTGGGCGCGGTGCCGCCGCTTCCGGCGGAGCAGAGTCAGAACAGCGAATGGAATCAATACGCGGAGAAGGTGGGATGAGCGCACTCGATACAGGACTACAACGCAGGGAAAAGACGGGGCACGCTCTGGTGGAGATGTGTTCGGTGCGGCTGGGCCAGCAGTTGTTTGGCGTTCCGATCACGCACATTCTGGAGATTGTGGGTAGCGCGCGCCCACAGCCGGTGCCGCTGGCGCCGAGCTTTGTGGGCGGCCTGGTTCATTATCGCGGCGACGTGCTGACGACGGTCAGCCTGCGCCAACTGCTCGATCTGCCGCCAAAAGACGGAACGCAGGACATTCTGGTGCTGGAGAGCAGCGGCGGTTGCTTCGGCTTGCTGGTGGACTCGGTGGGCGAAGTGCTGACTGTTTCGTCGGCAGACCATGAACCGAATCCCTCGACGTTGAGTGAAAAGCGGCGGGCGCTGTTTGCCGGGACCTACAAACTGAAGGAAGGGCTGCTGGTGATGCTGGATCCCGAGCGGCTTGACCCCATGCGGCTGGGCGAGGCGCAGGCGGCTTAGGAAAGCGGTCGCATATAGCGAGAGCATTCGAGGGATTTCCGGCGTCCTCGATGACGGCTGACAGGAATGCGGTCGCAGATCGCGGCATTCAAACTGGCGGGCAAGATCGGAAGACCGCCGCAACGAAAACAGCCTGGAGGTGACCATGCGAGCACTGATAGTCGATGATTCCCGCTTTGTGCGCGGATATTTGCGCGGCCTGCTCGAAGAGAAGGGAATCGAGTGCGAGGAAGCGGCCGACGGGCAGCAGGGAATTGACCGGCTGACCGACGGAGCGCCCTTCGACGTGGCGCTGGTGGACTGGAATATGCCGGTGATGGATGGTTTGGAAATGCTGAAGACCATGCGCTCACAAGGTTACAGCGACGTAAAGGTGATGATGGTGACCACCGAGGCGGAAAATGACTTTATTGTTCGCGCGCTGGATGCCGGTGCGGACGAATATCTGATGAAGCCCTTCGATGACGAAGCCCTGACGGAAAAGCTGGCCATGATGGGCCTGGTGGAGGCCTGAACGATGACGGCTGGCCGCCGCACCCGCATATTGATTGTGGACGACTCTGCCGTGATGCGGAGCCTGCTGCGCACGGTTGTGAGCGCTGATGCCAGCCTGGAAGTGGCTGGTACGGCCGCCGACGGCGAATCGGCGCTGGGCACGGTGGAAAGCATTCGCCCTGACTTGATTCTTCTGGACGTGGAGATGCCGGTGATGGATGGTTTGGTCACTTTGCGAAAGCTGCGGGCCCGCAGACACAAAATGCCGGTGATCATGTGCAGCTCCCTGACCCAGCGCGGCGCGAAGGTGACGATTGAGGCGCTGGCCAGCGGCGCATCGGACTATGTAGCCAAGCCAGCGGGCCAGGCCGGTCGCGAAGCCGCTATCCGCACGCTGAGCGGTGACCTGCTGCCCAAGATTCATGCTCTTACCAATCAGACGCCGCTGGCAGTGACCGCGGTTTTTCCTGCTACGGCGCGGACGTCCTCGTTGAATCCGCTGCCGCCGCCTCCCAAGGCGCAGGCAATCACAGCAACACCGGCGGCGCTGATGATTGGAATCTCAACGGGAGGGCCGGCAGCACTGGACGTGTTGCTTCCGGCTTTACCTGCAACCTTTCCGCTTCCGGTGCTGATTGTGCAGCATATGCCAGAGCTGTTTACCAAGCTCTTTGCCGAGCGCCTGAACGGGCGTTGCCCGTTGAATGTGCGCGAGGCCGCAGAAGGGGATCTGGCGCGGCCCGGAACGATCTATGTGGCTCGCGGAAATTGGCATATGGAGTTGCAGGCGGCATCGAGAACCGGCCTGCCCGCCTCGCTGCATCTGACGCAGAGCGCGCCGGAGAATCATTGCCGGCCTGCCGCGGATGTGCTTTTTCGCTCGGCGGCGGTGGTCTATGGCGCAGGAGCGCTGGCATTGGTGATGACCGGAATGGGTTCCGACGGCATGTTGGGTTGCAAGATCATTCGCGATCATGGGGGCAGCGTACTGGCGCAGGATCAGGCTTCGAGCGCGGTGTGGGGAATGCCCGGAGCTGTGACCAATGCCGGGTTAGCGCACAAGGTTCTGCCGCTGAACGCGCTGGCTCCTGAAATCCTCCGGCTGTGCAGCCGGACGCACAACGAAGCCAGAGAGCTTCGGGAATCGGTGGTGTAGAGATGCAAACCTCCGCCAGTGTGGACTACGGGTATCTCCGCCAACTCGTTTTCGGACTCTCGCAGAATGTATTGGACCCATCGCGCGATTATCTCTTCGAGACGCGCCTCACCAAGATCTTGCGCAATCAGGGCATGAGCCACCTGGAAGAACTGGTGCAGCACCTGCGGCTCAGGAAGAATCCCACTCTGGAACGCGCCGTGGCCGAGGCGATGACGATTAACGAAACCAGCTTCTTTCGCGACGGACGGCCCTTTGAGCTGCTGCGCACCGAGTTGCTGCCGAAGCTGATCGAGCAGCGCAAGCACTCGCGCAGCCTGCGCTTCTGGAGTGGAGCCTCTTCAACCGGCCAGGAAGCTTATAGCGTCATGATGCTGATGCTGGAGCATTTTCCGCTGCTGGCGGGCTGGAAGATACAGATCGAGGGCACAGACATCTGCCAAGAAGTGGTGCAGCGCGCCCAGGAGGGACGCTATCACCGCATAGAAATCAACCGCGGGCTGCCTGCGCGCTTTGTGGTTCGCTATTTCGATCACATTGGCGAGGACTGGTTTATGAAGCCGGAGGTGAAGAGCCATTGCAACTTCCGCCAGGCGAATCTCTGCGCGCCGCAACTGCCCTTCAACCGCGCCGATGACCGCTTTGACGTGATCTTTCTACGCAACGTAATGCTTTATTTTTCGCACGAGACGCGCAAGACGCTGATGGCCAACATCTATCGCATTCTCGCTCCCGACGGCGTGCTGTTTCTTGGCTCCAGCGAGCAGCCGGCAGATCCGTCGATCTGGACGCCGATTCTGGCTGGAGGAACGTGCTACTTCAGGCCGAAGATTTTGAGTTAGCGAGTCAGCAAGTCAGCGAGTTTGCCGGAGCTTGCGAGATTTCACGGCTCAAAGAGCGCACATTAATCAAATGCCCTGCTACGTTATATTGGTCTGCATGAGAATCTTCTTCGGATGGCTTTTCTTGATCCTTGGCTTCGTTCTCCAGGCGAGTTGCCAATCCCCGATAGTGCCGGGCTCGGAATGGCAGCAACTGGCTTCTCCAGAGCAGGCCGGATGGGATACGCATAAACTGGCGAAGGTCAAGAGTTATGTCGAAGAGATTGGCTCCACATCGGCAATGATCGTTCAGCACGGCATGGTGGTTGTGGCGTGGGGAGATGTGGCGCACAAATCAAACCTGCACTCCTGCCGCAAAAGCCTGCTGAGCGCGCTGGTAGGTATCGCTGTCGCCGATGGCAAGATCAATCTCGACGATACGCTCGCAAAACTGGGCATCGACGACAACAAGCCTTCGCTTACCCCGGAAGAAAAGCAGGCCACGGTGCGCGAGCTGCTGGAGGCGCGCTCGGGCGTCTACCACCCCACCGTCTATGAGACCAAGGGAATGGAGGAAGAGAAGCCGCCGCGCGGCTCCCATGCGCATGGAACCTTCTGGTATTACAACAACTGGGATTTCAATGCGCTTGGCTATATCTATGAGCAGGCCGTGGGCGAGAAGATCTTTGACGCCTACTATCAAAAGATCGCTCAACCCATCGGGATGCAGGACTTCAGGCCGCGAGACGGGCATTACGTTACCGGCCCGGATACACGCTTCCCGGCCTATCTCTTCGATCTGAGCGCGCGTGATTTTGCCCGGTTTGCGCTGCTCTACTTGCATGGAGGCAAATGGAATAGCACACAGGTGGTGCCGGAGGAGTGGGTGAAGGCCAGCACCCGGCCTTATTCCGATGCCGAGTCCGGCGGTTATGGGTATCTGTGGTGGACCGGTGACTCGGCCAGCGGCGCGCCACAGAAGATTGCCTTCCCGAAGGGCAGTTTCTGGGCGGAAGGGCATCTTGGGCAATACGCCGTGGTCGTGCCCTCCCTCGATCTGGTTATTGTGAACCGCGTGGACAGCGAACGAACCAAAAGCGTGGTGCACAAGCGCCAGATGGCGCAGTTGGTGCGGATGGTGGTGGAAGCGGCGCCACAAAGATAGTTCGTCGGCGCTGCTGCCATCTTTCCCGGCACGCTTACTTGTTTGTTCACCGGCAGATTCATTTGAGCCAAACGGTCGGCGACTTTAGAATTCGAGTTGCCGGAGCCAGTCTGCGAGCAAACCGGCAACTTTTTGCGGTTGTTCGTAGGCGGCGAAGTGACCGGCGTCGGGCAGCAGGTGGAACTCGCATCCGCCGGGAGCGGCGCGGAAGGCTTCCATCTCTGTTGGAGTCGCTGCTGGGTCTTCACTGCCGGCGATGGCCAGCACGGGTGAGCTGATCGTTGAGACCGTGGGCAGGGAATTGGGGCGCATAGCTAGGCCAGCCTGCACCGCGGCAAGAGCCTCCGGCGTGAGAGTCATGCGGGCGCGGATTTTGGAAATGATCTCGGGATTGCGTTCGCGCGCGGTGGCGCCGATCAATGTCTGCGCCATGCCATCAAAGAGCCCGTCGATGCCGCCGGAACGGGCCTGCGCGATGGTGGCGGCGCGGCGCGGAAGATTGGCCTCGGTATCCGGCTGCGGCTTGGAGCAGACGAAGGCCAGAGCCTTCATCCGCTGCGGGGCTTTGCGCCACAACTCCAGCAATATGTAGCCGCCGATGGAGCAGCCGGCAAAGACCGCCTCTTCTATTTCCAGATGATTAAGTAGTGCGAGGGCGTCGTTGGCGAGTTGCGCTATCGTGAGAACCGGCGCGTCTGGAACCAGGGAGAAGCCGCCCGTGGGCAGTTCTCCTAACTCGGATGCGCCGTGGCCGCGGAGATCGGGAACGATGGAGCGGACTCCGGCGAGATTCTCGATTAGAGGTTGCCAATAGATGCGGTCGAGCGGGGTGGGATGAAGAAAAACCACCGGCAAACCTGCCCCGGTATCGGAGAAACCCAGCCGCGCCCCGTTCGATTCATAAAAAAAGCTCATACCTGTGGAGGATACGCTCCTGGGAAGGGAAGCTGCTCGTCGGGGATGCCGATCCAGCCGGCGATGTAGGCCACGGCGACGATTCCGCCGGAGAAAAAGAAGCCGAGAACCGCGAGGACGCGGACTACGGCGACATCCCAACCGTTGGCCTGTGCGAGGCCGACGCAAACTCCGGCAATCGTACGGCCCGCATGGGGCCGGTAAAGCGGACGGCCCGGCATGGGCTGGGTGAATTGCACGCCCGCGCCGCAGTTGGAACAGAAACGCGCTGTGGGAGGCAACCCGGTTCCGCACTGATGACAATAGACAGCCATTGAAAACTCCTTGAGGAGAATTCTCTCACTCGGTTTATAAATACGGAGTTGACGGGGCGGCGGTTCCATTGCTGCGCGGCAAAAAAGGTCCTCTGTGCAACACGGAGAGAATTATCATCAGGTTATCCTTGGTAACTAGATATGGGTTCAGAAAATGCGTCGCGCGGTGCGGTTTCTCCCCGCGTCGACGCAGAAACCAGGAAGAGGCACACGATGAACATACTGTTGTGGGTCCTGCAAGTCCTTGCCGCGCTCCTGTACGGATCGTCGGGCGTCATGAAGGTCTTCCTGTTCGACAAAGTGAGCCAGGATGTGCCGTCCTTTGGCGCCTTGCCGCGGAAAGTCTGGATGTTTCTAGGCATCCTGGAGCTCGTGTGCACCGTCGTGCTCATCGTCCCTGCCGCGTTCCATTGGCTGCCGCAACTGACGAACCTGGCTGCCATGGTCTTGGCGGTCGAGAGCCTCGTCTTCGTCGGGGTGCACGTCAAGTACCGCGAGGTCGCGCCCATAATCATGAGCTGTGTGCTGGGCCTCCTCATGGCGTTCATCGCGTATGGCCGGATGGTTCTGCAGCCGATCTTCTGACCGGCGGACCGCCTCACAAAGTGTGGTTTTCCGGCTAGCCGGGATAAACCTGCGAGAGTGTCAGACTGCTGAGGAGGTCACGACGCGGGTGATTCAGACGCTTGAAAGGAAACGACTCGCCATTGGTGCGCTTGGCGTATGTAGACCTTGGTGAAGTGCCAGTCATCGGAGACTTGGTTTCCATTCAACGTGCGGCTGCGCACTAAATGGCCGGTGACCACAGCCGCGTCTCCATATACACGAATGTGCAGGTCCGAAGTTTCATAGCGTATGAACTTCATGCGCCCGGATCGGGCGAACCCTAGAGCCTCAGCTCGTGTCATTACCGCCATACGCGGAACAGTGACTTCCATATCGTCAGCCCACAGGTGGTCGAGCGTCTCTGCGTCGCCAGCGACGTGGGCTTGGTTCCACACATCTTCGAGATGCGTCAGCTCGCGTGTGTCATTATCGGGCGATGTCTGCGAAACACTACTTGCAGGCAGAGCGAACGTCGCGATCAGGAACATTGTGACAGAGGCCACTAATCTCATCGTCGATTCTCCAAGTTTGAAGAAGATTAACCGATTGCGTACATGACCCGCAACGAGCTGAGTATAGCCTCCAAGGGCCATGTAGTCGCCAAACCGGAAATTACACTTCTGTCAGTCTCAAAAAGGGTAGCTTTTACAACGTCCCGAAAGGGTTCCTTTGTGCGACCTCTTTCGGGGAAGATCGGCGCGCAAGCTGGAATGTCTGGATGTGCACCAAAGCGGACCTGACGCATTGGCGCGCTCCGTCGGGCGAGTCGGGGGATTAAGCGGGAACGTACGTCAACCGAATCACTTCCTCGCCAATGAGATCGCTGGTCACAAGGCGGAGCGGCGACCGAGGGCCGGAGAAGAATGGCTTGCCGCGACCAAGCACGACGGGGTGGAGGTAGAGTCGATACTCATCAATCAGGCCAAGGTTGGTCAGGCTTCCCGCCAGGTCTGGTCCGGCAACATCAATTTCCCCAACTAGCTGAGCCTTCAGTCCACGGATCACTGTCTCAATCTCATCCTCGACAAGTGTGGCATTGGGCCCAAGTGTGGTGTTGGCCGACTTCAACGAACGCGACGCGACCCACTTCGGCTTGCTCCGCCACACCGCCGCAAAGTCGTGATCCTCCGCGTCCCAGTCCTCAAGGTCTTCGTCCCAATAACGCATTACCTCGTAGGTACGGCGACCGTACACCATGCCCGTCAGGCCGCGCACATGCTCCATGAAGTGACGAGAGAGCGCAGGGCTTGGTGGCCCCAATTCCAGATGGTCGACGTAGCCATCCAAGGACTGGTTCAATCCATACACGAGCTTTGCCATGGTACAAAACCTCCTTCCCAGGGTTCTTCAGAATAGCTTGAGCCGGCGTTCCCGGCGGGCCTAACGCGCAGCAATATACTCCGTCTCGTACTCCCCGCCTTCTTTGAACCGTTTCGTGATCAGGGACAATCTGCGCGCAAGACGGCTCACGCTTTCGCAATCACTCTCCGGGGGTTCAGTACCGGCATCGCCGTCGCCATTGCTCTGTCCCA
The DNA here is from genome assembly GCA_963713645.1 of uncultured Acidobacteriaceae bacterium. Lineage (GTDB taxonomy): Bacteria > Acidobacteriota > Terriglobia > Terriglobales > Acidobacteriaceae > Telmatobacter. The sequence goes on along the minus strand of CAVQMQ010000038.1, from coordinate 132,975 downwards.
TCGCACCCAGCCATGTGCCCAGGCGATTGATGTCGTTCCTGCTGCCGCCGCTCCAATTGTTTCCTGGAGGGTCTCCGACTCCAACCCAGATCATGCCCATCTGCATCGCGAAAACGGACAATGATTGCAACGTGTTCAGTTTGTCTCCATTCTGAGAAGCCGAGTTGGTAAACGCAGCGGCGAATTTGTCTTTCCAGGCCTGCCTTAACCACGGATCGAAGGCCCATTCCAGAAACATTTTGAAGACAGCGGAGGTATCGCCCATGAACGTCGGCGATCCGAAGATGATCGCGTCCGATGCATTCAGGATCTCAATCGCCGCCGCGTTCTTCCAGCGCCCTTCTTGTATATCTTCTTTGCGGATTTCGACCAGATTGGCTGTCACTCCCTCTACCGAGCCGCATCCTCTTGCGGCGGCATGAGCCAGACGCGCCGTGTGACCGTGAAGAGAGTGGTAAGCAATGGCGACTTGAATCATTGATGTTTCCCTCGCTGGACTTACACAGTACACCACGGCCCGCCCGATTTCTCAAGCATCGCAATGGATACTTTGCGATGCGGGCGCGATGTTGCCGAAAAGGCAGCCTCCGGGGAACTTTGCCTTATCCTATTCAGAATAGGGTGCTGGCGCACCGTGGAGGACGTATGGCAAAGACACAAGCGTTAATAGCTCAGGCCTACTCGGCCTTCAACAGACGGGATATCGATGGCGCGCTTGCGGTGATGAGCGAAAACGTCGATTGGCCCAAGGCCTCGGAGGGCGGTCGAGTCGTCGGGAAAGAAGGGATTCGTGCTTACTGGACTCGCCAGTGGGCAGAGTTTAATCCGAACGTGGAACCGATTGAAGTGACTGACCGTGAGGCGGGCAGAACTGAGGTCAAGGTTCACCAACTCGTCAAGAATCTGAACGGCGACATCATTTCAGATCAAACGCTGTTGCATGTCTATACCATCGCAAACGGTCTTATCGAACGCATGGATATCGGCGAGAGCAAGCTCGCTTTTGGAGATGACCACGCAAGTTAGCATGGTCTCTTCGGTCGCTTAAAGAGTCTTTTGTGCTGCCCCAATGCACGTTAACGAATTGCCCGTTCTGTTTAACGGTCGAGAAACTTCCGTTGCACACAAGGGTAGTTTAAGAGCGCATTTCTTTAAGAGCTGAAGCCCGCGGCTTGACGCCTTTGATCATCAGCCACAAGCCAATGGATATTTCGGCAAGCGCCATGGGATACCAACCAATCCGCAGCGCGGCGGAGTATTGCGGCCATAAGAGGTAAGCGAAGCTGACTCCACTGAAGATGGGAGCAGCGCAGAGGCCGAGAATGGACAGCACCTTGGGGATGTAGCGCGATTTGAGGAATAAGTAAAAAAAGAATGCGGAACCGATGCCGAGAAGAACCATCGACACATTGAACTGAACGGCACCGGCCTCGGTGAGCAGCGTAAAAAAGGACGAGAGCTGTTTTGGACTGAAGGCGCCGCTGATCTCCGCGTTGGAATACGCCTTCACGGCGACGAAATCCAGAAGGGCAAATGCGGTTCCGAGGATGTTTTCGGCAAGGCGAAAGAGCAGGCCGAAGAGCGCCAGGGTACTGTCGATCGGTTTGAGGGCGGCATAGAGTCCCATCGCCAGAAAGATGCAAAGCAGCCAGTTGAGAACCAGGCAGCAAAGCCCAAAGCGATAGAACAGCTCAGCGGTCATCACCCGCTGCGCTGTCCCGATAAAATTGCCCGCGACTTCATAGCGGCCCGTGATCGCCCAGCCGGTGATTGGGACGACGTAGGTGAACAAATACAGGAAGCCTGCGAGTCTTGCCCAGAACATCTGGGAACTCCTGGCGTTGGTCTCGGTCATTGTCGGCCCTTCTCGAATGTACGGGTCAGCCGGAAAATCTAGGGTGCATGTTCACGCTCTGCTGAGGTACGAAAGGCGCGGACTCGGAGTTCCACTTGTTATTCATGTTTGGGATATGCGGGCAGGGAATCAGTTTCCCTGGTAGGGGTTTTTGAGAAATTTGCGGGCGGTGTCAGCGCGGGTGGTGTTGGGACCGGAGTCGATGGCCCACTTGTAATCCTGAATCGCAAGCTGGCGTTCGCCGTTGAGGTCGTGGGCTTCGCCGGCGGCAAGCAGTGCGCGAATCTTTAATTCGAGGCCGACGTTTTTAGTCCACGCGGTTTGTTCATAGGCCTGCGCGGCCTCTTTGTAGAGGCGCTGGCCGCGCAGTGCGTCGCCCAACCCAAAGTAGGCCAGTTCAAGACGGGCCTGCGCAAAATAGCCGGGCTTGGCGCCGTTGGCGACCAGTTGCTGATAGGCCTCGACCGCGCCCATGCCCTCGCCTGCATCTTTGCGCAGGTTGGCTTCTTCTAGGCAGAAGAGATAGTCGTGCGGGTACTGACTCTTGAGCGTCCGGACGATCTCGACGGCTTCTTTATAGCGGGCCTCGCGGCGCAAAAAGAGTCCCATGACGGTGCGGGATTCAACCGAGGTGATAACGCCGCGATTGGCGGCGTCGCGCAGCAGATCGAGGCCTTTGCTCTTGGAGCCGGTGATGCCGGCAAAGCCGATGAGCAGTTTGAAGAGCGGGGGCAGAGCGCCTACGACATATTGATAAACGCCGACGACCAGCTTGGCATCGACGTATTCCGGATCGAGCTGCAAGGCATGCTCGCAGTCGTCCTTGGCCTTTATCGCCAGGTGAAAGCCGGCTCCGAAGGCGCGCTCGACCATCGCCAGATAAGTGCATTTGAGGCTGCGAACCCAGCCGCGGGCAAAATAGGCGTCGACGTCATTGGGATTCTGGCTGATGCGCCAATCTGCTTCGCGAATTGCTTCATCGGCAAGGCCGAGTATCTGGTCGCGCTTTTGGGGGTCTTCCTCGGTGGCGTGGCGGCCGCTGAGGAAGCCGTCGTTGGCATAAAACGTCGTGTCCATCAGGTCTTTGCGGTATAGCTCCTGAAAGAGCACGGCGTTGAGCAGCAGTGCCGTGGCTTGCGGGTCGCCGGGATGCAGGGCGTGAAAGCGCTCGAAGCGCTCGACCGCGCCGGGGTAGTCGAGATTGTAGAAGTGGTCGTAAGCCTCGCGAACCAGCGGATCGTTGTTGAGCGGGTTGGTGTGGACGCCGGCGGCTGTCGCAGTTGAGGAAAAACCGCACAGGGCGATGACCATCGTCAGCAACAGGAAACCTGCGCGAGTGGAACCTGGTTTTTGATGCTGACCCGCCCGCCTGGATGAACGCTGCTCCGTCGTCGAACTCAAATCGCCCCCCTACGAAAAATCTTGAAACGGTTTTGCTCATGCCGACACTATCCCGCGATGAGTGAGTTGCAGGTCCGGCTGATTTGCCGGGATGAAACTTGCCCCCCTCCCCAATGACCGCGCCGTCTCGGAACGCTGAGGACGGAAAGCTGTTGTAGCTGTCGAAGTTTGACGCTGACCGAGTTGGAACGATGCTCATGGTCTGGCCGTGCTCGTTCTTATTCAGTTGGCAATCGCTGGTCCATTCACGAGGATGATACGAAATGACTCGCAAAGAGACGTTGCGCATGATTGTGAACCACGCTCAGTGTAACGGATTTGACTTTCCCCGCTGGTTTCAGATGCATCTTCGCCCGGAGTGGCCGGGTTCTGAAATAGCCCTACACCTGCTGTCCATCGAGAGCCGCCATTACACGCTGCTGTTTTCACATGAGTTTGTCCGCCGCTTTTGGCAAACCGGGAGCAAGATGAGCTTTCTGGTTCCGGCGATGACCTATACGCGGCTGGGCGCGGATGGCGACCCTGTCGAGGTAAGCCGCAAGCCTTTTATCCGCCGGACTATCAAGCCGGATGTGTGGAAGTATCATCTGAGCCAGATGGCGGTGGCCGATGATCCGCTGCAATATATCAGCAAATTTCTGCCGGTTCATCAGCAGGCGGGAGTGCGCGAGATTCCCGCGCCGCGAGTTCCGGTTCCGGCGAACGCGGCGGATGCGTCGCAGTTGAAGATTGTGGCGCGCTGAGCAGGGCTGCGCGAGACGGAGCAAGGCTTGTGCGGTTGCGGTAGGATTTAATCATGCCTATTTCGGAGCGGCACAATCCCAGTTTTTCCTTGTCCAAGTCCGCAGTTGCCGAGTCTGACGACAGGTTGCAGAGGGCGCGGGAGCGGCTGATTGTGGCTCTCGATGTGCCGGATGCCGCTGCGGCGTTGGCGCTGGTGAACCGGCTGGAAGGCAACTGCTGCTGGTTCAAGGTAGGGATGGAGCTATTCACTGCGGCCGGACCGGCGGTTTTGCGGCCGATCATCGAGCGCGGCCACTCGGTTTTTCTCGATTTGAAATTCCATGACATTCCGAATACTGTCGCGGGCGCGGTGCGTTCGGCTGCAGCGCTTGGCGTGCGGATGCTGACGGTTCATGCCGGCGGCGGGCCGGCGATGCTTACGGCAGCGCTCAATGCGCTGGAGGGAGTTGAGAATCCGCCGCAGTTGCTGGCAGTAACGGTGCTGACCAGCATGGACAGACCGCAATTGGATTCTGTCGGTCTCAGCCGTCCAGCTCACAAACAGGTCGAGTTGCTGGCGCGGATGGGCGTCTCGGTGGGCGTGCGGGGCTTTGTCTGCTCGTCGGAAGAGGTGGGAAATCTCCGTGAGATTACCGGGCCGGAGGGAGTGCTGGTGATACCGGGGATTCGACCTGCTGGCGCGGCAGTTGGCGATCAGAAGCGGATTGCGACTCCTGCGGACGCATTGCGCCGGGGCGCCAGCTATCTTGTAGTCGGCCGTCCGATTACGCAGGCGGCTGATCCGGCCGAGGCAGCTGAGGCGATTCTCCGAGAGATGGCCGAGGCGCTCTAGGATTTTTTCTCGATATTCAAATCTAAAGCTGTTTAGCGGCAGCCTATTGCTGCATTGCGGCTGATCATTTGGTCCGGTTCCAGCTCTGGAAGGCTGCGGGATGTGGGATATACTCGGATTTTCGGGCCTGCGAGTGCTGTGCCAGATTTCCCTGACGGTTTTGCACAGTCCGAGTGCCGGATGGAACCATCTGCACTTGTATCGCGTATAGAACCCAAGAGCAGCGGTTTAGCCGAATGGCGAGCTGATTCTTTTCGCGCAATCGATCTAAGGAATCAGAAATTTGCGTCCGAAATGGTTTTTCGGGCGTCTTTTAGAATGGCACCCCACATGCCTCAGCAAACAGTGGAGAGGAACCATGCCTTTGTACGGGACGAGTGTGTTCAAGAAGCAGCAGGATGATGCCGCGCATGTGCTGAGCGGCGGGCGAGAGAAGCAGGAGGCAGGCCGAGGCCTGTCTAACATGCGGCTGCGGGCCGTGGCGGCTGTGATGCTGACGCTGGCCGGGGGAATGCCATCGGGCTTTGCCCAGCAGGCGGCAGCGCCGACCGCGCAGGACAAAGCGGCTTCGGATTTGCCTGCGGCTCCGGCTCCGATCTTGACCGAGCCGTTTGATCTGCGCACCTCAACGCGGGATTTTTCCAAACCTGCCGGAAAACTTCTGGGCAATCCGATCAACATGTACCGGCCTACGACGATCGGCAAGGCCAGCTTTTCGAACTCAGTGCGGCTGAGCAATCTGGTGAAAGATGGGAAGATCTACCTGAGCCTCTCGGACGCGATTGCGCTGGCGCTTGAGAACAACTACGACATTGCGATTGCGCGCTACGATCTGGACATTGCGGATACGGATATTTTGCGCACCAAGACCGGAAATGCGCCGCTGGGCGCGCCGGCAGGTTTGATTACGAATACACTGGGCGGTTCGGCATCTACATTGACCGCCAGCGGCGGACCGGGCGGATCGACGGTTGGCTCCGGCGGCGCGGGTTCTGGCGCGGCAGGATTGACGCTGACCACGGCAGGCGCTGGGCCGAATCCAGAGAGCCTGGACCCGACGCTTACCGCGGCGATCAACTTTGACCGGCAGCGTTCGCCTTCGACAAGTTTCTTCTCCGGTGGCACCAGCTCGACCAATACCTACAACTTCGCTTACAACCAGGGGTTTGTTACCGGCACGCAGTTGCAGTTCGCCTTCAACAACACTTACGCCACCACATCAAACGGGGTTACGCTTCTCAGCCCGCAGTTGGCTTCCGCCTATAAGGCAACCGTTACCCAGCATCTGTTACAGGGAGCGGGAATCTGGGTAAACAAGCGGTTTATCTATCAGGCGCAGAATAACCGGCGCATTACCGATTCCTCCTTCCGCCAGCAGATTCTCTACACCGTCAACCAAGTGGAGACGATTTACTGGGGGCTGGTGCAGGCCTATGAGGATGAACAAGCCAAGGAACGGGCGCTGGAGCAGAGCACCAAGCTGCTGGGCGACAACAAGAAGCAGTTGGAGATCGGCACCATGGCTCCGCTGGATGTGGTCAACGCCGAATCGACTGTGGCCTCGGACAAACAGGCGCTGATCAGCTCCCAGAGCGCTTTGAACTATCAGCAGCAGATTATCAAGCAGGCGATTGCCCGCAACCTGAACGATGCGGCTCTCACTGCTGCGCCGGTGATTCCGACGGACCGCGTCAGCCTGGAGGCAATTCCCGAAGAGACGCAGCCGGTGGAGGCATTGGTGCAGGAGGCTTTCCAGAAACGTCCGGAGCTGGAGCAAGCTGTATTGACGCTGCGCAATGATGAGATCACGCTGAAGGGCGCACGCAATGCGTTGTTGCCGACCTTCGATATTCTTGGCTATCTTGCTGGAACAGGAATTGCAGGTTCGCTCAATCCGAATTGCCTTGGTGAATACTACGGTGGCACCTGCCCGACGATCCCCACGACAGGCTACGGTACAGCAGCCCAGAATGCGTTCAACAACTCGGCACCGGATAAGGGTATAGGATTCAATGTGACGATTCCTATCGGGAATCGCTACAATCAGTCGGTGCAGGCGCGCTCGCTGATGGAGTACCGCCAAGCTGAACTGCGGCTGGAGCAGCTTTACACACAAATCCGGATGCAGGTGGTGAATGCGCAGTTCGCGCTGACCAATGACCGGGCTCAGGTGCAGTCGGCGACCGCTGCGCGGGATTTCAATCAACAGAGCCTTGAAGACGAAGTGAAGAAGCTCAAGCTGGGCGCTTCGACAACCGCAAATGTGCTCCTGCAGCAACGCAATCTGGCCACTGCTGAAGACAACCTGATCGCAGCCAATGCTGCTTATGCCAAGGACCGCGCCGGGTTGTACCAGACGCTGGCTTCGACGCTGCAACACTACGGCATCAACCTGAACGATGCGGCTACGGGCGATATTAAGGCCGCGCCGGTGGTGCCGGGTGTGCAACCGGCGAAGGCAGACAAGTAGCTCGGCGGTTTAATCGCAGAGAGAAAATGAAAAGCCCTGCTCACTTCGATTGAAGTGAGCAGGACTTTTTGCGTTTGCTGTGAGTAGTGTCTCAAAAATTCGTGGTCATTGTTCGGAGCTATTTTCCATCGCTAAGTTGCGAGAAGCAGGTCCTTCGACTCCGCTGAAGTACGCTTCGCTCAGGATGACAGCTCATCTCTTGATAGGAATATTCGAGATAGGACACAGGATTTTGGGCTGCATTCATCCGAGAAACATGCCAGCAATTGATGCGCTGATGAGGTTGGCCATGGTTCCGGCGAGCATGGCGCGGACGCCGAGTTTGGCCAGGTCGTTGCGGCGCTCGGGGACCAGTGCGCCGATGCCGCCGATCTGCATGCCGATGGAGCCGAGGTTGGCAAAGCCGCACAGGGCAAAGGTGGCGATGGTGAAGGAGCGCGGAGCGAGCGCGGCCTTTTGCGCGCCGAGCGAGATGTAGGCGATGACTTCGTTGAGCGCCATGCGCGTGCCGAGCAGGTTGCCGATGGCGCCGCAGTCGCGCCAGGGAACGCCGATGAGCCAGGCGACGGGCGCGAAGACGAAGCCGAGTATCTGGCCGAGCGAGCCGGGAACCCAGTGCATATAGCCAGCCGTGCGTCCAGCCGAGCAGGCTGTCGAGCAGGGCGACCAGAGCCAGAAAGCTGATCAGCATGATGGCCACATTCATGGCCAGCTTGCCGCCGTCGATGGTGCCGCGGGCGATGGCGCCGATGAGGTTTTCTTCCTTGTGCAGCTCGTCTTTGGGGATGACGACGCGGCCTTCGGTGGCGGGCGTTTCGGTTTCCGGCACCAGCATCTTGGCCATCAGGATCGTTCCGGGCGAGGTCATGATGACGGCGGAGAGCAGGTGGCGCGCTTCGACGCCTTGCGCAATGTACATGGCCATGATGCCGCCGGAGACGTGGGCCATGCCGCTGGTCATGATGGTCATCAATTCGCTGCGGGTTGCGCCTTTGAGGAAGGGGCGGATGGTCAGCGGAGCTTCGGTCTGGCCCATGAAGATGCTGGCCGCGACGTTCATGCTTTCAGCGCCGGAGATGCGCATGGTCTTGAGCATGACCCAGGCCAGGGCGCGGATGATGATCTGCATCAGCGCCGATGTGGTAAAGCACCGCGAAGAATGCGGAGATGAAGATGATGGTCGGCAGCACCTGAAAGGCAAAGATCGAGCCGAACGAGGTGTAGGGCGTGCCCAACGCGCCGAAGAGGACACTGGTGCCGGCCTTGGTGGAGGCGAGCATGGCGTTGACCACGCCGCCGGCCCAGGTCATCGCGCGCTGGCCGTAGTCGAAGCGCAGAACCAGGAAAGCAAAGATAAGTTGCAGGCCGAGTCCCCAGGCGACGGTGCGCCAGCGGATGCGCTTGCGGTCGGTTGAGCCGAGCCAGGCGGCGAGGAGCACGGCGAGAATTCCCAGGATTCCGGTGAATCGATCCAAATGGCTGCTCCTGCTTGCGATTACGCGAGAGAAAGGCTTTCGATTACCTTACAGCATTTCGCAGATGGACTTCGGCATTTTCGCGGGTGAAGATGCGGCTGACAAGCGGCGGCGGGTCAGGGAATTGATCGGAAATCGTAATCGCATCCCTGAGTAACTCGCTTGGCTCAACCAGCATCGCTTCGTTCGTTGCGTAGAGAACCGCAATTGGCTGCCCCGGTTCCACCTTCGCGCCGCATCGCGCATTAAATTGAATTCCTGCGTGGGGATCGACCGGCTCGCCGGCTTTCTCGCGGCCCGCGCCGAGGCGCTGTACTGCCCAGCCGATCTTGGTTGTGTCCATCGCGGTGATATAGCCGCTCTCCCAGGCTTCTAACACTGCTGTAGCTCCTGGACGATGAAATCCAACTGGATATTCAAGAACCGAAATATCCCCGCCTTGAGCCTCGACCATTTCCTGAAACGCACGGAAGGCCGAACCATCCTCAAGCGAAGCCTGGGCGAGACGGTAGCCATCTTCCGCCAACTCCGCCTTGCCGCCCAGATGAATCATCCAGCCGGCCAGTATCAGCGATAGTTCACGCAGGTCTTCGCTCTCCGCTGGCCGATTGCCGCGAAGCAGTTCCAGGACTCCACAATCTCAATCCAGTTACCGGCCATGCGGCCAAGTGGCTGATCCATATCAGTAAGCAGAGCAACGGTGCGGGTTCCGGCGGCTTCGGCGGTGGCCACCATCAGCGCAGCAAGATATTCGGCATCTTCCTGCTTGCGCAGGAATGCGCCGGAGCCGGTTTTTACGTCGAGGACCAATGCGTCAAGACCGGCGGCGAGTTTTTTGCTCAAGATCGATGCGCAGATGAGTCCTGAATTTTCGACTGTGCCGGTGCGGTCGCGCAGCGCATAGAGAACACGGTCGGCCGGGACCAGGGCCGGGGTCTGGCTGACGATAGATGCTCCGCAGCTCTGGAGCACTGTCTCGAATTCAGTGAGCGTCAGCGCGGTCCGGTAGCCGGGAATGGCTTCGAGCTTATCCAGAGTTCCGCCGGTGTGGCCGAGGGCGCGGCCGCTGATCATCGGCACGGCCAGGCCGCAGGCGGCGGCGATGGGAGCGACGAGGAAGCTGGTTTTGTCGCCAACGCCGCCGGTCGAGTGCTTATCGACGGCGATTTTGCCGAGGCGGGCGGGCGAAAACTTCTCGCCTGAGTCGCGCATGGCGAGGGTCAGGGAACGGGTTTCGTCGAGCGATAGTCCACGTAGGAAGGCAGCCATCAGCCATGCGGACAGCTGTTCAGGTGGAATTAAGCCGTTGGCCGCTCCGGTAACGAGATAACCGATCTCGCGCTCATTCAGTGAGCCGCCGTCTCGCTTCTTGCGGATCAGGTCGATCGTGTGGATTGGCACTTGGCGAGTATCAGAAGATTGGTTGTTAGTGGGTTGAGTCATCGATATTCAGCATTATTTCACTTCCATCTCAAAGGCCAGAGGCAGCAATTCACGGAAGGGCATGGTGCGCGGGCCATCGGATGCGGGGAAGATCACTGGCGCATCGGGCAGGATAAATTCGGCCAGAACCTGGCGGCAGGCGCCGCAGGGAGGGCTGGCTGCATCGTTCAGGTTAGCCACAGCGGCGGCCTGGATGCGGATCGCGGGGCCGAATTGAGCAACGGCGCTAACCAAGGCCGCTCGTTCGGCGCAGATCGTCAGGCCGTAGCTCACGTTTTCCACATTGGTTCCGGTAACGACTTCGCCATTGGTGAGCAGCAACGCCGCGCCTACGCGGAAGTGGGAGTAAGGCGAGTAGGAGTGCTGGGCTGCTTTGCCGGCCAGATCCAGAAGAGCCTGCAAGTCTGCGGCGGTTGAGTTGTTGCTGGGATTGCCTGCCATTGTGTTTACTCGCCCTTTCCAGAATCTGATGAGTTGACGACGAGTTGCTGTTGATCAGCGGCGACAACCTTGTCATAGAAGTTGTGGAGCGGGGTGTATTCCTTGGCGTCGAGCAGTGTAAAACCGCAGGCCAGAACACGGAGAGTGGTTACGGCCCCGGCATCTACCTTGGAGTGGAGCTGGTAGAGGGCATTGTCTTCCCACTTCTCAGTAATGTCTTTGGGAGTGGTTGCCAGCTTTGATCCGGTGGGCAGCACCCAGGTTATCTGCTCCTGTTGCTGCGAGGGATAGCGGGTATCGACTGGAAGGTTGCGGTTGGCTTCGGCGGGGAAGGGATTGGCTTCTTTGGTCTCGAAGAACAAACGAGGCAGGGTGAGGGGTTTGCCTGCCTGGACGGTGAAGGAACCGGAGACCGGAACCAGCGCGACCAACTGCTTGCTGGAGTCGTCGAAGTTGGCGATGCGGTCCACATGGGCTTCAATCCCGACGGGAACCTGGGCGGCAAGCATCTTGTTGAGCTGATCTTTTACCGCATCGGCACCGGACTGAATGGCCAGTTGCCGGAACTCGATTGCCTGCTGGCCGGTGAAGCCCACTTTGAGGGTTCCGGTGACCGCACCTTGCGGGGAAACGGTGAGATTGCCGACGCGCACCGAGGTATTTTCGGCGATCTGCTGTAATGGGGTGAGAATGGTTTCAACTTTATTGTTGGCGGCGAGAGCTACGCCGCCGGCTGCGGCATGGGACCAGTGCAGGGTTTGGAAAGGAGCCGTTTTGGTTCCCGGATCAAGCAGAATTTCTTTGCCGTCGATGGTGACGGCGATCAGAACGCTGTCCAGTTGGCTGGTGCTGAGAAAGCTGGTGGAGAAGATATGGCGGCTACGGCTGGCGATGCGCTCGGGGCGGGCGGTGAGTCCGGCCTCACGCACCATAGCAAGATAAAGGAAGGCAAGCTGATTGCTGTTGCCGCTCTTGGTTTCGAGAATGCTCGCGACGTTGCCGTGAGGGACGGAGTCATCGGCAGTGGAAAGAGACGGATCGACATCAAGGTCGGTGTTTTTCAGCTTTTGCACCAGGGCGTAGAGTTTTTTAGCCTTATCGAGCGGAGCATCAGAGGGAGAAACAAGCTCCGCGACGGCGCTTTTCAGAGAAGGTTTGGGGGTGATGTACCGGTTCAGATCTTTGGTCCAGTACTGCATCTCCTTCTGCCAGAACTCTTTTTCGACGATGGTGTAGGTGTAATAAAAATTTGCCTGGTAGACGCGCTCGGAGACCGGGGGAGCAAACGGTTCCTGGGGGATGGGAGGAATGTCCGTCAGGTCGAGAGTATAGCGGCCCATCGCGTCCTGGACGACGGATTTTCCGGGGGGAAGAATATTTACGAAGTGAATGTCGGTGAGGGTCTCATAGTGACGGTCTCTTAGAGCGCTGTTGGAGAGGCCTACGCCGTTTGCGTTGCGCTCGGGAAGAAACTGCACGGAGGGGGTGTAGAGGTAGCGCGCCTTGCGGACAAAGTAAGGCTGCTGAATTTGCCACTCCGGAGCAGACTGGAAGCGGTCATAGCGTACCTGATAGCGGTATTCGACGATGCTGCCGACCTCGACGCCAGGCAGGGTGAAGGTGACTTCCTTTTGCTGGCCCGCGCCGGTGTTGACCTTGGTCACGGAGCCTTGTCCGGCAGCGAACGGGACGATTGTTCCGTCCGGATGAATGGTGCGGGCATCAAGAATCTTCACTTCGACGTTGGTCGTGTAGGTGTCCGTGTCATAGGGTTGATCGGCGCCCAACTGGTTCATGTCCGGGGCATCAAAGTGGTTCTCGCCGGCGGAACTGCTGTTGCTGGAGTTGTCACCTGTGGCGTAGTAGGCCAGAACCCGCGGGTAGGAGACATGAACGGTTGCCACGGCCTTGCCCGCTTCGGAGAGGACTTTGACGCGCGCATAAACCGAGCGGAAGTGATGCACATCGTCTTCTGTTTCTTCACGATAGAGGTAAACCGCTGCCGCGCCCGGGGCTTTGGGGTCGGAGGTCATGGACAGCTCTTCCTGGGTGGGAGCCTGAAACTGGGCAAAGAGAGACAAAGGCGCGGTTGCGCCCACAAGGAAGATTCCCAGACAACAAAGGTTACGGAATGACATTGATTTTCTCCCGGATAGCGCTGGTTGCAGGGACGGAATACACGCGAAAACAGTCTCGGGCAATGCAGCCACAGGGCGATTCTACCGCTTTTACCCATGTGGACGAAGTGACTGAACTGCAGCGGCACTTTTCAGTCTGAAATGTGGAATTCAACTCAAATTGGGTTGGGACTTTCCCGGAACGAGTCACTATGATTGCCTCTATGCGCTTGATTTCTCAGTCTGTTTATCTTCTATTCACAAAGCAACTGTAACCTTAGTAAGGTGATAGCTCAAGTGCCTGAGATACGCATATCCCAGACCCAGTTTCAACCAGAACCAGATTTGCCTGCCGGGAAAGGGCCGGAAAAGGGAACGCCGGTTTCCGCGATTCGCGCCTATCTGCTTTCGCGCGGGAACTCGGTAATCTCCGACCGTGTCTTCCGGTGGCTGATGGTTCTGTGCGCGCTGAGCATTTTCGCGATTGTGGCGCTGATCGCCTCTGAGCTGATCAGTGGGTCGAAGCTGACCTGGGCCAAATTCGGATTTGATTTTTTTTATAAAGCATTTGTCGATCCGGAAACCAAGCAGTTGAATTACTGGGACCCGGTCAACGGCCAGTTCAGCGCACTCCCTTTTCTTTACGGCACACTGGTTTCTTCATTTCTGGCTTTGCTGATGGCAGTTCCGTTGGCGATTGGCGTGGCGGTCTTTTTGACGGAGATGTGCCCGCAGGTACTGCGCGCTCCGCTGGCTTTTATAACCGAGCTATTGGCGGCGATTCCCAGCGTGATTTACGGACTTTGGGCGGTCTTTGTGCTGGTGCCGCTGATGCGTGAGCATGTGAATCCGCTGCTGATTCATACGTTGGGATGGACAGGCTTGTTCAGTGATGACAACCCGACTGGGCTGGGCTTTCTAACCTCTGCCGTGATTCTGGCAATCATGATTCTGCCGATCATCTCGTCGCTCACCCGTGAAGTGATGACCGCGGTGCCGCATTCGCAGCGCGAAGCTGTGCTGGCGCTGGGCGCCACGCGGTGGGAGATGATCCGCATGGGCGTGTTGCGCAATGCGCGGATCGGCATCGTGGGCGCCATTATTCTGGGGTTGGGCCGCGCGCTGGGCGAGACGATGGCCGTGACCATGGTGATTGGCAACAGCACGGATATTCAACACTCGCTGCTTGCCAACGGAAATACAATGGCCTCGGTGATTGCCAACCAGTATGCCGAGGCATCGAGCGATCTGCACCTGAGCGCGCTGACCGAGATTGGCCTGGCGCTGTTTATCGTGACCATCATCGTCAATGCACTGGCGCAGGTATTGGTATGGGCGGTAACGCGCGGAGCGCCGGCACAGGCGAGATAAATAGAAAGAATGTTGGAGCTGGGGGAGCAAGGGTGCGAAGCGGAAACAAGCTGCGATCAAAGATCAGGTCACTGATAGATGGTGTGGCGACGGGCATGGCCGTGCTGTCCACTGTGCTGGTGGTTGCGCCGCTGGTGATCATCTTTGTTTATCTCGTGTATCGGGGCGCGAGCTCGGTCAACCTGGATTTCTTTACTCAGATTCCAAAGCCGGAGGGCGAAGCCGGCGGAGGCATGGCCAATGCAATCCTCGGTTCGGCAATCCTGCTGTCAGTGGCCAGCGCGATCGGCGTTCCGATAGGCATCGGCGGGGGCATATTTTTGGCGGAGTTTGGACGGGGAACAAAACTGGCCAATGGAATTCGCTTTACGGCAGATGTGCTCAACGGAGTTCCTTCCATTGTGATGGGTGTGGCGGTCTACGGCTTGATCGTGAAGACGCACAGCCCTTTTCTGCCATTTTCAGGGCATTTTTCGGCTTTCTCCGGCGGCGCAGCACTGGGTATCATGATGATTCCGACGGTCTGCCGAACGACCGAAGAGATGCTGCTTATGGTGCCTCATGCGGTGCGCGAGGCGGCGCTGGCGCTGGGTGTGTCAAACTGGCGCTCGGTGCTGTCGATTACCGTGAAGACCGCATCTCCAGGCATCATTACCGGCTGCATGCTGGCCTTTGCGCGCGTGGCCGGTGAAACGGCTCCGCTGCTCTTTACCGCGTTGGGCAATGCCTTCTGGAGTTCGAGCCTCGACCGGCCCATTGCCGCGCTGCCACTACAGATTTACATCTATGCGCTTTCGCCTTACGATGACCAGCACCGGCTGGCATGGGCGGGTGCGTTGGTCCTGATTGTGTTGATCGTGCTGGCGGTTTCCCTGGTGCGCTATGTGACCAGCCGCGGCGTTCTGAAAGGGGCAAGCTAAGTGGGCGTCGGCATCGAGGTCACAAACCTGAATGCGTGGTATGGCACCAACCACACGCTGCAGGATATCAATCTTAACATTCCGGCGAACCATGCCACGGCATTGATTGGTCCCTCTGGCTGCGGCAAAAGCACCTTTGTCCGCTGCTTGAATCGGATGCATGAGACCAACCCCATTGCGCGGGTTACAGGCACGGTGCGCATTGGCGATATCGACATTTACGAGGACGCCAAGCCGGTCGAAATTCGCCGCCGCGTAGGCATGGTCTTCCAGCGCCCCAATCCATTTCCAACCATGTCGATCTACGACAATGTGGCTGCGGGATTGAAGCTAAACGGCTACAGCAACCGCCAGTCTTTGGATGAGACTGTCGAGCGATCTCTGAAAAACTCGGCTCTGTGGGATGAGGTCAAGGACGATCTGAAAAAGAAATCCGGCGCCAGCCTCTCGGGCGGCCAGCAGCAGCGGTTGTGCATTGCGCGTGCGCTGGCTGTCGATCCTGAGGTATTGCTGATGGACGAGCCGGCCTCGGCGCTTGACCCGGTTTCGACATCGAAGATTGAAGACCTGATCTTTGAACTAAAATCGCAGTATACGATTGTGATCGTGACCCACAACATGCAGCAGGCCGCGCGTGTCGCGGAGAAGACCGGCTTCTTTCTGAACGGCCGGCATGGTCGAGTTTGATTCGACGCACAAAATATTTACCAACCCCACCGACAAGCGGACGGAAGATTACATCACGGGCAGGTTCGGATGACGCGCATACGCTTTCAACGCAGCCTCGAAGATTTGAAGGAGCAACTGCTGGTGATGGCCGGCCTCGCCGAGCAAGCGATTCAGCGCGCCATTGAGGCGTACCGCGTCCGCGATCTCTCCATTTGCGATCTTGTCGCGCGCAGCGAAATCGCTATCAACCGGCTGGAGCGCGATATTGACCAGGCCGCGCTGGACTTGCTGGCGATGGAACAGCCGATGGCCATCGATCTGCGATTCATTCTGAGCGTGATCAAGATCAATGCCGATCTGGAGCGGGTGGGAGACGCTGCCAAAAGCATCAGCGAGCGGGTGCGCAGCATGGATCAGATGTCCGTTGTCGAGTTGCCCGTTGATATACCGCGCATGGCCGTGCTGGCCTCAGGCATGGTGCGCAAGAGCTTGCAGGCCTTTATTGAAGCCGATGCTGACATGGCGCGCTCGGTGCTCAGCATGGACGACGCCGTGGACGCGATGAATCGCGCCGCCTATAAGTCGCTGACCAAGGTGATGGAAGAAGAGAGCCATGTCGCTCCGCAAGCGCTGAATGCGTTGATGATCTGCCGTAACCTGGAGCGTGTGGCAGACCACGCAACCAACATCGCGGAAGACGTGATCTTCTGGGTACAGGGAGCGGATGTGCGCCATCACAAGAGCGTCACGGGCGGTCGTGATCCCAACGCCAAGGGATAAGTCAGAAAGAATTTTTGAAAAGACAATGGCGTAACAGGTCCTTCAACCTGTTACGCCATTGCCTTTTCGGTTCCATGACAAGCTCTAGTTCACCGTGCAGGCTGTGCCGTTGTAACTCTCAATTGACCGTGATCGTGAAGGTCTGCGTGCTCTTGCACGAGCTGGTGTTGGTGTAGGTGGCCACGTAGGTGTTCCCTCCCGTGCTCAACGGAATGCTGTTGATCTGTCGCGAGGTTGAGGTGAAGCCCTTGGGTCCAGTCCAGCTCCATGAGCCGCCGCTGACCGGCTGGGGGCCAAGATCGACTGCCGTGGTGGTGGAAGTCACTGTAGTGGTGGATTCCTCTGTCCAGGTGGAACCGCCGTTGACGGAAATATAGGGGACAATCGTTGTGGGCGTGCAGGAACTGCCTGCCGGGATGAGCAGTCCCAGCATAGAGTATGCGGGGACGGTCACCTTAAAGGTGTTTCCGAGTCCGCTGACGGTTTTAGACGCAATGCCTGAGTTCGCGGTGACCGCACCACTGGAAAAGTTGGCGGTGCCGAACGAATATTCGGTGCCGGAGCTGGCAAGCGTCGCGCCGGTTATGTCGAGGGTAGCAGTGGTGCTGTTGCTGGGGTCGTCGTTGATTAAGATTACGCCGGTCTGGCCATCGGTCCGCTTCGCGGCATGCACGCGCAGCAGGGCATTGGTGGAACTTGACGTAACCAGGGAGTCTCCGGGGCGCGCGATGGTGCTGTCGAACTTAGTTGCATACCACGGTCCCTGCGGAATGCCGGGGCCGGCGTCGGTAAGGAATCCGTTGTTCAACTCCTGATATTCCACGTTGACTCCGCCGTTCTCAAACCATGTCAGGTTGTCGTCGGCGGCGAACAACCCGGGCATGATACCGGGGTTCCCGTTGTCACTGGTGACACCGGTTTCGGTGACCAGAATCTGGAGATCACTGGCGTTGCTGAGGGTGTAGTAGTTTGTGATGTCCGAGCGAATCTGCGTCACTACGCTCGCAACTCCAGCATCTCCGCAGCAACCGAGCGACGGCGTGTATTGAAAGGCCAACTGATCCGCGTCTTCCTGCGCGTCCGTACCCGAGCCATAGGGATACCAGTGCACATCCACGAAGTCAATTGTGTACCCGGTACCCGCCAGCGCGCTGGAGATGGCGCTCAATACGTCCTTGTCCCAGCTGGAGTAATAACTTGCGGTATTAACGAAAACGCCGACCTTGATGTTGGGATCGACGGCTTTCATGGCCTTGACAAACGCAGCCGCGTTGGTGCCATACGCGGTGGGAGAGAGCGCGGACTGGCCCACGCGGGCGGAAGCGGTGGCTTCAGAGTAATGCAGATCGTATTCCCAATCGAGGCCGGTGCTGTAGTAGCCGTTGCCGTAGATCTCGTTGCCGATCTCCCAGTACACAATGCCATAGTTGTTGGTGACATTGGCGTACTGGACCCAGGAAGCAGCCTCGCTGGGCTGGCCACCGACGGTGCCGGTGAGATCGGAGCCGTAGTTGACGGTAATAATCGCCTTTCCGCCTTCGGGAATGACCAAATCGCTCATGAAGAAATTAAATTCGTCTCCAGGCGCAAAGTAGCCGCCGGCGTTGAGAGTCTGGTCGGTGCCGCTGATGAAGTTGAAGATGTCCGCGTAGGAGCCGCCGGGGTAGCGCATTGCGTTGATTCCGGCCTCGTTGAGCAGGGTGGGATTGGTGGAATAAGTCAGATAGCCGTCGTAGACGGCAGTATCGACGCCGTAGGCCTCGGTGCCGACGGTCGCCAAAGTAGAGCCGGCGATGATTGAGACGGAGGAGGTGGTTTGTGCTACGGCGGGAACGGTGGCGAGGGAGAGGGCAACGGATAGAGCTAGAATTCTGCAGGACGCCAGGCCAGAGAGACGGTTCCAGAGAGACGGGTTTTTAGAGATTGAATTCAAGCGCATAGGTTCCTTTCGGATAAGGGGAGGTTGATTGCGAGCGGTACGCCTGCTCGGCAAACGCTGAGGTTGCAACGCAGAGCCAACTGGCTGGGCAACGGGCACGATGTCCTTGCCGAGAGGGGGCTGATCTATCATTTTCCAGAGCGCCGTAATCGTTTACATTCGAACGGAAAGCAGCTTAGGCCCAGCATGTAAGCGTTGTCAACGGGAAATTGTGATAACGTGACCAGGCGGCTAGCGCTGGTGCTGTTGGCTAAATTTCCCACCAATCGAAGGCCATCATTCGCGGATAGTAAAGCCCGGCGCGAAGACTTGCATCCTTGCCGCGCAGATTGCGCAATATTGCAGCGTAACTTTGCAACTGCGGCGCGAAGAGATTCCTTAGTTCCGGTAAGGATGACACAGGGTCGAAGTTATCGCCGTGGGCGGTTTTGTAGTCGATGATCCACCAGGCGCTTTCCCCTTCAGCTTGTGGAGTGAGTCCGGCGCGGAAGAGGCGGTCGACTTGCACGGTACGCAGAGAGCCGGCGACGATGCCGGCGAAGCGAAGTTCGCTGGCGGCGTCAGAGTGAGGTGAAAGAATCCACTGGCCGATCGGATCGTGGGAGGATTTGAGCGCGATTTCGAGTGCCGTGGTTGCAATTTCAGTTGCTTCGGATAAGGGGATGCCGGCGGCGCGGATATTGGCAGTGACGCGTGGAGCGAATTGCTGGAGAGCGATGCGTGCGGCGTGCCAGTCGTTGGCGGCACGGAGTTTGGAAAGCTCTTCGAGCAGTGTGTGAACAGCGGTGCCCAGATTGCGCGCGAGAGTTCCGCCTTCATGGCGTTCATAAAGCGATGTCCCATAAGACTGAATGTTGATATGGCGATGCGTTTCGCTTTCCCAGGTCCCCAAGTGCGCTGGACCTGAGGCGCCCATGCGAGTATCTGCGTCGAAATGGGGCGGCAGGCGGTGTAACATCGTTGGCCTTATCTCGGATGTAGGTGGGGACGGCATCAGAATGAGATTGGATTCGCTTGCTGCTGCGATGGATTCGATTTCAGTTTCTGCAGCGGCTTCACTGCGACGCGTTTTCCAACTCTCGAACTGCGCGCGGACTTCACTCTCGAATGCTGGCCAGGCCGTAGCAAGCAGACTGGTTTTTGGCTCTGCGAGGAGCAGCTCGCCATTGGAATCGGTCTTATAGGCCGGGCGCGCAAAGAAGTGCAGTTCTTCGCGGGCGCGGGTTGCTGCGACATAGAGAATGCGGCGCATCTCCTGCGTCTCGCGCTCACGATAGGTGCGGTCAACCCAGGCTTTCGCGATGCCTCGATCTGCTCCTTTGGATTGCCTGGGAGCGACGAGGAATTCAGTGATGTCGCCCGATTCATCTGGTTTTACAAGGCCGCGCTCCAGCCAGGAGAGCAGATCGTTGTTGCCTTGCCGGCCACGTGCCTGCAACTCCGGAACGATCACTACTTCGAATTCGAGTCCCTTGGATTTGTGGATGGTCATCAACTGCACGCCGTAGTCGCATGAGGCATCGGGATCGGGCTGTGCGGTGAGCTGATCGAGCGCGGCATCGAAGCCGGGACTCAGCAATGATTCTTCGCCGTCGGGGAGTTGGTCGAGGAAGCTCCATAGCGCGCCGAGATTAGCGCGTCCGGTTTGATCGACGCAGGCATCACCGCCGAGACGAAGCCAGATTTGCTCAATCCGGGTTCCGAGGGTTGCGGTAGGCTGCGAGGCGCGGAGAGAAGGGAATTGGCTCAACGCTTCAAGCACACGCCCGGTAGTGGCGCGGCCATCTTCACTGAGTAAATGGCTGCGTTGCGTAAGCAACTCCGGCACGGGCTGTGCCAGCAGTTCAGCATCATCCGAGCTGACTAACTGATACAGATCAGACAGCGAGAGTCCGCACCAGGGCGCCCGCAGAACGCCGAGCCACGCAACGCGGTCCATTGGGTTGAGCAGCGCTCGTGCGAGTGAGAGCGCATCCTGCACCTCGGGGCGCGCTGCAAGATTCTCCAACTCTACGGCGCGGAAAGGAATCTTCTTTTTCTCGTTGCTCTCTGCTACGCCGTTCGCCTTGCGCAGCGCCTCGGCAATGGGGACGAGATGGCTTTTGGCGCGGGTGAGAACTGCGATGCGATACCTTTTTTCTTCTCCATGAGACTGGGCGGAGATTGCTTCTTCGACCTGATGCTGATGGCGTTGAATCAACGCGACGATCTCTGCAATTTGGGTTCCGCGGGCTACTGCGATTTCTTCTACGACGAGAGAATCAGAAGCTTTGCCGGAGGCGGATTGAGGGATGAATTCAAGATGCAATGTTTGGCGAGGATGAAGAGCGGCAGAGTGTTCACGGGCGGGTTCTGCGGCGGTAAAAGCGATGCCGCTGTTGTCGTTAGTAGCGAAGACTTTGGCAAAGGTCTCGTTCAACTCGTTGACCAGCGCGGGCGCGGTGCGGAAGTTGGCGCGCAGAGCGATGGAGTCGAGCGGGAGCGGCTCGGTGTTGGGAATTTCAAGGCCCAGATCGCGGACGCGGCTGAAGAGTTCAGTATCGGCGTCACGGAAGAAATAGATGGACTGCATCGGGTCGCCGACCATGAAGCAGGTGCGGCCGGTGCGCTCGGGCCATGCGGCGATGAGGCTGGAGAGGAGTTGATGCTGGCGGCGGCTGGTGTCCTGGAATTCATCGACGAGGAGATGGCGGATATTGCCAGCGATGGCGAGAGCCGCGTCGGTAGGTTCTCCATCGGGTGTGCGCAGCACCTGCTGGGCGATCTGTGCGATCTCGGTGTAGTCAACTGTGCCGGATTCGGCGAAGGCGATGCGCAATTCACCCGCGGCGTGGCGCAGCAGAGTGAAGCAGGCGCGGATGATCTGCCAGTCTTCGTCTGTGTAGCGGGCAGGAGGCAGCGCGCGGATGGATGCAAGCACTGATTCGAGTCCGTTGATGCAGCGCGCCTGATCGATCAATGCAAGCAGTTGGGCCTTCTCGCGCTTGCGGTCTGCGGGGAAGCCGATGCGGACGTTGACCTGTTTGCGAAATTCTCCCGCGTCAGTGAGCAGGAGCTTTGCAAGATGAAGGTGTGCTTGCCGCGCGGCTTCGATTTCATCGCTCGTATTGAACGGAGGCGCGGGGAACTCGGCGAGTTCGGCTAACTCTTGAAATAACTTCTTGCCCTCATCAAAAGAGCATGCGAAGCGGGCAAGTTGCAGTGCTTCTTGGCGTAGATTGGGAAGCTGGTTGAGCAGATTGGTGAGCGTGGCGAGGGCTTCATTCACCGCGCGGGCAAAGGGACGTTCGAGACGCTCGCGCAGGGCTGTTTCGTCGGGTTCGCTGTCGAGGACGAAGCCTTGCATCCAGCGGTCGCGCTTGGCAAGCATCTCAACGAGCATCTCTTCGAGGGAATGCCAATCGTTGTCGTGCCAGTAGAGCAGGTCGGCGATTGCGTTGCTGAGATTGCGATTGTTGCCGTCGAGCTGACGCAATGTGGCGCGGGCGGCGCGGCGATAGAGATCGGCCGGCTGCTCTGCGATGTCGAGTGCTCCGCCGAGGCCAGAGAGGAGCGGCTGCTGCAGGGCCAGTTCGCGGCAGAAGGCGTCAATGGTGGTGATGCGCAGTTGTGCGGGCAGTTCGAGGAGATTCCAGCCGAGCTTGTTGGAGCGCGCCAGCACTTGTTGGGCGTTGTCGCTGAGTTGCGTCTTGCGCAGCTCTTCGAGGATGCGGTTGCGCATTTCGGCGGCGGCGGCGTTGGTGAAGGTGATGGCGACGACCTGGGATGGTTCATCGACATCGGCAAGAAGGGTGAGAAATCGCTCGGTGAGCAGCGTTGTTTTGCCTGAGCCGGCAGGCGCCTGGACGAGAACGGAGCGTCCAGGATCAAGCGCATGATTGCGTTCGAGCTGATCGGGAGGGGCTGGCTTATTCATCAGCCTGCACCTCGCCGTCTGATTCTGCTTCTGTATCTGCTGAATTTTGCTCGATGCGGCAGAGGGTTTGCAGGCCGCAGCGTTCGCAGGTCTTCTCCTGTTTGCGCGGATTTACTTCAGCGTTCCCAGAGAGAAAATCACGGGCAAGCTGCTCGATGCAATTGCGCCAGTCGATGAGATCTTCCGCCTGGAGTTGATTGCGGACGAGGCTGCTGTGGCCTTTCAGTCCGGGCAGCAGCGTTGATGCAGGATCGCCGACGCGACCGGAGAATTCCATCTCGCCGGTGCGGAGCTTGGCAAAGACAAGTCCACCGAGCAGTTCATCGAATGTTTCTTCCAGAGCGAATCCCGCGTAGAGCGGCAGTTGCACATTCTCTGGGCGGGGCAGGTTCCAGACTTTGGGCGAGACCTGTCCGGTTTTGTAATCGATGACGAGTAACGTGTTGTCATTGAGGCGGTCGACGCGGTCGAGGCGCAGATCGAGAGTAAGTCCGGCAATGGATTTGCTTGCGGCTAGCTCCGTGCCTGCGACCTCGAAGGGGAAGCGAATTGATTCGTACTGCAGCCACTCGGAGACGAGACGGATGAGGCGTTCTTCTTCAAGTTCGAGATAGCGCTGCGGCATGCGCGCGCGGAGCGGGGTTGTGATTTTTTCACGGAAGGCCCTGTGTACATGTGTTTCGACGAATCGATGCAGATCGTTGATTGTCTCAAGGTCCGGGTGAGAGCGGATACCGCTCGGCGGGCCGGCCCATATGGCGTGCAACGCTGCGTGGAGCAGGATGCCTCGCTGCGCCGGTGTGAGTCCGGCCTCAGCGTGTTGCCAATGCGCCGCGCCGAGCCGCACTTTTGCGAAGGCCTGGAAGGCGCAGTTTGATTGCGAGGTAAGCACATCGGCTCCGCCGTCGGCTTTGGAATGGGGGAAGGGAATCCGGCTGTGATCGATATAGGTTTCCGTCAGTGGCGTCGAGGATTTTGGTGCAACGAATTCTTTCGGCAGCGGTTGCGGCGGGCCGGCGATGGCAGCAACAAGGCGTGAGGGCAGGACTTCGACACCGTCGATCCGTATGGCATAGCTGAAATGGACTTCAGACGCGGAAGCAAGGAGCCGCGCGGTAATGGAACGCGCAAGATTCCAATCGAGCTGAGCCGTGGCGTGGGGCATACCGGCTTCACGTTGCACGGAAATGGGAATCAGCGGATGCAGTGATCCTGAGGCTGGCCAGGCATCTTCGCTCACGCCGAGAAACCAGATCGCGTTAGCGGTGAGTCCGGCGGATTCGGTTGGCCCCGCGATCTGGATGGGTGCATTGCGAGATTCTGGTGCGAAGAGTGTCTCGTCAAGGGTGCGCGCGAGTAAATCGAGGAAGGTGCGCCAGGAAACGCGGCGGCCATCGAAGCCGAGAGTGCCGCACTGCTCGACTGCCTGCTGCCAGCGGCGCTGTGCCTGGAACTCGGCGCTCGATAACGGGCGCTGGCCGGGCCAGTTGAGTGCCTCCACCAGGCGCGGGACAAGTGCGGCCCATTCGAGCGGGGCTTGTGCATTGCGCTTTGCAGATTCTAAAAGCTGCTGGGATGCTTTCACGCGCTCGACCCAATTGGATGGAAGGAATTTTGCCGAGGCAGTGGTGTTAAGAAACTCCGCAAGGGGCCATTGAGGCTGCTCCAGGCCTTTGCTGCGCAGCGCGCGCATGTAGCTTTGCAGGGTGAGGGACTCTTGCTCCGTTACGGCAAGCTGACCAGTCGAAAGCAGCCAGTCGATTTCCTGCTCAGTGAGAGCGCCGTCAAGCCAACGCAAGGCCAGAAGCGCGGCTTTCGCCAGCGCGATTTTGCTGAGCGGAAGGCCGAGAGAAAACTCGAAGGGCGGAGCGGAGCTTGAGTTGAGCGAGCCGGTGAATTTGAGGAATGCGCGTTCCATTTCGCCGCGGCGCTGACTTGCGTCTTGCGCTATGACGAGAAGAGCGGCGTTGGGGTTGGCGGCGAGATGGTGGCTAGCCCAGATTGCGCAAGCTTCGAGTTCAGTTTGCGCGTCTGCTGCTTCGTGAAAATGTATCTCGGCGGCTTGCTCACTGAGCGCAATCTCCTGCCAGTCGCCCCAGGCGTTGAAGAGTTCGCGCTGAGTGGGGAGCAGACGGTCGGACCCGGCCAAAAGCAGCGATGGGCGAGGGGCGGTTTCTGTTTCGAGCAGTGGAAGCAACTCGAGCGGTAGGCGGCTCTCGCAGAGCAGATTTTCTTTTTGACAGATTGCGTCGAAGGCCGTTAACCAGCCGTTGAGAGCTTCTGCATCTTGCTGCCATGTGCCGCGCGCGCTTGCACGCAGATACCGTGACGCGAAGAGGCAAAGGCGCTCCTGCGCTTCCATCGCCAGCGCGGCCAGTCGCTGGCGCGGTCCATCGAGCAGGGTTGCAAGATGCTGGCTGCTGCCGATGATCTCGGCCCAGAGAGACTGCTCCTGCGCGGAGTTGAGCAATAGGCGGCCGTCTCGGGAGCGGGCAAGCCACTCCGAGCGGACGAAGCTCTTCCAGTCCTGTACGTTGGGCGCAGGCCAGGCGGTAAGTCCCTCGGCGCGGCGGGCTTGATGGAAGGCAGAGGTGACGGCGCGCGCCGCGCGGTCGCTGGCAGTAACGACCAGCCCGCCGGAACGCAACCATGCGTCGATCTGATCGTCCGGCATCTTGCCCCCTTTCAGGGTTATACCCTGCCGGGTTAGGACGATGCCATTCAGGAAATCCACAATCGCTGGCGATGAGTTCGTTTGCAGGCTACCGGATGAGATTTCCACCCGTCGAGGGGGCGCGCTGGAACGGTACAATCCCCTTTAGGCCCTCTCCGGTTTTGAGGCGGGCCGATGGAGCGAGTCGAGCGATGGGTTATCAGGTTCTGGCCAGGAAATATCGTCCGCAACGTTTTGCCGATGTAGCGGGGCAGGACCACGTGACGCGGACGCTGATGAATGCGCTAAGCCAGAACCGGACTGCGCACGGATATATCTTCAGCGGCCATCGCGGCATCGGCAAAACCACCATTGCGCGCATTGTTGCGCAGGCGCTGAACTGCCGCACTGAAGTCGGAAGCGCGGAGCGCCCGACGCCTGAACCGTGCGGGGTTTGCGACTCGTGCATTGAGGTGCGGCAGGGCAATGCTGTGGACGTGATCGAGATTGACGCGGCCACCAATCGCGGCATTGATGAGATACGCGAACTGCGAGATGCGGCGCGCTACTCCCCGGCTCGCGACCGGTACAAGATTTACATCCTCGATGAGGCGCACCAGATCACTGATGCGGCCTTTAATGCGCTGCTCAAGACACTCGAAGAGCCGCCCGCGCATGTGATCTTCATGATGGCGACAACGGAGCCGGAGAATATTCCGCAGACGATCCGCTCGCGCTGCCAGCACTTCAGTTTTCATGCGGTCAAATTTGATGACATTCTAGCGCAGTTGAAGATGATTGCCGGTCTCGAAGAGGTCGAGGCAGAAGATGCGGCGTTGGCGCTGTTGGCGGAGGCCGGCGATGGCTCAATGCGTGACGCGCTCTCGATTATGGACCAGGCGATTGCCTCGGCCCCGGTTGAAGCGGGCCGCACGGTGCTTTCGGCGGCGCAGATTCGCGAGCTGATGGGATCGGTGCCGAATGCGGTCTTTGAGCGGCTGCTGGAGGCCGTGGCCGCTGGACAAAGCGCTGAGCTGATGGAGCAGTTGAATCTGCTGGTGAATGCCGGGCACAGTCCGTCGTCGCTGGCGCGGCAGATGGTGCGTTACCTCAGAAATTGTTTGATGGCCAAGCTGGGCGGCGAGCAGACCGAGTTGCTGCAAATCAGTGGAGATGAGCGGGCGCGGGCTGCGCGGACGGCGCTGCTGTTTACCGAAGAGGAGCTGACGCGAAGTCTGCAGATTGTGTTGCGGACATTCGATGATTTGAACTACCGGCAGGAGCAGCGCTTCCATCTTGAACTGGGGCTGCTGAAGCTGATTCATGCGCAGCGACTGTTGCCGATTGAAGAGCTGCTAAGCGGGGCTACGCGCCCGGCGACTCCGGCCTCACGGCCGACGGCGGCTCCCACACCAACGCGCGTTGCTACGCCTGCTTCTGCTCCGGTAGCGCCGGCGCTTTCGCCATTCGGCACGACAGGCGGCAGTTGGAGTTCAGGACCGACGATCAAGCAGACGGGCGCGGGATCGCCCGTTGCCGAGATGGAAAGGAAGACTGCTGCGCCGGTGCAAGAGATTTCCAGTGCGACCGCGACAGCGCACAAGGTTACGACGCCGTTTCCGGTAGCCAGCAGCGCGACAGGGATTGCTTCGAGCACTGCTCCAATCACTGCAGCGAGCGGCTATACAGAGACAGAAGGCGCGCTGGCGATAGCGCCTGCCGCGCAAAAGGAATCAACCGGCGCGCCGACCGCAGACGTTTTGCGGGAGGCAGTGACCGCGGCGCTTAATGCGGCAGGGCATGTTTCAGCGGCGCAGTTGCTCGGCGCAGGTGTCTGGACTCTTGATGCAGCGAGCTTGCGCATTGAAGTGGCCGGCATGGGCAAGAAGATGCTGAGCCTGACAGTGAATGCGGCGGCTGAGAAGATCATTCGCCAGGAGCTGCAGCGGCTGGGCGCGCCGGCGCGGTTTATGGTTGTGCCCGGCGAGAGTGGCGGTGCCCAGGTTGCGGCTCAGGCAGCGATACCCGCGAGCGGCAGTGTGCAGGAGGCGGCGCTGGCCAATCCATTGGTGCAACGGGCGAAAGAGATTTTCAAGGCCGAGGTGCGCAGCGTCGTCGATCTGCACGAGAAGTAACAGGGCTGCGATAGTTCGTTGCACGGCCGAGAAGGAGAAACGATGATCAATCCACTTAAGATTCCTGAGATGCTCGCCCAGGCCAATCAGATGCAGGAAGAGATACAGCGCAAAATGGCTCAGACGGTGGTTGAGGGGCAAAGCGGCGGCGGCGCGGTAACGGCGACAATGAACGGCAAAAAACAACTGCTGAAGATTCAAATTGACCCTGCGGCGGTTGTTGGACTTTCGGGTCCGCAGCCTGATATTGAAATGCTTGAAAACCTGATTGTTTCCGCGGTGAATGAAGCCGGACGCAAGGCTGATGAGGCGATTCAGTCCGGCGTGCAGGGGATGCTGGGCGGGTTGAAGCTGCCGGGACTGAGCTGACACACAACTTAGCCAAAAACTCAGACAGGTCAAAGGGAGGGCATCAATGGTTGCGATGGAGATGAATCGCAGAGATTTTCTGCAAGTTGGAGCAGCGATCGGCGCTGTGGCAATGGCTCCTCGATGGATGCAAGCGCAGGCGCAGACGCTTCCCGACCGGGTGCTTCAAGGGCGCGAGGCTGCGTCGCATGCCGCGATCACGACAACGAAGCTCTATGACAATGTGTTTCTGCTCAGCAATGGAGTCGGGGGCAATATGGCCCTGCAAACCGGACCGGAGGGCAACATTCTCGTCGATTCCAACTTCGCCACCGTCGTGTCAAAGACTCGCGAGGCCATCTCCGCGGTCAGCCATGATGCTCCCGATGCACTGATCAACACCCATTGGCATTACGACCATACGGACGGCAACGAGGGCCTGCATGTCGCCGGATTCACCATCTATGCGCATCGCAAGACGCGTGAACGGATGGCCACACAGCAGACCATTCCGTTCTTCCATGTCGTCATGCCGGCTTCGCCTGCCGCTGCATTGCCTGCGATCACTTTCGACGACACCCTGCACCTATGGCACAACGGCGATTCGCTCGATCTGGTGCATTTCGATCCGGCGCATACCGACACCGACATCTATATCCACTTTCACAATGCCAATGTGCTGCATGCCGGCGATACGTGGTTCAACGGCATGTATCCCTTTATTGACGAAGCCACAGGCGGCAAGATCGGCGGAATGATCGCGGCGGCGGACAAGTCGCTTTCCGTTGCCGATAACAACACGAAGATCATCCCTGGCCACGGGCCGCTAGGGACGAAGGCCGACCTTAGTAAATTCCGCGACATGCTCTCTGGCGTTCGCGACAAAGTCGCAGCGCTCAAGAACGCTGGTGCAAGCGAGCAGGAGGCCATCGCCAAGAAGCCCACTGTCGAGTTCGATGCTGTTTGGGCTAAGGGCTTCCTGACCGGCGATCTCTTTACTGGACTCGTCTATCGGACTTTGTAGGA
Source organism: uncultured Acidobacteriaceae bacterium (assembly GCA_963713645.1). Classification (GTDB taxonomy): domain Bacteria; phylum Acidobacteriota; class Terriglobia; order Terriglobales; family Acidobacteriaceae; genus Telmatobacter. The sequence goes on along the minus strand of CAVQMQ010000038.1, from coordinate 104,440 downwards.
TGTTTGTTTCCCGGAGGCAAAGACTGTGAGCCGCTATGCCGAGCCGATGGCCCGGCTGATTGAAGAGTTGAAGAAGCTGCCCGGCGTGGGGACCAAGAGCGCCCAGCGTTTTGCCTTCCATATTCTCCGTTCCACCGATGCCGATGCAGCCGCGCTGGCCGAGGCGGTGCGCGGATTGAAGGCCAGCCTGCGGCTTTGTTCCGTCTGCAACAACGTGACGGATATCGATCCCTGCGCCTACTGCTCCAGCCCCACGCGTAATCAGCGCTTGGTTTGCGTGGTGGAAGAGCCGACCAGCATTGCGGCCATTGAGCGTACACGCAGCGGGCAGTCTGGATCGATGGGCGGCTATCAAGGGGTCTACCACGTTCTGCATGGCACACTCTCGCCGCTGCATGGCGTCGGCCCGGACCAGTTGCGTACTGCGACATTGCTCGCGCGCGTGGAGCGGGGCGAGATCGACGAAGTGATTCTGGCGACCAGCCCGACGCTCGAAGGCGAAGCGACAGCAAGTTGGCTGGCAACGGCGTTGCGCAAGGCGCAGGTGCGGATCACTCGCATTGCGACAGGGGTTCCCGCTGGCAGCGATATTGAATATGCCGATGAGGTAACGATGTCGCGGGCAATGGAAGGCCGGCGGGATATATAAACCAATCAATTTATGCCCGCGATTACTCGTGGGGCAAAAAAACTTGTTGGCTCTTGGCTGGTGTGGTGTCTCTAAAAGTTGTGGTATTTGTTTGAGCGTGACTTTCTTGTCGCAAGGTTACAAAATGCAGGTCCTTCGACTCCCCACCCCAGCGACGAGGACCAGTCGCCGGGGACCCCGACTCCGCTGAAGTATGCTTCGCTCAGGATGACACATCATTTTTTGATAGGAACTTTCAAGATAGAACATATTTTTTGCTTACAGATGGGGCAATCGCTTGCGATTGCCCCATCTGCATTTGCACGGGTTTAGTGGATGATGACCACGTTGATGCTCCACGGCGGCAGAGTCAACGATAGTGGCAGTGTTGGCGAAGTAATGGTGGTTGTTGTCGGCCCAGCCCAGGTGTCGGTTCCGACCGGGTCGGGAATAGTGGCAGTCGGCGAACCGGACAAGTCGTAGATTGCCTTGTCGTAGGTTTCAACGGTGGCGCTGGTCGCTGTCGTCTGGCCGGAGAGCGTGACTACGACAGGTTCGCTGGCGGTCTCGTTGCGGTTGAAAAGCACCAGTGCCGTGCCGCCGCTATGCGTTGCCGCATAGGCAACCACATCGGTTGTGTCGCCGGTGACGGTGGGTGTTAGCACGCTTTCTCCGTCGACGGCCACGTTGCTGAAGAGCTGGAAGGCGCGCGCTGTTGGCAGCAGGATTCCTGGGGCCAGGGTTTCAGCGGTGCATTGATAGTAATCGGTTAGCCCGTCGGAGAAGATCATGTAGCCGCCGAAGTCTTGCCAGCCGTAGAGCGAGCTGGCAAAGTTTGCTCCGAAGCTGGCGTCAGCGCAACCGCCGTAGGCGATCCACCAGGTCATGCGGGTGACTCCGTCGTTCATCAGTTCGCCCAGTACCTGACCGGCATACAGGGCTTGCGTGATGGACATGGATTGTTTGCCGGGGCTGCCATACGGTCCGCCAATCTCGCCAACGTAAATGGGCGTGTTGGGGGTTCCCCACTCGGCCAGTTCAGCTCTGATGGCATTGATGTTGGTGGTTAATTTTTGCGCATCCTGATCGATGAGGGTCGCGTCGTTTTCCTGACCCGGTGCCTCAGGATAGTAGTGGTATTCGACGAAGTCATAAAAGCCCTTCGCGTTGGTGAGCACGGTGTTGTCCCAGCCGCCGACGGTATTGTCGAGATCGACAACTACGCCGACCAGCGTGTTGGGCGAGGCAGCTTTGATTGCGTTGTAGTATCCGCTGCTACCTATGATGGTGGAAGCGTACTCGGCGGCGTTGTTTGCCGGAGAGTGCAGGTCTTCTTCCCAAGTAGCTCCGTAGACCTCGTTGCCCACGGTCATGTGGCTCACCGTGACGCCGAGAGAGAGCGCGTTGGCGACCCATGCAGCCGCCTCGCTGGGAAGGCCGCCGCCGTTGCAGGTTGGGTTGGTGCCGTAGTCAGCGGTGAGCGCCACATCGAGACCCGCCGGAATGACGATGTCGTTGACGAAATTCGCAAATGTGTCATTGGTATCGGGCGTGCCTCCACCGAAGGGAGCATTCTGGCAATTGGTGTTGGTCTGCCAATGATAGACATCGGACCACGAACCGCCGGGCCAGCGAACCGACTTGATGCCGGCGGTCTGGAAGGAATCGACGATCACGTTGCCGTTTTGTGCCAATGTCGTACCAGGCAGCCATATCCATACCCAGAATCCCATCGGCTGACGGCTATGCCTTTGGTGGTGTTGACTGCGACCGTTGAATAGCCTCGCGACGTTAAGTCCGATTGCGGCGGTCGCCGTCGTGCTGCCGGATGTTCCGGTAATGGTTACCGTTGTCAGTGCGGCGGGAAGTGAAGCAGCGGCCGTGAAGGTGACTACGCTTGAGCCGGTTGTGGGGTTGGTGCCGAAAGCGGCAGTTACGCCCGTGGGCAGGTTGGATGCGGCAAGACGTGACGCTGCCAGTGAATCCGCCAAAGTCACTGACTGCTGATGGTGTCGCTGCTGCTGCCTCCCTGGTTCAGCGTCAAAGGGGATTCAGCCGCGCCCAGCGTAAACCCGCTGCCGCCGGAGGCGCTGCAGGTTGTGCCGTTGATGGCGAAGTTCGTCGGTTGTGCGTTGGTGACGCCGTTCCAGTTAGCGTTGAATCCCACTTCGCTAGTATTTCCGCCAGCGGCGACGGCGCTGTCGTAGCCTAAACTGACTATCGTCACGTTGGCGCCGCTCTGGGTTTCCGTGCCGCCCCATAGGGACTGGAAGGTCTGCCCATTGGCCCATGTCCAGGTCAGCGTCCAGTTAGTCCAGGCGACCGTTCCCGTGTTGTTGATGGTGAGAGTAACTCCGAAGGAGCCTGCGCTTCCCGATGTGCTTTGATCTCCAACATTGTAGCCGATGCTGCATGCCATGCCGGTTGCAGGAGTTATGGTGAGCGCGAAGGTGGTGGATGTTGTCTGTGTGCCCGAGGTTCCGGTAACAGTGATCGTCGATGTCCCCGCTGCGACGGTGCTGGCCGCCGTCAGCGTGAGAACGCTGGACGAAGTTGCCGGGTTGGTGGCGAAGGCAGCGGTTACGCCAGTGGGCAGCCCGGTTGCGGCCAATGTCACAGCGCCACTGAACGAACCGTGTCTGTGATGTTGATGGTAGCTGGGCCGCTGGAGCCTGCCGCGATGGACAGTGTGGGCACCGCAGGAGTCAGCACGAAGTTCGCTGTTCCCGAGCCAGCCGTCACCGTAAGGGCGATAGTGGTGGAAGCGGTGAGTGTGCCGGAGGTGCCGGTAATAGTGATGGTGCTGGTTCCCGTAGTGGCCGTGCTGGCTACTGCCAGAATCAGCCCGCTGGTGCCGGTGGTTGGGTTGGCGTCTATCGCAGCGGTAACGCCGGTGGGCAGGCCGGAGACGGCCAGCGTAACTGCGCCGGTGAATCCATTTGCGTCGAGCACGTTGATGGTGTCACTGATGCTAGTGCCCGGAGCGGTTGACAGCGTAACTACCGTAGCCCAGAGTGAGAAGCTGCCCGACGTCGAAGTCACTGTCAGTGAGATGGTGATGGTTTTCACCACTGTACCGGAAGTGCAGGTAATGGTGATGGGGTACGTGCCGGCTACTGTTGTGCTGCCGGCCTCTACCGTGAGAATGCTGGAGGTGGTGAACGGATTGGTGCCGAACACGACAGTTACTCCGCTCGGCAAACCGGATACGACGCAAGAGATGCTGCCGGTGAATCCATTCAGATCAGTTGCTGTGATGGTATCGGTGCCGCTGGAACCGGCTGCCAGAGAGAGCGAGGCCGCAGAGGGCGCAACCGTGAAACTCGGTGTCCCGGTCACGGTGAGCGCGATGGTAATGGTAGAGCTTAGCGTCCCGGAGGTTCCAGTGATGGTGATTGTCGAGGTTCCTGCAACAGCGGTGCTGGCAACCGTGAAAGTCACCACGCTGGTACCGGTTGTCGGATTGGTCGCGAAGGCCGCGGTGACTCCCGTCGGCAATCCCGATACGGCAAGAGTTACTGCGCCGGCGAACGGGCTGACATCGGTGACCGTGATTGTGTCAGTGCCAGTGGCGCCTTGAGCAATCGACAGTGCCGTCGCTGAGGGCTTGAGCGTGAAACTTCCCCCGGTCGTAATGGTGAGCGCAATGGTGGTGGTCGCGTTCAACGAGCCTGAGGTTCCGGTGATAGTGACCGTCGAGCTTCCCACCGTGGCTGTGCTGCTGGCGGTCAGCGTGAGCACGCTTGTAGACGTAGCAGGGTTGGTGGCAAACGCGGCCGTTACGCCGGTGGGCAAGCCCGAAGCTGCTAGCGTTACCGAGCCGGCGAACGGACTGACATCCGATATTGTGACGGTGACAGTGCAAGTGCCTCCCTGCGGCATTGTGCAGGTGGTTCCCGAGGGCGCGATCGTGAAGCTGCCCGTCGACGAAACGACGGTGCCCTCGACTGTGGTGCTCGCGGTGATCGTGCCGGAGGTTCCAGTGATGGTTATCGTGAAGGGTCCGACAGCGGCCGTTGCGCTGGCGGTGCATGTCAGCACGCTACCCGTGGTGACTGGATTCGTGCCAAATGTGCACGTTACGCCGGAGGGTAGGCCGCTGATGGCAAGCGTGACACTGCCGGTGAATCCGCCCGTGCCCGTAATTATGACCGTGTCGGTCGCGGTTTGTCCCTGAGTAATTGTCAGCGGGGAGGCCAGCGAGAGTGTGAAGCTCGGCGCAGCCGTGATTGTCAGCGCTATGGTTGTGGTTGCCGTCAGCGATCCCGAGGCGCCGGTAATAGTTACGGTTGACGTGCCAACTGTTGCTGTCGAACTAGCGGTAAATGTAACTACGCTCGATCCGGTCGTAGGATTCGTTCCGAAGGAGGCGGTAACTCCCGTAGGCAGTCCGGACGCAGCCAGAGTTATACTGCCCGCAAACGGACTTACGTCGGCGACGGAAATTGTGTCGGTCCCGCTTGCTCCCTCGACTACCGATAATGTAGACGCTGAAGGCTTCAGCGTGAAGCTGCCGGCATTAGTAGCGCCGCAGGTGACGCCGTTGATAGCGAACGATGTAGGAGTCGCATTGGTAACATTGTTCCAGGTTCCGTTGAACCCCATGCCGCTGTAACTTCCACCGGCGGGAATGCTGCCGTTGTAACTCTCGTTCGTAACCGTTACATTCGCGCCGCTCTGCGTCTCGACGCCATTCCAGAGTTGCGATATAGTCTGCCCGTTGGCAAAGCTCCAGGTGAGAGTCCAATTAGACAGCGCCGTCGTCCCTGTATTGTTGATGGTGAGCGCGGCTCCGAAGCCGCCGCCCCATTGGCTGCTGATTGTATAGACAACGTTGCAGGCTGCCTGTGCCGAAGCGTGGGGTGCAGCAATCGTTAACAAAAATGCTGCGAGTACGGATAAGTACCCGGTCAGCCGGCGCAGGATTGCCCGCCGGCAAGAGAGGACGATCTTCTGAGACATGGTTTCTCCTTGTACATCAAAGCTCTCGCCAGCACCCAGAGGGATGTAAGCGTTTTCGATGAATAATGCCGGTATCAGAGTCCTATCCGACAGGCCTGGGCGGTAGTCTACTGACCTGCGAAGAGAGCTGGAACGGATTGTCGAATACATCAAAAGGTGAATAAACAGAAAGGGAATGGACCCGGCATAACAGCAATAAACCCCGTCCGGTTATTTCCAGTTGGCGCCTACGCAAGCGTGAAGCGTTTTCAGAACCGAGGTAAAGAACAAAATATGAAATCAATCTTTGCTGCCAAAATGCCTGCCGCCGATTCACAGCGGACTCTACGAGCTATTTCCGCGCATTTTTCACTTTCATTCAAGCGCGGAGAGAATGCTAAAACGTTTGAGCAAGACAAGTCAAGCGAGAAGTCCACACTGCGTCAGACACTAAAGTAATCGCTGCTTCTGTAATCGAGGATCTACAACTGTAGTCTTAACTGCGCGTGCAGACCGGCTTCGGTATCGTGATGAGTGTTCAGTTCGATCAAGGAGGTTGAAGACGCCTCAGCGATTGGGTTCTGTGGATTTCAGAAACTCGATCAGGTAGTCCTTCCATACCGCAGCGACGGTATGGGTTCCGTGGCCTCGGGTGGCGTCGGAGATGGGAATGAGGATGAAGCGCGCGTTAGGCATGCGCTTAACCATCTTTTCGGCGATGCCCAGCTCAGGCGGATTGATGTAGTCGTCGACCGAGTTGATCCACAGAACGGGCGTAGTGATCTGATCGAGCCGCGGGCTGGGGTCGTAGTTGCGGCTGGCATTGGCGTAATAGATGAAGTTGTTGGCGTCGGTTGAGGCGACAGAGCGGGCGAGGTATTGATCAACGTACTTTTCCGCCTGATCGCGCGTGGGAGCCTGTTTTTGCATCTGCAGTGGGCTGGAGCCCATCACCAGGAACAATTCGTTTGCGGCGCGCAGGCCCTGCACCGGCTCGGTTTTATACTCGCCGTCCATCCATGCCGGGTCCTGTTTGATGGCCTGGATGGCCATGTAGCGCATCATGCGGTTGCGGCCCGCAATCTGGACCGGCAGGCACGCGAAGGGTGCCAACGCATCGGCAAAGCCGGGGTAGGTCTCGCCCCAGACGAAGGTCTGCATGCAGCCCATCGAGGTTCCCAGGATGAGGCGCAGATGGTCGATCTTCATCTCGTCCAGCATCATCCGCTGGCCGCGCACCATGTCGTCGTAATCGTAGGCAGGGAAGCGCGCGTGCAGGCCATCAGAGGGCTTGGAGCTTTCGCCATGGCCAATGTCGTCCGGCAGAATAATGAAGTATTTGGTGATGTCGAGCGGCTGGCCGGGGCCAAAAAGCACATTCGAAAACAGCGGATTCAGCAATGAGTGGGCATTGCCGCCGGTGCCATGCAGCAGGAGCACTGCGTTGTCGACATGGCCGGAGGCGTTGCGGTGCGGTGTGCCGAGGGTGAGGTAATGGAGCTTGAGCTGCGGCAGGCTCTCCCCGGTGCCGAAGCGGAAGTTGGGCAGCAGGACTGTGCCGTCCACAGTGGGCCAAGTGGCAGCCTGCGCGGGCGCGGTCTTCGACTGTCCGGCTGGGGTTGTTGAACTTGTCTGGCTACCTGCGCCCGGGACAATCAGAAGGGTTGCTGCAACCAGAACCTTGATCGTTCGCAGACAAATCTGGAGATTTTTCGGGTAGTAGCGTGTCATGTTGCGCGGGATCTCCCCTCTCGTGCCTGACTCCCCCACATTGTACGACTCCCGAGAGGATCGGAGCGGGCGATCTTCGGAGTAGGGAACGAACGGGGATGGTCACCCATTTTTCGCTGAAAAAAAAGAGATGGATGGGGCACACGGCGAGTCTCGAAACTGCACAAAACACAAAACATCTGCACAATATCCACAATTGGGACCAAACATCCACTAGCCAGAGACTGTTAAATTTCAAGTTGCTCTCAAAATGGAGGCATCCAGTGAGTAGCTCCGAGGCGGACCGCTTAGTGCTGTTGTCCAAAGCCGGCATCTGCCCAAACTGTGGGACCAGAATCCCAGAAGGTACAGCAGTGGTGCGAGGACCGGGTGCGTTTTGCAGTTTGGACTGCGTTGCATTGTTTCACCAGGCTGAGTTCAGTGAGAGAGCAAGACGGCTTACCGCCGCATCGCGTAATTAGGTTGTTAATAAGAAGTGGAGGAAGAATTGGCTTTGCAAACTTTATTCCCAGAACGTCTTCCTACTGGCGAAGGCATACTACCGTCGCAGGAAATTCTTCATTTTATGCAGACCGGGATTATTCGCTCCACTCGAGAGATTCGGGAAGACCAGATTCAGCCCGCAAGCATTGACCTCCGGCTTTCGCACGAGGCTTACCGCGTCCGTGCAAGTTTTCTCCCAGGGAGATCTACTACTCTCCTCACGAAGGCCACGGACAAGGGTTTGCTTACCGCGAAGATGGACCTGTCCGAGCCGACGCTTCTAGAGCCGGGCGTCATTTACATAATTCCGCTCATGGAGAGTCTCGACCTCCCTTCAGATGTTTTCGGAATTGCAAACCCCAAGAGCACGACCGGAAGACTCGATATCTTTACACGTCTAATTACCGAGCATGGAGACGAGTTTGAGCAAGTACGGAGAGGGTACCATGGAGGGTTGTATGTCGAGGTTATCTCTCAATCGTTCCCGATAATCGTTCAGGCGGGAATGAGCTTGAACCAGCTCCGGTTCGGACGCGGCAAATTCGCTGTTGCCGACGATGCTAAATTGAAGCAACTGGATCAGGACGCTCTTCTAATTGACGCCGACGAAAGTAGCGGCAGATTTGATATTGATCGGGGCCTTCGAATAACGGTTGATCTCCAAGGGAATGGCTCTGGCATCGTTGCTTATCAGGCTAAGCGATCTTCGCCGCCGATTGACCTCAGTAAGATCGACCATTATGACATTGCCGATTTTTGGAGTCCAATCTATCAGAACGATAAACGGCAATACATTCTTGATCCGGGAGAGTTTTACATTCTGGCATCAAAACAGCGAGTCCGCGTCCCGGCTGATCTAGCAGCCGAGATGCTGCCCTATGATCTAGCTACTCAGGAATTTCGAGTTCATTACGCAGGTTTCTTTGATCCAGGATTCGGGTACGGAAGGAACGGAGAAATACCAGGAACAAGAGCGGTGCTCGAAGTCCGGGCGAATGAAATGCCAATTCTCTTAGAGGATGACCAGTTTGTAGGACGGCTGAACTACTACAACATGTCGGCGAAGCCAAGTAAGGTTTACGGTGGAACCATAGGCTCGAATTACCAGCAACAGGGACTAGCACTTGCAAAACAATTCAGGCGCGATCAGCAGTCCCAATCCGGCCTCGCGTCAAACTCAAAGCCTGAGGCGGGGGACGATTCAAACGGGATGTCAGGCCCGAGCGACGGCGAGTATTCAATTTTAAGCATAGCCTTCCCCGAGAGCAGCGAATCTCGGATCAGTGCCAAGGACTGAGGAAAGGCGTTGGAAGCCATTGCGTTTTCGTCGTAGAGGAAGATCAATCGCCAATTTCCGGTGACGGTCAGGCTCCAGAATCCTAGACATGAACTTCTTCGATGCTTGCCAGAGGCAAGATTCGCGCAACGCGTTCCATCACCTTCTTATCTTGTGAGGCCATCTTTAGATCGTAGGCCGCCTGCAACCGCATCCACACCTCTGGAGAACCAACTAAGAGGCGAGAGACTCTCAGACACATGGCAGCAGAAAGTGGTTTGCGCTCCGACAAAGTGTCATGCAGCATCTGGCGGGATACACCGAGAGCCTTGGCAGCCGCTGTTACCGAAAGGCCGACAGAGGGCAAAACGTCTTCCTTGAGAATTTCGCCCGGATGAACGGGTGGCAATCCGCTTTTTCTCTCCATATCTTCCTCCCAGAACAGCCGCGCTGCCGACAGGCTGCAGTTAAGCCGAGACATACCGTTCGATTGAGATATTCTTCGCGTACTCCCTGGTCTTGGAGACGTCATAGGCGAGCTGCATGCGCAGGAGGTGGTCCATCTCCGGGCCGAATGCTTTTTCGATGCGCAGCGCCATATCGGGTGTCAGGGCGGACTTGCCGTTGAGAAGATCGGAAAGCGTAGCGCGGCGCACCTGCAAAATCTCCGCTGCCTTTGACATGCTCAGGCCGAGCGCGTCGATGACTTCGGTCTTGATCAGGCTGCCCGGATGGGGCGGGTTCTTCATGGGCATTTCGGCCTCCTCAGTGGTAGTTGATCAGGTCAATATCGCTGGCCGCTTTTGCGTTTTCGTCGTAGAGGAAGATCAATCGCCAGTTTCCGGTGACTGTCAGACTCCAGAATCCCTTGAGATCGCCCTTGAGCGGATGCAACTTCCAGCCAGGGAACCTGTCGAGTTGTTCCAGCGTCTCTGCAGTCTCCAGCGCAAAGAGCAGCTTGCCTAGTTTCTCGGCCATTTCTGACGGAACCGCCCGAGGGTTTCCGTCCTCGTAGAGCTGCTTCAGTCCTTTGTGACGAAACCGGGCAAGCTCCATTGTGCCTCACTTATCTATAGTGTACGGTATGACCGTACATGTCAAGCAGAACCTGCGGTGCGGGCATTGCATGCAGCAACTGCCTTCGGTGCGGGAGATTGGGATTAGTGGTCTCCACCCTGGCGGCAAAGACAAAGACGCGGCGAGGGTAGGGTATCCGGCAGTCTGATGGGGATACTGCCTAACTTGGCCGTTTGGATGGCGGCGGGTCGGACATTAGCTTCTCTTCTGCTTGACTCTGTTCCTCGTGCCACCTCTGCCATTGGTCCTGCTCTTCCTTGACCTGCCGGGCATTTACAGTCCGCGGATGCAGTTTGGAGATTTCACTATCTTGGACCGAGGCAAATATCGATCTATGTGCATGCTTGGCTATCATGTTTCGGAATCTATGTGTTTCGCCGTCGGATAGTATGACTCCCCGAGGTTCCGTCCGAGTGCCAATCTTAGTGTAAAGAAGGTGCCGAGGGGTCAGCGGTAGGAAGATCTCCGTGCCAATGCTGCCCCAGCCTCCACCAAAATCGAATTGCGAGTGCGAATGATAGTTGAGTCTGACGACAGGGTCGTCGCTGGTGAAAAACTGCGTCCCAAACCATGAGTGCAGGATCGACCATTGGTGTTCAAAGAGGAACCTCACAGTCTTGGTTAAGGAACCTCTGCGCAGGTTTGTGATTTTGCAGCGTGGGGGCGACCGGCGATCATTTTTCTCCTTTTGCTGCGGTTTACAAGGGAATGCGGCGAGGTTCAGTTCGTCTCTTTGATCTCCGCAGGCGGTTTTTCCGGCCTCCAGAGACACTACGCCGCTTGTGAGGCCAGCCGGTTGCGGTGTTGGTACAGGTTCACCAGCGCAAAGGCCGCGCAAATCCATTGGTGGTTTTTGAAGATGCCCCGGTAGCGCAGCCGGGTAAATCCAAAGACGCGCTTCAGGATGCGGAAAGGGTGCTCGACTTTGGCTCTAACTCGCGACTTAGCCGTGTTCTTGCGTCTGGCTTCTTCATCCACATAATTCTTGTATTTTGTCCGCCGGCAAGTCATATCCTGCGCCCGCGGCGCGGCGCGGATGGTTTCGCTCTGGCCCTGATAACCGCCATCGCCCCACACCTTGCGCTCCTCGCCGTGCAATAACTCGGGCAGCATATGTTTGTCGGCCACGCTGGCCGCGGTGGTCGCCACCGAATGCACCACCGTCTCCTTGCTATCCACGCCGATGTGCGCCTTGGCTCCGAAGTACCATTGGTTGCCTTTCCTGGTCTGATGCATCTCCGGATCGCGCTTGCCGCTGGAGTTCTTGGTCGACGAGGGCGCGCTGATAATGGTCGCGTCCACCATGGTGCCCGTCGTGATGCGGATGCCCTTCGACTCCAGATAGCGATTCACCGTGTCCAGCATCTGGCCGCATAACTCGTTGCGCTCAAGCAGGTGTCGGAAGCGAAGGATCGTGGTTTCATCCGGCGCCGCGGCCAGGCCCAGATCGACCCCGGCAAAACGGCGCAGCACGGGCGACTCGTAAAAGGCCTCTTCCATGCCGGGGTCGGAGAGGCTGAACCACTGCTGAAGAAAATATGTCCGCAGCATGATCCCCAGGCCCACAGGCTGACGACCGTTGCCCGCCCTGGGATAAGCGGCTCGACCAACGCCTGTAACTCGGCCCACGGAACCACCTGGTTCATCTGGTCAAGAAACAGCTCCCGCTTGCTTTTGCGCCCATGCTTCTCAAAACTCGCCTGCGAGGCAAACGTCTGCTGAAAACGCGCCATCTGCTTCATGCCTATAGTTTATCCAAGAATCACGCGGCTTGCAGACTTGTGCAGAGCTTCCTTAACATGTGCTCCATCGAATTAAGCCAAAGGCTGCGCCCCGTCAGGACCTCGGCGGTGATTTTGGAGATTCCTTTCTCTGTAACATCTTCGCGGTGAACCCGCAGAGGGACGGGCAGACGATCGGGAGCCTCGGTCGTTTGGGGTGGCACCCCAGTTTCCTTTGCCTGTCGCAATTTCTCTTTCACGTCGCTCATTAACTTTTCCAAGACTCCGGGCATCATTTTGTCCCACAGTTTCTGCATTTCAATGAAAGACGCAGGAGTTCGCACAATCTGAGCGGCCAGGAATTTAACGAGTATTTCCCAGTCTGACGCTTGGAGTCCTTCGTCGGATTGAACTTTGTCCAGAACGACGTCTGCGGGACTCTCGAATTGCTGATCAAGCCATTTGTCGACTTCGTCGGTCTCAGCGCCGAGCACTAAGCGCGTGTACAAATCCCTCTTATAGCCGACCCCGGAAATATGCACTCGCTTCCACTCTTTAACCCGTTGCCGGGCCACCAAAAGGCGGTACTCGGCGATATGCTGTGTTTGGTCTGCGAAACGCTTGAGATACACGCACGGCACGAAATGATTGTTGTGAGTGATCGACATGTCCCAGCGAACCTTGCACTCATTCTAATCGCCCACATTGGTCGGCAGATGGTCCGTCTTTGATTCATCTAGTGACAGTCGGAGCCACTACCCACGCAGCCAGGTGCCCGATGTCACGCGTCATCCACATCGGATCGCACAACCCTCAACCAAGCGGCTTATCTAGTCCCTCGTCTTCCCCAACGGATTCACCACAGACGACGCGATATCTTCAAAGTGCTTGAGGTTGCGCGTGGCCAGCTTCGCGTGAGAGGCAAGCACGATTCCGGCGATCATTGTGTCGCGCAATTCCCCTGGACGCCCTCTTTTATGTCTCTCCGCAGCCAGTTCCGCAGCGCAGCGTGCAGCCGCCTCATCGAAGCTCACAATTCGCTGTTGCAGCGCTTCGCCGAGCCATTGCTCAAAGAAGAGACTCATAGCGGTCCGGCGCTTCCCAACCGGCATAGTCTCCAGGCCGAAACGAATCTCGAAAACGCTGACTGAAGTCGTCCAAATGGAGGCAGGCGGCTGCTGGTCAAGCCAGCGAATAACGCGCTCGTCCGGCTTCGGAAGCATGATTTCCGAAATTATGTTTGTATCGAGGAGTATCATTCGTCAAAGCTGATCGGTTTGAGAGGGAAACCGCGCCATTCTTCAATCGGTTTGTCGAGATAAACGCCGTTGCCGCTGAAGAGAGCAACAGAGGCGGTGCCAAAGCCAACCTCGGGCTTTACTTTCTCGCGCACGGCATTGCGCAGAATCTCGCGGGCTTCTTCTTCCATGCTGCGCCCGTGCCGCTTGGCGCGGCGCTGCAGGCGCGTCTTCACATCGTCTTCCAGATCACGAACCAGAATCTGCGCCATTTCGCCTCCGAAACTATAATGCTATCATGATAGCATTTCTTTCAATTCCGCAGAAATTTGGAACCTGTTCTCTGTCTTGAGCGGTATTTTTGGAATAGGGGGATGCGAAACATCCCTCAGGGGCTGAAGCCCTAACCATCTACTTATGGCTTTGCGGCACGGCTAAAGCCGTGCCCTTTCAAAGCATCTACGCGAAGCGGTTTGCCCGAACGGCCAGTTCACCAGCCGCGGGTTTGGAGAAGTTGCGATTCTTCGAGGCCGGCGGCAGCGAGACCTTTCATTGTGCCTGTGACCTGCCCGCTGACTTCGGCCAGGATCTTGGGATCGTTGTAGTGGGTGGTTGCCTGCACGATGGCCACGGCGCGGCTGACGGCTTCCGCGCGCTCTTTGGGATCGTTCTCGACATCGAGGGGCGTGGCGCGTTCCTTCATGAAGATGCCCGAGCCGACAAAGACCGCTTCGGCTCCGAGCTGCATCATCAGCGCCGCGTCGGCGGGGGTCGCAATTCCACCTGCTGAAAAGTTGGGCACCGGCAGCTTGCCGGTTTGCGCGACCATGCGGATCAGCTCGTAGGGCGCCTGATGCTCCTTGGCAGCGTGGTAGAGTTCCTGCTCGCTCAAGACCGTGAGCGCCTTCATCTCGCGGGTAATCTGGCGCATGTGCTGGACAGCGTGAACGACATCGCCGGTTCCCGCTTCCCCTTTAGTCCGGATCATCGCCGCGCCTTCGGCAATGCGGCGCAGGGCCTCGCCGAGGTTGCGCGCTCCGCAAACAAAGGGCGTGGTGAAGGCGTGCTTGTCGATGTGGTGGGCCTCGTCGGCGGGGGTGAGGACCTCGGACTCGTCGATGAAGTCTACGCCGAGCTGCTGGAGAATCTGGGCCTCGGCAAAGTGGCCGATGCGGGCCTTGGCCATCACTGGGATAGAAACCGCGGCAATGATCTGCTTGATGAGTGCAGGCTTGGCCATGCGGGCGACGCCCCCCTCGGCGCGAATCATCGCCGGGACGCGTTCGAGGGCCATGACCGAGGTTGCTCCGGACTCTTCGGCGATGCGGGCCTGCTCGACGTTCATCACATCCATGATGACGCCGCCCTTGAGCATCTCGGCCAGGCCGACCTTGAGGCGCAGGCTGGTGCTGCTAAAACTTCTGTTTCCGTTCACTTCCGACATTTTTGACTCCTCAGAACCGGTGCGGCCAGGGGTTGGAGAGGCGCGCGCGGACGCACACGGCGATCTCTATCAGTGTAGCAGCGATGGGATTTCGCGTTTTTGCCTCAGACGGGACGGGATGGTTTGGAGAGCACACATTAAATCTTCCCAATCCAACTGTCTGCCCGCTGGTCAGTCTTCTGCTTACTTTCAACGCACATGGCCACCTCACAATCCTTACCCGCTCCGGCAGGAACAACATTGATGGAGCAGACGCCCGAGGGCGTGGAGCAGACCGAGCAGGGGCTGGTTGCGGTTGCGCCGGAGCCGCCTCCGAGCGGAATACTCGCGCAGAACCCGCGCGCGGCGCAGTTGCCGATAGAGATTGAGGTGAGCGTGCCGGTGCGGGATTTCAGGGTGCGCAATTTGCTGGCGCTGGAGCCGGGAAAGGTGATCGGTTCGCAGTGGGGCAATGGTGAGGATTTACCCATTACCGCCGGTCCGGTGCAACTGGCCTGGGCGGAGTTTGAGGTGATTGATACCGAGCTGGCGGTGCGCGTGACCCGGCTGGCCTGAGCCGGAGCCGGCATCGACCTGAGATCGAACGCTAAGCGATTGTTCATTTCAAAAACAGAGCCAACCAGAGAGCAGGGCGGCAATGCAGTGGAGTCAGAAAAATCAGGCAGCAAGAGCATCCGGCAATGCCGTGGGAGGGTTGGCTGGATGGCTGTTGAGCCGCCTGCGGGGGGGCGGTTCCGAGCCGCGCCGCCTGGCAGTGGTAGAACGCGTTGCTCTGGCTCCCCGGCAGTCGCTGGCGTTGGTCGAGGCCGACGGGCGGCGGTTCCTGGTGGCCACGGCTGCGGAAGGCGCGCCGGTGTTTTTCCCGGTTGATGTTCCTGCGGCGGCTGCGGGAAAACGCGCGCCGTCGCTGCCGATGGCTGCTCTTCAGGCACTGCCGCGCTCGCGCCGCCCTGCTGCTCTGGCCGCCCGGAGGGCAAGATGGTAGCGCTGCTGGCGATGATACGGGCCGCGGCACCGGCAGCGCCCGCCGCCGTCCCGCTGATTCCCGATCTGAATGCCCGTCTTCATCCGTCGGACTCGACGCCGTGGACGATTCTCTTTGTCCTGACGTTGATTACGCTGCTGCCTGCGATTTTGATGGCGATGACCCCTCTAGTCCGGCTGCTGGTGGTCTTTCACTTCCTCAGGCAGGCGCTGGGAACGCAGACCGCGCCCTCGAATCCGACACTCCTGGCGCTGGCGCTGATGATGACCTGGTTCCTGATGACGCCAGTGTTGAATCAGGTCGACCAGCAGGCTGTCGAACCGTATCGTGCCGGTCAAGTGACGGGATGGGAGGCGATCAACCGCGGGGCGTTGCCGGTGAAGACCTTCATGCTGCGCTATGCGCGCGAGAAAGACCTGGCCCTATTCACCGCAGCCGGCCAGATTCCGCGCCCCAACAAACCAGAGGATTTGCCGATGCAGGTGGTGGTTCCAGCCTACATTCTCTCCGAGCTGAAGGCCGGTTTTTCTATCGGCGCGGTGCTGTTTCTGCCCTTTCTGTTGATCGATATGGTGACGGCCTCGATTACGACCTCGATCGGCATGTTCCAGTTGCCGCCGGTGGTGGTTTCTACGCCGCTGAAGATTCTGCTGTTTGTGATGGTGGATGGCTGGAATCTACTGGCCAACTCCCTCTTGAAGAGTTTTTAGGATGCTGCTGAAGAGCTTCTGAGGATTTGCGAATGTCGCCGGATATGGTTGCCGAGCTGTTGCGCCAGTTGATGAAAGAGTCCCTGATTCTGGCCGCGCCGCTGCTGATTGCCGCTGCATTGCTGAGCTTTCTGCTGAGCCTGTTGCAGACTTTGACCAGCTTGCAGGAGCAGTCGCTGACCTCGGTGCCGCGGCTGGGGGCGATCGCGGTGATTCTACTGGTCGGGATGCCGTGGTTTCTGCACCGCATCGCGAACTACACGATTCTGCTGCTGACCGATTTGCACCGGTATCTGGGGTAGGGCAGTGGACAGGGAACAGTAATCAGTTGACAGGAAAAACGGGCAGAGACTGGGACTAGGAAAAAGCGGCTGGCGAAACTGTTACTGTCCACTGTTTCCTGTCCACTGAAACGGGGTACGCGATGGAGCAATGGAGCAGCTTTCTGAGCGCGATGACGCTGGCCCTGGTGCGGGTGAGCGGCATGGTCGCGCTGGCTCCGTTTTTCTCTTCGACCGCGCTGCCGCTGCGCGCCAAAGCCGTCTTCGTGTTGGCCGTCGCCTTTCTGCTGGCCCCGCTGGTGGCGGCGTTGCCCAACGCGCGGACGGAGATCAGCTATGCGGCCCTGATCGGCGAGCTGGGCGTGGGCCTGGTCTATGGGCTGACGCTGACGCTGCTGACCGAGCTGCTGCTCTTTGCCGGGCAGATCGCGGGGCTGCAATTCAGCTTTTCGTTGGTTAACCTGCTGGACCCGGCCTCGGCGATTCAGACGCCGCTGCTGGGCGATCTCTTTCAGTTGATGGGGACGCTGGTGCTGCTCACTGCAGGACTCGACCGCATCCTGCTGGCCTCTCTGATCCGCAGTTTTCACGCTGTCCCGCTGGGCAGCTACACGCTTTCGCAGGCAACAGCGCTGGGCATTGTCCGCGCCTGCAGCGGGGTTTTTCTGGCTGCTGTGGAACTGGCTGCGCCGGTGCTGGCCGCGACGATGCTGGTTGAGGTTGCTGTCTCACTGCTGGGCAAGCTCAGCCCGCAGTTACCGGTGATGTCTTTGACTGTCCCGCTGAAGACAATGACCGGGTTTCTGATGCTGATCGGCGCATTCGCCGTCTGGCCGCGTTTTATCGAGGCGCGCTTTAGTGGCCTGCTGGACATGGCCGAGCGGCTGCTCTCGATTCCCGTTCCTGCGGAAGGCAAAGCTTTGGGCCTTCTGCTCATCCGAACACATGGCTGGGGAGGGTAGCCGATGCCCGGAGAGCGTACAGAGCAGGCTAGCCCGCATCGCAGGGAAAAAGCCCGCCGCGAAGGCGACCTACTGCACAGCCGCGAGCTGAGCTCCGCGGCAGGCACACTGGCCGGGGTGATGGTGCTGGGCGCGCTTGCCAGCCGAATCCTGATCATCTGGCGCAGCGCTTTCTCCAGCTTTCTCGAACTTGGCCTTCCCGCCCACTGGGAGCCGTCGGAGATTGAACCGACTCTGCGCGCGGTGCGTGGCCTCACGAATGGGGTTCTCGGTCCGCCGACGATTGTGATGCTGGCGGTTGCCGCCGGCGCGCTAGGCGTGGGCGTCCTGCAGACTGGCGGCCTTAACTTCCACGTACAGGCGGTCGGCTTCAAGCTGGACCGGATCAATCCGGTCTCGAACATAAAGAACCTTTTCTCGCTGCGCTCGGCGGCACGGTTGGGAAAATCGTTGATTCCGGCCGGACTGCTGGCCATCTTCGCGGTGCAGAGGATCGCCCGTGAACTGACGCTGCCGCCCTTCTCGACGGTGCGGCTGGAGGTGCTCGGCACGGATCTCTACGGGCTGCTTCTGGCCGCGGCCTGGCTGCTCTTTGGTTGGGCGGCGATAGATTACGCGGTCGAGTGGCAGAGCCGTGAGCAGCGCCTGAAGATGAGCAAGCAGGATCAGCGCGAAGAGATGAAGGAGACCGAGGGCAATCCGCAGATTCGCGGTCGCATCCGCAACCTGCAGCGTCAGGCGCGGCGCCGCCGGGTGAAGAACGACGTTGCCAGGGCCGCAGTGGTGCTGACCAATCCGACCCATTATGCTGTCGCGCTGGGCTTTGACTTCGGAACGATGGAGGCGCCGAAGGTGGTGGCCAAGGGGCGCAATCTGCTGGCCGAGGAGATCAAGGACGAGGCTCGCTGGGCTGGGGTGCCGATTCTCGAAAACCCTCCGTTGGCGCGCTCGCTTTACCGCTCGGTCGAGGTCGGACAGCCGATCCCGGTGGAGCTCTACGCCGCTGTTGCGGCGATTCTCGCCTGGCTCTATCGCCAGCGGGTGGAAGCCGAGCTGAATGAACGCCGGGCCCGGGAGACGGCCGCGCGGGCCGAAGCCCAGGCACGCAATGGGGGTGGTTTTGCGCCACCGCCGGGCACGAATTCGCGCACCCAGCCCTTTGCCGGTGGAGGTGCCCGATGAGTACAGCAACCCTGGCTCCGGCTGCGTCACCTGCGATCACGATGATGCAAAGGTTGCGGGAGTATGCGCTGCCGTTGGCCGCGATCAGCGTGGTTTTTGTCATGCTGGTGCCGTTGCCGGCCTGGGGCCTGGACTTTCTGCTGGCGCTCTCGATGGCCGCGTCCATCATTGTCTTTCTCTCCGCGATGCAGATCCGGCGGGCCGTCGAGCTTTCAGTCTTTCCTACGCTGCTCTTGCTGCTGACGCTCTTTCGCCTGGCGCTGAACATCGCCTCCAGCCGCAGGATTTTGCTGCACGGCTCGGAAGGAACCGCTGCCGCCGGGCACGTCATCGAGGCTTTCGGGCAGTTTGTCGTTGGCGGCAACTACGTTGTCGGCTTCGTCCTCTTTCTGGCGCTGATCGCGATCCAGTTCTTAGTGGTCTCTCATGGCGCGGTGCGCACCGCCGAGGTCACCGCCCGCTTCACCCTCGACGCGCTCCCGGGAAAACAGATGGCCATCGACGCCGATATGAATGCCGGGCTGATCGATGAGGCCGAGGCCCGGCGCAGGCGTCAGGCGATTGCCCGCGAGGCCGAGTTCTACGGCGCGATGGACGGCGCGGCCCGCTTCAATCAGCGCGACTCGCTGGCCACTATTCTCATCACAGCGATCAACATCATCGCCGGCCTGTTGATCGGCACCCTGCAACAGGGGGTAGAGCTCTCCGAGGCGGTGCGTACCTATACCGTGCTGACGGTCGGAGACGGCCTGGTCACGCTGATTCCTTCGCTGCTGGTCTCGGTCGCCGGGGGCATCACGCTGACCCGCGCCAACTCCGCCGGGATGCTGGGCAGCGAGATTCGTTCGCAGCTGCTGGCGCGGCCTGCAACCCTTTACCTCGCCAGCCTGGTTTCGGCGGCGTTGTGCCTGATTCCGGGGCTGCCGAAATTTGCTTTTCTGCTGGTCGCCGCCGGGCTGTTTTTCGCCGCCCGGCGGGCCGAGTCCGTGGCTGTGGCCGTTCCGGTCGCTGAGCTATTGCCCGCAGAAAAGAAAAAAGCCGAGCAGGCCGCGCAGTCCACGGATCTCACCTCGCTGCTGCGCCTGGAAGACCTGACGCTGGAGATCGGCTTCCAGCTAATTCCGCTCGTCGATGAGAAGCAGGGCGGACAACTTCTGAATCGCGTCCGCGCGCTACGCCGCCATCTCTCCGCCGAGATGGGCTTTCTGGTTCCTCCGGTGCATATCTCGGACAACCTGCGCCTGAAGCCGCGCGAGTATCTCTTCTCACTGCGCGGCATCGAGATTGGCCGCTGGCAGACCGAGGGGCCGCAGTTGCTCGCCGTATCAGGCGACCCAAAACGCAGGCCGCTCGCCGGGAAGGAAGCCCGCGAACCGGCCTTTGGAGTGCCTGCGATCTGGATTGTCCCGGCGCTTGAAGACCAAGCCATCGCCGCCGGCTACTCGGTGGTTGACGCGGTTACGGTGATTACGACGCACCTGGGCGAGTTGATCCGCCAGCACGCGCATGAGTTGCTCGGCCGGGCGGAGATCAAGCGGCTGATGGATTCGCTCAATGAGAGCCATCCAAAACTTTTGGAAGAATTAGTCCCCAAGCTGCTTTCGCTCGGCGAAGTGGGACGGGTGCTGGAACAGTTGCTGCGGGAGCGGGTCTCGATCCGCGATCTCGGCTCGATTCTCGAAGCCCTTCTCGAAGCCGCGCCGGTGAACAAGCACATCGTCGCGCTGGTCGAGGCCTGCCGCCAGGCGCTGGGACGCAGGCTGGTTCGCCCGCTGCTCGATGGCGATGGGCAGTTGCCGGTACTGTTGCTCGACCCGGCCATCGAAGAAGAGATCCTCGCAACCCTCTCGCCCGATGGCGGCCAGCGGCTGCTTGCTGCACAGGCGCAGCCCGGCGCGCCGTTGGTTCGCCGCCTGGCCGATTCTGTGAGGCAACTTATCGGCTCGGCCTCCGCCGCGGCCCTTCCCGTGCTCCTTTGTCCGAGTCCGGCTCGTTATCACGTAAAGCGGTGGCTGGAGCCGGTGTTGCCCCGGCTCGCGGTGGTGGCCGCCGGAGAGATTCCTCCAGAGATTCGTTTGCGGCCTGTGGGGACGGTGCGCTGAGAGATCTATAAGTGATTTTAATTGAAGGATTTTGATTGAAAGATTTAAAGAAGGGAACCGGGGATGGGGATGGATGCGCAAGGGAGAGCTGTGACGCCGAGATCTCTGGGCCGCGATGGAGCCGCCTCGGCGTATCCGCCGCTGGGAGCCGCCGGGGGACCGATGGCCGGGGCGGTGCTGACCGCCGAGCAGGAGCACGTCCTGCTCGAGCACCTGCCCATCGTGCGCTTTCTCGCCCGCCGCATCCATGAACGGTTGCCCCAGCATGTGGACATCGAGGATCTGGTCTCTGCCGGGGTGGTGGGGCTGATGGACGCCTTCGCCAAATTCGATCCGACGAAAAAAGTCCAGTTCCGCAGCTACGCCCAGTTCCGGATTCGGGGTGCAATTCTCGATAGTTTACGCACCTTGGACTGGAGTCCCCGGGACCTGCGCCGCAAGGGCCGCGCGGTAGAAGAGGCGATCCGGGTGCTGACCGCCCGCTTCGGCCATGCGCCCTCGGAGCCAGAGGTGGCCGTCGAGATGGGCCTGGGCCTCGAAGAGTATCAGCAACTGCTCGGCGACCTGAAGGGCCTGGAGATCGGCACGCTGCACATGGAGCGTAACGAGGACTCGGGCGACGAAGAACTGGCCTACGTGCCGGGCCGTCCCGAGGAGGATCCGCTCTTTCGATGTCTCAGGGGCGAACTCGAAGACAGGCTGGCCGAGGCGATTGCCCGGCTGCCCGACCGCGAGCGGCTGGTCATGACCCTCTACTACTACGAGGAGATGACGATGCGCGAGATCGGTCTGGCGCTGGGCGTGGTCGAGTCGCGGGTCTCGCAGGTGCATGCCTCGGCGGTCGTCCATCTGAGGGTGGCGCTCAAGGATCTGGCGGCACGGGGCATCTTTGACCGCGCCCACTTGCGCAAGCCGCCTGAACGCGCTCGGAGGTGACCGCACGCGGCGTTGAGGGGTGGGCAGGCGGCAATGAGCAGACACAAGCAGTAAAGGAATAGAGACGAGATCGAGGAAAGAACGGCGGCCCATGGAAAAGACACTCAAACAGGATCAGATCGACGCTCTTTTTCAGGCGGCGCGCAGTTCGACCCCCGAGGCCCCGCACACCGAGGTGCGGGCCCGCGTGGTTCCGTACAACTTTGCCTCCTCGGGCCAGATATCGACCGATCAGTTGCGCGCCATCAGCATGTTGAACGATCTCTTTGCGCGCAATCTGACCCATAATCTGGCTGCCTGGCTGCGCACGCGCTTCCAGGTTAATCTGGTCTCCGCCGAGCAGATTCAGTTCAATGAGTTTCTGCTGCGCATTCCGGAGATCAGCTATGTCGCCTCGGTCCGACTGGAGCCGCTGGGAGCGCTCTCGGTTCTGCAACTGGATCTCGCGCTGGCTCCGCCGATCATCGATCTGCTGCTGGGCGGGGAGGGCCGCGACGGCCCGCTGCGCGAGCTGACCGACATCGAGGAGTCGATTCTCGGCTCGGTCGTCGAGATCATCTGCCGCGAGCTGACCGCGGCCTGGCAGCCGGTAGGGCTGAGCTTCAACTTCGAGCGCCGCCAGATGCAGACCCAGGTGGCGCGGGTGATGCCGGTGACGGAAAAGACTCTCTGCCTGAGCTTCGAGATTCGCATGCCGCACAGCTCAGGGCTGCTCAATCTGGCCTTTCCCGCCGTGGTCGCGAACACCATTCTGCGCCGCCTGACCTCGGACTGGAGCCGCCGCCGCCGCCATCCCGGAGATGCCCGGGCACGGATGGAGTTGGCCGCGCGGCGCATCCCGATTGGGCGCCAGCCTGCAGTTGCCCTCGGTGCGCCTCTCGGCGAAAGAGATTGAGAATCTGGACGCCGGGGACGGTGCTACGCCTTGACCTGCCTGCCAACTCGCTGCCCGAGTGGCGGGTCGGCAGGCCTGCCCATGACCGAGGCTCAGGCCATTCGCCAGGGACCCCACCGCGCCGCCCGCATTGAGCGCAACCGAGCGGAGGCTTCGCAATGAAAACTTACCTCGAAGCTGGATCGGTGTCGCCACCACACTGTTATCGCAGGCGTTGGCCGGAGAGCCGGCGCTCTCTGAATCGCTGCCCAAGCCCCTCAGCGCAGGCTCCTTTGGTTTCGCCGCGACGATCTCCGGCGACCACGAGGGGCGGTTTGCCGTTGTCCTCGACGCGACGATTCTGGAGACTCCTCTGGTCGGCGAGGGAGTCGATCAAAAGGCAGGCTGGAAGGAGCTGCTGCGCGAGGTCGCCGACGCGGCTGCCGGGGATCTTTACGCCAAGACTCAAATCAAGGTCAAGGTGGAGAAGTTCGAGGAGATTTCCGGAGAGGCCAAGATCTCGAATGCCTTCCAGTTGAAATCAGGCGACCGCTCCTGGACGATTCTGGTACGCGACGAGGTGCGGGTTCCCAAACCAGCCGCAGCCGCGCCACAACCGGCTGCCCGTCCGGCTGCCGCAGCCGCCAATCCGCCGGCTCCGGCGCTCAGTCCGGGCCTGGAACTGCTGCTCGATGTCGAGCTCGAAGCCTCGCTGCGCTTTGGCTGCCGGGAGCTGCCGCTGGGCGAGATTCTTGATCTCGGACCGGGCGACGTGGTGCAACTGGACCGCCACGTTGCCGACCCAGTGGATCTGATTGTTGGGGACAAGATTGTGGCTCGCGGCGAAGTGGTGCTGGTCAACGGCAATTTTGGACTGCGCGTTACAGAGGTTGCCGCTCCCAAGAAGCGGCTGGAGAGCATACGATGCCTATTCTGAACTGGAGACGGGAGAGACAGAGCGAAGCGGCCCTGGCCGAGGGAATTGCCGCCGGAGTCGCGCCGGGTGGCGGAAGAACGGGCGCCCCGGCGGGCGTACTGGCCGGATTGGCGGCGAACGCGGAGCGCATCCCCGCGGGAAGGCCGGGTGCTACCGCGCCGAGGGGCCGCGCTGGAATCTTTGAGACCTGCGCCAACCCCGGCTGCAGCTCGGGCTGGATGCATCTTTTGCGCTCACGCTCGGCGCCGGTCTTTGAGTCCGGGTGGAATTGCTCCACGGCCTGCACCACGGCGCGGGTTGCTGCTGCCGTCAGCCGGGAGATGGAAGGCCGGGGCAGCTTGAGCGAAGGCCATCGCCACCGCATTCCGCTGGGTCTGGTGATGCTGGAGCAGGGCTGGATCAATTCGACGCAACTGCGCGAGGCCCTCGATGCCCAGAAGGCCGCCGGAGCCGGGCGGCTGGGCCATTGGCTGACCCTTCGTCAGGGAGTCAGCGAGCAACTGGTGACCCGCGCGCTGGGCTTGCAATGGAGCTGCCCAGTGCTGCCGCTCGAGTTTCATGATGCGGAGGCGCTGACGCCGCTGCTGCCGCGGCTTTTTGTCGATGCCTTTGGCGCGTTGCCCTTGCGTGTAGCGGCCGGGAAGCTGCTCTATCTGGGCTTTGAAGACCGCATGGACCCGGTGCTGGCGCTTGCGGTCGAACGCATGACCGGCTTGCGGGTGGAAAGTGGGTTGGTGCAGGCCTCGCTCTTCCGCCCCGCGCATACGCGGATGCTGAATGCAGGCTTTCCAGCGGTGGAGTTGCTGGAGGCATCCAGCGAGCAGGCGGTGGTTCATGCGCTGGCCCGTTCTATTGAGCGTGCGCGGCCTGTTGAAAGCCGTCTGGTGCGGGTCCATGATTGCCTCTGGCTGCGCATCTGGCGCAAACCGCAGGCCGCGCCTCTGCCCGCGCTGGCCGAGGTGCAGGATGTGATCTGCTCGGTAGGGGCGCATTGAGGCAGGCGCTGCCGAAGGTTCTTGCGCATTGGTGGGACGGGCTTGTCGTGGATTGCGAGAACCGTTTTGGAGTCTGGCCCGCAGGACCCTGTTTGAGTGAATCGGGAATTGGGGTTCGGGAATTGGCCGCCGAGAGTAGCGCAGAACTGAATTGGGAACAGGGTTGGACAATGGAAGGTGCGGGGAGAATTTTTCTCATGGCCCACCCGCTCTAGCCGATAGGGACAGTAGCAGAGGAGCTGGGAATGAGTGAAATTCGCACCCTGATCGTTGACGATTCCTCGGTCATGCGCAAGATTGTAGAGCGGGCGCTTCGTCAGGCTGGACTGGACCCGATGACGGTCCATGAAGCCGGGAGCGGCACGGAGGGATTGGAGCTGCTGAAGGAGAAGCAGGTGGACCTGATCCTTTCTGACATCAACATGCCTTCGATGGACGGCCTGGAGTTTTTGCGCCAGATACGGGCGCAGAATCTGGCGCCCGGTGTTCCGGTGGTGATGATCACCACGGAGTCGAGCGAAGAGCATGTCAAACAGGCGATCCTGGCCGGCGCACAGGGCTACATCCGCAAGCCATTCACGGCCGAACAGGTGAAGGAACGGGTCCTGCCGCTGCTCAGCGCGGTCTGACCGGGAGGCAACCATTGCTTTTATATGGAGTGCGCAAGACCGCAATTGCCGCTAAATCGCGGCAAGCCGGCGGAAATGAAATGGAGCGTACGATGACGCTATCGCTGCGAGAATCGGTGCATCTGGTCTCCGACCCGAAGAATCTGGATGCGAGTGTGGAAGAGGTCTTTCACCTGATGCTGGGGGTGAGCTGCGAGCGCGATCTTGCCCCGGCTCGCGATTGGCCACGACGAGTCGGTGACTGCGGTGGTCGGCTTTGGCGGGCTGTTGAGCGGCGCCTGTGTCTTTCGCACCGGCGGGCCGGCGGCGATGAAGATTGCCGCGCATATGACGGGCATGGAGTTTTCCGAGATCGACGACACGGTCAAGGATGGCATCGGCGAAATCTGTAATATGCTGGCCGGCGCGTGGAAGGGCAAGGTGCCCGACCTCTCAGCCAACTGCGGTCTTTCCGTTCCTGCCGTGATTACCGGGCGGGATTACAATCTCCATGTGCAAGCCCCCGAGTTCAAGCTGAACCATGCCTACCGCTTCGAGGATTCGGTCTTCGATGTCACGATCATCTGCGACGGACTCCAGTAGTTCCTCCCGCTCTTGACCGGCTTGCCGGAGCGGGAGCGGGGTTGAAACTGGAAGCTGGCCGGGCTGTGCTGTCAGCTTCAGCGCGGACTCATTCTGCCGACGGGATCGAGTCATCGCAAGAGGAATTGGCCGTATCGCACCCTGGCGATGGTGCCTGTCAAGAGAACCATCGCTTAGTCTTAGATTCCCGCACACTTGCTCCAACAATAAATAGAGCTTTTTCTCCTTGCCTTCCGGCAAGAAAACACATTCTGATTTTGCTCTAATCCCTCTCGCCGTTCATCGGTCATTCACCTGCATTGCTTCTCCATGCAAGGAGAAATTCCCCGATGGACAGCGGATACTATGCGGCGATGACCGGGCTGGTGGCGCGCACCCAGGCGCTGGATACGGCGGCGGCCAATCTGGCCAACGCCCAGACCCCCGGCTACCGGGCCGAGCGCGAGTTCTTCCGCTCGGTTCTGCTTGGCCCCGACGCGCTCGATTCGCAGTTGGGAAAGACCGTCAACAATTATGGATTGCTGGGCGGCGACCGGCTCAATCTGGGCTCAGGGCGCGCTGACTCAGACCGGGAATCCTCTCGACCTGGCGATTGAGGGCGAGGGATTCTTCGAGGTGCAGACCCCGAACGGTCCCCGCTATCACCCGCGATGGCAGTTTTCATCGCACCCAGGCTGGCCAGTTGGTGACGGCCGCCGGTGAACCGGTGCTCTCCTCGACCGGCCAGCCGATTCCGGTGCCTCCCGGCGAAGTGACCGTCGGTTCAAGATGGAGTCCTTTCGGTTGCGGGGGGTGTGGTGGCGACGGTCGGCGTCTTCACCTTCCCGCAGGGAACCCAACTGAAGCCGGAGGGCGCGAATCACTATCTGCCTCCGGAGAAGGTCGTGCCCGTGCTTTCGGCCAACGCCAGCGTTCATCAGGGAGCGATTGAGGCGGCGAATCAGGATGTGATTCAAGGGTCGCTGGATCTGATCGTCATGCAGCGCCAGGCGGAGATGATGCAGAAGGCACTGACCATCTTCCACACCGAGTTCAACAAGACCGCCACCGAGGATCTGCCACGGGTGTGAGAGGCAGTGAACAGGGAACAGTGGACAGCGAGCAGAAAACAGAAAGCAGCGTGGTTAGTGATCGGCAGGTGAATTAGGCAAAAGTGGGGAGCGGACAAACTATATGGGAGTTGTCTGCGGCGATTCAAAGGTGCTTTTCCCTGACCACTGATCACTGTTCACTGACAACGAACGACCGAAGGGAGTTCCAATGATTCGAGCTTTGTACACGGCCGCCAGCGGCATGAGCTGCGCAGCAGTTGAATCTGGACACGATTGCCAACAACCTGGCCAACTCCTCGACGACCGGCTTTCGCCAGTTGCGGCTGGAGTTTCAGGATATGGTCTACCAAAACCTGGTGACGCCGGGCGCGGCGCAGAGCCAGACCACCATCTCGGCTGGGTTGCAGATTGGCCTGGGCACCAAATCGGCGGCCACCGAGGTGATTATGACCCAGGGGTCGCTGAACCAGACTTCGAACCCGCTGGACGTAGCGATTGAAGGCAGCGGCTTCTTTCAGGTGCAACGCCCGGATGGAACTATCGAATACACCCGCGCCGGGCAGTTTCAGTTGAACAACCAGGGAACGATTGTGACCACGGACGGCGACCCGATCATTCCCACGATTACCATTCCGCCCAATGCAACCGCGGTGACGATCACCCAATACGGCGTGGTGAACGCGACCTTGCCGGGGCAGCAGAACCCGTCGCAACTGGGGCAGATTCAACTGGCCACCTTCCCCAATCCAGGAGGGCTGGAGAGCAAGGGTTCGAATCTGCTGGCGGCGACCTTGAACTCCGGCGATCCGGTGCTGGGCAATCCCGGCGGGACTGAGGGATTGGGAACTCTGCAGCAGGGATATCTGGAGAACTCAAACGTCGATGTCGTGACGATGTTTGTCCAAATGGTGCTGGCGCAGAGGGCCTACGAATCGAATTCCAAGGTGATCAAGGCGGCGGACGATATGTATTCGCAGGTCAACAATATGACGCATTGATCTTGAAGCGGCAGGCGAAGTTTGGCGATATGGATAGTCCGAGCGCAGCTCAGAGACGCAGCGCTGGTGGGTTGAGAGATTTGATGAGGCTCAGAATGATGGGTTGCGCTTGGCAATGGGGAGTCGGGAGAAGGTTGTGGGCAATCGCCTTGCCACTGATCGCACTCTCTGTTTGTGCGCAGACTCCGAGAAGGCTGGTAATGCAGGTCTCGGCGCCGGTTGACCGGACGCTGAGCGGGTCGGTGGAGGGACAGCCCGGCGGGGAGCTGGTACGAGAGATCGACGATCCCAATAACGGCGACCGCTGGCTGCTCTTCCGGGAGAATGAAAATCCGGGCGGGCCGGGCCGGCTGGTACGCGTGGAAACGGGCTATGCAGGACGGTATTTTGTGGCCCGCGCGGCGCAGCCGGCAAACCCGGTTCTTGCCCCTGGTCAGGAAGGGCCGCCACCCGTAATCCGTGCGGGCGAGACGTTGATTGTCGAAGAGAATACGCCGGTGGTGGAAGCGCATCTGGAGGCAGTCGCGCTGGGTCCGGCCACAGTCGGTTCTCGCTTGCAGGTTCGGTTGAAGATTGGCGGCAAGGTGCTGCCAGCTGTGGCGCTCGGGCCGGGCCGGGCGGCTTTTCTGCCGGAAGGAGAGACGCGATGATGCGACCACCTTGGAGATGGATCGAGATCGGTACGGTTGGTCTGTGCGCGGCGGCTCTGGTGCTTTTGCCATCGGCTGCCGAAGCGGGGAACAAGAAAGTCAATCCGCTGGCGAAGACGGCGACGCCTCCGGAGGCCGCGCTGAGGAACTACATTGAGCGAGTGCGGGCGCAGCAGGCGGCGGAAGTGCGCACGCCGGGCTCGATCTGGAGCGCGGAAGGCCGCCTGGTGCGGCTGGGAACCGATGCCAAGGCTATCCGGCTGCACGATGTGGTCGGGATTGTGGTGACCGAGAGCCTGGTGGCGGAGACCGACGGCGGGGTGAAGAACTCCCGCGCCTCAAACGCGAGTTCCGGGTTGACCGGATTGTTCGGCGCGCTCAGCGCCACCAACCGGATGCAGAACCTGATAGGGCAGAATTCCGCCTCGGGACTCTCGGCGCAGGGGCAAAGCACTACGAACTCTAGCCTGTCGACGACCTTCGGCGCGGAGGTCGTGGATGTGCTGCCGAACGGCATGTTAGTTGTCCAGGCGACCCGCCAGTTGACCTTCTCGCAGCAGACGCAGTTGATCAAATTGCGCGGGCTGGTGCGGCCCGAGGATGTGAGCTCGCAGAATCAGGTGCTTTCGACAGCGATGACCGATCTGGAGCTGGAGGTGACGGGCAAGGGAATCGTGAACGATTCCACCTACCGGCAGAATCCGATCGTGCGGCTGCTGGAGAAGATCGTGGTCTTCTAAGCGGCAGGGAATAGAGACCAGGAAACTGCGGGTGTGGGCGTAAGGGATGGGAATGCGCATAGCGGACGACAAAACGAGGTGGGGGGGGGTGCAGAGATTTCTGCGCCCGTGCACTCTTTGCGGGACGGGAAATCTCCGCAACGGGTTGGCGCTCACCGCTGTGATGGCGCTCGGCGCGGCTGCCTGCCTGGGTGAAACCGGCTCGGTGGGGGCGCGGGTGGAGTTGGCGCGGATCAAGGATGTCGCCACCATCGAAGGGATTCGCGATAACCAGTTGGTGGGCTATGGGTTGGTTGTCGGCCTGCGTGGAACCGGCGACAGCTCCCAGACGGTCTTTCCCGCGCAGACGCTCATCTCGGCTCTCGAACGGATGGGCATCACTGTTCCGCAGACGGGATCGAACTCTGCCAGCAATATGCAGGTGAAAAATATGGCGGCGGTCTTTGTCGTGGCCACGCTTCCGCCGTTTACCCGGCCCGGCTACCGGATGGATATTACCGTATCCTCAGCCGGAGACGCGCGCTCGCTAGAAGGTGGGGTTCTTTTAATGACCCCGCTCTACGGGCCGGATGGCCAGATCTATGCGCAGGCCCAGGGTTCGCTGGTGCTGGGCGGATATATTGCGACGGGCGGCGGCAATACCAAACAGGTAAATCATCCGACCACCGCACGGATTCCGGGTGGTGCGCTGGTGGAGCGGCCGGTACCCTTCGACCTCAAACAGATGCATGTGGTAGGCGTGGTGCTGAACGATGCCGATTTCCACACTGCCGAGCGGATGGCACAGGCTATCGACAAGGCGCTGGGATCGCCGCGCGCGCATGCCGTGGATAGCCGCAGAGTGGAGATTGCTGCCTTGCCCAATGAAGACGTTGCGGATCTTCTGGACCGCGTGGAGCAGGTCGAGGTCGAGGTCTATCCGCGTGCGAGGGTGGTGGTCAACGAGCGCACGGGCACGGTCGTCATCGGCGGCAATGTGCGTCTGCAGCCGGTCTCGATTCTGCATGGCGGACTCTCAGTGAATGTGACGGTGAAGAATGAGGTCTCGCAGCCCAATGCGCTTTCTTCGGGGACCACGCAGGTTGTTCAGCAGACCACGGTGCAGGCGCAGGACAAGCCGGTCAACCGCATCGATCTGAAAGAAGGCGCAACGGTCGAGGATCTGGTCCAGGAGTTGCAGCGGACCGGGGCTGGGGCACGAGACGTGATCTCGATTTTGCAGGCGATGAAGGAGGCTGGCGCGCTGGAGGCCGACCTCGAAGTGCTCTAACCTGGGCTGGATTGCTCCGGAGGATTTGGAATGTCTTTGATTCAATCAGTAGCAGCCTCAAATGCGGCATCCGGCTCGAATACTCCCCCGCCGCGGCTGGTGAATGCGGCGCACGAGTTTGAAGCGCAGATGATGAAGGAGTTGCTCAAGCCGACGACCCGCGGCGACGCGCTGACTAATGACGGCGACGAGGACGAAGGTTCGGGCGGAGCGCTGGGCGAGTTTGCCTCCGAGGCTCTGGGCCGCGCGTTGAGTGACCGCGGCGGCTTCGGGATTGCGACCAGCATCGTGAAAGAGCTTTCCCGGCCGGTAAACCATTCTGCTGCAACAACAGTTTCCCAACATGGTAATAATTCCCAAAGTATCCGGGTAACTGGGAACCGGCACACAGATACCGTAATCAATCCGCCTCAATGACTAGAGTGATTAGTGAAGGGGCCGATAAACCTGACAGGAAGCAACATCGGAGGCGGCAAGCTGCCTCTGCGATGGGCAAGCAAACACTCAAGGAGATAGAGAAATGGACATTCGAAACAGTCTGGATGGATTGAAGTCGCTGCTGGGAGTGACTCCCGCGGCCCCGGCAGCTATTCAGCCGCGCGGCGGCGGCAATGGAGCGACGACCGTGGGCGGTCTGGGCAGCGACCAGGCGACGGTGAGCAGCGCCGGCAACGAGGTATCTCAGACAGCCTCGGAGCCGGCCGACCGCACCGATAAGATAGTCGGGATTCAGGCGGCCCTGGCTTCGGGAAACTACAACGTCGCTCCGGCGGCTGTGGCGGTGAAGGTCGTGGACGCGCTATTGAGCCAGGATTGAGTCCTGCTGGCCTTGCTCTGTTTTTCACTCGAAGAGATGGGGTGGCCGAGCCTCACCGGCTGCGCGCTCAGGCGTGCCGGGGGAGCGACTGGCTTGGTTGCGGGACCGGGCGGGCGGTGAGTTGCCCATAAAAATCGAAAGGAATGTAGGCAATGGGGGAGCTGGGCGCAGATCGGGTCAAGCCGGCGTTGAGAGAACTGGTGGTCGAGGCCTCGCGGGCGCTCTCGCGGCTGGATGCAGACCGGTTGGAGGAGTTGGCGTTGACCTGTCAAGTCTTGAATCGCGATATGCACAGCTCCGTGGCGTTGATCGGCGCTGCGAACCAACGCGATCTGGCCGGCGAGGCACGGGATGCGGTTGCGGACCTGGCGGTTTTTGGCCGGGTTTTGGATGCGACGCGGGCCAACTTGCATGTAATGTGCCGTCTGCGCGATCTGCGGCAAGGGCGGCGGGAGTATGGCAGCGAACAGGCACCACGAGCGCTGGCCCCTATCAACTGGATTGGACCCGGAACGGAGAACAAGCATGGGGACAATTAGCGCTGCGTTCAGTTTGATTTCACAGGCGCTTGATGCCGATCAGTCGGCGTTAAGCGTAGTGTCCAACAATGTCGCCAACGCCAACACGCCCGGCTATACGCGGGAGGTTCCTGACTGGCAGGAGAATGCTCCGATCTTTGTCAACGGGGTAGCCTATGGCACCGGCGTCTCGCAAACCGGTCCGACATCGATTCGCGACAACGTTCTGCTGGAGCGGTTGAACCAGCAGCAGCAACTCTCCTCGGCATCGAGCGCCCGGCTGACGGCGCTGGACAGCATACAGGCGCTCTTTCCGCCGGATTCGGGCACATCGAGCGCCAGTGCCGGAGATATCGGCAGCGACATCACCAGCTTTTTCAGCTCCTTCGCGTCGCTTGAATCGAATCCCACCAACAATGCGCTGCGCCAGCAGGTGCTTAGCTCGGCGACAACGCTGGCCGGAGATATTTCAAACGCAGCAGCCAGCTTGAACTCGCAGCAATCGGCACTCGATCAGGAGGCCTCTGGAGTCACGAGTCAGGTCAACGCGCTTACCTCGGCGCTTGCGCAGTTGAATCAGCAGATTCAGTCCACTTCTCCCAACGCGGATGCCGGGACGCTCGAAGACCAGCGCCAGCAGGACATCAGCGCACTCTCGCAGTTGATCGGCATCAACCAGACGACAACCGAGAACAACGGCCTGACAATCACCACTACCTCGGGTGCATTGCTGGTCTCTGAAAATCAGAGTTTCCAGATGACGACCGGGCTGGTTGGCGGGGTGACGCACTTCTTTCTCGGTGGCGCAGATGTTACAACGCCTCTTGCCAGTGGAGGCGGCGAACTGGGCGGATATCTAACAGCGCGCGATCAGGATATACCCAACGCCCTGGCCTCGCTCGATGCGCTGGCTTATAACGTCTCCACTCAAGTGAACACGGTGAACAACGCGGGGACCGATCTGGTCGGAGACAATGGCGGCGCGGGCGATATCTTCTTCCAGCCGGCGGTGGTTGCGGGCAGCGCCTCGACGATGGCTGTCGTGATGACCGATCCCAATCACATTGCCGCCGCGGGGTTGGGCCTCGGAACCGGCGACAACAGCAATGCGACGGCAATGGCGAATCTAGCCAACCAAACGATTGTGAATGGCGCGACGCCAACCAACTTCTATTCGAGTTTTGTCACCACGCTGGGTTCAACTGTTTCCGGCGTGCAGACGGACAACACCGCGCAGGCTGCATCGGTAACCCAGTTGCAGACGCAGAACAATGCGCTTTCCGAGGTCAGCCTGGATGACGAGGCTTCGTCGATGCAGGTGCTGGAGCGCAGCTATCAGGCGGCATCGCAAGTCTTCACGATCTTGGACAACATCATGTCCTCGGTGCTGAACCTGGGGGAAGAGACGACGGTTACCTAAACAGACGCCAGCAGCGCCGGCGCAGGCGAGCGCGACTGGGTTTGGGCGGACCGTCACCGGTAACGGAGGAAAGCGATGCGGGTGGATCCGAGTTATATTACGAATCTGGTGAGTTCTCTGGACCAGACGCAGGTGAGCGAGCAGCAACTCACATCCGAGCTGGCCAGCGGCGTGCGGGTGACGGCGCTGAGCCAGGATCCGGTGGCCTCAGGAGAGAATGTTCTGCTACTCAACCAGATTCAGCAGGATGATTCCTTTACCGAAACTTCAAGCCTGGTCAATGGGCAGTTGCAGGTGGCGGATTCGGCGCTGGGCAGCGTTGTCTCGCAGCTCACCCAGGCGATTACGCTGGCCACCAGCGGGGATAACGGCACGATGAACGCGAGCGATCTTCAGTCGATCTCCAACCAGATTGCCGGCATTCGCGACGAGGTGGTATCACTGGCCAACAGCAGTTATCAGGGCCAGTACATCTTTGCCGGAGGCCAGACCTCGACTGCGCCCTTCACTGTCTCGAATGCGACCGTGCCCGCCACGGTGACCTACAACGGCGACTCGGATGTAAACTTTCTTCAGACGCCAAACGGGCAAACCATCCAGCTCAATGTTCCGGGGAACCAGATATTCACTGCTGCCGGAACCAACAACGTGATTGGCGCGTTGAATCAACTGGTGGCAGATTTTGCCACCGGCACGAACGCCCCTACCTCGGTCTCCGATACGACCGCGTTGAACACCGCACTCAATTATGTTTCTCAACAACGGGTTATTATCGATAACTCCATCACCCGGCTGACGTCTGCCTCGGATGCGGTCACCAGTTCCCAAACACAGCTAACGACCGCGCAGACAAACCTGATGCAGGCCGATTTGCCCACCATCTCCACGCAATTGTCATTGGCTGAAACCCAGCAGACGGCGCTTGAAGATGTGATCTCGCAACTGGGTTCGGGAAGCCTCTTCAACAAGCTGCAAGGGTGAGCTGGCAGGGTGGCCGAAGGAGTTTTCTGGGCGCTGAATAGCGGGCACGCGGCGCTCTCAAGGTACACTTGAAGAGAATGGACGACTCGCCGGTTAGCCAGGCTTCTGCACCTCCGCAAGCTACCAATCCGGTTCGAGCCGCCGCGCTCTTTGAGCAGTCGGCGGCGATCATGGCTCGCTTGCGCGCCCCCGGCGGTTGCCCGTGGGACCGCGAACAATCTTTCGACTCGATCCGCAAATATACGCTCGAAGAGGCCTACGAGGTCTTTGATGCGATTGAGCGCCGCGACTTTCCGCATCTGGCCGAAGAGTTGGGCGATCTGCTCTTGCAGGTCTTGTTTTATGCAGAGATGGCGGCCAATGCAGGACATTTCACTATTGCCGACGTGTTGGAGCAATTGAACCGCAAGCTGGTGCGGCGGCATCCGCATGTTTTCGGCGAAGCGGCCTCGCGGGAAGCTGGGAATCGCGCGGCAGTGAACTCGCAGGTCGAGGGTTCTTCCGCGGCTGTGCTGCGCAACTGGGACGAGATCAAGGCCGCCGAACCATTGCATGGAGCAGCCGCGGCATTGCATGCAGCGGACGCGTCTGCGGCGCATGCAATTCCTGCATCGCGATTGGATTCCGTGCAGCGCTCGATGCCGGCTCTGGCTGAGGCGGCTAAGCTGGGAGCCAAGGCGCGCAAGGCGGGATTTGATTGGCCGGATTGGCGCGACCTGCTGCCCAAGCTCGTTGAAGAAACCGATGAGCTGATAGCCGAGGCCGTTTCAGACGACCCTGCCCGCAACCCCGCGGTGGAAGCAGAATTAGGCGATCTGCTTTTTACGGTCGTGAATCTTGGCCGGCATCTGGGCGTGGATGCGGAGATGGCTTTGCGCGGCTGCAATCTTCGTTTCCGCAATCGCTTCCGGCAGATGGAACTGGCCTCCGCGAAGCCGCTCGAAGAACTATCCCCTGCGGAGTTGGAAGCGTTATGGGTCGCGGCGAAACGCAAACTTGCGGCCTGTTCGCAGGAATCCGAGGCGCGGCCGTGATTCTGATTCGCGCCTGCGAGGGTTTCGAGGAACTTGAGGCCTGCGTGCAGCTTCAGATTGAGATTTGGGGCTACGATGCCGGGGATGTGATTCCACGCCGCGCGTTTCTGGTTGGGCAAAAGATCGGCGGCCAGGTGATCGGCGCCTTCGATTCAGAGATTCCTGGTGCCAAACCCAATGGAGGGCCTGAATCGCTGGTTGGATTCGCCTTTTCATTGCCGGGAGTGAAGACCAGCAAAGAAAATCCACCGCAGCCTCCGCAGCCCTATCTGCACTCCCACATGCTGGCGGTGCGGCGCGAATGGCAGAACCGTGGCATCGGCGCACAACTCAAGTGGGAACAACGGCTTGAGGCGCTGTCAAGGGGCATTCGGGGAATGGAATGGACATTTGATCCTCTGGAAATCAAAAATTCTTTCCTCAATATCCACAAGCTGGGCGTCAGCGTTCGTGAGTATAGGGTGAATTTTTATGGTGTATCCTCATCTCGTCTACAAGGTGGGCTTCCCACGGATCGCTTGTTGGCCCAGTGGGAGCTGGATTCACCGAGGGTTGAAGCGATTCTTGAAGGCTGTCCTGCGGGCCAGTGCATCATTTCGGCACAGATTCTTGTACCCGCTTCCATCTACCAGTGGAAGACCTCGGACGCAGGCAGAGAACGCGCACTCGCGGTTCAGTTGGAGAACCGCAGCAGGTTTCAAAAGGCATTTTCCCAGGGTTTGGCGGTAGTTGGTTTTTCGCTGGATAAAGAAGGCAACGGAATCTATGAACTGGGTTTAGCAGCTCAAGTATCAGGATATTCACCCAAAGGACCAGCAAAAGTATGAGAATTGATGCAATTATCCTTCGCGAACTTCGTATTCCCCTTGTACGCCCCTTTGAGACCAGCTTTGGCGTCACGCGTGACCGGCGTATTTTGCTGGCTGAGGTGCAATCGGAGGGTCTGACCGGCTGGGGCGAATGCACGGCGGGCGAGCATCCGTATTTCTCGTCTGAATCCACGGACTCAGCCTGGGCGGTTATTGTTCAGGAACTGGGCCCGATGCTGGCCTCAGGCACAGTGAAGCATGGCGGCGACTGTCCCGGCATTTTTCGCCCCGTACGCGGCAACCGCATGGCGAAAGCTGCGCTTGAAAATGCGATCTGGGATCTTGAGGCGCAGCGGGAAGGGATATCGCTCTCGCAATTGCTAGGCGGAATCCGCGACGTAATTCCCTGCGGCGTCTCAGTGGGGATTCAACCGTCGATTCCCGAACTGATGGCCGTTATCGAGAAGGAATTGGCTGCGGGCTATCAGCGCATCAAGCTGAAGTGCAAGCATGGCTGGGATGTGGATGTTTTTGAGCGGGTGCGGAGCCGATGGCCTGAAATATCACTGAGCTGCGATGCCAACTCCGCCTACCGGCTGCGCGACGCCGAGCATCTCGTCAGCTTTGATCAATTCGATCTGCTGATGATTGAGCAACCGCTCTGGCACGACGATTTTTACTACCATTCAATGCTGCAAAAGCAGTTGCAAACGCCGATCTGCCTCGACGAATCGATTCGCAACCGGCGCGATGCGCTGGCGGCCATCGAAATGGAATCCTGCCGCATTATCAACATCAAGCTGGGCCGCGTGGGCGGATTCTCCGAAGCGATTGCGGTGCATAACGCAGCGCAGGAGCGCGGTATTCCCGTCTGGTGCGGCGGCATGTTGGAGTCCGGCATTGGCCGCTCTCACAACATCGCGCTTTCCACGCTGGAAAACTTCACGCTACCGGGCGATGTGTCGGCCTCGGCGCGTTACTGGGCGGAAGAGATCGTTGAGCCAGAGATTTGCGTCTCCTCGGCGGGCGAGATCGCTATTCCCGATACACCGGGCCGCGGCTATGAAGTCCGCACCGACCTCGTCGAACAGCTCACCGTGCGCAAAGAGACGATTCGCGCGCTGGAACTGGTCGGGTAGGATTCATCCCCGCTTCGTAAACCCACCTACGAATTTGTTGAAATAATCAGGTTTTGTATCAGGGCATGACTTCAGTCGTGCCGCAAAAGCCCCAGAATGACGGAGGGCTTTAGCTCCTGCGAGCGGATTTCTCGGCTCTGATTGCCTCTCCAACAAGTTCCAGTGCGGTGACCGTATGATTCGGGAATGGAAGGATTGTAGCGCCGGTCTCTAGACCGGCTGTCGTGCGGGCGTCCACGCCTGCACATCTCTCAAAGCGATTACTGAATCATTTGGCTTGAAGGTTAGCTTCGGCTAGCGCACGCACCGAACTCCCGGGAACCGCCTTGCCCCGGAAGACGTATAGGGCATCGGGTGCTTCCTGAAGGTGTAACTGTGGCTTATTCCGTTCGTTCGCGTGTTGCCCGCTGGAGTGCGTTGCTCTGGCTTGCAATCTCGGCGATATATCTGCTGGTTTTGTCAGTCCTGATCTGTGGCGATCCGCGATTCCCGCTGAACCTTGGAGCAATCAGAACAACTGGCCTCACGGGGCTGTGGATTACTCTGGCGCCTGCGATCGCTGGATTCCTTGCGTTTTTCCTTCTTTTGTTTCGCATTCGTACCGGTGCAATCGTCCTTGGCGCTTATTGCTGGCTCTGGATTGCTGTCCTAGCCTCTGGGTTGCCCTGGGTCTGGAACGCTCGCGAATCCTTTTGTACGCATACCATCTGCATCAGAACCCCGTGGATCGGGCGGCTGCTGGTGCTTGGCCTCGTGACGCCGTGTCTGATGGTTGCCATCTGGGCAAAGCATGAATTTGCACGACTGGGACAAAGAGCGCTGCCGGGCTAGCGGAACGTGCAAACGGGAATCTCACCATCTTCGTCAAAAACTGCGACATGTTCTGGAGGCACGTTGTTATTGCTTCTTCCGTCCCCAGTCAAACCGCCGGCCGACGATTCCTTTGACGATCCAGTGATCGGTCGCGGCTGTCGGTCCAATGCCGACGCCGAAGTTGATCTCCCATTCCGGCGAGACGTTGAGATCAATCGCCGGAAAGATCTGCTGCTGCTGATTATGCAGGCTGGCGATGTTGGTGATGCTGCCGTAATCTGCGTAGTACTCCACGCCTCCGGTGAGCTTCTTGGTGAAGTCGTAGCTCACTTTCACGGCAGGCGAGAAGTCGATGCCCAGCTTTACATCCGGTCCGTGCCAGGTGCGCTCCAGCGCCGGATTGACGGCCCAGTACCACCGACCCGACTGTTTATCGACGATGGGGCGAATCTCCCAGGTCCAGGTGTCGGGATCGTAGCCGGCTCTCTGATAGCCCGCCTCTGTGGAGAGACTGACACCCACAGGCCAGCGCCATTTTTCAGGAACCCGCACGCGGGGCCGGATATGGTCGCCCACCCACTGCACGCCGTGTCCATCCTGCTCGCTGGTAAAGACGTAGAAACCAACCTCCGCCCAGTCGTTGATGCCCTGCGTCAACTCCAGGGTTTCGTGCTCTGCACGGTTGGTGGGCAAAACGCCGCCGATGGTCTTGTGCTGGCCGTCCGCGGTGAAGTTGGAGTGCAGCTCAACCATCAGGTCGCCGGGCGCAACCGTCTCCGCGCCGTAGACCTGAATCTCGTAATTGCCTTGGGCCTGCGCTCGAAGAGCGGTTATGGCAGCGAGGACGAAGATGGAGAGAAGAACTTTCATCTGTGCTCCGGAGAGAATCCTCTGTCGAGAGAGACGGCAAAGAAAGCAGCTATGCATAGCGAAAGAGAGTCATGAAGCCTTCGTTCATGTGGTCCTGCTGATGGCAGTGGAAGAGCGTGTCGCCGGGATTGGAGGCGATCAGGTCGGCTTCCACTTTGGTTCCGGCCTCGACGATGACCACGTCTTTGTGAACGCCGCTCATCGCCGCACTCTTGACGGATACCAGCTCGAAGCTGTGCCGGTGCAGATGTACAGGATGGTCGTCCATGCTGCGGTTGTCAAAGATCAGCCGATGGCGCAGACCCTCCCTGAGCACGACTGCATCGGTCTCGGGATAAGATTTGCCGTTGATCATCCAGCGGTCCAGCGCCCCGTGGCCCTCGAAGCGGGAGGTAAAGACCAGCGGCACAGTCCCGTCCGGCTTATGAATCATTGGCAGTGCATCCCCAAAAGCACGGTAATTCCAATGCAGCGGCGCGGGCGCAGGCGATTGCGGCTTGCCCGAGCTGCCTGCATATTCGACGACTGCGCCCATGCCGGAGTTGCGAAACCGTTCCCGCGCCTCGCCGAGAACCCAGACGCCGGGTGAGTTCATCGCCACCACAGCGCTGACCCGTTCTGCCGGACCCAGCCGCAGTGTATCGACAATTGCTTGCGTTGCGACTGGCTGGCCATCGAGAGCGATCACCTGAAAGGCGTGGCCGGCCAGCGCAATCCAGTGAGCTTCGGTGGCGCTCGCGTTGACGATATGAAAGAGCACGCGCTGGCCCGCGCGCACCTGGATCGGGTCGCCGTGACCCAGCATCCGGCCGTTGATCGACGCAGCGGCGTATTGCACCATCAGCGAGCCGTCATCGCTAGCTGAATAGAACGGCTCCCAATCGTGCAGGGCGATAAAGTGCTCCTGGTCGTAGCTGCCTGGGTTGTTGCGCGGCTCGACATAGAGGACGCCGAATTGGCCGCTGTACAGGCCCCGCTTCAAATCGCGCCCCGCCATCGCGTGGGTGTGATACCAGTGCAGGCCCGCGGGCCGTGGCGTGAAGGCGATCTGCGTGTGCCCGCCAGCGGGAATCATCGGCGCACCTTCTTCCATCGCGCCGTCCACGGCAGGGGCGATCCATTGGCCGTGCCAGTGGACGATCTCTTCGCGGCTCAGCCGGTTCAATATCTCGATGCTGACCGGCTTGCCTTCTCTCAGCCGCAGCAGCGGGCCGGGAACCTGGCCGTTGTAGGCAGTGGTGCGAATCTTCTTCTTGGGAGCCAGCTCCCACTCCACCTCGGCGATTTCGATGCGATAATCCGGGGCATCTTGCGCGCTGGGGGTGGAAAGGCCGAACTCTCTGGCCGCATCCCGCGAGAACAGACCGGCCGCAGCCAGGCTCGCTCCGCGCAGAAAGCTGCGACGATCTGGACAGACAAGAGGTAAGGGATCGGTTTGCGGGGGACATCGACTGGATGCAGTCATCGCTTCCATTATTGCGCCGATGATAGACAGAACGAAAACCGGTGGGATTGCAGTTTGTATTTATTCTGTCAGTCCATCGCGTTCGCGGAGCCGACTTTTTTGAGGAGTCATCGGCGTCGATGAGTGTCTCGGCGATCATGGATGAATCGAGAACTGAGGTTCGTGCTATCCCAGGTCTGAGAATCCAGACCTGGGGGACCTTTGCGTTGTGATCGATGGAGTTTCCTAAGACCTGGTTCCCCCGCCCTCCTCCATGGGAACAGATGTCAATATAGTACCTTTATCGAGCCAATCATCGCCTTTCCCGTCGTTCTTTGGGCGTAATGGATTATGCTATTCGGAATCTCTTGATTGGTGCTATAGTGCTAGCTTCTATCTGAGCGTGAGAAGGGAGGTGCGCAGAATGGCCGATCAACGACCTGCCGTATTTATCGGCTCGTCCAGCGAAGGAGATCTCGTGGCCCGAGAGGTTGAATCACAACTCAAGAGGTACGCAGAGCCGAACATTTGGAAGGACAACTTCTTCAAGCAAGGAGAAAGTACTCTAGAGGCGCTGACGAACCGACTTGACAGTTTCGATTTTGCGGTATTTGTGCTGTCTCCCGATGACAAAATTGAAACTAGAGGGCGAAGCTATTCCTCACCAAGAGACAACGTACTCTTCGAATTGGGTTTATTTATGGGTAGTCTCGGTCGGAAACGGACTTTCATCGTGCATGCCGAGGGAGAAGACCTTAAACTACCCTCAGATCTCGCCGGTATCACGATGTCTTCGTATCCATCTCGTGAGAGTCAAAATCTCGCAGCGGAGATTTCTCGCACCTGTATGCCAATCATTAGAGCGATTCAGTTCCTCGGGTTTCGCGAAAGTCGCAAACCTTCTTACACATGTCAGGAGTCAGAAAGATCAACGAAAGAACAGGGGACATTCAAAACGTGCGCGAGCAGATCTACAAATGCAAAATACCTCGTGCTCCGAGGTCGCGATATTCTGAGCTCTGACGGGGAGATTGCTCTTTTGTCTCAAAATGCCACTCCACTTTTGCAGATTAAGTTGTTGATGGTGGATTTCGAGACACTGAGCAGCGAGAAGTTCCATGAAATTCGGGAAACCATGGACCTGAAGTGGGACCCGAATCTGGGCGAGGAGAAGTTGCTGGATGTGGAGAAGCAGATGGCAAGGGACCGACTCGCGTTTGCACGTGATTTATCCAAGCGCAAGAGCGGATTTCAGTACAAGCTCCTGCCAAACAGCATGGTTCCTGAAATAAAGCTTCGACTATATAACCACATTGGTTTCTTTACCTTCTATAGAAAGAATGTCGGATTCTCATCGGAAGTGCAGAATCGTCCAATTTTTTGCGTGGAGGATCAAGACCCTTCGAGAGGCGACCACTCACCGTTACTGACTACCTTGCAACGTTGGTTTGACGAATTGTGGGAGTTATCGAGAAAACCACTATGACACGCATCACTCGTATTTTGATTTCTCTTGTTATCCATAGCGATTTGGGTATTCTTCTGCTGCTCCGAGGGCGGCCGTATGCCGAATTTCCCAAAGATGATAAAGGCACTAAAATAGGCGTTGGTCTGTGGGAACTCCCGGGCGGTGGTCTGGAATTCGGAGAAACTCCCCTCGATGCGGGGGTACGTGAAACCTTAGAAGAAACGGGCATTCTGCTGGGCGAGCGAGAACTCAAGCTTATAGCTTGTTGTGCATACACGCTTAAGACCGTTGGGTGTGAGAGCCATCGGATACATGTAATCTATGAAACGCGCTTGAGCACACCACAACAAGTCAAATATAGCGAAGAGCATATTTCGCACAAATGGATGCGAGATGTAAGCGCCGTCCGGTGTCTCCCCATGGTGCCGGAGATCCGCGATGTTATCGTCGGTAACCTCTTACGCAATATATCCTTAGAGCCAAATGCTGACCGTACGGCAGAGACTGGATCCGGGGTCGGCTGATTTGCCCAGGCTGACGATTCCGGTGAAGTGGTCCACCTGGATCGCATAAAGACCAACCAGCGCCGCGTCGGTCAGACACTGCCCCACATCACTGGAATACGCGACTCGACCTCGAAAACGCCGTTGTGGCTCCCTATATCCGCAGAGTCGGCGGCCCGGGAACAGCACCACCACAGAAAAACCGGCTTGGGTGTTGCGGCGAGATGGAACAATTCAAGCCGCTCGAGCGTATCTGAGCTTCGGCGGCGCAACTTTCGTCTGCCGGTTTGTGTCTTAATCAATACAGGCAGCCCGGAGATCTCAATGGCGGCTGCTGGAGGTTATTCGAGTGACACCCCAGGAAGAACAGCTTCTCAACTCGCTCGTCGAGCGGGTTAGCAAGACACAATTGCAGGAAAAAGACCCCGATGCTGAAGCGTTGCTGAACCGTGAATTGGGTTCCAACCCGGATGCGCTTTACATTCTGGCGCAAACCACTCTGGTGCAGAACATAGCTCTCGAACAGGCGCAGGCCCAACTGGCGCAGGCTAAGGCGCAACTAGCGCAAGCCCAGCAACAGCCGGCCCACGCCACGAGCTTTCTGGGCGGACTGCTGGGCCATCATGACCCGGAGCCGGTTGCGACCCCTGTCGGTGTTTCGGCTCCGACACCGGGGTATCAGCCGGTTTACGCGCCGCCCGCGCCGCAATATGCCCAGCCTCAGTATCAGCAGACACAATATGTGCCCGTCGCCGGTGCGCAGCCCAGCTTTTTGCGCGGCGCAATGCAGACAGCAGCAGGCGTGGCCGCTGGCGCGCTGGCGTTTGAGGGAGTCGAGGCCGTGCTGCATGGAGTCGGCGGTTTTGGCCAGCCCAGCTACGGCTGGGGCGGACCTGGCTTCGGAATGGGTTCCGGCTTCGGCGGCGGCATGATGGGCGGCGGCTTCGAGCGGCCCGTTGAAGAGACGGTGATCAACAACAATTACTACGACCAGCCGGGCGGCGGAGGCTCGGAACGCGGAGAAGAGCGCCACTTCAACGACTCTGACAATCAGGGCGGAGCGCGGCTATCTGATGCCAACTACGACAGCGGCAGCGGCGACCAGGGCAATTTCGGTGACTCCAGCTCGGACAACTCAAGCTTTGACGATGGTGGCGGATCCGACAACTCCTCCTTCGACAGCAGCGGTGATAGCGGTGGGGATTTTTCTTAAGTAATTGAGTGGGACTAAGAGAGAACCCATTGGAATTTACCCGATAGTGCTTGATTGCACCTGAAATTGTGCATAAGCGCGCAGAGGCTTTCGTCCTCTGTGCGCTTTTCTATGCAGGCCATCCAGATGAGTCCCATAATGAACTAGGTTCTGTGCAAAAATTAATTTTCCATATGGATATTTACTTCTTGACATTGATTCCCCTGCCGATATTTCCTGTGAGTAGTTAATCTGTTGATCTCCAGGGGGAAATGTCTGTTGTACGGCATTTTCCAGCGTTGTCACGAAGGGGTTTCGGCTTCGACAAAGAGCGGAAGCTGGCGTGCTGAGGGTGTAATTGTCTTTTTGCCATTCAGCAGCCGATGTATAGGCTTTCAGCAACGTCGCGCACGAACACTCCATGCGTTTTCTGTCCCTTGCTTTGGACTGGATCGTTGTTTCCCTTTGTTACTTTGGGAGGGAATCGTGTTCAAACGCTCGATCGATATTGTGCTCTCGGCCTTGATGTTGATTGCCGCGCTGCCGGTTCTGGCGGTCGCCGTCCTCGCCATCAGGATTGAAACCGAAGGTCCGGCGCTCTTCCGCCAGGACCGGATGGGCCGCGGCTTCCGTCGCTTCAAGCTGCTCAAGTTACGTACCATGAATTTAGCCGGAGATGGCCCCGCGTATACGCTCGGCGCAGATCCGCGCATTACACGTAGCGGACGCTGGCTGCGCAAGCTCAAAATCGATGAGCTGCCGCAGCTTTGGAATGTGCTGCGCGGCGACATGAGCCTGGTCGGTCCCCGGCCGGTAATTCCAGAACTGGCGGCGGAGTTTATGATCGCCTACACCAAGCTGTTGGAAGTACGACCGGGGCTTACCGATCCGGCCTCGCTCAAGTACTGCCGCGAGACAGAGATTCTGTCGATGGCGCCCGACCCGATGCGCTACTTCAAGACAGTTGTGACGCCGGATAAGCTGCGTATCTCGCAGGCTTATCTGCAAAGATCCAATAGCTGGACCGACCTGATGGTGATGGCGCGGACTGGACTGGCAATCTTTCTGCCGATCCGAGGGAAGCTCAATATCCCGGCATTTTCGCGGCTGGAGAGGCAGCTTCCATTGCATCATTTTCAGGCTTCGGCAGCCTCTCGCAGAACTCACAGCCACGCTGAGGGCGCTGACGCGCAATTGTGCAGCGAACAGCTCGCGCGGGTGCCGAATTTCAGCGCCATATCTGGAAGAATCGCAGGAAAGCGTCTGGCCTATCGTCATTCCAGGAGACAAGGCGCGGGGGCGGGTTACGTGCGGCAGCGATTCTGGCTGCAATGACCGGGCCAGGGAAGTAGTATCCTCTGTATTTAATGCAGAGGTTTGAATGAACCGTTTCTTTCTGCCTGACCTGTTGCTGGCCGGTGGCAAGGCGCAGGCCGGCGTTGGGTTGTTGACCAGTCCTGACGGTGTCGTGCTGGGTGTCGCTGGTCAGGAACACATCTCAGGTGCAGAAGTCGTCCGTTTGCTGGGGAAGGCCC
Source organism: uncultured Acidobacteriaceae bacterium (assembly GCA_963713645.1). GTDB lineage: Bacteria > Acidobacteriota > Terriglobia > Terriglobales > Acidobacteriaceae > Telmatobacter. The sequence continues at coordinate 59,473 of CAVQMQ010000038.1, read as the reverse complement.
TTCTCCCCGGTTTGGCCAATGCTCATTCGCACGGTTTTCAGCGGCTTTTTCGTGGCCGCGCCGAGGGCCGCGCAGTCGGCGGCGATACCTTCTGGAGTTGGCGCGAGCAGATGTATCGCGCAGCGGGGTTTGTTTCTCCCGAGTCGCTGTACGATGTGTCCCGCGCAGTCTTTCTGGAGATGCTGCTGAGCGGAATCACGGTTGTGGGTGAGTTTCACTATCTGCACAACCAGTCCTCCGGACGGGCCTATGACGATCCGAACCTGCTCGCGAAAGAAGTGATTCGCGCGGCCGAGTCGGTGGGGATTCGCATCTGCCTGCTGCGAGCGGCTTATTTGCGCGCGGGATTCGAGCGCGAGCCACATCCGGGCCAGCGGCGTTTTTATGAAAACGGCGAAGCCTACCTTAGCAATCTAGAAGCTCTGATCGCAGCAGTTCAAGGCAGGCCGCAAGTCACCGTCGGCGCCGCGCCGCACAGCATCCGCGCCGTACCTCTCGAGGTCTACAAGCAAGTTGCGGCTTGCGCGGATAAGGAAAAAATACCGCTGCATACGCACATCTCCGAGCAGCCTGCGGAGATCGAAGCGTGTCTGGCCGAGTACGGGCAGACCCCGGTATCGTTGGCCGCCGCGAATGGCATTCTCACTCCGCAGACCACGCTGGTACACGCTATTCACCTCACGGATGCCGAGTTCGAGCAGGTTGCTTCGGCCGGCAGTACCATCTGTTCTTGCCCGACAACCGAGCGCAATCTCGGTGACGGCATCTTTCCAGCCGACCAGGCAGTGCGGCTGGGGATTCCAGTTTGCTATGGGACTGACAGCCAGGCGCAGATCGACATTCTCGAAGACGCGCGCCAGAGTGAATACCACCTGCGCTTAGAGCGGCGGGAGCGGGGGATTCTGGACAACATCAACGGTGAGCCGCTTGCGGCGCGGCTGTTTCACTCGGCCACAGCTTCAGGGTATCGCACTCTCGGCCTCAGCGGCGGCAGCCTCGCGCAAGGCGAACCGGCAGATTTCTTTACGGTAGGCCTGGACGATATTGCGATTCTCGGACTGGATGCCGAATCGCTGGCCGAGCAAGCGGTTTTTGCGCTCGGCCGCTCAGCGATTCGCGATGTCGCTGTGCAGGGGCGGTTGGTTGTAGAAGACGGCTGGCATCCATCCGATCATGAGATTCGCTCGCGCTACCGGGCCATTCAACAACGCTTTGCAAACGGAGAAGACAAATGACCGCGCCTACGATTCGCGCCCCGCGCGGGAGCCAGTTGCGCTGCAAAGGCTGGCAGCAGGAGGCGGCTCTGCGCTGCCTGATGAATAATCTCGATCCCGAAGTTGCCGAGCGCCCGTCGGATCTGGTCGTCTACGGCGGCATCGGCAAGGCCGCACGCAACTGGGAGTGCTACCACGCGATTGTTCGCGAACTTGAACGACTGGGCGACGAGGAAACTTTGCTGGTGCAATCCGGCAAGCCGGTTGCGGTTTTCCCTACGCATGACATGGCTCCGCGCGTATTGATTGCCAACTCCAACCTCGTCGGCCAGTGGGCCAACTGGGAGCATTTTCACGAGCTCGACCGCAAGGGCCTGATGATGTATGGGCAGATGACGGCTGGAAGCTGGATCTACATCGGCACACAGGGAATATTGCAGGGGACATTTCAGACCTTTGCCGCTCTGGCGGAGAGGCACTACAGTGGTTCGCTCAAGGGCAAGCTGGTTGTCACCGGTGGCGTAGGCGGCATGGGCGGCGCGCAGCCGCTCTCGGTCACGCTCAATGGAGGAGTTGTGTTGGCCATCGATGTCGATCCCTGCCGCATCGAACGCCGCGTTGCAACCCGCTACTGCGACATGATGACAGCGAGTCTCGACGAAGCTCTCACGCTCTGCGAGGCCGCTATGCGCGAAGGCCGCGCACTTTCCGTTGGGCTGGTGGGCAACTGCGCCGACGTGCTGCCGGAGCTGGTTCGGCGCGGTGTGCAAGTGGATGTGGTGACGGACCAGACCAGCGCGCATGATCCGCTGAACGGCTATGTACCGCAAGGACTCACGTTGAGTGAAGCAGCGGAGCTGCGCCGCGACGATCCCAAGGAATACGTGAGCCGGTCAACGGTTTCGATGGTTGTGCATGTCAACGCGATGCTTGCACTGCAACGCGCCGGAGCCATCGCGTTTGACTATGGCAACAACATTCGCCGTTTTGCTTTTGACGCGGGCTGTGCCGATGCCTTTCTCATTCCGGGCTTTGTCCCCGAATATATCCGCCCTCTCTTCTGTACCGGGCAAGGGCCGTTTCGCTGGGTTGCGCTCTCCGGCGACCCCAAGGACATTGACCGAACGGATGAGCTGGCGCTGGAACTCTTCCCTGACAACGAAATTCTCACGCGCTGGTTGAAGTTGGCGCGTGGGCGCTTCGCTTTTCAAGGCCTGCCCGCGCGCATCTGCTGGCTGGGCTATGGAGAACGCGCCCGCATGGGCGAAGCGATGAACGAGCTGGTGCGCAAGGGCGAGTTGAGCGCGCCGGTCGCCATCGGCCGCGATCATCTGGACACCGGCTCCGTAGCCAGCCCCTATCGCGAGACAGAAAAAATGCTTGATGGCTCCGATGCCGTTGCCGATTGGCCGATTCTCAACGCGCTGCTCAACACGGCGTCCGGCGCGAGCTGGGTCAGCTTCCATCACGGCGGCGGCGTGGGCATGGGCTATTCGCTCCATGCGGGGCAGGTGACGGTGGCGGATGGTTCTGCAAACGCCGCGAAATGCATTCGCAATGTACTCAACAACGATCCGGGCCTGGGCGTGGTGCGCCACGCCGACGCGGGATATGAACTGGCGCGGGAGACGGCGCAGAATAATAATATCCACATTCCCAAGGTGGAGAAGTAAGAATGGCGACGGTTGCGATCGTCAACATCGGCCAGTTAGTGACCCTCGCCGGTCCAGCACGCCCGCGTGTGGGCAGGGAACTGGGCGAACTGGGTATCATCCGCGATGCGGCACTGCTAGTTGAGGATGGCCGCATCGTTGTGGTTGGTTCATACGCTGAACTCCGTTACAAAATTCAGCGGGGCGCAGCGGTGATTGATGCCGAGGGCCGTTGCGTCACGCCGGGATTTGTTGACGCGCATACGCATCTGGTTTTTTCCGGAAACCGCGCTGCTGAATTTGAGCAGCGCATCGCGGGAGCGACCTATCAGCAGATCGCCGCCGGCGGCGGTGGGATTCTGAGCACAGTCGCGCTGACCCGTGCCGCGACCGAAGATGATTTACTCACCACTGCCCGCCGTCATCGTGACTGGATGGTGCGCTGTGGGACGACGACGATTGAGGCTAAATCGGGCTACGGGCTGGATCACGCGACAGAGCTGAAGATGCTGCGGGTGATGGCGCGGCTCAATGCTGAAGGCCCGGTCGAAATTATTCCCACCTTGCTGGCCGCGCATACCGTGCCGCCGGAGTTCGCTCTCCGCCGCGAAGAATACGTTCGCTGGGTTGCCGAGGAACTGATTCCCGAGGTTGCCGCATCAGGTCTCGCCAAATATTGCGATGCTTTCTGCGACGATCACGCCTTCACCGTCAGCGAAGCCCGCATCGTCCTCACTGCCGCCCGCCGCCACGGCCTCGGCCTGCGCATCCATGCCGAGCAGTTTCGCCCCGGCACGGGAGCAGCTCTAGCCGCCGAGCTGCGCGCTGCGACCGCCGATCATCTGGAGACTGTCACTGAGGAAACGCTGCGTCAATTGCACGCGGCAGGCGTACAGCCGGTGCTGCTGCCAGGCTCCGTTTTTGCATTAGGCCGAGATAATTACCCACCCGCGCAAACTGTGGTCGAGTTGGGACTCCCAATTGTGCTGGCTACCGACTTCAATCCCGGCTCATCGCCCGTCGCGTCGATGCCGTTTATTCTTTCGCTGGCCTGTATTGAAATGAGACTGTCCCCTGCCGAGGCTTTGACGGCAGCAACGATCAATGCGGCATACAGCTTGAACCTCGGTAATGAGATTGGCACTATGGAAATCGGAAAACGTGCCGATTTTGTTATTCATGAGTTCAACGACTACCGCGAGATTGCCTACTTTGTCGCCGCCCCGGCCCGGCCCCGCGTCTTTATCGCCGGAAAGGAAGTAACCCTGTGACTGTTCAGGAAACTCTGCGCGAACTGGTTGGGATTCCCACGCCGTCCTCCGTCTCGAACCTGCCGCTGCTTGCGTGGGTTGAGCGTCATCTTGCGGCCAGGGGCTGGCGCGCGCGGCGTTTTCCGTTCACGGACGAAAAGGGAACCGAGAAAGCCAATCTGATTGCGCGCCCGGCCGGCTGTTCTTTGGACGATCCATCCATCGGGCTTGCATTTGTCTGCCACACAGACACGGTTCCGATTGCGGCGGGCTGGCCATCAGCGCTGGAACTGCAACTCCGCGAAGGACATTTGCATGGCTTGGGCGCATGCGACGTGAAAGGTTCGCTGGCCTGCTTTCTCGCGGCGCTGGATGGCGCCTCCGCGGATGCGGCGGACCACGGCGTTGCTTTGGTTCTGACCGGCGATGAGGAGATTGGCTGCAAAGGCATCGAGCATTTGCTGAAGCAGACGAAGCTGCAAATCGGCTCCGCGATTGTGAGCGAACCAACATCGTTGCGTCCGGCAATTGCGGGCAAAGGCTACGGCCTGGCGCGAGTGACCATCAATGGGGTCGAGGCGCATTCGGCGTTTCCGTCAGAGGGTGTTTCTGCCATTACACTGGCGGCGCGATATATTGCGCGCGTTGAGGGATTGTTGCAGGAGTTCTCTGAAAACCAGAAAGCACCGCTGGCGGCGAACCTGCTTTTTGATCCGCCGGCTACGACGGTGAACGTGGGCGTGATTGAAGGCGGATCGGCAAAAAATATTGTGGCTGGCATATGCTCGTTTCTAGTGGAGTGGCGGCCTATACCCTCGGATGCGCCGCGCGCGGTGCTGACCGAGTTGCAATGGCTGGCGGATATTCTGCGCGTCGAAGAGCCGCGGGCGCACATCCATGTGGAACTGCTGCGCGCCGAACCAGGGTTTGCCCGCACCAACACTGGGCCGCTGGAGCAGCGGCTCAAGGAAATCTCAACAGCCGCAGGCAGTCCGATGCGCAACCGAACCGGCATCAGCTTTGGCTCAGAGGCTACCCGTCTGTCGCAAGTGGCCAGCGAAGTGATCGTGATTGGCCCCGGAGATATGCACACCGCTCATTCAGAGCGGGAGTGCGTTCCATTGGCCCAGCTTGAGGAGTGGACCGCGACGCTGCGCTCGTTGCTGACCGTCCGCAAAGAAGCGGGAATTCTGCAATAAACTGCGAAAAGCTGCGCGATCCTTTTGCCGGTCCAGGCAAAAAGCCATCCACTGATGCGCTGGGATGGTGCCCCGTCTTAGCCTGTACAGCTCAAAAGATATATCCTGAAGACATTGGCCGATTCTTCCTCCAGGAACCAGTTGCATGAACAAGGCCGCAAAACCAGAGTTCGGCTGATGACCGCGCAATGGCATCGCCTGCCGCAGATCAACAGGGAAAATGACGAAAGCGCATCTACATCCTTTGCAACAGCTCCTTGAAAGCCGCATCGCTATTATCGATGGAGCGATGGGCACTACGATCCGCACCTATGGGATGAAGGAAGCGGATATCCGCGGCGAGCGGTTCAAAGACTCGAAGAAAGACCTGCTGAATAACGGCGACCTCTTCTCGCTGACCCAGCCCGCGATGATCTGCGACATTCATCGCCGCTTCTTGGATGCTGGCGCGGACATTATCGAGACCAACACCTTTGGCGCTACCAGCATTACGCAGAGCGAGTTCTTTGTCGATGATCCGCGCGAGCGCGGCGGTCGCAAGGACCCCAATTTTTATCAGAAGATCATCGACGACCAGTCCCTGATTGATCTTGCCTGGGAGATCAACGAGACCTCTGCGCAACAGTGCCGGAAGTGGGCCGATCGCGTTGCAAATGAAACCGGCCGTCAACGCTTTGTTGCCGGCGCAATCGGGCCGCTGACTGTCTCGCTCTCAAACTCTCCAGACGCCGATGATTCCGGCTTCCGCGTCGTCACCTTTGATCAGGTCAAGACGGCCTACGCGCAGCAAGTGCGCGCGCTGATCGCCGGTGGCTCGGACGTGCTACTCGTCGAGACCATCTTCGACTCGCTCAACGCCAAGGCCGCTCTGGTCGCCATCCGCGAGGTCTTCGATCAGGACGGTCTTACGGCCGGCAGTAAAGAGCTGCCGGTAATGATCTCGGCTGCAGTGGGCCGTGGCGGCGAGACCATGATCTCCGCGCAGACCATTGAGGCTTTCTGGATCGCGGTGCAGCACATGAAGCCGCTTTCCGTGGGGCTGAACTGCTCTCTCGGTCCCGATCTGATGTATCCCTTTCTTTCCGAGTTATCGGAGAAGGCGACGACGGCGATCTCCTGCTATCCGAATGCGGGGTTGCCTAACCCGCTCTCCGAGACCGGCTTCGATCTCGGGCCGCCTGATATGGCCCGCTTCCTCGGCAACTTCGCGCACGACGGGCTGATCAATATAGCGGGCGGATGCTGCGGCAACACACCCGAGCATATTGCTGCGATAGCCAAAGCCCTTGAAGGCCAGCCGCCGCGCAAGTGGGAGAGGCAATCATGACGGCCAAACCTCTGCGTCTCTCCGGCTCGCAGCCCTTTACTCAGCAGCCCGGCGTTTACATCATGATCGGCGAGCGGACCAACGTGGCTGGTTCGCCGAAGTTCGCCAAGTTGGTCAAGGAAGGCAACTACGAAGAAGCAGTCAGCATTGCCCGGCAGCAGGTAGAGAACGGCGCGAACGTCATCGACATCTGCATGGACGAAGGCATGATTGATGGCGTTGCCGCAATGAGCCGCTTCCTGCAATTGCTGGCCAGCGAGCCCGAAGTCGCCAAGGTCCCCTTCATGGTCGACTCCTCCAAGTGGGAGGTCATCGAAGCAGGCCTCAAATGCCTGCAAGGGAAGGGAATCGTCAACTCGATCTCGCTCAAAGAGGGCGAAGCAAAGTTCCGCCAGAATGCGGCTGCAGTGCTGAAATATGGCGCGGCCGCTGTTGTCATGGCCTTTGACGAGCAGGGCCAGGCTGCGACCTACGACGAGAAGATTCGCATCTGCCATCGCGCCTATCGCATCCTCGTCGATGAAGTCGGGTTTCCGCCGGAAGACATCATCTTCGATCCCAACATCCTTACCGTCGCCACCGGCATGGAAGAGCACAACAACTACGCGGTTGACTTCATCAACGCCACGCGCTGGATCAAGTCCAACCTGCCGCACGCCAAGGTCAGCGGCGGCGTCTCCAATATTTCATTCAGCTTTCGCGGCAACAACAAAGTCCGCGAGGCCATGCACTCCGCGTTTCTCTATCACGCCATCGCAGCGGGCATGGACATGGGTATCGTCAACGCCGGAATGCTCGAAGTCTACGAAGAGATTGACCCCGAGCTGAAGGAACTCGTCGAAGATGTGCTGCTCAATCGCCGTCCCGACGCAACCGAGCGCTTGGTCGACTTCGGCGAAGCTCTCAAATCCGCGGGCGGCGTGGTCGTCAGCGAGAAGAAGGCCGAGGAATGGCGCAACGGCACGGTTGAAGAGCGTCTCTCTCATGCGCTGGTCAAAGGCATCGATGCATTCGTTGAAATTGACACCGAGGAAGCCCGCGTCAAGCTGGGCCGCCCTCTGCTGGTCATCGAAGGCCCGCTGATGGCCGGCATGGGCGTAGTCGGCGATCTCTTCGGCGCGGGCAAAATGTTTTTGCCGCAAGTGGTCAAGTCAGCGCGCGTGATGAAGAAGGCAGTGGCCCATCTCACTCCTTTTATGGAGGCCGAGAAAGCTGAGAAGATTGCCGCCGGAGAGGTGGTCAAAGCGCAAGGAAAGATCCTGCTCGCGACCGTCAAAGGTGACGTGCACGACATCGGCAAGAACATCGTGGGTGTTGTTCTCGCATGCAATAACTACGATGTGATTGACCTCGGCGTGATGGTCTCGTGCGAAAAAATACTCGAACGCGCCAAGGCAGAGAAGGCCGACATGATCGGCCTCAGCGGCCTCATCACTCCATCGCTCGACGAGATGGTGCATGTGGCCCGCGAGATGGAGCGCCAGGGCTTCAAGCTGCCGCTGCTCATTGGCGGCGCAACCACCAGCCGCGCCCATACCGCCATCAAGATTGCGCCGCACTATAGCGAGCCGGTGGTGCACGTGCTCGACGCCAGCCGCGCCGTGCCGGTAACCACCAGCCTGCTCAGCGACGACGGCAAGGCGGATTTCGTTGCACAGCATCGCGCCGATTATGAGGCGCTGCGCAAGTCCCACGCTAAACCCAGCCAGCAGCTTGTCTCTCTGGAGACGGCCCGTCAGCGCCGCACTCCGATTGAGTGGCGCAATGAAGCTCTGCCTGAGAACCTTCTGAAATCCTCAAGTGCCCCGTCCCTGAACTTCGCATCAGAAAAAGATGTCATCCTGAGCGACCGGGGCGTAGCGCAGGAAGTCGAAGGACCTGCGGTTCCGGTTTCAGAATCAAGCAAGGATGTTTTGAGACACAACTCTGGCTTTGTGTCAGGGCATGACTTCAGTCATGCCGAAAAAGCCCATCAATCGGGACGGGCTTTAGCCCCTGAGGGAATAATTCCCACCCCCGAGTTCATCGGCGTCCGCACTCTAAACAACTTCCCTCTTGCAACCCTGCGCGAGTTCATTGACTGGACGCCCTTCTTTCACACCTGGGGACTCAAAGGCGTCTATCCGCGCATCTTCGACCACGAAGAACAAGGCGTCGAAGCGCGCAAGATCTTTGCCGATGGCAATGCGCTGCTCGATCAGATCATTGAAAAGAATCTGATCACCGCGCGCGGAGTCTATGGCTTCTTTCCAGCCAATGCTATCGGCGACGATGTCGAGCTGTACACAGACGAAACTCGCGCAAGCGTATCGCAGCGATTCCATTTTCTCCGCCAACAGGCGAACAAAGAAGGCAGCGAGCCTTGCCGTTCTCTCGCCGACTTCATCGCGCCGAAAGAGACGGGTCTCCGCGACCACATCGGCGCATTTGCCGTCACCAGCGGCATTAGGTTGAAGGAATTGTGCGATGGCTTCCGCGTGGCTCATGATGATTACAACGCGATCATGGCCGAGGCAATTGCGGACCGGCTGGCCGAGGCCTTTGCCGAAGCTCTGCATAAGCGAGTCCGCGATGAGTGGGGCTATGGCCGCGCAGAGACCTTGAGCAATGAGGATTTCATTCACGAAAAATATCGCGGTATCCGTCCCGCGCCGGGTTACCCGGCCTGCCCTGACCATACCGAGAAGGGGACGATCTGGCAGTTGCTCAATGTAGAGCAGAACACCGGCATGAAGATTACCGAATCCTTCGCCATGTGGCCAGGCTCCAGCGTCAGCGGTCTCTACTTCGCCCACCCCGAGTCGCGCTATTTCTCGCTCGGCAAAATCGCCCGCGATCAGGTTGAAGACTACGCCTACCGCAAAGGCATGACCATCCCCGAAGTAGAACGCTGGCTCGGCCCGAATCTCAATTATGATCCGGCGTAAGAGCGTATAACCGAGTTCCCGTGCTTTGGGAATCTAGTTGGGCGGGGTGCCCGGCTGCTGAGTGTGGCCTCAGGGGACGGAATCGGTACGTCGAAGGACACGAGGATGCGCAAGGATGAGGCAGCTCTCTTCGGCACTCGAAAGAAAAGCATGAATGCGTGGAGCGGCGTTGCGTAGAATAAAGTCTGCGCGAGTGGTGCTGCAGTTGCCAATGCGCAGTTGGATCACTTTGGGCGGACTGCCAAACAGGAAACTTCTTTGCGAGAAATCGGAATCCTTGGAGACGATGGCAAATCCGTTTGCCAGCGCATACTGCCAGATGGCAATGTCTGTGGACCCGAGAAGGCCACACTCATGAATCGATTTTGAATCCGGATAGAGATCGGAGAGAACCAGAGCCAGGCGCGGCGACAGATTCTCGTCGAACAGGAGCTTCACAGTTCAACGATCTCAAGTCTGCGCTCACGGTCAGCCGCGTACCCGAGGCAGGCGCGAATGTCTTCCTCGGTTAGGTCGGGAAAGTCACTCAGGATCTCTTCGTGTGTCATTCCGCCGGCCAGATAGTCCAGAACGTCGTAGACCGTGATGCGCAGGCCGCGAATACAGGGCTTGCCGCTACGCTTGCCTGGTTCGATGGTGATGATCTGGGAGTAGTCCATCCGTCTCTCCGCCGCCTGTCGGGTTGGGTCCAGTATAGGCGCGGCTGGAGCGGCGCGCAAATGCCGCCTTTGCCAGGAATCGCCTGAACTTCGGAAAAATCAAAAGCGAAGGCGCTGCGTTCCCCTCTCCCAAAATCCAGTTATCGGGCACCCGGCAAAATCGCCCGCGATCAGGTTGAAGACTACGCCTACCGCAAAGGCATGACCATCCCCGAAGTAGAACGCTGGCTCGGCCCGAATCTCAACTACGATCCAGACAAATAAACTCTGAAAATTGGCGGAATTTATAACTCCCGCTTGCGGCCAGGCAGTTCGTGTGAAATATACTGTGCTTCATGACCAGAGAAGAGGCTATCGAACTGATTCGCTCATCTGCCTTGTCGGAACTGACCGATGAGATTGCAAGCCACCTGTTGCCATCAGCAAGAATCATTGTTGCCGACAAACCGGCAAGCGACGGCGAAAATTCATCTGTATCTTATTTTGGTGGACCCCCGTCACTTCCGCGCAATTTTTCCTGGCCAGACTGGGACAGGGGAGAGTATCTGAAGGGTGAGATTGCTTCGCTTGAAAAGGGAATTGAGGCATTCGCACAAAGGACACAAGACCAACCCGGGGACGCTCCCGGGTATAGTGAGTGGAAATTGTCGGGAATGAGAGCCAGGCTTGAGAAACTTCGTGAAAAGTTTACCCCCGGGAGAGTACCGCTTGCCTTTCTTGGTCAGATTTCGCTATGTGAAGTACAAGCGGTCGTCCCGCTACTCGGCTGGCCGACGGCAGGGACGCTGGCATTTTTCTATGACGCGCTCAATCAGCATTGGGGATTCGATCCACTTGATCGCGGTCATTGTCGTGTTTTGTTCTTCACGGATGGAGAACCGCTTTTCCAAGCCACTGCTCCATGCTGCCTACACGATGACATAAAGTTCCCCAAGTATTCGGTGAGGTTTGAATCCGAATGGACTCTTCCGTCTCGCTTGAGCATAGAGGGCATGGACACGGTAATGTGGGAAACCGGCCACTATGAAGAATTACTTAAAAGTCTCTGCCACACCTCACAGGGCGATTCCGAGCAGAAACATCGCGCAGGAGGCCATCCGCAACAGCATCAGCAGGGTATGCCTCTCGAATGTCAGCTAGTGACGAACGGAATCTATTGCGGAGGTCCGAGTGGCTATAAAGACCCTCGCCGGGCCGAACTTGAGAAGGGTGTGCCGGATTGGCGTCTTCTCGCGCAATTTGACTCGGACGAGGCACGATTCGATTGGATGTGGGGAGATTTAGGGAGAGTTTATTTCTGGGCGCGGCAGCAAGACATCGAGGCTACCAATTTTGACGGTGCGTGGGCCATATTGCAGTGTGGTTGAGCCGGGTGGGTGGATTCAAGGTGCAAGCGCAACAGGATCTCGACAGGAGATAGTTGCGTATGGGAAGGAACTACCGTCATCTTTGTTTCGAGGAGCGTGCGCTGATTGAGACACAGTTGCGCATGGGACTCAGTCCGGCGGCGATAGCGGTTGGCTTAATGCGCGCCCGGTCCACCGTTCTGCGCGAGATGCGCCGTAATGGGTGGCAGTCTGATTTCGAGTTGGCACGGTTATCCAGGCACAGAATCGCCGGTGGCTACCGCTCCATCGTTGCGGATCGGCGCGCTCGTCATTTGGCCGTCAAGCCGCGCATCGTACGCAAACTCGCCGCCGAGAGCCAGCTCTGGGTCCTTGTGATGGATTATCTCCGACAGGGCTTGAGTCCGGCGCAGATAGCGAGCACACTAGCTCGTATGCCGGAGCCTGTGCAGCTATCGTATGAAACCATCTACACTGCGCTCTACACCATGCCGCGTGGCGAACTGCGCTCCTTGCTGATGCCGCACCTGCGCCGCAAGCACCGTGCTCGGAGAGCGCAGCACAAAACCGATGGACGCAGAAAGCCCTCGATTCCAGAGATGGTTTTAATTGATCAGCGGCCTGTTGAGATACAAATGCGGCTCATCCCCGGCCACTGGGAAGGTGATCTTATTATCGGCAAAGGGAATCTGTCGCAGGTTGGAACGCTGGTAGAACGCACCACGCTTTTTGTTGCCCTGGTGCAGTTAGACAGCACCAAAGCCGATGTGACGGCCGAGGCCTTCACCAAAATACTCAACCGATTCGACAGCCAACTGCGGCGCTCGATGACGTATGATCAGGGCTCGGAAATGCGGCATCACAAGTTGCTGGCCGCCCACACCGGAGTCGATGTATATTTTGCGCATCCGCATGCGCCTTGGGAACGGGGCATCAGTGAAAACACCAACGGCCTGATCCGCCAATACCTTCCCAAGGGGACTGATCTGTCGGTGTTCTCGCAAGAGCAACTCGATGACATCGCATGGCGTCTCAATACCCGGCCAAGAAAAACGCTGGGATGGAAAGCACCTGCCGAACTCTTCCTGCCAGAAGGCGCCTTCGACTTCGTCCAGCACTGGTCAGCTAAAATCGATCCTGTTGCACTTGCACCTTGAATCCACCGTGCCCCATCCTTCGATTCTTTCTATCGAAGGGTGGGAGAGCACGAACCCCAATCAGCCGCCACCTACCCCACCCACAAAGCTGTCATCCTGAGCGCAGCGAAGGACCTGCGTTTGCTCTTCCACTTCTATAGCAGAACAGACCGAGGTCGTCTGCCCGGTTTCCTCGGCAACTGTTCCGCGCTATTTCTCCGCATAAAAGGTGTATGTGGCCGTGTAAGGAATCTTTATGGTCTTGCCGGTGTCCTGTGCGGTTTGGCACTCTGATGCGGCAGCGACACCACCGTGCGTGTCGGTACGTTGAATGAACGCCACGCTGGAAAGCGTGCCGGTAGCGGTCCCCGCCTTGGCGCGCAATAACAGCCACGCAACAGAATTTGCTTCAGGCGCAGGCTTGTTGGCAACCAGCTCTCCCTGAACCTGGCTACCGTCCAGCAGCTTCCATGTCGGTCCCGCAAAGTGGGTTCCAATCACCTTACCGGTTGCGTCCAACAACTTCGCATCCGGGCCATTCAATGTCCATTTGAATCCATCGTGGGCGATGGAGCATGCATAAATCTGGACTCCGTCTCCCTTTGCTTGCAGCACAACACGCGTGCCTGCCGGAGGATCAATCAGGACAGCAGTCTGCTGCGCTGAGAGAGAGAGGACTGAAACAGCCGTCGCCATCATAGATGCCAGGAGAATTCTCATGAGTGGAATATAACAAAAGATACGGGTGTCTGTAGATGATCAAGAGGTTGTTCCAGCCAGGTATCCCACCCTTGACCAGCCACAAATGAGGGCGCCCCTGCGCTATTCTGATTGCGCCATGTCTCCCAAGCCCTCAAACCGCGCCGCCTCGTCCGCCTCAACCTCCCGCGGCTTCGAGAAAGAACTAGCCGAGTTGGAGTCCCTGAGCGCTTCTCTCCGAACTGAAACCTCCGTAGGCGAGGACAGTACGAAGTACCTGCGCAAGGCGCTTGGTCATCGTAATAACTTCATCGTCGCGAAAGCGGCGAAGCTGGTTGCGGAGTATGAGATCTTTGCGCTGCTTCCGGATATACTCGTCGCCTATGACCGTTTCTTTATCGACGCAGTAAAGAGCGACCCGAAATGCTGGGCGAAAAACGCGCTGGTCAAGGCGCTGGTCAAGCTCGAGCATCGCGAGAAGGATGCCTATCTGCGTGGTCTGCGTCATCATCAACTTGAACCCGTCATGGGCGGCAAGTCCGACTCAGCCGGAGCCTTGCGCGGAGCCTGTACCCATGCGCTGGTCAATTGCCCCGGCATCACGGACGCTGACCTGCTGACGATTCTGCTTGATCCGCTGGTCGATACCGACAAGACAGTGCGCATGGAAGCCGCGCGGGCCATCGGTAATGTGGGTGGGACAAGCGCCGCGCTGCTGTTGCGATTGAGAATCCTGCTTGGACGAGACGAGCCGGAGGTGCTGGGCGCTTGTTTCTCGTCCTTGCTCGGCATCGAAGGCGTCCAGGCTATTGCGTTGATTGAGAACTATCTCAAAGAAGGCGATGACCTCTCCGGTGAGGCAGCGTTTGCGCTGGCCGAAGCGCGGTTGCCTGAGGCGCTGGCCGCGCTGATCATGCGGCTGAAGGATGGCGCGGATAGCTGGTTTGCTTCTGTGCTGATGAGCGCGATTGCTCTTACGCGCCTGCCGGAGGCCGCAAATTATTTGCTGGCAATCATTGCTCACGATGCGCGGGAAGCCCCAACGGTGATTGAGGCCATTGCTCGCAGCGCACCGTCACCGGAGCTGTCCGAGCGTCTGCGCAAGACCGTGGAAGAAACCGGCAGCGCCAAACTCGCAGCGGCTTTGCGCGAACACCTAAACTCTCATTCGGCTTGAATGCGATTCACGCCGGGCTTGAGCGGCCAGCTCTTGCCTGCAAACTCGAATGTTCCTGTGAGTTGGCCAGGGAGGGTGACGGTTGCGTCGAGTCCCGCTCCCTTGCGGTGAATCTCCAACTGAATCATGCCCGAAGGATGGGGATAGGTCGCTGTTAAGGAAGGTAGCGCGCCGAGGTGGGGTGCGATGCGGACAGTATTGAAGCCGGGGCTTGTCGGCTCGATGCCAGCGACCAGCGTAAGCAGATCGTAGATGGGGTGCGCGCTCCAGGCGTGCGAGTCGGAGCGGGTGATGCCTGGGGTCTCCGGCCAGGTGCTGAAATGCAGCGGCAATAGTTTTCGCCAAGGATCGATGGAGGCAAGATATTCATCGCTCATGCCTGCGTGATCGAGCGCGCGGGCCAGATAGAAGCGGAAATAGTAAGAGGCGCTGAGGATGCCGTCCGGCGTTGTGCCTGGTTCGACAGTGAGCATTTTGCGCAGCACCGCCGGCTGGCTCTCTTTGGGAATTACATCGAAGAGGACGGCCAGGATATTGGCCTGCTGGCTGAAAATCTTCTGGTCTGGGTTGTCGGCGATCAGG
The DNA here is from genome assembly GCA_963713645.1 of uncultured Acidobacteriaceae bacterium. Classification (GTDB taxonomy): domain Bacteria; phylum Acidobacteriota; class Terriglobia; order Terriglobales; family Acidobacteriaceae; genus Telmatobacter. Next base: position 44,305 of record CAVQMQ010000038.1, on the reverse strand, counting down.
CCCCGAGAGGCGCTCCAGCATTGATCGTAAAGGGCGGTGCGGAGAGATGCGCCGTGAGCCTGATAGCGGGCCGCAAAGACCGGGTCGCCGAGCGCCTTCTCCAGATCGGCTGCATCGCTGAGTGCGCCGAGATACTGCAGCGAGGTTACGCAGGACTCGCCGTTGGCGCTATAGGTGGGAATCGCGCCCGATGAGACCCAGTCAATAAAGCTCCACCAGAGCAGTTTACGCAGCAAGCCGTCGGGTGCTTCGTGATTTGCAAACCAGGCCAGCACGGTGCGTGTACCTTGCATTGAGGAACGCGCGGGCTCAGGGTCAGGCCTGTACATCCAGTAGTCGTGAACCATGCCGATCCACAGCAGCGAGAAGGTGGGAATTGTCTGGGGCAGGGAACTGGGGTAGCGGCTTCGAGTTATCCCCTCCGGGATTCGTGACTGATCAAAAGCGCGAATCGCCTGGCGGGCTAAGCGGTCGTCGTCCGCAACCGCATAAGAGATCAATGCCTGAATGCGGGTGTCGCCTATGTACTGAAGCTGCTCGTAGTAGGGCGTGTCCATGTAGGTTTCATGGGCGTCGAGCCGCGCGGTGCGCCAACTGATCTCCCAAATCTTGTCGAGTTCTGCGTCGGGAGAATGGAAGCTGGCGCGTTCTTCGAATGGGTAGGCGGTGAATTGCGCGGTCAGTGATTCAAGCGTAAGCGGTTCGGCGGCGGTCTCAATTTCGATGTCCAGATAGCGCCAGGTGCGCCACCACAGGGGTTCAAAGCTGCGGTGCGCGCCGCCGTCGGGGAGAAATAAGTCAGAGATGCCCAGCGCGATGCGATTCTCGACAGCATCGCGGTCGCCTTTGTGCTGGTCATTGTCATAGAGGGCTTCCGCGTAGGTGAGGCGGATCTTTGCGCCCTTGCCGCCGGAGACGGTGAGACGGGGGTAAGCGGTGGTGAGTGTTTTGCGGTCGAGGATGAAATGGAAGTGGCATCTCGGAGGCAAGCCTGCTGGAGTCCCTGGAAAATGCCGCAAACTTGGCTGCTCCGAAGCAATGTCATCGATTTCCACGACTTCGCCTGGACTGGTGGGTGAGGACTCCATGGCGGGAAGCTCGTCTGGAATCAGACCCCAGGCATTGTCAGCTGTGGTATCGGCCGAGTGCGCTCTGCTTGTGTCCGCATAAATGCTCTCGCGCATCGGCGAGGCTGCCGGAACCCACGCGGAGCCTGTGAAGGATGCCGCGGATTGCCACTCCCAGTCGTAGCGCGCTCCGTCAATCTCCTCGCCAGTTCCCGAGGCCATGTACTCCAACACCCCTGTGGCGATGCGCGGTACCGGGCGTTGGCCCGGCTCCTGCTCTACCATCCAACCGGAGGGAGTGCTGATGGACGCACCGTCTTCGGCCTCGCTCTCCAGCAGAAAAGCGGTCCGGTCGGAGATCTGGGCGACGGGTGAATAGACGCCAAAATTCCAGACGGTTGCTGTGATCAGGTTTTCGCCGGTTTTGAGCAGCGGCGCGAGATCAAAGCGTTCATAGCGCCAGTGGGCCAGATCGCCGCGCGCTGGACCATCGCCAACCCGTTGGCCGTTGACGAAAAGAATGAAGCGATTGTCTGCGCTGACACGGACGATGTACTGCCTGGGAACCTCGGCCAGTGTCACTGCGCGGCGAAAATGGAGCACCAGCTGCTCATGCAGCGTGGGCGACGGATGGGTGATCCATTGCGCCTGCCAATCCCTGTGGGGCGAATCGGGCTGTGTGGGTTGCTGGCCGACCAATACCATTGAACCGGCAATCAGGACGCTGAGAATCAGCAGAGAGCGCATGGATTGAGGCCTTTCGATACTTCAGTCCATGAGAATAGCTTATCGAGCGGAGTTGGCGCAGGAGGACGGATGCAGGATCAGGAAGAGGGAATCGCGGGTGAGTATTTTGCTTCTGCCAACTGTCGCCCACTGTTCCCGGCTCCGATGTGAGGATACAATGACAGCATGACGGTTACGGCGGAGAAAGATCGGTACCTCTTCGGAGCGTTGGAGAGCCGTGGGCAGAATCGCGCCAAGATTCAGGAAGTGAACTACGGCTACGAGCAGCCGGAGGGGGTTTTCCTCACCTCGCTGGATTTTGCCGTGAATTGGGTCCGCAAGAACTCAGTGTGGCCAATGACTTTTGGCTTGGCCTGCTGCGCAATCGAGATGATGTCGATGGGCGCCTCACGGTTTGACATTGCGCGATTCGGCGCTGAGGTCTTTCGGCCGTCGCCGCGGCAATCGGATCTGATGGTGATTGCCGGGCGCGTCTCACAAAAAATGGCCCCGGTAATCCGCCGCCTCTACGACCAGATGCCGGAACCGAAGTGGGTGATCTCAATGGGTGCCTGCGCCACCTCGGGCGGAGTTTTCAACAATTACGCGCTGGTGCAGGGAGTCAACCAGGTTATTCCGGTGGATATTTATGTACCGGGTTGCCCACCGCGCCCCGAGCAACTTCTGTATGCAATTACGTTGCTGCAGGAGAAAATTCAGCGGGAGCAACGCAGCCTGCGCAAGACCCTGAACCTGGAGTAGGCGTGCAATTTTTAGCTAGTGTCAGCAGCAGTTTCGAGCAAGGTAATGTTACTGAAGTAATTGATTTTCTTCCTAAGAATTCCGCTGGAAAACTCTGCATCTGATTGAAAAATTATGTTTCCTAGCCGACCCCGTATGGTACTTTGGTAGTGTTGTGCCTCAGCCTCAGAGCATTCTCTAGCAAGAATGCCATGCAAGTGCATTTGCAAGAGTCGCGCTTGCCAGAATTCATTTTGTCCTGTTCAAAACAGTTAGATTGCGGAGGAAAACGCATGTACACTCAACTTACGAAATCTGTTGTCCGGGGAATTGCACTGGCGATTGTGGCCTTAGCGCCCGTCGCCTTGTCGGCCCAGGACTCGGCGAAATCGGCCGTTACCCCCTCATTTGATTCCCCGTCCAAGTGGGATATTTTTGCCGGCTACAGCTATCTGGCGCCGACAGGTCAGGTAAATGCGACATCGGGAATCTCTTCCTACAAGGCCGATAACTATGGCGGCATTGTGAGCGGCGCGCGTTTTTTCAATAACTATCTTGGCGCGGAAGCCATTGTTGATTTCCATCCGGAACAAAATAGCGCCAATAACGATTTCTTCGGCGGCTCACTTGGCCTGATCGTCCGTTTTCCAACAACCGACGTGACCCCCTTCCTGCACGGTTTGGTCGGGACGGAGCGCATCGGTGGTCCCGGCGACCAAGCGGACGCCTTTGGCGAAGTCTTGACGGCCGGAGGCGGCTTGGATTATCCCACGCCGTTTTTTCACAACCATTTGGCGGTTCGCCTTGTCCAGGCAGATTTCCAGTATGCCCATGCGAACTTCGGCACTGGGGAATTCGGCGGTCGCGCCAATGTCAAGGCTGCCCGCCTGAGTGCCGGTCTGGTCTACCACATCGGCACCATCGCGCCTCCTCCGACGGTGACCCTGGCTTGCGCGGCCAGCCCGACCACGCCGGTCTTCCCGGGTGATCCGGTTACGGCCACCGCCACGGCTGGCAATCTGTACCCCAAGGACAGTGTGGTCTATTCCATCAGCGGAGCGGGTTCGACGGGCACTGCGGCAACTCTCAGTATCAAGACTGATAATCTGGCCCCTAACAGCTACACCGTTAACTGTGGCGTGAAGGAGGGCAAACCCGGCAAGGAAGGTTTGAAGCCTTGGGAGTCTGCCTCCGGCACGGCTACCTTCAATGTCAAGCCCTTTGATCCGCCGACTGTTACCTGCTCGGTCAGCCAAAACCAGATCAAGACCACTGACACCAGCACCGTTACTGCTGCCGGCGTCAGCCCGCAGAATCGCCTGCCTCTGACCTACACCTACTCAGCTTCTGCTGGCTCGGTGAGCGGCAGCGGCTCTTCGGCGGTCTACACGCCCGCGAGCGCAGGCGACTCCACCATCACTTGCACTGTAACCGACAAGGACGGCAAGACTGCCAGTGCAAAGGCCACTGTGACCGCGACTGTGCCGTACGTGGCTCCAGTCAAGACAGCGGAAGAGGTTCGCCTCGAGAAGGTTCTTGCTCTGCACAGCGTCTTCTTCCCGACCGCACAGCCCCGTGAAAAGACGCCGAATATCGGCCTCGTACCCAGCCAGGAAGGCACTCTGGATAAGCTCGCTACCGACTTCAAGAGCTATCTCACCTATCAACCCAGCGCTCACCTGATCCTGACCGGACATGCTGATTCGCGTGGAACTGCGGAATACAACAAGGCGCTCACTGACCGCCGCGTTGCCCGCGCCAAAGCCGTTCTGGTTGAGAAGGGTATTTCTGGCGACGTGATCGATACTCGTAGCGACGGCAGCTCGCAGGAGCTGACTACCGACCAGGTGAAGTCTCTGGTTCAGGAGAACACCGAACTCAGTGAAGCGGACCGCGCGAAGGTCCTCAAGCAGTTGGCCATCATTGTTCTGGCCCAGAACCGCCGAGTGGACATCACCCTCAGCACGACCGGTGAGCAGTCCGTGCAGCTCTACCCCTTCAACGCGGCAGACTCTCTGACTCTGCTCGATAAGAAGGCAATTGCCCCAGCCAAGAAGGCCGGCGCCAAGAAGCCTGCGGTCAAGAAGTAGCAACCATGCCGCCAGAGCAGTCCTGCCCTGGCGGCACGAACCTTTTGCGATCATCTGAGGTTGACCGGTTCGCCGGTCAACCTTTTTGTTTGAGGACAACTTCTCTGATAGGGGCGTCTGCGAGCCGTCTTCAGGATGCGCCGATGACTGTCCTGCTGCAAGGCAAGGTGAGGAATGCGCCGGTATTCTGTATCATCGAAGCATGACTGCTGTGACCGGCGAATCCCGTCTGCAAACCTCTTTTCGAAGTCTGCCCTTTCAAACGCACGACCGTTGTCTTGAGCCGATTGCGGCCAAGGTGCTGACTGGCGAGCGCCTGGACTTCAAGGATGGCCTTACGCTGTATGCATCCCCGGATGTGCTGGCCGTGGGCTGGCTGGCCAACTCTGTGCGTGAGCGATTGCACGGCGATGTGACTTACTTTAACGTCAACCGCCATATCAACCACACGAATGTTTGCGTCGCAGCCTGCAAGCTCTGCGCCTTCGGCCGCAAGAAGGGCGATGCGCTGAGCTACACGATGGCGCTCGAAGAAGCCTGGGAGACGGCTGCGTCCGGTTACTCCGAAGCGGTGACCGAGTTCCACATCGTCGGCGGACTTCACCCTGATCTTCCCTTCGAGTATTACCTTGATCTGGTTCGCGGATTAAAGACGCGCTTCCCAAAGGTGCATATAAAGGCCTTCACTATGGTCGAAGTTGCCTTTCTAGCCCGCCGCGCCAAGCTGACCATTGAGGAGACTCTGATCAAGCTGCGGGAGGCCGGCGTGGATTCGCTTCCCGGCGGCGGCGCAGAGATTTTTGCCGCCCGTGTGCGTTCGATTATCTGCGACCACAAGATCGACGGTGAAGAGTGGCTGACCACGGCGCGGATTGCTCACCAACTGGGTTTCAGATCCAACGCGACAATGTTGTATGGGCATATTGAGAACGATGAAGACCGCGTCGATCACCTGCTCAAACTGCGTGCTGTGCAGGACGAGACCGGCGGCTTCCAGACCTTCATTCCTCTAGCCTTTCATCCGGAAAACACACCGCTCGATCACCTGCCCGTGACAACTGGTTTGACTGACATCCGCCAGATCGCCGTCAGCCGCCTGCTGCTGGATAACTTCCCGCACATCAAGGCCTACTGGCAGATGCTGACGCCGAAGATTGCACAGATAGCGCTTCGCTTTGGCGCGGATGATCTGGACGGCACAGTGATCGAAGAAAAAATCTACCATGATGCCGGAGCAACAACGCCGCAAGGCATGACTCGCAAGGAACTCTGCCGTCTGATTACGGAAGCTGGTCGCGTACCTGTCGAGCGGGACACGCTTTATCACGCAGTGACACGAAGCGAAGACAGCTTTACTGTTGCGGTGTAGGTTTCGAGCAGGCAGAGCGAAAGAGGAAGCAATGGATACATTTACTCCTGCTGCGCTGCTTGGGCTTTGTCTCGGATTTCTGTGGGGGACAGGCTGTTCGCTGGCGATCCTCTATTCGATTTTTCTCGGCGGCTATCGCAAAGGCATCGAAGACTCCTTCAAAGAACAAAAGCCGAAACGCTATCTCGAAACACTGAAGAAGATTGAGGCTAAGCAGAGAAAAACCACTCAACCCGAAGAGCCGGAGTGAAGGTAAAAACTCGCGGAACCACTCAGCCAACCTTTGCGTAAAAGGGTTAAGATGAACGTCACTGCTGCAAATCCTCTGCCTGATACTGCCGCGCTGACCTCTGCGCGCGCGCCGCTGCGCTCTGCATTGCCGCTGGCAATTCTCTTTGCCGTGCTCTGTTTTGCCATCCACCTGGGCGCTTCGCTTTGGGGTAGCCATCTCGGTTATGGGTTCTTTCGCGACGAGTTATATTTTCTGGTCTGCGGCCATCATCTTGACTGGGGATATGTGGATCAAGCTCCACTCGTTGCAGTGCAAGCGCGCCTGGCAGAGATGCTCTTCGGCCTCTCGCCAACCGGAATTCGCATTCTCAGTTTCGTTGCTGCGGGAGTGACTGTCGGTCTTACGGGCCTGCTTACGTGGCAGTTCGGCGGACGGCGCACCGCACAAATCCTGGCGATGATGGCTGCTCTCACCTGCCCTGTCCTTCTCGGCTCGTCGAATTATCTCTCGATGAACTCCTTTGAACCCTGCTTCTGGATGGGCGCGCTGCTGGCTCTATTGCGCATTGCCGAGGGCTCTGCGGGCTTACTCGCGTGGCTTGTCTTCGGCGTGCTTTCCGGCCTGGGCATCGAGAACAAGCACTCGACGGTATTTTTTCTGGTGGCGCTGGTGTTGGGGTTGCTCATCAGCCCGCAGCGGAAGATTCTCTTCACGCGAGGGTGCGCGATTGCAGTAGCAGTGATATTCGCGTTAGCCCTACCGAATTTCATCTGGCAATGGGTGCATCGTTTTCCGACCTATGAGTTACTGAATAACATTGCCCACTCCGACAAGAACACCAAGCTGCCTCCATTGGCTTTTCTGTGGCAGCAACTCAACATGTTGCTCATCTTTACGGCCCCGCTGTGGATTCGCGGCCTGATCTGGCTCTTTATCGCGCGCTCGGCCCGGCCCTGGCGCTTTGTGGGGTTCACTTATCTGCTATTTCTCGGCATGATGATGGCGATGCACGCGAAGGATTATTATGTGGCGCCGATCTATCCGGTTCTCTTTGCCGCGGGTGCAGCCGCGCTGACTTTGCGGCCTGACCGTCCAAAGTGGGCGCAGACCTCGGCGACCGCTGGGCACCTTGTCTACACTGCAATTCTTGTCCTGTTCCTCTGCTTCGTTATAGCTCCGATTGTGCTGACAATTCTACCGCCGGATAAGTACAACGCCTACACTGCGCGATTTGGAGCCAACAAAACCCCAAGCGAGAAGTTCACCAGCCCCTTGCCGCAGTATCTTTCCGACCGTTTCGGCTGGCCGGAGATGGTGGCCGGGTTTGCTCAACGCTACAACGCTCTCCCGCCCGAAGAGCGTGCCCACACGGCGATCGTCTGCGGCAACTACGGAGAGGCCAGCGCGGTTAATGTACTCGGCCCTAAATACGGCCTGCCCATAGCCATTAGCGGCCATCAGAATTATTTTTACTGGGGTTGGAACAACTATACCGGCGAATCAGTTCTGACCCTGGGCAACGATCCCAAGGACTATAGCAACTATGCTGAAGTCATCGATCTTGGCACCTTTGACGCGCCCTGGATCATGGACCACGAGCATCATCATTACTTCCTGTTGAAGCATCGCAATCGCCCTTACTCGGCCGAGTGGAATGACTTCAAATATTGGTATTGAGCGATGATGAATCTGCGGTGATATTCATCCATCGCAGATTCATCATCGCTGTTGATATTTAACTGCGCAAGCGGATAACTTCTTCGTATAACTCTGCGTACTCATGCGCAGGTTTTTGCCAGCCGAAATCCTGATTCATTCCGTTCCGCATTAATTGCGTCCAGCTATCTTTCTGCTGGAAGGCAGCGAGTGCGCGATCGGTGGCTTCCAGAAAGCTCAGCGCCTTCAACCCTTGAAATTTGAATCCAGTGCCTGTGCCTTGGAGCGCATCCCATTCCTGGATTGTGTCGTCGAGTCCGCCTGTCGCTCTCACGACAGGGACGGTGCCGTACTTGAGGGAGTAGATCTGGTTTAGTCCGCAGGGTTCGTAGCGCGAAGGCATGAGGAAAATGTCGGCTCCAGCCTCGATTTTGTGGGCTAAAAGCTCGTCGTAACCGACGAGTATTGCAACTTTACCAGGACGGCGCTGCGCCCAGGCGCGGAAGAAGGTTTCAAAATGCAAATCGCCGGAGCCGAGGATGGTTACGGCGACCTCCCGCTTGTCCAGTTCTCTGGCAATCTCCATTACGAAGTCCAGGCCCTTTTGATGGACGAAACGGGAGACGATGCCCAGAATCGGCGTGGTCTTCGTAACGCCAGTCAGTCCCATCCGCTTGATAAGATCGGCGCGGCATTTAGCCTTGCCGGCGAGATTCTCCGCCGTGTAGCGGGCAGCGATGCTTTTATCGGTGGCCGGGTCCCAGAGGGCAGAATCGATGCCGTTGAGGATGCCGCGCAGGTCGGCAGAGCGGCGTTGCAGCGCAGGTTCCAGCGTGTGGCCGAACTCCTGGGTCTGAACCTCCTGGGCGTATTTGCGGCTCACCGTGGTGAGCCGGTCGCTGTAGACGAGCCCGCCCTTGAGGCAGTTGAAGTGGTTGAAATGCTCGACGCGGTCCATCGTAAAGAGGTCCCAGGGCAGGAGCAGCCTTTCGATGGTATTCGGCGGAAACCAGCCCTGATAGCCGGCATTGTGGATGGTCAGCACTGTGCCGGCCTTGAGCAGCATCGGGTCAAAGTAATAGACGGTGCGAAGGTAGATGGGAATCAGCGCGGCCTCCCAGTCATGAAGATGGAAGACGTCCGGCACGCCGAGCTGCTTGGTTGCCTCGATGACCGTGCGGCAAAAGGTGCCGAAGCGCTCGGCGTTGTCGAGGTAGTCGCCGGCCTTGTCGCCGTAGAGGCCGGGACGGTCAAAGAGCGCGGGGCAATCGACAAAATAATACTGCACACCGTCGCGCAGACCGCCGTCAACAATGCCGGCAAAGCGGTTGTAGTACTGAAAGGGAATGGTGATGGAGCGGACGGCGAATTTGTATTCGCCCTCGATATAGGGGCGAACCACGGAGTAGAGCGGGAGGTAGACGGTGACCTGATGGCCGAGCCTGACCAACTCCGGCGGCAGAGCGCCGACGACGTCGGCTAGGCCACCGGTCTCTGGCGAAGGGGACACACTCGGAGGCGGCGAAGACGATATGCATAGGGCTTTCCTTAGAGGCAGAGCTCAATGGAAAGTCTATAACGGTAGGCAAGGCTCGCGGGTTCGTGGTTTCCCAGGTCCCCAAATGCGAGGGACCTGGGGCACCCATATTTGCTGATTGGGATTGAGCCTAAATGCAAATGCAGGTCCTTCGACTTCGCTGCGCTCAGGATGACAAATTTGAGAGATGTGTGGGGCTGGGACTGAGGGACTCGGGATCGACGCAATGGAATTTTGACTGGGCATATATGCCTATTAAAACGGGGTTTTACTCCGCTTCAGGCGCGAGGAATCGGGGAGGTGAGGATAATATTCGCGGAATATTGGTATCCAGGCGGAGCGTTTGGGGTGGTATGTCGCAGCTGGGGCGGACTAAAACGTGAAAAAGAGGCTCAAAATGGGTCAAATTTGGTCGTTTTTTGGCGTTTTTTGAGGTGTTTTTGAGGGGTGTGAAACTGTGAGACTGTGTGAGGGCTGGGGATTGGGGGTGGCGTAGATGCGGGGATTATGGGTTTGATGATGGATGTTTGATCGGCCACCTGCGGTAGGGCTGGATTCGCCGTGGCGGGTTGGGGTTCGTGCTTTCCCACCCTTCGCTGGAAAAAAGCGAAGGATGGGGCACCCGGCGATATTCTGCGGCTGTATTCAGGGGCCTGAAGGCCCCTGCTCCCTCCGTCTCTACATCCTGCTGCTCCCTCCGCCTCGGCATACGAAGGCTGATCGTCCCTCCGCATTCGTCTACCATCTAAAGAAGCCTATGCCCATCAAACCGAAGCTCGGACAGAATTTTTTGAATGATACGGAGGCGATTGAGCGGATTGCTGCGTCGCTGGGGGATTTGACGGGGCGGACCGTTGTGGAGATTGGTCCGGGGCGCGGGGCGATTACCGGAGCGCTGGCGGCGCGGGCAGGGCATGTGCTGGCCGTGGAGCTGGATGGCGTGTTGGCGGCACGGCTGCGGGGTGAGTTTGCGCCGGCGCGGGTTACGGTGATTGAGCAGAATGTACTAGGGTTTGATTTTGCGGCTGCTCGGGAGTGGGTGGGTCGCGACAAGCAGGCCTCAGGGGCTAAAGCCCCGGTCAGTGAGGAGGCTAACTCGTACGGGCTAAAGCCCGTACCCTTCAAGGAAACTCGATTGCCGGCTGGACTGAAGTCCAGCCCTAATACAAGGCTGGACTTGTCTTCCGACTTTGCGGCTGTCAGGGCTGCCCAGGATGAATCAGGAGAGATTGCGACACGACTGAAGTCGTGCCCTGACACAATGCCGGCGGAGCGGTTATTGGTGGTGGGGAATTTGCCGTACAACATTACGTCGCCGATTTTGCTGAAGCTGGCGGCAAGCTGGGCGTCTCTCGATCGTGCCGTATTGATGGTGCAGCGGGAGGTAGCGGAGCGGATTTGTGCTGGGCCGAGTTCGCGGGAGTATGGGCTGCTGGCAGTGACAGTGCAGATGTATGGGCCGGTGGTGCAGCTGTTTACGCTGCCTCCTTCGGCCTTTACGCCGCCTCCGGATGTGCATTCGACGGTTTTTCGCTGGCGGTTTGCGCCGCGGTTTGAGGAGCTGGGAGTTGAGGAGGCGGGGTTTACGCGGTTTCTGCGGATGGCTTTTGCGCAGAAGCGGAAGACGCTGGGGAACAATCTGCGCGCTGCGGGGATGGAGGCGGGGGTGGTGGAGAGCGCGCTGGCTGAAGCTGGAGTGGGCGGGAAGGCGCGGGCCGAGGAACTGGGGATTGAGGAGCTGGCGGGGTTATGGAGGCGCTTCCGCGCTCTTGATCTTTGAGTGTTGCTTCCCACCCTGACCTTGCCCTCAGAATGCGTATCTCTTAACCGGCTGGTTTTGAGGATATTGATTCATCCCCGCCGTCGTCGCGGCGGTGGGAATGTGGGAATCGGCATCATCGATTTCCATCATTTCCACGGCCTGCCTCTGTCGCCGCAAATCTTCAGGCCGCTATCTTCATCGTTGCATCTGTCCAGTCCTGCTCGAACTGTATCGGGCTGACATAGTTCAATGTCGAGTGCATCCGTGTCTGGTTATACCAGAGCAGCCATGCGATGGTTTCATCCTTGGCCTGTCTGATCGTTTCAAAGCGTTGCCCATGCAGCCGCTCCACCTTCAGCGAGCCGAACAGCGTCTCCGCGCAGGCGTTATCCCAGCAGTTGCCCTTGCGACTCATCGATGGCGTGATGGAGCAGTGTTCAAGCACCTTTGCGAAATCCTCGCTCGCATATTGACTGCCGCGGTCACTGTGAAAGATCAGCCTTGCCTTCTTGCCAGGATTGCGCTTGAACCAAGCCATCTCCAGCGCATCGATCACCAAGTTGCGTTGCATGTCGGGCCGCATCGACCAGCCCACCACTTTACGGCTGAACAGATCAATCACGACAGCCAGAAACAACCAGCCTTCCTCGGTGGCGATATAAGTGAAGTCCCCCACCCACGCCTGGTTAGGCGCGGCCACGATGAACTTGCGATCAAGCACGTTCGGCGCAATCGGCAAGTTATGTTTGCTGTCGGTGGTTGTAACTCGGAACTGGCGCTTTCCGCGCGCCTGAATGCCATGCGCTTGCATCAGTCGTTGCACGCGCTGCTTGCCCACGCGAATGCCTTGAGCCAGCAGTTCGCGCCAAATGCGCGGCCATCCGTAGGCGCTGCGATTCGCCGCAAAAACAGCACTGATATGAACGAGCAACGCTTCATTGCTGAGATGGCGGCGCTGGGCAATATTCATACGCCGCGCCCAGTGTTCATGGTAGCCGGAGACACTCACAAGCAGCACCCGGCATTGCACCCGGATGGGCCAGACCCGTTTGTGCCGTTCAATAAAGGCGTACTTCATCGCTGGCCCTTTGCGAAGAACGCCGTCGCTTTTCCCAAGATGTCGCGCTCCATCGTGACTCGTGCCAACTCCGCCCGCAGTCGGCTAATCTCCATCTGCTCGGCAGTCACCTGGTGCTTACCAGAGGCACCCTTCAACCTTCCAGCACGGTGCAGTTTGATCCAGTTGCCCAAGGTCTGCTCGACCACTCCCAAACTCCGCGCCGCACCTGCCATCGTCTGGCCCGACTCCACCAGCCGAACGGCCTCTTGCTTGAACTCTAGCGTGTAACGTCCACGCGCTGCCTTCGTCATCTTCGTTTCCCTTTCGCTATTAAAACAGCTTGCTAAGGGATACGTTTTGCAGGGGCAAGGTCACCCTAGCGACAAAAACAAGAACGTCGCGAGGGTGGGGCACCCAAATAGCAGCGGTTTTGCTTTCCCAGGTCCCCAAAAGCGAGGGACCTAGGGCACCCATTTTTCCAGGGTGGTGCAAACTACCGGTGTGAACCGCCGCCGGAGGCGTGTCCGCCGCCACCGCTGCTAGCGGCATGTCCTCCACCGCTGGGCGCTGCGGGATGGCTGGCAGGCGCTGAATGCGACGGTGCGCTATAAGAGTGCGGGGCGCCGCCGCCGGAAGCGGGCCGGGTTCCCGCAGGCGGTGCGGAGGGGTAATTCTCTGCGCGGCCATTGCCGGAACTGCCGTAGCTTGAACCATATGCGGAGCCGGTTCCGCCGGAGTGGGCCGGCCAGACGGTTGCACCGCCGCCGACGTAAGCGGAGCGCTGCTGGCTGAAGGAGTGTGCGACTGGGCCTCCATATTGCGGACGGCGGGTAATGGTGCGCATCGGCGCGACGGTCTGGCCGCCGATGGCGATGGGGGTGCCGTGGCCGCGGACGGGCAGGCCGGTAGTGGCTACTCCGTTGAGGCGGTTATAGGGGACGACAGGAACAGGACCGCCGGTTCTGCCGACTGGGCCGCGCGGACGCAGCGGGAAGCGGTATCCGGGAGGGCCGTAGCCGAAGGTGGAGACCCAGACGCCTCCGCGCCACCAGGGGTGGAAGCGATGACCGGGAGCCCAGCCCCATCCGAAGCCGTTGTAATAGCGCCATGCCCCGGACTGGTAGGGAAGATAACCCCAGGAGAAGCAGGAGGTCCAGATATAGCCGAATCGGGGGGTCCAGACCCAGTTGCCGCAGCCGTAGGGATCCCAGCCGATGCCGGAGGCCGCATAAGGCGACCAGATATATCCCTCGCCGGGGACGTTGTACCAGGAGCCGTTGGCGTCCAGATCGTTCCAGGCGGGATTGTTGGGCGCGATGTCGGGCGAGGCGTCATTGTTGGCGAGTTGATCGTTGGGGTTTTGATCGGCGGGTTCAGCGTTGGAGTTGTCGGCGAGGTTGGCGGCTGCGCCGGTGTTGGCGGAGGCCTCGGCGCTCAGTGTCTGATCGCGGTCGGTGTTCCAGGCATCCCAGGAATCTGACGCGATGGTTTCGGCAAGATCATACTTTGTTGGGTCGCCGCCGTTGAGGGTGACGGACTCGCCGCCGTGGACTTCGACCATCACGGTTGGGCCGCGCTCGATGTGGGCGCTGCCGGAGAAAACGGCCACTGTGCCCGGCGGCGTGTCCTCGTTGATGCGCAGAACCGAATTGCCGGCAGGGGTGACGATGACGTCGGCAAAGTGAATGCGCAGCTTGCCAGAGCCGGAGAATTCAAAGTAAGCCAGGCCGGAGTTGAGCTGGATCTCTGTCTGGGGAGTTGCGCCGTCCATCTTGAGCTCGGAGAGGGTCAGCGAGGAGTTGGGAGAGATGCGGGCGACGCTGCCGTCTTCAAACTGAATCTCGGCGCGGCCGTCGTCGTCGGTGGTGAGCTGGCTGCCTTCGAAGAGCGGAGTGTTGGCGAGGGCGTCGGTGGGGGGCTGGCTGCCGACGATGAGCTTTACCTGGCCGTCCACGCTGCTGAGGCGGACGGCGCGAGCCGCGGGTCCGGCTGGAACCGCAGGCATTGTCGGGTCTTCCGCCCGCAGATTGGGAACCAAAGCAACCAAAATAGCCAGCGTAAGTGCTGCTGTGCCAGTCCAAAGTGAATTTGTGCCTCTCATACTATCCGCCTTTCCCCCCACCCATCGGTCTCCACAGTCCGCAGAACCGGGAAGTCCTCATACGCATCAGACACGAATTTCCGTGCAAAGTCTCTCCCTTATCCGGTTAAAGCCGGAATTATTTTTGGTTTTCGGCATCGGCCAGGGCTAAAAGCTCCCTGGACCGCCTGCGCACCCGGTCCATTAGAGCGTCGTCCGCGGCGAGACGTTGCAATATCTCCCGAATCGCGGTCATTTGCTCGAAGCGGCCGTCGGCTACTCCGGTGTTTAGCATCTCCATCTCGTCGAAGAGGGCGAGGCGGTCGTGCTGCTCGAGTTTGACCAGACGCGCGCCTTCTACGATGGTTCCGGCAACGCCGACAAGCGAATCGGCCAGCGCCTGGATATCTTTGTCCTTCGCGTAGTTGAAGGTGCAGGAGCCTTGCCCGTCGGGGCCGGAATAACTCAGTTTCTTTTGCCCCTGGAAGGCGACCTTGAGCTTGCTTTCGCACTCCAGATTGAAGAGTTTGTGGCTTCTGGCTGCTTCAAAGACGCGCGCGGTGTACGGAGCGCTCAGATGAAGATCACGATCAATATCGGAGACGTCGATGCGCGGCGAGTCGGGAAGGGGGGTGCCGTGTTGGGAGCGGAAATGCGCGCTGCCATCGGGGTGAATCGTCAGCGTCCAGTGGGAGGGGGAGAGCGCGAGGTTGGTGAAATCGACCTCGACGGCGGGGTCGGCGGAAGGTGTTTGGGTAGCGAGCGGCAGCGAGATTGCCAGAACTGCGACGGCGATGAACGGAAGACGGAATTTCACCGTGTTGCTCCTTGCGCCAAGAGGGTTTGCGCGGTGTGGATGTGACAGATGGCGATGGCCAGGGCGTCGGCGGCGTCGGCGGGTTCGGGGAGTTCGGTCAGAGCGAGCAGGCGGGCGACCATGAACTGGACCTGCTCCTTTTTGGCGAGGCCGTAGCCGACGACGCTGGATTTGATCTTGAGCGGAGCGTACTCGGCGACGGGCAGGCCTTGTGTGGCTGCGGCCAGCATGGCTACGCCACGGACCTGGCCGAGTTTCAGCGCGGATTTGGCGTTGACGGAGTAGAAGACCTCTTCAATGGCGACAGCGTCGGGCTGCCAGAGTTGCATGGCTTCGCATAATTCGCGAAAGACCTGCTCCAGGCGGATGGGCTGGGGTTTGGTCTTTGGCAGGCGGATGCCGCCGAGGGCTTTCATCACCAGTTTAGGTACGCGTCCGGTGTCGTCGGATTCGACGACGCCGTAGCCGGTGATCTCCGTGCCGCAGTCAATGCCAAAAACCCGCATGGGGGGAGTTTACCGCAGTGGGTGATTCTGTGCTCAACAGGATTTTTGGGGATGCGCGGTTCTTGTGACAGCCAAGCCGGAAGGTGGTTGCAGTAGTATCGTTTAATGGCGGTATTGTCATCGCGTTGCGAGCGCCGGCATGCGGAGCGTGACGCGAGTTCCTCGGCCGAGGTGACTGAATATCTCCGCGCTGCCGCCGTGAAGGGCGAGAATGCCCTGCACGATGGCCAGGCCCAAGCCGGTGCCGCCGGATGCCTTGGAGCGCGATGGATCGACGCGGAAGAAGCGGTCGAATACGCGGGGCAGCGCTTCGGCGGGAATGCCGACACCGGTGTCGGAGATCTCGATGCGCATTGCGGTCTCGTCGCTTGCGGCGGCCAGGGTTACGGTTCCACCGGGCGGCGTATGCGCGATGGCGTTCGAGACCAGGTTGCTCACCGCGCGCAGCATGAGCGCGCGATCGAGTTCGGCGTTGAGCGGCTCGGCCCTATCGTTGAGGACAAGCGAAATTCCTGCATCGGACGCGGAGGCCTCGTAGTAGTCGCGCACCGTGGTCGAGCAGACTCAGCGATGTTGACGTTCTCGCGATGCAGCTCGGTCAAGGGGCTTTCTGAGCGGGCGAGAAACAGCAGATCGCCGATCAGCTCGGAGAGCCGAACGGCTTCTTCCAGAGAAGACTCGAGCACGTCGCGGTACTCGTCGACCGTGCGAGCGCGGGCGAGAGCCACTTCGGCTTCTCCGCGGATATTGTTGACGGGCGTGCGCAGATCGTGCGCGATGTCGGCCGAGAACCTCGATATGCGCTCGAAAGATTCTTCCAGGCGGTCCAGCATCTCATTGAATGTCCCGGCCAGCGACGCAAGTTCCGATGGATAGCCTTCCGACGCGATCCGTTCGCGCAGATTCGTCGATGTAATTCTTCGCGCCGTCGCGGCGATCTCTTCGACAGGCCGAATGCCCTGCCGCGCAATCCGGTATCCCACGAGAGGAAAGAGAAAGGACGTCGCCAGCAGAATGACCCAGAACCACATCCGATAGCGCGCCAGCAGCTCCTCTTCCTGCGAGATGTCGATGGCGATTTGAACCGTGTCGCTGTGGTCTGGTGTCATACCGACGGCAACTGGCGCGGTGGTGACTCGGAATGGTTGCCCCTGGCGGCCAGCCATCGCGATGGAACGCCCAGGAGCCGCCGCGGGTTCGGCGCTCGCAAGCTCGGCAAGATCCAACTGTTCGGCCATGCCGGGCGTCGTCATGATCGGCGCGCCGTGTTCGTCGAGAAGCCGAATGTAGAACTGCTGGTAGCGGCGGGCCTGCAGACTCGAGTTCAATCTCTTCGTGCAACGCATCTTCATCTTCGGGCCGCTCACGCAGCATGGTGCGCAGCACGTGCAGCTTGTCGGCGAGGAACAGCTCGGTGCTTCGGTCGAGTTCCGTTCGCAGCACGATGTAGAGACTTGCAGTGGCCAGCATGACCAGCAGCAGGCCAGCCAGCGAGTAGGCCGCCGACAGCCGGAATGACAGGGTCCTGGCAGGCGCAGCGCGGCCCAGCGCGCTATGACTTCGGCTTCGAAGACATAGCCGGCGCCGCGAACCGTGTGAATCAGCTTTACGGGGAAGGGATCGTCGACCTTGCTGCGCAACCTGCGCACATTGACATCCACGACGTTGGTGTCGCTGTCGAAGTTCATATCCCAGACCGACTCGGCGATCTGCGTGCGCGAGAGCACTTCGCCGGCGCGGCGCGCCAGCAGTGTGAGCAAGAGAAACTCCTTGGAAGTGAGTTCGATCTTCTGGCCGGCGCGCGTGGCGCGGTGGCGCAGCAGATCGATCTCAAGGTCGGCCATGCGCAGGGTTTCCTGCGGGCGCGGCGTTGAGCGGCGCAAGCAGCGAGCGCACGCGGGCCAGGAGTTCGGAAAATGCGAAGGGCTTTACCAGGTAGTCGTCGGCGCCCAGCTCGAAGCCGCGCACGCGTTCGTGCACGGCGTCGCGCGCGGTGAGCATCAGGACCAGCGCTTTCTGCTCGCTCTCGCGCAGTCGCGCCAGCACCTGCCAGCCGTCCAGCACCGGCAGCATCACGTCAAGAATGACGAGGTCGTATTCGACTTCCTGGGCCAGGTGCAGGCCTTCCAGACCGTCGGCAGCAACGTCAACGACGTAACCGGCTTCGCTCAAGTCCTTTCTTGAGAAACTTGGCGGTTTTGAGTTCGTCTTCGATAACCAGAATCTTCATTAGAAACCCCGCAAGGGCTAAAGCCCTGTAGATTTATTTGCACTTATTCGGCACGACTGAAGTCATGCCCTGATACAAGGCAAGTGCCCGACTGGATAACTTCTTGCGCTCTTGCTTGAATTTTGCAACTGGCTCTTGCTGTTGGAAGAACTTATCGGGATGCGGCGAAAGAATTGAGTCTGCTTTTCGCCATTCGGGCGCTCACGCAGGCTCTCAAGCGTTGCGCCATTGTCGATGAGCGACCATGTTTCTTTGGAGATAAGAATGCGGCCGTCTTCGTGTTCTTCGATGGAGAAGACGAGGCTTGAATCGTTCCAGACGATCGATGTGTGGAATTCGTCGCCGTCGGCTCCGGTGGATACAGAGATCTTGCCATCGGTTGTGTACTTCTGCACTGCGTGGCGAGGGTTTTCAGAACCGTGCGAGATAGTTGTTTCAACGGTGAGTTCGGGATCGTGTTGCTCGATGCGCAACGTAACATCGCCATTGCGCTTTGGCTGGCAGCGATCATTGTCCTGCTTCCACTGGCCGGAGAAATCGATTGCGGTCTGCGCGCGGGCCGCTGCCCCTGAAAAGACGAAGATGCCGAGGAGCATCAGCGCCGCAAGAGGAATCGAATGATTTTGTTTTCTCATTTTGTGTTGCTTTCTCATTCGTGCTATCCCACCCTAGCGACAAAAACAAATGCGTCGCGAGGGTGGGGCACCCAAATCTTGCAACTGCGGTGGAAATGTTCTAGAACTCGAAGCGCAGCGCGAACTGCATCTCGCGCGGCGTTCCTGAGCCAACCGGGGTGATGGGCGATACGATGGCCGTGTTCAGGTTTACCGTGTTGATGATGCTGCCGAAGCCGGTGGTGTTGGACGGGTTGAAGGCAGCCTGCGGCTGACCGAACTGCGGATGATTGAAGATGTTGTAGAACTCCGAGCGGAATTCGATTTGCCCGCGCTCCCGCAAGGGAAATGTCTTGCCGGCGCCCAGATCGATCTGCCAGGTGCCCGGCCCGCGCAGCAGGTTGCGCGGCGCGGTGCCGAATTCTCCATGCAGGAGTTGCAAAGGCGGCGGGGTTGATCCACTCCGCGACGCTCTTGCCTCCGGGCGGAGTTAGAGATACGCCCGGAACCAGGTCGGGACGCTGCGTGCCGGAGTTTCCATCCGGCGCGGTGTAGCTGCGAAGGCAGGAGCACATTCACCGGGAAGCCGGTGCGAGCCAGCGCGGTGGTGGTCAGTTGCCAGTTGCCGGCGATGGCGCTCGCAATCCGTGCTGGTTCAGCATTGGCTTGCCGAGGCCGAAGGGGAGCTGATAGACCGCGTTGCCATTGACGACATGGCGTGGCGTCCCAGGCGCCGCTGGCGCGATCGCAGGACAGGCACAGCGCGATTCTGCGGAGACATCTCGTCGCCGTCGCCGCTGCCGTTGGAGCCGTTGTCGATCTCGTGCGACCACATGTAATTGGCCGCCACCAGCAGCCCGTGCGAGAACGGGCCGCCGCAATGACAGCGGAGAGGCCGTTGTAGGAGCTCATGCCGATGGAGCCGCGCCAGCCGATGGCGGGAGCAAAGGCCGGATATTGCGCAATCCCGGTGGCCGGATCAATCAGGTTGACGACGTTGGTTTCCAGCAGATGCACGCCGTGGCTTCCCAGATAGGAGAGCGTGCTGACGAAGTTCGCCGGCAGCTCGCGCTGCACGGAGAAGTTCCACTGCTCAACATAGGAGTCCTTGCGGTCGCGCTGCTCGGCATTGGGCGAGAGGGTTCCGGAGCCGGTGAAATACGAGCCGACTGGATAAGTCAGTTGCAGGCTCGCGGTACTTTTCGCCGAGTAGGAGGGCACTTCGTTCTTGGCGGGCAGATTCTGATCGTCCAACTGGCCGTCTTCGTGGTAGGTTCCGAATCCGGCGTGAATCACGGTCTTGCCGTCTTTGCAAGGCGACCAGGAGATGCCGACGCGCGGATCGAGATCACCGTAGTTCTGCTGGCCGAAGCTCGCGCCCACGCCGCAGAATCCCTGCTGCGCCGCAGGTATCGAAATCGAAGGGGTTGGCCAGTCCGTTGGCCTCGTTGAATATCTGGAAGACGGTGTAGCGCAGCGCCGAGGTTCAGGGTGAGATTGGGCCGCAGCTTGAACTCGTCCTGGGCGAAGCCGGCGATGTCGTTCTTGCGCAGATGGTTGACGGGCAGCGCGCCGGTGAGGCTTGCCGATTTGACCAGATTCGCGGCCAGTTTCTCGACCGTGGAGAAGGTGACTTTTCCGTGTTCGCCGTATTCCTGGTTCAACTGGATGTGGCGAATCTCCGCTCCGGCTTTGATGGTTTGCCGGCCATGCGCCCAGGTCAGGTTGTCGATGCCCGAAAATGAGTTGCCGACGTAGATGCTGTCGTAATCGTAGTTCTGGGTGACGAATCCAGGCCCAGGGCCGGTGGAAATCGCAATCTGATAGACGGCTCCGGTATCGCTGTAGTTGTAGCTGTTGGAACTGGCGCGATTGAACCCAAACTTGGCTTCGTTCACCAGGCTGGGATTGAAGATATGCAGCAATTCGAGCGCGCCATTGACCGGCGTGGAGACCCTCTGCTGCAAGTCGGTCGAAGCGGCTGAAAGCGGTTGGGTATCAACCGAGCGGTCGTAGTTGAAGCGCATAAAGCTGGTGGTTTTGGAGGAGAAATGCTGGTCGAGGCGCAGCATTTCGGAACTCTCGTTGACCATCTGGGTGCAGGAGCAGGTCAGCAGATCGTAGTCGGCGTAGTTCGGATCGTTGGGATCGTTGTTTGGTGTCCAGGGAGTCAGAATTGCTCTTGGTCCAGCTCCGGGGAAGGCGTTGAGGATGCCATAGACCGGCGAGGTGCTGGGAACGGACGCAATGAGCGATGCGCTGGGTACGTCGCCACTGACCGGATAGCCCCATTGCTGCCGGTAGGCTTCAGATGCGAGGAAGAAGAAGGTCTTGTCGCGAACGATGGGACCACCGAGCGATCCGCCGAACTGATTCAAACGCAGCGGCTGCTGCGCTTCGCCGTTCGAGGCCCAGAGGGGTTCTGGCGCGTCAAAAGCGTCATTGCGCAGGAACTCGAAGAGGCGTCCGTGAAAGCGGTTGGTGCCCGAAGGCGAGCTGACGGCCAGTTGCGCGCCGCCGGTTGCGCCTTCTTCGGCGCTTGCCGTCAGCGTGTCGACGCGGAACTCCGAGATAGCGTCGAGGGGAATGGCGAGGCGCACCCAGGCACGCTGCGTCTGATTGACGATGTTGGTTGCATCGACGCCGTCATAGGTGAAGTTGCTGTCGTCGAGGCCCCGTCCGGCAAAGCGGACCGAGCGCTGGTTGCTTCCGCCGGTGTCAATGGCGCCGGGGATGAATGTGGTCAGCGCCGACCAGTCGCGGCCATTGAGCGGCAGTTCGTCGGCCTGGGTTCTCTCTGATCAATCCAGTCACAGCGTTGCTGTTGCGGTCGAGGAGAGCCGAATCAGTCGAAACCTCGATCATCTCCGCCCCGCCTGAAACCTGGAGCTTCGCATTGAGAGTGCGCGTTCTGCCGATCACCTGGTTTACATCGACGAACTCTACCGTCTTGAAGCCCTGGTGCTCGATGGTGACGGTATAAACGCCCACCGGCAGTTGCGGAATACTGTAGTTTCCTGTGACATCTGAAATGGTCTCGCGCCGCAGTCCGATGATGCTTTCAACAGCCGTGACATGAGCCTGCGGAAGCACGCGGCCCGACGGATCAGTCACGGTGCCGGTCAACCCGCTGCGGTCTACTTGTGCGGCACAGAGGCTGGCAAGGAAAAATAACGTGCACAATCCGGTCGAAAAGCGAAGGCGTCGAACGATGGCAGAACTTTCAGTGTATGGACGTTGCTTCTTGTTGAAATGCATGGCTCCTCCCAGAAGGAATCGATCAATAAACAGAGCGAATAGAGAGATTCCGCGAGCTGCCGCCGCTCGTTGCGGCATAGGAATTTCAATCCGGCGATTCAACTTATGACAGTTGAAATATTTTTTCTTGGCCCCGATTACAAGGATGAGAACTGCATCGGCTTCTGCCGCAGCGAGCTTTCATAACGTTATTGCTCGTGCAGGATTCGATAGCGGTCGATGATGTCCACGACTTAGAGCGGTCCTCCAATAGATGTACCCTTGCCGGCTAAGTGCAAGGTGTTTTTTCTTGAGGAAAAAGCCACGCAGCGGTAGCGGTTTCGGTGTGTAGCAATTGGAGAACCGCTGAATACGCTCCCCGAAGGGCGCCTCGAAAGTAGTTACCTGACAAATTTGTAATCTGGAGTTGTTATATGCGGGTCACACGTTCGTTAAGGTTCCGTCAAATCTCGGTCTTCGCGGGACCAACGATTTGCCGAAGAGGGGATCACCCAGAAGCGATGATCTTGCGGCTCACCATAGAGATGCGAGGCCCGGCCCCAGAAGGATTGCCAAAACGGGCATTCACACCACAGTAACGAAATGACAAAATTGTAATCCTCGCGTCATGCTGGCGTTCTTTTCGCGGCCCTAGACTCGCTGTGATGGCGCAGCCCCGGTGTTCCATCTCCTACAGGCAAAGGGACGGCGTCAGCCTGTCTCATGTCCAGAGCGAAACGAGGGTTAACTTGTCCTGTTGAGTTTTGTCAAAGGTTGCCGCTTCCCGATGGTCGCGTCAGCTTGGCGAACTTGCCTTCGGGATACACGATCCCTGGTTTCGCAATAGTTCCCGGATTCACGTTCCATGGCCGATTCCGGGTTACGCGTTGTAAACCTCCAAGGAGAACAATATATGTCGCCCAAGATCTCTCGAACCCATTCTCGGACTAACCGGTTGCCTCTGGTCGCCGTCCTGCTCGCGGCCGGACTCAACATCCCGGCCCTCGCTCAGTCCAGAGAGTTCCCGACCTACAGCCCCGGCCCGCAGACGAACGGCACTTTCGTCGTAAGTGACGGCGCAGTACTCACCCCGGCCGGCATCCAGGTCAACCTCGGCATCCAGGTTCGCGCCAAGGCAATCGCGCTCAACCCCACCGGCAATCACACTGCCGCTGTACTCACCATGGGCACGTCGGTGAGAAACGGCAATGGAGCCGTCGAGGTTTTCAACACCCAGACCGGCGCGGTTTTGCAGAGCTACAACTTCAACGGAAAAGACTCGAGCGGCAGTTCCACCGGTATCAGCTATTCGCCGGACGGCAAATACCTGATCTTCAGCCAGGACAGCGGCCACGTCACTGTCGCCAACGTCAATTCAACGACGGGTCTGCTCACGGACAATGCCCAGGTCAGTGTCCCGATGGACGCCACCGCTATCACCGTCCCCACTGTTCCCCCAACCACGTTGCCGTTGCTGAACAGCGCCAATTGCACGCAGACCGTCACCATGCCTGCGACCGGCGTTACGCTGTCAGGCCCTGTTGGGACCACGGGCAGTCTTGCGATTCCCTGCGGCATTCCCTACTCGGCTGCGGCGAACGGTACTGCCTCTTCCTACCCCACCGGCATCGCAATCTCGCCGGATTTGAAGACCGCCTATGCGGTGCTGAACTTCAACAATACGCTGGCCAAGATCGATCTGACCCAGACGCCGCCGGTCGAAGTCTCGGATATCCGCGTCGGAAACGTGCCGCACAGTGTCGTGATCTCGCCGGATGGCACCACCGCCTACGTCTCTAACGAGGCCGGCCGGATTGCTGTCAGCGGTGACTTCCAGCTTTACTCCAACGGCGTTCCGGTCGTAGCTCAAAACCCGACTGGCGCGACGGCCACCGGCACCATTTCCGTGGTCAACCTAGCCACGTTTACGGTCACCGGCAGCATCTCGACCGGTCTGCACCCGACCGGCATGGCCTTCATTGGAGATGACCTGTTGGTCGCCAATGCCTACGACGACACCCTCTCGGTGATCAACACCACCACCAACACCGTGTCCCGTACGATCAGCCTTGGGCTGCCGATTTCGGTTCCGGGTTCAGCG
This sequence comes from uncultured Acidobacteriaceae bacterium, assembly GCA_963713645.1. GTDB lineage: Bacteria > Acidobacteriota > Terriglobia > Terriglobales > Acidobacteriaceae > Telmatobacter. The sequence continues at coordinate 20,480 of CAVQMQ010000038.1, read as the reverse complement.
ACGCCAGCCTATGGTGCCGGGCCGAACTCGATCTCCGTCGATCAAGTTAACAACGTCGCCTACGTTGCGCTGTACAACTCCAACGCAATCGCAGTGGTCGACCTCTCCGCCTACTCGACGACTCCCGTCGTGGGCTTGATCCCGGTTGGCTATGCGCCAAGCTCGGTTGTAGCGGACGCGACCGATGGCGTGGTGCTGGTCGCCAACGACAAGGGCTGGGGCACCACGGGCAACCCGAATCCCTTGTGGGGAACCGTGAGCGGCGCTCCGACGACGGATAATTCGACAGCTACAGAGTTTGGCGTGAACGCCCTCAACACTCACCAGGACCTCGGCACCGTTAGCATCATTCCCGTGCCGAGCATCAGCACTCTAGCGACGTGGACCAAGCAGGTTAGCCTGAACAATCACTGGGATCTCAAGGCCAGCATCAGTGAGGCCGCCGGCGGCAAATCTACAACCAAGCCGGTTGCAATCCCGGCTCACATCGGCGACCCGTCGCTGATCAAGCACGTCTTCCTGATCATCCGTGAAAACCGTACCTACGATCAGATCCTGGGCGACAAGCTCGGCGGCAATGGCGACCCCTCGCTGGCAGTCTTCGGCGATGAGACGGCAGTTACCGGCCAGACCGGACCCGTCACGCCCAACGCGCACTTTCTGGTGACGCGCTTCCCGCTTCTGGACAACTTCTACGATCCGAGCCGCCAGTCGGCCGACGGTCACAACTGGATCGTCCAGGCCATGGCTCCCTATTCCGACGACATCCAATCGCCGGACTGGCTCCGCGACTATCCCTCCAACGGCGGCGACACGCTTGCTTACCAGAATAAGGGCAACCTCTACAATCTGGCGGTCAAGGCCGGCATCAGCCTGAAGAACTACGGCGAATATATCGAGGAGAATACCTTCAACGTACCCGGTTGCACACCGACAATTATTACGATGAGCTGCGAGCCAACCTGGAGCGAGTTCTACCAGGACACCGTGGACTATGAGGCCGGCACAGAGAAGCAGCTTACTTATTACAACGTGATCGGCTCGTACTCGCCGCTCCCTGACGTAATGAACCACACGGTCCAGAACTACCCGCAGTTCGATCTGGGCATCCCCGACCAGTTCCGCGTGGATGTCTGGAAGCAGGACTTTGCCAAGGACGTAGCTGCCGGCACGGTGCCCCAGTTGGAAATCATGTGGATCAGCTCCGACCACACCGGCGGCCCGCCGACCGCGCAGGCCATGCAGGCCGATAACGACCTGGCCCTTGGCCGCTTTGTCGACATCATCAGTCATAGCAATGTGTGGTCCTCTTCGGTGATCTTCGTCGAGGAAGACGACGCGCAGACCGGCGTCGACCACGTAGACGGTCACCGCAGCCCGGCTTACGTTATCAGCCCCTTCGTCGCGCAGAAGGTAACCAAGACTGGCACCGGGGGTGGGGTAGTCGAAGAATCCAGCTACTACTCTCAGGTCAACATCACCCGCACGATCGAGCAGATTCTCGGCCTGACGCCGATGAACCAGAACGATCTGATCGCCTCGCCGATGTATAACCTCTTCTACAATGTTCCGCCTGCGGATAACTTCCTGCCGTGGACGCACATTCCGAACGGTATCCCGCTGGATCTGGGCGTTTCACCGACTCAGGCGCTCTACAAGGGCGACAGCCCCGCAGTAAAGGCCTTACGGGCTGGTTGGATGAAGAAGAAGGCGCAGATCTTCGCCGGCAACTACCACAAAGCCGACGTCGAAGATACGGACACCGTCAACCACCTCAACTGGTACGAATCCACCGGGTTCACACGGCCCGTATCCCGGCGAGAAGAAGGTTCGTCCGGCGAGCGACTTCAAACATGCCAAGCCTGGCAAGGGCGACGACGACGACAATATGTAAGACGCCTTTCGGCTCCAACCGCCCTCTCTCCGGCCACCGGGGAGAGGGCTTTTTTTTATGCCCAAATAAGCGCCCGCTCGATGAATTTTCTCGCCGAGTGATCGTGAGTTTATTGTCAATTTCGAATGATTGGCATTGGCCTGTCCGGGTAACATTCCTGCGAACTCTTTCTTGGGTACTTGCAACTTAGATCAAAATCGGGCACTATAGTCTTCATGCTGCATCGACTTATAGCTATGTTCTTTCTGATCGCGCGAGGCCAGCGGCCAAATGCGCAATATGAAAGTGTGTCCAGGCCATGGGTCGAGTGGAGGGTGAGCTAAGCTCTCAGCATTTGTGCAGCAACCTCTCGAGCCCCTGGCCTTTCGGTCAGGGGCTTTTCCTTTGTGCATGTTCGTCAACCGTACCCAAAACGAACACCACATCCAGCAATCTGCAACCAGCAAGAAGAAACGAGGAATACCGACGTGGTACGCATGGAAGTTTTTGACAACCAGATTCCGGTCTTTGGCGAAGCCGACGACCGCACGCTCAACCAGATTCGCGTCTGCGCCCGCACCGCGGACAAAGTCGCATTGATGCCTGATAACCACCTTGGCTACGGAGTGCCAATTGGGGGCGTCGTCGCTTACAAGGACGCGATCAGCCCGACCGGCGTCGGCTACGACATCGGTTGCGGCAACAAAGCCGTGCGACTGGATATGCCGGGGTCGGAGTTACGCGCCCGCATTGCCGCGATCATGGACGATGTGTGGTCCACGATCAGCTTCGGTGTCGGACGCAAGAACAACGAGAGGGTTGATCACGCACTCTTTGACGACGAGGCGTGGAAGCTCCGCGCCGTTTCGCCGCTCAAGGAGATGGCCCGCCAGCAGTTGGGAACCGTAGGCAGCGGCAACCATTACGTGGACTTGTTTACGGATGAGCAGGATCGCGTGTGGATTGGAGTCCACTTTGGCTCGCGCGGATTGGGGCACAAGACCGCGACGTACTTCCTGAAAGCGGCGGGAGCTGCTGACGGGATGGAAGTAGAGCCCTGTGTATTATCGCTTTCGAGCGATCTGGGAGCCGATTATCTTGAAGCGATGCGTCTGGCTGGAGAATACGCATATGCAGGCCGCGACTGGGTATGTGAGCGCGTAGCCAAGCTGTTAGGAGCGCCGATTGTCGAGGAGGTGCATAACCATCACAACTATGCCTGGCGCGAAGAGCATCAGGGAGAGAAGCTTTGGGTTGTGCGGAAGGGCGCAACTCCCGCCTTCCCTGGGCAGCGCGGATTTGTTGGCGGCACGATGGGCGAGCAGTCGGTAATTCTGGAGGGAGTGGAGAATGAGTTTGCTCGTTTTTCTCTTTACTCCACAGTGCACGGTGCCGGTCGCGCAATGGGTCGCCGCGAGGCAACCGGGGTTGTCGACAGAAAAACCGGCGAAGTAAAACGCGCCGGCAAAGTGACGCAAGAGATGATGCAGTCCTGGGTTCAGCGTGCAGGCATTGAGCTGCGAGGCGCGGGGCTGGATGAGTCGCCGGACTGCTACAAGCGACTGGACGATGTGCTTGATGCAGTGGAGGATACAGTGCGGATTCTGCACCGGCTGACCCCGGTTGGGGTCGCAATGGCTGGTGCGAATGAATTCGATCCTTATAAAGACTGACGGTTTAGGGGCTGAGGCTTGCATTAACGGCTTCAGCTCTCTGCCCAGGCCAACGGTCTCAACGATGCTGTACCGGCAATCTCGGTTTCATTTCGACTGTTACGAAATAGCTCTCCGGCTCAGCAAGTAAAGGGAAATCCATGCGTACTCCCGGTTTGATGTACAACACCCTCATTTTCTTTGCCCTCGCCTCTCCAGCCGTCGTTCTCGCACAGTTTCAACAACCCACTGGCGAAGAACTCAAGATGACCGCCGACCCCAAAGCTCCGGGAGCCGACATTGTGTACCTTAACCGCGACGAAGTTACAGACGACAATTCACATTTGCACACCTACTCCGAGCGCATCAAAGTGCTTACGGAAAAGGGCAAGGAACAGGCAACGATCCGAATTCCTTATGAGCAGGGTGAGTTCAAGGTTTCCGGAATTGAAGGCCGCACTATCCATGCGGACGGAACCATCATTCCTTTGACCGTGAAGTCCACCGATCTGATGGACGCAAAGGCCGGCGCTGCCCAGGCGGATACGATGGTTTTCACATTCCCCAGTGTCGAAGTGGGCAGTATCCTTGAATACCGGCTGAAACTTCGCTATGGCGACAAAGTAATTTCGTCTCCCGTGTGGACGATTCAGCGGCCGTTCTTCGTCCACAAGGCGCATTACATTTTTAGCCCCGCCGAGGCTGGCCAAAACAGATCGTGGCCGATTACCCCGCTGATGGCTGTCCGAGGCGCACAGGTATTTGCCAATCGGCCAAAGACAGAGGAATGGGATACCGTCAACAATAAGCGCGGCGACGGCGGCGGCCAACTCACATACGCCGCTGTGCAGATTCCTCTGGATAAAGTTGTTCGCAGCGACAGGGGCGTCTACTCTCTCGATCTGACCGACATCGCTCCTCTTCCCAACGAGGATTGGATGCCTCCGCTCACCACTGTCCAGCAGCGCGTCGAGTTTTACTTCGCTGACGGAAGTTCGGGGAAGGAATTCTGGGAGTCCGCAGGCAAGCGTTGGGCCAAGGGAGTTGAGCGGTTCACCAATCCAAGTGAGCAGCTCAAAAAGATTCTTGAGCAGATCGTTCTTCCCACAGAGACCGAAGAGCAAAAGGCGCGCAATATCTATGCCGCGGTCCAGAAGCTGGATAACAGCAGCTTCAAACGCGGGAAATCCGACTCTGAACGGAAGGCCGAAGAGATTAAGGAAATCCGGGACCCCGAGGATGTGTGGAAGCAGAAGAGTGGATCTGATGATGAACGCGCGCTGCTTTTTGTAGCCCTTGCGCGGGCTGCGGGGTTAAAGGCCTGGCCAATGCAGGTGGTTGATCGCGACCGCGAACTCTTCAGTCCTGGCTACCTGACCGTTAGCCAATTGGACGACTACATTGCAGTGGTCGAAATCGCGGGTAAGGAGATCTTTCTGGACCCAGGGCAGAAGATGTGCCCTTTCGGCCTGCTGCACTGGAAGCATACGCCGGCTTCGGGGTTCCTGCTTGCAGACAAGGGCGCAATTCTCTCGACAACCCCCGAAAATACCTATAAACAGGCAGTCTCAACACGCATGGTTAATGTGGAACTTGCCGCCGACGGAAGCATTACTGGCACGGTGAGCGTGGGACTCTCTGGCCAGCAGGCGCTTTATTGGCGGCAACTGGCGCGGGAAAACGATTCGGAAGAAATCAAAAGACAATTCAATAAATCCATCCGTGATGAGTTGCCCGACGGCGTTCATGCGGATTTCGATCACTTTGTGGCTCTGGACAACCCCGACCTCAATCTGCTGGGCGTAATCAGGATCAGCGGCAGCCTGGGTACGGTTTCCGGAAACCGAATCTCTTTGCCGAGCCGGTTCTTTGGGTCGCGCGTACAAGAAGCGTTTGAGGCACAGGACAAACGTGTTGCACCCATCGATCTTCATTACCCGCAGATGGGGCAGGAAACAGTGACTTATTCTCTGCCTGCCGGTTACACAGTTGACAGCATGCCGCAAGCCGCGGACCTCAGTTGGCCCAATCATGCAATGCTGAAAACGCGGTCAACGGCAAAGGATGGATCGGTAGAAGTGGCGCGCGTTTTCGCGAACAGTTATTCTCACGTTGAGCCGGGGGAATATAGCGATCTGCATAACTTCTGTCTGAAGGCGGCCGATGCAGACCGGCAAAAGATTGTACTTTTTCGTTCTCCCGGAGAAAAAAGTAACTGACACAACAGCGGCCTGGGCGCAATGCCCAAGCCGCTGTTGTGAATTGCGGGTATTGGACTAAGGCCATCGCGATGATCCAATTGCCCAGGTGTTTCAACAGCCGCTTTAGTCTTTCCTGCCGGGTGCCCCGGCCATATATCATGCCGCTCAAGCGAGGTAGTCCGTGACACAGAATCCAGATGGGCTCGTCGAGATTGTGAGAGGGAAAGAATCGTGGCATAGAATTGTGCGTTTGCTATCAAAGGGCTTGTGTTCTAAGGCGGTCATACGTTTGGCCGCCCTTGGGACGTTCGTGTTCTTTTTAGTTGAAGCATTCCGACCAGGCTGGATACAGCCCGAGACCGATTTTCCCAATTACTACACAGCCGCAGTGTTGGTTCGTCAGCATCAACACTTACATAATTACTACGATTGGAGCTGGTTCGCGCGGCAAATGAACTATGCCGGCAACGGGATGCAAATAGGCGCGTATCTGCCTCAGACTCCCTTGGCCATGCTCCCGATGGTAGGGATCGCCGGATTCCCACCCCAGGAGGCAAAGCAGATCTGGCTTCTGTGCAACCTTCTCTTCCTTGGAGTAACTATATGGTTGCTGTCACGAGTTACAGGATTCCGCTTCGAAGTTATCTGGCTTCTCGCGTTTTGTGGATATTTTTCGTTGCGAACCAACTTCCTTGATGGGCAATACTATGTCTTCTTATTGTTTATGCTTACACTGGCCTTCTATCTCCTTGATCGCCAGAGGAATTGGCTGGGCGGTGTCGCAACTGGATTTGCTTTTGTCCTGAAGCTCTATGGCGGTCCATTCCTGCTCTACTTCGTAATCAAGCGCCAGTGGAAGGCACTATTCGGTATGATGGCCGTGGTCCTCGTTCTCGGGGGAGTGGCGCTTGTGTTGTTCGGGCCGGCCGACCTGCGTTATTACGCGACGCAGATTCTCCCTCGCTCCCTTGAAACTGGGCAGGTCGATCCCTACAACCCAGGCGCTCCATCAATTTCCTCCCTCCTGATGCGCACGTTTGTTGCCGAGCCGGAACTGAATCCGCATCCGCTGTGGCAAGCCCCCTGGCTTTGTTTTTTTCTGCGCAGCTTTATATCTCTGGCAACTGTGACTTTTCTATTGCTAGGTGTTGGCATGAAACGAACCACGGACCGGCATAATTTTGCATGGTTCGTGGTCGCGACATTTCTGCTATCCACAAGCACTTCCTCTTATTCCTACATCGTTCTTCTTCTGCCGCTGGTTCTTGCTGCTGCAAGAGTCTGGACCGCTGCGCCGCTCCATTCTGGTAGCTACCTATGTGCTCTTGACATTGCCCTTGCGGCCCGCCGTTCTGTTCCCCAAGGTAGGTCTTCTCGTCGCACTTTTTATCTGGATTGGTTGGCCCTGCTGGCGGGCAATGCGCGTGCGAACGTCTCTGCTCGCGACGATTGCTGTGGCGCTGATCGCTTTCTTCAGCGCCGAACAGCGCATGAAGAGCTATCGAAACGAGCCCGGACAACACTTCGAACGAGTCGCCGTACAGAGCGGTGCGCTGTTCTCCTCTTATCCCGTCGTTTCAAAGGCCGGAGTTTTTTACCAATCGATGGGTAAGACCCACTATGTGCTGCGATGGCTACATGGCGACCAAAACCAGGAGATTTCCTTTGACGGACAGGCTCTTCATCCCAGGCTCGCACCCGATGGAAGCTCTGTCGACTTCGAGCTGGTCTCAAATCGGAGCTCGAGAATGATGGAGTTTGACCCATCCACGGGAAGATCAACCCCAATGGCTATCGGGGTTCCGGCTGACACGGCCGTGTCAGCGGTATCGCCGGACGGGCGATGGATGGCCTACGAGTCGGCACAGGACGGCCCGGTGCACATATGGCTCCGCGATCTCACCAGCGGGCAGGAGAGACGCTTGACCGGCGGCAATTGCAATAGCTCCTCGCCGGCCTGGGAGTTGGACTCGAAAGCGATTCTATTTGCGAGCGATTGTGAGCGCGCGTTTGGACTGCCCGCGTTGTATCGCGCACCCTTGACCGGGAACGATTCAAGTGAGTAATCGAACGCAAAGATGAAATTTGAGAACAAGACCGGATCTGTACGCATCCTCCCAGAGAACTTCAGGTGCCCCAGTCATTGCGAAAATCCGCAAAGGCTAGTTTATCGCGCCGGTGATTTTCTGGAAAAAAAGGTGACGGAGTTGATTGTGACATGCCCTGAACGGGTACAAGTTCGAAAATGTATGACGCTACGCTCATGATGAACGCAGCTAGCTGGGTTCGGCTTTCTCCCATCGACGCGCAAATAGATAGGAAAAGACATCGACGAGACTCTTATCTCGCGTAAGAAACGAAAGGCCTGTATCATTCACACCCATGTTGTTAAAGGTGAAAATTACTTCGCGGTCATCCAGAATCCACAGAAAGAATGCTGCGGGTTCTTTGTGGAATTTCCAGTTAACTCCAAGACTACCAAGATGATTTAGAGTGGCGTTATCATGTTCGAGAAGAATTTCGCGCAGCCCTTCAAAGCTCTTGGGCTCCCGCGTTCCCCGGTAGTGGCCAAAATATCGTTTCCAAACAGAATCATCACGCTGGCCGAACGCTACTTCGTCGTCTGGAAACTGTTCGTGTAATGTCTTTGCGGCCAAATCTTGGCTGTAGCAAATGATTTGAACGCCTGTAGGCTCTGTAATTTTTGCTCTCGCTTGTTCTATTGCCGAAATATAAGCTTCACATAGCGTTGGTGAAGAGTATTCTCCGTAGCGCGGATAATCGATGATTATCTTAATAGACTGTTCAAATTGCGCCTTAGCGATCAACTCCGTAATTTGTTTAATATTATCGGGAAACCTGCCAACAAACTTCGTGTAAAGAGAATCAGCAACATTCTCAATTGAGGTTGCTGCCGCCCCGAGGGAGTCTGTATTCCGTTGGAGAGATTTTGCGATTTTCTCGAGATTATCCTTTTGTTCAATCAGACTCTGTTGCTGGCTCTGGAGAGTCGCCTGTTGAGCCGCTAGATTTGCTCCCTGACCGGTTAGTAATTTCACCTGGTTGGTAAGTTCACCCTCTTGTTTTGTGAGTATCTTTTCCTGTATCCTTGCATCCACAAATTGGATGAAGGCAAAGATGATTGCGGTGAAGGCCAGCACTGTATCAATTTTCCATTGCGGAAGCCAAGGAACGTGAGAGCTTAACCATTGCCAATGATCGTTTATGCCGAAGAGAACACCTGCTCCTGCCGCTAGCAGTCCCAGGGGGGGTAAGACCCTTCTGATCCCATGTACCAAGCCCATGATCTCTCCTTCTAGCCGGGCAATCTCATTCCGAATAAGAGGATTTTCTTGGATAATGCAGTGACACCGCTGACAGCGGTCTAGAGGCTACGTTATTGATTAGTTGGTTGGTAGAGTCCAGCTCTCAAATTACACCATTCCTGATGGCAGTGCCTATGACAACAATACATCGAAAACTGGTCGATAAATACTCTAAAAAGTATAAAACCCTGTATTTGTATAAACTCTGTCGGTCTCCAAACGCGGGAGCCGGCCGTGAGATCTTCGCGCTTTCATCTGAGGATCGCGATCAATGCCATTTGTTCACCGTGCCAAATGCCTTCAGGTGCTCCGCCGCTGCAACGCAACAGCGGCCTGGGCGCGATGCCCAAGCCGCTGCGGTGAACTGTTGGTATTGGACTAAGGCCATCGCGTTTACCCGATTGCCCAGGCATTTCAACAGCCGTTTTAGTCTCTCCTGCGATTACTTGTTGGCGAAACCCGAAAGTCGGGTTCCCTGGCGAGAGTCGTGTTTACGGCAAGACCTCCGCAAATGACTCCGAGCGCGCGTGGATCAATCGCCAATCTGAAAAGCGGGCCGAGGCCGGCATATAGAAGTGAAAATGCGTTGGCATCCCCATTGAAGCGTTGCGGGGTTGCCCAGGAGCCAAAGGCGCGATGCCTCAGGCCTCAGTCACCTCACGTACCGTACATTTCCAGGATTCAGTCGTCATCTTTTGGATCAACCTCCTTTCCCGTGTAACAGAGACGTTAAACCCGGCGGGGCGGCTCGTCAAGAGGCGGGATGAACTGAGGAGTGGAAATTCCTGTTCTGGAACAGAATAGGGACTGAATCGGGCAGCGGGTAGGGAAGTTCGCCGTCCGCGGCTCCCGGGCGGTGGTTCAGAGCGATCAACTGCACCATTAACTGCACCGTAACCGCACTGCGGAAGGCCTATTTGCCGCGCCGGTCTTTGGTATTGACGCGCCGGTCAACTGGATTGCGTCTCCAATCGATCTGATCGGAGCGGCGGTCTTTTCCGCGGACGCGCCGCTCCTCCACCAGTGGAGCGCTCGGCGGCGGCGTCACGACGACTTCCGTGCGCGCGGGGCGAGGATGGATCTTCGTCTCTGCTTTGTCGACAGTGAACGGCGTCGTTCCGTTGGTGAGCAGCTTCTTGAGAACCGGAGCTTCATTCCGCTGCTTTTCAACAAAGTCCACGCCCTCGGCGGTGAGGGTGAAGGCGGAGTTATCAGCGCGAGAGATGAACCCTTTTTGCTGGATATACCACATGGTAAATTCCAGATAATCGCGCGGGAAGCCCATTTGGTCTTCAATTTCCATCAGCGAGACATCGGGCCGGGCAGAGTTGGTGCGACGCCGCGCATAGAGGACAGCCAGCACGGCAAGCCGCCGATTCAACTCCCCGTCCATGCCATCCATAAAGTCAATTGAGGCCGACAACGGGTCGGAATGCGGAGCGGCCGTTGCAAAAGCGGCGTCATATTTGGCGCGCTGCGCTGGGTCCGACAAAACATCAAAAGCATCTGTCAGCTCAACGAACTTATCTTTGTCACCGGTGTCGGGGTTGTCTGGGTGAAGACGCGCGGCGAGAAAGCGAAAGACACGGTGAATCGTCTCCGGCTCAGCATTGGGGCTGATCTGGAGGAACTCATAGTAATTAGGAAAATCCATTCCCTCGCCCCCCTGAAGAGCCGCAGCGGTATCCCCCGCTCAAAACGTTTGCTGTGCTTATGTTTGTAATCAAAATATAACACTGCGCAAGGCAGTAAGTGCAGGTTGATTGTTTTTTGCCAAGAGAGAAAGTATCAAATTAGACAAATTGGAACAGGTTCCGTTGTGGAGGGATAGACTTGTCCCGATTTAAGACGGAATCGAGTGGCGGAATCACAAGTTGTCTTAAAGATTCGGGAAGCCGCATTGTCAGAGTTGGGCACTGGGAGCGGGTTCAGGAGGGTGGAGATTCTTCGCTGCCAGTGGCGCCGCAGCTTGGCCTCTAGCCCCTGCGTCCGGTACACTCATATTTCGGGAGCAGAATTCCCCTGGCTCCTGAAAGAAATCCGCAACCAACTCCCATGGACGCAATCCAATCTGCAGCAGAACAAATCGAGCAGCATCCTGACGTTGCCCTGGTTGAACGGGTGCGCGGGGGCGATGACGCAGCGTACGACACGCTGGTGCACAAGTACGAGCGCCAGGTTTTTCGTATCGCCCAGCACATAACCCAGAACCGCGAGGACGCCGAGGATGTGATGCAAGACGCCTTCCTGAAGGCGTATCAGAAGCTCGATCAGTTTCAGGGGAACTCGAAGTTTTACACATGGCTGGTGCGAATTGCGGTGAACGAAAGCCTGATGCGGCTGCGCAAGCGGCGCTCGGGCAAATTGGTTTCGATCGACGAAGATATCGAGACCGACGAAGGCAGTGTGCAGCGTGATCTGGCCGACTGGGCGCCGGACCCGGAGCAGAACTACAGTCAGGCCGAATTGGCAGAGATTCTGCGCAAGACCATCCAGGGGCTGCCGCCGGGATTTCGCATTGTGTTTGTGCTGCGCGACGTGGAAGGGCTCTCCACTGAGGAGGCAGCGGAGACGCTGGGTTTGAGCGTTCCCGCTGTTAAGTCGCGTTTGCTGCGCGCCCGTTTGCAATTGCGCGAGCGGCTGAGCCGCTATTTTGGCAGAAAGAAAGGGCACCGGGAAATGGGGACTGAAAAGTGAACTGCAAACAATTTCTCACCCTTCTCGATGATCTGATCGACGACTCGCTGACCCCCGAGACGCGCGCCGATCTGCAGCAGCATCTGGGCCACTGCGGACCCTGCGAGGTGATCTTTAACACCACCCGTAAGACGATTGAGATTTACCGGTCGCATGAGTTGTATGACCTGCCCACTGGGCTGCGTGACCGGCTTCATGCGGCGATCATGGCGCGATGCAAGAAGGGGTGTTGATAGTTGAGTTGTAGCCTAGAATCGCCCGATTCAGCAATTATGCTCACTGACTGATGAAGTTATTTCGTGGTACGAGCTTATAGAGAATTAATTCATTCCGGTCCTCGTCATCAAATGCCGGATAGGTTGCGACCTTTTTCACTTGGAACGGAGCGAGAAAAGTTTTCTCCTGCTCTTCCGCCGTATTCCAGGCCAGATACCAGCCAGGTTGATAGCGAAGAACTTTTTCTTTCATATCTTCAATGCCATAGGAGTCGTTGATCGATGGGATTCCGGTCATCAGAGAAATCTGGCTTCCACTAATGCCGAGCATCAGTTGCTTCTGTTGTTGATCGCTTAAGATGATCTGCCTGATTGAGTTTGCTGCGTTGATGAATTGATACTCCCTTTGTGAGAGCCGTTGCAGAATCATTCTTGTATTGAAAGCAGCAGAAAAGATCAAGAGGGCACAAAATGCAAGAGCAATTTTGCGCGAGTGAACTGCTGTGTCGGCACAAGTGATCGCGATGATAATTACCAGAGGAGCGAGCATCGGCAGATAGTAGCGTGGGGCAAAGTCCTCCTGCCGGCTGAAGAGGAAGAGCGTCTGTCCGGCAAGGGCGATCCAGCAGCCTGCGAAGAGGGAATTGCTCCATAAACTCCTCTTCCAGAAGATAGAAAATACCAGAATAAAAGGGGCGGCGAAACAAAGAGACCTGTCAATCCAGAGACAGCCGTTCAAAAACTCAGTGATCGTAGCGTAGGTATGGCTCCAGTGAATCGGTGGCATAGCATTTACAGTGAAGAAGTAACGATAATCCTCGCCATAGCCTGCAAGTGAAACCGCCGCGGCATAGATTTTGACCAACGCCGCTGGAATGATTCCGACCGCAAGAATAGCTCGAACAAATCCACTGTGCTTTCCATCCATTGCCTGCCATGCGACCCAGAATATAGCGGGGACGAGTACGATGGCCGTGGTTTTCGTGAGAATCATCGCTGTAGCGAGAAGAGTTAATGTCGCGAGCGGCCAGATACGCTGCGGAGATGCTAGGGATGCAACGAGAAGAATCAGGACAAATTCGAAGATCACCAGAGTGTCGAGAGTTGCCAGACGATTAAAAAAGAAAGCGAATGGGCTGGCAGCAAGGAGCAGGGTTGCGAATATGGCTGCGGATGCCGATTGGCTTGGTGTGTATCGGCGAACGAGGGAAAAGACGACGCTCAGTGTGGCAATTGAGATGGTCACATTCAGGGCGCGTGCCGCGATAATGCTGACGCCGGTAAAGCGGAAAAGAATACCGAGCAGAATCGGCCACACAGGCAATACGACAGCGGGGTTGTAGTCGCCGGCGACATGCCAATGGCCTAGCAGTTGGTGCATGACCGCTGCATTGGCCCACCAGCCTTCATCGGTAAACTTGGCCTGATCGATCATCCACGGCGAGTCGTTGGGAAAGTCGGCGGAGAGATAGAAATACTTGAGTAAGCTCAGCGCGGCAATTGCTGACCAAGCCAGTGCGTAAAGCCAAGCACTCCGCAATCTGAGCAATTTGTCAGAGAAACCGGGCGAGTGCGTTGGCGCAGTGGACTCAATTTGCATGAATTCTATGGTAGCTTGGTTGCTGTCGGTGTAGGCGGAAGTATATTCGCCAAATATTCGCCTTTCGGGTATAATTTGAGTATGGATTTTCAACTAGTGACCAGCTACCAACCGAAAGGCGACCAGCCACGCGCGATTGCCGAGTTGATGGAGGGTTTGGGTGCGGGTGAGCGGCATCAGGTGCTGCTCGGCGTTACCGGCTCAGGCAAGACATTTACGATGGCTAAGGTGATTGAGCAGTCGAATCGTCCAGCGCTGATTCTGGCGCATAATAAGACGCTGGCGGCGCAGCTCTATCATGAGTTCAAGCAGTTTTTCCCCAATAATGCGGTTGAATACTTTGTAAGTTATTACGATTACTATCAGCCAGAGGCCTACATTCCAGCCGGCGACTTATATATTGAGAAAGAAGCAACGGTGAATGAAGAGCTGGATAAGTTGCGCCTTGCTGCGACGCGGAGTCTCTTTGAACGGCGGGATGCGATCATTGTTAGCTCTGTCAGTTGCATCTATGGTCTCGGATCACCGGAAGCCTATTACGGGATGTTGCTGCTGCTTGAAAAGGGCCAGCGCATCAGCCGGAAGGATATTACCCGGCGCCTTGTCGAGATTTTGTACGAGCGCAACGATGTTGATTTCCGGCGCGGCGCATTCCGGGTGCGCGGGGATGTGATTGAAGTCTTTCCTACTTATGATGAAAATGCGTACCGGATTGAATTATTCGGCGACGAGATCGAGTCGCTGGCGCAGATCGATCCGTTGTTTGGGACGGTGAAGCAGAAATATTCGCGTTTGCCGATTTATCCCAAGAGCCACTATGTCGTGCAGCCGGAGCGCAAGGCCGAGGCGATTGACTCGATTGTGGCTGAATTGAATAGCTGGGTTGCGGAGCTGGAATCGCAAGGACGCATGGTGGAGGCGCAGCGAATTCACCAGCGTACGCGATTTGATCTGGAGATGATCAAGTCGATGGGCTATTGCCACGGCATCGAGAATTATTCGCGACATTTCTCTGGACGCTTGCCTGGGGAAGCTCCACCGACGCTGCTGGATTATTTTCCGCGCGACTTTTTGCTCTTTGTGGATGAGAGCCATGCGACGATTCCGCAGGTGCATGGAATGTGGTTTGGGGACCGCAGCCGCAAGCAGAACTTGGTGGATTATGGATTCCGCCTTCCGTCGGCGACCGATAACCGGCCGTTGAAATTCGAGGAGTTCGAGAATCGGATTCATCAAACAATTTATGTCTCTGCGACGCCGGGACCCTACGAACTAACTCGGTCTGCGGGAGTGGTGGTCGAGCAAGTGATTCGGCCTACTGGGCTGATTGATCCTGAAGTAGAGATTCGTCCGGTGAAGGGGCAAGTGGATGATTTGCTCGCTGAGATACGGGACCGGGCGAAGCGCAACGAGCGCGTGCTTGTAACTACCTTGACCAAGCGCATGAGTGAAGACCTTGCCGGCTATTACACGGAGGTTGGCGTGCGCTGCCGGTATATGCATTCGGAGATTGAGACGCTGGAGCGCGTGAAACTACTGGCGGGGCTGCGCAAGGGTGAGTATGATGCGCTGATCGGAATCAATCTGCTGCGGGAGGGCCTTGACTTGCCTGAGGTTTCGCTGGTGGCGATTCTGGATGCGGACAAGGAAGGTTTTTTGCGCTCCACGGGCTCCCTGATTCAGACGATGGGCCGTGCGGCGCGACATTTGGAGGGGAAGGCAATTCTCTATGCGGATCGCATTACGGATTCGATGCGGCGGGCGATGGATGAGACGGATCGCAGGCGTACAATTCAACGCGCTTACAATGAAGAACACGGTATTACTCCGCAGTCGATTATCAGCAGAGTTGATATGGGATTGGCGGCGATTCTGAAAGCCGAATATGGCGAGTTGGTGGAAGAAGAGACGATTGGAGTTCCGGAGTTTGCAACGCAGGCGGAGCTGGACGCATTTATTGGTAAGCTGGAAACGGAGATGCGCGACGCGGCGAAGAAATTTGAATTTGAGAAGGCTGCAAAGCTACGCGACTCGATCAAGGAGTTGCGCGAAAAGGAGTTTCTCTTTGGCTAATAGATCAAAGTTTTGCTGGATGGGCGCAGTTTTGCTTATTGCAACGATTGGTTGTGCGGCCTTGCCGCTTGCGAGTCAGGCAAGCTGGCCGATCCACTCCGACGGAAAGGAGACGCAGGTGGTTGAATATTTATATCCGGAGCAGATTACGGTTCCAGCGGGGAAGATGAGCGCAGTGAATTTGCACTTTCGCGTGAATCAAGGATTGCACATCAACTCTCATGCGCCCAAGGAAGAGTATCTTATACCGACGATTTTCTCGATTCCGGAGGATTCTGGAGTGCGGCTTGATGGAGCGAGTTATCCGGCGGGAACGGAGATTACGCTACCGATTGACCCGACGGAGAAGCTGGTTGTTTATAGTGGTGAGTTTACGATTCAGGCGCGGATTGTGGCTGCGCCGGGCGATCATCTGGTTGAGGCGAAACTGAGATACCAGGCTTGTGATCAGAATGCCTGCATGCCGCCGAAGACGATTCCGGTGGCGATCGATGTACTCGGCAAATAGAGATATTCAGTTAGAGAAGACTGAGGTTACCGGTCAAAACCGGTACTGCCATTTGAGTAGAGTCTGAAACTGACCTCAATTGAGATGCGGGCCGGGACGGGTTTCCCGTCTTTGGTTGCGGGTTTGAAGCGATATTTTTGGACGCTTTCGATCGCTTTTTCATCCAGGCCGTGGCCCAGGGATTTTTCTATTAGAATGTCGGTTGGAAGACCTTGCTCAGTTACAAGCAATGAAAGTATTACATTGCCCTGAAATCCTCCGCGCCGGGCCTCGTCGCTAAACTCCGCCTCGGCCCCCTTAATTAGCACTGGGGGCTTATCATAGAGCAGATTTCCCGCAGCGTCTCTCTGGTTCAATCTTTGAGGGAATCCATCGAGGGTTTCGCGCGTACGGATCACCGGGTACGCGGGCCGCTGGTCAGGGAAGAACCTGATTAGAAGATAAACCCGCATTGGAATGGGTTTATCATTCATCGTTCCCGGCGCATATTGCGATTTCTTCACTGCTTCAATTGCGGCTGCTTCGAAGGCTGGGCCTTTGGAGTTGACAACTTGAATACTCGAAGGAATTCCGTCTGAACCAATGACGACCGAAAGAAGAGCGATTCCGGCAATTGTACCGGCTGACGCATCGGATGGGTAGACAGCGGCGACGCGGTGAAGGAAAATCGGCGACTGAATGCCGGGACCTGCTGCGTAGACACCGTCTTTATCCGGCTGTGGCGGGGCGGATTTGATGTTCAAGAGCGGGCCGTTATCGGTGGAGGGAGCGACTTCCTGCTGCGCGCTGGCTGTAGCGGCAATCAGCGCGATGATCATGAACAAAAGTCCGGAGATTCGCATAGTTGATCCTCCAATCAATTAAGAGTTCCAGTCGATCAATTTGCTTTCGCAAACCAGTCATATTCGAGATGAACCGAAACCCGTACAGATACTGGAACACCGTTCAGACTGCCGGGCTCGTAATGCGATTTGAGGAGAGACTGTATGGTTGACTTTTCCGGTGCACCTTTTTCACAATCAGTAACTATCGGATCAGATGGCTTACCCTTCTGATTAATAGTGAGCAGAATATTGCATGCACTCTTGCCTGTAGTTAAAAAGGCCGATCTACTGTAGCCTTGATCGGAAAAGTTAACCATTCTAGGAGCTTGTTGAAAAAGGGTTCTTGATCCCGGAATATGGCAAGAATCGGCATGCCAAAGCCATCTCCGATGTCGCTCCGATCGTTCTACGGGCATTCTGGCGCGGTTCCATTTTTCACGTGCGGGAACACTTCACGTTTTTCAACAAGCTCCTAGGGAAGCTCTGCACAAGTCTGCAAGCCGCGTGATTCTTGGATAAACTATAGGCATGAAGCAGATGGCGCGTTTTCAGCAGACGTTTGCCTCGCAGGCGAGTTTTGAGAAGCATGGGCGCAAAAGCAAGCGGGAGCTGTTTCTTGACCAGATGAACCAGGTGGTTCCGTGGGCCGAGTTACAGGCGTTGGTCGAGCCCGCTTATCCCAGGGCGGGCAACGGTCGTCAGCCTGTGGGCCTGGGGATCATGCTGCGGACATATTTTCTTCAGCAGTGGTTCAGCCTCTCCGACCCCGGCATGGAAGAGGCCTTTTACGAGTCGCCCGTGCTGCGCCGTTTTGCCGGGGTCGATCTGGGCCTGGCCGCGGCGCCGGATGAAACCACGATCCTTCGCTTCCGACACCTGCTTGAGCGCAACGAGTTATGCGGCCAGATGCTGGACACGGTGAATCGCTATCTGGAGTCGAAGGGCATCCGCATCACGACGGGCACCATGGTGGACGCGACCATTATCAGCGCGCCCTCGTCGACCAAGAACTCCAGCGGCAAGCGCGATCCGGAGATGCATCAGACCAGGAAAGGCAACCAATGGTACTTCGGAGCCAAGGCGCACATCGGCGTGGATAGCAAGGAGACGGTGGTGCATTCGGTGGCGACCACCGCGGCCAGCGTGGCCGACAAACATATGCTGCCCGAGTTATTGCACGGCGAGGAGCGCAAGGTGTGGGGCGATGGCGGTTATCAGGGCCAGAGCGAAACCATCCGCGCCGCCGCGCCGCGGGCGCAGGATATGACTTGCCGGCGGACAAAATACAAGAATTATGTGGATGAAGAAGCCAGACGCAAGAACACGGCTAAGTCGCGAGTTAGAGCCAAAGTCGAGCACCCTTTCCGCATCCTGAAGCGCGTCTTTGGATTTACCCGGCTGCGCTACCGGGGCATCTTCAAAAACCACCAATGGATTTGCGCGGCCTTTGCGCTGGTGAACCTGTACCAACACCGCAACCGGCTGGCCTCACAAGCGGCGTAGTGTCTCTGGAGGCCGGAAAAACCGCCTGCGGAGATCAAAGAGACGAACTGAACCTCGCCGCATTCCCTTGTAAACCGCAGCAAAAGGAGAAAAATGATCGCCGGTCGCCCCCACGCTGCAAAATCACAAACCTGCGCAGAGGTTCCTTAACGTGGGCGAGAGGCTGGTCTGTTCCTGCCGCATCAACTGGCTGAGCCGGTTGTTGAGCGTTACCGAGCCTCGATAACAGCGCTAGAGCCTGTTATTAACTTTGTCCCTTTATTTGCTTTTGTATAGGGGGTTTGGAGTTAGCTGGCAGACGATGGAGGCATGGGAAAACGAGTCCGGTCTGGCTATCCGAGCGATGTTTCCGATGAGGAGTGGGCATTTATAGCTCCCTATTTGGCGCTGTGCCGGGAGAACGCTCGGCAGCGGGATTATCAGCTTCGCGATGTTTTCAACGCGCTTCGCTACATTGCCAAGACAGGCAATCAGTGGCGCTTCCTGCCCAACGATCTGCCTCCGTGGACAGTGGTCTATCAGCAAATGCGGCGATGGATTGATGCGCGATGTTTCGAGATCATGGTGGAGGATTTGCGCATTCTGCTGCGCGAGTTTGCCGGACGCAAAGGCCAGCCCACGGCGATGGTTCTCGACAGCCGCACCTTGCAGTCGACGCCAGAGTCGGGTGCGCGCTCAGGCTACGATGGGGCCAAGCGCCGCAAGGGATCGAAGGTTCATGCGGCGGTAGATACGCTGGGGCATCTGCTCGCCCTTCACGTTACAGCGGCCGATGAGCAGGACCGCGCACAGGTGGAGAAACTGGCCGAAGCAGTGCAGCAGATTACCGGAGACACCATCGAGTTGGCCTATGTCGATCAGGGATATACCGGCGACAACGCGGCCCAGGCAGCAGAGAAGCACGGCGTGCGGCTGGAGGTGGTCAAACATACCGAGGCCAAACGAGGATTCGTCCTGTTGCCGCGCCGCTGGGTGGTGGAAAGAAGCTTTGCCTGGGCTGCCCGCTTCCGCCGACTGGCAAGAGACTACGAGCGGCTAAGCAAGATACTGGCCGGTCTCCACTACCTTGCCTTCGCCATCCTCATGCTCGCAAATCTGGCCCGGAAACTCACGCAAAGTTAATAACAGGCTCTAGAAACAAAGCGATCATTATTAATTTGCGCATAAAGCCCCCCGAAATCTTCACGATCAATTTAGCATATGACGCCCAGTTCGCGGAGAAGAAAGGCGTAGTCGAGGGCGATTTCTTTGAGGTAGTCGTAGCGGCCGCTGGAGCCTCCGTGGCCGGCCTGCATATTGGTTACCAGCAGCAGCGGGTTGTTGTCGGTTTTGAGGGTGCGGAGTTTGGCTACATACTTTGCCGGTTCCCAGTACATGACCTGGCTGTCATGGAGACTGGTTTTTACTAACATCGCTGGGTAACTCGCTGCCTTCAGATTGTCATAAGGCGAGTAACTCAGCATGTAATGAAAGTACTCGGGCTGATTGGGGTCGCCCCATTCTTCATACTCGGGGACAGTCAAGGGCAGGGAAGCGTCGAGCATGGTGTTCATGACATCGACAAATGGGACATGCGACAGGACGGCGCGGAAGAGATCGGGGCGGAGATTGGAGACCACGCCCATCAAAAGGCCGCCGGCAGAGCCGCCTTCGATGGCGACGCAGGCGGGGTCGCCGTAGCCGTTGGCTGTGAGGTGCTCGACGGCGGCGATGAAATCGGTGAAGGTGTTGCGCTTGACGAGCATTTTTCCGGCATCGTGCCAGGGCTTGCCGAGATCTCCTCCGCCGCGGATGTGGGCGTAGGCAAGGATGACGCCGCGGTCGAGAAGGCTGAGACGGTTGCCGCTGAAGCCGATGGGCAGCGAGTAGCCGTAAGAGCCGTAGGCGTAAACATACAAGGGATTGCTCTGCGAGCGGCAATCTTTTCGGTAGACGAGCGAGACAGGTACTTGCACGCCATCGGCAGCCGTGGCATGGACGCGCTCGCTGGCGTAGAGAGTGCGGTCGA
>CAVQMQ010000037.1:0-217776 GCA_963713645.1 uncultured Acidobacteriaceae bacterium | reverse complement strand
CCGGACGCCGAAGTTACCGGGGAATGCGCCGCGGATGCTCAGTTGTTCAGCAAGCACACCAAGAACTGGAAGGTTCTGAGTTTTGCGTTGATTATTGCTTCGGCGGGATTTACCGGCGCCGGCGCAGCGACCACAATTGCCGGATCGACAACCATTCCAAGATCTTCGCCACACTGGGCGGGACAACCGGACTTGGAGCAGTGACTTCCACCGTCAACTCAAATGTCGCCAGCGATCAGGCCGGGTCATCGCCATCGATACAGAGTTATCGGCCTGGCTCACCTTCTTGCAAACCGGAAAACCTAACTTGCAGGCGCCCCCAACCCCCGCCCAAGTCTACCAGGCCGCCCGTACCTACATCGCACTCTGCGCCGCCCCAGCTATGGCCTCCTCCGGCGACTCCGATCAGCCCGCTGGACATTGAGAAGATCCCGCTTCCCGCGCTGCTAGAGGCCATTTGCGTAGCACAAAACCTGCGCAAATGGCTTCAAACAACCGCTCCACATTGGAGGTATCAATGCGCTCCGAGTTGGTATTCGCCGCCAAGGCTCATGTCCACAATAGGTACTTACTAACAAAGCTCGTGGCAAAGGCCTCGCGAAAAATGCACCGGCCAATGACCCATATTCCGAATACAATCAACTACGTGCTCTGGCGCCTGAGCCGCGGACCGCGAGGCTTCGCATCGTCCAGTACTCGTGTAGCGGCAGCGTCGAAACGAGAAGCATAACGACTACGTAGGAATCTGCCGCAGTTGATCCTAAAGAATTAAATAAGAAAGCCTTGGCGAAGGCCAGAGCGAAACCACGGTTGCTGTGTCCTCAAGAGTTTTGTGCAAGGTTGCTGCTCCTTGATAGTCGCGTCAACTTGACGGGCGTGCTTTTCGGGATACACCATCCCTGGTTTCGCTATAGTCGTTGGACTGTCCCGGTGGCGAGATGCCGAGTTTTGCGACCATCCGTCAATTTCGCCAGCAAGCCCGTTGCTATCTTCCTCATAATCTGGCCACGATGCACTTCGCAAGTGATTTCCGCAATCCACTATGGGAACGACATCCACCTGTGTCAGGATCGTGTGTTACTATTGCGGCGTCGCTTGGCGGTATGTTTTCCTGTTTCCAATAACCGCCAGCCTCAGTCCCAATAGTTGAAGTAGCAGCGATTGCGACCATCCTTCGCTGCGATCTTCCCATAACAGGAGGATGTTCGACGTGCCATTGCCAAAAGACGAACGCATCGTTGCGCTTGCCGCCGATTTGCTGCAGGTGTTCGATCAAATCTTTGGTGTCCATCCCGGTTTTCGAGCGGCTCACGCGAAGGGCCTGATGCTGACCGGCGTCTTCATTCCGTCCGCTAACGCGCGGGCGCTCACCAAGGCTCCGCATGTGTCGCGCGCATCGACTCCGGTGACAGCGCGCTTCGCCAACTCAACCGGGCTGCCGCAAATACCCGATAACGTCCCCGAGGCCAACCCGCGCGGTCTCGCCATTCGGTTCAACCTTGCCGAGCATGTGCACACCGACATCGTGAGCCACTCCACCAATGGATTCCCCGCGCGCGATGGAAATGAGTTTCTGGAGTTCCTGCGCGCTTTGGTCGCGAGCGGTCCCGACGTCCCTTCGCCCAAGCCGGTCGAGCAATTTCTGGGATCTCATCCGGCTGCGCTGGCCTTTGTGCAGACGCCCAAGCCGTTTCCCTCGAGCCTGGCGCGCGAGAGCTACTTCGGCGTAACGGCATTCGCCTTCACCAACGGGCACGGGAAGACAAGGTTCGGGCGATATCGCATTCTGCCGGAGTTGGGGAACAACTACCTGACCGAGAACCAAGTCGCGCGGATAAGTGAGAATTACCACTACGAGGAGATCGCCGAGCGCATCTCGAAGGGGCCAGTGCGATTTCGGATCGTGGTGCAGACTGCCGATGCGTCAGACACAGTCGATGACTCCACAGTCCATTGGCCGGAAAGCCGGGAGTTGGTGGAGCTGGGCACAGTCGAGTTAAACCATGTTGTCGAGGAAACTCCGGCGCAGCAGAAGCACATTATTTTCGATCCGATCCCGCGAGTGGAGGGCATCGATCCATCGGCCGATCCACTCCTCGAACTGCGTGCGGCGATTTATCTTCTAAGTGGAAAGCGTCGGCGCGCCGCGAACGCGTAAATCGGTCGCAGTTGAATGAACCGCCAAGGCCATTTCTTTCGTCAGGCAGGTCAGTGTTCTTTCGATTCCAAACTCAGTTAGGGTGTGTTAACACTAACCATGTTATAATAAGAGTTAATGGAGATCACCGTAGCGCAGTACGAAAAGATCAAGGACAGCCTGCCGATTCAGCGCGGGAATGTGAAGCTACACAACCTTGAAGTACTCAACGCAATTTTGTATGTTGCAGAACAGGGCTGTAAATGGCGGGGTTTACCTACTCGATTCGGCAACTGGCACAGCATTTATACGCGCATGAATCGCTGGGCCAAGAGTGGCGTGCTGGATCGCGTCTTCGAGAAGTTACAGACCGAGCAGATCGTACGCATCAAGATTGAAGCCTTCTCTCTCGACTCGACCTCGATCAAGGTTCACCCCGATGGAACTGGCGCGTTAAAAAAAACGGACCCCAAGCTATCGGCAAATCGCGCGGCGGATGGAACACCAAGATTCATCTGGTTGCCGCGGATGCTCGAACGGCTGTAGTCTTCGCTCTGTCGCCGGGCAACGCGCATGATGCGCCCGAGGGACGGTCGCTGCTGCGCGAGCTTGGCCCCATGCCGGAAGGGCTTCCCATGCTGATGGATAAAGCCTATGAGGGCAACGAGACGCGGCAGTTGGTGCTCGATCTGGGCATGATTCCTGTGGTTCCGCCCAAGTCCAACCGGCTCGATCCCTGGGAATACGACCGCGAACTCTACAAAAAGCGCAACGAAGTGGAACGGCTTTTCCGCAGGCTGAAAGGCTTCCGCCGCATCTTTTCCAGATTCGAGAAACTCGATGTCGTCTTCCTCGCCTTCATCATCTTCGTGCTCATCGTCGATGCCCTCAGATAGTGTTAACACACCCTAATTCACATCCATCTACTGAACTACTTTTACTCCGGCCTTGACACGCTACGCAGAGGCCTTAGAACAACGAACCCTATTCGACGGTGAGTTTCACGTCGATGTTGTTGCGAGTCGCGTTGGAATAGGGGCACACCTGATGGGCCTTCGCGACCAGCGCCTCGGCCTCACTCCGCGGAACCCTCGGCACGGCGATCGACAGTGCGATGGTCAGGCCGAAGCCCCCTTCCTCTCTCAGTCCAATGCCGACTGTGGCGGTCACCGCCGCGTCGCTTGGCACCTTCGGGCCGCCTTGCGAGGCGACGAACTTCATGGCGCCGAGGAAGCAGGCCGCATAGCCGGCGGCAAACAGTTTTTCGGGATTGGCGCCATCGCCGCCGGGACCGCCCAACTCCTTCGGTATTGTCAGGCTCACTTCAAAAGTGCCGTCCAGGGTGGCCGAGCGACCGTCGCGGCCGCCGGTTGCACGGGCGGCCGTGTGGTAGAGAACGTTCACAGACATGGGGACTCCTTATCAATAGCAAACGTGACTAATCGCAATCGTGGTGGATGGATGGGTTACTGGGCAGACGCCTTTGCCGCCTTTTCGATCAAGTGAGCCACGTCATTCGGCTTGGAGATATACACCGCGTGGCTGCCCGGAACTTCGATCGTTACGCTGCCGGCGCGCTTGGCCATCTTGCGCTCCAGATCGGGATTGATGTTGTGGTCGTTCGTGGCGACCAGCGCCCAACTCTTCTTCTGATGCCATGCGGCCACCGTCACCGGCGCGCCCGCAGTCTGCCTTGGCCAACATCGCCTGGGAACGGGCCATCACGCTCGCCTGGGCTGGAGGGACATCGGCTGCAAAATCGGCGATGTAGGCGGCCGGGTCAAGATATGCGAAATCGTCCTTGGTGAAGCGCATGTCGTTGTTGGCGGCGGGGGCCTGTCCTAGCAGGGCTATGACACTTTCCCCCTTGTCAGGGATGAAGGCGGCGATGTAGACGAGGCCAACGACATTCGATGCATCACCCGCTTCGGTGATGACCGCCCCGCCGTAGCTGTGGCCGACCAGAATGACGGGACCCTGTTGCTGATCCAGTACGTGTTTGGTTGCGGCGACGTCGTCGGCAAGTGATGTCAGTGGCTCCTGCACCAGGCTGACCGTATAGCCGTCCTTCGCAAGAAGGTTGACGACTTGCTGCCATCCGGAAGCGTCGGCGAAGGCCCCGTGGACGATAACGATGTTCTTGACCGGCTCGGCGGCCCGCGCCGGAGCGACGGCCACCGACAGAAATGCGACCGCTGCGGTCGCCGTTGCAATGAATTTCTTGGACATGGGGGGTCTCCTGGGTTAGATATTGCGATTAACAGTTGTCGCACGAGATAAATTAGCACGTAGTGGAGCGATTTCGTTTTGATCCCCTGTCATCAAATTGTCATTTCTTGAGCACCATGGGAAGTGAGTGCGCCAAGAAGCAGGTTCCCCCGGATGTATCTGATCTTACCCCTCGCACAATCCAAAAAATTATTAGAAAATAATGCCGGTTCGGATGCAGACTGATTCATTCGTATGGCACGCGAACGATCATAATGATGCGCAATTCCCAGCTTTGGAGCGTTTCCCATGAGCGAATACGTCAGTTCCGGTCGAGAAGGAACGGTAGACTGTGGCATAAGCCACAAGAAGCTGGTTCAACCTGAGACCGGGGCGTTCTTTGCTAACCCGAATCATGTGCGTGCCTGAAACCGAGCTACGGATGCCGCTACGACAGCTCAAACTGAAGGAGCGTTGGGCATTAAGAGTGGCGCGCTGACTCCCTTGCTAAAGCGTCTGCAGGCGGCAGATCGCGTGGAGCGCATCCGTAATATAAAGAGCGAAAAGGGGTCGGAGTGAATTTGCGCAGGGTCTGAGCAGAGCCGCCGCAAACGTGCTCCATCCGCCGAACGCTTAACTATTCCCTGCGTCGCTAGGCAGTAGGGCCGCTTCCGCTACGCTCCAGTGGCCTTCTACCTCCAATCTGAACTTGGTGAAAATACATAGCTTCCTGTAACTCCGGATTGGAAGAAAAAGCGCCAACCAGCCGGTCCATCGCTTATCCTGCATAAGGAGGTGCTAATCGCACGATGTTGAATTCCATTCTTTTAGAGATAGATGCAGAGATTTCTCTTCTCAAGCAAGCCAAGGCTCTTCTGATTTCTGAAGCAACTGTGGCTATCAAGCGCAAGCCGGGCAGGCCGTCCAAGACAGCTACCATTGACACTCCGGTTGCCCAAAAGCCAAAGAAGAAACGCAGGAAGATGAGTGCGGAAGCACGGGAGCGCATTCGTCAGGCGCAGATCAAGCGGTGGGCTGCCACAAAAGTAACTCGCTGAGCATCGCACGATGCGGATGGCATTGTATCCGCGACAGAAAAAGGAAAACGCCGGCCAGATGGAAATACTCTCCTCTGGCCGGCAGGCATGTTGTCACAATGTTTTGGTGGGCGTAGCGCCTATGGCGAAACCAGGGTTGCTGTGTCCTCAAGAGTTTTGTGCAAGGTTACCGCTCCCCGATGGTCCGTCAACTCGACAGGCTTGCTTTCGGGATACACCATCCCTGGTTTCGTTATAACTCGCTCCGAAGCACATAGTGAAGACGGGAAGCGTATCACACGAAGTATGGAGCAAGCTGGAGCGGAGGGACGCAAGAGGATGTGCAAAAGAGGAACGAAAACTCTGCCCAACCGCGATGTGTCCGTATTGTGTCCGGCGCTTAATTCAGATGACTATGGTTAACCGCTAAGTTCTTTATAATATGGTGGCCAGAGACGGGATTGAACCGCCGACGCCGGCCTTTTCAGGGCCGCGCTCTACCACTGAGCTATCTGGCCTCAGTGCAAACATCTGTCGCAAATCTACGCCTGGAATCCGAACCGGAAGGCTGGACTGGGAAAAATCCCCGAAGGAGGAAACCTTTGCAGAGCGTGGAGCAACAACTGGCTTAGTATATCAACTCCCGCCGCTCCCGCCAACCACCACCTCCGGTGAGAGTGTCCTCCTGTGGCGTCGGGGCAGCCTTCAAACCGCGGTGGGGCTGGCCTCACGTTCACATCGTCCGCACATAATTCTTGCCTGGCAGCGAACGGATGCGCCCGGTCATCTCCAGTTCAAAAAGCGCGGTAAAAACCTCTGAAGAGGTCAGTTGCGTTTCGAGCAGCTCAAGAATCTCGTCAATCTGCAGCGACTCGTCCGCGTGCAGAATTTCCAGTACCATCGCTTCCTGCGGGCGCAGTACCGGATCGGGCAACAGCGAGGCGGTTGTGGGCGATTTGGCCTCCGCGGGAGCCAGATCCTCCAGCTCCAGCCGAATCTGCGAGGGCAGTTCCTCCCAGACATCCTCCCAACTGGCCACCAGCTTGGCGCCCTGCTTGATCAGCGTATTCGGCGTCCACGAACCCTTGTTGGTCACGTTGCCGGGCACCGCAAAGAGGTCGCGATTCTGCTCGGCGGCGCATCGTGCAGTGACCCGCGTGCCGGAGTTCTCCGCCGCCTCCACAACCAATACCGCCACGCTCAGTCCGCTGAGAATGCGGTTGCGGCGTGGAAAATTCTGCGGCGCGGGGAAGGTGCCCATTGGCACTTCGCTGACAATTGTTCCGCCCAAGGCCAGAATTTCCTCGGCCAGCTTCTTGTTCTCTTTGGGATAGACGACATCAATCCCCGTGCCCCAGACGGCTACGGTCGGCATTCGCGCTGTGAGTGCACCTTTATGCGCAGAGGAGTCAATGCCCCGCGCCATGCCGCTGATAATCACCAGCCGCCGCGCAGCCAGATCGCGCGAGAGCAGTTCAGCAATGCCTGAGCCGTAGGGGCTGGGATGCCGCGTACCGACCACAGCGATTCCGGGCCGTGAGAGCAAGCCAATCGGCCCACGTACCCACAGCACCGGCGGCGGATCGTAGATTTCCTTCAGCCGTTCCGGGTACTCCGCGCAGCCATACGTCAGGATGGTTGCGCTCTGCGCTGCAACTTTGGTCCACTCTGCCTCGGCCGCCGCGCGCGCCTTGCCGTCAAAGATGAACTGCGCGGAATGAGCAGGGAAGCGCAGCCCTTCCAAGGCCGTCAGCGGCAGCGAGAGAGCCACCGCGGCGGCGCCAACTTCGCGCACCGCATCCTTGATTCGCTTCGGTCCCAGCCCCGGTGTGAGCGCCAGCGCCAGCCAGCCCAGCCGTTCTTCATCTAAGGTTGCGGCGGGTAAAGACGCTCTAACCGCGTGTTCAAGCACGGAAGCGGCAACAGGCAACAGGGGCGCAGTGGTCATCTTCACTCCCAGAGAGGCGCAGCCTTGAGCAAGCCTCAAGCACTCAGTGTGATCCAGGGAGTCGAAGAATCAAAGCGGCAACCCGGTCCGCAGGCGCGGCTCATGCCAAAAAACGAAAGCCTGCTCTGCCGAGAGTTGAGCCAACAGTAAGTGAGTCGGGACTGAGAAGTCAAGATCGATTTCCGGTTGTCGCCGACAATCTGAATCCGGATCGCAAATGGTTCACACCTATCATGTCAGAGGTTTCGGGACGTAAACGGCGATTCGCAGATCAATTGCATCAGTGTCCTGAAACGATACAAGCGGTTACTAATCTCAGCACGTTCGAGATATTTCAAAATTTCCCGATTCAATCCATACTTCATCTACATTTCCTAACCAAGCAATGACGTGGGATATTCTCGCGGAGACGAGGGATCCAGGGGCGGCAGCAACCACTGCCGCACATGCTGCCTGTATGGAGATACGCGGATTTTTCTTTCCTCAGACTGCGAAGAAATCAATGAGAACCCAATGCACTACCGGATCTTCCGTGCTTTCCGTAACTCTTCTCTCAGCAAACGGCCATCGCAATCGGGGGACTTTTCCTTTGCGCTCATTACGCATAACAAGGAGTTGCCACGTTCCCTTTCTTCAATTCAATACAAATGAAACGAATGTAATTTGTACGGTGAATATATATCAGATGATTCCAATGCGTAAACCTCTAATCATTTTCAAAATGATTAGAGAAAATTCATTTGACGTTTCGCGTTCGATCACAGCTCAGAAATTACTTATCTCTCTCTTCTATTCGCCGATAGAAATCATTAACGCAGCGAGAAAAATTGAAAGTACTCATCCTTCCGGAGCCGCTGCGGGAGGCATTAGCAATGAAGTCGATTGATTGGGTATTGGGCGGTTTCACCGGGCTCTTGATGGGGTCTTCTCTGATGGCTTCTCTCGGGGCGCAATCGGCAGCTCTTAGTATTGGGGCCATGAATGTTGGCTCCAGGGTAACCGCAGCTGCCGCTCCTGTCGCCAAGGTCGTCACTTCCGTGGAAGTCAAAGCGACAGAGGCGAGCATTCACGAAGCGCTGGCTCCTTCGCCGAGCATCTCTCAGGCTGAGATACTTTCTTCTGCCGGTACCTATGGAGACTTTTCCCGCTATCTGCAGGTTCTTCCCGGAGTAGTATGGAATTCCGATCTCAGCAATGAAGTCCTGGTACGCGGCGGAAATCCGGTAGAAAATCTCTTTGTTGTCGACGGCATTGAAATACCGAACATCAACCATTTTTCGCTTTCCGGGTCGAACGGCGGATTTACTTCCATGCTTGATGCAACGGCCGTCGGTAGTATGGAGATGCGCGCCGGAGTTTACGACGCGAGTTACTCAAGCCGCCTATCCTCATTGATTGATATCCATACGCGTCAACTAGATGAAGGAGAACGGGCCGGAGATATTTCTGTCGGGATTTCGGGCGCGGGCGGTCTCTATCAGCGGGCGCTGAAACACAATGGAAGCTTTCTCCTTTCAGCACACCGCAGCATTCTCAATCTCCTGACCAACGATATTGGTATAAACGGTGTTCCGACTTACACGAATTGGCTGGCTAAGATGGAAGCATCTCCATCAAGCCGCGACACGCTCACTCTCTTCAGCCTCAGTGGACAAGACTCGATTTCGATGATGCCCTGCCCTGCGGACAGGTGGGAATCCAGCACATTTCAGACAGAATACGCAGGCTGGCGCACCACCGAAGCGCTGAACTGGCGGCATATTTTCTCTCCGGTAGTGATGAGCAATCTGACTGCCAGCACGTCACTCACCCGGCAGAAGATCGGCCAGCAGCAACAGTTCGGTTATATATCTGTAGACGAAGTAGGTACTTGCCAGGCGGTATCGTTGGCAACCGTTTATGATGAGAATTCTCGTGATGGCCTGTCTGCATTGAATTATGGCCTGAAGGCGGCTCTTCACGGTTGGCTCATTTCCGCAGGCGCCAATGGCCGCTTCACGACTCCCGATGACTCCGTTGCCCAGCCAAGCGGCGAGTTATCGCCCTTCAACGCCAGCACCACCGCCTCCGATGCAGTCACTTTCCAGCGGAAATTTTCAACCGGTCAGGCCGCCGGCTACTTTCAGGCTGAGGGCAGCCTGGGACCGCGCTGGCGGTTGCTGGCCGGTGTGCGCGCTGAGAGTTTTGCCATCGCCGGGACTTATGCTCTGGACCCGCGCCTCTCCGCCACATACCGGCTGAGCGCACGCCAGAGCCTTCACGCATCCATGGGTATCTCCTCGCAGTTGCCGCCAATGATGGACATGATCAGTTACGCCGGTAATCACAGCTTGCGTCCGATCCAGGCGCGTCAGGGTGCAATGGGCATGAGGTTGTGGCAAGGCAACTGGGGAACACTCGACGCCGAGGCTTACGAAAAGCATTACTCCAAAGAACCGGTTTCAACCGAATATCCGCAGTTGATGTTATCCAATATGATTGATACCCTGGGCCAGCAGTTTGTATGGCTTCCGTTGACCAGCGCGGGGACCGCCGACGCGCGCGGTCTGGAACTGGCCCTCCGCGCACATTGGAGCAATCGCGCACAAGGGTTAGTCTCGATAACTCGGGCGCAGACAAGTTATCGTGCGCTTGACGGCATTCGCCGCCCCGGGAACTACGATGTGCCGGTTGTTGCAAATGCCATGGGAACGGTACGCCTTCCCCGGAGCTACAAACTCGACATCCGGGAGACCGCCTCAAGTGGCCGGCTCTATACACCTTTCGACTTCACTGCATCGAATAAGCAAAGCCGCGGCATCTATGACCTCACCCACGTAAACGCTGCGCGCGCACCACTCTATAACCGCTTGGATGTCGAGATAGAGCGTCAGTTTCATGTGCGCAACGGCGTCGTCGACCTCCACGCTGGCGCGGACAACGTACTCGACCGCGGCAATTTTCTCGGGTACCTCTGGTTGAACAATTGTCAGATGGGTCAACCTTGCGCATACGGCACAGAACCGATTGAGAAGATCAAGCAGATGGGAATTTATCCCTCCATGTCGGTGCGCTACCGGTTTTAGGGGCTTGTTGAAATACTCTGGTTTTGTATCGGGGCATGACTTTAATCATGCCGCAAATGCAGAAAATTAGGTGGAGCTTTAGCTCCTGATAGCGGATTTCTCAGCTTCGAGTTACTCTTTCTGTAAGTTCCTAAGCGCAAGAACAGTAAAAACGGCGAAAGACACGCTAAAAACGCCTATTCTGAGGCACTTTTCAGCGTTTTCATCTGCGTCAGCATGAAGATATCGCCAAATCTCTCCGCTTATACGTCTACATTCTTCAATCACTGAACTCTCTTCTGCGTTTTATGGGCATTCATGCCAACAAATGTCTTCTTTTTTCTCGGCATATATGCAGAGCTGAAATCAGAGTTCACCGCAAACTTTTCAGCGCAGGATAGAGTTTGCGCCACCGCTGATAAGTCGACTTGTAAGTCGACAACTCACCAGGATCTGGTTCGATGCGCTGGGCAACTTCGATAGCCTGCGCACAGGCCTCGTCAAGATTGGCCCAGTGGCCCGCACCCACGCCGGCCATCAGCGCAGATCCGAACGCCCCGCCTTCTTCCGCTGTAAGGATTTCGACAGCCTGGCCGTAAATTCCCGCCTGTATCCTGCGCCACAACGGCCCACGCGCGCCACCACCGCCGAGGCGAATGGCAGTTACAGGAATCCCCAGCTCGGCGAAGAGGGTAAATGTGTCTTGCAGCGAATAGGCCACGCCCTCCAGCACCGCGCGGACAAAGTGCGCTGAAGTGTGCGTTGTGCTGATGCCCGCAAATGCTGCACGCACCTCAGGATCGAGATGCGGCGTGCGCTCACCCAGCAGATACGGCGCCCATTCAAGCCCATCGCTGCCGGCTGGAATTTTCGCAGCCGCAGCGGTCAGCATGTCGTACGACTGAATCGGCTCATTCGCTGAAAAAAACGTCTCCTTGAGCCAGCGGAAGCTCAAGCCTGCCGATTGCGTCACTCCCATTACGTGCCACAGGCCGGGAACAGCATGGCAGAAAGTATGCAGGCGGCCCTTGGGGTCGCGTGTCGGCGCGGCGGTTGCGGCAAAAACCACGCCACTGGTGCCTATGGTTGCTGAGACCGAGCCAGGTTGCAATATTCCCATACCCACCGCGCCCGCACCCTGATCGCCTGCGCCGGCCACAACAGGGGTTCCAGCTTTGAGGCCGGTCAGCCCCGCGGCTGACTCGCTGATCCGCGCGCAGACTTCCGGCGACTCGTAAACCTTCGGCAGCCAGCTCTCCGGAATCCCTGCCGCATCAGCAACTTCGCGCGACCAGCGGCGATTTGTCACGTCCAGTAGCAGGGTGCCGGAGGCTTCTTGGACGTCAATGGCGAATTCACCTGTAAGACGATAGCGAACGTAGTCCTTGGGGCAGAGAATGTGCCGGGTCTTCGCAAATATCTCCGGTTCGTGGGTTTTTACCCATAGCAATTTGGTCAGCGTAAAGTTCGGAAGTGCCGGATTACAGGTGAGTTCGATCAGTTTTTCGTAGCCGATTTTTTCTGTCAGCCAGTCGCACTCGGGTTGGGTTCTTGTATCGCACCAGATGAGGGAAGGGCGCAGGACCTGGCCGTTTTCGCCGAGCAGGACTGCGCCATGCATCTGGCCGGTAAGTCCAATGGCGGCAATTGGTTGCAGCGGCTCGGGCGCGGCGGCGAGCGCGCCGTGGATGGCTTCGCGGGCGGCGCGCCACCAGTCCTCGGGGTCTTGCTCGGCCCAGCCCGGATGTGGCGTCCTAAACGGAGTATGTTCGCTGGCCGCGCTGGCAATCACTTTTCCCGCCGCGTCGACGATCACGGCGCGCGTTCCGCCGGTGCCCACATCCATTCCCAGAAACCACATTCGAGTCTTCCTCCCCTATGAGTAAATCGGTTTTTCTTCGCGTACGAAGGATAGCAGATTCAGCAGCAAGTCAGCGAGTTAGCGGGGCAGCGAGTCAGCAGGCGTGACGAAAAACTGCGCATATATGCGCAGCATAAAGTGAGTTTTGCTGCGCGTCATTGGAGAGTTCCAAGCAGATTTTCTAAATTCGAGTAGCATTGGAGCATTTCGCCGCCTTGGAGGTGGAGTTTTGACCCAATTACTTCTCTCCAGCGCGAATAAAAAGTGTGTTTTAGATCGAAAATAAGGCGTTTTTCGCGTGTTTTTACGTCGTTTTTGGCGCCTGCGGGGCGGCTGACGGGCTTCGCCTCGGTGAGTTGAGCGGATTGCTTCCCAGCCTTCGCTAGAAAAAACGAAGGATGGCATCCGATCAACTACAAAAAATGTAAGAGTTCGCTGGACAAAACCAAAAATTCGCTTTATATTCGCCTTGATAGTTTGGTACCCCTTTATGCACACTTGCACTATCTTTGGTACAAAATGAGCCTGACGGTGTATTGATAAACTTGAGATCAACGCCTTCGCTCCAAAGTCGAGCCGGCCTCGGGAGCTCAAACATGCCGCGTGGCGAATTATTGAAGAAGTTGTTCCACAGCTACTCACAGGGCGACTCCCAGTCGTTCCACGATGTTGCTGATGAGATTATTCGCGATGAGGAATCGAAGAACAACCGCGTTTTGGCTAACTCTTTGCGTAAAAACCTCGAGTCAACGTCTCGGTCTCTCGGTCTCTTAAACGGTAATGCCGATAAGGCGTCTCAGCCGCGCAAACTTTCAATCGTTCCAATTGAACGAGAGAAGCAGTTGCCTCTTGTTGACACCGTTCATCCCGAGCGACGTGCCTCGGATCTGATTCTCAATCGAAATAATCAACGCTTATTGCTCTCCC
This sequence comes from uncultured Acidobacteriaceae bacterium, assembly GCA_963713645.1. Taxonomy (GTDB): domain Bacteria; phylum Acidobacteriota; class Terriglobia; order Terriglobales; family Acidobacteriaceae; genus Telmatobacter. The sequence goes on along the minus strand of CAVQMQ010000037.1, from coordinate 204,614 downwards.
TTCTTGATGAATTCAGACAACGGGAAGTCTTAGGTGCACACGGGTTGCGTGCACGCTCCCGTTTACTCTTCTGCGGCCCTCCGGGATGTGGAAAGACACTGTGTGCAGAAGTTTTCGCTCACGAGGTCAAACTTCCTTTACTTGTGGCAAGTATGGACACGATGGTTTCTTCACTTCTAGGGGAGACCGCATCCAATTTGAGGAAGATATTTGATTTCGCGGCATTGCAGCCAGTCGTTTTGCTCCTGGATGAGTTCGATGCTATCGCTAGATTACGCGATGACGATACCCTCAATGGCGAATTGCGTCGTGTAGTAAATAGCCTTCTCATGCTGATTGAAAAATTCAAAGGACAAGGCTTTGTGATTGCGGCAACAAATCATGAACGACAATTAGACCCAGCTATTTGGCGTAGATTTGACGAGGTAGTTTTCTTTGAGAAGCCCGCGAAGGCAGAGATCATCCGCCTTGTCCGGCTCAAGTTCCGAAACTTCAAGACTGATTTCGAGCCCGGATCGGTGGCAGATTTTCTTGAGGGATTTTCTCATGCCGACATTGAACGGGTTTGTTTGAATGCAATTCGACGAGCCGTTTTAAACCGGCGCAGTATAGTTAGCAGTCGGCGGTTTCTTGAAAGCGTAGCTCTTGAGAAGCGCAGAAGGGACATCGCCGAACATCTTCGTAAATGACGGCGTGAGCAATGCCAGAGCTCCCACATCTGATCCTCCCGCGTGCGCAGGTAGATATGGACAGACGCAAGCCGCCAGGCTTTGGGTCTCAGCCCGCACGCAACTTCAAAGAACAAACTTTGAAAGTTTCAAGGGCTGTAGATGAAGCTCTCGCGTCACATAAAGCACTCACGCCAACTGTCGTAGACCCGGCATTGATCGTACGAGTCCGAACCGCAAATGTCCTACCAGAAGAAGAATGGACGAGGGCTGGCCTCATTGTTCTCGGAAACGAAGAGAATAAATCAGTAGTACTATTTGCAAGCGACGCTGAACTCACAGCGTTCAGAGAGAGGCTAGCTGCATACTCAAGAGGGATACCGGAGGGATGGAAGAATCCGCAGTACGCATCCCTCATCGCTGCCATCGAAGAATTTGGCCCACTAAGTCCAAGCGACAGAATTGGCAGCGTCCTGCGGTCGGAGGGCTTTGAAATCCCAGAGAGCTTTTCGGCGACAAGTTTCTTCCGGCTTGATGCCGAGCTTTGGGAAGTCGGCACTCAGGCCGAACGTATGGCCCAAGTAGAGCGAGTCGAAGCTGGAATTCAAGAGCACGGAGGCACCCTTACTGATCAATATATTGGGACCTCATTCACAGCGCTTCGCGTCGCAGGAACAGGAATTACCTTTCGCTGGCTGCTCGCTTTGCCGATGGTGCGGGTTATTGACCGACCTCCAGCGGTTGACTCAGAGGTAGAGCATTTACTGGAGACAAGCCTTGAGGGGCTTGGTAATGTAGCGGAGCCTCTGCCCAATTCGCCTTCGATTGCGATCCTCGATACGGGGATCAACGATGCTCACCCTGTCCTTGTAAAGTTAGTGTCGGAAAAGGTTGGTTTCCCGCCTACGCTCGGCGTCAGTGATATACGTGGTCACGGCACTAAAGTGAGCGGGGTCGCTGCGTACGGGGATGTTCGTAACTGCGTTGAGACGCAGTATTTCGCTCCGCAAGTGCATCTGTTTAGTGGTAAGGTCGTCAACGATCAGGGGAATTTCGACGATGAAAAGCTCGTGTCTTCGCAAATGGATGCGGTGATCCGACACTTTCATTCGCAAGGATGTCGGATATTCAACCTTTCTATAGGCAACAGTAATGCGAGATATGCTGGCGGAAAGGTCGGGACCTGGACAGCGATTCTCGACGAGCTTGCGCGAGAACTAGATGTTCTGATTGTGGTAGCTTCGGGTAATTACCGGCATGACCCGACGGATGGCCGTGCAGAAAATCACCTGCTTTCATATCCCGGATACTTGTTAGAGAGTCAGAGCCGTCTCTTCGAGCCGTCAGTAGGAGCAAATGTTATTGCCGTGGGAGCCGTCGCACACGCGGCGGCTGTACCGGACATCGGAAGCGGCACGGTCGGACTCCGCCCCATTGCCGGGATCGGAGAACCCGCACCGTTTACACGATGCGGTCCAGGAATTCAAAACGCGATCAAACCGGATCTCTGCGACGATGCCGGCAATATTCTGTTTGATGGGGTTTTACAACGCACGAGTCGCTATTCTGAGTGCGAAGTTCTTACGACGCACCCGCAATACCTCGATAGGCTCTTTACCTCAGTGATTGGAAGTTCTTACGCGGCACCACTCGTAGCACATAAGGCCGCGCTTGTGTTGCAGGCTTTACGCGCCCTACACCCAGCACGTCCCGATGCGAGCGCCAATTTGCTGCGGGCGTTACTTGCAAGTTCGGCGAAAGTACCTGAAGCCGCGGTTCGGAGATTACAGAGGTATGGCGATGAAGCGATACGGAACCTCTGCGGCTACGGAATCCCAAATGCCACATTGGCTGCTACCTCTGACGCCAATCGAGTTGTACTATATGCGGACGACATAATTGGGATGGACCGTTTCTTTGTCTACGAGGTCCCGGTTCCTCGGGAGTTCTCCAAGACCAGTGGCCAGCGTGCAATTCGCGTGACGCTTGCCTTCGACCCGCCGACCCGTCAGACGCGCGTGGATTACCTCGGAGTGAAAATGTCATTTCGGCTTGTGCGCGGTAAAAGTCTCGGCGAAGTTATTGACCATTATAAGAAGCGGGTTAAAGAGATCGACGGAGAACCTCCGGAGCTTGAATCGAAGTACAACTGCGGCTTTGATACGGGGCCACGAATCCGTGAATGCGGGACACTCCAGACCGATACGTTCAAGATGAGCCGAAACCTAGATCCCACTTACGGAGAGACATACCATCTAGTAGTGCGTTGTGAGCGAAAATGGGCCGGAGACTTTGTTCAACAGCGCTTTTCGTTAGTCGTAGAGTTGAGTCATGAGGCAGATATTCAGCTCTACGAACGTGTTCGCGAGAGAGTGCAAGTGCGCGTCCGCGCGTAGGGAGGTTTCCATGCACTCATGTCCCTTGTATATACGAAGAGTGACGATACTTTTTATAGCCGTTGAACTCTTCGCACAAGCTGGGGAAGTGGTCTGGCGCGAAATAGAAGCGCGAGGCCGAGTGTGGGTTTCGTACTTGCGCAGCACTCAGGAGCGAAGCGAGGCATGGGAACCCGCGTCTTTTCAATCTGCCGGTAGTCGCCACGAAAATTAACTTGACAGTCGTGTTGATATTGGGTCATGCTATACGCATAGAGCGGAGCTTGACTGTCTGGTATTAAGACTCCGCCGCATGATTGCAAACAAAAGATTCTCTCCAGCGTTGATTTCAGCAACTTCCCTTTATCCTGCACGACCCCTGTCCGACAGTTTTACGAACAGAACGCCCGAAGACAAACAACCTGGTCCACTAGCTTAAACGTTTGAGCAGATGATTCAAGCGTATAGGAAAGCTGCGCTCATTTGTTTCAAACGTTTGAACTGTAAGTTTGCGATCTAACTCACTTAGCGCAAAACCGGGGTTACCGTGTCCTGTTTAGGTTTGTGCAAGGTTGCCGCTCCCTGATGGTCGCGTCAACTGGATGCACGTGCTTTCGGGATGCACCATCCCTGGTTTCGCTGTAACCCCAAAGGAGAGTCGTTATGAACACGTCATTGATTTCTGGAAGATCCGCAATTTTGCGTACACTGGCTTCGTCGCTTTGCATGGCGGCGTTGCTCGCGGCTGCTTTGCCTGCGTTGGCGTTGCAGCCAATGGCTACTCACCATCTGCGCGATGCGGTTGCCAAAGGAGAGGCGAAACTGCTGCGCCCGCTTGCTCCGACAGAGACTATGAAGCTTGCCATCGTGCTTCCATTGCGCAACGAGGCGGAGTTAGACGAGCTTCTGCCAAAGCTTTATGACCCGAAGAGTCCGCTGTATCATAAGTGGCTAACTGTGCCGGAATTTACGGAAAGGTTTGGACCGGACGAGAAGGATTACGAGGCGGTGGTCCGCTTCGCGGAAGCGAATGGGATGACTGTAACTGCAAAATCTTCGAACCGGATGGTGGTGGACGTGAAGGCTTCAGTGGAGGATATCAATCGGACCTTCCATGTGAAGATGGGCGTGTATCAGCATCCGACCGAGGCGCGGACGTTTTATGCCGCGGATCGCGAACCAATGGTTGACCTGGACGTGCAGTTATGGCGTGTTGCGGGGCTGGATGACTTTTCGCCGCCGCGCCCTCAACTGCGCTATGCCAATGCGGCCTTGGAGCGCACTGCTGAAGTTGGATCGGGGCCCGGCGGGCAATACCTGGGCAGCGATTTCAGAGCGGCTTACTACGGCGGGACGGCACTGACAGGCGCAGGCGAGACGATTGGCCTGTTTGGGTTGGACTACAACCTGAGCGACGTGGAAGCCTACTACAGCAGCATTGGGCAGGCTTTCAATCCTGCCTCGGTTGAAAACTACTCGACCGATGGCACGGTAAACTCGTGCGGCGCGGGATGCGATGACGGCGAGCCGATTGTCGACATCATCTCGTCGCTTTCGATGGCGCCGGGCGCAACCGTGATTGAATACTTTGGCAACAGCGATGTGGACACCTACAACGCAATGGCCACGGCCAATGTGGCGAAACAGATAAGTCAATCTGTGTTGTGGCTGCCGGGCGATCCTAGCTCCGATGACCCAATCTTCAAGGAGTTTGCGGCGCAGGGGCAGAGCTTGTTTGTGGCGTCAGGAGACGCGGGCGCTTATACCGCGGCTCACCCGGCGTGGTTCCCTGCGGACGATCCGTACATCACGGCGGTCGGCGGCACGGACCTGACGACGAATGGCAGTGGAGGAGCCTGGGAATCTGAAACCGCCTGGACGGGCAGTTGCGGCGGTTACAGCACCAATGGCTTTGCCACTCCGAGTTACCAGTTACTGCCGGGAGTGATTGACTCGGCAAACGACGGCTCAACTACTTTGCGCAATGTTCCGGATGTGGCGGCGGAGGCGAACACGGACAACTATTATTGCGCCAACGGCGGCTGTAGCGGCGGTGTCGGTGGCACGAGTCTTTCCGCGCCGCGCTGGGCGGGCTTTATGGCGCTGGTCAACGAACAGGCGGCCAACAACGGCAAACCCGCTCCTGGCTTTCTTAACCCAATCATCTACGGCTATGGAACGGGGTCGAGCTATGACAGCGACTTCCACGACATTGCCAGCGGCAACAATAACGAAGGCAACGGAGCTTCGTTCAATGCTATCACGGGCTACGATCTGGTTACCGGATGGGGCAGCCCGAATGGACAGAGCCTGATCAATGCACTGGCCGGCGCGCCGATAACTCCGTCCAGCACCTGCCATGTTACCTACACCATCAACAGCGAATGGGCGGGGGCGTTCAATGCGTCCGTGACCATTTATAACAAGAGCACGACTGCCCTGAACTACTGGACGTTGACCTGGAACTTTGCCAACGGACAGACAGTTACGCAGGCGTGGGGAGGCAGTGAGACGCAGAGCGGCGCGGCCGTGACTGTGCTCAATGACGGCATCTATGGCCCGATTCCGGCTGGAGGAAGCTACTCAGGGCTGGGCTTCAACGGAACGTGGAATAACACGATCAACACGGCGCCAGCGTCATTTGCTCTGAATGGAACGGTCTGCGACTAATGCGCTTTGATCTAGTTACTAACTGATCCAGTGACGGGGTGGCGTATGCGGCTGACGTGCGCTGCCCCGCTTTTTTCCTTGCCACCTTGCGATGCGGCTAGCTTTCTCCGTTGCGGGAAGCGGAGGACGTGGCTTCGCGCCATGCGGAGAGAAAGCGAGGATGGGCACCTAACTGTCGTGGTAAGTAGACTTCGCAAGTCGCAGAAACAAGGCCTGGGACAGCCCGCGATGAAAATTCGCTTGACAGTCGCGTTGATACTGGGTCATGCTATATGCATAGAGCGGAGTTTGGAAGAAAAGAATTAGGACTCAGCTACGTGACTGCAAACTCAAGCTGCACCCAGAGTTGATTTCAGCGGTATCTCTTTTTTCTGCAAGATCCCTTCAGCCATTTTCAATAATCAGATCGCCCAACAAGGAATTAGCTGGCCTTCAAGCTCAAACGTTTGAGCAGAAGACTCAAGCGTCAGCAGAAACTGAATTCATTCTACTAAAACGTTTGAGCATATGAATCAAACGTGTGAGAAACTGCGCCGATCCAACTAAAACGTTTGAGTAGATAGCTCAAGCGCAGGGGAAGCTGCGCTCATCCTGCTAAAACGTTTGAGTTGAAAGTTTGCGATCAACCTTTGTAACCCAACAAGGAGAGTCTTTATGAATACGTCATTGATTTCTGGAAGATCCGTACTTTTGCATAGACTGGCCGCGGCCTTGTGCGCAGCCGCGTTCCTCGTTTCCGTTATCCCGGCTGTGGCCTTGCAGCCGCTTCAGCAATTGCACGATCCTCTTCGCCCTGCAGTGGCTGACGGGGAGGCAAAGCTGGTGGGCCGCATGCCATCTACCCAGCGGCTGAATCTCTCATTTGTGCTGCCCCTGCGCAACGAAAGTGAACTGCACAGTTTGCTGGGGCGGCTTTACAATCCGTCGAGTCCGGATTATCGCCAGTTCCTGAGCGTGGCCGAGTTTACAGAGCGGTTTGCCCCGACTGTTGAGGAGTACAAGGCGGTGGTCGATTTTGCCAAAGCCAATGGCTTCACGGTGACGGATGAGCCTGAAAATCGCATGATTGTGCCGGTGAGCGCAACGGCGGAGCAGATAGAAAAGGCACTCAACGTGAAGATGAACCTGTACCAGCATCCTACGGAGGATCGCGCTTTTTACTCACCGGATAGTGAGCCATCGCTTGTGCTGAGCGTGCCGGTGACTCATATTGCCGGCCTGGATAACTTCACTTTGCCTAGGCCTGCTTCGAAGAAGGCGACTGCGGCGGAAGTGAGTTCTACCGGCAACTACAAAGGCTCAGGCCCCGGTGGTTCCTATACGAACAGCGATATGCGGTCGGCGTACTATGGCGGGACGGCTCTGACAGGCGCTGGGCAGGTAGTGGGAATCCTGGAATTCGGCGGCTATAATCTCAGCGATGTAAACGAGTCTTTCAGCAATGCCGTCCAGACGAATAATGTGCCGGTGAACAATGTTCTGCTGGACGGCATGGAACCGGGGCCTATCGGCGACTACGACGGCGAAGAGGTGCTGGACATTGTCGCGGCAATCGGCATGGTGCCGGCGTTGAGCCAGGTCCGCGTCTATATTGGTGCATCCGATGTGGACATCTTCAACAAAATGGCTACGGAGGATATAGCCAAACAAATCAGCGTTTCGTGGGTATGGGGAGATAACTCATCGCTAGACGATCCGATCTTCGAGGAGATGGCCGCACAGGGGCAGAGCATCTTCGCGGCATCTGGAGACTGGGGTTCGTACCCCGATGGCGAAGGCGCATTCCCTGCGGAAGACGGTTGGGTGACGGCTGTGGGCGGGACAGTTCTGCCTGCGTATACCGCTCCCTGGCCGGAGGTAGCGTGGGGCACCGGGTCTTGCACCGGGTTTTGCGCCAGCAGCGGCGGGATTAATCCAGACGGAATCAGTATGTTGGATTGGTCAACCGCGTCCAGTTTGCCGAACTACCAGGCAGGCGCGGTCAATGCGGCGAATGGCGGTTCCACATCGCTGCGCAACGTGCCAGACGTTGCCGCGAATGCAGGGAGCGGAATCTATATTTGCCCAATGGCTGAATGCGGCGTATGGATTGGCACCAGCCTTGCAAGTCCGCTTTGGGCGGGCTATACGGCGCTGATGAATGAGCAGGCCGAAGCCGCGGGCAGGCCTGCTCTCGGCTTCCTCAACCCGGCCATTTATGCGATCGGCGAGAGTTCCAGTTATGACAGCGACTTTCATGACATCACCGTCGGCGGTAATGGAGCGTTTAACGCAGTTACCGGCTACGATCTTGTCACAGGTTGGGGCAGTCCGAATGGACAGAGCCTGATCAACGCACTGGCCGGCGCGCCGATAACTCCGTCGAGTTCCTGCCACATTGTCTACACCATCAACAGCGAATGGGCTGGAGCTTTCAATGCGTCCATCACCATCTACAACAGCACGACTGCCCTGAACTACTGGACACTGACCTGGAGCTTTGCCAATGGGCAGACGATTACACAGGCGTGGGGCAGCAGCAGTGAGACGCAGAGCGGCGCAACGGTGTCGGTGCTCAATGACGGCATCTATGGCCCGATCCCAGTTGGAGGCAGTTACTCCGGTTTGGGCTTCAACGGAACCTGGAACAACAGTGTCAATGCTGCGCCGGCGTCGTTCGCGCTGAATGGTACGGTCTGCGACTAGAGCGGTTCTCCAATAGATGTACCCTAGCCGGCTAAGTGCAAGGTGGCTTTTTTTGAGGAAAAAGCCACGCAGCGTTAGTGGTTTCGGCGTATAGCAATTGGAGAACCGCTGTAAGGCGCTGATCGTTGCAATGTAAAGATTGGCTGACAGAGTAAAGCATACGGCTGCTCTGGATAGTGCATGGGCATAAAGGTCGAGCCAATCGGCGGTGCACTCAGGGGCCTGAAAAGGCCCCTGAGTTTTTTCGTATTGAAGAGGAAGATGAATTTCTGAAGATGAGGCAGCCGTTTTCGTGGTAATGTTGCGTGGTCAAAAAAATGGGAGGATTCATGACGGATGTTTCCAGCGATAAGAGGCCGTGGTTGGTGATCATCGACATGCAGAATGTCTTTTCGCACAAGGGGAAATGGTGGGGTTGCCCGAAATTCGACGATATTATTCAGCCGATTATCGAGCTTGCTGCGCACTTTGGCGACCGGACGCTGGTTACGCGATTCGTGCGGGGACCCGAGCCGCAAGGATCGTGGGTGCCGTATTACAAGGAGTTTCCCTTTGCCAATGTGCCCGGCTCAGACCCTATTTACGATCTGGTTCCGCAAATCGCGAGTTTAGACCGCGGAGACAACGTGGTGACGATGACGACCTTCAGCAAGTGGGGCGATGCAGTGCATGGGGTGCGCGCCAAGACCGGAAAAAATCCGCACCTGGTGCTGGCCGGCGTGGCGACGGATTGCTGCGTGCTCTCGACGGCGATGCAGGCCGCGGAAGCTGGAGCATTTGTGACGGTGGCGCTGGATGCCTGCGCCAGTTCGTCGGATGAGAATCAATTGGCGGCGAAAAAGATTCTGGTAGGATACGCGCCGTTGATCAAAATTGTGGAAGCGCAGCGATTGCTAAAGGGCTAGCTAGCACCTGAGGTGAAGCTTGGCGGCCGAAGGGGTGCGGCCGGGGTTTTGCTTTCCCATGTCCCAGAAGCGAAACCTGCGGCATCAGACTTGTAAGCAGTCCTGTGTCATTCGTCCGCAGAAAATTTTTCCATTTTTATTTCTGTCTCTTGCGCCTGCTGTAGAATTCTTGAGATTCGGCATTACGACTGGAGATTGAATTCTATGAAGTTTTTCTGGTTGCGGCTTTGCCTATTTCTGATTTGTGCCTTTGTTCTGTCAACTGCGCTCTACGCGCAAGAAAGCTCGTCGTCAGCCGCGAAGAGCATTGACGAGAGTGTGCGCAAAACCCTTCCGGGAACAGTTCATCCGTTGGCGCGTACTGAAAACGACAAAGGCGCGGCGAGCGACGATATGCCGATGCGGCGTTTAATGCTGATGATGGCTCGTCCGGCGGACCGGGAGAAGAGCCTGCAACAGTATTTGATCGGTGTGCATACACCAGGATCATCTGCCTATCATCAGTGGATTACTCCAGATGAATTTGGCAGCCGGTTCGGGGCAAGCGACGAAGATATTCAGATGGTATCGGGCTGGCTACAGTCGCATGGTTTGTCAGTAGGCCGGGTGACGAAGAGCAAGTCCATGATTGAGTTCTCGGGAACCGCCGGGCAGATTCGCGAGGCGCTGCATACCGAGATTCATCATTACAGCGCCGGGGGAAAGAGCTTCTATGCCAATGCCGGCAATATATCTCTGCCGCAGGCGATTGCCTCGCGGGTAAAGGGGTTTGCGCCGCTGAACAATATTCCGCTGGACAGTTATGTAAAGGCCGTGGGCGGCGGCACAATGAATCGCGCTAATCATAAGATCACTCCGCAGTTTACGCTGACAAATGGCACGTCGAGCTTCTATGCTCTTGGACCGGAGGATTTTGCGACTCAGTACGATGTTAGCCCGGTTTACACGGCTGGAGTTACAGGCAGCGGAGAGACGATAGGCATTATCGGAACGAACAGCCTGAATTTGCAGCTTGTGGACGCTTATCGCAAGCTCTTCAATCTGCCTGCTGATCATACGCAGGTGGTAGTTGACGGTGAGGATCCCGGAGACTGGGACGGTATCGACGTGGAGGGCTATCTGGATGTGGAGGTGAGCGGGGCAGTTGCGAAGGATGCCACCGTGAACTACTACATTGCAGGTGGCAGCGCATTTGAGGATACGCTGGCGCTCGCGGCGCTGCGGGCCGTAGAGGACAATCAGGCCTCGGTGCTGAGCGTAAGCTATGGCAACTGCGAACAAGCCTTCGAAGAGGCAGGGAACCAGCTTTGGAATGGGCTGTGGGAACAGGCAGCCGCCCAAGGGCAGACGGTTTTTGTATCGAGCGGTGACTCCGGCCCCGAAGTCTGTCAAGGATTCTATGCTGTCCCCGGCGGCTACATTGAGGAGATCGCCGGCTTGAATGTCAACGGAATCAGCTCCACGCCGTGGAATGTATCGGTCGGCGGCACGGATTTCTATTACTCGGACTATCTCACCGGCGGGTCGAGCATTACGACTTATTGGAACCAGACGAATGATAGCTCGAACGGCTCGTTGAAAACTCCGATTCCTGAACAGCGTGGGATGATTTCCTGGGCCTGGACGTGGATAGAACATTTGAGAATGCTTCAGGCAGCGGCGGGGTGAGCAACTGTTCCGAGCAGACGGCGGGCACTTCGACCACCAGTCCAGCGTGCATCTCCGGCTATCCCAAGCCCGCGTGGCAGAATGCGCCAGGTGTTCCCAATGACCAGGCGCGCGATTTGCCCGATGTTTCTCTCTTCGCGTCCAATGGCGCCAACCTGAGCGCGGTTCCCATCTGCACGCTGCCCGGCGATTGCGCACCTGTGACGAGCGGCAATCCGCAAATCTACCTCGTGGGCGGAACCTCGGCGTCCTCGCCTTCGATGGCCGGAATCATGGCGCTGATCGATCAGAAGTACGGCCGGCAAGGGCAGGCGAATTACACCCTCTATGCGCTGGCGCGCCAGTATCCAAGTGATTTTCACGACATCACGGTTGGCACAAATGACATTGAATGTCAGCCCGGCCTCACAGCGCTCTGCGCTACACCTGTTCCAGGCGAGCAGGGGGCTTATTCGTTCGGTGTTTATGCTGCCGGCCCAAAGTACGACCTTGCCAGCGGCCTGGGTTCCGTGGATGTGAACCAGCTGCTGACCGATTGGAACAAGGTGGTCTACGCGGCCTCGATTACCAGCTTGCAGGCTACTCCGGCAAGCATTGTGCACGGTTCGCCTGTCTCAGTCAGCGTTGCAGTGAAGGCGAACTCCGGTTCAAACACTCCAAGCGGGAGCGTGGTGCTTGCCTCTGCACAGGGCACAACGATCCCGGCAAATCTCCCGCTGGCGCTTACGAATGGATCAGCAACGGCGAGCCTGACCAACCTGCCCGGCGGAAGCTACCAACTGACGGCGAAGTATGGAGGGGACGGCAACTTTGCCGCCAGCACCTCGACCCCAGTATCCATGACAGTTACGCCGGAGGCAAGTGTCACCAGTGTTCTGGGCCAGTATATATATACCTCTTTCGCCAGTTCAGCGACGGAGACTTTAGCATCCACCATAGCCAACAATGGCCAGGTTCCCTTTGGCAGCGAGTGGTCGTTTACGGCAACACCAACCGGAAATGAACAGAATGCCCTGGCGCTTGGCACCGGAACGGCCACCTTTACCGATGGCAGTACTACAGCGGCGATTCCGCTGAATGCGAATGGTACCGCTACGTGGACACCGCCAAACCTGGCAATTGGAGCACATTCACTGACTGTGACTTACCCAGGGGATGCCAGTTATCAGGCCTCTACCAGCACGCCGCTGGCTTTCACTGTGGTGAAAGGAAGCGCGGCGTTTTCAGCAATTCCTGAAGTAAGTGAGAGTTACGGCTTGAACGGCCCAGGCTATAGCTACCCCGCAGGTACAACCCTGGTAGTCCACGTCCTGTTGGAAGGCTACAATGCACCTGTTCCTCCGACGGGGACAGTAACGGTCAACCTCGGGTCACTGACGCAAACACTCAATCTTTCGACAGAATATTACCTGAATAAAGGAGTGTCTACGGCATTTGTGACTTTCAATAATGTTCAAGCTGGAACCTATACACTGAGCGCGAGCTATTCCGGTGATACTAACTGGAGTAGCGAAAATTATACCTACGATAATACGTTGAATTTTGTTGCGGCAAGCACTCTGGCCACGACGACAACACTCACAGTCACTCCCTCCAGCACGGATAACTCAGGAGAAGTTACCTTCAAAGTCACCGTGCAGACGCAATCGAGCCAGCAGAGCAGTTCGATCATCGGAGAAGTGTTTTTCTATGCGAATGGGACGCTGTTTACCGGTTATTTCCTGTTTGGAACTACGGCAAATACCGCGACAGCAACTTTTGCCTATCCGGCTTCAAGTCTGCCCTCCGGCGCCCTCCAGGTAGTTGCCGAGTTTGAAGGCGCACAAGGTCTGGCGCCGTCGATCAGCGCTCCGGTGCCGCTGACCGTAGGTGTTTCTGAGTTTTTGATTAATCCTGCCGCGGAGAACATTACTGTGGGCAGCGGCAAGACGGTTTCTGTACCCATCCAACTGGGCGGCCCTGCGGGGGCGAGTGTCTCCGTTCAATTGAGCTGCACACCTTCTTCAGCGAGCATCGGCTGCGCGATCAGTCCGAATTCAGTCAGCGTTACGGGCAGCGGCAGCGCCACTCTGACTATCAACGCATTCACGACAACCACTACCGGCGCCAATGAAATGCGGTTCCCAGCCGGACAGAGCGCAGGCCTGGCGCTGGCTGCTTTGGTGTTGCTGGTATTGCCGCGGCGCAAGCGTGCTGGAGCGCTGTGGGTGTTGCTGGTGCTGTGCGCTGGACTCTCGGTGGCGATAGGATGCCGCGGATCGTCATCCACAAAGACCGGGACTGGTTCTAGGGTGTGTTAACACTATCTGAGGGCATCGACGATGAGCACGAAGATGATGAAGGCGAGGAAGACGACATCGAGTTTCTCGAATCTGGAAAAGATGCGGCGGAAGCCTTTCAGCCTGCGGAAAAGCCGTTCCACTTCGTTGCGCTTTTTGTAGAGTTCGCGGTCGTATTCCCAGGGATCGAGCCGGTTGGACTTGGGCGGAACCACAGGAATCATGCCCAGATCGAGCACCAACTGCCGCGTCTCGTTGCCCTCATAGGCTTTATCCATCAGCATGGGAAGCCCTTCCGGCATGGGGCCAAGCTCGCGCAGCAGCGACCGTCCCTCGGGCGCATCATGCGCGTTGCCCGGCGACAGAGCGAAGACTACAGCCGTTCGAGCATCCGCGGCAACCAGATGAATCTTGGTGTTCCATCCGCCGCGCGATTTGCCGATAGCTTGGGGTCCGTTTTTTTTAACGCGCCAGTTCCATCGGGGTGAACCTTGATCGAGGTCGAGTCGAGAGAGAAGGCTTCAATCTTGATGCGTACGATCTGCTCGGTCTGTAACTTCTCGAAGACGCGATCCAGCACGCCACTCTTGGCCCAGCGATTCATGCGCGTATAAATGCTGTGCCAGTTGCCGAATCGAGTAGGTAAACCCCGCCATTTACAGCCCTGTTCTGCAACATACAAAATTGCGTTGAGTACTTCAAGGTTGTGTAGCTTCACATTCCCGCGCTGAATCGGCAGGCTGTCCTTGATCTTTTCGTACTGCGCTACGGTGATCTCCATTAACTCTTATTATAACATGGTTAGTGTTAACACGCCCTAGTTCGACAACAACTTCTGCTCTCGCCGGAAGCTATAGCGTGGTGGTGACAGGAATTTCCGGTGGAACCACGCACAATACGACGGTGAATTTCCTGGTGCAATAGCTCTCGATATGAGACATAGCCTCAGCCTGTGACTTAGGGTTACAGACTGAGGCTATGTCCGGAGTGAGCATAGAGGAGTGGGGCTGGTTTGGGATTCAGCTCATCTTTGGATGGAGGTTCCCACCGTGGCTGTAGGCTGCGGAAGAGAGGGCCCCCGGCTTTGCCGGGTGGCAGTAGAAGTTTGACATTTATGGGATTCGCTCCCGGTTTGCATTTTCCCATTCTTTTCTGAGAAATCGTTAGAAGAACGCGGAGCATGAGCGCCGTCCCTACGGGACTCCAAATGAATTGTTGGTCTCGCCAACCCCACGCTGAAGTGCGGGGCTAGCAACCACTGCGCCTACGGCGCGGGCGACGGGTTGCTGCCAGCGTTGAGTACGTCTATACAGGCCCTCTTGAAGGGCCTCCAACAATAAAGCCTCCGGCTTTGCTGGAGGATACTTACTTTGAGGCGCTTTCAACGGGTTTGACGGAACTGAAGGGAACTTCGAGCGTTCCGACTTTATGCGAGGTGGGATCGTAAAGTCCGGTGCGCAGCCAGTACTGGCCTTTGGGTACATCGACGAAGGAGCGCATCTGGAGGCCGGTCTGCTGGAAGACCGCGTAGGCATCTGGCTTGATCTTCAGGTTGGCGAGCTTGAGCTGGCGGCTGGCGGCTCTTCCGAAGGCATCATAAACGAACAGAGAAATATAGAGTGAGCCGCTGTGAGTTCCGTCCGGCGCAAGCTCCAGGTGCACGTCTTTGAGATCGACGGCGAAATCTACGCTGTAGCGGGTAAACGGTCCTTTGATCTTTTCGTCAGCAGTAGGTGCAGGCGCGGCTGCCGCCTGATCGGTCGAGGCGGGCTGGATGAGCACCTTGTAGAGAATTTGCTCGGCTTCGGGAAGTCCGAAGTCCATGAAGGGGCGAAGGGAGTCAGCAGGCTTTTTGGCCTCGACGACGTGGGTTGCACCGGGAAGCACGGCGTCGTCGGCGAAGTAGCCACGGCGGAAGGAGAGCTGATACCTGCCTCCGGCGACCTTGACGTCGATGGTGCGGAAGAGGCCGTCCATCTTTGAATTTGAAGGGCTGTAAGAGACGGTGTAGAAATCGGCGCTTGAAGCGATGACATCCTTCATTGCCTCGGCCAGGCCGTTGGTGTCCATGTAGGCTTTGCCGCCGGAGCCGCGCGCCATCTCGTTCATTACGGTAAGCTCACTGGCGTGGGCGCTCATCTCATTCGCAGAGCTGTTGAATTGCGTGGCGTTGACCGCCTGAGCTCCCTGGACGCTATTGGGAAGCTGGTTCTCCGCCTGATAGAACTCCTCGGTGTGTGCGCCGCGGACATCGACGGGGTAGAGGGCGATGCGCGCGCTGGTGAGTAATTGCACAGTCTTAATGACCTGGTCTTCGGTGCGCGAGGAGGGTTCAAAGACGCCGGGGTCGCCGGCGAGCAGCGTGGAGGGCGAGGTGGTTGAATCGCCGGTGCCGGCAGAGAAGCTGGGATTGCCACCCATGAGCACTTGCTGGGAAGAGTTGCCGCCGACGATCTGCGGGAACGATCCGGCGAGCCAGATGACATTTTTGCGGCCGGGTAGCGTGGCCAGATACGCGCCTAATTGTTGGAGTCCGGTGAGCGTGCGCATCTCGCGGTCGGCTTCGCGGGAGTAGTCGGTTTCCTGGAAGAAGTCGGAGAGAGCAGCAATCATCCCCGCCGGCGCAAGGGTGGTGGTGGTTCCTTGGCCAGTGGTGACCGGCTGAGACATGACTCCGATCATGTTTTGCTGCGCAGTCTCTTCGCCCTGGGTTTTGAGCAGTAGGGATGGGGCAACTTCAAGATTCTTCTTGTTGTTGAGGGCCGCGAGCAGCAGAGAGGGGTCGTCGGTGAATCCCTGGATGAGCTTCAGCCCGCCAGCCAGGGTGTAGATGGCCAGCCGGGAGCCGGGACGAAGGTTCTTCAGGAACTTCAGAGCCTGGGTGTGCATGTAACTCTGGTCGGCGACGGGGGTATTGAGCGAGTCCAGCAGCAGAACAGTGACGGCGGGCGGCGTGGGAAATGGAGAGAAATTGCTGAAAACATTGGGCGGAAGCGTCGGCATTTCGGCGGCTTCTGTCGGCTGTGCGCCAATGTGCTCCTCAAAATAGGAGATGCTCTGCGGCTTGCCCTGCTCAAGCAGACTGAATGCATCTTGCTTGAGGCCGCTGACGGGGTTGCCGTTTTTGTCGGTAACAATAATGTCAACGAGGACGGCTCGGGAGGTAACACGCACGGTGGGAACAGGCTGGCTGGCGGCTGGCGCGGGGTTCTGACTCTCATTTTGATCAGGAGTCTGGGCCGGCAGGTTGGGAGCAATCACCAACGTCCCTGCGAGCAGCAATGCAAATACGCCTGAATGCTTCATTCGACGGCCTCCTCGAATGGAGCCAAGGGTACCACAACGCAGGAACGATTGTCCCGGCTTAGCTCTTCGGTTTCCGCGAAATGAAAATTCTGATTGTCTAAAGAACTGTTTTCTGTGTAGAGTTCATATGCATGGACTTGTTTCCCCTTGACGAGTTCTTAGCGAAGCTGGATTCTTCTGTTGATTGAGAAACACGTTGCCCGCCGGTGGATCGCTCGGCGGGAATTTGGTTCTCACAGGCAGGTCGCCATGCGCAGACTTCTACTTGCCGGACTTATCGCAATGCTTGCGTTGCCAGCGGGCGCGGTCAAGCGGTTGACAGTGGCGCAACTGGAGCAGAAGTTGACCGCCCTCAGCCAATCGCATCGCGATGATGCGGCGATGGTGATGCAACTCTCCGAGTTGGAATTGACCGAGCGTCTGACCGAAACGACATTGGAGCGGCTGCGGACGCAGATTTCACTGGGACCGAAGTCTGCTCTGGCGCTGAGGCTGCTGGCCGACCAGTCCGCGTTGCTTGACCCGCCAGCCGTTGAGTTTCCCGCAGCGGATTATCCCGATGCGGCGACCCAGGGTCACTTGCTCGAAGCCGCGCGACGATATGTGATGGAGACGATTCCGCGGCTGCCAAATCTGATTGCCACGCGGACAACCTATTCATTCGATGATTCGCCGCAGGCATTGAAAGAAAACTATCTTCCGGTGCGAGCGGGATTTCATCCGATTGCCAAATTCAGCCAGGAGATCGCCTTCAACGACAGCAAAGTCACGGATTCACCGAGCCAGACCCAGGATGAGCCGGTGAGCAAAACCGACATTGCTGTTGCCAGTAGATATGTCCAACCGCCGGTGCAGTTGGGTATTCATCCGGGGAGCGAATATGGATGGGCGACCGCGTTGGTGATGACCGACTCAGCCAAAGGGCAAATTACCTGGAGCCACTGGGAAAAGAAGTCCGATAGCCTGCTGGCTGTTTTTCATTACGCTGTGCCACCGGCGGCATCGCATTACGTCGTCAGTTATTGCTGCGTCAAGGCCACGTCGCCAGCAATGCTGATGTCGGACAGGCGCAAGCTAGGAATGCCCGGAACTATGGATACCATCGACCAGCAGCCACTTACAGAGAAACCGGGGTATCACGGGTCGATCATGATCGATCCGGTAACCGGAGCGATTCTGCGCATTACGATTGACGCGGATATGAAGATCGGCGATCCACTGGCGCGCGCTGCGTTTGTTGTGGAGTACGGGCAGGTGGTGCTGGGTGATCGGGCTTCGATCTTTCCCGTGTGGAGCCTGACGCTCTCCGCTGAATCGACCAATCCGGCGGTGGTTCAGAAAGAACCCCCGGCGCGCGTTCTGAATGAAACTACTTTTTCTCATTACCACCGGCTGGGTACTTCGATGCGGATGATCGCGCTGCCGGAAGGGAAGGGAAATGAGGCTGCGCCGGGGGTGAATACGAGCGGTGCGGCGGGTTCGCAAGCGCCGTCGAGTCCTACGGCCGGCCCAGCTAACAACTAATAGTCTCGATTAGATTCGATCCGATTTAGTCACAATATTGAAGTAGAAAATCAGTATTCATCAGGCAAAGTCGAGGGTTGCATCGTCCTCGGAGATGTGAGTGGTTGGCATGGCTTCAATCATGCCGCGGCCAGGGAAGATGCTTGAACTTCAGCCTCCTCTGCCCGCCGCTGCTATGATCTTTCTGGCAGCGGAGCGCTCCAAGCCGGGATCGGTTCGAAGCATTTGTTTCGACTTACCCCTCTCTGGGGATACCCCAGGGAAACGTGAAGTACTGGAGTTTCGTCGCGAGACCGGCGCTGCGCGCTGCGCAGATCAGGTCACGCAAGGTCAGACTCGTTGGAGCGCTTTGCTGCTGTAGATCAGAATGAGTTCATCCTTTTATTCGGCGCTGGCCAAATCGATTCTCGCAGGCGAGATGGCCGTTGATCCCATTGTGGATCGCGCAACCAAAACTCTGGGCAAGCGATGGCGGTGGCTCAGGCCGCTGGCGCGTCGCTACCTGGCGGCCTTTACAGAGCAATCGCGGCCGCGTCTGAAAGAGGTAGTCCAATTTCTCATTGCGGATGAAGGGATCAAGCGCGCGCGGAGAATATACAGAGATAAGGTCCGGATTGCCGAGTGGGTTCAAGAACCACATCAGATGCGGCCTGTGAGGGCTGCTGTTGGATGGAAGATTCCTGCGATAGAAACAGTGGGCGGGCTTGCGGCGTGGCTATCTCTCTCAGTTGGCGAGTTAGAATGGTTTGCCGATCTGAAAAGACTCGGAGCACGGCTGGGGCAGGGTAGGATCGACGGCCCGTTAAGTCATTATAACTACCGCATATTATCGAAAGACTACGGAAGCATCCGAGTTATCGAAGCGCCCAAGCCAAGACTCAAAGAGTTACAGCAGATAATACTGCGAGAAATCCTCAATAGGATTCCGCTTCATCCGGCGGCGCATGGCTTTGTCACGGGAAGGTCGATCAAGACCTTTGTCGCTGCGCATGTAGGTAAGCGCGTCGTGTTGCGAATGGACTTGAAGGATTTTTTCCCATCGATTTCCGGCAGACGAATTCAATCCTTCTTTCGCACCGCTGGTTACCCTGAGCCGGTGGCTGATTTACTTGGAGGAATTTGCACCAATGCCGCGCCGCGCGCGCTTTGGTCTAAGTTGCCACGAGGCGTAGAGCCGACCCTGTTGGGAGAGTTACGCAATCTGTATTCATGGCGACATCTTCCACAAGGCGCGCCTACTTCTCCGGCATTGGCGAACCTCTGCGCGTATCACGTAGATTGTCGATTGCACGGATTGGCGGACTCGATGGGCGCAGTTTACTCGCGCTATGCGGACGACCTAGCTTTCTCTGGAGATGAAGGATTCGAGCGATGCGTTGAGCGCTTCGCAACGCAAGCAGCTTCAATTCTTCTGGAAGAGGGTTTCAACGTTCATCACCGCAAGACGCGTGTGATGCGGCAGGGGGTGCGCCAGTATCTGGCGGGAGTTGTGGTAAACGAAAAGCTGAATGTTGTGCGCGATGATTTTGACCGGCTGAAGGCGATTCTTACTAATTGCGTGCGGCATGGCGCGGAGAGCCAGAATCGCGAAGCGTACCCTTACTTCAGATTGCATTTGGCGGGGCGCGTGGGCTTTGTTGAGATGGTGAATCCGTCAAAGGGAATGCGGCTGCGAAAAATCTTCGATCAGATTGTCTGGCACTAATGCGTAAGAACAATCTTGAAATAGAAAAGCCGATCAAATATTTTATTTCGGGTCGGTGAAAACAAAGTTGAGATTCTTCGCATCTATTACGGCGGGCAGGATATGGAGCCGGGCCTGAAGCGGCTGTTGTGTCCGGTATTGTAGGATTTCTTCATCGCCTATTCCGGCGTAGGAGAGGCAATGTCTAAGCGAGCCAGGATCGTTTTCGCAATTATCTTCATATTCGTATGCGCGGCTGGTGCAGAAGTCTTATGGAAGAAGTTGCACCATCAAACTAGTGTGACATTCACAACAGAAGCGCATACTTCTAACTCCGCTCCGAAGGCAATGCTTTCGAGCCAACCTGTGCCAAACATTCGTATTGAAGGGTGTGCAGCATTCATTCAGCCGCCTCCAGGCGAGAAACTGGAGCCGCGCTTAATGCTGGGAGCATCAATTAACGATTTTCGGCGAATCTACGGGAAAGAGTCGAAGCACGATGGAAACCATTTGGAGTGGGATAACGATGACTTTCACCTCCACGATTTCGACTACTCGAAGGGAGCGAAGTCGGGAACAATCCTGCTCGAATCCCAGCCTGATCATTCAGTGGCAACTCCCGACGGGATTGTGCTGGAACGGGATACGTACCAAGATTTGCTGAGGAAAATGAAGGATCGCGGGGTGGAGGTGACCGAACGGCTTGCCGACGAAGACATGGTATGGGTTCTGACTGTGTCCTTTCCTAACACTTGCGATCCAAAGCTGCGAAGCAAGTATGTTTGGATGACAAATGACACAGAAAAAACCGATGCGGAAATTGGGAACGATCTGCCATTTCATTCAAAAATATTTCTGAACCAAGTCGTTAACTCTTACTCGATCGAAACCTATAAAAATGGAGACGAGATTCTAGATGGCCCGCAAGCGACACATGAATAGTTAAAGATTCCGGGGCGCTGAGCATTGGTCCAGCGCCCCAAACAAATCGAGCGATTAATCTATCGGCTCTTCGCGACTTCCTCGACCGTGACTGGATCGAGAAACGGCATGGCGGCGCGAAGTTCTTTGCCGACGATCTCGACTGGGTGCTTGGCTTCGGCGTCGCGGAAGGCCTGAAATTCCTTGCGGCCGGAGTTCTGGTCGGCGAGGAAGCGCTTGGCGAATTCGCCGTTCTGAATTTCAGTCAGGATGGCCTTCATCGCCTTGCGGCTTTCTTCGTTGATGACGCGCGGGCCGCTGACATAATCGCCCCACTCGGCGGTGTCAGAGATGCTATAGCGCATGTAGGCAAGTCCGCCGCGATAGATCAAATCAACAATCAGCTTCAACTCGTGCAAGCATTCAAAGTACGCGCTCTCGGGTTGATAGCCGGCCTCGACGAGCGTTTCAAAGCCCGCCTTGATGAGTGCGCTGACACCGCCGCAGAGCACGGCCTGCTCGCCGAAGAGATCGGTCTCGGTCTCTTCCTTGAATGTGGTCTCGAGTACTCCGGCGCGGGTGCAGCCGATGCCCTTGAGATAGCTGAGATTGAGCGCGTGTGCGTGGCCGGTTGCATCCTGATGGACTGCGATGAGTCCGGGTACGCCGCCGCCTTCGGTGAAGACCTCGCGGACGCGATGGCCGGGGGCCTTGGGCGCGGCCATGCCCACGTCAATGCCAGGAGCGGGGACGATGGTCTTGTAATGGATATTGAAGCCGTGGGCGAAGAGGAGCAGCTTACCCGCGGAGAGATTAGGTCCGATCTCGTCAGCATAGAGCTTGGCCGCGGTCTGGTCGGGGACGAGAACCATGACCACGTCGGCCCATTGCGTGACCTCGGGTACGGTGCCGACTTCGAGTCCTGCCTTCTCGGCCTTGGCGCGCGATTTGGATGTGGCGGCGAGACCCACCTTGACGTGAACGCCGGAGTCCTTGAGGTTGAGAGCGTGGGCGTGCCCCTGAGAGCCGTAGCCGATGATGGCCACCTTCTTGGCCTGGATCAGGCTGAGGTCGGCATCGTGGTCGTAGTAAGTCTTTGCCATGTTCTTCTCGTTTTCCTTTTTGCGAGTTGAGATTTTTATTGGTAGATCGAATCTGTTGGTGATTATTGGGGTTCGACGGCGGCGTCTTCGAGAGATTCTACTGCGTCGATTTCCGGCTCGTCGCCCGCGCCCATTGCGCGCAGCACGCGGCTGGTGTGCTGGCCGCGGCGCATGGTCATCTTGCCGCTGCGGCAGATTTCAAGGATGCGGCCTTCCTGCTCGCGCAGCACTTCGATGAGTCCTTCAATCTTGCTTTCAACGCCGGTCATCTCAATCATCAGCGATTCCGATGTGAGATCGACAATGCGGGCGCGAAAGATTTCGACCAGCTCGAATATCTGCGAACGGTTTTTCGGCGTGGCCGCAACCTTGATCAGCGCCAGTTCGCGAGTAACAGCCGGCGCCTGGGCTATGTCATCCACATGAACGACACTCTCCAGTTTATACAGGCTGGCGCGGATGCGATGGCCGTTCTCGGAAGAGGACTCGGCGACAATCGTCATGCGGGACAGCCCGACGCGTTCACTGCGCCCCACGGTGAGCGAGATAATGTTGATGTTGAGGCGGCGGAAGAGCGAGGCCACGCGCGTCAATACGCCGGGCAGGTCTTCGACATAAGCGACAAATGTGTGCAACATATAAATGCCTTTCCAGAGATCAGAGATCGGATAACTCATATATCCGATCTAGTTCTGACTTAGTCAACTTGTTACTCGTCGTCCGCTGATTCGACCAGTGGATTCTTTCCGGGGCGGCGAATCATCTCATGCAATGCGGAGCCGGCGGGAATCATCGGATAGACAGAGTCTTCCTTCTCGACGAAGAAGTTGAGCAGATACGCGCCGGGAGCGGAGCGGGCCTCTTCAACGGCAGCGGTTAACTCAGCGCGGGTGCGAACCGCGGCTCCGGCGATTCCATGCGCATCGGCGAGCTTGACGAAGTCGGGGCTGACCATTGGCGTGGCTTCGTAGTTCTTGTCGTAGAAAAACTCCTGCCACTGGCGCACCATGCCGAGGAAGCCGTTGTTGATAACGGCGATGTTGATCTTGATTTTTTCCTGCACGATGGTTGCCAGCTCTGAGGCAGTCATCTGGAATCCACCGTCGCCTGCAATGACCCAGACTTCTTTCTCCGGACAAGCGAACTTGGCTCCGATGGCCGCGGGCAACGCAAAGCCCATTGTGCCCAGGCCACCGGAAGTTACAAGCGTGCGCGGATGCTCATGGTGGAAGTATTGCGCCTCCCACATCTGGTGCTGGCCTACGTCAGTTACAACAATTGCATTGCCGCCGGTGATACGCCAGAGATCGTGCATGACATGAGCCGCGTAGAGATGGCCGGAGTCGGGAAGGTTCTTGATGTCGCGTACGGCGACCGCGCCCTTGCTCGCGTCAATGGTCTTGAGCCAGGAGGAGCCGTCACGGCCGCCAATGCGCGGCAGTAACTGCTCAAGGACTTCGCGCAGATCGCCGATCAGAGCAACATCGACCTTGACATTCTTGTTGACCTCGGCGGGGTCCACTTCGATATGAATCTTCTTCGACTTCTGCGCATAGGTTGAAAGAGAGCCGGTGACACGATCATCGAATCTCATGCCGCAAGCAATCAGCAGATCGGCTGCCTGTATGGCGTCATTCACCCATGCTTCGCCGTGCATGCCCATCATGCCCAGGTTCAAAGGATGGGAGGCAGGAAACGCGCCGAGGCCCAGCAGCGTAAGAGCGACTGGAGTCTGCGAGCGCTCGGCAAGCGCGCGGACCTGCTCCATTGCGTTGGATTGCATTACGCCGTGGCCGGCGAGAATGATGGGGCGCTTGGCGTTGCGAATCAGTTCGGCGGCCTCTGCGATGCTGGAATCTTCAACCTTGAGCATCGGGTGCGGACGGTAGGGCTTGGGCTTGGCGGCTTCGTAGTCAAAGATTGCCGTGGCCTGCTGCGCGTCTTTTGTAATATCGACGAGCACCGGGCCGGGGCGGCCGGATTGCGCGATCTGAAAAGCGGAGCGAACAGCGGCGGCAATATCTTCCGTGCGAGTTACAAGGAAGTTATGCTTGGTTACCGGCAGAGTTATGCCGGTTATATCCACTTCCTGAAAGGCATCGGTACCGAGAATCTTGCTGGAGACATTGCCGGTGATGCAGACCATCGGAATGGAATCGAGCATCGCCGTGGCAATGCCGGTGATGAGGTTGGTTGCGCCCGGACCGCTGGTGGCAATGGCGACGCCGACCTTGCCCGAGGCGCGTGCGTAGCCATCGGCCATATGCGACGCGCCCTGCTCGTGGCGCACCAATACATGATGGATGGGAAACTTGCGCAGTGCGTCATAGACCGGCAGAATTGCGCCGCCAGGGTAGCCGAAGACCGTGGTGACGCCCTCGCCGACCAGCGTGGCCCACAGAATCTCCGCGCCGGTGAGACGGGTGGGAGTTGTTAGATGAGCATTCGATGACTGCGTGTTTGCGTTAGTGTCCATAACTGGTCTCCTTATGAGCTAGAAACTTGCGGCAAAACTCTGATCTTACGTTGTTGCACCCTGCGCAGCGGAAGTTACTCGGTCCACATATTTGCGGAAGACCCCATTGGGCCAGCGCAGAGCAGGAGGCGCAAAGTTTTTGAGGCGCGAGGCAAATTCTTCGTCGCTGATTTCAACATTGAGCTTGCGGTTGGGAATATCGAAGTGGATGATGTCACCCTCGCGCACCGCGGCGATGGGTCCGCCGACGAAAGCTTCGGGAGCAACGTGTCCGGCGGTGAAGCCGCGTGTTGCGCCGCTGAAGCGGCCGTCAGTGAGTAACGCAACCGTTGCGCTCAGCTCCGCGCTGGACGAGACGGCGGCGGTGACTTGCAACATCTCTCTCATGCCGGGTCCGCCTTTGGGGCCTTCATAGCGGATCACCAATACATCGCTGGGTTTGATCTGGCCGGATTGCACTGCGGCGAAGCAATCTTCTTCGCACTCGAAGACGCGCGCCGGGCCACGATGCTCATAGCGGCCTGCGGCGGCGATCTTCATCACGCAGCCTTCGGGAGCAAGATTGCCCTTGAGAATGACCAAGCCGCCATTGGGCTTGATGGGATTCTCGAAAGTGTGAATGACGGGCTGGCCGGGAGTTTCCTGGGCGAGTGCGGCTTCTTCAGCGAGGGTCTTGCCGCTGATGGTCAGCGTTGATCCATCGGCGTGGCCCGCATCGATAAGGCGCTTGGCGAGAAGGCGCGAACCGCCCGCGGCCTGGAAGTCAGAAGCGACAAACTTACCGGCGGGAGTTAGATCGCAGATAAACGGAGTGCGCTTGCTGATAGCATCGAAATCATCAATGGATAGCTCAATGCCTAACTCTTTTGCGATAGCGAGGAGGTGAAGAACCGCATTGGTTGAACCGCCGCTAGCAGCAACGCTGGCGATGGTGTTCTCAAGCGACTTGCGGGTGATGATTTGCGAGGGGCGGCGATTGGCGCGGACTGCATCCATGAGGATGCGGCCTGCCTCGCGCGTGGCGGCGTGCTTGTCTTTCGACGTTGCGGGAACGCCGGAGAGCTGGATGGGCGAGATGCCGAGGATTTCTCCACTCATGGCCATGGTGTTGGCGGTGAACTGGCCGCCGCATGCGCCCGCGCCGGGACAGGCATTGGCTTCGAGGGCTTCGAGGCCTGCGTCATCGATGCGTCCGGCGGCGTGCGAGCCGATGCCCTCGAAGACATTCTGAATGGTGATGTCCACTCCGTTGAGTTTGCCGGGCGCGATGGAGCCGCCGTAGAGCATCATGCCGGGTATGTCGAGCCGACAGAGCGCCATGATGATGCCGGGCATATTTTTGTCGCAGCCGCCGATGCCGACTAACCCATCGAATAAGTTACCGCGCGCGACTAACTCAATAGAATCGGCGATGACTTCGCGCGAGACGAGCGAGGCCTTCATGCCTTGCGTTCCCATCGTGATGCCATCGTGGATAGTGATGGTGTTGAACTCCATCGGCGTACCGCCGGCCTCGCGAATGCCTTCTTTCAATGCTTCGGCGATTTCACGCAGATGCATGTTACAGGTGCCGATCTCGGTCCAGGTGTTGGCGATGCCGATGATGGGTTTGTGCAGATCTTCTTTGGCGAATCCTGCCCCACGCAGATAAGAGCGCGCCGCGGCGCGGCTGGGGCCTTCAGTCAACGGGATGCTTTGGCGCTTGCCTTCGATGGTCATTTGCTCACTTTCGTTCTCTAGTGGTCAGTTGTCAGTTACTTTGCTTTGAGCCATCCAGCGGCATCGTGCTTTGCTTCAAATGCATCGAGCGCTGCGGCGTGGCGCAGAGTGAGTCCTATGTCGTCGAGTCCTTCAATGAGGCAGAACTTGCGGAAAGGGTCAACGTCGAAAGAGGCCTCAAAGCCGTGAATGTCAGAGACCTTTTGCTCTTCAAGCGAGATGGTCAACTCATAGCCGGGGATGGTTTGGGCGCGGTGCTGCAAGAGAGCGACCTGCTTTTCACTAAGGCGGACGAGAACGATTCCGTTCTTGCCGGCATTGGAGAAAAAGATGTCGGCAAATGTGGGCGCGATGACTGCGCGGAAGCCGAAGTCGGACAATGCCCAGGCGGCGTGCTCGCGGCTTGATCCGCAGCCGAAGTTTTTGCCCGCAATGAGGATCTTTGCGCCTGTGTAGCGCGGATCATTCAACACAAAGGTCGGATCAGGCTCACCGGCGGTATTGGCGCGCCAGTCATAGAATAAAAAATCCCCGTAACCGGTGCGCTCAATGCGCTTGAGGAACTGCTTGGGAATGATCTGGTCGGTATCGACATTACTGCGGTCGAGCGGTGCGGCCAGCGAAGTAAGTGTGATGAACTTTTCCATTAGGCCTTCACCTCTTCATGAACGTGCCAGTTGCGTATGTCAACAAAGTGGCCGGCGATTGCGGCAGCGGCTGCCATTTCTGGACTTACCAAGTGCGTGCGCCCGCCGCGTCCCTGGCGACCTTCAAAGTTGCGGTTGCTGGTAGAGGCGCAACGCTCGCCGGGTTCGAGAATATCGGGATTCATTGCCAGGCACATGGAGCAGCCCGGCTCGCGCCAGTCGAAGCCGGCCTCTTTGAAGATGAGATCCAGACCCTCGGCCTCTGCTGCGGCCTTGACGGCCTGCGAGCCGGGTACAACCATTGCGCCAACCGTGGATGCGACCTTGTAACCGGCGGCGATGCGGGCGGCGGCGCGAAGGTCTTCCAAGCGGCCATTGGTGCATGAGCCAATGAAGACGCGGTCAATGGCGACTTCTGCCAGCGGAGTCCCGGCCTTGAGGTTCATATATTCCAACGCGCGCTCGAAGCCCTTGCGTTCTTGTTCATTGGTGGTCGCAGCGGGGTCGGGAACAGATGCGGTGATGGGAGCGACCATGCCGGGGCTGGTTCCCCAACTGACATAGGGGGCGAGTGTCGCAGCATCGATAACTAACTCACGGTCATAACTCGCGCCTGGGTCAGTGACTAACTTTCTCCATTCACTAACGGCGCGTTCCCACGCCTCTCCTGTTGGACTAAATCTCCGTCCTTGCAAGTAAGCGAATGTAGTCTCATCGGGAGCTATCATGCCAGCGCGGGCGCCGGCCTCGATGCTCATGTTGCAGACGGTCATGCGGCCTTCCATCGAGAGGGCGCGGATGGCCGAGCCGGCGTATTCGATGACGTAGCCGGTTGCGCCGTCAGTGCCGATCTGGCCGATGATGGCGAGAATGATGTCTTTGGCTGTAACGCCGAGCGGCAGCTCGCCTTCAACGGCAATGCGGAAGGTTTTGGGCTTGGACTGCGGCAGGGTCTGCGTGGCGAGGACATGCTCGACTTCGCTGGTGCCGATGCCGAAAGCCAATGCTCCAAAAGCCCCGTGGGTCGAGGTATGTGAGTCTCCGCAGACGATGGTCATGCCGGGTTTGGTAAGGCCCAGCTCGGGCCCGATGACGTGGACAATGCCCTGGTCGCGCGAGTCGACATCGTAGAGTTCGATGCCGAAATCGGCGGCGTTCTTGCGCAGTGTGGAGATTTGTTTGGCCGCGATCTGATCGAGGATGTTGAGGCGGCCTTCAATAGTGGTGGGCACATTGTGATCGATGGTGGCGATGCAGCGGTCGGGGCGGCGAACGGTACGGCCAGCCAGGCGCAGTCCCTCGAAGGCTTGCGGCGATGTGACTTCGTGCAGCAATTGCAGGTCGATGTAGAGCAGCGAGGGCTCGCCCGCAGGCTCGGCGACCAGATGCTGTTGCCAGACTTTCTCGAATAATGTTTTTGGTGCGCTCATGGAACTCCCTGTTACCGATTTCTGTTGAAACTTGATTTCGACTACTTCGCGAATCAATTCGTTGAGCGACTTACCTTGCTGTCTAGCCAGTTCTTGTGCCTTATCGCGGAGATTAGTCATATTTCGCTCCATTAGGCTTCGTGCCCTCCCACCCTAGCGACAAAACAAAAACGTCGCGAGGGTGGGGCACCCGGTGTTTTGCTACCCCAGGTCTCAGAATCGAGACCTGGGGTACCCAACTTTATACGCTGACTAACAGCGCCTTTACGTTCTCGCGGACCTTTGCGCCGACTTCTTTGGTTGAAAGGACCGGATAGCCTTGCGGGTTGACGCGGGCCAGGTCCGGTGTGCGGAAGCCGTCTTCGAGAACTTTGCGCACGGCGGTTTCAATTGCCGCAGCCTCTGTTTCAAGGTCTGCGGAGTGGCGCAGAATCAATGCGCCGGTGAGGATTGCGCCCATCGGGTTGGCGAGGCCCTTGCCTGCGATGTCTGGCGCGGAACCGTGAATCGGCTCATAGAGATTGACCTTGCCGCCGATGGTGGCCGAGGGCAACATGCCGAGCGAGCCAGTGATGACGCCCGCTTCGTCAGAGAGAATGTCGCCAAAGAGATTTTCTGTTAAGACGACATCAAAGTCCTTGGGGCGGTTCATGATGTGCATGGCCATTGCATCGACATATTGATGCTCGAGCGTTACATCGGGGAACTCTGCTGCGACTTCAATGACCGCTGAGCGCCAGAGCTGCGAGACTTCGAGGACGTTGGCCTTGTCAACACTGGTCAGCTTCTTGCGGCGTTTCTGGGCCAGCTGAAAAGCGATGCGGGCAACGCGAGTGACTTCATCCTTGGTGTAGCGCATCGTGTTCCAGGCTTCGTTCGTGGTCTTGTTCCACTCGCGGGGCTGGCCGAAGTAGAGGCCGCCGAGAAGCTCGCGGACAAAGAGAATGTCAGCGCCGTCGATGATCTCCGGGCGCAAGGGGCTGTTGACGGCAAGTTCCTTGAAGGCGAAGGCGGGACGGAGGTTGGCGAAGCCACCAAGGGCAGCGCGAATGGCAAGCAGGCCGGCCTCGGGGCGTTTGTCGGGCGCAAGGGCGTTGAACTCATTGCCGCCCACTGCGCCGAGGAGGACGGCGTCAGATGCCAGCGCGGCTTCGAGAGTTTCTGCGGGGAGCGGGGTTCCATCTTGCACAATGGCGACGCCGCCGATGCGCTTGAAATCGAGGGTCAGAGAGTGGCCGCCGAGTTCCATGACATCGCGCAGGACTGCGACTGCTTCGTTGGTGACTTCGGGTCCGATGCCGTCCCCGGCGGTGACTAAGAGTTTCAGTTTCATTTCTCTCCAGAGATCAGTTTTCAGTGATCAGTTGTCAGTGATCAGTCTGTCGCCGCAGGGGCTAAAGCCCATTCATCCTTTGTGGCGCATTCGGCATGACTAAAGTCATGCCCTGATACAAAGCTTGCGTTCGAAGCAACTTGTGACTGGCAGAACAACCGCAGGTCCTTCGACTCCCTTCGCTGCGCTCCGGTCGCTCAGGATGACAGCGTTTGTGGTTGAGCGATCAATCTCAGGTCGCAATACATCAATCCAGTTCCGTAACCGGCACATGGCGCTTCTCGCGGATCTGGTCGGGGAGCAGGCCGATCAGATCCTGATCGTAAATGTTCTTCTTGCGATCGGCCAGCGCGACGAAACTGTAGTAGGTGTGCTGCAACTCTTCGCGGTTGAGCGCGAAGCCTAATTGCTCGAGGCGATGGCGCAACGCGGCGCGCCCGGAGTGCTTGCCAAGGACAAGGTTGGTGCGGGCGACGCCGACCAATGCCGGAGTCATGATCTCGTAGCAGAGTGGGTTGGCCAACATGCCGTGCTGATGAATGCCCGACTCATGCGCGAAGGCGTTGTCGCCGACGATGGCTTTGTTGGGCGATGGCTTGAAGGTGATGATCTGGCCAAGGACTTGAGAGGCCGGATACAACTGGTCTAATTTGATCGAGCTGCCGATGCCGTAGCGGTCGGCGCGGACGTAGAGCGCGGCTGCGATCTCTTCAAGGGCGGCGTTGCCGGCCCGTTCGCCGATGCCGTTGATGGTGCACTCGACTTGGCGCGCGCCGTTTTGAATGGCTGCCAGCGAGTTAGCAACCGCAAGACCGAGGTCGTCGTGGCAGTGCGAGGAGAGGATGACGCCCTCGGCATCAATCGCCGGAACGCGTTCGCGAACTTCGGTGAACATACGGCCGTATTCCTCGGGCGTCGAGTAGCCGACGGTGTCGGGCATGTTGATGGTGGTTGCTCCAGCTTCGACGGCGATGCGAACCATTTCGACAAGATAGTCACGGTCGGCGCGGGTTGAGTCCTCGGGTGAAAACTCGACATCGTCGACGAGCGAGCGGGCAAGGCGAACCGACTCGGCGGTCTGGTCGAGGGCCTGCTGGCGGCTCATCTTGAGCTTGAATTCGAGATGCAGGTCGCTGGAGGCGAGAAAGACATGGATGCGGGCGCGGTCGGCAAATTGCAGCGCGCGGGCGGCCATTTCGATGTCTTCGCTCTTGGCGCGGGCGAGAGAGGCGATGCGCGGTTTGCGAATGGCCTGGGTGATGGTGGCGATGGCCGCGAAGTCGCCCTCGGAGGCCATGGCGAAGCCGGCCTCGACGATGTCCACGCCCAGATCTTCAAGGGCGTGAGCCATGGTGAGTTTTTCCTGCGTGGTCATACTGCAGCCGGGCGATTGCTCGCCGTCGCGAAGGGTGGTGTCGAAAAATACTACGTGATCTGCACTCATCGGTTTGCCTGCCGGGGAAGACGTTTTGGTACGGTTCCAGTTTCGCGCATTCGAGCAATATAATGCAAAGTTATAATTTTTCTATTGTCGATTACAATTCATTATGCGATTTTACGGAGACCACAATGGAACTAAATCAGCTTGAAACCTTTCTGGCCGTGGCCGAGGAGCGGAGCTTTTCGAAGGCCGCGGTGCGCCTGCACCGGACGCAGCCGGCGATCAGCCAGGTGATTCGCAAGCTCGAAGCCAGCGTGGGCGAGACGCTATTTGACCGCGCGGCGCGGGATGGATCGCTGACCGCGGCGGGCCTGCTGCTGCGGGATTATGCGTTGCGCTTGCTGGCGCTGCGGCGCGAGGCATCGAGCGCCCTGGGCGAGTTGAAGAGCCTGGAGCGGGGACATTTGCAACTGGCGGCGAATGAGTATACCTGCATGTACCTGCTGCCGGCGATTGAGCAGTTCCGGCGCGAGTATCCGCAGATCAGCGTGACGGTGCACCGGATGCTGGCGAGCAAGATTCCCGAAGAGCTGAGTCTGCGTGTATTTGAGCTGGGCGTGATTTCATTCAAGCCTGATCCGGAGCAGTTCCGCACGATTGCTGTTTATGGCGACAGCCTGGCGCTGATTGTGAGCCCGCGGCATCCGCTGGCAGAACACAAGCGGATCGCGATTACCGCGCTGGGCAAGGAGCTGTTTGTGGCTCACAATGTGGCTTCGCCTTTGCGGCGCAAGGTGATTGAGGCCTTTCAACGCTACCGGACGCCGCTGAATATGGCGATTGAGCTGCCCACGATTGAGGCGATCAAGCGGTTTGTGGCTCTGGGGGACGGAGTGGCGCTGGTGCCACACCTGACCGTGGCGCGGGAGTTGGAGACGGGCGACCTGGTGCGTGTCGCCGTAGATGAGCTGGAGATGAAGCGGGTGCTGCGGCTGGTGCATCGGCGGCAGGCGACACTATCGTACGCCGCGCGGGCGTTTTTGACCACGGTGCGGGCGCTGGCGCGCAAGCAGGGGCCGCCGTTCTATTACCATGTGGAGCGGGTTAGTTGAGCTGTGTTTGGCGGCGGCAGGATCAGGAAGTTTTGCTGCCCAAAGCGCCCATTTTCTTTTGCGTGCGTCTATAGCCTTGTGCCGCGGAATGCCGCGGATCTGCTGCCCCACAGTGAAGGGCGCGGCTGAGCCAGGGTGTGCGAGGCGCGCCCCGGCCCGGCCCGGCCAGTTACAATGCTTAAAGCGGGGCAAGGCAGCAGCCGG
Source organism: uncultured Acidobacteriaceae bacterium (assembly GCA_963713645.1). GTDB lineage: Bacteria > Acidobacteriota > Terriglobia > Terriglobales > Acidobacteriaceae > Telmatobacter. Next base: position 172,524 of record CAVQMQ010000037.1, on the reverse strand, counting down.
AGCACCGCAATTGACAAGATTTCGTTGCCAGCCCGCTGGTTCGTTCGCGGCCCGAGGTTGAGCATTCGTGAGGAACAGAACCGAATGAAGAAGATCGCCATCGTTGTCCTCCTGCTGACCGCATCTGTTGCCGCGGGCCGGGCTCAGGAGAGCCGTCAAGATATCAGCCTCAGCGGAACGGGACTCATTACACGCTCCGTCGCATCATCGACGGACGTTTATGTTAGCGGCACTTCCACCTTTGGCGCGCTGCTCAGCTACAGGTTCATGCTGACGCCGTCGAGTGCTTTGGAAGCCAACTACGGGATTGATTACCAGTCCAAGTACACATACGACACCGTCCCACTCGTGATCCACATTCCAGCCCGCACCCAGGAGATTTCCGCTGCCTATGTGCGCAGCTTCAACTTCAAGAAATTCAATCCCTTTATCGAAGCTGGTCCGGGCGCAATGATCTTTTTGCCGATTGTCAATAGCGGCTTGACCACTCATGACTCAAAGCAACAAGTTTCCATTGGCGGTCTTTATGGCGGAGGTATTGCCTACGAGATCAGCCCAAGTTTCGATATCCGCGCCGAGTATCGCGGGTTTGTCACAAAGGTGCCCAACTTCGGCGACACGGTCGAAAACCTTACCACAAACAGGTGGTTCAATATTAATAACCCTACGATTGGCGTAGCGTACCACTTCTAAGCAGCAATAGGCTGTTTCCATAGCTACAAAATGTCACACGAAACTGCCGCCGTTGCGCGGCCGTTTTATTGTGTGTTGTTCTTTGCTCCCACTTGCCGGTGAAGAGAATCAGTATTTCTTCTTCTCTGCCCAGGTGATGAAGCCATTGATGGGAGCGTGCAGTCCGGCTGCGCCGCCAGCTAGTAGCAGCGCCGTGAGCACCAGATCGAACCAGTGGACGAAGGTCAACTGCTGGGCGCTGATGGTGAAGATCGGCATGCCGGCCTTGTCAAGAAAGGTGGGCACCCCTGCCTTGTCGAGGTCAAGTAGCGGCCAGATAGTGCGGACGCCGGCGACGGCGGCGCAGACGCTGAACGCGAGAGCGATGGCGTAGGCGTACTGGCGGGTTTTGCCGGTGTATTTGTTCAGGTCGCTGAGCGAGTCGGCGAGGTCTTGGTGGTCATCGCCGGTTGCGCCGGGTCTGCAGGCCTGATCGCGGGCAATGGCAAGTTTGCTGGTCCGGCAGTCGGCGCCGGGATCGCGCCAGGGAGTGATGAGGACCTCAACGGCGCGCTCAATTAGCCCAGCCAGGAGCACAAGCGGCGTGAGTTTGACATACATGCTGAACTGATCGATGTTGAACTGGAGAGGATTCCAGTTCCATTGATTGAAAAAATAGAGAAAGCCGAGACCGGCCACGAAAGTAACGGCCAAAACCCATATTGAAACGTGTTCGAAACGGGAAGCGGGTACAACAGATATAGAGACTGAAACCGGATTATCCAGCGATGTGGCGGGTGTGTTGTTCACTGGCGGGCCTTGAGTGTACGTGTTTTTTGACTGCAAGGCTGGGTTGGCTTTGGCGGCTGAACTGGTCGTTCCGGCAGAGCCAGTTGCGCCACTGTTTTCAATCGTCTCCGTCATTCTGCTTTTCTCCTTGCGTACTTCAACTATCGCTGCCATCGTCTCCTCCGTCCAATGGCAACGTACAAAAATAACAAAACTGAAGCTGAGAATCGCGGCTTCAGACAAGTAACTGTGAAACAAAGCTAGCCTCTATGGACTATGGCCGCGATGCTCGTGGTATACGCCCAAAGCGCGGGGGGCGTCAAGAGTACTTCGGCAATAATACATCCGGGATGAAGACAACCTTTGCCGGGGGTTGACAGCAAGGTTCCTCCCGTGCGGTTTCGGGCCAAAAAGGGCCGAGGAAGGCCGATAATGGGAATTGCTCTGGGATTGTTCGCCCGCTCCACTTGGCCGTTTGCGCCCCGCGCTGCGCCTGGAGGCGGAACACCCCTACGATGAAGCCAATTCGCATTGTCCTGACGCCGACGCGCAGCCGCCCCCTGAATGTGTTTTTGGGGCTGGTGTTGCTGCTTGTCTCCGCGCTCCTTTTTCTCTCCTTGGCCACATATCATCCCACTGATCCCTCGCTGAATACCGTCACCACGGAGGCGGCGCGGAATTGGGTCGGTCCCATTGGAGCGAACCTCAGCGACTTGCTGCTGCAGTCGCTGGGGCTGACCGCGTTTCTGTTGCCGCTGTGGATCGGCGGGTTGGGCTGGACCTGGATGCAGTCGCGCCCCGGCGGCTCGCCCTGGCTGCGCGGGTTGGGAACCGTCTTGGCGCTGGCCTTTTTGCCTGCGGTCTTTGGAATGCTGCCCTGGCATTGGCGCTGGATGCATGGAGCGCCGGTGGAAGGTGTGATTGGCGGGCAGATGGCCGGGCTGCTGGTGGGTTATCTCAACATTCAAGGAGCGTGGCTGGTGGCCGGAGCGCTGGCTGCAGCGGGCGTTTACTTTGCTTCGGCGGTGAGCTTCGAGACGATCAAGGATGCTTTTGTCGGGCGCTGGATCCAACTGCGCGAAATGCGCGACCGCTGGCAGAACTTGCGCGAGGAGCGGGCCGAGCGGAAGGCCGAGCGCTTAGCCGCGCAGGAGGCACAGCCAGCGGCTGAAACGGACATGGCGGAGCAGGAAGCCGACGCTGCTTACGCACCGCGCCGCAGCCTGTTCAGTTTCTTCCGCCGTCGTGAGTCTGAGCCGGCAGCCGCGGATGTGATCGACGAGATTCCCGCGTACCAACGGACAATACAGTCAGAAGCCGGCGCGAAGGGCGAGGAGCAAATTCCGATTACCGCTGCGCCGATACGGCGGCGCAGCATCTGGGAGCGCGCGCCGGAGGAAGTTGCGCCGGAGACCGAAACGCAGGCAATCGCGCCGATGCCGGTTGCCGAGCCGGAGCGGGAGATCCCTGTGCTGCCGATTCAGCCGCGATTTACCGAGGCGCGCGTTGCAGATGAATTGCCGGTGGCCCCGCGATTTGCGGAGGCACGGAGCGAAGAGGCGCGGCCTGTTCCCAGCGATCCGCACGCAGCCGCGGCGCTGTGGGCGTCGGCCTCCGGTTATCAGCCGCAGCCGAAGTCAGTGAATTACGATCTTCTGCGCACCCAGACGCAACGCAAAGAAGAGGCGGAGATTGCGGAGAAGCCGCGCTTTGAGCCGCTGGGCACTGGCGAAATCGCCATCCATGAGCGGGCGGATACAGCGGTGCGCACGGCGACTGTCGCGCCGAAGAATGTAAGCGGATTCAAGCTGCCGCCGACCACGCTGCTCCACGCCGGCTCAGGGCCGCAGACCATCCGCGAGAGCGAACTGCGCGACGAGGCCAAGGTGCTTGTCGAAAAATGCGGCGAGTTCGATGTGCGCGGCCAGGTTGTCCAGATCAATCCTGGGCCGATGGTGACGACGTACGAGTTCAAGCCTGAGGCGGGCGTCAAGTACTCGCGCGTCACCGGGCTTGCCGACGATCTCTGCCTGGCGATGCGCGCCGAGAGCATTCTGATTGAGCGTATGGCCGGCAAAAGCACCGTCGGCATTCAGGTGCCGAACCATGACCGCGAGACGATTCATCTGCGCGATGTGCTGGAGAGCGAGACTTTTGCAAAATCAAAGACGCGGCTGACGATTGCGATGGGCAAGGATATCAACGGGCGCATTGTGACTGCCGATCTGGCCTCGATGCCCCATGTGCTGATTGCAGGCTCGACCGGCTCGGGTAAATCGGTCGCGATCAACGCCATGATCATGAGTTTGCTGTATCGCACCACTCCGGCGCAGGTGCGGTTGATCCTGGTTGATCCAAAGCGCGTGGAACTGGGCATGTATGAAGGGGTTCCTCATCTTTTTACTCCCATCATTACGGAGCCTAAGCTGGCGGCCAACGCGCTCAGGAACGCGGTGCGCGAGATGGAGCGGCGGCTCAAGCTGCTGGCTAGCCGCAGCGTGCGCAACATCGACCAGTACAACAAGCTCTTTGAGGGCGCAATGCCTTCGCTCTTTGAAGAGAGCGAAGACGAGCAGCCGCTGCCGTACATCGTCATCATCATCGACGAGTTGGCTGACCTGATGATGCTAGACCGCGCCAATGTTGAGGAGTCGATTACGCGACTGGCGCAGATGGCTCGCGCGGTCGGTATTCATCTGGTGCTGGCCACGCAGCGACCCAGCGTGGATGTGATCACCGGGCTGATCAAGGCAAATGTGCCGACGCGCATCAGTTTCCGCTTGGCGACGAAGGTAGACTCGCGCACCATTCTCGACACCAACGGGGCAGAGGCCCTGCTGGGCCGCGGCGACATGCTCTTTTTGCCGCCGGGAACCAGCCGTTTGATGCGCCTGCACGCACCGTATGTGAGCGAGAAAGAGACTGCGGCGGTGGTTGATTTCTGGAAAGCGCAAGGTCAGGCCGAGTACATTGAAGGCTTCCTCGAATCGCCGAAGGATGAGCGCGCCGGCGTCGAGGGTTCCAACTCCGATCCCGATGAGAACGATCCACTCTTCGACGATGCGGTCAAGCTGGTCTTCGAGTTCGGCAAGGCTTCGACGTCGCTGTTGCAACGGCGGCTACGCATTGGCTACGGACGAGCCGCTCACTTGATTGACCTGATGGAGCGCGACGGATTGGTGGGACCTGCGGATGGGTCACGGCCCCGCGAGCTGCTGAAGTCGCCGGGATGGCTGCATGAGGTGACAGTCTCTGCCGAGTAGTCGATTTCCGCTAGCCGGCTGCGTGGCAATGGGTTGATGTGACAGCTAAGTGCATCAACTTGCACTCGGTCTCCGTGATGTGTACACTTACAAGTACACATGAGGAATACGAATGCAGGCAATCAAAGTTGGAGTGCGTGAGTTTCGGGAACAGATCGCGCACTATTTAGAGTCCGATACGCCTGTGGCTGTGACGCGTCGCGGAGAAACCCTTGGCGTCTATGTACCTACGCCTCGCAAGCAGGTCAAGGCGGCCGATCTTGCGGAGTTGAGGGCCGCTGCCGACCGGCTTGCCGCGGTGTTGGCAGATGTGGATGAAGAAGAAATCTCCGCAGACTTTAAGGCATGGCGGCGCAGCAAAAAGGCAGCAGCGCGCTAAGATGATCGTCCTTGACGCCAACATTCTCATCCGTGCAGTTTTGGGAAAGCGTGTGCGCTTGCTTCTGGAGGAATACGCCCTGCGTGGCATGCGTTTTTGTGCGCCTGATGCTGCCTACGCAGAGGCGGAAAAATATCTGCCTTCCCTGCTGAAGAAGAAGGACAAGAATGCTGCTGAGGCTTCCTCCGCACTCCTATATTTGCAGAGCCTGGTTGAGCCGGTGGACCGGGAGACCTACAGTGCCTTCGAAGAAGAAGCCAAGCAGCGCTTGCGCGGCAGGGATGAGGATGATTGGCCGGTACTAGCATCCGCATTGGCATTGAATTGCCCAATATGGACGGAAGACACAGACTTCTTTGGAACCGGCGTCGCAGTCTGGAATTCGAATCGCATCGAGATATTTTTGAAGGCGCAAACGAAGCGTTTGGAAACAGGCGATGCGTAGTTTTTGGGATCATGAAAGCCACCCGGCCTGCGCGGCTCTACCCTACCTTCCAAAGCCCCGCCCGTTATACTAAAATGTCTGCGGCTGTTTCGCAGGCATGATTTTTTTGCGCCTGAAATTGGACGGCGCACCAGGAGCGAGCATTGGCAGAGGCGGAGATTGGGATTATCGGCGGCAGCGGGTTGTACTCAATGCCTGGATTTACGAATGTACGCGAAGAGACGGTGGAGACGCCTTTTGGCGCGCCCTCTGACGCCTTCGTGCTCGGCGAACTGGAAGGGCGCAAGGTGGCGTTTTTGGCCCGGCATGGGCGCGGCCATCGCATCCTGCCCTCGGAGCTGAACTTCCGTGCCAATATCTATGCCTTTAAGAAGCTGGGCGTGGAGCGGATTCTTTCTGTCTCGGCTGTCGGGTCCCTGAAGGAAGAGCACAAGCCTACGGATTTTGTGGTGCCCGATCAGTTCATTGACCGCACCTTTCATCGCGCCTCGACATTTTTCGGCGAGGGGGTTGTAGGCCATGTGGCCTTTGGCGATCCGGTCTGCGCGACGGTGGCAAAGACCGCTGCGGATGCCTGTGCGACGGTGGGCGTGGTGGGCAAACTCGGCGGTACGTATATCTGCATGGAAGGCCCCCAGTTTTCCACCCGCGCCGAGTCCAATCTCTATCGCAGTTGGGGTGCGGACGTGATCGGCATGACCAATTTGCAGGAGGCCAAGCTGGCCCGCGAGGCGGAGATTTGTTATGCGACAGTGGCGATGGTTACCGATTACGATTGCTGGCGCGAAGGGCATGACTCCGTCACGATTGAAGAGATTATCGCTGTGCTGCACAAGAACGCCGATAACGCCTCGCGCGTAGTGAAGGCCGCGGTCGCCGCACTGCCCCACGAGCGCACCTGCGCCTGCGCTTCAGCGGCGAAATTTGCCGTGCTAACCCAGCCGGATGCAATTCCCGCAGCGGCGAAAGAGAAGCTGGCGCTGCTGTTTGGCAAGTATCTGGGCTGGTAGAAGCGATTCAGGCCGATAAACGCGATTGACGGTATAATGCGGTATGCGAAGCTGTGCGCATGGGGGCGAAGATGAAAAACGACATTATGAAGACAGCGCATTATTGGTACAACTTCGACCGGGATATTTTCTACAACCGCCAGGCAAGAAAAGCCTTTAGCTGGGAGTTTGTTACGGTTACGCCAGAGGAAGAAATACTTAGACATATTAACGAAAGCACCGATGCTGCTGGGTGGACCTTCTACTTCAACTCACCCCCGTCCGAAGGCGTTAAGCGCGAACTGGAAAGAGTGCTGGGATAATGCCGGAGCGTACGATCGAAGATCGGCTCCGTGAAGAGTATTTCGATCTCCTTCCCGATATCCGCCGCGTTGTGCTGTATCTCGAAGCGGAGATTCGTTATCATACTCGTTTAATCCTCAAGAGCTTGCAGCGCCATGAGCAGTTGGTCGCGAAGTCGCGCGTCAAAGAGTGCGAAAGCGCGGTGAAATCGCTCCGAGACGAACAGGAAGGAGGAACATTTGATCCAGATAATCCAGAGAAGTACTCTCTGTTGAACCTGCCGGATCTGGCGGGTGTTCGCGTCTTGGTGTTCCCGAACAGTAAATTGGGTGAAGTGGATAATGTGCTTCGTAATCGATTTGGCGGGTGGCTCTATAAGCCTGTGAAAGACGATACCGGCACCGTTCTTGCGCCCAAGTACTACGGACATTGTGAGGAAGTGAGCTGCAAAGTAAGGGGAGAATATCAGGTTGTCCCGATGCTGCTTGGACTCTTCTGGGAAGTCGAGCACTCCGCAATGTATAAATTCAAAGAAGTCGCCAATTCCAAAGTGATGCAGGAGCGTAGAGACGAAGTCCATCGGGTGCTTTCGCGCTTTGACGAGGGTATCGAGAACTTTATGCAGGACTATTTGGAGCCGTCGTCGGAAAAATCATAGGCGGTGAACAATCTTTACCACAAGAGAGAGAAACAAATGGCAATTACCGTAGTGGGCAGTGTGGCTTTTGATTCGATTGAAACTCCGGCGGGCAAGCGCGAACGGTGCCTGGGAGGCGCGGCGACTTACTTCTCGCTTGCGGCGAGTTTCTTTACCGACGTGCGCGTCATCGCCGTTGTCGGCGAGGACTTTGGCAAGCGGCAGGAGGCGGTTTTCCAGGCGCGCAACATTGATACGCGAGGGATTGAGCATACCGCGGGCAAGAGTTTTTTCTGGGAAGGCTCGTACCTTGAGAATCTCAACGAAGCCAAGACGCATAACACCGAGTTGAATGTCTTTGCGACGTTTTCACCGAAGATTCCCGAGGCTTATCGCGACTCGGAGTTTCTGTTTCTGGCGAACATCGATCCGGTGTTGCAGCGCCGTGTGCGTGAGCAGATGCCGGATGTAAAGCTGGTGGCCGGCGATACGATGAATTACTGGATCAAGGATCATCGCGCGGCGTTGTTGGAAATGCTGAAGGGACTGGACATTCTGTTGATCAATGACACCGAGACGAAGATGCTGGCCGGGAACAATAACATTGTGCAGGCGGCGCGGGCGGTGCTGGCGCTGGGGCCGCAGTTGTTAGTGGTGAAGCATGGCGAGTATGGCGCGACCTTATTCCACAAATCCGCACAGAAAGAAAAAAGTGCGGAGCACAGGACATTCAAGGCTCCGGCATTGCCGCTCGAAGAAGTAGTAGACCCTACCGGCGCTGGCGATAGCTTTGCCGGAGGATTCTTTGGGTATCTTGCCTCGCAGCCGGAACAGACTCCTGCAGTATACCGCCGCGCGATGTTTTACGGCTCTGTGATGGGTTCGTTCGCCTGCGAGCGTTTTGGCACTGAGCGATTGCAACAACTGAGCCGCGAGGAGATCGATGCTCGCTTCAATCACTTCCGCGAGTTAACGCACCTTGACTGAGAAGTCCATCTCCGCGGGTTGAATGGCTGGCGGTGTTGGCCGGTTGCGCCGCAGCCTCTCTGGTCGCACTGGCGTGGAGTTGGCGGCACGGCGCAATGCTCAACTACGGCGACGCGGTTGCGCATCTGCACATTGCGCGGCGAATCTTTGATGCGCACTATCCGGGATTGCGGCAACTCGGCTCGGTGTGGCTGCCGCTGCCGCATCTGTTGCTGATGCCGTTTGTCGCAATCTACAGTTGGTGGGCCAACGGATTTGCGGCGGTGATTCCTTCAGCGCTGGCATATCTTGCAGCTTGTGTAGGGATCTATCGTCTGGCCCACCGTTGGCTTGCTGCACCGGTCCGCTGCCGTGGCTCTGGTCTTCTTCGCTACCAATTCAAACCTGCTGTATATGCAGACCACGGCGATGACCGAGCCGCTGTTTATCTGTGAGACGGTGTGGGCCGCGGTGCTTCTGGTCGAATGGCGTGCGAATCTTGATAGCGACCCAAAGCGCTCGAATCGCTTGCTGGGGTGGATTGCATTTGTACTTGTCGCTGCTATCTACACGCGTTATGACGGCTGGATCATGGCGGCGCTGGCGTGGACATCGATTGGGGTGGTGCTGGCGCGGCGCGGCAGGCTGCGATCTCGAACGTTCTGGCTGGCCAGCGCCGTTGTGGTTGCAGCGCCGGTGGTGTGGTTCGCGTATAACGCCGCAATCTTCGGAGATTGGCTGGACTTTTTGCGTGGCCCTTATTCCGCGAAAGCCATTGAGCTGCGCACCGCATTGCCAGGCGGGCCGCCGCATCCCGGCTGGCACGATCCCTGGATGGCGCTGCTGTTTTATGCCAAGGCCGCGGAGATGGATGCGGCTGCGTTGGCGTGGGAAAATTTTCTGTTCGTCATCAGCGTCGCGGGAACAGTGTGGGCGTGGCTGACAGCGCGGCGCAAGGCGTTCGTGTGGGCGCTGATTGTGTGGCTGCCGCTACCTTTTTATGCATACTCGGTGGCTTATGGATCTGTGCCGATCTTTCTTCCGGTCTGGTGGCCGCACTCGTTTTATAACACCCGCTATGGAATGGAACTGTTGCCCGCGTTGGCATTGGGACTGGGATTTGCCGCTAATTTCTTCATTGCGGCGGTTCACGAGTTCAAGCCGGAGTGGGCTAAATATGGAGCAGCCTTGCTCTTCGTCACCCTCCTCTTCAACGACGCGGAGATGCTGCGGGAGCAGCCGCTGGTGTTTATCGAGAGTACAAAGAACATTGACTCGCGCCGGCAATTTGAAGACGAGATTCCGCCGGCCATGCGCGCGCTGCTTGAGAAGCGCCCGCATGGCACAGTGCTGATGAATACATCGGTCTATCCGGAGATTGTCGCGCTCACTGGAATTCCGCTGCGGCAGACCATAAACGAGGGTGATTACGTTCTCTATCAGGCAGCGCTGGCAGCGCCTGCGGCCAGTGCATATCTGGTGCTGGCCTTTGAAGGCGATGAGATTGACCGCGCGGTCCACGCGCATCCTGAGCACCTCACGGCCGTGGGCCGCTTTACCTGCGATCATCAGGCACCGGCGACGCTTTACCTCTCGGATGCGCAATGACATCGCATACCTCGACATCCCTCAACAAGCTTGCCCGCGCGGTGGTAGCATCGGTCAAGGATCAATGCTGATGACAGCTCTTGCGTACATATCCGAACCCTTCCAATTTGGCTGGCTGGAGCAGGGAGTGGTGGTCAACGGAGCCATCGGGCGGCTTCTGTTGGCCTGCCTGTTGGGCGGGGTCATCGGTCTGGAACGCGAACTGACGAAAAAATCTGCCGGTGTCCGCACCAACATTCTTATCTGCCTGGGCAGCGCATTTTTCACGCTGCTTTCGGCGGTGCTGGCCGGAGACTCGGGCACCAACAAGGGTCAAGTCGCATCGAATATAGTCCAGGGCATCGGCTTCCTTGGCGCGGGGCTGATTCTGCACAACCGCAGCCGGGTGAGCGGCCTGGCCAGCGCGGCCAGCATCTGGGTGGTTGCCTCCATCGGCATGGCTTGCGGTGCGGGGCTGTATGCGCCAGCGGCTGTGGCAACAGTGATTGTGATCTTCGCGCTGGCTGTTGTTGGCGTGTTGGAAAAACGCGCCAACCTGAAGCCCTACCCGATGACCTATGAAGTGCGCGGCAGCGATCAAGCGTACCTGCTTGAGGCGATCCTCAGCGCGATGGACAAGATTGGACAGCGGCTCGCTGACATAGAAACCAGCGCCATCGGTGAATTGCAGCGGGTCAGTTTTCACTTGACAGCGACGACCCGCGAGCACCGCGATCTTGCGGCGGAACTGAACGGCAGAGCGGTGATCGACAAGCTCTTTACCTTCCGCGATCCGGAGGACGATTGATTCCTTTTACGAAAGCCCACGCTTGCGGCAACGATTTTTTGATCGTGACCGAAGAGGCCGCGGGAAAACACGACTTGGCGGAACTGACACGCGAGTTATGCCAGCGCAACACCAGCATTGGCGCGGACGGCATTGAGTTCTTTGCGTGGACCGGGCCGAACTCCGGCCGCATTCGTCTGCACAATGCTGACGGCTCCATCGCCGAGATCAGCGGCAACGGCACGCGCTGCGTGGCCGCATGGATGGCGCGCGAGCTGGCGTCGCAGCCCGGCGATGAGCTGCGCCTTGAGACCGATGCAGGAGTGCGCGTTTGCATGGTGAATGCAGTTGACACCGCGCGTGGATTCAATGTTCAAGTTACTGCCGGGATGGGTATTCCGAGTTATGCGCCGCGAACTGTTGTGCTTGCTGACGGCTTGGCAATCAATGGGATTGAAGTCTCTACCGGTAATCCGCATTTTGTGATCCGTGCCGATAACGGGGAGTTTTCCTTCGCAGGTAAGAGCTGGCGATTTATCGGCGAGGCGGTTTGCTTTCATTCTGATTTTCCTCAGCAGACGAATGTTGAGTTTGTGCGCGTAGTATCCGCAAGCGAAATTGAGATTCGTATCTACGAGCGCGGCGTGGGGCCGACGACCTCTTCAGGGACGGGCAGTTCCGCGACGGCGACTGCGGCAATTGCATTGCACGGATGCGCGTCGCCATTACGTGTGGTTGCTCCGGGCGGCGCGCAGGTGGTCCAGTGGAATGGCGCGGGCACGGAGTTGAAGCTTACCGGGCCTGCTTCCCTCATCGCGCGTGGCGAGGCCTTTCTGTGACGACATTGTCCAAACCCCGCGCCGTTGCAGAGGATGCTGCTGTCGCCGTTGTCTCGCCAGCTTCGACTCCCAAGCCGGAGCGCGTGGAGCGAGGCCTGGATGCGCTGCGCGCGCTTGGCTATACACCTCAGGGGTCAGAAAATATTCTTGCCCGCGGGCCGCTCTATTTTGCGGGAACGCCGGAGATGCGTTTGCGCGATCTGCATCGCGCCTTTGCCGACGACGACCTGCGCGCGATCTTTGCGACGCGCGGCGGCTATGGCTCAAACTATCTGCTCGAGGAACTGGATCTTGACCTGATTGCCGAGAGCGTGAAGCCGTTCTTCGGTTACAGCGATCTGACCGCGTTGCAACTGTATCTGCTCGACCAGCTTCAACTGCCTGCTTTTCACGGACCGATGTTGTCGGCAGATTTTGCGCGCGAAGATGGGGTGCATCTTGCGAGTTTGCGCGCGGCGCTTTCAGGTAAGCAATACACCATTGGTGCAGAAGAGGGCGTGCGCGCACTGCGTCAGGGGCGCGCGCGCGGTACGCTCTATGGCGGCTGCCTGAGTATTTTGGTGGCGCTGCTGGGCACGCCCTATGAACCGCAGACCGAAGGCAAGCTGCTCTTCCTTGAAGATGTAAATGCCAAGCCGTACCAGATTGATCGCATGTTGTGGCAGTTGCGCGAAGCGGGCAAACTGGAAGGCGTCACGGGGATTGTTTTTGGAGAGATGCTCGATTGCGTTTCTGCCGGCGCGCCAGCGGACTTGCTTGATGAGGTGATTCTTCATTCGCTGGACGATTTCAAGGGACCTATCGCAATCGGTCTGCGCAGCGGGCATGTATCGCGGCAGAATGTGACGCTGACCTTTGGCGTGAATGCAGAGCTGCGCGTCAGTGAGCAGGCCCAGCTGAATCTGCTTGAGGCGGCGGTGAAGCAGGAACAGGGACTAGGGACCAGAGACTAGGGATCATATATCAGAGATCAGAGAAAGCTTCGTTGAACGGTCAAAACCAGATGAACAAAAAAATCCGCCACATCCACTTGAGCGGCATCTGCGGCACGGCGATGGCGTCGATTGCCGGGCTGCTGCAGTTGGAAGGCCATCGCGTTACTGGCTCGGACAACGCTGCGTATCCTCCGATGAGCGATCTGTTGCACTCGCTCGGGATTCCAATTCTCGGGCCATATGCGGAGGGGAATCTCGCTCCCGCGCCGGATCTGGTTGTCATCGGCAATGCGCTGTCACGCGGGAATCCTGAGGTTGAGCACGTCCTAGATAAGCGGATTCCGTTTACCTCGATGGCCGCCTTGGTGCACGAAGAGTTTCTTACCGGGCGCGAGTCGCTGGTGGTCGCAGGGACGCACGGCAAGACGACAACCACCAGCATGCTGGCGTGGATTTATCAGGTGGCCGCGCGCGAAAACCCGCTGCTTGAGCCGTCGTTTCTGATCGGCGGCGTGGCGGAGAACTTTGCAACCAGCTTTCAGTTGCGGCCCACGCACACATTCATCATCGAGGGCGACGAATACGATACGGCCTTTTTCGACAAGGGGCCGAAGTTTCTGCATTACTTTCCCGACGCGCTGATTCTGACCAGTGTCGAGTTTGACCATGCGGATATCTATGTCGATCTCGAAGCGGTGAAGACTGCTTTCAAGCGGCTCGTGAATCTTGTTCCCCGGCGGGGAGTGATTGTAGCCTATGACGGCAATACGAATGTGACGGAGTGCGTGAGCCGGGCCTTCTGTCGCGTCGAGCGGTATGGATTCAGTGTTGAGGCGGATTGGCGCATCCAGAATCTGCGCATCGAGAGCGGCCTCTCGCGCTGGGAGATCTGGCACAAAGGCGCGCTGTGGGCAGAGATGGAGATGCGTCTAGCCGGCCAGCACAACGCGCTGAATGCTACAGCCGCGGCTGCGCTAGCTTCCGGACAGGGCATAGACAAAGAAAAGATCAAAACTGCGGTAGCAGAGTTCAAGAGCGTGAAGCGGCGGCTGGAAGTGCGCGCCGAGATCAACGGCGTCACGATCATTGACGATTTTGCTCACCATCCCACAGCGATTCGCGAAACCCTGCGGGCGCTCCGCGCGGTTTACCCTCACGCGCGATTGTGGGCAGTCCTGGAGCCGCGTTCGAATACGCTGCGGCGCAAGGTGCTGGCCAGTGACCTGATCGCGAGTTTGCGCCTTGCGGATCGCGTGGTTCTGTCCGGGGTTTATCAGCAACAGCGCATTGCTGAGAATGAGCGGTTGTACCCCGAAGAGGTGATCGCTGCGCTCAACGCCGAGGGAACCCGGGCTGAACTCTTTCCCGATGTGGAAGCGATCATCAATGGAATTGCGCCCGAGTTGCGCCCCGGCGATGTGGTGGCGATACTCTCAAATGGCGGCTTTGATGGCATCTATGAAAAGCTGCCCGCGCGGCTGAGTGAAAGCTCGCGCTGAAACTGAAAATGGAAACCACTGCATGGTTGCTTCGCTCACATTGCTTTTCACGATTCTCTTTTTCAGCATTCCCGCTGCGCTCACGCTGATTCCCTGGGCCGCGCTTACCGGCGATGCGATGCCGCTTTATCGCGCCTCCCTGTGGATTGTGCGCACGGCGTATCGCCTGGCGGGAATTCGCGTTATCAGCGAAGGGCAGGAGAATGTGCCTGCCGGCAAGGCTTGCATCTTCATGGTCAATCATCTCTCCAACCTTGATCCGCCGGCGCTGCTGCCGCAGATTCCTGGGCGCACCGCGGCCTTCAGCAAGCGATCCATCATGAAGATTCCAGGGCTGGGTTACGGCATGAAGCTGGCCGAGTTTATCCCTGTGGACCGCGATGGGCGCGTGGACAGCGCCCAGGAGAGCGTGGCCGCCGCGCGCCGGGTGCTGGAAAAAGGCCTCCACATCACTGTTTTTGTCGAGGGCACGCGATCCAGGGACGGCCGCCTGCTGCCCTTCAAGAAAGGCCCATTTTATCTGGCCAAAGAGACCGGCGCGCCGTGCATTCCGGTGTCGCTTTACGGCACGGAGACGATGATGGCCAAGCACAGTCTGCGTATTGAGCCAGGCACTGCGCATATTATTTTCCATCCGCCAATTTATCCGCAGGATTTTGCAGACCGCAAGGAATTGCTGCAAGCGGTAAGGGCGGCGATTGCCTCGGGGCTGCCGGAGTGGATGCGGGGGTAGGGGTGGTGTCTGATATTTTCTAGAGCATTTCTCCTGAAGGCGCGAAGTGGGTGCCCCACCCTCGCTGCGTCTTTGTTCTTGCAGCTAGGGTGGGACCCTATACCGCAAAAGGGGAATTGCTTTAAGAGGTGTGGAGGTTTAATCAAGCGGTAAAGTCCGTATAGCCGGTCAACCAGTACCCGTCTGAATCCCGGGCTGGTTCTTGGCGAATCGCTAGGTTTCCACCGACAGGCATTAGAATTGTCAGGAAACCCAACCTCCACATCTCTTTGTCACCTTCCAGATGTGACCGACCTTCTTAAGAACCAGAGTATTTCCGTTGCCGCACAATCCCCCACACACAAAGCTGTAACTCACCACAGCGCGACGATGATCCCTGTCGAAAGCGATCTCAGACAGCGTGAAGAGGCCAGTATCAAATGCACTTTTGATAGACGTGTCGAGCTGCTCATCAGTGATCTTCTGATGGTCGTCGATGGCCTTACTGATGAGGTTTTGCGGATCATTCTCCTTAATTCTCACCTCCTGGCTGTCAGGATCAACCAACATGATTTTGGTATCGGCCACGAATGACAGAGCAAATCTGTGGACTATAAATGCTGATCCTTTTGCTACACTCGTATCTATCCCTCTCACACATGCAGTGTCGGCCCCTTCAAGTGGTTCGGTGACATTCGCTAGATTCAGAACGCGGTCCGATCCTTTCAGGTAAACCCCCAGCACAGCTCGGTACACAGCGGTTTGTTCGCCCGTAAGCGGAGCATCACTCACACTTGGCTTCGGCGCATTCTCCTGCGCAACGGCCCCCAACGAGATCACGACTAAAACGGAAATTATAAATCTGTGGCGCATTCGTTCCTTTCTTTGGCGCTAATTATTTAGACACCGGATCCTACACATATGTTCCAGGTCGATTGTGCGGGAGTTTCGGCGCTCACCCGACATTTGATTCGGGTTAAACAAAACTGCCGCCAACTGCCCAAACACAAAATTTGGGCAAGAATATGAGGATAATTCTCGCGGCGTTCATCTAATAGGACTTGGGTCGGATTCGAGACATGGGGCACCCAAACCTAACGCCATCCATGAAATGGTCAAAAGCAGCCTACGGCTGCACGATTGCGTTGTAGCCGTCATTGAGCAGCTTCTGGCGCATTGCGTAGGCACTGGTGCGGTCTGGGAATGGGCCAATCTGCACATGGAGCATGTTGTCGGCGAGATTGTGCTGAACGCTGACCGTGTAGCCGCGCTTGCGCAGTGCGCCGACCAGCACATCGGCGTCTTCCTGGTGCGAGACGGAAGCGATCTGGACCATGATCTCCGATGAGGAGGCCATGGCAGGAGCTGTCTTTGTCGCAGCCTTTGCGGTTGTGGCTGTGGGTACCTTAGCGGCGGGCTTGGCTGCTATGGGCTGAGGGGCTGGAGCGGCCGGCGTCGGATGGACCACGGCAGGGGCAGGCGCTGGAGCAGGCGCGGCAATTGGCGCTGGCGTGGATGAGGCGGGAGCGGAATCCGGAGCAGTCGAGGTCGGCTGCGACGCACTGTTTTCAGCGCTCGCCGAGGGCTTGGGCTGCTCGACTACAACTGGCGTATTGGCAGGCGCAGCGGGCGCACTGGCCGCGGCTGGGGCAGGAGCGCTGCGATGGCCCACGGTGTAACCAATGCCGAAGAAAGCTCCGCAGAGCAGGACCAGGCCGAAGAAAATCGCCAGCAGCGTCATGGAACTGAGCGTCAGTTCCGTGTCGCGATGGGGTTCCTGTACCGGGTCGAGTTCGCCGTCTTCCTGCGGCTCCTGTGGTGGGTAATATGTCTGGAACATGTGCCGCCCTCAAAAATGGAATTCCCGCACGTGCGGGGCAGCCCTACTTCTTCTCCGTATTCGGCGCCGCGGTGACGCTGAGCTTGTTGAGCAAGGTCATCAGCTCCATCGGCAGGGGGAAGACGATGGTGGTGTTCTTTTCTACGCCGATCTCAGTGAGGGTCTGAAGATAACGTAATTGTAGCGTCATTGGCTCGGTAGCCAAAAGGTGCGCCGCATCGACGAGCTTTTGGGCGGCGTTGAACTCGCCTTCGGCATGGATGATCTTGGAACGTTTTTCGCGCTCTGCTTCAGCCTGCTTGGCCATGGCGCGCTGCATCTGGTCAGGCAAATCCACCTGCTTGACTTCGACCGAAGCGACCTTGACGCCGAATGGCTCCGTCCGCTGATCGATGATCGTCTGGATGCGCAGGTTGAGCTTGTCGCGATGGCTGAGGAGCTCGTCCAGCTCTACTTCGCCCAGAACTGTGCGCAGAGTGGTCTGTGCGAACTGCGAGGTCTGGTAGACGTAGTTGGCTACTTTGATCGCAGCGTCATTGGGGTTGACAACATAGAGCGTGACAACGGCGTTTACTTTAATCGTCACATTGTCGCGGGTAATAATATCCTGCTGAGGAACCTCCAGCACGTCCTGACGCAGCGAGATACGCACCATCTGGTCGAAGGGGCGGAAGACCAGGATGATGCCGGGACCCTTGGGTATGGGCAGCGCGCGGCCCAGGCGAAAGATCACGCCACGCTCATATTCGCGCAGAATCTTGATGGAGTTGAAAAGATAGAGAACAACGATAGCGATGAAAATCAGAGCCGGCAAACCAAGACCTTCAAGCATTTTATATTCCTCACTCAGCAGGAATTGTACTCCAGCAGGGCACTAGGACGGTGTGCCGGATGGGGGGACGGCTCAGCAAGATCAACATGCAGCAGGTATTGCTCATGGCCGATGACCTTGAGCTGCGCTCCAGTGGCGACCGGCCCGGCGGCTACGGCGCGCCAGATCTCCCCTTCGACGAGGACGTGGCCCTCGGGGGTGAGCGGTTCCATGGCAGTAGCCAGGCTGCCGATCATGGCATCGACGCCCAGGCTGGTCTTCATGCGCCGGGCACGAAATGCCAGCCCCATGAGGACGACGGTAATGACGCTGAAGCTGGCGCTGACCGCAATGGCCATCCAGAGATTGATACCCAGCTCCGGTACGGGAGCGGCTACCAGCGTGAGCAGCCCGAATGTCAGGCAGACGATGCCGGCGATGGCCAGCGCACCGTGGCCGCCGAATTTTGCTTCAAGTAGCAGCAGCGCGATAGCCGCCACCAGCAACATAACCGCGGTATAACGGATAGGCAGCAGATCGAAGGCAAAGATTGCCAGAAGGACCATCAGCGTGCCCAGCGCGCCGGGAACGATGGTGCCTGGCGAGTTGAATTCGAGGTAAATGAGCAGTGCCCCGCAGACGAAAAACAGCAGCGCGATGTTGGGATTGACCAGCCAGCCCAGCAATTGATCGCGCAGCGTGGGCTTGAGGAGTTCGATCCGCGCCCCGGCCAGATGCAGGGTGAGCTTGCTGCCGTCGAGGCGGGTGATGGTGCGGCCGTCAAGGGCCTTCAACAGCTCAGCGTCGTTGGCTGCGGTCAGGTCAATCAGGTGCTTCTCCAGAGCCTCATCGGCGGTATAGGAGTGCGAGGAGTGGACAGCCTCCTGAGCGGCCTCGGTGTTGCGGTTGCGCTTGGTGACGTAGGAGCGCAGAAAGGCCTCGGTGTCGTTCTGCACCTTCTGGGCCATGATGTCGTCCATCTTGCCGACCTCGACAACCGGGTGCGCCGCTCCCGCGTTGGTTCCGGGAGCCATTGCGGCGACGTCAGCGGCCTCAAGCAGAAAGAAGCCCGCGGAGCCGGCCCGCGCCCCGGCTGGAGCGACGTAAACGATGACCGGTACGCGGGAAGAGAGGATTGCGCCGGCCATGGAGCGGGTAGAGCTGAGCAGGCCGCCGGGCGTGTCTAGTTCGATGAGCAGCGCCTGTGCGCCATCGGTGTTGGCTTTGGCAACCGCCCGCAGGAGCTCGGCGTCAGTGATTGGCTGGATGGTGTCGGCAAGCAGCAGTTTATCGACGACGGGTTGCTGGGCGCGGGCGGAACTGGCAAGGATCACTGCGACTGCAACAAGTACTGCGAGCTTTTGTATCCGTTGAATCATGGCTTGCTCCTTTGAGCAACTTTGAGACCTCTACTTCTTCTGTCCATCTCCGGCGTCCATCTTCTGGAGCAGATATTTTGCCGCCTGATTGTTCGGGTCGAGCTGGAGTGCCTCATTGGCCTCTCTGCGGGCTGCATCCTGATCTCCGGTGCGCTCGCGGACCTCGGCGAGTCCTGAGTGGGCTTCGGCAACTGCGGCATCGGCGGCGATGGCGGATTGAAAGAGCCGCTCGGCTTCGAGGAGCAGCCCGCGATCCAGGTACTCCTTGCCCTCGGCGGCGAGTTTGACAGCGCGCTCATGGGGGGCGAGGGCGGTCATGCGGGCCGAGTCCATTTGATCCAAAGTTGCCGCAGCCTGACGAAATGCGACCGCGTCGAAATTACGCTCAATCCGCTCCAGCGCGTCGGTCTTGACCTCGGTACTGGCTGGCGCGCTTGCTGGGGCCTTCCACGCCGCATCCAGCGCCTCGGCCTCAGTGTCGTTGGGGCGAAGCTTCAGACACTCGGCCAACTCGTCCGCAGCCTCGGCGGCGTGTTTTTGGCGCTTTAGAGTGACGGCCAGATTGAAGTGGTAATCGGCGGCGTTGGGATCGGCGGCGAGAGCCTTGCGAAAGAGGGCGCTGCCGTCGCGGCCCTGGCGGCTGATGGCCACGCCCTGGTTGTTGAGCACCTCGGCCAGCGGCAGTACTTGCGCCACGGAGGCAAATGCCGCTTCGGCGTGCAGGTAATCGCCGCTGAACAGCAGCGAGAGACCGCGATAAAAGCCCGCCTCCAGACCGTCTGCATCTCTGCCGCTCACTTTGGCAAAGGACACCGCTGACTTTTCATATTGCTGCGCGGCAAACTCCTCGCGGGCCAGCGCCAGCCAGGCCTTGGTGAACTCCGGGCTGAGCTGGGTCGCTGTGGTGAGGTGGCGCAGGCGCTCCTGCTGGTCGGCTTCACTGATGCCGCGAATGTACTGCTCGAAGGCCTCGAGGCGCAGGCCGGCACCGGCGGCGACGAAGGTCTCCTCGGGCTGCGCAAAGGCGGGATCGAGCTGGCGGGTGAGCTTCCAGGCCAGCTCGTCGTAGACCTTGATGAGGTCGCGCATCTCGCCGCGCGCGGTGACCGGCTCACTCATGCGCAGGTGAGGCACATCGACAACCTGCCCCTCGGCGACGATGCCGGTGCCGTCGGTCAGATAGCTGCCCACAATGATCGAATCGGCATCGAGGGTTTGCGCGAGGCGAATCTCGCTGGCTCGGGAGGGCTGAAAACCCTGCGGCAGCCCGAGATGGTCGAGGGCGTAGAGGCGGTCGGCGCGGCTCATCGGCGAAAAGCCCGCCGAGGCAAAGCGGCTGCTCAATATCTCCGGCGAGGCCTCGCGAATCCACTCCAGGCTGGGCTGGCCGCTGCGGTTGTCGAAGGGCATCACCAGCAGAATCCCGCCGCCCCCTGCGGTGGGGCTGGCGTTTTGGGGCGTCGGTGCCTGAGCGCGGAGGGCACTGGCTGACAAGAAAAGCGCGAGGCCAACGTAGAGCGCTGCGCGGGCATGGGCTGTTTTCAGCCACGAAAAACGGTATGAGGAAGAGAAGATCACGACAGGGTGATTATAGGCGTTTTGGGCGTGAGCAGACTGCTGCATTGGCTCAATTCAATTAGGGATCATATCTATCGCGCTTTCTTGTGGTTTATCTTTGCGATCCTCACAGAGTGCATCACTTGATCGATGGACGCGTCGATTGCGGCTGATTCCTGCAGAGTGATGTCGCGCGGCTCCGAGTTGGGGCAGATGGAATTGACTTGTTTCTCGAAGAGCAGGCATTTGCCGTGCTGAAAAGTCGCGTAAACATCCTCACTCGTCTTGTTGCAAAGCCCGGTATTGAAGCCAGTCCCATGCAGGTAGCGGATGTCATGAATGGTTGTCCATTTTGTCTTCCACTGATCATTCTCGTTCGCGCCATGTGGAATCGAGTAGCACTGTTTCTGATCCAGTCCTGGGGCGGCGCGAAAAAGAAAAGCGGCGTCAATGAAATTGGTCTGGCGATAGGTGCCAGTATCCGAATCTCTGCCTTCCAGTACAACTGCCGCTGTGGTTTTTGGATTTTCTTCCTGCTGCGCCCCCTCGGTGGGAAGGAGAATGCTGGAACCGAAGTACGATGGGTATTCCTGGTCGAGCTGCCAATCCGCCGGATAGCGGAAGGTGACCCCGTCCGCCTTGTCCTCGTAGACCTTGAGTGAAGCCTGCGTTTGAGCCGAGGTCGTTCCGCAGTACAGAAGCGCCAGCGCAGCCAACGCGATGATCGGCAACCGGGATGAATAGGGACGGATCATGACACCGTGATTATAGACTTGGAGGAGTGCGATTTCGATTGGTCGATGGGCGAGTTCTCTGTATTCTGGCTTCATGTCCGAAAGCCCCAAGAATCCGCGCCCGCTTACGCCCGTCTGGCGGGCAGTGATCGAGATTGCGTTCATTATTTTTCTCTTCTATTCCAACCTGCTGATGGGGGAGTATAACGCCTCGGCAGGGCGCGGCAAGACGCTGCCGGTTGCGCTGAACGATATTTTTACCGGCGCGAATTTCCTGATCGCTGTTCTGGCGGCGCTGATCGGGTATGTGGTCTTTGAGTTTTTGCGGAAGAAGCTATAGGTTGTCGCGCGCTACAATGAATCTTCCCGTTGAGATCAATACCCGGCCTGCTGTGGGCCCCTGCTTTTCACTTTCGCCTCGATTGCACGGTTAAATCTGAGCAGCGCGATCCACATGCCCTGGTCTTCCTGCTTCCAAACGAGCGTGCCGCCGAGCTGCTGGGCGATGGCTTCGGGCTTCATGTCGTGATGCAGGCCGAAGTAGCGCTCGTCCATTTCCTTGCTCGCAGCACCCAACGTGAAAAGCGGCGAAGTTGCCTCTTCCTTGGTAGAAAAGACCAGCGCGGTTGAGTATTTTTCCGGCTCCTGGGCAGCGCGGGCAATCTGCGGGGCGCTGAAATCGTCGATGGGATAGACCTCGTAGGGCTTTTTGAGGTAGCCGAGTTCAGGGCGCGAAAGCGCATCTGTGACAGGCCAGGCGGAGAGGACCACCGAGCCGGGGTAGAGCTTGTTGAGCTGATTGATGCCCGCCTCGTGCAGGCGAACGACATGCACAAAGGCTAGATTGTCTTCCGGGGCAAATCCGTAGGGCGGATTGATGAAGAGGCCGAGCACAAAAGCCGCACCCGAGAAGGCTGCGAGCGCTTGCCATGCCGGGGCGCGGTGCCGGAGCGTCGAGAGAGCCAGCAGCAGCACCAGAGGATACATCGGCAGCAGATAGCGGGTGAGCAAGGCTCCGCCGAGGACGCTGAAGAAGAGGGCGTTGACGAGCAGCAGCAAAAGAATCCGGCGCGTGATGATTGAACTCAGACCCGGCGGCTCGCTGCCGCTGGGATCGGGACGCGGAGTGAGGAGCAGGGAAGCGAGAGCCATCCCCACCGGCACAAACAGGTTCATATGTGCGGTGAGGTGCAGCAGGCGGTGGGCGAAGGCGGCAAGGATGCGGACCGGCTCCAGATTAGCCTGGGCGTTGTAGCGAAGATATTCAGGATTGCCGAAGAGAAAGCCGGTTTTCGAGAGATGCCATGAGTACCAGACGATGAGCGGCAGGGCGCAACTGGCCAGCCAGGCCGACTCGCGCCAGAGCCGGAGGCGCGGCAAGATCTCCACGCGAAAGCTGGCCGCAAAGTTGACCAGGGCCAGCGTTATCGGAACGACAATCGCTGTCTCTTTGCTGAGCGCGGCCGCGGCAAACCAAAGGGCAGCGGCCCAGGGCTTGCGCCCGCGTTCGGGGAGCGCGTAGACCAGCCCCCAGAGAGTGCAGGCGGCGGCGAAGATGTCCGCGTGGGCCAACATGCTCTGTGCGAACCAAATGGGGTAAATGCCGGTGAGCGCTACGGTCCAGAAGGATACGGCGGCCGAGCCTTGTAAGCGCTGTGCCAGACGCCAGACGGCAAGCAGGCCGAGCGCGGCAACCATCAGAATGGATTCGCGCGTGACTAGAGGATGAAAGCCGGAAAGCTGCCACCAGAACGCCAGATAGATGCTGGGCAGCGGAGGGTGCGCGTTGGTAAGGGTGGTGGTGGGGATCAGCGAACCGGTGCGGAAGAAATCCCATGCCGCGGGAATGTAATAACCGGCCTCATCCCAGTAGTAGGGCAGGCGCAGCAGCGTGAGATGGGTGGCGTAGAGCGCGGTAAAGAGCACTGGGAAGATCATCCACAGTGGCAGGGGCGCATCTCGCCGTGGCGGCATCAGGATTCTCCAGCGCAAGGGCTTTTCCTCTTCTGAAGTGGGATCTAAGCACATTCGGAATTGTAAAGGAGCGTGCTCCCGGTGATCGCTTTGACCACCTGATACGCAGCGAGGTAGCAACTCAGCGGGTGTTGGCCGCGCAGCGGCGCCAAAGCTGCTCTATATAGCTGTCGGTCATTCCTGCGATGTAGTCGGCGACGGTGCGGGCCAGCCCTTCGGTTTCGATCTGCGCGCTGTGATCGGCAGGCAGCATAGCGGGATCGTTGAGGAGCGCGGCAAAGAGTTGCTCTACCACCGCCTCGGCGTGCGCGTGGGCCTCTTCCATCAGAGGGGCGTTGTAGAAGCTGCCGTAAAGGAAGGTTTTGGCCTCGGCGCGGGCTGCTTCCATCTCCGGGCTGAGCACAGCCAGACGGTGCGGAGCGATGCGGACCTCTTCGAGGGTTGTGGCTCCGAGCATGTCCATCTGGCGGCGGATTTCAAGGATCAAGTCTGTCACGAGTTCATTGACCAGGCGCTTGAGGGTTTCGGCGGTGGAGAGCTTGGCAGACGCTGCCGGGTATTCGCGCAGGACGGCATCATGCGCGGAGCGGAAGAGCGGGATACTGGCGCGGACTTGATCAAGAGTAAGAATGCCGGAGTCGAGTCCGTCGTCGAGATCGGCGGTGAGGTAGGCAATCTCGTCGGCGAGATCAATCAATTGAGCTTCCAGAGGAGGATACTGGCCGAGAAAATACTCCGCCAACTCGGGATGCTGTGCGGCGTTGTAGTCGCGGGAGTGTTTGACGATGCCTTCGCGGACGGCCAGGGTCAGATTAAGGCCGCGAAAGCCGGCGTAGCGTTCTTCGAACCAGGTAACGATGCGCAGGGCGTGGAGATTGTGGTCGAAGCCGAGGCTGTGGGCGCGCAGGCACTGGTCGAGCGCTTTTTCTCCGGCGTGGCCGAAGGGCGGATGGCCGATGTCGTGGGCCAGGGCCAGCGCCTCGGCGAGCTCCGCGTTCAGCCCAAGGGCCGTTGCCAGGGTGCGGGCGATCTGAGTGACTTCCAATGTGTGAGTCAGGCGGCTGCGAAAGTGGTCGCCGGGCAGGATTCCGTCCTCATTCGCAGGCAGCGAACCGGGCAGGCGGGTAAAAACCTGTGTTTTGCCGGCCAAGCGGCGAAAGGCGCGGGCATGGAGAATGCGTCCGCAGTCGCGGGCGAAGGGTGTGCGATAGGGATGCGGGGGCTCAGCGACGGTGCGTCGGGTGAGGTTACTTTCGAGTGCGCCGGGAACGGCGACTCCAGCGGGTAACGCCAGGGATCTTCTCGGTTCAGCATTCATCTTTGCAGCCTCCAGGGGGAGCGGAAGGCAAATTCGCTCTATGCCCGTTATACCGCAGCGGAGCGCGCGCTGACAGATGCGCATACACAGACAAGTGCGTTCACGCAGGGTGGAGCGCGAGATAAAAGCTTCTAATGGTAGAGATTAAAGGGAGGCGGCCAAGGCGGGATACAGCCCCGCATGGCTGGTCTCATACAGCAGAAGCAAACGCTGCCGCATCAGGTAGTAGGCCGAAGCCGCCTCTTGCACGTGGAAGGGGAGGGCGAAACGAAACTTCTTGAGTAACCCGATAGGAATCATGGCCAGCTTGACTTGGCGCACGGCGTGGCGCAGGTCAATGGCTTCGCGGCGCATGCGCTCGCTGACAATCACGCCTTCTTCAAAATTCCAACGCTCCGCCCAAGCGGCCAGCGCCAGCATGATCTCGGCGTTTACGAGCATCTTGTTAAGGCCTTCGGCGCCGCCAACCAGTTGCCACATCTCCTGCGGCTCCATCGCGATCTGTCCACGGCGAGGTTGCAGGAAGTCCTGGGCCACCAGTCCGACGCTTTCGGAATCCATCGGCTGTAAACCGGCGATAAGGTCAGTCCAGTCGCGCTGCCTGCGCCGCAGGGTTGAAGCCAGCGTCACAAAGAGGGCGGCTCCGAGGATGCACAGGGCAAGTGCGGCAGCGAAATTGATCGGAACCGAGGTCATCAAGAGAGATGTTACCTTTGCGCCCCAACGGTGTCAAGATTTTTTTGCACCCGATTGTGCAAATCTTGGATGTAAGCGGCCAATTCCGGTGGAATCGGCCTCCGCGCCGGCTCGTCGCGCCAGAATTGGACGATCCAGTAGAGCTGAGAGGCTTGAAAAGCGATGATCCGCACTCGGTCAAGGTCTCTGTAATGCGAATGTACGCCGAGGTAACTATGGAGTCCTTCGACAATGATCGCTATGCCTTGCCCTGCCGACCAGCCAAGGATTAATGACATCACGTGATTGCGCCAGCCTAGACCGAGCTTGGTAGACGTTAAGCTAACTACAATAAACAGCTCACAGATAAGAGCGGCGGTAAACACGCCAAATCTCTCCCCAAACCCCAGGAACCTATCGGAACTTGGCGGTGAAATTGCAGCCGCAACGGACGCTGCAAGCAGGATTCCGAAAACTGCTCCCAACGAAAATCTCTTTTTAGCATCACGTACCCACGTTCCCGTGGGGCGCATCACGATCAGGGCGATCTCTACAACCACAGCAATCTGAAGCGGACCTTCGGCAAAGCTGAACGCGTAATAGAAGCGTTCATACCAGGCATGGGACCCAAAGCGGAAGACAACGTACATCACCAACGTCAGGATCGCAACAAAGCCGGTATATATAGTGAAACAAGGGAACGCCCTCCACCTGCCGCGATACAAGAGAATCGAGAACAGAACAGAAGTGATTGCAAATCCCCCCGCCCACAACATCCAATCGAGCGCCAGTAAGCTCATTTCACCTCACGGCTTCTATTTTCACTCCTCTCAGTCGTTTTAGGCGATCAAAACGACTTAAGCGACGAACTTGATGTCACCGACAGGCGAAGGAGCCGGGTAATTGGGGTCTGCTGCAGCAACGACGGTCTTGATGTCACCGACGGGTGAAGGAGCCGGGTAATTGGGGTCTGCTGCAGCAACGACGGTCTTGATGTCACCGACGGGTGAAGGAGCCGGGTAATTGGGGTCCGCAAACGCGGCGGGCGAAACAGAAGCAAAAACAACGGCGGCGAGGGCGAGGCGAAGGGTGTTTTTCATGGGGGTTCTCCTTTTTCAGGCGCAAGTGTGCGCAAGATGAGGGTAGCTGGAAATTCCTCATTTGAGTAGTGAAAAATGCACGGGATCGTAACCAAAGCATTGATAAGTGAGTGCTTTGCACCGTCTTCGGGTGAACTTTCTTCGCGCAGCCGAGCGAATCGGGGCAGTTTTGCGTCTGAATCTATGACGATTCCCGGCGGCGCGGCAGTCCCGGCCCGGTGTTCCGCGGCAATGATAAAGCCCGAGGGGCTATGCTGTCAGGCCGGCCAGAGACGACGGAGACGCCCGGACAGGTTACTCTGGGAACGTCGGACGAGTGAGCACTGCTTATCGAATTGATCGAGTTTGGGTCTGGATAGAGCGGAATTGATCAAGATTGAGCGAGATGGAACCTAGAATGTACAAGGAGAAGGCATGAAGATGGGCAGGTTGGGGTGGCTGATGCTGGCGGCGCTGCCGCTGTTTTTGACAGGTTGCGGAGATTTCTGGCAGTCGCCCAACTATGGCAACGGCAGCTATACGCTCACCAGCAGCCCCGCCACCATCACTATAGCTGCTGTTGGAGATTCCGGCACCTCAACGATTACCCTGACGCCCGCAACCTCGTCCTTTACTGGGACGGTGACACTGTCCGACTCGATTGCTTCATCGCTCTCCAGCCCGACGGAACCGACCATCACGTTTTCGTCCACTTCGCTTGACGTCACCAGTGATACGACGTATCCCTCGACGCTGACGGCAACCACTGTCGCGGGAACCACTCCCGGCGCGTACACGATTACGATAAGCGGAGTGGATGGCAGTATCGCCGCACAGACGACTGTTTGCGTGCTGGTGGCGACCTCGGCCACCAGTTGCTCCTCGACGAGCAGCAGCAGCGGGAATTACTACATTCTCAACAGCACATCGGTTTCGGGCTACACGATCAGTTCCGGCGCGCAGACTGCGATTTCGGGCGGGTCGGCAACGTTGTCCGGGGCGACTGCGATGGCAGTCTCTCCCGACGGCGACGTTCTTTATGTGGCTTCAACCGCTGCTGGCGTCGTCTCTTACACCATCAGCTCAACCGGAGCTTTGACGGCGGGCAGCACTATCATAAGTGACCCCCAGGCGGAGGCAATTCAGGTGGATTCCACGGGTACATGGCTACTTGATGCTTCGGCGGCAGGGACTCTCACGGCAATTCCCGTTACAACGGCAGGCGCTGTGGATACGAGCCGAGCGTCTCAGAGCCAGCCTCTGGCAAGCACTCTGGTTGTACGGGGCCAGTTGGCGATCTCTCCGAGCACCACCAACACCTTCGTTGCCGTTGCCCTGGGCACTACCGGCACGGAGATTTTTACATTTAACGGGCTTGCAACCAGCACGCCGCTTGAGACGGTCAGCAATCCGGTCTTCAAGCCGACAGGGGCCGGTAACGCAGCTTCAGTCGCCTTCGATCCGCAAAACCGGTTGCTGTATATTGGCGAAATCAATGCGTTCAACTCCCAGACAAACTCCGGCGCATTGCGTGTCTTCGGTGTGTCATCCAGTCTCTCTGAAATCACTTATGGCACCTCGAACAAGGAGCCGTATGCACCGTTGGGAACCGGGCCAACGGCCATTCTGCCGGATTCGAGCGGCAATTATGTTTATGTGGCGAGCGGGCAAAGCGGAGCGGGCGCGATTACAGCTTACTCGGTGACGACGAGCGCGCTGACGGTTGACGGGAATACCGTAGCGACAGGAGATTCGCCCATTGGCCTGGCAGAAGACAGCTTGGATGGTTATGTGCTGGCGGTGAGCAACACAGGGCCAACCTTCGATGCGTATACTTTCGACTCGTCCACCGGCCAACTGACCTCAGCGGCGTTCACCAACTCCACCGTGACGGCTCCGATTGCGATTGTGGCAGCGCCGTAAGAACAGCCGACAGTGAACAGTGGTCAGGAAAGACGTGCTTGGCGCAAGTGAGCTGCCAGGCACGTCTCAGTTTCCTTCACAGCCTGGAGAAGTGATTTTTGCTACACTTCGGAGCTGAATCCTGATCACTGACAACTGACCGCTACCGTCGTCTCCTGCTATTCTCAACTCAGTCCGGCCCCGGTTGTGCTTACGTCTTCTTCTACATTTTCCGTGCCTCCAGTGAAACGCTCCTGCGTTCGCGCGTCTGCGTGGGCGGCGCTGTGCCTGCTCGTCGCGGTTTGCGGCTGCGGGCGGTTTCACTTTCACTCCGAGCCGAAGCCGGACAAGGTGTACGTTTCTGCGCGGCAGACGTATCTGCATGACCGCGTCGCGGCGGTCTCGAATCGTGTGGCCGAAGTACTGAACGGCCAGCCGCTTGAGGTGATTGAGCACGGACGCCGCTACATCAAAGTCCGCACCGCGAAAAATGAGATTGGCTGGATTGAAGAACATTCCGTCGTCGACGAAAAGCTCTACGACGGCTTTCAACAGTTGGCCAGCCGACACGCGCAGGACCCGGTGGTGGCGACGGCCACGGTGCGGGATGACATTTATCTGCACATCCGCCCAGGACGCGAAACTGAGCATTTTTATCTGCTGGCCGCGAATGTGAAGGTGCAACTGCTGGCGCGGGCCTCGGTGGCGAAGGCTAGCGCGGGTGGGCCGATGCCGGTGCCGCCGGCCAAGGCTGCGCCTGCGCCGGCAAAGCCGGGAACCGCGCCTGCTGCGCCTGCGAAAACTCCGCCAGCCGCGAAGCCGGTTTCTGGATCGGCGAAGACTCCACCAGCTGCTGTCCCATCGGCCTCGCCGCAGGCGGGATTGGCCCCACCGCAGGTGGTATTGGAGGATTGGTGGCTGGTGCGCGATCCGCAGGGGCACACCGGCTGGATGCTCTCTGGACGCCTGGATGTGGATGTGCCGGACGAGATCAACATCTACGCCGAGGGGCAGCGGATTGTCGGCGCGTATGTGCTGACCAAGGTGCTGGACAAGGACGCCGAGACTCCGGACCACATGGTTCCTGAGTACCTGACGCTGCTGAGTCCGCCCAAGGCGGGGCTGCCGTTTGACTTCGATCAGGTGCGGGTCTTTACCTGGAGCACCAAGAAACATCGCTATGAGACCGGCTTCCGGCTGCATCCGATTCAGGGATATTTGCCCGCAGGGGTTTCCACTGAGACGGTGAATCTCAGCGAGGAATCCGCAAAAAGGAAATCAAAAAATCAGGGCGCAAAGCCGAACGGGGATGGGACGGGCGCGGCAAGTGGGAACGGCCAGCCCTCTGCCAGCCAGCCGCAGGCTGCTCCGGTCACCGAGACTTTTCCGGCCTTCAGTTTTCAGATTGCGAGCGGACCCAACGTGAGCATCGATCCAGAGACCGGCGTCACGCGCCCGGTTGCGCCGCGCACCATCCGGTTTCTGATGGACGACACTCGGGTCAAGCGCATCGGCCCGGACCTGGGACCGATCCCGATCATGCATTCGCCGGACGAGAAAAACGGCAAGGATGACAAGGGGAAAGCGGAGAAGAAGAAGCGGCGGTGAGGCACCGGCGCAAATAAAAACCGGTGTCTTCTCTGCACAGCTTCATATAGGATGGGGGCTAAGTTTTTCTAGCCATTGTCGTGTCAATCGAGCTGAAACCTGAAACCAACAGAAGCATTTGCGCGTACGAGGGATAATAGTAGCTTTGGATTATGCTACGTATTCGAGAGAGGCGACTATGACGATGGTCCAGGATGGTCAGAAAATTCGCGCACGCAGCACGACCTTGATGCTGCTTGCAGGCTGCGGCGGGATTCTGTTTATTGCGACCTATATTATTCTCGGCTTCGTGACGCCGGGCTACATCTCCGTCCACGACACAATTAGCTCGCTGGAGCTTATACCCTTCGGACTTGCGCAGCAAATTAACTTCTTTGTCATGGGCGCTCTGCTTTGCGTGTTCGCTCTGGGCCTGCGGCGCGAACTGCAACCTGGATTTGGCGCAGTGTTGATTCCCGCGATCCAATTTCTTGGCGGGCTGGGTGTAATCGGCGATGCCATCTTTATCCACGATGGACCGCACATGGCATGCGATCTTATTGCCTTCAATGCCGCGCTGTGTGTTCTTTTTCTCTTTGCATGGCGCTTTCGAGGCGATCCGCGCTGGCGCGGCTGGACCACATATAGTATCTTCACGGCAATTGCGATGATGGCTTTCTTGTTTTGTTTCGGGATGGCCAGTCATCTCGGTGGTCCAGCAGGTCTGATGGAAAAGCTGGCGACCATTATGCGCACCAGCTGGTCGGTCCTGTTTGTGAGCAAGCTCCTGACCGTACCCCGGCAAGATGCCCTAAGCTAGAAGGATGAGCAATCCATCTGCCGTAGTGGTGCAGAACCAAGTCCCCAGCCCAAGCGAAGAAGCTGTCCATGACCTGCTGGTGGTTGGCGCAGGGCCCACCGGGCTGGCCTGCGCGATTGAGGCGCAAAAAGTTGGCTTGCGGGTGGTGGTGGTTGACAAAGGCTGCCTGTGCAACTCGCTCTTCCACTATCCGGCGCATATGACGTTTTTTACCACCTCCGAGCTGCTGGAGATCGGCAACATCCCTTTTCCTAGCCCCAACGCCAAGCCCACCCGCAACGAGGCGCTGGAGTATTACCGGGGAGTGGCGGCGCATTACAAACTTGATATCCGCACCTACCAGCGCGTCGCGCGGGTGACGGGCACGGATGGCAGTTTTACCGTGCATACGGCCGACCGGTTTGGCCGCGCGGGGGCACTGAAGGCCAGCAAGTTGGCGCTCTCCACCGGATACTACGACCTGCCCAACCAGATGAACATTCCAGGCGAAGAGCTGGGCAAGGTACATCACTACTACGACGATCCTCACCCCTACTTCGGCAACGATGTGGTGGTGATCGGGGGCAAGAACTCGGCGGCGATTGCCGCGCTGGAGCTATGGCGGCACGGGGCGCGGGTCACACTGATACATCGCGGAAGCTCGGTAGAGCCGCATGTAAAGTACTGGATCAAGCCGGATATCGAGAACCGCATCAAGAACGGCGAGATCAAGGCGTACTTTGAATCCCAGGTGGTTGAAATCACTGCGGATGCAATGACGGTCGAGACTCCGCAAGGCACGGAGACGCTGCCCAACGATTTTGTCTTTGCCATGACAGGTTACCATCCGGATTTCGATTTTCTTGAGCAGGTGGGCGTGCGCCTGGATGGCGAGGATCGGATGCCAGTTTGCAATCCGGAGACCCTGGAGAGTAATATCCCCGGCATCTACCTGGCTGGCGTGATAGTGGCCGGAGCGCGCACCAGCGAGATTTTTATTGAGAATGGGCGCTTTCACGGGAAGCAGATTGCGAGTGCCTTGGCAGTTTCCCTTTCTTCCCCAGGCCAAGAAACAGCGTGACACCGCCGATTGAATTCGCTAGGCTTGAATCCGGTCTCATCAACCATCTTCTTCGACTGGCGAATCGCATTCGCCCGGCTCTGGTGACGGGTCTCACTGTCGGCGAATTGAGTTGTGCGGCATGGATGAGACCGGTTGCTGAACGCGGGACTTCCTGAAGGGTAACACTGACTATGTTTTGGTGGCCGCGCTCCATTCGCAGGCAATTGCTGGCCGGCCAGGTGCTGTTGATGCTCCTGACGCTGACGCTTTTTGCCGCGTTGGTGGCGCGTGGACTGCGCCGCGACGTGCGTGAGCATACTGAAAGCCGCTTGATCAGCCAGGTGGAGTTCACCGCCGTCGAGGTCTCGCAGGCGCTCTCAAACCAGCGCCCAGAAGATGCCAGGCTGGCTGTCACGATGATGGGCAAGGCTCCCAGCGTCACTGTGGTCAAAGTGACTGATCCGGCAGGGAGAGTCACCTTCGCCAGCCGCGGTGAAGCCATCGAGGCCGCTCTGATTCCTGCCGAGCTGGCGCAGATTTCGCAGGTGAAAAAGTACGAGTCGCGGGTATTTTCACTCGGCGGCGGGCGCTATGAGGCAGTCAAAGCAGTTTATGCCACTGGCCAGTTGCGCGCATACGCCTGGGTTGAGGCAGACCGCGTTTGGGACCGGGATGAGATCAATCGCCTGCTCCCCAACACCATCCTCTTCGGCGCTATCTGGCTTCTCGCTTCAGCATTGCTGGTGGTGGCAATTACCCGCACCATCTCTAATCCGTTGAAGGTTTTGCGGGACGGCGCCAAGACGCTGATCCGTTCGCCACACCGCAAAGTCAGAGTCCCGCTGCCGGTTGGGGTGCACAATGAGATTGGCGACCTGATCGTCACCTTCAACCAGATGGTTGCTTCCATTGAGGAGCAGCGTGAGGGCCAGAATGACACGCTCTCGCTGCTGGACTCAATGCTGGCCAACGCGCCCATCGGCCTGGCCTTCTTTGATCGCCGCTGCCGCATGGTACGTGTGAACCAGGTTTTTGCCGATATGAGCGGTCTGCCGCTGAGCAGTCATCTGGGGCGGACGCTGCCTGAGTTGCTGCCCCAGCCCGTCGCTCTGCGGCTGGAAGAAACCATCCTCAGCGTCATCAACAACGGCATCCCGGTGCGCAATTTGGAACTGATCAGCACTAGCCCTGGGCACGCCTGGACCTGGCTGGCCAGCGCGTATCCGGTGCTAGGCAATAACAACCAGGTTCGATGGGTGGGCGCCATCATACTGGACTCCAGCGAGCAAAAACGCAGTGAAGAGGCGCTGCGCAAGACAGAAAAACTTGCCGCCACTGGGCGCCTGGCTGCCTCCATCGCGCATGAGATCAACAATCCGCTGGAAGCGATTACAAATCTTCTTTTCCTGCTGCACAACTACAGCCAGCTCGAAGGCCAGCCGCTTGAGTACGTTTTGCAAGCCGAGCATGAGGCCCGCCGCATCTCTGAGATCACTCAACAGACCCTGCGCTTTTATCGCCAGCCCACCCAGCCGGCCCGCGCCAATCTCGCAGAGTTGCTCGATTCAGTGCTCAGCCTTTATCAAGGGCGGCTGTACAGCTTTGGCATTCAAGTTGAGCGGGATTACGATGCGGCTCTTGATCTTTTCTGCTTTGCCGGCGAGCTCCGCCAGGTCTTTGCCAACCTCATCGGAAACGCCATTGACGCCTCTAGTAGCGGTGGCCATATTGTTGTCCGTGCCCGCCGCTCCAGCAACTGGAAGGAACCCGCGCGCCAGGGTATTCGCTTTACGGTGGCGGATACTGGCAGCGGCATGGAGCCGGCTGTCCGGACCCGCATCTTCGAGGCTTTTTTCACCACCAAGGAAACAACAGGCACCGGTCTCGGCCTCTGGGTCAGCCACGGCATTGTCACCAAGCACGAGGGGCTAATCAACCTGCGCAGCCGCACAGCGCACCCCGGCCAAAACTCAGGAACCGTCTTCCAGATTTTTCTCCCGGACAATTTCGAGCAGAAGGCAGACGGGTCCGCCGAAGGCTTCGGGAAGATTGAAGAAGCCGCCGCTCTATAACAACTCCTCGACACAATTCCAGATTGAGATGAAGCCGAGCCATGCTTGCAGAGAAGCCGTCTCTCTGCTTGCCGCACAACGATTCGCAAATGAACTCCATTGACAGCGATGAACGAGTAAATTATATTTAACACTGTTAACTAACTGTAAAGGCGTTCAAGAATGGGAAGCAAAGAGCGGCGAGAGCGGGAGCGGGATGAAGTCCGGAACAGGATTCTCGACGCTGCGCGCGAGCTTTTCGCCACCTTCGGTTACGAAGGCGTCTCGATGCGCAAGATCGCCGAGAAGATCGAGTATTCGCCGACGACGATCTACCAGCACTTCAAAGACAAAGACGAACTGGTCAGGGAGCTTTGCTACGCCGACTTCGGCAAGTTGGCTGAGACCTTCCAAGGATTGCTCCGGAGCACGGACCCTATTGAGAGCCTGCGCCAGTGCGGCGAGTCGTATGTGCGCTTTGCCGTCGCTTATCCCAATCACTACCGCTTGATGTTCATGACGCCGCTGCCAGTGACTCACGATCCAGTCGAACAGGCGGAGATCAAGGGCAATCCAGAGACGGATGCCTATGCCCTGCTCCGCTATCTCGTCGAGATCGCTGCAAAATCCGGCATGATCCGCGATCCGCAGCCAGATCTCGAGCTGGTGGCGCAAACCCTGTGGGCCGGCCTGCACGGCGTCGTCGCGCTCCAAATAGCGATGCAGTGCAACGACTGGATTCCCTGGTGCCCACTGGAACAGCGTGCTGCCGCGATGATCGACGCGCTTTGCTACGGACTCTTCACGAAGGAGGAGCCATGCCGCCCCTAGCCCGCCGCAATCTCTTTCACGACAAGGTCCGGTTGGCAGTCACGCTCACCGGCATCGCCTTCTCGGTGGTGTTGATGGTTGTGGAGTCCGGACTCTTTCAGGGATTCTCTACTTCGACTTCGAGCGTAATCGATCACTCTGGCGCGGACCTCTGGATCGCGGCCAAAAATACCGTTTACGTTGATCAGGCTGCCACCTTCAACGAACGCAAGTATTATCAGGTTCTCGCAACGCCCGGAGTAGCGCAGGCAGAAAAATACATTGTCCGCTGGACTGTGTGGAAAGAACCCAGTGGGCGTAACGAATCGGTGCAGATCGTCGGCATTCATCCTGACGTTCCGATGGGGCTGCCGTGGAATCTTGTCGCAGGCGATGTGCAACAGCTCAAGCAGCCGGACTCCGTGATCATCGATGAGATCTACAAGCAGAAGCTTTCTGCAAATGCGATTGGCGATCATTTTGAAATACGCAATTATCGCGCCAAGGTGGTCGGATTCACCAATGGCATTCGTGCTTTTACTACAGCGCCGTATGTTTTTACAACCTTCAAGAATGCGCAGGATTTTACCGGGATTGGAGAGGATCAAACTAACTTTGTGTTAGTGAAAGCTGCGCCTGGAGTCAGTATTCCGGCGCTGAAGGCTGAGTTGCAGGCGCGCCTGCCGGAAAACGATGTCCGCACCACCGCGGAGTTTAGCGGCATGACTCGCCATTACTGGATGTTTACGACCGGCGCGGGTGTTGCCGTGTTGATGGCCGCGGCTCTCGGACTCATCGTTGGCATCGCCGTGGTTGCGCAAACCATCTATGCCACCACGATGGATCACATTCGCGAGTATGGAACGTTGAAAGCGATGGGCGCGCCGAACAGTTATGTCTTCGGCGTAATTATGACTCAGGCGGCGATTGCCGCGGTGATTGGTTACGCCATCGGCATGGTGGTCAGCATCTTTGTGGTGCGCGGCGGCAGCATGGGCGGCGCGGCGATTGTGCTGAACTGGCAGACGGTGGTGATGATGTTCTTCCTGACGCTGGGGATGTGCCTGAGCGCGGCGATCGTCTCGGTAAAGAAGCTGATGACACTCGATCCGGCGATGGTCTTCAAGGGGTAAGGCGCGCTAACAAAGTCGAGGAAAAATTGGCCGTAGCAATTTCAGTCCGCAATGTTACCAAGAGCTATGAAGAAGGCTCGACGGGAACGCTTGCTCTTGCCGGCGTTGATATGAGCGTCAATCGCGGCGAGATTGTGCTGCTGATGGGACCGTCAGGCAGCGGTAAGACTACCTTGTTATCGATCATGGGGTGCATTATGCGCCCGACTTCAGGCGAAGTGATTCTCGAAGAAACGAATGTGACCGGCCTCGATGAAAAGCAGCTTCCATCGGTGCGGCTGAAACACATTGGCTTTGTCTTCCAGGGTTTCAATCTTTTTCCCACTCTTACGGCCGGAGAAAATGTTGAACTTACCCTGAAGCTCAAAGGGATGCGCAGCAAGCAAGCCAAAGAGGAAGCGCGGCGGCTCTTAGGTCTGGTGAACCTCGAAGAGAAGTACAACGCATTTCCCGCCGATATCAGCGGTGGACAAAAGCAGCGCGTAGCGATTGCACGGGCCGTGGCTGGATCGCCGGAGGTTTTGCTGGCCGATGAACCGACGGCTGCTCTGGATCTGCAATCCGGCAAGACGGTAGTGGAGATGATGGCTGGGCTGGCGCACGAGCAGAACCGCGCGGTGGTGATTGTGACCCATGACAACCGGCTGATCGAATATGCCGACCGCATTGTGCGCATTGAAGACGGACGAGTGGCGTAAGCCGCTCCCTCACCCGGAGGTTGGTTATGAAGATCAAGTTATCCAGAACAAACATTATTCTTTTGCTCTTATGCTCTGTGATTGTTGCGGGCGGCGGCTGGTTGCTTTTCTCCGGCGGCAAGAAGGTAGCGTCTGCTCCGATTGCCAACGAGGGACCGATAACTAAGACTGTCGTCTCCGGACCGGGACTGATTGAGCCGGACTCGGAAGACGTGAAAATTGGCTCGGAGTTAGCCGGAAAACTCCATGATGTATTAGTGGAAGAAGGCGCGCATGTAAAGAAAGGGCAGGTGCTTGCGATATTGGTCAATGATGATTTTCTGGCTGCGGTCGAAGCGAGCAAGGCGCAGGTGCACCAGGCCGATGCGGCCTATCAAAAGGTTCTAAATGGATCGCGCACACAAGAGCGGAAAGAATCGTTTGCCGCATTGAAAGAAGCCGAGGCTGTTGAAGCCAACGCGAAAAGCGAGTTAGAACGCCGACAGAAGCTTTTTGATGCCGGGGTAATCTCCAAAGAAGATATGGAGAATTATCAGCGCGAGTATGACGTCGCCAAAGCAAGGCTGGATGCGGCCAATCAGCATTTCAAGCTGATTGATGACCGCTCCCGCGATGAAGATATTGCCGCAGCTAAGGCGCAGTTGGAGTTTGCGCGGGCGCAGTTGGCGCAGAACCAGGCGATTTATGCCAAGACATTTCTGCGCGCGCCTTTTGATGGAACCATCTTGCGCAAGCATCACCGCACCGGCGAAAGCATCACCAATTCAAGCGTCACGCCTGACCCAGTTTTTACAATGGGCGATGTTGACGGGCTGCGTGTCCGCGTTGATGTGGACGAAACCGACGTAAGCCGGGTTGCCGAGGGGCAGAAGGTCTATGTCACCGCGCAGGCCTACGGAGACAAGAAATTCTGGGGTCATGTAATCCGCGTCGGCGGGCAGTTAGGCCATAAGAATGTGCAAACCGATGAGCCCCAGGAGAAGGTAGATACAAAAATTCTGGAGACGCTGGTTCAGTTAGATCATGGAGTTAGTCTGCCGGTTGGATTGCGCGTGGATGCATTTATTCTGACGCAGTAACTCAGTCGAGTTTTAGTCCCAAGGGCTTGATCAGATTCTCGGTGCTCGATCCGTCTTCTGCCGGAACTGCGAAGCAGTGGTGTGTGGATTGGGCCGGTGTTGCGTAAGAGCGCGTAACATGCAGCCTGTCCATGAAAACGTAGCGGGTGCGGAGTCCGTCGATATTCTGGGACAACTGAGTGGGGACCCGGCCGCGATCTACATAAATTACCAGCGCCGCCTCTTTGGGATTGTCGAGGCTCTGTCCCACGCCGACGCCAAAGAACCCTGGATTCTCCTTCATCAGCGCGTGCCCGACTTGCTGCTTGACCTCTTCGGCTTGCTTGACAGCCGCTGCCGGCAACGATTCCCACCCCGGTGTTTGCGGAGCGGAGCCAAAGGCAACTGCGCGCGCATTGGTTGCAATCGCCAGCGTGCGCACCCCGTCAATCGAGGCAGGAACCGACACGGTCATTTTCTCATCGGTGTAAATAATTACTGCTGCTGCGCCGGGATGGTCGTTGCTTTTGCCGAGCCCGACTCCAATAATTCCAGCAGCCGGATTCACCAGTCCGCGTGCGATTGACAATGCTTGTTGCCCGCGCTGAAATTCGGCGTCGGCCAGTGCGCGTGCCTGCGCCGCACTTACAGTGCTGTCGCCATAACTCAGGCAACTGACTCCGTGATCGGCTGTTCCCTGAAAGGTATAGGTTGTTCCGTTGAACTGCTTATCTAACTCGCTGAGCAGATCGGGCGCGGGGTTGGCGACTCCGTGACTTACTCCTGCGCTATCCGTTCCGCCGGCAAAGAAGAGGCCGACAGGCTCGGCATTGGCAGTATCGACAATGAGAGAACCGGAGTCGCCCGCATCGCTGAAGCCGTTGCCGCTGATCGCAATCTGATTGGAGAATGTCTTGGTGAGGTACGGCTTGGTCTCGGCGCAATCTTCAAAGTAATCGACGCTGATGTCCAGATCAATTGCCGCAATGGCCGCGCATGTCAGTCCAGTTGTGCGCCCGCTCTTTGCAACCTGCAGGCCCAGCGAAGCGGACTCGCCTTTTCCGCCTGTCGAGCTGATGCCCGGAGGCGCTGCTGCGAGAGTGCCGTCGGACTGCTTTGCGCCCAGCTCGAAGATCACGCCGTTGGGGTCAACCGCGCCGGAGGCAACCCGCGCAATCGCCGCATCGGCGTTGGTTGCTTTGCTTGAAAGGGGCAGCCATCCGGCCAGCGATGCTACTGTCGTGGTTCCAGGACCATAGGGATTGCAGTTGTTATCGATTAGCCCCGGCTGCACAATTGCGTCGCCCAGACTGGCCTGATCACTATGCGCAAGAACGTGGTTGTTACTCAGCAGGTAATAGTTATTATCCGAACCTTTTAACAGAGCGCCGAGCGTGCCGCCGCAACAATCGGCGACGGTACCGCCTGCTGTATCGTAATCGCTGCTATTGCCGCCGGAGCTGCCCAGAACGATAGGAGAAGCCTGCTCTGACTGATGGGTTGCGGGATTGCTTGTAAGTCCCTCGCTGTTGAGTAGAATCTCGCTGGTAACACGGGAAGGCCTGGCCTCAGAGGCTTTTACCGATGCATCGCCGACGGTCGCGATCACATAACTTGCGCCGGTGGATTCAATCGCCGCGGGCGCGGTGTAAGTGACGGAGCAGGTGGTAAAGGCCTGGGTGCCGCGCTGGCAGGTGGGCGCGCTCAAGCTTCCTTCGGCGTTGGAATGGAATCGGGTTTCTCCAGACGCGGTGTTGGCCAGAGCGAAATGAATTTCGGCGCTGCCGCCTGCCTCGGCGACCACGCCGCTGATGGTCACCGAACCGTTTGCACCGAGCGCTACATTCTGCGGGGTGAGCGGAGCAGAGAACCCGGGGGTCAGTGTCAATACCGTGGCCGCGGTCACTGAGGGATCGGATTCAAGAGCCGCCGTGATGACAACCTGTACACGGTCATGGAAAAGATAGCTGGGCGGGGTGTACTGGCCATCGCTGTTGATGGTTCCGGCGCCAGCTGCATCGCCGCCGGAGACCGACCAGCGAACATCCGTTGACTCGCCATTGGCCAGCGTGGCATGGAACTGCTCGGCAGCGATGCCAGAGCTGATGCTTGCATTG
This sequence comes from uncultured Acidobacteriaceae bacterium, assembly GCA_963713645.1. Lineage (GTDB taxonomy): Bacteria > Acidobacteriota > Terriglobia > Terriglobales > Acidobacteriaceae > Telmatobacter. The sequence continues at coordinate 133,137 of CAVQMQ010000037.1, read as the reverse complement.
CAGCCGGTGCAGTTGGTGTCAATCGCGGCTGTGCCGGGGGTCAGGATGAGGGCCGCATTGGTCGAGCTTCCGGGCAATCCGCCGCCGCAGCCCGCCGCAAAGAGCAGTGCGGGCAGGAGGAGGAGCAGGGATTTCCGCGAGAATGGGGGACTCACTGGCACACCTACAGTATAGTCCTGGGCTGCGATTTCCGAGCAGGGAGAATTGCCGCAGCCCGATTCTTTACGGGAAATAAAAGATCGGGCTGATGATTTTGCACTCTTGCGCGATGATTTTACGGCTGATACTTCCAGAGGTCGTTATCCTCGGGTTGCGGATCGTACCCACCGAAGAGCCAAAGATTGCCGGATGTATCGGCCCAATTCGCGGAACCCCTTCGCGATCCAGGAAAGTTGGTAGAGGCGGCTGTTCCCTCTGTGCCATAAGTTCCTGTCTGACTGAAAACATTTGACCCAGTCCCGCCAACCCATGTCCATTGCCCGTTGCTGAATTTCCAAAGATCGTCAAGAGCAAAGCCGCCGTATATCTCAGGCGCAAACGAACCGCCGAAAACCCAGAAATTTCCGGATGAATCTACCCAACCCGCTGCTCCATTTCTTCCTTCCGGATAATTTTCAGCACTGGCGGATCCCTTGGTTCCGTAAACTCCCAGATCGTTTGCCTGGTCCGATCCGCTTACCCATGTCCATTGCCCGTCGCTGTACTCCCACAGGTCGCACAGCGGTCCAGTAGTGGTTGAACCGGCACCGAAGCCGCCAAAGAGCCAAAGAGAACCCGAGGAATCGGTCCAGGCAGACGCGAAGTATCGGCTTCCAGGATAGTTTGTGGATGCTGGGGTTCCCCTCGTTCCGTATATTCCAGCAATAATAGGATTGATGAACCCGGGGAATCCATTCACCCAAGTCCATTGCCCTCCGCTGAATTTCCAGAGATCATTGCGGCCAGGACCAGCCTCATAACTTGCTCCGTCAGAGCCGCCAAAGAGCCATAGATTTCCAGCGGCGTCTGTCCATCCCGCTGCGCCATATCGTGCTTCCGGGATATTCAAGGCAGAAGGGACGCCTTGCGTCCCAAAAAATCCATATTGACCGGGCACATCCGATCCGTCTACCCAGGTCCACATCCCCCCGCTATATTCCCACAGATCATTCAGATCGCCGGGAGAATAGGAGTCATAACCGTATCCGCCGAAGAGCCAAAAATTTCCTGATGAATCGGTCCAGGCGGTCGCACCATATCGGCCCCCCGGAATGTTGCTGGCAGAGGGTTGTCCTTGGATTCCAAAGACGCCGGCCTCAGCCGCAGTCGCGGTGTTCGTGCCGCCCACCCATTTCCATGTGCCTGCACTGGGGATGTACTCCCAGAGGTCATTCAAATCGCCCCAATTACCGGCAGAGTCTTGACCTTCTCCTCCAAAGAGCCAGAAATTTCCACTTTTATCCGTCCATGTAGCAGGATAGTATCTGGCTCCAGGAATATTGCCGGCTGCAGCAGTGCCCTCTGTACCATAGGTTCCCTGCTGGCCCGCAGTGTCTGAGCCGCCCATCCAGGTCCATTCGTTGTGAATGGTCTGCGTTGTCCCACCGCCTGTACTTCCGCCGCCATTCGATCCACTGCCGCCGCAGCCTGCCAACGTGAATAAGCACATGAATGCTAAGACGAATGCGCAAGATTTGACCCGGTTGCTCACACGGACTCCTGACTTTAATAACAACAAATCCCGACTATGATATCAGAGCGCCGCGTTCCGGTCTGTGACGAATTCAGACGCGAGAGGGGATTTGGTGCGCCAACCGCGACCAACTATTAGCAACGGAATTCTCTATTTTGCGATCTTGTGATTGTCGAGCTTTTGCGCAATCACCAGGCCGCGCGGGGTGGGCAGCATGACTACCGAGATCAGGCCTTCTGCTTCCATCTCAAGCGCGGCATCGCGGACATGCTTGAGGTGCGAGGAGGCGTCGTGCATGAGGATGAGGCCGTATGGGGAGATCTGCGGAAGGAAACGGCGAACCTCTTCGCCGCGGATGGGGACGTGGCTGTCAGAAAAAAACAGATCAATGGTTCCGTCGATCTTCATCTCCAGACTAGACTCCTGACGGAGGTCGATCCAATCGGAGAGTCCTGAGTTGTCGATATTCTCGCGGCACTTGGCGAAGACCAAGGGGTCGTTCTCGCAACTGATGATGCGGCCGCGTCCGTTCATCTTGAGTCCCTGGGCGAACCACTGGGTGCTGACCCCGAGGAATGCGCCGGTTTCAACGATGAGATCGGGTTTAACGGTAGTGATGAGGGTGCGGAGGAACTCAAGAACCTCCACTTCGGCGGTCATGGAGTCGTACATGCTCCAGCGCTCGGGGTGAGGGCACTCGGGAGTGGCGCGATGGTATTCGGGCAGCAATGCGCCAGCGGCGCGCTCGGCCTGGAGCATGGCTTTATGCTCGGCCTTCATCTTCTTGCCAAACAGGCGCATGGTTCAGGGTTCCTCTGTGATCAAAGAGTACAGGTGTTGTGAATCTCAATTGAGTATATCGCTGGGGGCTATCTGGTTCTGAATACAGCCGCAGTTGGCTCTCGACTCACATTTCACCGGTCAGCGGGGGAAAAACATGACGAAGAGCTGCGTTTGCGTATGCCATTCAATATGCAATTTAGAAAAGTTCGCTGTGTGAGCCGAGACGCATCAACTTCAGGCTGGGTGGGTCTTCGGTTTTCGCATAAACCAAGAGCAAATCCGGCCTCAAGTGACATTCCCGAAAGCCGGCCATCTCGCCGGTGAGTGCATGATCTTTCAGCTTCGGATCAAGCTCCTGGTCGGCCACCAACCTCTCCAGGACACCCGGTAGCACTGCCTCAAGGTCGTCGCGATACCGCGGGGTGGATCGCATTTTCTTATAATCCCGCTTGAACTGGCGAGTCCAATCAATCTTCCGCATTCAATTGATCCATCAATTCGGCTACGCTGGCCGCCGAGTGCAGATCGCCGCGCCGGACCTCTTCCATCGCCGCTCTGGTCACAGGGTTTGGAACCCGAACCTCGAAGGGAAGCGCTTGCTCAACGGCAATGCGCGTCAACAAAAGACGCACCACGTCAGAAAGACTTAACCCCATCGCATCCAGGGTTTTGGCGGCTCTCGTCTTCAGGTTCTGATCCACTCGGACATGAATCATTGCAGTCGCATTGGGGGTGGTCGCGCGCATAGATACATTGTATACCAATTGAGACCTTCGTGACGGCATGGGCTTAATTCGAATCCAGCCGTAATCTACGAAATCACCCGACGCAAGAAGCCTCTCAAGCCGATGCGGCCCAGCAGCGCTGTGAAGAAGAGCAGCGCTGGCACGAAGGCATACCATGGCATCGACTTGACCTCAGGAGTGACCGCAGCGCGCAATCCTTCGCTCATGTACACGATCGGATTGAAGCAGACGGCGATCTGGAGCCAGCGTAGGCCGCTATCGCCGAGATTAGCCCACGGATAGTAGACGCAGCCTAAGAATGTAATCGGTACAACCAGAATCGAAAAGACCAGACCGATATGTTTAGGGCTGACGACCGAGCCGATGACCAGACCGAGTGAGCCGGCCAACAAACTCGCCAACACCAGCACCAGAGCAAGAAGGAACCAGTTATGAATATCCGCATGTACCGGTTTGGCGGGGATGTAATAGGCCATCGGAATCACTAACAGCGCGGCGGCCATACTTTGCAGGGCGCTGAAGCAGACCTTCTCCAGAGCGACGGCCCAGAGCGGCAGCGGACACATCACGCGGTCGTCGATTTCGCGGGTGATGCCGAACTCTGCGGAGAGCGGCAGCGCCACGGCGGAGATGCCGGAGAACATGATGGCTACAGCCATCAGTCCTGGCAGAATCACCTCGCCGAAGGAGCGGCCCGCGCCCATTGCCAGCGGATTGCCGCCGGCCATGTGCGGCATGATGAAGGTGAAGACAAAGAGGAAAAGCAGCGGCTGCATTCCCACGCGCAGCATGAAAGGAAGAATCTCGCGGGTGAGCACGCGCAGATCGCGCAAAAACAGCCCGAGAAATGACTTGAGGAAAATCCCCGAGCTATATGGGGTTGAGTGCGCTTGAGTTGTATTGCTGTTTCCTAGTCCCTTTTCCCTAGTCCCTAGTCCCTCGGCGCTATTCACGCAAGTCCCTCCCTGTCAGCTCAATAAATACCGTTTCCAGGCTCGGCTCGGCGATCTTCAAATCGCGTACTCCATTCGCGGTGGCGGCGGAGACCAGCTCGGCCAGCAATCCGTCGGAGGCCGTGGCAATCACGCGCAGGCCCTCGGGTATCGCCTCTGCATTGACCACGCCTTCCAACTGCTTGATCTGCGCGATCAGCGGATCGAGGCCATCCTGGGATTTGAGTTTAAGGTTGAAGATCGTGTGCGCGCCGAAGGTCTGCTTCAGCTTCTCTGGTGACCCGAGCGCCAGCGTGCGGCCATGATCGATGATCGCCACGCGGTCCGACAGCTCGTCGGCCTCTTCCATGTAATGCGTGGTCAGCAGCACCGTGATGCCTTCCTTGCGCAGCCCTTCGACCGCGGTCCACATGGCCATGCGGCTCTGCGGGTCGAGTCCCGCGGATGGCTCGTCGAGAAACAGAACCGTAGGCCGGTGAGCAATCGCTCGCGCAATCTGCACCCTCTGCGCCAGGCCGCCGCTCAACGCCTGCGGATACGCATCCTTGCGCTCGCTGAGCAGAAATTGCGCCAGCAGCTCCAGAGAGCGGGCCTTCGATTTCGAATGGCTGTAGCCGAAGTAGCGGCAGTGATAGTAGAGATTCTCGTACACCGTCAGCGAGCGGTCGAGGGTGTTGAACTGCGGGACCACGCCGATGTGCTCGCGCGCGTGGGCCGGATGCTGCACCACGTCGATACCCGCGATGCGCACCGTGCCGCTGGTAGGCAGCGCGCGCGTGGTGGCAATGGAGATGGTGGTGGTTTTACCCGCGCCGTTGGGACCGAGCAGGCCGAAGATCTCACCCTGCTTCAGCTCCAGATCGACACCGTCCACAGCGACTACGCGCTGCTTGGCCTCGTAGACCTTGGTCAGAGCTTCAATTTCAACAATCAAGGGATTCACCCGTTGGGGGAAGGAAAGTCTTTTTCACCTTTTAGATTATCGTACCGGGGCGGCGCGGCGGAGGGAAGGGGTAGGGTGCGGTTTGTGTTTATGTCGGTCATTGAATCCACTACCCACGGTTGTCAGCGGGTTAAGATTTCAAAAACTAAGGGTGCGCCACCCGCCGACTAAAGATGAATCAAAATCTGTCACGACTATTTCCACCAAGAATAAGCGACCCTGAATTCGGCAACAACATTCACTCCGGGATCATAAGCCGTGAATCCAAAATCGGTTATATGAGTCGCCCGAACTCCTAGGCTCAAGCTCTGGTTCTTGCGGGTAAAAATGTTTTCTCCAAAATCTACTTGCGGGGTAAAATTGACGCGGCTGGTCTTTGCCACAGGCGGATGCTCTGGTGAACCATATCCCTGAGGAAACTCATTATCCGTCCACAATAAGCCCATGCCCGCCTGTATCCATGGAACAAATCTGCTGCTGTCTTTCTTCATGAAATTCCAGCGAAACTCCACTGGGGATATTGAAGCGCCTTGAAGACTGTACTCTCCGACGCCTGCCAAAAAACTCTGTGTACTGTTGGCCAGGTACACTCTCACTGTTTGCGCTGGATGGTTCACGTGCCAGTATGGAATCACTTCGGCTACCACTTCTCCGCGACCCCGCAGAAAATTCGGGCCGTGCATTGCTGTTACCATATGCCCAACCTCCATGCCAGCGCTATAAAACAGCAGTTCTTCCTGATAGTGCGCAGTTGGAGAATGGACGGAATAGTATGGAGGAAAGCCGCCCGCGGCAAATCCGCCAATCTGCCATGATCGATGAATGGTATTGCTCACTGAATCTGAAGTAATGGCGGAACCGCTTGCGGATTGTTGCGCAGCGGCGTGTACCGCCATTGCACACGTCACCGCAATGAAGAATAAGAAAGAAACAAATGCCGATCCGGTCAGTCCAACTCCGCGTGCCTTCGCTCTCATCGATCTCCGTCCTTATCATGTTGTCGTGCTTGGCCATGCCTGCGTTCTCGATCGCTGCTACGCATTCAGATGTTTGCAAGTACCATTATTATCAGTCCACATCGCTAGTTGATGGCAATAGCATGACAACTGAATATTACCTGCCCGATAGTCATAAGAGCCTCCCGCTTGTATTTATGCTCCACGGTTCAGCCGGTGCCTTCTCGCTGCGCTCCAATGATGAGCCGCCGCAGGACAACTTCGGCGAGAAAGCACTCGCGCACAGTTGCTTTGTCGTCGTATTGCCTCACTATCTGGAAGCCTTCGGTCTCAAGAGCCTTACCTCGGAATCTGAGATCATTTCGCGCTTCCCCGCGCTGCTGGCTGCTACCGATAAAATGTTGTCAAAGGCTGAGTCCCTGCCATCGACAAAAAAACAGCCAGTATTTCTGTTTGGAGAATCTCTGGGCGGGTACCTCAGCGTCGCGCTTGCGCTGCGGCGTCAAGAGGTGATGGCTGTAAGCGAGATCAGCGCCGGAATTCCCGCAGGATATTCGGCTAACAGACCCCCTCCGTTTGCGATGCTTATTTCACACGGCGCGGACGACACCCTGGTCTCCGTGCATGAGGCGGAGAAACTGAAAGAGTTCTGCATCCGGCATCAATTTCGATATGAAATGGATATCTATCCCGAGGCCGGTCATTATTTCCCACAGGCCATTGAATTACGGTGCATTGCCCGTACCGCTGATTTCTTTCGCAGGGTAATCACGGCTCACTGAATGGCAATGTGCCATCCAGCAAGCCGCGTCCTATATAACTCCTCGATTGGGAAAGGTGGCCAAGCCAAGTGGATTACAGGCGCGAAGCCAATCCTTTGGCCACGCAAAGCGAATGGTAAAAGTTTGTTGCAGCGGGGCCGCTGCTCTGTCCTAGCCGCCGCAGCTCTTCTTGGTCCCGCTGCAAGGAGAACTCAATACCTCTGAGTTTCTAGTGAAGAGGCCGGCGGCAACGACTGAGTTGGTCGTCGGATCGATGATCGTGATTACTGAATACCCAACTGAGCTGGGAGTCGGTACTGTTATTGAAGTCGATGAACTCGCTGTGATTGAATTACTAGCTTCCAAATCGCCGAAGCTATCATACGCTCCAACAGTCACAGCATATGTGGTCGGCATGGTTGCCGGCGATGTAGACAATGTCACCGTACTCGTGCAGGTAGTTTTAGTCTGCCCAGTCTCGGTGTTGAATATGGAGTCGCACGATGCAGGCGATACGACCGCATCCCCAGCATCTCCATCTTCGCACGGAATGCTCTGGTCATCATCAGGTATGATGTTTGCTACAAATATCACCCCTGAAGAAGCGCCCGTTGTGCAAGTAGAGTCAGCAAGTAAGCCGAATTGCCAGTAGCCGGGAATTGCATCTGAATTGATCGTAATGGAACCGGTGCCTGACCCATCAAGCCCCATCTTCACCTGAGAGAAACTCGTAAAGCAGTTTTGATCGGTCAAGAGATTGCAGCTTGGATTAACAGCGCTCCCGCTAATCGTAGCTTGCCAGCCTTGATTCACGCCGTTCACGGTCGTATACGCAGTAATCGTGCCGGAGCCGGATGCCCCCGACGGGCCGACAGACACATATGTAGTAGTCGTGCCCCCTCCGCTGGAGCAACCGCCGAACAACGGGAGGATTGTTCCCGCAAGCAACAGAGCAATCAAAGATTTCCTGTTCATTAGCGGCCTCCTTCATTCTCAACAGTTGGGCTTATTTGCAATGGGTCAGTTATGCCAGCGTTGCCAGCCTGCTCGATTCCCAGGTCAGTGAAAAGATGGTCTGAAGCGGCCAAAAGATCGCGCATGCTGCTGGTCGTCGATTGTCCGCGAAGCAGATCTATCAATTCCCGCTTACGTTGGAAATGCATTGTTTTAACCGTGGCAGGGTCGAGTTTGGCGTTTTGGGCCTGTTCCTCTTCGGTGAACTGAAAATCAGCGTTGAAGCGCTTCTGAAACAGAAGGGAGGTTGCGAGATACACGGCCTCGACCGGACTCATTTTTTCGCTGAGAGCTTTATAGTGTCCTTCTGCATCTGGCGGTTCCTGGCTCGCAAACAGTTGCGGATAGGTTACAAGCAGCCGCATCCGTAGTTTGCGAATCTCAGCCTGGTTGGTCCGCACCCACACTGGAGCATTGATCGATTTCGCCAGATTGTTGACCGCCTTTACGATATCGGCCTCTTGAACGCCGGCGTGCACCCCGTTCCTGTACGCAGACTCCGCTTGTACGACGCGGTCTGTAAAACTGAAGGCATCAGCAACGTCAACCGGGATACCTGTATTTCGGAACATCTGACGAGTCAGTTCTGTAGTGGCTTTGGTGTCACCATTGCGCGAAAGGGCAGCTTGTTCATTGAGATAAACATAAATCGTCTTGCCATGGAATGCGGGAATGGTTGTTGAAATCCCCGATTTGGCCGATTGAGAAGGCTGCTGAAGAGTCAATTGTGCAGGCAAATGTGCGCGGGTTAGGACGGCAATGACAAGAAGGGTGAAGGCAGTTCGCATAGAATGCGCCCCCCGATAAACTTTCGGCAAATTACAACGCATACTTCCTCGTGGGTGCGGTGTTGTGTTGCGATTGGAATTTGTTCTGTGGACACGATTTGCGTTTCAGCTAACAGAAGAGTTACCTCTGTTCAATTCAGACACATTACTAAAGATGATTTTCTGTGTCAAATCTGGCCGGATGTAATTGGAAATAAAGGGAAAAAGTAACACGGCGGATGACGTACCCTAAGTTTTGAAATCTAAACCTGCCAACCACCGAGGCTGCCCAATCCTCGCGACGCACTTGCTCTTGTCACAAGGGCGGGGTCGCACATATCCAGAGATCAAAGGCGCGAAAGCACCCCACACCGCAGCCGTGCTTGAGGCATCCCCACAGAAGGCGCGTTTGGATCACCCCACCGGAGGGGTTGCGGAAAATTACCCGCGCGGGGCGCAAACTAACAAATTGAGCGCCAGTGCTCCCTAACCCCTAGCCCTAATCCCTAACCCCTGCTCTCCGGAAACTCACAGAAATCGGCGTTTTCGGGGCAATTTGAGCCTGAAAACGGGTCATTTCGAGGAAAAAACGGGCTGTTTTGATGAAAAAACTCCGCGTAGAAGCCCACTTTTGCAGCGGATACGATTCGCGCAAGCGCCTCAAATACAAATACTTGTCAGCAAATAGAAGGGTCAAAATCGTGAACGGAAATTAAATTCCCGGCTGTGAAACTGTGACGCTCGCTAACCAACATAGATTCAATAATTTAAGTATAGAAAATCGCACAGAAACACAAGAATTGTGCCACTGTGAAGCGCCGAGCCACCCCATAAAAAACACAAATTCAACGAGTTACAGCAACACCCAAAACAGCGCGCAGTTATTGTGAAACTGTGACCCTGTGGCCCTACCCTGTGGTCTAGCCCGGCCACGCGCGGCGTGTTGTCGAGATTCCCACTCAACTCACAGGTGTTAGCATCGTACTTGACAGATGCAAACGAAAAAACTGAAAATCATCCCCCTTGGTGGCCTTGGCGAGTTCGGCATGAACTGCCTGGCTTTGCGTTGGGAAGACGACATTATCGTGATTGACGCGGGATTAATGTTCCCGGAGTCCGAGTTGCTGGGCGTAGATATCGTTGTGCCCGACATCACCTACCTGATTGAAAACAAGGCGCACGTCCGGGCCATCGTTCTCACCCACGGGCATCAGGACCACATCGGCGGCCTGCCCTGGATTCTGAGCGAGCTGAAGGTTCCGGTCTACGGAACCGAGTTCACGCTGGCCTACGTCGAAGGCAATCTTGAAGAGCATCAACTGCTCGACGAGACCGAGCTGATCGAGATTGTCGCCAAAGAAAAATTCACCATTGGGCCGTTCACGATTGAGCCGATCCATGTAACCCACTCGCTGGTGGATTGCGTGGCGCTGGCCATTGAGACGCCGGTTGGCGTGGTGATTCACACCGGCGACTTCAAGATCGACCTGGCGCCGCTCGATGGCAAGTCCTTCGACCTGCACACCTTTGCCGAGTACGGCAAGCGCGGCGTGCTGGCCCTGTTGCAGGACTCGACCAACGTGGACCGCTCCGGCTACACACCTGCCGAAGTAGCGGTGATTCCGCGGCTCGACGAGATTTTTTCGCGCACCAAAAAGAAGCTCTTCTTCAGCTGCTTTTCTTCATCGATCTTCCGCATCCGCATTGCGCTCGATCTGGCCCGTCAGCATGGCCGCAAAGTGGCGCTGATTGGCCGCTCGATGATGGAGAGCACGGATATCGCGCAGGACCTGGGCTACATCGATATTCCTTCCGGCCTCGTCATCAACCCTGGGCAGATTCGCGATTATCCGCCCGAGCAGTTGATGCTGTTGATCAGCGGCACGCAGGGCGAGCCGATGAGCGCGCTGAGCCGCGCCGCGGTGGACAATCACAAGCACGCGCATATTGAGCCGGGCGATACGGTGCTGCTCAGTTCGCGCGTGATTCCGGGCAACGAGAAGGGCATCTTCCGCGTCATCGATCACCTTTATCACCGTGACGCCAATGTCATCTTCGACAACGGCTCGAACGGGCTGATTCACGTCAGCGGCCACGGATCGCAGGAAGAGATGCGGCTGCTCATCAACCTGCTGCGGCCCAAGTATTTCATCCCGGTGCATGGCAACTACGGCAACCTGCGCAAGCACGCCGAACTGGCAATGGAGACCGGTGCGGTGGAGCAGGCGATTGTGCTTGAAGACGGCGACGTGCTGGAGATGGACCAGACCCAGGCCCGCAAGAAGGACAAAGTCACCGCCGGGCGCATCCTCATCGACTCCGGCTCTTCGATTGATGTGGTCGAAGATATGGTCATCAAGGACCGCCGCATCCTCAGCGAAGACGGCATTGTGCTGGCTGTGCTGGCCATCAACAAGCGCACCGGCAAGGTGGAGCAGCAACCTGAGGTGATCATGCGCGGCTTCGGCGGCGCGGATATCACCGAGCAGGCCAAAGAGCTGGTGCTCAAAACCCTCGACGGCCTGAGCACAGAGCAGAAATCCGACTACGGTATGGTCAAGGAAAAGGTCCGCGCGGAGTTGAAGCGGCTGATCCAGAAAACCACCGGACGCAGGCCGATGATTATGCCGGTGATTCTGGAGATTTGAGGATTCGGCAGTGATGACTTCCCAAGAGTCTGGGTGCCCCATCCTCGCGGCGTTCTTGTTTTTGCCGCTAGGGTGGGAACCACTGGACCGACCGGCTCCGTGATTGGGAGAAGCATTATGGTTCGACATAAAGTCCTGACAATAGACGCCGAGATTGAAGCGGTGCTGGCAAAGGCCAAGGCCCATGACAGCGATCTCGTAGCGCTTGCCGTTGAGCACATTCCGTCACTGAACCTTCTTATCGTCACACTCAGCAACCAGCGCCGGTTGGTGCTTCCCATTGAAGACGTGCAGGGACTTGGCAGCTCCACGCACGAACAGATGCAGAATTATGAACTGCTGGGCCGCGGAACCGGGATCAGTTTTCCCGATCTCGATGTAGACTTGTACGTCCCCGCGCTGATGGAAGGTGTCTAAGGCAACCGCCGCTGGATGGCGCAACTGGGCAAAAAGGGCGGCAGCGCCAAGAGCGAAGCCAAACGCTGCGCAGCCAAGGCGAATGGTGCGAAAGGCGGAAGGCCGGCGAGAGTTGCGGTGACGAACGTCTGACCTACGAGACCTCAGGCAGCCGCACGATATTTTCCGCAGCTGCGTGAATTAGACAGGGACTCACACGCTGATGGTAAACTTCCGTGAACTGGTAATTATCATAGGAATCTACCTTCTGCGTGAGGGATATGGACGATCTCTGGAATTTCCTCAAGAGCGACGCTGGCAGATCATCAATAGCGCTCTGCGCGATCCTGGTTTCAGCCTCTGTTGCGATTACGATTTTTCTGCTAAATCGAAAGCGCAAGGCGCTGATCTACGAAATCCTTTCGATGACTCGTGTCCTTACTATCAAAGAGGAGCTATCAGGAAGAGTAAAGATTTTGTTTGATGGGGAAACGGTTGAAGATGTCGGGCTTGTACGAATTCGGGTGATGAACAGTGGTACTGAACCGATACGCGCCTCGGATTTCGTAAAACCTGTCTCTTTCTCAGTCAACGAGGGGGCCCGCATAATTGACGCCGAGGTTACATCGAAGAGGCCACAGGGAATGGAAGCATCGCTGAGTTGGGCTAACAATGGAATGATGATTTCGCCGATGCTGATGAATTCAAAAGATGAGTTGACCCTTAAGCTTCTGGTCGCGAATTTCAACGGGAAAATCATACAGGATGCACGGATAGAGGGGACCGAGCTAAAGCAGCAGAAAACTGCCAAATTCTGGCCCGCGCTGGTTAATGGCGGATCTTTGTTTATCGGTGTGCTGTTGGGAGTTTTTGGGAAAAGGATCAGCGGACAGCCCCAGATGCTTCATTCATTGGTATTCGCATCAGTTTTCTTATGTTTAATCTCGACGGCTCTTCTAGGAGCTTGTTGATAAACGTGAAGTGTTCCCGCACGTGAAAAATGGAACCGCGCCAGAATGCCCGTAGAACGATCGGAGCGACATCGGAGATGGCTTTGGCATGCCGATTCTTGCCATATTCCGGGATCAAGAACCCTTTTTCAACAAGCTCCTAGGGTTCTTAATCCATAAAACGAACAAACCAACCAGTGGTCCGAACGACTACGCATAGTATAGGTAGCTGCGTGGTTGCAAAGCCAAAGCATTGCGCAAAGAATTGATTCTGTGTGTCGGAACCGAGGTTGATGTGTTCGCTGCTCCTGCGAGGCGATTTCATGCCGAAAATTACCTCCACTTCGGGCATACTGGAAAGCAGAAGTGGGAAAACCGGGATGCAGCCGCAAATCAGATCGGAGTGTACGACCCTCCCCCCACGCAAAAAAATATATACTTCAAAATCGTGCAGATAATTATTCGTTCCTGTGACACAGCCCGGCGCCCCAAGTTCTTCGCATATCGAACCCGGAGCGGAGTGCATATACACCAAACGGCGGACACCCCAAGTCTTTGCGCTCCCAATAAAACCTGATTTGGGATTTTCAGGGCATGGTCGTATACTCGCTGCGAGCGTGTGGCCACATTGGATAGTGAAGCCTGTAAGGCACTCCGTGAACTTCTGATTGACGCGCGGAAGTCAGCCTGTTTTACACAATCCGAATTGTCGCAACGCCTGAGCAAGCCGCAGTCTTTTGTTTCAAAATATGAGCGCGGAGAACGCCGTCTGGATGTGGTTGAATTTGGCGACGTTGCCAAGGCGCTAGGCATTGATCCAGTAGATTTATTCGCTAAGTTCTACAGAGGCATCAAATGAAGATTGTTCATATTGAGACGATCATCAGTCGTGGCAGCTATGCCGGTTCAGCCAACTGGAAGGCGACCAGAAATACGATCCATGAAGCAATTAAAAAGTGCGATTGGCCCTCTGGCAGCGGGAAATTCACCATTAACCCTGAACGCAAAGGAAATGGCGTGGTTCCGATCAAGAAGGAATTCCTTGCGGAATTGACCGGTCGTGGCTGGGTTGCCGAGGGGCCGGCGAAAAATGAAGCTGGACAATCGCTCGGAGATTTCGACGCGGTAACCTCTGGGACCGAAGGCCCAATCGTAGCTGAGTGGGAGACCGGAAATATCTCATCGAGTCACAGAACGATGAACAAGCTGCTGATGCTAAGTCAGCAGGGAATAATTGCAGCCGGCGTGTTAGTCATCCCATCGCGGCAGCTCTATCTTTATCTAACCGACCGCGTGGGAAACTTCACCGAGCTTGCGCCCTATCTGAGCTTATGGAAATCAACAGTCTGCAAGAAGGGTATCGTCGAGATTGTGGTGATCGAGCAGGATGCAGAGAGCGCAAGTGTGGCTCTCATTCCCAAAGGCACAGACGGACGCGCCAAGGGTTAGTCTTCGATGTAATCGTCATTCTTATGGCTATGAATTTCACCGCTCACCAGGCGATCGACGATCTCCGGTCCAAAGTCAATTTCAATCCCGATCCATTCTCTCCCTTTCTTTTCGCAGACAGCAAACGTGGTGCCGCTTCCGCCAAAAGGGTCCAGAACAAGTTCGCCAGGAATAGTTGACATCTCCACCACCCGATCGAGAATTTTAGTGGAGAGAGCGTTGGCCTTCCGGTCCTTGGATTTGAATTTCCAGTGGCGAACCGGAGGAATATCCGTCCATACATCTTTGAGGTTTACACCTTTGGGATTCATCGCATCGCGATGACCGCCATAGTCCTTGATCTCTCCGCCGCAGTGCCTGCATGTTTGTATCGGAGTGCGAACCCGCCGAAAGGTCTTCGCTTTGCCCTTGGTGTAGTAAAGAAGGCTGTAATGGCTGGGATGAAGCCTACCTGGAATGGGCAAGGAGGCCGATATCTCAATCGCGATCCAATGCCTGAATTCCATGCCAATCTGCGTGAGATATGCCCCAAGCAGAATATTCCATTTGGGAAGGTTATATAGAAAAAAAGCGCCTCCCGGCTTGATGGTGCGAACGCACTCCTTGATCCAATCCTTGCACCATTGGAGATAATATTCGTCGGGCTTCAGATCGTCATAGCTATCCCCATATTCCTTGCCGATATTGAATGGAGGGTCCGCAAAGACCGTATCAACGGATTCGTCCCTGATCTGTGGAAGGACCTTCATGCAGTCGGCAGAAAAAAGCGCTCCGGAGGCCGAGACATAAGCCGGTTCAATCGTCGCATCTTCCTTGAGATAAGGAGCGAAATCGAAAGCGCGATCCTCGAATTTCAGTGCCGATTGCCGCGCCATATTCTGCCTTCCGGAGATTCCATGATAACCCACAATCGGTTATGCTGATCGGTCTCACTACTTCAAGTGTAAAGCCTTCATCCGTGCCTCGTTCTGTAGAATCCCCTTATGAGACGCATCGCGATTGCCCTCACCCTGGCCGCTGTCGCACTGGCTCCGGCGCATACCATTGAAGCAAACGCCCAAGTACCCGACAACCCAATGGCCACCGTTCCGGCCTGCCCGTCCACGGCCACACTTGATCAACTTGTCAGCGCAATCGACGCTGCTGTTAGTGGCCCAGCGGACAAGGACCGCACCTGTTTTCGCGCGCTCTTTCTGCCTGACGCGCGGCTGATCCCCATTCGCGTTGCTGCCGATGGCACAGCAACTCCACGCGTGCTCACCGTAGATGGTTGGATTGATGCTGTGGGCAAGCAAGGCAAACAGGTCTTTTGGGAGCGCCAGATCAAGGTTCGCACGGAAACCTGGGGGCACATCGCCCACCTTTGGAGCACCTACGAGACCCGCGCCGCATCTGGAGAAACTGGGCCTGACGGCAAGCCCTCCGAAGGGAAGGCGTCCGAAGGCAAAATTCTGGACCGCGGTATCAACAGCATTCAGGCGGTCTTCGACGGCAAGCAGTGGCGCGTGATCGAAATTATCTGGCAAGCCGAAACTCCTACAGATCCTCTCCCGGAGAAGTACCTACCATGAACGCACAGTCTTATCCTCTGGTCGATGTTGAAACCATCCGCGCTGCTGCAGAGCGCATTGCCCCCGTTGCGATGAAGACGCCGCTCGTCGAAGCGGCTTTTCCGGGCCTCTCCGGTTACGGAACCAACAAAAGAATCTGGCTCAAGGCGGAGAGCTTGCAGCCGATCGGCGCGTTCAAGATTCGCGGCGCGTCCAACAAGATTTTCCAGCTTACGCCGGCGGAGATCGCGCGGGGAGTGATTACCTACTCCAGCGGCAACCACGCGCAGGGCGTGGCGTATGCTGCGCGGCATGTGGGTGCGAAAGCGGTGATTGTGATGCCGTCGAATGCGCCGGCGGTCAAGCGCGCGGCGACGGCGGCGCTGGGGGCTGAGGTCGTCGATGTGGGCCTTGCGTCGAGTGAGCGGCTGGCTGTGGCTGAGCAACTGGTGCGCGAGCACGGTTATGTGGTGATTCCACCATACGACGATGAGCAGATTATCGCCGGGCAGGCGACCTGCGGGCTGGAGATTATTGATGCGCTGCCTGACGTGGATTTGGTGCTGGCTCCCGTCTCCGGCGGGGGCTTGTTGAGTGGCGTAGCTGCGGCAGTGAAGCAGATTAGCCCGCGGACCAAAGTGATTGGCGTGGAACCGGAGCTGGCCGGAGACGCTGCCGAGAGCTTTCGCTCTGGTTCCGTCGTCACCTGGGCCGCTGAGCTGACCAGCCGGACGATTGCCGATGGGCTGCGTACGCAATCTGTAGGCAATCGCAACTTTGCGCACATTCAGGCCTTTGTGGATGGCATTATCACTGTGACCGAAGCGGAGATTCGCGCCGCGATGCGGGCTATTGTCGCTGCTACGCGGCTGCTTCCCGAGCCGAGCGGCGCTGTGGCCACCGCTGCATTGCTCTTTCATGCCGATGAGTTGCCCGCTTATACGCGCGCCGTTGCGGTGGTTAGCGGGGGCAATGTTGCGCCGGAAATGCTGGCGAAAGTGCTTGCTGAAAAGGTCGGCTGAGTGGAGAAGTTGCGGATTGGGGTTAGTGCTTTCCCACCCTAGCCACAAAAACAAGTGCGTGGCGAGGGTGGGGCACCCTGAATCTGTGATGATTGTGGTGAAAGCGTCGTCAAGAATTAGCTAGAGTGCTCACCGAAGAGCCATCCTAGCGTCGTTTGGAATATGATCTTCCCCGTGATGATTTTTTTTCGACGTGCATTTCGAATCTTTTTTGTGCTGGCATTGGCCGCTGTGCCGCTAACGGCCCGCGCCGACAAAAAACCGCAACTGGAAAAGCCGATGTCTGGCCCACGGGCGACCGCGCTGCGTGTGACCTGGCTGTATATTGCGCCGGATACGAGTTCGCAGAAAGTCGACCGGGTGCAGATTGGCCGCGAGATGGTGGTGGCCGAGCATAGCGGCCCGTGGCTGCGCGTCTACGCCAACACCGACATTCAGGAGATGCACGACAAGGACGCTCCGCTGATTGGCGAGGACTCCACGCCGCCGCCGATCTCCGGCTGGATGGAAGCGCGCGGGGTGGTGATCGAGACCACTCCCAACGGCGATTTGGTGCTGATGGGCGAGGCGGCGAATCAGGAGTCGCTGGCGGAAAATCCCCGCGGGCCGGTCAACGCGGCGCAGAGTGCCCGGCTGCTCTATCGGCGGCTGGCGGAGATGTTCCCAAACTCGCCTCTGGCCGCTGAGGCGGCATGGCGGGCTGCGGATATTCAGTGGCAGATTCAGAAGGCCGACGCCTCGTCGCGCCCCTCGGCCCATGAAAAGCAGGCCTACCTGAGAGACCAGATGGATGAGTACGAGATGAAGCAGATTCTCAAGCTCTATCCACACACGCGGCAGGCAGATCTGGCGGCCTTTGCGCTGATCGACAACAAGCTCTGCGGCGACTGGCAGGGGCAGGCCAAATGCCCGGAGAAGGAAGCCGAGCATTACGAGAAGTTCGCAGCCGAGTATCCCGACGGGCCGCGCACTGCGCAGGCGCTCTATCAGGCGGTTTACCGGCTTGCTGTCTTGAAGGATATGTACTCCGCTGACGGCAGCGACAAGAAGAGCGAGGACGCCCACACCCATGCCCGCGAGCTGGCCGCAAAGCTCAAAGAAAAGTTCCCGGCCACGGATTATGCGGCGCGGGCTGCCTCGCTGGTGTACAAATTGGATGAGGGCATCCCCGTTTACGGCATCGACCAGCAGTAGAGGAATCACGGGCCGAAGATGAGCGGATGGAGGCTTTGCGCGGCGTTCCGCCGTGCCAATCCCGCACCCCGGAGGATGCTTGAACGACTATCTTCTGTCTGTCCTGTTGGGCATTGTGGAAGGCTTGACCGAGTTTCTGCCGGTCAGCTCGACGGCGCACTTGCGCATAGCTGAAGCGTTGATGAAGCTGCCGCTTGACGATCCCTACTGGAAGATGTACACCATCGTCATTCAGTTGGGCGCAATTCTGGCGCTCTGCCTGCTGTTCCTGGGGCGCATTGTCGAGTTTATCCGCACCTTTCCTGGGGGCGAGAACGGCACCCGCACCTGGTTCAATCATCCCATCTCGCTGACGCTGATTGCTTTTGCGTGTACTTCCGCGCCGTCGCTCTTGCTGCATAAATGGAGCGAGGCGCATTTGGGCAGCATCGCGGTAATGGCCGAGGCGCTGCTGATCGGCGGCTTCGTGATGTGGATCATCGATGCCTGGAGCGTGCGGCAAGACGCGGCTACCAAGGATGTGGAAGAGATGAGCCTGGGGCAGGCGATCTGGATCGGCATCTGCCAGACGCTCTCGGCGGTTTTCCCAGGTACCTCGCGGTCCATGTCGACGATTGCTGCTGGCCAGATCGTCGGCCTCTCGCGCCCTGCGGCTCTGGAGTTCAGCTTCCTGCTGTCGATTCCCACGATGGTTGCCGCTACCGCCTGGGATCTGCTCAAGGAGATTCACCCGAGCAAGTCAGCCGTGGCCGCGGGCCTGGCGCCGCACGTGGTGATGACCTCTGAACGCTGGATCGTGCTGCTGATCGGAATTGCGGTTTCGTTCATCGTGGCCCTGGGCGTGGTGGAGTGGTTTTTGCAATGGGTGCGCAAGCACGGCTTTGTGTTGTTCGCGATTTATCGCATTGCGCTGGGCGGGGCGCTGCTGATCTGGGGCGCCAAGTTGCTGGGGAGTTGAGGCGAAGCCCCCGGCGCTAAAATACCCGGTATGACTTCTGAAGCGAATCACGCGCCGAATCTCGCGGCGATCCAGGCGGCTATCCGCGAGGCTGGCTTTGACGGCTGGCTCTTTTACGATCACCATCATCGCGACCCCATCGCCGGGCGCATTCTGGGCTTGGACGAGAAGGCGCACATCACGCGGCGCTGGTACTACTTTATTCCCGCCAATGGCGAGCCGCAGAAGCTCGTCCATCGCATTGAGCAGGGCCGGTTGGACTCGCTGCCGGGGACGAAGGGTCAATATTCCAGTTGGCAGGAACTGGCTGCCGGGCTTGAGCGAATCCTCGCCGGCGCCCGCACCATCGCCATGCAGTACTCACCCAACAACGCAATCATGTATGTCTCGATGGTCGATGCCGGGACGGTTGAATTTTTACGCAGCCTGGGAAAGCAGATTGTCAGCTCCGCCGATCTGGTGAGCCAGTTTGAAGCTGTCCTGAGCGCCGACCAGGTTGCCAGCCACACTGCCGCGCAAGTGGCGATTGACGCGATCCTTGCCGAAGGGTGGCAGGAGATTGGGCGCTGCTTACGACCCAGTTCAGGCAGCGCCGGAAAATATACCGAATTCGAGCACGTTCAGTGGCTGAGCGAGGCGATGCGCCGCGAGGGATTGGTCTGGGAGAACGGACCCAATGTCAGTGCCAATGCGAACAGTTCCGACTCGCACTACGAGCCGACTGCCGAGCGGTCTTCGCCGATCGCCGAGGGCGATTTCATACTCATCGACATCTGGGGCCGCAAAGAAAAGCCCGGCAGCATCTTCTATGACATCACATGGACTGGCGTCGTTGGCCGCGAACCGAGCCGCGCGCGAGCAGCTTGTCTTCGAGACGGTCCGCAACGCCCGCGACGCGGCCATTCACGCCGTTGAAGAGGCATTTGCCGCCAACCGCCCCATCTGCGGTTATGAGGCTGACGATGCCGCCCGCGTGGTGATCAGCGCGGCGGGCTTTGGCGAGTATTTTACCCATCGCACCGGCCACAATATCGCAACCGAGATCCACGGCTCCGGCGCGCACCTCGACAACCTGGAAACCCACGACGAGCGCCGCCTGCTGCCCTGTACCTGCTTCTCGGTGGAACCGGGCATCTATCTGCCGGAGTTCGGCGTGCGCAGCGAGATCGACATGCTCACTGCTCCCGGCAAGGCCTGGGTCACGGGTAAAATTCAGCGCGAGCTGGTGAGAATCTGAGAAGCAGTGGTCAGTTCTCAGTTGTCAGCTTTCCGCGGAAGACTGGACGGTCAGGCTCCTATCGACGACCTTTCAGATGTTTGGTTTGCGTCAGGCTTTCAGGTCTCTGCAAAGGGTTCAATTCTGCTTTTGATTGCCAACTGGGACTGATAACTGATCGCTGAGAACTGACAACTACCCCCAATGCGGTATAGTCAAAAAGGAATGGCTACTCAGCAAAAAAGCAATGCCGCACAACCGGGCGGCCTCGTTTATCTCCCTCTGATTGCCGGATGGCTGGTTCCCGGCGCGGGCCACTTTGTGCTGCGCAAGTGGGGCCGCGGGGCGCTTTTGTTTGTATCGATTACCGGCATGTTCGCAGTGGGCATTTTTATGCAGGGCGAGATCTACACCAGCGGGCACGAGATCTTGGAATATCTCTCCCTGGCAGGCGACCTGTGCAATGGGCTGATCTATTTCGTCTGTCGAGCGCTGGGCCTGGGCGCGGAGACAGTGCGCGAAACCACTGCCGACTGGGGTTCGCGCTTCATTGTCGTGGCCGGGCTGCTTAACATCATCGCTGCCGTTGACGCCCACAATCTGCGTACCGGGAGGAAACCCGCTTGATCTTCCGCCCCTCGCACTTTACCGCTGTTTTGCTCTTTGCGCTCTTTGTTTCCACGGTCTTCGGCATCACGATGCGCGACACTCCGCCACGAATGCTGCGCTTCGGCATCTACTGCTTCGTGCTCTTTGTCGGCGCTGTGATTGCGGCTAGCTGGCTGATGTTTTTGATCGCCCGGTAGGCTTTCAACCAGGATCGTCAATAGGGTTGCCGATCCGACCAGATAAGCTATGAAGCTCTCCTTCTCGATTGCAACGGAAGCAGACGCGCCAGCACTGGTCGCGCTGCAGAATGCGGCTGCGGAAGAGCTCACCCGCCGCTTCGGTGTCGGTCCTGGGTCTGGCACGGTCACTGAAAGAGGCGTCCTCTTCGGCATGCGCTATGGCGATACGCGCTACGCCCGCGTCCTGATTGCGCGAAAGGGCAAGCGCATCGCCGGCAAGCTGCTGCTGCAAACCAAAAAGCCCTGGGCGATTGACGTCGCCTACTTCACACCGGTGAAGAAGCCGCTTTATCTGGTTGGCATGACAGTGAATCCAAAAGATCAGCGTCTGGGGATTGGGAGATTGTTGATTGAAGAAGCGGTGAAGCAGGCCCGATCGTGGCCTGCAAACGCGATTCGCCTTGACGCATTCGATGCGGAGTCTGGTGCAGGCGGGTTTTACGCAAAGTGCGGCTTCAGGGAATGTGGCCGCGTGACTTATCGCAAGGCGCCACTTATTTATTTTGAGCTCGCGCTCTAACGATGCGGTAGCATCACTTGCCGCGGCAGACGCGAAAACCTTGATCGGGGCCCGTGCCATTCGCTGCCAAGTGGCCGCGAAAAGACGGTTCACAGAACTCGGCCGCGCCGATCCAGCCGCCGCCCTTCCACACCCGGCTAAAGCCGCTTTGGCTTCCTTTCGGGTCAACTACATTCGTCTCCAGGTTTCCGTACCAGTCCCAACACCACTCCCTTATATTGCCGGACATATCGTAAAGTCCTAACTCGTTGGGCTTCTTGCCGCCGACGGGTTTTGTTTGATCATGGTTTTTCTCAATTGCTGACCAGTTCCAGAATCCTGTCAAGTATTTATCGCCGGCGTTTTGCCAATACCATGCGACTTCATCTGCATCGTCGCTTCCGCTATATGCGTAACTCTTGCTCATCTGGCCGCCGCCTGCAGCATATTCCCACTCTGCTTCAGTCGGCAAACGGTAACCATTCGCTCCCGCATTGATGGTTACCGTCCACTTTATATAATCGAGATCGCCAAATTTCGGATCGGGCTTGTTATTCGGGTCTGGCTTAGTCATTTCTATGTTGTAATACGGTTTCAAGCCCTCTTTGATGCTTCTTTTATTGCAGTACTCCACGCTGTCATACCAGCTAACCGTTTCTACGGGCAAATTTCCACCTTTGAATTTTGAAGGATTGCTTCCCATTACCTCAACCCACTCTTTTTGAGTTACATCGTATTTACCGATATAAAAGTCCGATATGGTCACGCCTTTTGCGTAGTAATTGGATTTTGTATTTTTGAAAGTGCCGCCTTTGACCAATACAAAGCTATCCGGTACTGCTCCCCAGCATAATTTGGCAAGTGCCATTCCCATAATTGACGCTAGTAGGAGTGCTTTTCTAGTCGACATATCCAATTTCTCCAGGCCAAAGAATCACGAAGATTTTCTTGAAGTAGACAGCGCCGGGCAGGAGACTGGGAGATCCTCCGGCCCTGGCGCTATCAAATGATTTGCAGGGTGCTGTCTACCACACTGTCGCGTTCACCTCTCCACTTGCGCCGTTATATGCCTCTGTTCCGAGGATCTGATAGTTGAAGGAACCCACCGTCATGCCGAGGCTTTTCCAGTGGTTAAAGTGGTTGGCGGTGGTGACTGTGTGGTTCGATCCTATTGACGATCCTCCCCAGGCGTCCAAGTACTGTTCAAACGTTGCGGTGCCTTGGATGGAAGGCTGGTTGACTTGCTCATGCTCATAGGTGTTGTAGGTGTGCCCGTCGCTGCTCACGCTGCCCTTAAACGTTGCATCCGCCGTATATAGAGAACCAAACTCAGTGATGTAATATTCGACCAGCGGGCTTGTCAGCCACCCATAGACGGAAATAGTGTTATAGCCGCTGGCGGAGCCGACATTGTAGCCAATCGTCTGAGCACTGCCAGTACTCCAGCCTTTACCGCCAACCATATCACCGACACCAGACCAGGAAATGGCGTAGTTGCCGGGATACGTTCCTGCGCTTGGAAATGTCATGGTTGCCGACCCACTGCTGGTAAACAGCGAATAGAAATATCCGTTGTTCGTGCCTTCTCCATTGTTGGATACTGACTGGGCGCTTGCCGCCACCGTTACGCAACCCGCTGCTACGAGAGCGCTGAGGACAACCATCTGAACTCGTGACAAAACGAACTTCATTGAACGCATACTAATCTCTCCTTTGTCTTTTGGGGTTAAAGACTGCCGATTCCCGCGGGCGTCCCCGGGCTTGTTCCGAGGGCGGACTCTTGGGAAACAGGTAAACAGGACCGGATTGCTACGCTACGCCCCGTGCGGCTCAACGAGAGGAAGTAAAGAGGCCTGCGTGACAACCGGTTCCCGAACTGAACACTGCCTGTGACGGGCTTGAATGCTGCACTAATTAGCGAACTTCAAAACCAATGATTGCTGGTTCTGCGACCGCGATCAACGCTACAGATGAAAAAATCGCAAGGGTGGGAACCCGGCAGTTGTGAGACCGCCCGGTTCTGGCTCTATAAGCTGTCGCGCAGAGTTTTTACCACACTGTTGCGTTAATTTCCCCACTTTTTCCACCATAGGCCTCTGCCATGAAGATCAGCTCATTGAACGTGCCCAGATTCATTCCGAGGCTCGACCAGTGGCTATAGTGGTTGCCAGTGGTGACGGTGTGGTTTGATCCGATGGATGACCCGCCCCAGTTATCCAAGTACTGCTCAAAAGTCGCAGTGCCCTCAATGGAAGGCTGATTGACCTGCTGATGCTCATAGGTATTGTAGGTGTGCCCATCGCTGCTCACACTACCCTTGAGCGTTCCGGTCGCGACGGAACCGAACTCGCAGATGTAATATTCGACCAGCGGGTTGGTCGTCCACCCATAGACAGAAATGTTGTTATAGCCGCTGGCGGAGCCGACATTATAGCCAACACTCATATTTCCGCCGGTACTCCAGCCCTTACCACCGACCACATCATTGACGCCAGACCAGGTTACGGCGAAATTGCCGGGATACGTGGATGCATCGGGAAATGTCATGGTTGCCGAGCCGCCGGTGGAATACAACGAATAGTAGTAGCCGCTGTTTGTGCCTATGCCATTGTTTTCTACTGACTGGGCGCTTGCCGCCACCGTTACGCAACCCGCTGCTACGAGAGCGCAGAGGGCTGCCAGTTGAACTCGCGATAAAACGAACTTCATCGAACGCATACGAATCTCTCCTTCGTCTTTTGGGGTTAAAGACTGCCGATTCCCGCGGGCGTCCCCGGGCTTGTTCCGAGGGCGGACTCTTGGGAAACAGGTAAACAGGTACTGATGGCTACGCTATGCCCCGTGCGGCTCAACGTGAGGAAGAAGAGAGGCCCGCGCTACAACCGGTTCCCGAACTGAACACTGCCTGCGACGGCCTTGAACGCTGCACCGGTAAGCGCGGTTCAAGACCAAAGATCGCTGGTTTTGCGACCACGAAGAAAACTACAGAAATTTAACAACGGTGCGCAAGCAGAAAATGCATTTTGTACAACGATTTACTAAAAGGATTTAGTAGAGGTGCTGATTCCGGTATCTGTGCAGTAAAAGGATTTAGTGAAAGGCTTTATCGGTCATTTATATGCTGAAACGATTGAGTGTTGGACTTGGCCGCTTTGACGGCTAAGCCGTCGTCATTCCTGCCGGCATTTTCCACAGCTACGCATGCTTTTCCACAGGCGGCAGGTGTTCGTGCAGGGTGCCTTCGGCGTGGTGATTGTGGCCAGCTGGCAGATGTTCCTGGTCGCGCAGTGGAATTTAGGGCTTAGATTTGTGGGTTCCAACACCTAGCGATAGAAACAGGCACCCGGCCCGTTGAGTTCGAGCTTTCCCATGTCCCCGAAAGCGAGGGACATGGGGCACCCATTTTCGTGCCTGGCCGGACCTGGGCCACCCGCCTACCCACCGGTACGACGGTTGAAGTTCGAGGTCTCCCATGTCTGAAAAGCCAGACATGGGCCACCCAACTTTAGCGGTTAGTCAGGCCTGGGCCACCCGCCTGGACCGCCCGCTCATCGCGATAAAACTGCGATGAACGGGGCACAGCTTTTTACGGCTCATTCCGATTCTGATGAGCGGGCCACGTGCCGGGTTGGGGTTTGTGGTCTCCCATGTCCCCAAATGCGAGGGACATGGGGCACCCAGATTCAGTGCTTGGCTGGACCTGGGCGACCCGCCTACCCACCGGTACGACGGTTGAAGTTCGAGGTCTCCCATGTCTGAAAAGCCAGACATGGGCCACCCAACTTTAGCGGTTAGTCAGGCCTGGGCCATCCGCCTGGACCGCCCGCTCATCGCGATAAAACTGCGATGAACGGGGCACAGCTTTTTACGGCTCATTCCGATTCTGATGAGCGGGCCACGTGCCGGGTTGGGGTTTGTGGTCTCCCATGTCCCCAAATGCGAGGGACATGGGGCACCCAGATTCAGTGCTTGGCTGGACCTGGGCGACCCGGCGCCTGAACCCCCTGCTTGCTAAGGCCGCATATTATTTGCACCAGGAAGCAGGACTGAAATACCGATGGTAGACTGGATCACCGCCGTCAAAGTACCTACAGATGTCACGAAAATTACCACGGTCGATTGTCATCGTGCTGTTCACAGCAGCAGTACTCACGCTCGGGGCAATCCTGAGCCTGTTGGTCGGTGTGCTTCGCGGCAAGAGGGAAATCCTGGATTTGCTGGACCGGTTGACCGGGAATTCCACTTGGAATTTACTTGGGCTTACCATCGCCGTGCTTGTTTTATTGATCCTGTTCACTCTTCGGGATAAGTTTGCTAAGAAGGAAACTCTTACCACTGAAGACCTCAAGCAATCAGAAGCCCGAATAATTAAGGCAATCACGAGCCGTCAGGAAAACGCTGCTCAACAAGGCCTTCTCCCAGCCCAATCTCCACAAGATAAAGACGCCGAAATCACCCGCCTCACGCGGGAACTCCACAAACTCCAGCAGGAGGTCGCTGCCCGCTCCTCTGAACCGCCCGAGGCCGAACTCTCCAAACTCCTCGGAGCCGGCGACCTGGACGGCGCGCTCCGCCTCAAATCCCAGCAACTGGAAGCCAGCCGAGGCGCGGCCGGCAAAATCCCTCTTGATCTCTACGAACTCGGCGTCATCCACGAACTCCGCTTCGAGTGGCTCCAGGCTCTCGAAGCGTTTCGGGAGGCCTGGGACATCGGTCACGACCCAGAGCACCGCTTCAAATATGCCTATTTTGCGCAGAAACTCAACCGTTTTAATGAGGCCATCGGCGCTTACGAAGGGCTCCTGCATATTTACACAGAGCCGGTTGATCGAGCCGCTGCGCTGAACAACCTCGCGGCCCTCTACCGCGCCACCCAGCGGATGAAGGAGGCCGAGCAGGCCTACGCCGAGGCGCTGGCCACCTACCGCAAGCTCGCCGAGGCCAATCCGGAAGCATATCTGCCCAACGTCGCCACTACGCTGAACAACCTCGCGAACCTCTACAGCGACACCCAGCGGATGAAGGAGGCCGAGCAGGCCTACGCCGAGGCGCTGGCCACCTACCGCAAGCTCGCCGAGGCCAATCCGGAAGCATATCTGCCCGACGTCGCCATGACGCTGAACAACCTCGCGAACCTCTACCGCGCCACCCAGCGGATGAAGGAGGCCGAGCAGGCCTACGCCGAGGCGCTGGCCACCTACCGCAAGCTCGCCGAGGCCAATCCGGAAGCATATCTGCCCAACGTAGCCACTACGCTGAACAACCTCGCTTACTACTGCCTGTCAAATGGGCGGGTTCCTGAGGCTGAGACGTACATCTGCGAAGCGGAGAGCACTCTCAATCCGCTCTGGCAAGCGAATCCCGAGTTGCACGGAAACTGGATGGCCAGAATTCTTTGGACCCGTTCTCTCGTCTCCGAAGCGGGTGGCCAACCTGCTGAAGCATGCGCCTTCGCACGCCGCGCTTTCGAGGCCGCATACGATCCGGAGGTCAAACTGACCATCCAGCAACTCATTGACCGCCTCTGCCCCGATTCCGAAGACCAGACGCCTTAAATCCTCGCAGATGAGGATGTCCTATCCGCTTCTACAGGACGCCCTCCCGCCGCCAGACAGCGGCGTCGAAGGCGTGGGCGCAGTTGTATCCTTCGGCGTTATATAACTCGATGGCATCCGCGTTGGCTTCAGTGACGGTGAGGGAAATCTCTGTAACGCCCTGGCGGAGGAAGAAGGAGCCGGCGACGGAAAGGAGCAGGCGGGCGAGTCCGCGGCGGCGGTAGCTGGGATGGACGCAGAGCTGGGTGATGTGGCCGCACTGCGGGCTGATGCGCGAACCGAGGATCAGCGCGACCGGCTCGCGGCTGGTGCGCTCGATGACCACATGCGAGACCGGCGCGGAGAAGAGTCCGCAACCTGAGAAGCGCACGATGTTATGCAGGAAGCGCACTGAGCCGTGCACGGAGCGGTACTGGTCGTTGATGTGGCTGTCGGGGTGGTGTTGATAGGCCTCGGCGATCAGGCGACCCGCAGGGTTCAGGTCTTCGTCGCGCCAGGGGCGCAGTTCAAGATCGGAGGGCAGGTTGAGGCGGGGTTCGGGCCGCGCCGCTTCCGGGCCGGTGAGCTGCCGGACCAGGTACAACCGCCTGAAGACCTGGAATCCGGCTTCGCGAAAGCTGGGTTCGTGGGTTCCGGAGGGATGGAGGAGCAGTTGCGACTCGATACGCTGGGTTTGCGGCGAGTTGAGCAGCAGTTCGAGAATGTGGCGCAGCAGCGTGGTCTCAATCTCATGGGCGGCATCGGTGAGAAAGCTGTAATTGGGGTGGTGTGCCGAGAGCGAGTTGGTGGAGATGGCGAAGACATCGCCAATGACCGCCTTGGTGTCTTCGTAGACGCAGAAGGAGTAGCCAGTGACCTGGCCTGCCTCAATGGCCGCGTAGCCGGGCAGGGAACGGGTGTCGAGATACTGCATGAGCAGCTTCGCTGCGGGTCGATGGTCCCAGTGCAGCCGCTGCCGCCAGAGTTCTCCTTCGGCCTCAAGGACAGGCCGGATCTCCGGCGCAGCGAAGTGCCGAAGGTCGAGAATCTCGAAGGTGACGCCCGATGCCATACCCCTATTCCCTTTGACGCAGTTTCAGCGGCGGACGACGTACAAAATCATCGCCTGGAATTGCCGCGACCTGTATAGAGCCTTCCACTAGAGCGGTTCTCCAAATAGATGTGCCCTTGCAGGCTAGGTGCAACGTGGCTTTTTCTTGAGGGAAAAGCCACTCAGCGGTAGTGGTTTCGGTGTATAGCAATTGGAGAACCGCTATAACTGTGTCATGAATGGAAGCCGGAACGCAACTCAGGCTTCACTTGGCGCCCACCAGGTAGACCACCATGCCATGCTCGGGCCAGGTGAAGAGCTGCTCGTAATGACGGCCTTCGAGGTAGGCTTCGAGGGCAGCGGGTGTATCGAGGTCGATGCCGCCGTGGCCGGTGACCTGCGCTACCAGCAGGTGCTCCTCGTCGGGCACGCCGTCGTCAGCGTAGTTCACCACCTGGTGGTTGCGATAGAAGGAGAGTCCGTACTCGATGTCGCGGGGAAAGTAATGCTTGCGGTCTGGGTTGGTTCTTGTCGGGGATGGTGCAGCAGACGGCGATGGTTTGAACGCCGGGAGCAGCCTGCGCCAACTGGTTAGCCAGCGGGCGCGCGGAGTAGGAGCGGTCGAGCAGATGAATGACCTGCTTGGTTGCTTCAATTGCAGGAACGCCGAAGAAGGGGCCGACGCCGTAGAGGAAGAACACCAGCACGATCAGCACGGCTGTGGTAACCAGGCGGAGACGCGCCACGCCAAAGCCCTTGACCACGATCAATATGAGCAGCGTCGCGCCCAGCGCGGCCATAATCGCAACGATCAGCTCTGGGGCAG
Source organism: uncultured Acidobacteriaceae bacterium (assembly GCA_963713645.1). Lineage (GTDB taxonomy): Bacteria > Acidobacteriota > Terriglobia > Terriglobales > Acidobacteriaceae > Telmatobacter. Next base: position 104,401 of record CAVQMQ010000037.1, on the reverse strand, counting down.
GTGGCATTACATGACCGTGGACGACAAACCAGGGCATGAGCAACGCGGCGACTGTCATCACTCCGCAGAGCAGGGCATGGCCAAGCAGCACCCAGCGGTTCAGACCCTTTTGGCGGCGGCGGAAGAGATAGTCTCCAGTGAGGATGGTGATGGGAGGAATTGCAGGAAGGATATAGCCGGGAAGTTTGGAGCGGGAGATCGAGAAGAAGAGGATGGGAATGAGCGCCCAGAGCACCAGAAATTCTGGGAAGGCATCGCCGGGACGGCCCGTGCATGGCTTCAAGGGGTCATACAGCGGTTTTGTGTGAGTTGACCGGCGGATGCGCCATTCGGCCACCGAGGTCAGAATTCCGTCGATCAGCGCGCGGACCGAAATCACCGTCCACGGCATTACGGCCAGCAACACCACGACGCCGTAGTAATAGAAGGGTTGCATGTGCTGGTAGCGGTCGGTTGCGAAGCGCTCCAGATTATGCTCGAGAAAGAACTCGCGGAAGAAGGTCGGGTTCTGGTGCTGCACGGCGATAAACCAGGGCAGCACGATGGCGAAATAGAGCAGAATGCCGGGCCACCAGATCGAGCGGCGCAGCACCGACCACTCCCTGCGCAGAAAAGCAAAAGCGGCAAGAATTAGCAGCGCCAGAAACGGCGCGACTGGACCCTTGGCCAGCGTGGCGACGGCGGTAAAAAAATAAATATCGAAGAGCCAGAACTTGGAGCCGGTCTCATACCAGGCATACCAGCCCAGTAATCCGATGGAGAGCGGCGCGGCCATCTGCATGTCAGTGGACGCGCCGCGCGAGAAGCCTAGAATTGCCGCACAGGCCACGGTGATGAGCGCCGCGTCCAGATGGCCTCCACGCCGGAATCGCCGCATGTGCAGGTAAATGAGTAGCGACATGATAAAGGCAAAGCTGGCCGAGGGCATCCGCGCGCTCCAGTCATGCACACCGAATTCCTGGAAGACGTACATCGCGCGCCAGTAGTAGAGGGCCGGCTTTTCTAGCCAAGGATGGCCGTAGAGATAGGGCGTAACGCAGGCGCTCAGGCGGCTTTTCAGCGTGTGCGTGGCGTCAAAGCGGTCCAGCATTTCGTGGGCAATCTGCGCGTAACGAGGCTCGTCGGCGCCGACCAGGCCCAGCCCCGCGCCGCCCAGAACCGGCGTCTGTCCGTAGAGGATAAAAAAGAGCGCAAAGAAGAGAAAACAGCCCGCCTCGGCCACTGCTGCCCAGCTGGGCAGCTTGCTGCGCCAGAACCCCTCCGGGGTTTTCACTGGATTCGCGGCTGAGTCCACCGTCGCGTCCGGCAATCCAGTCTCTGAATGATCTGAAGTCATTTCCACTGTCAGCGGTTCTCCAACAGAGCCAAGCCTCTTATCCGTTATCAGAATGATTTCAGGCTGGCCATCGTCCTAGGCCAAGGCCTGTGCGGACATTATTCTCCAGCTTGAAGTGCGTCCGCACTCCCCAAAAGCGTAAAAATCATCAGAACATACGACTTGGACAAGGCTAACAGATTCACCCTGAATCTCAAGGGATGCAGAGAGCCGTCCCTACTCCGCTGGTCGCTGCTCTTCCGGGGGCGCAGGCAGTTCTGGCGCGGGATTTTGCCCCTTCTGGCGCTTGCGCGACCTGCTCATCAGCTCGTCGATCCTTGCCTGAAAGCGCCCCGAGCGGTCGGCCAGAAAGCTCAGTTCCGGCACATGGCGCACGCCCATCCGCTCCTTGACAACAAAGCGAATATAGCCCTTGGCAGCCTCCAGGCCAGCCACTGTCTCCGCCTCGGCTTTCTCGATGTCCTTGATTGAACTGTCGAGCGCCACATAGACCCGCGCCGACTTCGCGCCGGGGTTGAGCGCTACCTCGCTCACGTAGCAGAAGTGGATGCGCGGATCGACCAGCTCACCCTCAATCATCGCTCCAATTTCTTCCCGCAGTGTCTCCGCCACCCGGTCCTGATGATGCTTTCTTGCCCTGTGTTCTGCCATGATTCCGCTCCTCGACCGGTAAACCTTTAAGGATAGCAGACCCTTACTTGGGAAGGTATTCCGGCGGAATCCTGAGGATGCGGGTGTACTGGAAGCGCGGCTGGTCGGCATTGGCCAGCGCGGCAGCCTGCAGGAACTCCCGGCGCGCATCCTCCAGGCGGTTCATCTTCAACAGGATATTTCCCAGCACCGCGTGAGTTTCCGCCGATTTTGGCGCAAGATCAATGGCAATATGCGCCTCCGTCAGGGCGTTTTCCCATTGCTGCTGGCTCGCGAGCTGCTTTGCCTGGCTCAGATGCCCCAGAGCCGAAACCAGCGAGAGATCAAACTGGCCGTGAAAAACCAGCACACTGTTGGCGATAATGGCATCTGGCCGCCGGTGCAGAAACTGCTCATAGGGATTCAGATCGCCGGGGCCCCAATAATTGCCGTCGGCCTCTGAGCCGCTTATCAGCACCGTACCCTCAATGCTGGCGGGAACGAGCGGCAAGGGCTGACCCATATAGTGCGAGGTGGAGACAGGCAGAGGCGTGCATGGGATGTGGTAATAATCTGGATCGACATCCCAGCCATAGTGGGCGAACCAGCATTTCTGGATATGATTCGCGTCGAGGTAACTCTTTACCTCGCGCAGGCTCTGGTTCCAGTCCGCATTGGAATCGGTGAGCAGCCGAAAGGTGTTTGCCGGCCCGCCCCAGGCTTCGTTGGAGTAAGTCAGATAGTAGGGGAAGGCATGGGCAGAGGAGGCGATGTGGCAGAGCACAAGGCCGGCTGTGGCATATTTTCCCCAGCGCCGCCAGCGAAATAACTTCACTGCCGCGGCCGCGGCAATCAATATAAGAAAGGGATAGACCGGCAGGATGTGCCTGATGCCGATGGTCATTGTGGAAGCCAGGCAGACGACAAAATAGATTACCGGCGGAACCGCCAGAAAGGCTTTTTCGCGCTCTTTGCCGTTTTGCCAGATTTTCAGGAACGGGACGAGCGCCAACAGAGCCAGAAAGCCGAGCGTGGATTTGATCACAAAGGCCACCGGAAAATAGAACCACTGACCGGTGGCAAAGTCCGTACCCAGCAGAAACATCGGATCTCGTTGGGCAGCGACGAGAATATCAACAAAGCCGAAGAGATAGGCCTCGGGCAGCAGATGCCAGGCGGTCAGACGGGGAATGATCGCCTCGGCCAGGGCTGAATGAGGTGACAGCGTATATTCCGCGAGCGTCGGGACCATCGCCAGAGCGCCGGGCCGCGCTTGATAGCGAAAGCCGTAGAAGGCCCACAGGATCGCATAGGCCATGAGGAAGATCACGGCAAGCGATCCAACCATGCGCAGGGCCGCGCGGTTGCTTTTCTTGCCGGTGTTGTTTTCCGGAGCCGTGGCGGCAAGCTGCTTTGCCTGCGACAGCTCATTCAGCGCCAGAAACGCCAGTATCGGGATCATCAGAATGCCGGAGTGCTTGGCGGCGAGCATCAGCCCGGTTGCGGCGCCACAAATCGCCAGCCGTCCCGGAGTAGGATTTGTTCGCCACCGGTAGAAAGCGTAGATTGCGGCGAAAAAACAGCAGGAGGCGGCCATGTCGGTGGTGACCAGCGCGCCATGCGCCAGAAGAGTGGGTTCAAAGACAAAGATCAGAAGCGCTGTGATGCCGACTGCCGGTCCAAAGATCTCGTAGCCCGCGGCTAGGACAAGAAGCGCAAGGGCAAAGGTGAAGACGGAGACCGCGGCGCGCGAACGCCAGAGCATCTGGTCGGCATCGTGGGTGTAAAGAAAAATCTCGCCGCTCTCGAAATTCTCGTGCTTGAAGAACATCTGATAAGGCGCCGGTGGAGGGACGGGGACATCGAGAACAGGCAATGCGGCTACCAGCTTGGCCAGCGGCGGATGCTCGGGATTGTCGCCGAAATCGGAGTACTTCCAATACCGCGCCCCGGCTTGCAGGTGGTTGGCCTCGTCCGTGGTCTGCGCCTGTTGGCGCGCCGGGACCAACAGCTCGACAGCCAGAATGATTAGCAGTGCAAGCACGGCCAAAGCCCAGAGCAACCGTGCGCGGCGCGGCTGAGTGCCCGCACCGGCTGCACGCGATGCAGCGGACAGCGGAGATTCATCAGGGTTGCCTTCTGCTGTTTTCGGTCTGGATTCCATCTTTGAAAGATAACTGATCGATCGTCCCTGCTGCACCGGCCTTCTCTGGTTGCATTGCCGAAACTCGCCAAAGCGTAGCCGCAATTGCAAAGGAGACGCGATTCATTCCATGTTGAGCGAGATTGCAATGACCGGATCGTAATATCATTCACTTAAGAAGCACCGCTGACAAAGAGATTCATCTGCCGGAGGCAGCAACCGAGTGAAACCAGGCCCGTGGCGCACCGCATTGATTTACCTCGCCGTTTTTCTTGTCTTTATCGCGATTGCCGCAACGGCCTACAAGCTGGATTTCCTGATTCACTACAAAGGCACGCCCTTCAAGGATGTGCTGCATCAGGCAGGCGCGCAGAAGATCCCTGGCCGCGTTGAGTGCGCGCTGTATGACGTGGGCGGCGAGGGCGTGGCGTATCACGACACAGACGCCGTGAACCACGGCAGCGGTGAGCTGAACCCCGCGAACGGAAAGTATCTGAACGAATTCCGCAAGAGTGAAGGCGTTGATACTTCGTATACGAAGTTCAAACTCGATCCGCAGATTGACGACAATCCTTATGATCTGGTGGTGCCGCCGGGGAACCAGCTCTATGTCGGATGGACCGAACCGGGCGAGTGGTTCAACATCACGGTCAATGTGGAACGCCGGGGAGTTTATGTTGCCGACTTGCTTTATACGGCCAATGGGGGTGGCACGATCTCACTGGACCTGAACGGCAAACCGGCGACTGGGCCGATCACGATCCCATCGACAACCAACGCCGCCGATCCGTTGGCGTGGCGGCAGTGGCATCACTGGAACACGCTGCCGGTCGTGGTCAAACTCAAGATGCTTCATGGGCGCAATGTTTTGACCGTTCACGTACTCACCGGCGGGAATATGAACCTGGCGTACTTTGATTTTAAGCAGGTGCAGTAAGAACTTGCTGCGAGGCGAGCGCCCGTAAACGGCGCGTTAAGGAAAATAAGTCGAGCGCTTTCGATTACCGTTTCGTCCAAGCAAGTCAGGAGATCTCCGCGATGAGGAAATCCCTCGCTGTCGTTCTGCTGGGCTGCGCGACGCTTTCGGCGCAACAGACTCCCGCGCCCACCGACCTGCCGGGTCAGCCTTTCTTCGTTAAGAAGTCCTGGGTGATTGGCGGAGAAGGACGCTGGGATTACGTTGTGCTCGATCCTGTGCGGCTCCAGCTATTCATCGCTCACGGCTCTGTGGTGCAGGTTGTAGATGTGAGTTCCGGCACGGTCTTCGGAACCATCTCTCTGGCGCAGGGCGCAAGCGGCCTGCTCAGATCGCCCCTTGCTCACGAGGCCCGCGGAATCGCCCTCGACGACAGCGGAGCATTTGGCTTCATCACGGACGCGAGGGAACAATGTGTAAAAGTCTTCAACCGGTCAACGTTGGAGATTATCGCCTCACTGCCTGTCAGGCAGAACCCGCGCGCGATTGTCTTTGATCCTGTGAGCAGGCTGGTCTTTGCGGCCAGCGAGGCGCCGGAACAGAAGACCACCGCCCCTGGTATAGGCAATCGAACATCTGCGGGAAAGCAAGCAGTAAAACCTGCCACTTCAGGAGGAGTTGCAGCCGGACAAGCTGGTCCATCGAGCAAGCCGTCGCCGACTCTTCCTGGAGCGAACGCAGCCCAGCAGGCGGGCGCGACCGTCACGGTTATCGACGCAGATAAACATCAGATTCTCGCGAACATTCTGCTGCGCAACCGGCTAGGATTTGGGCAAGGGGATGGAAATGGCGGAGTGTACTTTGCCGTTCCTACGAAGGGGACCGTTCTTCGGCTTGATGCCGAGGTGATCGGTAAACAAATGAGAGACCCGCAGTCTTTCACCAACGAGAGAGAGAGCAACACGCCGGTCACTTTGGATTGGACCGGCCATGAGAATGGAGGAGGCTCGCTGCGAGTGTTTGGTCTCGGTCCAGGTTGTGCAGATCCTAATAGCCTGGTGATTGATGAGCGCCATCTGCGCCTCTTTGCCTCCTGCTCCGACAGGAGGATGGCGGTTGTTGATTCCCTGAGCGGGCAGTTCGTTACATCCCTGCCTATCAGTTTCGGTTCATCTTCGATTGCTTACGACGCTGGTCGTGGGTTGATCTACACGGCGAATGCGAGCGGAAACCTGGTCATCATTCGCAGGGATGTCAACGATTCCTACGCCATTGTTCAGAACCTTCCCACCGCGCAAAATGCGTGGGCGCTGGCGGTGAATCCAACGACCGGGGAGGTTTACCTCGTAACCGAGGATTATGGTATCGACCCGGCGAAGATCGGGAGTCCCAATCTGCAGTTCGAGCCTCAGAAGGGAAGTTTTAAGGTTTTGGTTGTCGGGAATTGACTTTAGTTGGTTCTTATTCGTAGTTGAATCTCTATATTTTCTGCGTGCGTTGCACAGTGCGGACACCAGCCACGCGGCGCAGGCCCAGGACCATGCGGTTGAGGTGGTGCAGGTCTTCAGCTTCGGCCAGGAACTCGACGACTGCTTCATCCTCGCCCTGGCGGATATCGACCGCGCGGATATTGGTATTGCAATCGGAGATGACTGCGGTCAGCTCCTTCAACATGCCGGTGCGGTCATCGCAGAAGACGGTGATCTTGACCGGGTAGCGCTGCGGCTTGCCTGCTTGATCACCGACCCGTGCCCATTCGACGGCGATGCGGCGGTCGCTCTCGTAAAGCAGGTTCTGCACGTTGGGACAGCCGCGCGCGTGGACGGCCACGCCTTTGCCTCGGGTTACGTAACCCACAATCTCTTCGCCGCGAATCGGATTGCAACATCGGGCGCGATAGACGAGCAGATCGTTCTGCCCTTCGACTTGCAATGAGTCCGAGCCGCTGAGGTGCAGCTTGCGCACCGCGTCGGACATGCCGGCTTCGCCGCTGCCAGGCTTCGCCTCGGGCAGGACTTCGTCGGCCACATTGGTGCAGCCGGGTGCCAGCTTGTTGAGCACCTGATGCGCGGAGTGCTTGCCCTGGCCGAGGGCTGCCAGCAGATCAGCGGCGGTGGCCACGCCGTATTCGTTGGCCATGCGGCCCAGGTCCTGGTCGTTGATCTGGCTCAACGGGACTTTGTATTTTTTGGCCTCGCGCTCCAGCAGTTTGCGGCCAATTTCAACGGCGCGCACGCGCTGGTCTTCATTGAGCCAGTGCTTGATCTTGTTGCGGGCGCGCGGACTCTTTACAAAGGTGAGCCAGTCGCGGCTGGGCTTGTGGTCTTTCTGCGTGACCACTTCGACAATGTCGCCGGTGCGCAGCTTGGTGCGCAGAGGAACCATGCGGCCGTTGACCTTTGCGCCAACGCAGGTGTGGCCCACATCGGTATGGATGGTGTAAGCAAAATCGACCGGCGTGCCGTCGGCGGGGACCACAACAACCTTCCCCTTGGGCGTGAAGGTGTAGACCTCATCGGGGTAGAGGTCCATCTTCAGGCTGGAGAGGAACTCGTTGGGGTCGGTCATCTCCTTTTGCCACTCGACGAGCTGGCGAATCCAGTTGAGGCGCTCCTCGTCGCGCGCTGTGACCGAGCCGTCGCCGGCTTTGTACTTCCAATGCGCGGCGATGCCTTCTTCTGCGATGCGGTGCATTTCCTCAGTGCGTATCTGCACTTCGAACTGATGGCCGCTGGCGCCGATGACCGTGGTATGCAGGGATTGATAGCGGTTGGCGCGGGGAATGGCGATGAAGTCCTTGATGCGCCCCGGCACTGGACGCCAGAGGGTATGAATCATGCCGAAGACTGCATAACAAGCGGCTACATCCTGGGTGATGACGCGAATCGCAAGCAGATCATAGACCTGATCGACGGAAACTTTTGATCTTTCGAGCTTTTGGAAGATCGAGTAGAGGCGCTTGATGCGCCACTCGACCTTGGCCTCAATATTGTTCTCGCGCAGTTGCTCGACCAGCGTGTCTTCGACGCCGTGAAGGAATTGCTCGCCCTCGATGCGCCGCGCTTCGATAGCTGCTGATACCTTTTCATAACTGACCGGATCGAGATAGCGGAAGGCCAGGTCTTCCAGCTCGCCGCGTACCTTGCCCATGCCGAGGCGGTGCGCCAATGGAGCGTAGATATCCATCGTCTCACGCGAAATTGCCTCGCGACGCTCGGGCTTCAAGTGCTCGAGAGTGCGCATGTTGTGCAGACGGTCGGCCAGCTTGATGAGCACGACGCGCACATCGGAGACCATCGCTAAAAGCATCTTGCGCACGTTCTCCGCCTGGCGGTCTTCGCGATTGGCAAACTCGATTTTGTCGATCTTGGTGACGCCCTCGACGATATGCGCGACCTGGTCGCCGAAGCCGGACTCAATCTCCTCGCTGGTTGCGGGCGTGTCTTCGACGGAGTCATGCAAGAGGCCGGCGGCAATTGCTGTCGAGTCCAGCTTCATCTCTTCGAGAACTTCGGCGACTTCGAGCGGATGGATGATGTACGGTTCGCCCGAGGCACGGAACTGCCCGGCATGATGCTGCACGCAGAACTTCCATGCCTTGCGGATCAGCGATACGTCTTCACTGGGGCGGTTGGCCTGTACGCGGCGGAGCATGGCTTCGAAGCGCTCGTCGATGGCCTGCTGCGGCAGCGCATTGGCAGGCGGATGAGCTTCCAGCGAGGCATTGGCCGGGCCGGACTCGGAGGACGGGGGCGAGGGAAGGGGATCGAGCAGCACAGCGGGGGACTCTCCGCTCAGCGAAGCGGGAATCGGGGATAGCTCTGCCGGAATGGGTTGCCGGGCTGTCGCCATGCTTTATTATAGGCCGCTTTTATTTCTGGCGCAGCAGCGTGTCCGTAAAGAGGCTGTGGCAAGCGGTAGTGGTGCAGTTTCTTATACAATCGCGTTTGAGAAGCCGACTTTTGGTTACAAATCTGACCTTCAAGACCGCCTCGGCGATTTCGCACTCGTCCAGACGCATCCCCGCCGAGAAGTGCGTTAGATTTGCTTGCCAAGAATCAGGGGCACATAGCTTCGGGCGTCTTTCAGCAATTCCTCGCGAGTGATACCGACCTTGGCGCGAAGCTGCAAACCCTGCAGCAAGTCAACGAGCAAACGGCCTCGCACCTTGGCAGAGGGTGTGCGCGTCAGACGCCCTGCCTTTATCTCCCGCTCGAAACGTTTCGCGAAAATATCAGCGGATCCGGTCAGGCCCTTCTTGAGCCGGGAACGGATCTCCGTTACCCGCTCCGACTGTCCCAGCGCAGCAGCGGCCATCATGCAGCCGCAGCGAGCCTCGCCAGTACAGGAGTCGACGGTAGCCTCGCAAAAGGCGGTCACGGCCTTGTGGATGTCCAGCTCCGCTTGAAATGCTGCCATTTTGGGAGTTCCATACGTCAGCGCATAGCGCTCGACGGCCCTGAGCAGCAGGGTGGACTTGTCTCCGAAGGCCCGGTATAGCGCGGGTTTGGTCACGTTCACGGCGCGCGCGATCCGATCCACGTCGACTCCTTCATACCCATGCTCCCAAAACATCTCAACGGCACGGTCGAGTGCTTCGTCGGGGATAAAGCCTTGTGGACGTCCTCGGGGGCGCTTCAAAATATTAGTTACCATAGCGTACGAAACTCCTTGCATTATCGCTGTGATTATCGTACTCTTGCGTTTGTAATACTGCAAGACCGGCAAACATAGGGGACAGCATGGGCAGGTTCGAAGGAAAAACGGCAGAACCTTCAGGCCCCGCTGAGCGGCCATCATCAACTGACTGTCGGATTGCTCCATTCCCCAAGTAACTAACAACCTAAGAAGGAGAAAACAATGAACGAAAGTATCTTGATAACCGGAGCAAATGCTGGGCTTGGGAAAGAGACTGCCCGACAGTTCGCATTGAAAAAAGAAACAAGAAAGGTAATTCTTTTTTGCAGAAATCAGGCGAGAGCAGAGGCGGCAAAAAAAGACCTTGAGGAGAAAACGGGGAAGAAGATTTTTGAAATTATTATTGGGGATGTTACGGATGCAAATTCTGTAAGAAAAGCGGTAGAAGAAATAAGTGAACCTATTGATGCAATCGTTTTGAATGCAGGTGGAGTAATCGGGAAAACGGCTGCAAAGTCTACACCTTCCGGCATGAATCAATTAGCTGCTACGAACATTTTAGGCAACGTAATTCTAGTGGAGGAATTGATTAAACGGGACAAGTTAAGGAAAACAGTTATATCAGTCAGTGCGGAAGCTGTTCCAGGAGTAAAGATGCTCGGAGTAAAACGGGTTTCAATGAGGACTTCTTCTGTAGATGAGTTTGCTGCTGTTCTTGATGGATCATATTTTGGTAAGCAGTTCAATGCATTGCAAGCATACGCATATGTCAAGTATGCGGAAACCATGTGGACGTTATCAATGGCAAGAAAATATCCTAAGCTCAAGTTTGTTGTTGTGAGCCCAGGAAATACAAAAGGAACTCAGGCGCCAGATAGTCTTCCCCCGCCAATGCGGTTTATGTTGAAGTACGTGATGATGCCTATTGTGTTCCCATTGATGGGCGAAATGGTGCATACGCTGGAAGTAGGTGCAAAACGCTTTGTAGATGCCATTTCGGATGAGCGGTATAAAAGCGGCGTTTTTTATGCCAGTAAAGAGGGTAAGTTATCAGGGGAAATGGTGGACCAGAGCACTTTTTTTACTGATTTGAAAGATACTTCATTTCAGGATAACGCCAACGAGGCAATTAACCATTTCATAACTTAGGCGCTCGGAACCGACGTCTCAGAGCAATTCTTCGCCTCGGCTCAAGGGAAGTTCGCAGGCCCACGGCGACAGAACGAACAACAACCATTCTCAAGGAGAATTCATATGAAACGGTACGAAGGTAAAAAGGTGGTAATCATCGGCGGCACGAGCGGCATGGGGCTCGCTACGGCGAAGATGCTTCTTGATGGAGGCGCGCGCGTTCTGGTGACGGGTCGCTCGAAGGAAGGACTGGAATCGGCGCAGAAAGAGCTTGGGAATGAGGCCATCGTGGTTTCGAGCGACGCGCGGTCGTTGACGGACCTCGACACCCTGGCCTTTCGAGTGTTGGCCGAATTCCACACCATCGACCTGCTGTTCGTCAACGCCGGGTTCAGCATCCGAGCGCCTCTGGAGAGCATCACCGAGGCCATCTACGACGAGATGTTCAACCTGAACGCCAAGGGACCGCTTTTCGCGGTGCAGAAGTTCGCGCCGCTCATAAACCGGGGAGGCGCGGTCGTCCTCACGACTTCGATCGCCAACGTCAAGGGAATGGCCGGCAACGCCACATACGGAGCCGCCAAGGCCGCGCTACGATCATTCGCTCGGACGCTCGCTGCTGAGTTGATTCCTCGCGAGATTCGCGTCAACGCGGTGACGCCCGGTCCCATCGACACGCCGATCGTCGAAAAGGCGTTTCCCGGTGACGCAGCCTCTCAGATCAGGGAGAAGATGCTTGGTATGGTCCCGATGAAGCGCTGGGGGACGTCGGAGGAAATCGCGAAGGCCGTCCTCTTCCTCGCGTTCGATGCGACCTTCACGACCGGCGCCGAACTTCCGGTCGACGGAGGATGGTCTCAACTCTAAGGCGTGGGGTAGCAAGCTGGCATCTAGAACGGTTTTCAATGACTCGCATACCAGTGCGCACTTGATGCGGTACCGAAGGTAGTGGCAGCGGCTCGGTCGTCGCCACTGCGCGCTCCGCCCAAGAGGAAACATCGTGTTCGGCGCGAGCTTCACGACCGGCGCGGAACTCCCACGGTAAAAGGAGGGGCAACAAGATGAATAACCTGATAGTGTGCTGTTTGGTGGCTGCTTATCTCGCAGCGAACATATACGCCATCGTGAAGGTGCGGGTGTTTGAGTTAGCCCGTTCGCGCAAGCATCTCCTAATCTATGGCGTCCCCTTCATATTGTGGGCTCTCTCATCCTGTTGGGATGCAAGCTCATGGAGATCATGCTCCGATTCGACGAATGGGCCGCCTGACCAGGCGTTCCCAACCGAAGTAAACAGCCCGACGCACACATCCAGCATGGTTTACATGCAATAGAGTGGATCGGTAACTGAAGGCGTCCTTGTGGCTCCCTCTATCCGGGGAGCAGGCGACCCGGAAACCGCACCTCCTGGCAAGTCTCTCAGTGGTGTTGATGCGAAGCACTACTCAATCGTCAAGACAACCGTAGCCCGGAACAAGGATCTCAAAACACAAAAAAAACGGCCCCCGTCATTAACGGGGGCCAAGTTGCCTTGGTTCTCTCGTGTTTCGAGAGCTTGGTTGGCGGCCTTACGGCTAGGACCGCAGGAACGGATTTGAGCCTCCGGGGGGATGGGCTACGCGGATTTAGGGCCGCTCCGAACCTGTGCGGGGAGAGGCATCCTGGGGCGATGCGGCTCCCTGGGCCGCCAAACTGTTTTCCATCAACCGAATATGCACATTGCTGGTCCGTACCGGCGTCACGGTGGACGCTCCAGTTACGGCGTTCTGGGCATTGCCCAGAGCGACGGAGTGCAAACGGTAGACGGGAATCTCATGTTCTGTTACAAGGTAGCGCTTGACCGCCTCGGCCAACCGCTCTGAGTTCTGGATGCCGGCCGCACCGGCTGCTGGAGAATGCGCTTCCAGTTCCAGAATGTATCCCTGGCGTCCGGTCAATGTCGTCGCCAGATCGTCCAGTTGCTTACGCGCTGCTACCGACAATGTCGGCTGGCCACCGCGGAAGGCTACTTCCAACTCGCTGCTCTGGCGATACTGATCCAAGCCATTGACCGTTGAGTTCAACTTGTCAACGTGCCCTGAAGCGTTTTGCGCCGTCAAACCAGCCTTGCCGGCCTGATCGTTGGCTGCGTTCGCCGCCTCATTGGCTGCGTCTGCCGTGCCCTGCGCGTGACGAATTCCCGCCTGCGCCCGGCCATCCACATCCTGAATGTCCTTACCGTTCTTGGCGTTTACGTCATCGAGCTCGCTGAGCCGGTCATTGATGGGATCGGTCTGCTTGTGAACCCACTTTTTGCCTGCAAAGGGATTCACGCGTCCCCAGAACCCCTCCTTCGGGCCATTCGTGGCGTGGGAGGACGCCTGAGTCGCCGAAGGAGAGGGGGGTGCGCTTTGCGGTGTCCCGCTGGGCTGTGTCTGCTGCGCCCACGCAGGGATGCCAATCGCAGTTGCCAGCGCGAATACAGCAATCTGGCTGGGGAGCAAATTCCGAGTTGTAGCTTTGCTGGTCATCATCTGGGGCAAATCCTCGCAGTATGAGTTCCGCCACTGCCACGCGGTTGAGCCATTGTTGCGCTCACCCTGTAGATAGCAAAGGCCGTGCCAAAGCGGCCAACAGCGCAACCAAATAAATATCCCGTTGTTTATCTTTTATTTGCCGACAATTGCCCGGCCGGAGAGCAGAATCTCTTCAGGTGAGGAATCGGTCCCGGTGTGTAATATTTTCCGGTTCAGGTATTTCCTACACAGTAAAAGCAGTCTCAGTCTGTTACGGCAAGAGAAAGATGGCGGTGCGATTGGAAAGCCGCTCCGGGGAGCCGGGGCAAGACAGCTATTTTGTCTCAACGCGAATCACACGCATCTCCGGGTAAGCGCCGTCCCAGTCCGGGCTGACCGCATCGAAGATCAGGCGGAAGTCCTTTTCCTGTCCAGGCTGCAGAGGCTCGGCGGAAACCGGTTCCAGATCGACCTCCGGCTCCCGGGTACGAATGAACTTGAGGGGCAGGGTCTCATTCTGGGTGACCTCCTTGGCCATATCGCGAAAGAGCACCTGAACCGTTATCCCGGTCACCGTGCGGTTGCCCTGATTGGCGATGCGCCCCTCAAGATAGGTCAGCTTGCCGCCGGCCAGATTACCGCTCTCGCTCATGGCAAGGTGCGTCACCGGCAGGCTGGCCGCGTAGGGGGCCGGTTGAGCAGAGATTGGGGTTACGACCTTGCCCTTCCGGCCATGTTCCAGCAGAAACACCCCAACAACGACGACCAGCAGCACTATACCGGCGGCGATGGCCATCGGTAGCCAGTTGCGCTCCTGCGGGCGGGAGGAGGGAACGGAAGAATCTGCGTCAGGCACAAGTTTTAGAGGGGCGTTCACGAAAGGAATTCTACACCTGTTACTGAGGGAACCTCTCCCCCTGTGTTCTCCACAGGCGTGAGCGTGGATTTTTAGCCCGCTGGGCCGATAGAGGAAGCGCCAGCAGAATTTCCTGAAACGATCTTCAACTGAGTTTCACTTTCTTATGCAACTTCGGTGCACTCTCAGTGTCTAACCAGGTAAATGGCGTGCACCGGCCTCGCAATTTTTCGCATAACCCTTGCCGCAAGGCGTTGAAAGGCAGGCCAACCATGCATCTTCTTCAAAACAGTGCGAACCTTGTTGCCGATACCGCATCCAGGATCATCGCCACCCGAGCGCCTGCCGATCTGGCCTATCAATCGGTCACTGTCGCGGCGATTTTGCTGGTTCTGGGCAGCCTGTGGGTTTTCTAGAGCGATACTTCCAGCCGGACCGCGCATGCCAGGCATTCAGATGAAAATGACGACAGATACGGATTTCCGCCAAGCGTCAATGACTGTCCGTGGCAAGCGCAGCGGACAAATACAGACAGCAGCTCGGAGGTGAGCAACCGCTGGCCAGATAAAGATCAGTGAACAAGAGGAACAGGAAAGCGTTCAGGCAGTGTGCATGGCGCGCTTCTCTACGGCCTCTGGCTCGGCCAACAAGCGGTCTTCGCCAGCCTGGCGGAGGAGCCTGTGCAGATATGCGCGCGAGATGCACAGCGCGCGCGCGGCCAACGTCTTGTTGCCGTTATTGTCGCGCACGGCCTGTACGGCCAGCTTCATCTTGTAATCGCGCAACTGCCGCTCAAAGGAGCCGGCCGGCTGAAAGTCGCCGATATCGACAACGTTTTCCCCTTGCAGCGGCAAGGGCAAATCGGTGAGCTTCAGAGTCTGACCATGCGCCATGATGATGGCGCTCTGCATAGTGTTTTCCAGCTCGCGCACGTTGCCCGGCCAGGCATAATCGCTCAAGGCGGCCAGCGCGGCTGGTTCAATGCCGTTCATTGGCTTCTGATACATCCGTGAGTACAACTGCAGGAAGTGCCGTGCAATCTGTTCGACATCATCGGGACGCTCCCGCAACGGCGGCGCGTCGATCTTCATTACATTGATGCGGTAGTACAGATCCTGGCGGAATCTTCCATCGCCAATCATCGTGCTCAGATCCTGATGGGTTGCGAAGATCAGCCGGGCGCGCAGCGGAATCAGCCGGGTGCTGCCCAGGCGGCTGAACTCCATCTGTTGCAGGACGCGCAGCAATTTGACCTGTGTGTAGGGGCTGAGGTCGCCGATTTCGTCGAGGAAGAGAGTGCCGTCGCCGGCCTGCTCGAAGTAGCCTTCGCGCGCGCCGACGGTTCCGGTAAAAGCGCCTTTCTCATGGCCGAAAAGTTCTGCTTCAATGAGTGTTTCGGGGATTGCGCCGCAGGAAACAGCGACAAATGGGCGGTTGGAGCGGGCGCCGAGATTGCGAATAGCACGGGCGATCAGCTCCTTGCCGGTGCCGCTCTCTCCGGTAATCAACACGGAGGCGTTCAGGTTGGCCACGCGATGCACCAGTTGATAGACCTGCTGCATGCGCGAACTGGAACCGATCAACCGGTCGCAACCGGCGGCTTCTTCCGGCTCCTCATCCACGGTCTGAATCTGGCGTTTCAGGCTGGCGGTCTCATAGGCCTGGCGCAGCATGATCTTCAGATCGCGAATCGAGGGGGGACGGCGGCAATAGCCGTAGCCGCCCTGGCGCACCAACTCGATGGCCGAGGAGCGGAGCACATCGTCGGACATGACGATGGCGGGAATCTGGAATTCAATCAGGTTCTGTGCGCAGATGATGCGCTCGACAATGGATTCATGGGGGGAATTGAGGTCCAGGATCAGGACATCGCAACCGCCGGCCGAGAGCAGGTTCTCCAGTTTCTCTACATTTGACTCAGTCAGCACAGCAAACTCGGCGCCTAGCGCTGAGGCCAGGAGCGGCTGCAAAGTGCGGTCATCTGAGTAGAGTCCAACCCGGATCGTCAATGAACAAACTCCCAAACTTCGACACAGGCAACAAAAGCATCATCCATCCTGGGGATAGTCACAATTACTGGCACTTAAACCGGCAAGTCGCCAACTTCTTTTTGCGGAGGTCGCTTGCCAGGAAAAGAAAGCATACCTGCCCTCGCACATTTCTGCAAGCGTACGGTTTGCCCGCAGACTCCACTACAGTTGGGACAGTTCGCTTGAATTAACGTACCGCCCTAACGCGTGACTGTCAATCAAAGAATTGAGGAGAACTTTGACCAAATGGTTACATTTTTGACTCAATAGTAATCGTTTTCCTCAAATTCTCATTCCATTCGCTCTTGTTTCGCCTTCAAAGCCAAAACCCCGCCCCCAAGAACAGACCGCCTGTTGTGCAGTTAGGTTCGCCGCAGCCAACAATCAGGAATTAGGCTCTCCAAACAGCCAGTTAGCGTAAAAAATGAAGGTTAGATTTCGCTTCTCATTCCTGCCGGTGAGCGGTTACTCTACCTTTCCGGTTTCGAACCGGAGCGGAGAAGGCTTGACATCTCTATCGGCCTGCCCGTGCCGCGCATGAGGGTGTAATCATTTTAGGACACAGCGAGGATGAACTGTATACGTTTGTTTACTACTTGTATATGAACGAGCCGGCGGAGAAAAGATTGGAGGGATTTCTTGACAAATATCGATTTGGATGGGAAATTGCTCCTTAAAGATGTTCTTATGGACTATGCGTTTGCGGGGACTAGGAAAGGGGAGGGCCGGGGAATGCATACGATTGCGTGGTGGCCTACCCTTCTCACGGTTGCTGTGGCCACGGTCACCGATATTCGCAGCCGTCGTATCCCAAACTGGCTAGTTGTTCCCTTTCTTCTGGCTGGGATCTGCATCTCGGCCTGGCTGTACGGCTGGCACGGGCTGGGGCAGAGTTTTGCGGGGATCGGGCTGGGCGCGGCGATCTTCGGAGTTTTGAGTTTCCTGGGTGGAATGGGGATGGGCGACGTGAAGTTATGCGCTGCCATCGGAGCCTGGATTGGCCCGCTCCAGTTGGCTGTTGCGCTGATTTTGATTGCCTTGGCCGGAGGAATCATGGCCATTTGCTGGGCTGTATCCGCAGGTTTTTTGGGTACGATGTTGCGGGGCACGGGATCATTGGTTTTCGGATTTATGCGACGCGGTTTGCGGCCGAATCCGGAATTCGTGCTAGCTAACCCCCAATCGCGTAAAATGCCTTATGCGCCGGCTATCGCCATTGGCACACTGTTATCGTTCCTGGCAGGTTGAGGAGACGCATGCGCATAACGCCCAATCCGCAGACGGAAACTCAGCCTAAGGCGAGTTCCGCTGCATCGCAGACAACGGCAGGGAGTGGAAATTTCACGATGTCGACGGCCAATCAGGAGTCTGGCACTCTCGGAACCAACATGATGTCGATTGCGCTGATCGGCCCGGAGGCGCAGCGCCGCAAGGCCGTTGCGGCCGCGCTTGCCGCATGGCCGGCGGGCGAGACGCGGGAGTTTTCCTCCTATCCGCCCAGCCTCGACGACGTGCCTCGCCTGCTTGAACAAAATTACGACGTCATCATTATCGATCTGGACAGCAATCCGGAATATGCGCTGGATCTGGTTGAGAGCATCTGCGTCAACGGGCAGGCCACGGTGATGGTCTACTCGGCAAAAGCGGACTCGGAACTGCTGGTGCGCTGCATGCGCGCCGGAGCGCGCGAATTCCTGACCACCCCGTTTGCTCCAGGGGTAATGGCCGAAGCGCTGGTGCGGGCCTCGGTGCGGCGTCCTCCGCCGCGTGCGGCCGCTGTTGCTGCTGCTGTGCCTCAAACCAAGAAGACCGAAGGCCGCTTCCTGGTCTTCATGGGCGCCAAGGGCGGCGCGGGCGTTACCACCCTGGCGTGTAATTACGCGGTCTCGCTGGCCCAGGAGTCGGGCCTGAAGACCCTGCTGATTGATCTTGATCTGCCTTTTGGCAGCGCGGCGATTGACCTGGGCATCACGGCGGAATATTCGACGATGAATGCACTGCAGAACTCCACCCGCCTCGATTCCAGCTTCTTCTCGCGGCTGCTAGCCAAGCACAGCTCCGGCCTGTTTGTGCTGGCGTCTCCGGGCAAAGTGACGGATACAACCTACGCCAAGGAAGATATGGACAAGATGCTGGAGGTGGCCCGCCAGGAATTTGACTACGTTGTGGTCGATGCCGGTTGCCGGCTGGATCTGACGACAACGCCCTTGTTCGGAAAAGCCTCGACGGTTTATCTGGTGACGCAGGTTGGAGTGCCGGAGTTGCGCAACTCCAATGTGCTGATCACGGAATTCTTCTCAAGCGGCGTGCCGGAGCTGGAAATTGTATTGAACCGGTACATGCCCCGTTCCATGGGGATCGATGAAGAACACATCACCAAAGCGCTTACCCGGCCGGCGCAATGGAGAATTCCCTGCGATTACGCCACCACGCGCCGGATGCAGAACCTGGCAACGCCCCTAGCCATGGAAGACACGCCCATTTCGCGTGCGATCCGGGACATGGCGCGCGCTGTTTGCGGCCTCGAACCAGAAGGGGAGAAGAAATCCCCGGACAAAAAGAAGCGATTCGTAAGTTTGTTTGGATAATTTTGCCGATAGCAGTAACCAGGCGTTGACATCTCATTTCTGCGAAGGTCGGGGACAGTGGAAGAACTTAATCTTGAGAAATTCAAATCGGAAGTACATCGTATTCTGCTTTCCAGGCTGGATCTGGAAAAGCTCTCGCGAGTAAACACCGGCCAGGCCCGGCAGGCTGTCACCAGCCTGGTCAAAGAAATTATTGCCGAACAGCGCGTGCCGCTGAGCTTTCACGAGCAGGCAAAGATTCTGGATGATTTGCTGGATGAGGTCTTCGGCCTCGGTCCTCTGGAACCGTTGCTGCGCGATGAAAAAATCTCCGACATCCTGATCAACGACAAAGATCATGTCTTTGTTGAACGCGGCGGCCTTTTGCAACGCGTGGATACCTCCTTCCGCGACGACCGCCATCTGCTGCAGATCATCGACCGCATTGTCAGCCGCGTTGGCCGGCGCGTGGACGAGTCTTCGCCGATGGTCGATGCGCGCCTTCCCGACGGTTCGCGCGTGAATGCCATCATTCCGCCGCTGGCGCTCGATGGCCCTTCGATGTCCATCCGCCGCTCCGGCGGAGGCCCGATGGCCGCCAATCATCTGGTTACGCTCAAGAGCATCTCAGCCGAGATGATGGAAGTGCTTGCATCGGCGGTGCGCGCTCGCATCAGCATCCTGATCTCCGGCGGAACCGGCGCCGGCAAAACCACCTTTCTGAATATTCTTTCGCAATACATTCCGCAGGGTGAGCGCATTGTGACCATCGAGGATGCCGCCGAATTGAAGCTTGCGGCGCAGAACATCGTGCGTCTGGAGACCCGCCCGCCGAACGTCGAAGGCCAGGGCGCGATCCGCCAGCGCCAACTGCTGGTCAACAGCCTGCGTATGCGCCCCGACCGCATTATCATCGGCGAGGTTCGCGGCGAAGAGGCTTTTGATATGTTGCAGGCGATGAACACGGGCCACGAAGGATCGATGGCCACCATTCACGCCAACACACCCCGCGACGCCTTGACCCGTCTGGAGTCAATGGTGGCCATGAGCAACATGAATCTGTCGGAAAAAACCGTCCGCCAGCAGGTCTGCACGGCGCTGTCCATTGTGGTACAGGTCTCGCGCATGAGCGACGGCAGCCGCAAAGTGGTCAGCATTGCCGAGATCACCGGTATGGAAGAAAACATCATCTCCATGCAGGAGATTTTCAGCTTCAATCGCAAGGGCATCGGACCGGACGGCAAAGTGATCGGCACATTCCAGCCCAGCCGCATCCGCCCCCGATTCCTCGAACGGCTGCGTGTGGCCGGTATTATTCTGCCCCCCAGCATGTTTGAGCAAACCATGGAAGTGAGCTAGCGGAAGGAGGGCCAAGCGAAATGACACTCATAGTAATTCTGGTATTTCTAAGCGTATTTGTGGTTGTGGCTCTGGTCGCTTTCGCCTTCGGTTCAGAAGGATCGGAGCAGACCAAGAAGGTACTCGCGACTCTGAATACGGCGCTGGGTACCGCGCGGATTAAAGCGCAAGAAGAAGTCGTCGATCTGCGCAAGACGGAGTCTTTCAGCAATGTGCCGTGGATGAACCGGCTGCTGACCCAGCTGGAAATTGCCCCGCGCATGAAGCTGATGCTGTACCAGGCGGATCTGAACTGGTCGGCTGGCGTTTTCTTTTTGTTGAGCCTGGTCTTTTTCGCCGTTCCTGCCTACGCGGTCTATTTTAAGTCCGATATTCTTTGGCTAGGCCTGCTGATCGGTCTTGGGACCGGAGCTCTGCCTTTTTCGTTTGTGCTCTTCAAGCGCGGCCGGCGCATGGCGCGATTCGAGAAGGGGCTGCCGGAAGCCTTGGATCTGATGGTGAGCGCTCTGCGCGTGGGCCACAGCCTAAACGCGGCGATGGGTCTAGTCACGCGCGAGTGCGCGGAGCCGATTGGGACCGAGTTCCGCATCTGCTTTGATGAGCAGAATTACGGACTCGAACTGAGAGCTGCGATGGAGAACCTGACCACTCGCGTTCCATTGCAGGATTTGCGGATCGCCGTCACCGCGATTCTGATTCAGAAAGAGAGCGGCGGCAATCTGGCCGAGGTTCTCGACAAGACCTCGCAGGTGATTCGCGAACGATTCCGCATCAAGCGCCAGATTGCCACCCACACCGCACAAGGACGCATGACGGGATGGATTCTTTCCGCGCTGCCGGTCGGTCTGGGTGGAATCCTTTACATTATGAGTCCCAAAACGATGAGCGTGTTGTGGACCGACCCGCTGGGGCAGAAGCTGCTGATTGTCGCCTCCGTAGGTATTGTGCTCGGCAGCGCTGTAATTCAGCAGATCGTCAAACTGGACGTATGAAGAGGTAGAGTATGTGGATTGGAATTCTAGCGTTTCTTGGCGTATTTGGCGTGATCGCCACCGGCGGAATGCTCCTGTTCTACCGCCAGGCTATGCTGCAGCGCATATCGAGTGTGATTACACCGGCGCACAAAGAGCGCGGAGTGCTGGCCACCATTCAGCAATCGGGCTTTACGCTGGGCAACATCTCGGAGCAGATTGAGAAGGTTCTGCCCAAGAGCCAGGCCGACGCGTCTTCCATTCAGAAGAAGCTCACAATGGCCGGGTTTCGCTCCGATGGAGTGGTGAATATTTTTGCCGGCGTCCGCGTTCTGCTTCCGATTCTGTTTCTGGGAATCGTGTGGATTACGGATATGGTATCTTTCAGCCCGATGCTGGTTTCGATGCTGGCGCTGGCGGTCGGTTATCTGCTCCCGGATCTGGGTGTTCGATATTTGATCGGCCGGCGGCAAAAGAATATCCGCAAAGGGCTTCCCGATGTGCTCGACATGCTGGTGATTTGCATTGAAGCGGGCCTGAGTCTTGATCAGGCCACGCAGCGCACGGCACAGGAGCTGGGACCCTCGCAACCGGTTCTCAGCGATGAACTCGGCCTGGTGGTTCTTGAGCAGCGCGCCGGAAGACCGCGCGCGGAGGCCTGGAGAAATATGGCGGAACGTACCGGCGAGGAGAACATTCGTAACCTCGTCTCCATGCTCGTTCAGGCCGAACAGTTCGGAACCAGCGTAGCCAAAACCCTGCGCGTGCATTCCGATACCCTCAGAACCAAACGTATCCAGCAACTGGAGGAGGCGGCTGCGAAGTTGACCGTTAAGATCATCTTCCCGCTGGTGTTTTTTATCTTCCCGTCGTTGTTCGTTGTTACGCTTGGTCCTGCGATGATCACCATTGCAAAGACGTTCAAGTAGCTGATTTCAATCACTAACCGAAGGGAGAGCCATTGTGGACACAACGTTGATTGTAAGAATCGCAGCTGTTGTGGTTGCGGTAATTTTGGTGTTTGTCATTGTCAAGCGCCGTCGCGGCAAGGCAGCCAAGTAGCCTGAACCGCTGAAACCGGCTGGCTGCGCATCCAGATGGCCATCCGCTCGACTGACCAAGCTCCGGCCATTCAGTACACCGCAGCACTGGATGCCGGGGTTTTGTCAAATTGAATGTGGTACTGCTCTTTTGCTCTTGCCGCTCCGGTGGCAAGAGCTTGATTTCCTTAGCCTTGGGGGCAAGCTGGATTGGCTTGCATGTTCTTTATAGGTCCTAGGGAAAAGTGTGTCTGACCAGTGACTGCGCAGAATGACCGGTCGGCCTGGACGCTTCATCGGCGCTGCCCGGCAGGTGCTTTCCGGAGGGCGTGGTGCAGATGGAAAGACAAAAATACTGCGTATACAACCAGGCCCAGGAGTGCTTTCTCAGCCTTGGGGTGCTGGGAACCGATATCTCGCTGCTGCGCCTGAAGACGCTCATCGGCAGCTCCATGATCAACCTGGACGAGGGGATGTGGGTGGTGCCCGCCAAGGGGATTCGTTCTCTCGGGGGGCTTTTCCCTCTTGATCTCGTCTATCTGGACAAAGAATGCCGGGTGGTGGATGCGGTGGAAGCTCTCTCCGCGGTCCGTCAAACCCCGGCCAAGGTTCGCGCCGCCAGCGTACTGGCGCTGCCTGCGCACAGCATCTATTCTTCGCAAACCCTGCCGGGAGACCGGCTGCTCATTGGCGTGGTCGAGGAAATGGAACTGAGGTTGGCCGCCTGCGGCTAAGCTCTTCAGAAGATTTACGCTGATTTGACAGCGTTTAACGATATGATGGCAAAAGTGGGGCCGTGTGGCTGAACACGACCGCATACAAACACTTTGATAAATGCTGCCCAGCAGCGGTAAACGGCCTGGATCAGGGGTGGTTGGAATGGATTTCCTGAAGAGCTTGTTTGGAAAGTGGATGACTGATGACCGGCGCAAGCTGGATCGCCAGCCCTCGCCCCAACTTGTTGCCTATTATTTCACCGGGGCCGCGCCGGCAGGCTATCCGGTTCGCGACATCAGCGCCACTGGACTTTATCTGCTGACCGAAGAACGCTGGAGGCCAGGCACAGTCATCATGATGACGATTCAGCGAATGGACGAGGAAGTTGACAGCGCAGACCGCTCCATCGCGGTGCATGCCAAGGTCGTCCGCTGGGGCGAGGATGGAGTGGGCTTTGCTTTTGCCCTCTCCGATCACCGTACCGGCAATCAACTGGCGGACAAGAAGGTGCTGGTGCGCTTTCTTCAGGGCCTCAAGTCCGGGGAAGACCTCTCAATTTATCCGTACTAGAAGGCGGCGGCTGTTTGCATGCCTGAATCCCACACTGTGGCAAAATCCCTCAGAACGACTCTGGATTCCACAGAGAAGCCGGTTAAGTAATCAGAGAATTTATTTCCTCAAAAGTAACGTCCGTGGTAACATGGGTCCGTCTGGACTCCGTGGAGGGATGAAGAATGAAGATGCAGAGCAACGAGCGCGGGCAGACCATTGCGGTCCTGGCAGCGGGGATGTTTTTGGTTCTTCTCGGCTTTATTGGCATGGCCATAGATGTTGGCTTTTTATATCACCAGAAGAGAGTTGATCAGCAGGCTGCGGATGCCGCCGCTCTCGCAGCTGCCGCCCAAGCAGCCGCTGGCAACAGTGCAACAACAGCAGCCTCGACGGCAGTTACGCAGAATGGCCTGACCATTGGGACAGGGACAGGCCAGTCAACAGTAACGGTGACCCCCGGGACACTTTCTAGTTCGTTGGCTGATGAGCAGGTGAGTGTCACTACTCTCACGCCTACGTATTTCATGGGGCTGTTTGGCCATAGTACAGTGCCAGTCACAGCGACGGCGGAGGCCTCCTACCAGACTTCGAACAGCGCCTGCATGGTTGCGCTCAGTCCGCAGGGTGTCGCTGTCCCTAATGCGTCCGGTGTAGAGACCGACGGTTCCACCTCGATGACCTGGGGTACGACGGTTATGTCGGATATTGCGACAGAAGGCAACTCAAAAATCAATTCGCCCTTTTGTGGAGTCCAGGCTTGTGGACCCAGCTTGAATTACTATGCATCAGGCAGCGGAAAAACCGGTGCCGCGCTCTACGCCTGGGGTTCAGGCGACATCAGTGCCTCAAGCACTGCAGCGCCCAGTTATGGAACGGACAACAGCGGCAGCACCATTACGACTGCCCCGACTATCACATCCTGCGGGGCGAGCGCTGATCCGCTTGCCGGGACTTTGACTGCGCCTACAGTTGGAACCTGTACCGATCCAAGTTGGATGGCGGGCACTCCCAGTGGTACAGGCACTGCAACGAGCGCAGGTAATGGGGTTGTAACATTGACTGCTCCTTCTTCGGGAGCCGGCCTGAACCTGTGCAACTTCAACACATCGAATGTGGGCACATTACACCTCACTCCAGGCCTGTATATCTTCCAGGGCAATTTCAGCACGAATAGCGGAACAACAATCGATTGTCCTACCTGCACAGGCGGAGCTGGAGTTACCCTCTACATTGCGCCAAACGCGATTGCCGGTTCCAGCTCCACGAACCCAGAGGGCAATGGGCAGGACGGAATTAACAATAACACGACGCTCAACCTGACTGCTGCAACGGCTGGAAACGCCACAAACGGGGCTATTCCGGGTGTGCTTTTCTGGGATGGCAACACCAATTCGACACCGGATAACTTCACTTTCGGAGGCGGGTCTTCCTCGACAATTTCGGGCAGTATCTATATGCCGAATTCTAACCTAACGTTGGGCAACGGCACAGGCACAACCGCGCTGAGTGCGTCGATTGTAGCGGATACCATCATGGTACTTGGCGGTTCCACAATCACAGAAAACTACAATCCGGGGACACAAGCCTCTACGAACGGCAAGGTCAACCTCATCGATTAACAGGGGAGTCAAAAATGATCAGTAGAACACGATCAAAGATACGGTCTTCTGTCAAAGCGATCGAAACTCTTGTTGCCAGATTTAGAGTGGTGCGCGGTGACGGCGGTGGGGCGCTGGTTGAGACTGCTCTGATCCTTATGTTCCTCGCTCCGGTGATGATCATCGGAACCATTGAGTTTGCGAGCCTGGCTTATGCCGAAATCGAGATCGCCAACGCAGCTCACACCGGTGCGGCCTATGCGCTGGAATACTATCAAAACCCAGCTACAGGCGATTTCAGCACGCTCCCTACGGATGCGATTGTGACTAATGCAGCGCAGCAGGAAGTGACGGACATCACCGGCATGATGTCCGGTTCTTTGACTGCGGCGATGGCTACCGGATGCAACGGCGGTGCAGCAACGACTGGCAATACGGTCCCCAGTTGCACTACCGGCACGTTGCCCTATCTGCAGGTGACCGCTACGGCAACAGTTTCTCCGTGGATCACTTACAGCTTCCCTGGGGTTCCTTCTACGTTCACGTTCACGCAAAAGGCGATCCTCAACATCGTCAATTAGGGATTTGCGAATTCTCGTTCGATGGAGTCAGGTGAAGCAATGAGGCGCTCGGTTCACAGCATCGGTTTATCGTTTTGGCGGAGCGCGGGTATGCGCCTGCAGAATCTGTGGAAGCAAAGCCGCCCGCGCGATGAGAGCGGAGCCGAAGTTATTGAGTTTGCCGTCAGCTCCATGGTTTTTTTTGCATTTACACTCGGCCTGATGTACGCAGGGTATCTGTTTTTCATGTATCAGACGGCTGCCGAGGCCGCTCGCGACGGAGCGCGCTGGGCGAGTGTTCGGGGTACAAACTGCAATACCACCATCACCGGCTGCCCACTCTCTGCGACCCCCTCAAACGATGTACAGACTTATGTACAAAACGATATTCCCGGCGCTTCGAACATGACCGTGACGACGAACTGGTGCATTCCTGCCTCCGGGCAGTGCACTTATCCTGGTACCGGAACATGGGGTACGAATAATATCGGCCAAGGCGATTTTGTTCGGGTTACAGTCAGTTATACGATTGCATCGGTCCCGTTTATCAAGAGCAGCGGGGTTACGCTCACCAGTTCCGCGCAGCATGTGATCTGGTGAATGCCTCGGTTTGTTTCTCGTAGCAGCCGGTTCATGGTTCAGGTAATCTAATCGGTATTCCGCCAAGCAAGCGCTCTTCGGGGCGCGTATTTTAGTTAGGCACTTGGACGCTCTTGACCATTGCTTTTCCAGGTTCCCAAGCGCAAGGGACTTAAGACATCAAACTTATAGTGCCTGTGAAAAGGCCACGCTAATCATAAGTCTCAGGAATGATCAGCAACACTTCAACCCTGGTTGGCAGTCCCAGTTGCAATGCGGGGCGGAACTGCCATTGATTAAGCGCGTCGATGACGAACTTGGCGCGGGCGAAATCTGGAGGGAAAGAGATGGAGAGCTTTTCAAATTTCCCGTCCTCGTTGACGAATCCATGCACCAGGAGCGCGTCAGAATTGATCTCGCCGGGGGCCAGATTGGGGCGTACGATGTCGGTGGGGTAGGGAGCCTCCGGAGGCGCAGTTTTGCCGCCCTGAGTCGCTTCTTCACCGCGGGGCAGGGAATACTGCATGATCCACTTCTTCGCCGTCCCCATTGACATGTAGACCGTGTACGAGATGCGGTTACCCCATACGCCGGCTGTTTGCGGATACATCTCTTCGAGCGAAGAGCCCACCACGACCATGCCGAAGTGCCCGTCCTTGGGGGGATGGATGTGGGTGGTGCCATTCATCGCGTCCGCGCCTCCGCTGGAGGCTGAGCCGCTCTTGTTTCCGCTTCCGCCGCTTGTTCCCGCCCCCTTGGCGTCGCTGGGGCCGTGCCCGCTGCCCTGCGAAGGATCCTTACCGATGCCCGGATTCAGGGACCCCGCACCAGAGGCCAGTTGGTTGGCAAAGGGCAGCGCCGTCGTGCCCTGCGGCATGTTCATATCCGAGAGGGAGATTACCTGCGCAGGCGCGGCTTTATCGGCCTTCGAGGCCGTCTCGGGAATCTTGTCATTGGAGTTTGCCGCCTGATTCACAATCGGCGAAGTAGTGCGGGGCTTCAGGGCCAGGCTCTCGGCCACGAATGGAGTAGAGGAGATGCGCACATCGGCCAGATCAACCTCTTCGTTCGGCACGTCAATCGATGGCTTTACCTGGCTGGCGGCAGGGATCTTCGGAGCATCGGGAACGATCTCCTTCAGCACCACTTTGGGCTTCTGCCAGGCGACAACCTGCGGAAGCTGGACGTTATCGGGTAGCTTGACCTCCGGCGGTACATCCGGCTGCACTAGCGTCTGCTTGCGAACGCTGTCCAGCTTGGGGGCGGATTGCTGAGCGGCGGCGCTGCCTCCGGCAGGGGCGTTTTCGGTCTTAGGCTGCTCGCTGGGGTATTTAGCCGCATCCGCTGCCGCCTGACGGGCCTGCTCCTCGGGGGAATGCAGCGTGAGCAGGCGCAGAATGTAGTGGTCCGGGTGCTGGCGCTCGACAATCGGCGGGGTCAGCGTAATGCCTATAAAAAGCAGCGCGAAGCCGGAGCTGTGCAGGAGCGCCGAAAGCGCGACTGCGGAAGGACCCCGGCGTGTCAGCCTGGTCTCTGTAAACAGGGATATTGATGTGGCCGTGCTCATAAACCGGTCCGCTCCATCTCTCGTCTTTTCGACCCGCTTCCTTCCATAGTATTCGGAGCGCGGGCGGGGTGCCCGGAAAACTCCGGCAGGGAACCTCAATCTTAACCGGAGGGTTTACTGCCTCTGGTGCATCCTGTGAGCATCCACTTCAAACGATTGAGCAAAAGGTGTGCATATTTTTCATACTGTGTCAGTTTGGGAACGAATCGGTCGGAGCGCGGTGGGTGCCGAGAATGCAACCGGGCTGTTCCCAAACTGAGCCGCGAAATCGCCGGATTGCCCGCCAATCGCCGGTTTCGTGGTGAACTCAGGTTTACACTTTGTATACGGGTTGCCTCCGGGCTTGACCGAATTGCTTGAAATAAAAGGATAATAACTTTGGCAAGGCAATTGCCATATGACTGAGGAAGGCTGAACCGGCGGTACCGCTGGTTCGAACAGGATTCTGAATGAACCGAAGAGTAGGCACCGTCCTCGTAATCGCATTATTAGTAGCGCTTTGTGCCACTTTTGTGGTGATGAAGATGGTAGGCGGCTTAAAATCGAATGCAAATCGCCCCTCCGCCACGACAAATGTGATCGCCGCCGCCGGGGATATCAAACTTGGGACCATCCTGGCCGATTCCGATCTGACGACTCTCGAGATTGCAGGCGCTCCTCCGGCAGGCGCGATTCTGGACAAGAAGAACGCTATTGGGCGCGGCGTCATGACGGATATTTATAAAGGTGAACCCATTATGGACAGCCGGCTGGCCCCGATTGGAGCGGGCGGCGGGCTGACGATCAAGATTCCTCCAGGGATGAGAGCCTGCGCGGTCCGAGTGGATGACGTGGCCAGTGTCTCGGGCTTCTCGGCTCCCGGCACGCGCGTTGATGTACTTGCAACCGCGACTCCGATTGGCAACCATAATCAGGATGAGGGAAACATCATCAAGACTATCCTGCAGAACATTGTGGTTTTGTCGGCAGGCACCGAATTCCAGAAAGACGAACAGGGCAAGGCCAAACAGGTGCAGGTGGTGAATCTTCTGGTCACCCCCGAGCAGGCCGAGATCCTAGCCTTGGCCAGCGGCCAGGGCAACGGCTCGGTCCGCCTGGTGCTGCGCAACCCACTCGATACGCAGGTTACTCAGCTCAACGGCAATCAGATGGAAAACATTTTTTATGGAGACAAGCCGAAAGCTCCCCCTGCCCTCCACCATGCAGCAAGGAAGAAGGCCGTTGAGACCGATTCAGTTGAAGTGGACAACGGCTCCACGCCCACCGTTGAAAAATTCTCTGCTCCCGAGGGTAAAAAGTGAGAGCGCAAACCATACTACCCATTGCATCGTTATATCTGCTGACTTTTGCCGTATACGGCGCTCCGAGGCTTATCGCACAGACCCCGGCTGATCAGGCGGCGGCGCCTGCGGCCTCGACGGACCAGGCAGCCCCGGCTACACCACCAGCGGGCCAAGAAACACCGCCCTCAGGTACGGACCAGACAGCCCCGGCCACTCCAGCGGCGGGCCAGGAAACTCCGGCTGCAGGCGCAGACCAGGCGGCTCCGGCTACTGCACCTGGCCAGGCTCCAGGGACGCCACCAATTTCTGGGGGCAAAGGCGCTCCGAAGGCAGGAGTTGCACCAGCGCCTCCTCCACCGGCTCTACCCTCCGCTCCAGTTGAGACCTCTACCGAAGACTCGGCTAACGATGTATCGGTGGCTGTCGGCAAGGCGGTGGTTGTGGACTTTACAGCGCCGATTAAGCGCGCCGCCATCGGCCAGGTGGAGGTTGCGGACGTGACTGCCACCAGCCCCACCGAACTGATGATCAGGGGCAAGGCTACGGGGCAGACCAGCCTGATTGTCTGGCAAAAGGGCGGCGCGCGGCAGTTTTTCAACGTCACGGTGCGCGCTAACACCTTCGGATCGACGGATAAGCTCGATGCCGCTCGCCATGAGCTTGCGGTTCAGCTCCCCGGCCAGCAGATAAAGCTCAGCCAGGAAAACGGGGCCATCTTCGTTCGCGGCCGGGCCAAGGATATGAGCAGCTCGGACCGGGCGGTGCAGATCGCCTCGACCGCGGGCAGCGGTAAAGACACAAAGGTGGTCAATCTTTTGTATGTCGATGTTCCTCCCGCTGAACGGCAGATTCTGCTCAAGGTGCGTTTTTGCAGCGTGGACAGAAACAAGGCCAAGTCGCTGGGCGTCAATCTGTTCGATCTGGGCTTGGGCAACGCGGCTGGAGGGATCACCACCGGTCAGTTCAGTTCACCGCAGATCGGAGCTTCTGCATCTTCAACCTCATCGACGAGTTCGCCGGGTGAGTTGGCAGGCACTGCCACTACCGCAATACTTAGCAATGAGCTGAATATGCTCGCCTACTTCCCCGGACTCAACGCTGGAGCCGATATCGAGGCGCTGGAGTCCAAGGGTATAACGGAAATTCTCGCCGAGCCGAACGTGATTGCCGCCAACGGCAAGCAGGCCAGCTTCCTGGCGGGCGGCGAATATCCCTTTCCTGTCGCACAGGGTACTGGCGGCGGAGTGACGGTCACGATCCAATGGAAGGAATATGGTGTTCGCCTGAACTTCCTTCCCACCATTACCCCCCGAGGAACGATTCGACTTCAGGTTGCTCCCGAGGTCAGCGCATTGGATTTTGCCGATGCTGTCTCGGTTGCCGGATATGAGGTGCCAGCGCTGACGGTTCGCAGAATGAAGACCGAGGCGGAGCTGGCGGACGGGCAGAGCTTTGTGATTGGCGGCCTGCTCGACAACCGGGAAACGGAGGTCTTCGACAAGGTTCCTTTCATCGGCGACGTTCCCATTCTCGGCAAGCTCTTCCAGTCGATGCAGAAGACGCGCACCAATACCGAGTTGATTGTCATTGTGACTCCGGAATTCGTTGATCCCATCCCGGTAGGCGGCAAGCTTCCGGAGCTCAAATATCCGGAAAAGTTCCTGCCGCCGAACACGGGTATTCCAATGAACAATCCGGAACGAAATTCGGAAGCGGCGACGCAAGCTGCGGAGCCCGACAGCATTCCGGTTGAAAAATTGCAGGACAGCATGAAGCCAGAGACGCCGATGACGGATGTCGGCGGAGCATACGGTAAATAGCGGATCGGCCGGCGGTGCGCTTGAGCCAGCTCATTCATGATGAGAATATCTGTTCACATTGAGTTGATTCAGTAAATTTCCCCCATTCAATGGCCTTTCGCCACGGATGGGGGAAATTTGTCTCTGAGCTTTTTCAGGCATCGAACTTCAAAATGTGCCGGCAAGCAGCGCCGGACGAGAGCAAAAGATCAGGAACCGTGCAATGACTCAATCTGCCGGAATCATGGCCGCACTGCGCAAGGCTGTCTTTGGAGAGCCTCCAGTTTCTCATCCGCGCATGAAGGTGGTGAATATCACCCGCCAGACTGTGCTCGCAACCAACCTGGAGGTTGCCGACAACGGTCCGGCGCGCAACAAGGGGCTACTTGGCTGTACCGGGCTGGCCGAGGGGGAAGGGCTGTGGATCGTCCCATGCGAGTCAGTGCACACATTCGGCATGAAATTTCCCATTGATCTGGTCTACCTTGACCGTAAATTCTGCGTTCGCAAGGTGAGAAGCGCAGTCCCGGCAACGAGGATCTCTGTTTGTTTATCTGCGCATTCGGTGATCGAACTCCCCGCAGGCACAATCAACGCAACGCAGACCAGCGCAGGAGACGCAATAGAGATTCTTCCAGCGATTGTATTCCCCGTCATAGCCAATAACGGAACCAGCAATTAGCATTGTTTTTAGTGCAAAGGAGATGGCACTGCCCCAGGGTGCAAGACAGGATGTACATGAAAGTTCCGCAAATCTTCCGTCAGGGGCACTTCTGGCTCTCCTCACTCTTCTGCATCTTGCTGTTCCCCGCAGCATATGGCGTCCGCATTCGGCCAGTTTTTTCAGTCATGGATCTAAAACTTCTTGGAGGGTGGATAATATTGTCCATCTTCTGGTCGGCGTTGCTCTATCAGTTCGCCGTTCGTGGAGCGTGGTCCGCTTACAGGAATGCCTCCGTGCGTTTGCTGCTGCTGATTCCGCTGCTGCTTGGAATGGCGCTGGTTTATGGCCCGGCGCAGGGAATTCTGGCCGCAGTTGCCGTCTTTGCGATGGCCGAGTTTTATTTTCGCGCAGGCGACTGGAAGCGGGCCGCTACCGCGCTCCTGCCCTGGCTTTACCTGGTCGCAGGAATCAAGATCGCCGCCTATTTTTCTTCGGTGATCGTCTCGCTGCGCCCTTGCACTGAATACGACCCGTTTTTCAGCCGGTTGGACGCGTCCCTGTTACATGGAGGTTCGGTTGTTCAGTTCAGCAACGCATACGCTGCGCTGTATACGCCTGCAGAGTTTGTCTATTACTGCATGTTCGGCGCGATGGGTACTGGAATTCTCTTCCTGTGCTTGGATGGCGATTCACGCGCTGCTCTGCAAATGAGCGGGTCTATTGTGACCGCCTACTATCTATCATTGGTCTTGTTTTACTTTTTCCCGGCGCAGGGTCCGTTCTTCACTGCCGGCCTGCCGCAGCAACTGATGAGCGCGCACATGCAGAGTAATTCGTTGACCAATGCGACAGCGCTCTTCCATCACACTCGCTGGATCACGCCTCACGCCGACTACTATGTAGCCTTCCCCTCGCTGCATATTGCCCAGCCGCTGATCGCAGCCTGGTTCCTGCGCCGATGGCGCGTGGTCTCCGCGCTGGTCTTCGGTTACTGCGTGCTGCTGGTTCCGGCCATCCTTATTCTACGCTGGCATTATGTCACAGATATTCTGGGAGGGCTGGTGGTTGCAGTGCTGGCTGTTGTGTTCGTAATGGCAACCTCCAGCAAAGAAGCGCGCACCGGCCCGGAAGCCTCGCCGGCAGATTGAGCCAGATCCGGACCCTCCAGGGAAGAGATGCTTCTGTCCGCTTCTATGCAGCAACCGGATCAGCTTGCGGTGGCCTGACTCCCTGCGTTATCGCGCGCATCAACAAAACCAACTGGCCCACGCCCAGCACCGCCAGCAGCAGAGTCAGAATCTGAAATCCGTGCTTCAAAGCAATCGGTTCCGTAATCCAGGCGCCGGCAAAGATCAGCACAAACAGCAATAGGTTCCAGCGCATGGCACGCTTCCATTCGAGTTCGCGCAACGCACTGAAGGTGAGTAGCATGGAGATGGTTGCCAGCGAGCAGTCCCACACCGGCACATAGACGTTGAGCAGCAGCGTCCAGGTGAGCGCCGCAGCCCAGGCCAGCCATTGCGCGGGCCGGTTGGCACTTGTCGAGCGCCAGAGCAGAACCGTGAGACTCAGCACAACAGCAGCAGAGGCGCAGGCCAAAACGGTCAATCCAAACGCAGAGCGCCCGCCCGGAATTGCGTGCGAAGCCGCTGAGAGATCAACATACTTGCTGAGATTCATTAGCGAGCTGCCGTTGACTCCGCTCATCCGGCCAAACATTCTCAGAAAGCGCAAGTAGACAATCCAGATGCCGGGACCCGCCAAAGCGGTTGAAGCGGCAAAATAGATTGCCGCGCCGGAGGCAAATCCAGCCAACGTTTTGAATCTTCTCGTCAGCAGCAGCATGGGCAGCAGAAGAACCAACAGAGGCGGCTTGTAGGCGAGAATCGAAAGCGCCAGCCCGCTGGCGTAAGGACGGGTCCTCAGGTCCGCAAGCACTGCTAGGCCGATACAGCAAACCGCGACCGCTGAAAGCTGGCCGTTGATGATCGTCTCAACGAAGAAGGGATACGAGGCTAGCGAAAGGCAATAAAAGAGCGAGCTCTCCTGGCCATTGCGCAGTTCCACCGCCCGCGCCGCGGCCCCGATGCCCACCAGATAAAGGAGAAAAGAAATCGCGTCCCAGAGCAGGTAAGCCGGGCCGAAAGGAATGTGGGTAAAAAGCGAGAAGAAGTACGCAGCCAAAGGCGGATAAGGGCTGGGACCGTAGAAGCCCGCCGGAGCTGGCGATAACTCGTTGAAGGTCTTCTGTTGCAGAGCGAGATCGTAGAGGCTGGCGGCGGGTTGCTCGCGCGCAATGCGTCCGATGCCATACAGATAGACAAAATCCGTGTGATAGCGCGGAAATGATGCCGGAGCGGACCGGATTTGCATGCCGATATACGTGCCGAAGGGCAGCAGCAGGAGCGCCGCAAAGAGTGTCCAGGCTGCCAGGTTGATTTCCTTCAGGCTGAAAGGCAGGCCAATGCCGCTTGCTTGCTGAGAGATTTTCGGCTCCGGCGATTCCTCTGGACCCTCAAGTTGATTCGGCATTCGACCTCACTCGCCGCTTGGGGCGGATTGCGCCCTGACGCTGGACTTTTCAGCCGCGGATTTAGACAACAGATACCAGGCCAGCCACGCCGGTGCTGCCCACATCGTCCAAAAATAAGGAGCAGCGGGAGACCAATGCCCGCTGAACTGGGCCAACTCGGTCAATGCGCTCAAAAGCGCCAGAGACGCGAGCCACGCGCGGGAAGGAGCGCGAAATGCGCCTTCAAGCAGCGCAGGCAAGGCGACCGCCTGATCGAAGATCCAGATATAAGGAGCGGTTAGAAGCGAGACCAACAGCAAGAGGCCGCCGTGCCGCGTCCACTCCCACTCTGCGCGCCGCTTCCAATAGTAGCCGAGCGCCCAAGCCGATCCCAACGCAGGCAGAATGTATTGCAGCCAGATTGCATGGCCCTTTACGCAGTAGCGCAATAGAAAACTGATGCAGGGAATGAAGTCGATCTTGAAATTCGAGGTCTGGACCATTTGCGAATACTGCGGCCAGGCATGGGGGGCGATCCAATACACGGCGGCGCAGCTTGCAGCCAGGGCTGTTACCGCCCCAAGCAGAATCCGGTAGCTGCCCGTAACCACAATCCAGGCCAGCAACACCAGGCCATAGGCAATAAACAAATGAGGTTTCAGCGCACACAGCCAGAGCGAAACGCCTGCGAAGAATGGACTCGTTTTGTGCAGCCGCAGAAAGAGCGCCAGCCCCAGCAGAGCGAAGAGAGAGAGTTGACCGGTGATAAGGCAGATCAGACCCGGCCCAAAGAAATATCCCAGTAGAACCCGCTGGGTTGCCGGGCGACCGGCAACCTGCCACAACAACTGAACCGATCCCCAGATTGATAGTAGTAGCAGAAGATTCCACACCAGGAATGCAGCCCGCGCGCTGAGAAACCCCAGCGGATAAGCCAGCGGGAGCGCCCAGGGAGGATTCCTCATGTAGAGGACGCCAAATTGGGACGGCATTCCCGCAGAGCGCTCAAGTTGCAGCAAGGCCGCGCCATCGTAAGGGTTGGCGTAGTGCGTCAGTTGTTGCCCGGTGGCCCAGTACGACACAAAATCGCAGTACCCAGGCCCCTTCTCTGACGCCAGGGACAGCAGAAAGCTGCCCGCAATTCCGCCGCCTGCGG
Source organism: uncultured Acidobacteriaceae bacterium (assembly GCA_963713645.1). Taxonomy (GTDB): domain Bacteria; phylum Acidobacteriota; class Terriglobia; order Terriglobales; family Acidobacteriaceae; genus Telmatobacter. The sequence continues at coordinate 69,305 of CAVQMQ010000037.1, read as the reverse complement.
CGGCGCAAACCGTCACAACGAAATACAAGAGAATAGAGCGAAGAAGCATGGGAGTTCTGCCGGGTGCGCGGCTTCCGCTCTGGGCTTTGCTCTCGATAGATGGCTCGTTCATGCTCTCCGTGCGGCGATGCAGGAGGCTCGCCCCTCATCGCGAAATACGCGGACTACTGCACAGGCCGAATCCTGTTCTGTGAAGAACCGCCGTTCCTTTTCTCTCGTTATACTACTCCGCCGGAGAGCAGAGTAGAGATGCGGCAGACGTCCGGACTGGAGTAAAATACATTCTGGCGAGATTCTGCCTGATCGGCAGACACAAAACAGCCGGATTGTCGGAGTCTCAGGTATTTTTCCGGCATTCAAGGGCTGCGGTAAGCCCGTGATTGGCGTTTTCGGCCTCTGAGAGCCGCAACTGACCGCCTTTATAGCGAAGTGTAAACAATAGGATTCAGTATAGGCTGTTTTGCAATTAAATGTATACAGTTAGCTCTGGTCTGCTTGTTTAAGTTGCTGATTCTACAAGCGATTTTTTTATTCAAGAATGGTTCCAGGGTTGCAGTACAATTAGACATCCCCAGTCCGCAGCTGGGAAAATCTAACCACGTGGGAGAGAAAAATGAACAATGCATTGTTGAAGCTGTATGTGAAGATGCAGAGCCTGATGGTTCGCGAAGAAGGTCAGGATCTAGTTGAATACGCCCTGATCATCTCTCTGATCGCCGTCGTTCTTGTGGCCGCTCTGTCGACCCTGGAAACCAAGATCAGCACCGTGTTCCTCACCATCGGCAACGATCTCTAGTCAGCTCTCCCTTGGCCCTATTCGCCAGGGAACAGCACAACCGTAGCGACCTTGTGTGGCGGGAGAGTTGCGTGGGCAATTGCCCGAATCAGCTCTCCCTCGCACCTCGGCAGTGATCGATGATAGTATTGCCGAACTCAGAACCATCACTGTTTTTTCAAGCAGTATGACCTGCACGGAGTCTTGCTATGCTGACTGGTATTCGAGAATCTCTCGTTAAGTTTTTTGCCTTGGCGCAGTGCGAGGAAGGCGCGGATCTGGTCGAGTATGCCTTGGTTTTGTTGTTGGTTGCGGTTGGCATCGTAGCAGCCCTACAGGGGTATGCGACTAAATTGATCGCGTATTACAATGCCATCAGCGCGAGCACCGGCTGGAATTGATGGCAGCGCTCGTCGCAGATCAGCTCAGAAACACTATAGTTTTCGAGAGATGTTAGTATTTCCCTGTGCGATCTCCTTAAGACCAAATACATGATGCGTAATGCAAGCGTTATTCTTCGCGTTTGAAGTTAGGCAAAGGCATAAAATAGATAGATATGATGCCTTCTTCCGCTTTGTCCAGCGGTACTTCCTTAACAATCATCGAAGTGGGATTGACCGCGATCACTGTTGCGGCATCGTATGCGTTTCCAACATTCGGTTCTTCCTTATTCCGCCGCATAGAGCTAGCTTTTGGAGCATTGGCGCGTCGGCGCGCATTGGCTGTAATAGTGGTTGGCCTTTGTGAGTTGCTGCTGCGCCTGGCTATTCTTCCTGTCTCTCCCATCCCTTCGCCATTTGCCCCCACGGACTTCAGCTATTTGTTGGCAGCTGACACCTTTGCACACGGTCGCCTGGCGAACCCTACCCCAGCGATGTGGACGCACTTTGAAAGCATCCACATCACCATGCAGCCTACCTATATGTCCATGTACTTTCCTGCCCAGGGACTGGTTCTGGCGGCTGGAAAAGTGCTGCTCGGCAGCCCGTGGCTGGGCCTGCTGTGTGCTACCGCCCTGATGTGCGCGGCCATTTGCTGGATGCTCCAGGCCTGGCTGCCCCCCTCCTGGGCGCTACTTGGCGGATTTCTCGCGGTTCTCCGTCTGGGACTCTTCAGCTACTGGATCAATACCTATACGGGCGGCGGTTCCGTGGCCGCGCTCGGCGGTGCGCTGGTGCTTGGCGCTTTACCCCGTCTGATGAAGGAACCCCGGCAGCGCTCCGCAGTAATTCTCGCAGTCGGTATTTCGATTCTCGCGCTCACACGCCCGTTTGAGGGATTGCTGCTCTGCCTGCCGGTATCTCTCGCTCTGGGCCGCTGGATCTATGCAGGAACGAACCGGCCTTCTCCCGCCGCACTTTGCCGTCTTGCCGCGCTGCCAATGATGATTCTCATCGCTGCGGGATCGTGGCTTGCCTATTACGACTATCGCGCCTTCGGCCACCTCACGACTCTGCCGTACACGGTAGGCCGCGCCACCTATGCGGTTGTGCCCTACTATATCTGGCAAAGCCAGCGGGCGATGCCTGTCTATCGGCATGAGGTCCTGCGGAATTTTTACACGAAATATGAAGTCGGCGATCTGGCCAAACTGCAATCTGCCGGCGGATACTTTCCGGCAACGATGAAGAAACTCCGGGATGCATTGCTCTTCTTTGCCGGCGGGGCGCTGCTGCCTCTGCTCTTCCTGCTGCGTCGCGTGCTGCTTGATCGCCGAGTACGGTTTCTGGTCCTCTGCGTGGCTGTGCTGATGGCGGGAATGGCAATCGAAATTTACCTGGTTCCACATTACCTAGCGCCTTTTACGGCTGCAATCTACGGGCTGGGATTGCAGGCCATGCGGCACCTCCGCCTGTGGCGTCCCGAGGGGAATCTTGCGGGCCTTATGATGACTCGGCTGATGGTCGTAATTTGCTGCGCAATGGCGGTGCTGCGCCTGGGTGCTGTACCGCTGCATCTCGTGCCGCGCCAATGGCCTCCGGCGCAGTGGATCTGGTCCTGGTACGGTCCTGGAGACTTCGGTAAAGATCGCGCCGCCATTGAGTCCAGCCTGGCAGCCCAGCCCGGCAAGCAACTTGTTTTGGTCCGCTATTCGCAGCAGCATTTTCCATTGAACGAGTGGGTTTATAACTCCGCGGATATTGACGGCTCACAGGTTATCTGGGCGCGGGAGATGGATGCGAAAAATGACCTCGAACTGATCCGCTATTACCACGATCGCAAAGTCTGGCTGGTTGAGCCGGACAGCGATCCGGTAAAAATCTCGTCCTACCAGTTTCCGGCCCAGACCCGCATAGGCGCGCAGTGACTCGATAGAATGAGTACGTGGCTCAGTTAGTCAAAGAGATAAAAATGTCGATCGAGAGCACAGATACGATTCTGGTTACCGGCGGGGCTGGGTTCATCGGATCGAATTTTATCCTCGATTGGATTGAAAACCTGCCGGGACAGATTGTTAATCTGGACAAGCTGACTTATGCGGGCAATCTCCGCAACCGCGACGCGCTCGCTGGGAATTCACGACATATCTTCATTCACGGAGATATCTGCGACGCGGCTTTGGTTGATGATTTGCTGTGCAAATACCGGCCGCGTGCGGTTATCAACTTCGCAGCCGAGAGTCATGTCGACCGGTCGATCCACAACCCTGAAGAGTTTGTGCGCACCAACGTGCAGGGAACACTAAATCTGCTCGAAAAGGCCCGTCAATACTGGGGTAATCTCGACCAGCCTGACCGCTCCGAGTTCCGGTTTCTGCACATTTCATCGGACGAAGTCTACGGATCTCTTGGACCCGCGGACCAACCATTTGCCGAGGCCACTCCTTACGCTCCAAATAGTCCCTATGCAGCCTCAAAGGCCGCCGCAGATCACCTTGTCCGCGCCTGGCATCATACCTATGGCTTGCCTACACTGACCACGAATTGCTCGAATAACTACGGACCATTCCAACTGCCGGAAAAACTGATTCCGCTGATGATTATAAATGCTCTAGAAGACAAGCCACTACCTGTGTACGGCGACGGTGAAAATATCCGAGATTGGCTCTACGTCACGGATCACTGTGAAGGGATTCGCATGGTGCTTGCCGGTGGGGCCTAGGCGAAACCTACAACCTTGGCGGGAGCAACGAGCGCACAAATATCGATATAGTTACCGCCATATGTGACTGCCTGGATGAACTGAGCGATGATCCATCTATCGGTCCGCGGCGGGGGCTAATTCAGTTTGTAACAGACCGTCCGGGCCACGACCGTCGTTATGCAATCAGCTCGTCGAAGATAGAAAACGCCTTCGGCTGGAAGCCGCGCACACCCTTTGAAGAGGGAATCCGCAAGACGGTCTCGTGGTATCTCGAAAACCAGCAGTGGCTTGGGCAGGTGCGCACAGGAGCTTATCGAGATTGGCTGGAACTCAATTACGGCAGCCGCTGAAGAGTAGCCTGCAAGCGCTTCGCAACCCGCTCCTGCCCCAGCGCCAGCATTACCGCAAACAAACTCGGTGCAACTCCCTGGCCGGTCAGCGCCACGCGCGCGCCATTGATGAGCGCTCCTGCTTTAAGTCCCTTTTCCTCAGCGAATGCTCGCAGAAGCGCTTCCGTGGAGGCTTCTGTAAATTCTGCAGCGACGGCGTAACGGTCGCCTAACTCGACGAGGAGCGCCGGTATATCGCCAGTAAGAAACTTCGCGCCGGCCGCGGGATCAATCTCAAATTCATCGGCGAAGTATGCGCGGAAAGCTGAGGCAAAATCCTTCAGGCTGCGGGCGCGCGGTTTCAATAACTCGATTGAGTGAGTTATCTCGCTGGGGCTGCGCGTGGGCGTAAATCTAGCCAGCGTCCACTCGTCTTCAATCAACGGCAGCAACTTATCAGCCGGATAACTGCGAATGTATTCCGTGTTGAACCAGGCCAGCTTGTCATTATCAAAGACCGCATTCGATTTGGAGATTCCATTGAGCGAAAACAATCTGGTAATTTCTTCGACAGGAAAAACCTCGCGGTCCTTGCCGTTCTCGTCCTTGATCGATCCCGGCGTCCATCCCAGCAGCGAAAGAAAATTCCGAAAGGCGTCCGGCACAATTCCCATCTGCTTGTAGGCGATCACGCTAGTTGCGCCGTGGCGCTTGGAGAGCCGCGTTTTGTCCGGCCCCAGAATCAGCGGCACGTGAGCAAAGATTGGCAATGGCGCACCCAGCGCGCGATACTGCAGCACCTGTTTTGGAGTGTTTGAGATGTGGTCCGCTCCGCGAATGATGTGCGTGAGGCGCATGTCTATGTCATCAGCAACCACGCTGAGGTGATAGGTCGGAACCCCGTCCGAGCGGAGCAGAACAAAGTCTTCCAGCTCGGAGTTCTGAAACTCGACCTTGCCGAAGACCGCGTCGTCAAAGCTGGTTGCTCCGCCTTCGGGCACAGCAAAACGAATCGCAGACTGTCTCGCCGGCAGCGATCCGCGCCTGAGCTTCAGCCTGCGAGAATGCGGCGGCAGCGGCGGTCATACATTGGCGGACGGCCAGCCTCGGCGGCCTCTTTGCGGCGCTGCTCCAGCTCTTCTTTGGTGCAGAAGCAGGGGTATGCGTGGCCACCGGCGACAATCTTCGCCGCTGTTTGCTTGTAGAGGTCGAGGCGCTGCGATTGAAAGAACGGACCCTCGTCCCAGTCGATGCCCAGCCAGCGCATTCCTTCGAGAATGCCGTCAACCATCGCCTCTGAGGAGCGCTCAAAGTCCGTGTCTTCAATGCGCAAAATCAGCGTGCCGCCGGTGTGACGCGCGAAGAGCCAGTTGAAAAGGGCAGTGCGCGCCCCGCCAACGTGCAGGTAGCCGGTGGGAGAAGGGGCAAAACGGACGCGAGGTGCGAAAGATTGGGCGAGGATTTCTTGAGTCATCGGAAAGGATTGTCCTTCTCGATGTTATCAAGCCAGCCCTCTGCGCTGCTGTGACTACGCCTGCGGCGGCGGCGGGTAAGGCGGCTGCGGCGAAGTCCAGACCTGGACCGGCGCGGGGATCACTTTCCAGTTGGTAAAGGCCAGAATGTAGAAGAAGATCAATCCTGTGAGAGGAAATATGCACAGCAGCGAGAGCCAGGGCGTGAGTCCTGCTTTCTTCGAAATGAACCACATAGGGACAATGATGGCAGTCGCGAGCAATAAATAGCCGATCAAATAGAATCCGGCAATCGCGGCAAAGATGGTGGCCAGTTGTTGGTTATCGCCGTTCATGGAAATCTCTCCGAAAAATGAATTTCACTCCGAATCAAGGTACTGCTAAATGGCTGAATCTGCAATAGCAATCTTTCGGCAGCGTGAATCTCTCTGCTTCTGCGATGCAGCTTATTCCAACGGCAGGCCGTCGAGCGAAAGCAGCCGACCCACCGGGTACTCGCCGAGGTGGTTCTGTAGGAAATATGGCGAGCGCTCGTAGAAGAATTCGAGGCGCGCCTCGGGGCTGGCGGCAAAGCGCTGGTCAGTCTGAACACGGCGTTCGAACTCTGCCTTCAGCGCCGGGTCTTTGGCCATGTTTTCGCGCGCGAGTTTCTCCAGCACGTAGGCCTCGCCGTATTCCTTCTGCTCGAAGATGGGATCAAAGAATCCCCAGCGCAGTGCCGAATCGGGCGCATCCGGCTCCAGCCAGTGCATTGCAACCTTCGAGAGCCGCTGGTTGAGCGAAACGATGACCGAACCCGCTGGAAAAGTAATTATCTCCTCGGTCAGCGTGCAGGCTCCGTAATGGCCGGGCTGAGCGCCTGCGCCTTCGCCCTCAAAAGTGGGATGGCGGCCTTCGAAGGGCGGTCCCTGCCACTGCATCCCAGCGCAGCGATAACGCTCTACCTTTCCGGTCCACGGCGCGGTGGTGTGCTTCAGTGCCACATCGTGCGCGGCGAGCACGTCGATCACGTGCGTCCACTGCGGCGGCACGATGTACCCGGCTGGAGGCGTGGTTGCAGTCGTCACTTTTGCGCCGGTGGCTTGCGGTAGGGTTGCGTTCCAGGGTTCATGCGAGTAGCTCACCCACATTGCGCCGGAAACTTCGCTCAAGGCGCGTGTGAACTTATATCCGTGAAAGAGCACGGGAGTATTTTCGCCGTCCCAGTCAACGGACAGCGGAAATTTCTCATTGCCCAGCGGGTGTGCGCCCAGCTTCTCAGATGCCGCATCGGCCTCGCGGTTCAGCGTGAGGAGCTTGGCAGTGTCGCGATTCATCACTTCCAGCAGCGCACGCAGGATCTCATAGTTTCCTGTGACACGGGTCTTGTAGTCCTTGAGCATGTGCAGCTCGACCAACATGCCGGGGCGGTTTTCCAGAATCATCTGGCCGGTTGAAAAGCGCGGCGGGTCGTTGTTGAAGCCCAGGCCCTTGGCGGGGTCGGTATCGTCATTCAGCGTGATGTAGGTGGGGAAGGCGAGATGGCCGCTGGCGTTGACCTGGCGCTCCAATTCGGGCGTTACAGAGTCGCGAATCCACTTGGCGGTCGCGGGAGCAACATCGGGCGTGGCGTCGATGGTGAAGGTCACATCGTATTGGAAGTCGGCGCCGTCGGTGACGTGATCGTCCACGAAGAAATCGGGCAGCCAGCGATGAAACATCTTCAAGAACGCGCATGTCTCGGGGGCATCGGCCTTCATGTAATCGCGGTTGAGGTTGAGGTTGCTCGCGTTGCCGCGCCATCCGGCAAGCTCGGGTCCATTCTGGTTGATGCGGTTATAGGCCGAGCGCATCTCGTGGCCGTCGATGTTATAGACCGGGATAAATACAAAGACTACATGGTCTAACAACGCCGCTTTGGTTTTGGTGATGACGATGTCGCGCAAGAGGGCCAGGCAGGAATCCTTGCCGTCCATCTCGCCGGCGTGGATGGAGTTCTGCACCAGCAGAATCGCGCGGCCCGAGGCATGAATCGCTGCAGGATCGAAGACGCCGTCTTTCGAGGCGATGACGATCTTGAGGTCGCGGCCCAGGCCGGTCTTGCCGAAGTTTTCGATTTTGACTTGCGAAGGCGCGGCGGCGGCGATTCGTTCGAGATAGGCTACGGTCTGGGCGTAGTCTGGTGTGGTACGGTAATCGCTGATCTCTGCGGGGGTGCGCCAGTCGGGGGATTGGGCGTGCATGTTGAGAGGCAGAGAGATAGAAACAATTGCAACAGCAAACAGGGCGCAGCGCATGGTCATTCTTGGAACCCCTCCAATTAGTCGTTTGGTGTTACTCTCTTGCTCCGTATCTGCGATAGAACTACACCCATCCCGATTCCGATGGAGAGACTCAATGTTCGGATTATCGCCTTCTTGAACTGATCTCCCGAAATGCCTGATCCAGATTGGTTCTCAAACCAGTCAATCAGCAAGTCAACTGAGAAAATCCACGGAAGGAGCATTGCGAAATACTTGGCGAACAACTTCACATTGTGCATGATGCCTCCGCGTCAGAGTTCTTTATCAAGGATACTGGGTTATTATGTGCGACGTGTGCGAGATACGTCGTATCCGACCTAACGACAAAAATAACAGCGTTGCGAGGGGGTGCCCCCGGAGGCTTGATTGTATAACTTAATATGCCTCTCACGTCAGAACCAATCCGGCATCCCGATCCACTTTGTATTGATTGAGGGGGTAGCTCAGATGCACATAGCAAAGCAGCCGGGCATCATTCCAGTGGAGGTCACTCCCTCCTGACCATACCTGAATACGATCTTTGAGATGATGTTTTGCGATAAGCAGCACGCACTTAACTGCCAGATCATAGGGCCGGAAGCCCGTCTTGCAGGAATCAGAGTAGCGGCCGTTGCGAATCTTGTCGAACTCCTTGCAACTTCGAGCAATCCCGAAGCTCTCATAGCTGCAGTTGCCGTCGCAAGCCCGATGCTTTAGTAAGGTACCCATGCCGTAGTAAGAACCATCGACCGCATTGATCGAACTGCCAACTCCGGACGCATCTGTCGCGGGGAAAGGAATCACGATTTCCTCATTCTTGAGGTGACCACAGTGCCAAAGGCCGTTGAAAGCGATACGATCCGCGTCGATTTCAGGCAGGCCTTCTCCGAGGGGCCCTGCGAGCCGGACGCCCAAGTCGTCAAGAGTTAGAACTATCTGTTGCACGTCGGAGACAATGTGCGAAAAGGACTCCCGGTCGATTTCTTCCTCAATATCCCAGTAGTGGCAATATCCCATACCAGCACCCCGACAGCCATCTTTATGGGCTGCAATCGACTGTCTTCGGTAGGACTGCGGCGTCGGTGGAATGAAGCCATGCGCAAAACACCCATCCTTATCCCTTATTCGGGCCCCGCTCACAATCTTCGATCACCAAAGCTGCAAAAACTGACCACTGATCACTGACAACTGAGGGCTGTTTTACGTAATGTCCTCGGTATCAAACACCGAAGTCCCGCCGCGGCGCTTTGGCATGCCGTGGACGGAGCTGAGCAGGTCTTCGACGACTTCTTCCAATTGGTCCTGCGTCTCCATCGCCGCGCTCATGCTCTTCAGATCTTCCGGCTCAATGGCACGCTCGACGAGAGCGACAGCATGGCATTGGGCGACGTGATCGAGATTCAGCCCTTCGGGGGTTTTGGCTTTGATGCTCACCTGGTCGAGAGCGAGGCCGAGCAGGTCGGCGACGCGGCCACGCATCTCACCGGCAACCGGGGAGATCTTGGGCGCGGCAAGAATCAGAGTGGTATCGATATTGACGATGCGGTAGCCGGCGTGAACCAGCTCTTCGAGCGCGAGGTTGAGAAAGATCGCCGAGTCCGCGTTTTTCCAGCGCGGGTCGCCGGGAGGGAAGAAGCTGCCGATGTCTCCGGCGGCGACCGCGCCCAGCAGTGCATCGGTAATGGCGTGCAGCAGCACGTCTCCGTCCGAGTGGCCGGCGAGGCCTTCGGGGTGGTCCAGGGTCATTCCGCCAATGCGCAGCGGTACTCCCGGCTTGAATTCGTGCGAGTCATAGCCAAATCCGATGCGTGTTTCCATTGCTCTCCGTGCCTGATTCTATCGTGACCGCTGAAATCTGCCTACTTTTCCGCTCCGGCTAAATCAGCCCCGGCCTTCTGTACCTGAAGGATTTCAAAACTCCGAGCAAGTAAGAGCTTGAGATCATTTGCCTGCGCCACGTCATTGATATAGATGCGCGAAGCTCCAAACGCTTCAGGCGACGGCTCAACCTCAAATCCCTTTGCAGTTTGGTTGCCTCATCAACTGGAACCAATGTGGTGATGTTCTTGCGCTTTGTGTCTGCGAAGAATCGCACAAACCAAAAGGTCGGCCTTTTGTATGAGATGTTGAAGTAGTAGGTAGTGTCTTTGCTCAAGATAGTTTCTGAGTCGGCTCCGGCTTTGACACAGATTTCTCGGACGATACGATGGAACTCTTGTTTCTCGCCGGAAATCTCGACCGATGTATCGGACGCAGCTTCCGCCTTCGGCTGATCGTCAGCTCTTAAAGCGGTACTCACCTTTGAAATGCTTGTGTTTCCGGTCTGATCCTTGTCGTTGTCAAGTGTTCGCTGTAGCCCCTCGCGTAGTCTGTCGGTGAAGTCATTGCTCATGACCCTAAGAAGGGTAGGCTCGATAGAATCCCGCGCAACCTCGCCAAGCCGGGCCATCACGGCCACAGTTCGATTTCCTTTGTAAATGTCGGCGGTCAGCCATTTCATAAATGCATCGTCTTCACTCGGCGATTTCAAGGCCTTGGCCAACTTGTCGATCATCTCCTGCCTATACCGGCTATTCTCCGCCTCGGTTATCAGCGTCTCCGCATTGAACGACTCTCGGCTGAATTTTGTGAGAAACTTGGCGACCTTGTCCCAGTCCGTCTTGGGATCGTCAAGGGCGAAAGTGAAGAACGGGTCTTTATCCATCTTGTTTTGGTTTTCGAGGTCGCCGTAAAACCTATAACGACAGCCGTCCGTCATGACCCCAAAGTGGAGTCCGGGTAACTGTGCAATGTACCGGGCCAACTGATTCGAGCACGAGGCAAGGTCCGTTCCCAGCGCTTTCGTCTCGAACACCATTAGGGGCTTCGTGCCGGTGGCATCGAAGATTGCGTAGTCCATTCTGTCGGGCTGCTTCTTGCCGTCTCCCTGTACGAAGTCTGCGCAGTATTCAGGGCGCACCTCTTTTGGCAGGTTCGGGTCGTACCCAAGCAAACGGATGAACGGGACAACCAGACCCATCTTAGCCGCCTCTTCGTTCACAATGTATGCTTTGTTGGCATCATACAGCTGCACAAGATTCTTGAGCTGGTTTGCGTCCATTCGTCTGATCCTTCCTTACTTGGGTACCCAAAGCTAGCGCCGCTGCCGGAGATAAAACTCGGCGAGTTCCAGATCACCCTGCTGGGTAATCTTTAGATTTACCTGCGAGCCGGGGACCACGGCGACCGGATGCCCGGCGCGCTCGACAACCGATGCCTCGTCGGTGCCGACAAATCCATCGGCGGTGGCCTCGGCAAAGGCCTGCTGCAAGAGGCCATAGCGGAAGCCCTGGGGGGTCTGCGCCAGTACCACAAATTCGCGAGGAATCGTCGAGGTAATGAGCGCTCCGTGCGCGGTGCGCTCCACCTGTTTGATGGTGTCTACAGCGGGCAGGCCTACGATGGCCGCTCCGTGCTCGGCGACGGCGTCAATCGTGCGGTCGATTGTCGCTGCATCAATCAGCGGACGAACCGCATCGTGCACCAGCACGATGTCCTCGGCCTCGGCGGGTAGTGCGGCCAGCGCATGTAAGACTGACTCCTGGCGGTTGTCGCCGCCTTCGACGACGTGTACGCGGTCCGAGAGTCCATAAGCTGCGCCGTACTCGGCGATCTGCGCTTCGACACGCTCGATCTCCGGCTTGCGCACGGCCACATAGATGCCCGTCACCCGCTCGACCGAGGCAAAGGCGCGCAGCGAGTGAATCAGAATCGGAATGCCGTTGAGGGCGAGAAACTGCTTGGGCTGCGGACCAGCCATCCGTGTGCCCAAGCCAGCTGCGGGAAGTATTGCGAAGACATGCATAACCAATGAAGTATACAACCACCTGCCACCTGCGGTGGGGCTGACTTTTCATTGCGACCGGGCCGGGATTGCTGGGTGAGGTTCGTTGTCTCCCATCCTTGCGACAAAAACAAGGATGCCTCAGGGACATGGACTCCCGCGCGGTTCAGAATAGGCCGGGCACCAGCGCCCAGGTCACGCGGCGATAGGTTTCGTACTCCGCGCCGAAGGCTATGCGCAGATTCGCCTCTTCCAGCCGCAGCTTGCGCCAATAGGCGACGGATGCAATCGCCAGGCCAAGGATTGCAAGCCATGTGCCAGTCACCAGTGCCGTACCGACGTACATTGTCAGGATGCAGGTATAGATGGGATGGCGCAGCAATTTGTATGGTCCGGTGCGGATCAGTTGGTGCTCCACCTTGATGGAAATTTCCCCGCTCCAGTTACGGCCTAAATGACGCCGCGCCCAGATGGCCATAATCAATCCAATTACCGAAACGGCGAAGCCCGCAGCGATGGTTATTGAAGAAACCGGCAGAAAGTAGGCTGCGCCGTGAAACGGGATGATCTCCAGCAGCAAGGCCAGATTCACAAGAACTACGTGAAGCCCGCGCGAGTCCTTCGATTCCGAGCTTTCGGCCACTGATGCGTTTTTCGCGGCAGCTTCCCAGTAAAGAGAGAAGAGCACCCACGGTATCACGGCGGCAACGAGTTGCAGGCGGGCCATTGGCGAGTTGTCCGATACGAAATGACGAATGTTGGCGGGCATGTGGCCCCCAAATCGCAGCGCCGCGGCCGCGGCAAAGCAAAGGGCCGAGTAGAGAAGGATTTTCTTTCGTTGCTTGATGGGCCACTCCCTTCCTTTGAGATCGTCGGTTTTCGTATCACCAAACTTCGCTGGCGCTATACATGGAAAAGTCTGGTGGCATTCCAATATCGCTTCCCTTAAACCGGCTCCGTATAGAGCATTTCGTTGGATGCATGGAAACCGGCGGTCTCGTAAATAGAGCGTCCAGCATCGGAGCTATGCAGAGCCACGACGCGCAGACCTCGGCTACGAGCCTCGGCCAGGCAAAGATCTACGAGGGCGTGAGCCAAGCCGCGGCTGCGGAACTCCGGCTCGACAAACATATTCAGCAGGTAGCCGCGTTGTTCCCCGGCGGGGTCCAGCGGGTGCGGGGGCCAGTCGAGCACAAAAATGCCTGCCGAGGCCACCGGGCGTCCATCGTCTTCGGTGATCCAGCCTGCGTATTTGTCAGCAGCGATCATGCGAGCTACCCACGGCTCGAAGGCGCAGCTCATGGCGTCCAGCGTCGATTCCTGGCGACCTCCCATAGCAACAAACATCGCTTTGCGATGAGCCGCGAGGAGCGCAGCGTCAGCCGCTGTGGCTGTGCGTGTAACAAGCATTGTGCTCAGTATAAGAGGATTAAGCGGCTGGGCGAGGGCCTTCGACCGGGAGGCCGTGAGGCGGTATCATCCTCTGGTGCACCGAATCCCGGCTCCATCGCTACCGATTGACACCTCGCTGCTGAAACCCGGCTTGCGGCTCGCAATTGGCGTTTCTGGCGGCGCGGACTCCGTGGCGTTACTTCGGACTTTAGCGGACTGCAGCCGGGAACTCGGCTTGGTGTTGCATGTTGCGCATCTTCACCACTGCTTGCGCGGAGTTGAGGCAGACGAGGATCTCGAATTTGCCCGCGTGTTGGCGGGGGAGTTAAGCCTGCCGTTCCATGAGGCGCGGGTCGACACGAACTGTGCTGCGTTGCCCGACGCCAAAACACAAAAACCATATGAATCCATTGAAGAAGCCGCCCGGCGGCTGCGCTATGGATGGTTTCGGGAGCTGATGTGCGCGGGCCATGTCGATGCTGTTGCCACAGCGCACACCCTGGACGACCAGGCGGAGACCGTGCTGGGCAAATTCCTGCGTGGCGCGTGGACTGAAGGTCTTAGCGGGATTCACCCGGTGGTCGAGTTCCCGGAGGGACGGATTCTGCGTCCGCTGCTGGGCGTGACCCGGGCTGAAGTGGAGGCCTATCTCCGAAAAATCGGACAAAGCTGGCGTGAGGACTCCTCAAATCGCGATCCGGCTTATACCCGCAACCGGATTCGCCACGAATTGCTGCCGCTGCTCGAGAGCTGGAACCCTCGGCTGCGCGAGCATCTGGCGCAGATGGCCGTTCTAGCCGGCGATGAAGAGGATTATTGGCAGGACGAGATTGCCACTCTTGCTCAGCAGCTAATTTTGCCCGGACGCCCTATGCGCGGAGGGGGCCGTGTCGGAACGACTGACCTGGCCATCGACCTAGTCCGCCTGACTGCGCTGGACCCGGCCCTACAGCGCCGTCTGCTCCGTTACGCCGCGCGGCAACTTGGTGCGGCCCCGGATTTTGCCGCCACGGAAGCTCTTCGTGAACTTGCTCTTACTGGCCGGGCGGGGCAGAAGCTGGAGCTGGCCGCTGGATTACGCGCCGAGCGAAGCCATCGTGAACTGCGGCTGACGGTTTCTGCTCCCAAAGCATCCACACCAGTGCCCGAATACAGGTTTTCAATTCCCGGCGAGGTCGATGCCCCGGCCTTCGGCTTGAAAATCCGCGTCGAATCTTGTCATCCGCCGGACGCGGAGCCTGTTTCCTTGCGCAGAGCAACCCTGCGCAACTGGCGTTCCGGCGACCGGGTTTGGCCTCAACACACCAGCGCGCCCCGCAAGGTCAGCGAAGTCCTCGACCGGCTTAAAATTACCGGAGAAGGGCGCGTCCTTTGGCCTGTACTGGAGGTCGACGGGCAAATCCTCTGGATGCAAGGGGTCGAGCTGCAACCCGGACCGCTCCAACCGGCGAAAATTCGGGTTTTCGCCGCCGATCTGGACTGCGCTGAACCGCATCCCTGATCCGCTGCTGGTCTCGAGCCCCTTCGTAACAATGGGGGTATTTCTCCCTGCAATAGAACCCCGCTTCGCGATACAATCTAAGTTGCTGCTCAGTTGAGCGGCGACCTCTTCCTGTCTTCCACAAGAGACCGCATTTTTTGTGACTTTGGGGAACGGCGAGGCGTCTAAGGATGAGTGGGCAGTCAAAGAGCCTGTTTTAGACTCCGGAGCTGCCGGGAAATGAGGCCTACTGTTGAATTCGACCTTTAAAACCGGGCTGATCTGGATTATCGCCATCGGCGGCTGCTTGCTGCTTTTCGGCGTGGTTCAGAAGAGCACCGGCATGAACAAAGTCGCGGATATCTCCTACTCCGATCTCTTCGAGAAAGCGCAGCAGGGGCTGGTCCAGGATGCCAGCATTGACGAGGATGAGCTGCGCGGCCATATGAAGGCCACGCCCAAGGATGAATTCCGCACCACGATCCCGGCACATTACGAAGATCTCGATAAAGCTCTGCGCGCCGCGGGCGTGCGCATCACTATCACACCGGCGAAGAGCAGCCTCCCGTTACAGGTGCTCATCAATGTCGGGCCGATTCTGCTGGTCGGCGTGGTTTTCTTTCTTTTCATGCGCCAGATGCAGTCGGGCGGCAACAAGGCGCTTTCGTTCGGCAAGAGCCGCGCGCGCCTGCTCTCAATGCAGCAGAAGAAAATCACCTTCAAAGACGTGGCCGGCGTAGACGAGGCCAAGGAAGAGTTGAAGGAGATCATCGAGTATCTGCGTGAGCCGCAGCGCTTCCAGAAGCTCGGTGGACGCATTCCCAAGGGCGTCCTACTGGTTGGACCTCCGGGAACCGGCAGAACCCTCCTCGCCCGCGCTGTTGCAGGCGAGGCGAATGTTCCCTTCTTTTCCATCTCCGGTTCGGACTTTGTGGAAATGTTTGTCGGCGTGGGTGCAAGCCGGGTCCGCGACCTTTTCGAGCAGGGCAAGAAGAATGCTCCGTGCATCATTTTCATCGACGAAATTGACGCTGTAGGCCGCCATCGCGGGGCTGGACTTGGCGGCGGACACGATGAGCGTGAGCAGACGCTGAATCAGTTGCTCGTCGAGATGGACGGCTTTGAATCCAATGACGGCGTGATTCTGGTTGCTGCTACCAACCGCCCCGACGTTCTTGATCCAGCACTGCTGCGCCCCGGCCGCTTTGACCGCCGCGTAGTCGTTGGCTTGCCCGACATCCGCGGCCGTGAAGAGGTTCTTCGCGTTCACGTGAAGAAGGTGCCTGTTTCTGACGACACTAACCTCAATGTTCTGGCCCGCGGCACACCGGGATTCAGCGGCGCTGACCTGGCCAATATGGTGAATGAAGCTGCGCTGAGCGCTGCCCGCATGAATCGCAAGCAAGTCACGATGTATGACTTCGAGTTGGCCAAGGACAAGGTGCTGATGGGCGCGGAGCGCAAATCCATGCTGCTCAGCGACGGAGAGAAGAAGGTCACTGCCTATCACGAGGCTGGCCACGCACTGGTCTCCGTGCTGCGCGATCACTCCGACCCCATTCATAAGGTCACCATCATTCCGCGCGGCATGGCGCTGGGCGTCACCATCTTTTTGCCCGACGATCGCCACAACGTGACCCGCGATTACCTTGAAACCCGTCTGGCAATGGCGTACGGCGGACGCGTAGCCGAGGAGATTTTCCTTGGGCAGATGTCTACCGGCGCGGGCAATGATATTGAGCGCGCCACAGAGTTGGCCCGTGCAATGGTCTGCGAGTATGGCATGAGCCGCCTCGGTCCTCTGGCCTTTGGCAAGAAGGAAGAGCAGATCTTCCTGGGCCGCGAGATTTCGCAGCATCGCGACTTCAGCGAAGAGACAGCGCGACAGATCGACCTTGAAGTGCGCCGCATCATTGATGAGGCTTATCAGTCGGCTCGTTCACTGCTCGAAGCCAACCAGGAAGCAATGCACCGTATTGCTGCTGCGCTGATTGAGCGCGAGACCATTGATGCTGAAGAGGTACGGTTACTGATCGAGGGTTCACAATTGCCGCCGATGCGCTCCGTTTTGGCATCGCCCACGGACACCGGTAGCGGTGTCCAGCAGGTGCTCAAACCCGAAGGCAGCCGCGGCGGACCGAGCTATCCCGAAGGCTCGCCTTCGCCGGCATAACGCCGTTACCAGCTACCAACAAGAAAGGCCACTCGGGTTCGAGTGGCCTTTCTTGTTGGTCTAAAAATCCTTGTCGATCAGGAGCCGCCCTAACTGCTCATGAAGCCCAGGTATGGGCTGGAGCCGAAGTTGCCGAAATTCGGCAAGACCTGCCGCACCTGTCCATCGGAGAGGCCGAACCATTGCGCCAGTGTTCCTGCGTACTGATCCACTGAGGTAGTTGGAATCAACCGGCCCGCGCCGGTGTCATTGGCCTGATTCACGCCGACGACCGGGTATTGGCCGTACATATTTTGCCCCGACACTGCGCCGCCAACTACAAGATGATGGCTGCCCCATCCGTGGTCGGTGCCGCTGCTGTTCGAGGTCAGCGTGCGGCCAAAGTCGGAGACGGTGAAGGTGGTTACTTGGTTGCCCAGGCCGGAGGCGGTCATCAATCCGTCAAAATACTGAAGCGCCTCGCCCAGCTGCGTGAGCAATTGCGCGTGCTGGATTGCCTGGTTGGTATGGGTATCAAAGCCGCCCAGCTCGACAAAGAAGATCTGCCGGGTGACGCCCAAGCCCACGCGTCCGCCGATAATGCGTGCGACAGTTTGAAGAGACGTGGCCAGAGGATTGTCCGTAAGCTGCAGGCTCTTGGGATCAAGATACTGCGGCGGATTCGCCACGCCGCCCACGCCGGCCGGAAGCATATACTGCTGCAGCAGCGCCTGCGCCTGGATGGAGCGGTTAACCACCACCGCGTATTCCTTGGCGAAGAGGTTGTTCTCTTCGGCAGAGAGAATCGATTGCAGAGCATTGGTGCCGGCCTGCTGGCCAAAGAGAGGGTTCGACAGGCCATAGATAGGAATGGGACCCGCTGACGTGGTGTTGAGCTGGAAGGATGTTTGCCCTGAGAGAAACAGCGCGATTCCCGCCGTGGAAATGCAGGTAAACATCGAGTTGGTGTTCGAACCCATGCTCTCGATCACATCGGCAACGCCGCCACCCCAGCCGACAGTCTCAGAACTGCCGCCATTGGCGGCAATTGCCTGCCAGGCGGCTGTCTGATCGAAGTGCGAGAAGAGCGAGTCAGGCAGTATAACCGAGTTCGCGACGACCTGCGCCTTGGTTGCGGGAACCACCAGAGTGCCAACGTTGGCAACAATGGCCGCGCGCCCCGCATTGAAGAGAGTCTGTACACCTGCGAGAGCCGGATTCAGCGCAAAGGTGCGCCCTGTCTGCGGCGTCAGGGGTGTGATGGGCAGCAGGGAACTAAGGGGATACGCAAGCCCCGGCGCGCTCGAACGCGCCTGCGTGAAGGCCGCAAAGGAATCCGGATCGGTGGCGATCACCGTACCGTGGCCGTCGTTGCCGCCCTGCATATACAAGCAGACCAGGGCACGATAATCCGATGTGCCGGTGCTCTGCGCCATGGCCGCAATCGAGTTCAGCTCGATCAGAAAGGGGCTGGCGGAGATGCCGGCCATCGAAGCCAGAGAGGCCGTTCTCAAAAATTGCCGCCGCGACTGCTCAAATTTATTCATCATGCTTGACTCCTCAAACTGGACTTGGGGAAAAATAGGTCCGGTTAATACTGCGCGCTGTACGAAGACGCAGCCATGGTCAGATAAATCGCTGTCTCCACACGGGTAGCAAGCGCGGCCTGATCGCCTGCAGGAGCCGGAATCGCGCTCACTGCGCCGGTGATCAGGCTTTGCAGGTTGCTGTCCATCTCGCCGGCCATCAGCAGCAGATTGATGCGAGCCACCAATGCATCGGGAGTCGAAGCCAGAGTCATCTCGGTTTCGTAGTTGGAGAAGATATCCGGACCCTGGGTGGCAGTGGCGCCAATCGCGTTCTGCATATAGTTGAGGAAGCCGACCACTGTGGTGACATCCGTCATCTCCATCTCAGGCGCAACCAGCCCTGCCGCGGAAATGCTGGTCCCCGGAGGGATATAACCCGGCGTAAACCAGTTGAAGACGGTTGGAGAGCGCAGCGTCATCTCGCCAAGTCCGTAAATCGGATCCTCCGTGGAACCGGAGTGATACGAACCGGTGCGCGATTGCGCTGTGAAGGCCCGCGCCCACTCCGTATAGCGAAGCAGCGCCTCGCGCACCTTGCCATATTGAGGATTGCTGAAGTCGGTTGCCGAGTCGCGCGCCGCCGGATCAAGCAGGATCTCGGAAATGACAGCCTTCATATCCCCGCGTACGCCCGAGCCGTTGTTCTTGAACACGGCAGAACAGTTGCTGATGTAAGTTGGGCTGGGATTGCTGGTGACCAGATGCTCGATCAACTGCTTGCAAAAGAACGGCGGCAGATTGGGATGGTTGAAGAGCGTATCGAGCGCGATCTTCAGGTCGCCATCGACACCCGCCGTGCCCGGTGCTGCAATCGTTACGCCGAGAAAATCCTTTTCATCGGTCGAATGGTGGCTGGGATAACTGGCCATCGGCAAAAGGTCTTCGCCAAAGCCGGGACCTGCGTAGGTGCAGCAGTCATAAAACGTGGTATCCGAATTGTTGACCGGCACATTCACATTCCAACTGAAGCCGGTGAAGACCTTGGCAAGTCCCATGACGTCGAGATTGGAATAGGTAGGAATAGGATTGCCCGTGCCGTCGAGTTGTTGCGTGCCATCGTCATTCAGCTGCCACAGGCCGATGGTCAAAAGCTGCATCACCTCGCGCGCGTAGTTCTCATCGGGATCAGTGGTGGCGTTGCCCTTGTCATTGCCCAGCATGGAGAGGAACTCGCCCATCGCCGGATGCAGCGTCACATCCTGCAAGAGCTGCCGGAAGTTGCCGAAGCCATCTGTACCCAGCATGTCGTAGTAGTTCGCAATGCTGCGCGGCATGTTCTGGACGCCAATGTTGGTGCCGGAAATAACGAACATTTCCGAGAGCGTGTACTTCATGCGCTGCCGCAGTTGGTCGTTACCCGCGAGCGCCTGCTGCCAGAAGGTGTCCTGAAAGGCAATCTCTGCGTCGTCGTTCTGCAAAAACTCATTGATCGTGCAATTCGTTGTTGCCGATGGCGTGCAGGCCGGGGGATTGAGCAGAATTGCCTGCTCTACCGGCGGCTCATGCAGTGTTTGCGGCGCGGCGAACTGCGCATTGAGCCAGGCTTGATAGCCGATCAGCGAAAGATTATGGATATCCCCATCGGTTGCGCCGAAGGTTGCCTGTTGCAAGAAACGTGAGGCATCTGTCTCACTGACTACCGGCACAGGCGGCGTGCCATTCACCAATGCAATCACGTCCGCTGAAGCTGCGGGGCCAGGGCTGGGATTCAACACCTGTAGGTCAAGATTGCCCGGCTCTGTCAGATTTACCGTCGCAGTCAACTGCCCGCTGTTGTTGAAAGTTGCCGCTTGCGGCGAGCCATTCACCAGCACCTGTGCACCGGTGATGAAATCCTTGCCGGTAAGCACAACCGTTGCCGGGCCGGTACTGAAGCTCATCGGATTTGCAGCAGTGAGAATCGGAATCGGATTCAGGACAGAGAGATTCACCGTTGTCGATACCGTGGGGTTGTCAACACTGGTGATCAGCAACGCGACCACGTTGCTTGGTGTGGGAAGAACAGCAGGGGCAGTATAGGTAATTGACCCATCGCTGTTGGAAACCGCGGTGCCTACCGTCGCATTGCCGGCTACTCCATTTGCGTTTTCGGCTACTCCATTGACCTGCAACAGGACCGTGGGATCCACTGTCCCGTTCACTTGCAGTCCGATATTGAGGGTGTTGTTGACGCGAACGTCGGTGCCATTGCTCAGATCGGGCGTCAACACCGGCAGGCCGGGGCCAACCACAACAGTCAACGTCTGCGAGTCCGCACTGCCTGGATTGGGATTGCGAACCAGCACCGTATAGGTTCCCTTCTTGACACCTACTACACTCGCAGTCAGATTATTGTCCGAGTCAGGCGACGTCGAAATCGCTACGTTATTCCAGACGATCTCCGCGCCATTCACAAATTGCGAACCATTGACGGTGAACTGTACGGTTCCTTCGGTAAGCCCGGATGGCGTGACCGAATTGAGAATCGGAATTGGGTTCCACACGGCCAGCGAGACAGAACCCGGAGGAGCACTGGGAAACTCCGGGGCAGTGCTGGTAATAGTCACCGTATTGTTGGGCGCGGGTACTATGGCCGGAGCGGTGTACAGCCCGTTGGCGTCAATCGTCCCCACCACGTCGTTGCCGCCCTGAATGCCGTTTACAGAAAAGACCAGCGGAATCCCGTTGAACTGGGAGTGAGTAACAAGCTGCATGGTCTGATTGACGCGGAGTGTGCTGGCCGGAGCGGAGATCGCGGTGAAGGAACTGGAATCGCCCAGCGAGAGGCTGTTGCAGCCGGTCAGCGCAGCGCTGGCAACCAAGGCCAGCACGGAAAAGGAGGCGCAAACTGATGCGGATCGTCTTTGCACGGATGCTCCAAAAATCGGGGAATGCCAAGGAAGCCATGGATGCAAGTACAGCAACATCGTGCAGAAATCGCTTACAACTACTGGATTGTGTTTGGAGAATATCGGTGTTTTTCGGGGCTGTCAATCATTACTTCTTCTTCCGGAAGAAATTCATCTTTCTCCCGGAAGGCTTTTGTCCCGAATGCGTCGCAGCGGCATAGAGGGGATGCATCTGCTTACGGTTCTATTATTTGACGGTTAATTCGCTCTGGGGAACCTCTCAGAAAATCCGGTACCCGACTCCGGCGCTCACTCCATAGGGATAAAGAGAGCCGTCGAGCCATTTCGGCCATTGCTGGTACTCCACGTCAATCGCCCGGAAGCTGAGCCGCTTGGTTACCTTGATATCCACGCCGCCGCCGTAAGCCAGGGCCGTAAAAGTCCCCTTTGCTTCGTTGTACTGGAAGTTCATCTTTCCCTCGCCGATCAACACCTTCGCATAGGGAGTGGCTTTCCAGAAATGGAAGACGGGCAGGCGAGGGCCAACCAGATAGTTGTCTTCATAGATGTTCGCAAACTGGTTGTAGCGCAGGAAGCGGGCTTCGCCTTCTGCCTGAAACCAGCGCGTGAACCTCAGGTCGGCATATGCGCCTACACCGAGCAGGCGGTTGGGACCGTAATCGGGTTGAAAAAATGAACCCATGCCTCCGGCGGTCAGCGAGAGGCCGTGCGACTTCTCCGCGGAGGGAAGCACTTGCGCGCGGGAAGCGGCGGCGGAAACAACTAGAAAAATCAGGAGAACAGCAGGGAATCGTCTCATTGGTGTACACGTCCTTTTAGATTTTTCAACTCAAATCAAGATGAAATCTGCAATTGCGATAAATTGTAAGGGGCTTCCTCTCTTCCGCGTCGGCTGGGCGCGGAAGAGAGGAAGCCCTGATTATTACTGCTGTGGTGAAGTTGCGGCAGGTTGCGCTGCTGTTGTTGTATCGGCGGGCGGAGTGGATACACCCGAGGTCTGCGCCGGCGTAGTTGCAGGCGCTGCCGCTGGCGCCGCAGATGGCGGCGCAGCAGTTGTAGTTGTAACGGCCGCCGGCGGAGTTGCCTGCGGGTCGGCTGCTGCCGGCGCTGCCGGTGAGGCAGCAGGCGGAGCCGTGGTTGGCGCAGCGGCGGGTGGGGCGGTGGTTGGCGCGGGCGCCGCAGTGGCATGTGCCGCGTCATAAAGCTGCAGCTTGAAGTTGATCGGAGTAACTTCCAAGGGGAGTTTTTCGCGGGCATTGATCGGCGCGTACCGCTTGGCGTTGATCATATGCACCTTGTCATCCCAGGGATCGGTCTTGAGCCAGCTTCCCAGCGGCAGCGCGGCGGTCTGCGTCAGATCCTGCGGATTCAGCTTGGGAGCCTGATGCGCCAGATCGGCAAGCCACGGCGTGCCATCGGTCTTGAGCAGCGAGTCGCCCAGCTTGGGGGTGTTCAACGCATGCAGCGCCTTGCCCCGGTCAGACAATTGCGCATAGTAAAGTCCCGCATTGGGCAGGCGGTCTTTGTACATCGAAGCCTGCAAGTACTCGACAGCCTTCTTTGCGGCCTCGGCGTTGTCGTGCTCGGAGTGGTACATATTGATGCGCTGGAAGCTCGTCTCGTCGGGGAAGAGCAGCCGGTCGTTGAAGGCGTAGCGGGTATCGATGTGATGGCCGAGGGCAACGTGCGCCAGTTCCAGCGCGATTACCGAGGCAATCGACTCTTCATTGGGCAGCGAATCGAGCAATCCCTTGCTGACCAGAATGGTATTGCCCACGGTGGTTGCTTCAATCGTCGTGGTTAGCAGCACGCGGCAATGCACCGTGTCGGTAAAGACCAGATTGTTGGGAACCTCAAGGTTGATGACAATCTGATCAAGCACTGTGTTTTCGTAGCCGCCGGGGTTAGCCGGAGCCACCAGGCCTGCTTCCACCAGGCGGTCGATGACATTGTTTTCGGCTTGAGTGATCCAGGCGCGGGCGGCTTGCAGCGGCGTCTCGTCCATGGTGTCGTCGCTCTTGTCTACCGCGTCGTCCACCTTCACGCTCACATTCTCGCTGTCGCGTGTGGGCAGCTTCAGTGAGTAGCCCCAGAAGTGCGTCTGCGCCTTCAGGCCAATGGTCTTGTCGCCCTCTTCGCGCTGCGTCTCTTCTACGTAGACCGCAACCGGCAGCCAGATATCGGGCTGCACGTTCATGCGCCAGCTATCGAAGTGGAAGAAGAAGCGGGAGTCATCCTCGGAGTTAGGACCGGTATAGGTGCCGTTGAAGCGGACAATGTTGCCGCCCTCTTCTTCAATCCAGATGCGGCCATAGAAGCGGCCCATGCCCTTCACATCCGCCTTTGGATGCACGTCGTAGACCCAGGTGCGCACTGAACCGAGAAACTCGCGGCGCACGTAGCTGAAGACATAATGCTGGGAGTCGAAGTTCGACGGATCGATGAACATCATCTCCGTGAAGCCGATCGGGTTGTATGTAAAGCGGCGGTCGAGGCCGAGCGCCTTGCTCAGCCCGGTAAGGGAACCAAGCGAATTCTTGAAGAAGCCTTTCTGCTTCTCGGTGCGCGGCGAATAGGCCTTGTCAAAGAAGCCCTTGCCGAAGTCGATACGGCTCAGCATGTACTGGTCGTCGATGGGAACCTGATAAAGCAGGACGTCCGGGCGCGTGTTCTGGATGTAGGTTTCGACCAGCGGCGTGCGCGTCTGAATGTTTTTGATCAGCACCTTCTCGCGGCCAACAGCCTTCTCAACCAGAGCCGCCTGCTCCGGCGTCAACTGGTGTGCCAGTTGATACTTGGGCTCTTTCTTTGCATATGCGCAGGCAACTCCCAGGCTCAAAAAGAGGAAGGTGAGGACGATCTTCCGAAATGTCATGTCAGGCTCCTAGGTAAGTCTTTCAGTTCTTGCTCTTGCCGCGCCTGGCGCTTCATATTCCGCAACCGGAGAGCTGGCAGATGAGCTGCGACGCGGCAATTTGCTACGCCAATTGAAACGTGATCGAAATGTTGGTGGTCGAATCCATTGGCTTGCCGTTCTGGGTCGCCGGACGAATCACCTTTCCTTGTTGTACCGCTCGCTTGGCCTGTTCGTCCAATCCGTGGCCGAGGCCGCGAATCACGTTCAGTACCTGAATCTGTCCGTTGGCGTAGAACGTCACCCGTAAAACCACCGTTCCTTCTATCTTCAACTGCCGGGCTTCATCTGTATACGCGGGCCTGGGAATCGAGACCTCAACCTGGGTGCTGGAAGGTGCAATCGGAGCCGCGGCAGCAGGCCTGGCCACTGCGGTAGCCGCTGGCATGGCCACTGAGGCGACTTTGCCAACGCCGCCGGTAGAAGCCGTGCCGCTTGCTCCGGGAATGCCCGCCGAGGCGACCTTGCCTACCACGCCGGCATTCGAGCCGGCCTTCAGCCCGTTGCCGATGCCTGTGGAGCCGACAACGCCATGCGGCGCAACCGCCGGCCCGTTCATTCCGCCATACGGATTGCCGATGGCCGCAACCGTCGCCGGGCGCGTGGCATTCGGATTCGGCGTCACGCCAAAGGTCTGTCCCAGATGCACGGGTGCGGTCGAGGGTTTAACGGAACTGTTCTGCGCCGGCATCGCGGCGGTCATCGCCGCCTTGGGCTGGGGAGCCAGAACCACTGCGGGTTTGGCTGCCTTCACGGTCGGCAGAGCCACCTTGACATCCATTTGAATCGGCTTCAGCTCGGGCTTCGGCTCGGGCTTCGGCATATTGAACTTCGGCTCTTCCAGCTTCACCAGCGTAGGCCGCGGCGTATCCGGCACCTTGGGCGGCGGCGGCATCTTCACTTTGGGCGGCGGCGGCGTCTTCTTTACCGGGAAGATCAGCTCCGTGTTCTCAAATTTATGGTCATCCACAACCTTCTTCACCGTCATGCCAATCACGATGGCCAGCAAAAGGATCACGGCATTAACCGTCATGCTCACGACGAAAGACTTCGTCCGCCCTTCGGGCTCGGGGAGCAAGCCGAAGTTGGTCCGTCCTGGGGTATAGTTTGACGACATAATCTCAGTCCTCGCTTACGGCCGCTTCAACGGCTCGGTTTTGTCGCTGCCATTACGGAGCTTCATGGTGCAAACGCGGAATGTTTCTTCACATTCCTGAACCTGACGTGCGCCAAGGCATTCTGGTAGCAGCCGGTCCGGCCTGATCGTGTCAAAATTTTCTGTTGCGTTCGAAACAGTGGGGATGGAATTGCGGCATAAAGCGGTTGTTTGCCCTGCCAGACGGCTTTCTGGGGCTGTTGAGCCAAGAGCGGAGCGAATGGCGCGCGCCACCAGTCAACTCTGTGCGCGCAGTACGGTTTGTTGACCCCGTAAACCCCGGACATCCCGGCTCCAAAATCTCTACTCAAGGCAAGCAATCCAACAAAAAAACGATCCCTCGTCGGAGAGACGAAAAGGGTATCGTAAGCCAGATCGGCGCAATCCGGCAACTGGTACCGACCCAGTGCCGCCAATCCTATAGAATTACGGTAAACCAAATAGCACCGGAAAGGTAGTCTTTTTTGAAGATATTGGTAACAGGTGGAGCAGGGTACATTGGTGGTACTGTCGCGGGTCTGCTTGCCGAAAAGGGAAACCATGCGGTTATACTGGACAACCTCAGCCACGGACGGCGCGATCTGCTTCCGCCGGGAGTGGACTTTGTGCAGGCGGAGCTGAGTGACAGAGCCACAATTGAAAACCTTTTCATCACCGCCAAGGCAGAAGGCCGGCCCTTCGACGCCGTTCTTCACTTTGCCGCGCTGATTGAAGCCGGCGAGTCCATGGTCCGGCCCGAGGCATTCTTCCGCAACAACACAGCTTCCACGCTGACCCTGCTTGAAGCTATGCTCGCGCACGGCCCGCGCCGCCTCGTCTTCTCCTCCACCGCCGCGGTTTACGGCGAACCGGAGACCGTTCCGATTGAAGAAGACGCGCGCCTCTCGCCGACCAACCCCTATGGCGAGTCCAAATTGCTTGTCGAGCAGATGCTGGCCTGGTTCAACCGTCTGCACGGACTCCGCTCCGCCTCGCTGCGCTACTTCAACGTCGCCGGCGCTCCTGAAGGCCCTTCCGGCATCACCCGTGGTGAGGCCCACGATCCCGAGTCGCATCTGATCCCGATTATTCTCGATGTCGCTCTGGGCCGCCGCGCCTCCATCAACATCTACGGCGACGATTACCCCACCCCGGACGGCACCTGCATCCGCGACTACATCCATGTCTCTGACCTGGCCGATGCTCATTTATTGGCTCTTGAAGCATTAGACGAAATTCAGCCTGGAGCGGAACGTCTGGTCTACAACCTCGGCAATAGCCAGGGTTTCAGCGTTCGCCAGGTCATCGAGTCCGCCCGCCGCGTCACCGGCCATCCCATCCCAACCCAAATCCATCCCCGCCGCGCCGGAGACCCCGCTGTACTCGTCGCCAGCTCGGCAAAAGCTATCCGTGAACTTAGCTGGAAGCCAAAATATACGGAGCTGGATGAGATTCTGCGCACGGCATGGGTCTGGCATCAAAAGCGCTATGCCTGAACGGGCTTTTGCCGGCAGTAGTGCAGCTTCCGAGCCGTCGGCCCCATTGGAGGTAACAAGCGGCAACGGCGTTTCAAGGGACTAATCTAACAAGGCTATTCTTCATGCCTCGGAGGCGCGTATGGATGAGCGTATAAGACTATTCATGCGATTGCAGAGGACCGGCGAGCGCCTTCAAATTTCCTGAGATCTGTCCATTGACGGAACGCTTTACAAATCTTGGAAGGCAACAATAAGATAAAACCCTTAGGCTTCCCTTTGAGATTGCCGGTTCGGGTCAGCCCCGATCGGGATTCAAATCTTTGTCCGGCTTTGCCTATTCGTAGCTTGGCAGACAGAAGCTCGTTAGCGGGAGAGCTTCCGTTGCAGCTAGAACGAAATCAGGAATAGTGTGTCCCGAAAGCATGACGATCAAGTTGACGCGACCATCAGGGAGTGGCAACCTTGCACAAGACTCTTGAGGACACAGCAACCCTGGTTTCGCTCTAGATCCGCAGCGCTGCCGATGGCGGAGGCTTTTCATGCGGATTCCTTACCGGCGCATTGGCGTGATCGTTGGGTTCTCATTTCTTCTGGTTCTCTTGATCGTGAATGCTGCCGTCACGAGACGCCAGCTCAGCCTTCAAATCGGAGCGGAATCCTTGGTCACCCATACGCGCCAGGTGCTTTCCGAGTTGAACCAATTGGAATTGCTGGTCGTTGATGCCGAAACCGGACAGCGTGGCTATCTATATACGGCAGACAAGAAGTACCTCGCGCCTTATCAAGATGCAATCGCCAAGATCGAGCCGCAGATCGACGCAATCGCAAAACTCACTGCTGACAATCCCCGCCAGCAGGCAATGATCCCGGAGTTGCGCAGCCGGGTGCATACAAAAATTGCGGAAATGGCGCAGGTAATCGCGCTGTACAAGCCGGCCAAGCCTGAAGCTGCACGGACGTTGGTTCTCACATCTACGGACCTGCTCCTGATGGACCACATCCGTCTAGTGATAATCCAGATGGAAAACGAGGAAACGCAGCTTGAATCATTGCGCTTGATTTCTTACGAGCGCGCCATCCACCAAACCATCGCGAGCATTTATCTGGCCAACTTGCTGGCTGTAGCCGGACTGGTTCTGTTTGCCTATTACATATGGCGGGAAATCGACTTGCGTGAAAGGCACGCTCGGGAATTGGCCGCGCGCGAGGAGTGGTTCAGGGTCACGCTCACCAGCATCGGCGACGCCGTGATCGTGACCGACAAGCAAGGAGCTATAACGTTCCTGAACCCGGTAGCGGAAACCCTTACCGGGGTTGATCTGGCGCGGGCAAAAGGCAAAAACGTCCTCGAAGTCTTTCCCATAATCAACGAGGACACCCGCCAGCCGGTCGAAAACCCGGTCAAGAAGGTATTGGAATTGGGCCGTGTGGTGGGTCTTGCGAATCACACCGCATTGCTGCGGAAAGATGGAACCCAAACACCCATTGAAGACAGCGCAGCCCCCATCCGCGACGCGAAGGGCGAACTGCTCGGGGTCGTGCTGGTTTTCCGCGATGTCACCAGCGAGCGTGAAGCACAGGAGGCCATGCGCAGGACCGAGAAGCTCGCCGCCGCCAGCCGGCTTTCCGCCACCTTCGCGCACGAGATCAACAACCCGCTCCAGGCGGTCACTAGCCTGGTCTATCTCTCTCGGACGATGCCGGAGGTGCCGCAACCGGTCGTCTCGCAACTCACCCTCGCCGAACGAGAGTTGCAGCGCGTAGCGCACATCGCCCGGCAGGCGCTTGCGTTTTACAAGGAACCGCGAGCCACTGAATCCGTTAACCTGCTGGCTCTGGTTGAGTCAGTGTTAGATCTCAATTCGAATAGGCTGAAGAGAAAAGAGATTCGCATCGAGCGCCACTTCTGCGCCCTCCCGTGGATGCAGGTGGCTCCCAGAGAACTTAAACAGGTGATATCCAACCTGATCGTCAACGCTATCGACGCAGTGGGCGATCAGGGAATCATTGCCATCACGCTTGGGAGCATGGAGCAGGCGGGCCGCTCGATGCTGCATATTCTGGTTGAAGATGATGGACCCGGTATCCCGCCCGAATACCGACAGAAGGTTTTCGAACCTTTTTTCACAACGAAGCGAGATGTCGGTACAGGTCTCGGTTTGTGGCTCACCAAGGAAATCGTGGAACGGCATGGCGGCAGGATCGAAGTTGTACCTCGTACCGATGGAAAACCGGGAGCCGCATTTCGTATTCTTCTGCCTGACTCCTCCAATCTTTCGGAGGCTGCGGCAGGCGGCGGCGTCAAGGCTTTTCAGCCTTCGGAGCTAGACGGGCGCATCGACAACGGCAGGATGAATTGAATCTGTACCACTACCTTTGAAGAGTACTTGACGCAGGCTCGCTGATCCTCCGATAGCTTAGACTCGCGATGGCTTAAACTGGAGACAAGCCACACCGCGGAGGATGAAATTTGGCGACCATTCTTGCGGGCCGGCATTACCCTGACTACTTCAATACTCCGCGCCGGCCCCAAATCCATTCGATCCTCCATGGCCGTATTCCCACGCCTTTGGGCCGCTTCTGGCGACCGATGGAAAACGTCGGCTTCTGGAGTCCCTTCGGTAAGTTTGATCTGGTTCACACCTTCAACAAGATTCCCTTGTGGTCGAACAAGCCCTGGATTGTCACCTTTGAAAGTATCCTTCCGCGCACGCTCGGCCCAAAGCAGGAGATCGTGCGCGACATCTTGCGCGAGAGGCTGCTCTCGCCTCAATGCCGGGGCATTATCGCCATCAGCAACTACGCAATCCGGCGCACGGCGGCTTATCTGGCAGGCTGGGAGCGGCTGCCTGAGCTGCTCTCCAAAATCGAACTGATTCCACCCAATATCCAGCCATTGCGCCAACGCGCAGAGTACAAAGGCAGGCCACTCTCAGTCGTCTTTATCGGCAACGACTTTGCCCAGAAGGGCGGCATTGTCACCCTGAGGATGGCGAAAGCGGCGCAGGCTGCCGGGTTGCCGATTCACTTTCATCTGGTATCGCGGATGAACTATGGGCCGCAGGTTTTTGTCGATTACCACGACGCCAGCGCCTATGACGAGGACTTGAAGATCCTCTCGCAGCCGAACGTAACGCTGCACGGGGGGCTGCCCAACGCAGCGGTTCTCAAATTGATTGAGGAGTGCCACTTTGTTTTGCTGCCCACGCTGCACGATACCTATGGGTACAGCCTGCTGGAGGGAATGTCTCTCGGAGTGCCGTCAATTGCGACTGCCACCGCGGCGATTCCGGAGTTTGTGAAGGACGGCGAAAACGGCTTTCTGCTGCCCTTCGAGACCGATGACTCCGCCGAGTGGATTCACCTGCGCAAGCGCCCTTTGCAATGGGACGATCTGGACCACGCGTACAGCGGATTGGCGCATGCAGCGCTCGACCGACTAACCCGAGTGATAGACGATCCGGAACTGTGGAATCGCTTGTCTGCGGGCGCTTTCAATTACATCCGCGCGCATCATGACGCGGCAACCATCGGCGCGTTGCTCGAGAAGAGATACTCCACTGCGCTTGATTCTGCGCATCGGACTGGGTGAGCTTGTACTGGGGAATACTGCGCTTATCTCTACTTCTTCAACGCCAGCAGCGCATCCCGGTCCACAATATTTCCATCCAGCAGCAGCGCTGAGATGTGCCGTGCATTCCAGATATTCTGCGTCGGGTCGGCGTCGAGCACCAGAATATCGGCGCGGCGTCCCGGAGCGATCAGCCCCAGTTCGGTCCATCCGAATTGCAGCGAATAGTTATTTGTAGCTGCGGCCAGCGCCTCACGTGGACTCAGTCCCAATCGCACCAGCAATTCGAGTTCAGTGTGCATCGAGATGCCAGGCATGGAGCCGAAGACCGGAGCGCCGGATGCAGCCAGATAATGCGGATTGGCGGAAAAGATCGTCTGGTTGATCTTCCACAGCCGCATCGCTCCCAACTCGCTCTTCTTGCGCTGATTCTCTTCCATCCAGCGAAGAGTGGCGTTGGGCAGATGGCGGGTCCACGAGGCCAACGGATAAGTCAGTTCGCCCGTCGCGCGATCTGTTGGCGAATACATCTCTGCCGGGTCAAGCAATTTGGCAGCCGGTTCCTGCCAGAGATTTCTGTGCTCGGGCAACTGCGCGTAATAAAGGCTGAATGTCGGCATCAGCGCCGCATGATGCGTTGCTACAAAATGCGCATAGTCGCGCAAGTGCGCATCGGTTGGCGGCAGCATCTCCGAGTAGCCATAAGCGGTGTTTGCGGCAGTTCCTTCAGGCGCCTCAACCAGCGGCTTCTGCAGTTCATCGGGAACCACACCCAGCTCATAGCGGCTCATATGCAGCAGCACATCCACGCCCGCCTCGATGCCAACCCTGTAGGGCGTGGAGATAAATTCGCCATAAGTGGCAAGGCCCATCTGATGCGCGTGAGCAATGATCCACTGCGTATTGGCGGCAGTAATATCATGGCCCAGCCACAGGACGCGCGTTCCCAGCTTCGCCGTCGCAGTGAATTGGAGCGCGGTATCTTCCGGCGTCAGCTCCGCGGGATGCGCGCCTTCCTTGAGCTTCGCGGCCCATTCCGGCTTTCCGGCAAGCAAGCTCCAGTTATCCGTCGTGCCGATCGAGTCGAGTAGATATAAGTGCGGACTGGGGTTCGCGGCCATATCTACGCGCCCGCGCCGGTCGTCACTGCTGGCAACAACCGTGGTAACACCCATGTAAAGATTTGCGTTGGCCTGGCTCTGGCTGTTCATTCCCGCGAAGCCGTCGACAAGGCCTGGGAGCAGATATTTTCCGGTGCAATCAATGACGCGCGCGCCTTTGGGAATCGCCACTGAAGCGCGTGAACCCACATCGGTGATGCGCCCGTCACGCACAATCACGATCGCATCCTGCAGGTCGCGGGCAGAGTGGCCCCAATCAGTCACATCCACCACGGTCGCTCCGGCAAGAACCAGGGAAACTGAATTCGGCGCCTGCGCCCAACCTTGAAGACTGGTGAGGGCTACAGCACCGAGAAAAAGTGAAACAATTCGTAACAATCGCATAGGGAATCTGTCTTGCAAGGATTGTCGCACAGCAAACCCGGCAATCCTACAAGAAGATAGTAGCTTGCATTTTTCCACAACGAATTTTCATCGGACGTGCTTCTAGCTCGCAACAAGCCGCGTCCGCTGCCGGCTCTTGATCCACGGCAGCACCTGCCCCAGCGCTGCGTCCACCGTCACTCCGTACTTTGCGCGCAGCGCATCGATCTTGCCATGCTCGATGAAATGGTCTGGCCATCCAATGCGAACCACCGGAATTGCGCAGCCCATCTCTTCCAATGCTTCAAGAACTGCGGAGCCAAAGCCGCCCATGCGCACATGATCTTCAAAGGTGACAAAGGCCGCGACGCGTTTGGCATACTGCGCCAGCATCTCGCGATCCAGCGGCTTCACAAATCGCGGATTGATGACTGCCGAGGAATAACCCTCGCGCTCAAGCTTTGCAGCCAGTTCACGCGCCATGCCGATCATCGGACCCAGGCCGAGAATCGCAATGTCCGAGCCGTCGCTGATCACCTCGGCCTTGCCAACTTCGAGTACGGCAGGCTGTGGTTTGCGTACTACGCCTGCGACTGCGCCGCGCGGATAACGGATTGCGCTCGGCCCATTGAGCGTCACTGCCGTCTCCATCATGTCGGCAAGCTCGTCTTCGTCCTTGGGCGCCATCAATACCATCTCGGGAATGCCCCGCAGATAGCTGATGTCAAACAAGCCATGATGCGTCGGCCCATCATCGGCCGAAAGTCCGGCGCGGTCCATGCAGAAAACCACCGGCAGCTTCTGCAAACAGACATCGTGCACAACCGGATCGAAGGCGCGCTGTAAAAATGTTGAGTAGATCGCGCAGACCGGACGGTATCCGCGTGTTGCCATGCCCGCCGCAAAGACCACCGCATGTTCCTCGGCGATGCCCACATCGAAGTAGCGCGCGGGATGATGCGGGCGGAAGAGATCAAGTCCTGTGCCGCTGGGCATAGCCGCAGTGATCGCGACAATCTTGTCATTGCGATTGGCCAGATCAACCAGCGTGTTGGCAAAAACCTCAGAGTAAGTGGGCAGCGCCGCCGGAGCAGTCAATCCCGTCTCGGGATCATACGGACCCAGGCCGTGGAATTTCTTCTGTTTCTCCAGCGCCGGCTGATAGCCGCGCCCTTTCTGCGTTAGAACATGGAGCAGCACCGGGCGCTTCTCGGCCTTGAGAAATTTGAAGGTCTCAATCAGCAGCGGCAGGTTATGCCCATCAATCGGCCCGTAGTATTTCAGCCCGAATTCCTCGAACATCATCGACGGCCAGAGGATTCCCTTGGCTGCTTCTTCGGCGCGCCGCGCGACATGCATCACTGTCTTGCCGCCAAAGCGTTCGAGCAACCGCGCGGCAGAATCATGCAAATGCACGTAGTGTTCATTGGTGACAATGCGGTGGAAGTAGCGGGCAATCGCACCCACATTGCGGTCAATTGACCACTCATTGTCATTGAGCACAACAATCATGCGCTTGGTCTGCTCGGCGATATTGTTCAGAGCTTCAAATGAGATGCCGTTGGTAAACGCAGCGTCGCCGGCCACGGCAACCACATGCTCGTTGCCTCCAGCCAGATCGCGCGCTACCGCCATTCCCAACGCGGCAGAGAGCGCGGTTCCCGCATGGCCTGCTCCAAAGGCATCGTGCTCGCTCTCGGTACGCAGCATAAAGCCATTCAGCCCGCCCGGCTGGCGGATTGTTTCGAAGCGCTCCCGCCGCCCAGTGAGGATCTTATGAATGTACGCCTGATGACTCACATCGAAGAGAAGCTTGTCTTGTGGCGTATTGAAGACCGCGTGCAGTGCCAGCGTCAGCTCCACCACGCCCAGATTCGGTCCCAGGTGGCCGCCGGTTTTAGCCAGCGTTTGAATCAGGAATTCGCGAATCTCCTCGGCCAACTCCGTCATTTGCGCCGGTGTCAGCTTTTTCAGATCCGCAGGAGAATGAATTTGCCCGAGCAGTGTTCCCATCTGTTTCCTTTCCCCGGGGAAAAGCCGGGCTGCAAAGTTCAACACCCCAACAAAAGAGAGGGCCACGCCAGAAAATCCGTTAATTCACAGTATACCAACGGCGGAAATTCGCGCGTTGATCGATTAGACGCGCAGGAATAACCGGCGGCACTTGCTCCGAACTGCCCAGCGGAATCATCTCATGCACACCAAATTACAGAAGTTTTCAATCGGCCCTTGTGGATACGCAAGAGTCTGAAACCTTTCGACATCTTGCCGGAGGCATGTAAAAGCAGCGCGCCGGAAAAGCGCATCTCCACATGAAGAAGACAAGAATTCACTCGCTAATGGCGATTGGGGGTGCTACCCTACCACGAATCATGGGCTGCTCTAGCCCTCCCCCAGGAAAGGCCGGACATCCCCCTACGACCACCCACACCCCAAGGAGAAACCATGATTCGGAGATTTGCTCAATCGTTGCTCACTGCTTTTGCGATTCTTTTTGTCGCAACTATGAATGCCCACGCGTCGAACGTTTTGACCCATCATGTAAGAGAAGCGGCTCGGACCGGTCAGGCGCCGGCCATCGGCCGGCTGCCCGCGGATCAGGTAATGCAGCTGGATATCGTTCTGCCGCTGCGCGATCAGGCGGGACTCGATGCGTTTGTGAAAGATGTCGAAGACCCCTCCAGCTCCTCTTACCGGCGCTTCATTACCCCGGCGGAATTCACCGCGCGTTTTGGACCGACCCAGGAGCAGTATGACGCCGTGGTTCACTTTGCCAAGACGAATGGCTTCGAGGTCGTCGGCGGCTCGCGCGACGGCATGGAAGTGCAGGTCAAGGGCCCGGTTTCAGCCATCGAGTCGGCATTCCATCTAGTGATGCGCACCTATCAGCATCCGACCGAGAACCGCATCTTCTACGCTCCCGACCGCGAACCGACTACCGATCTGCCTTTCCCGCTTTGGCACATCTCGGGATTGGATAACTATTCCATTCCCCATCCGATGCTGATAAAGAAAAGCGACTACGCAAAAGCCCACGGAATAGATGTAGATAAAGTAGTCACCCACGCCACCACCGGCTCCGGACCATCGGCCTCCTTTCTGGGCAGCGACATGCGCGCCGCTTACTACGGCGGAACAGCTCTCACCGGCGCAGGCCAGAACCTGGGACTCTTTGAGTTTCTCGGCACCGATCTCGCCGACCTAGACACCTATTTCAGCAGCATCGGCCAAACCAACAACGTGCCGATTACGCTGCTCTCAACCGACGGAACCAGCACCAGTTGCGTCGATTCACGTGCCGGCGGCGACTGCGACGACACCGAGCAGACCCTGGACATGACCCAGGCCCTGGGCATGGCTCCTGGACTCGCCAGCCTCACAGAGTACATCGGATCTGTCGACACGGCGATCATCAGCGCGATGACCACCAACAACCCGTTGCCCACCACCATCGGCTGCTCGTGGGGCTGGACGCCGGCCGACCCAACCACGCTGAATCCCTTCTGGGAGAAGATGGCCGCGCAGGGGCAGAATTTCTTTTCCGCTTCGGGGGACTCTTCTACCTGGTCTGCGAGCAATGAAGCATGGCCGGCCGACGCCGCGTTTGTTGTTTCCGTTGGCGGCACGGACCTGGTGACAGCCAGCGCAGCCGGTCCCTGGCAATCGGAGACGGCCTGGGTGGACTCCGGCGGCGGCATCTCACCGGACAGCATCGCTATCCCTTCGTGGCAGGCAGCTGCAGGAGTCATCAACTCCAGCAATAAGGGTTCAACCACGCTGCGCAATGGGCCGGATGTCTCGGCCAATGCTAACTTCACTTACTACACCTGCGCGGACCAGACAGCCTGCCTGGCCAACGAGTTCGGCGGCACCAGCTTTGCCGCGCCGCTGTGGGCCGGCTACACTGCTCTGGTCAACCAGCAGTTGGCGGCGCAGGGCGAAGCGACCATCGGTTTCCTCGACCCAATCATCTACCCGATCGGCCTTAGCTCCAGCTTTGACACTGACTTCCACGACATCACCAGCGGCACTTCGGGCAGTTTTTCCGCTGTAACCGGCTACGATCTGGTCACTGGCTGGGGAAGTCCGAATGGAGCCAACCTGATCAACGCCCTGGCGCCGGGCAGCGCGACTCCCGCCTTCACTCTCGCGGTGTCGCCAACCTCTGTTTCTGTCGTGGTTGGCAGCAGCGGCACATCCAGCATCACGACAGCAGTCTCCGGCGGCTTCAGCTCAGCAATTGCACTTACAGCAACCGGCGCGCCCACGGGTGTAACCGTCAGCTTCAGCCCAACATCGATTGCAGCTCCGGGTTCCGGCACTTCCACAGTGACTTTGGCCGTGGCCTCAACCACCGCGACCGGCACGTATAGCATTACTGTCACCGGCAGCGGCGAGAGCATCACCCATTCGGCGACGATTTCGCTCACTGTGACCGCAGTTGCTACTCCGGCCTTCACGCTTGCCGCTTCACCCGCATCGGTTTCCGTGGTGCAGGGCAGCAGCGGCGCATCAACGCTTACCACCACGGTCTCCGGAGGCTTCAGCTCGGCAATTGCTTTGACCGCAACCGGCGCGCCAACCGGCGTAACCGCTACCCTCAGCCCGGCCTCCATCGCGGCTCCGGGTTCAGGTACATCCACACTGACGCTGGCCGTGACCTCAACCACCGCAACCGGCACGTACACCATCACGGTCACCGGAACCGGCGGCGGCATCACCCACACCGCAACCGTCTCGCTCACCGTCACCGCTGCGCCAACCGGCACATTCGCCATCTCCGTCTCGCCCACTTCTGGCTTCCTCGAACAGGGCCAGAGCGGCTTTGCGGTGGTTTCAACCAGTGTCACCGGGGGATTTGACTCAGCCATTGCCCTCACTGCCACCGGAATTCCCACTGGCGTGACCGGCAGCTTCAGTCCCACCTCCATCACCGGCGCAGGCAGTTCGGACTTCACGCTGACTGTCGCCAGGAACGCTCCCACAGGAACTTTCCCGATCACTATCACCGGAACCAGCGGCGGTGTCACACACTCCACAGTTCTTACCTTTGAGGTAGTGCGACGCTGACCATCCTTTACCGTCTGCGCCCACGGCGTTGGCGCTCAACCAAAAGGCCCGGACTTTCCAGTCCGGGCCTTTTGAATTTGAGACTGTGGTTCACTGAGCATGGCTGCGCGGTTTTTGCGGAGGGGGCGGTTTGTAGTCAGGGAGAATTTGGGGCCACAGATTTTTCCACCGGCGAATACAATCTTCAACATAACAAAGGGAAGAAAATTTTTCTCGCTATTTCACGATTGCCAATGCTACTCTACCTCGAATCATGGGCTGTTCCAGCCCTCCAAAAGAAAGGCCGGACATCCCCCTACGACCACCCCCCACTCCAAGGAGAAACCATGATTCGGAAAATGGCACTGTGTTTACTTACAGTTGTGGCGATTTTCGCCGTTGCAACCGCGTACTCCCACGCGTCAACCATCCTCACCCAGCATGTACGCGAAGTTACCCGCACCGGCGAAGCTCAGGCCATTGGCCACCTGCCCGCTTCACAAGTTATGCAATTGGACCTCGTTCTGTCCCTGCGCGATCAGGCTGGTCTCGATGCGTTCGTGAAGGATCTCCACAATCCAAACAGCTCGTCCTACCGGAGTTTCCTTACTCCGGCCGAGTTCACTGAGCGCTTCGGCCCCACGCAGGCCGACTACGATGCCGTTGTCCGCTTTGCCAAGTCCAGCGGATTCGAGATTGTTGGCGGCTCGCGCGATGGCATGATCGTCCAGGTGAAGGGGACAGTTGCTGTCATTGAGGCTGCTTTCCATGTCAGTCTGAACACCTACATTCACCCGACGGAAGAACGCATTTTCTTCGCTCCTGATCGCGAGCCTACAACGGATCTGCCTTTCGCTCTGTGGCATGTTTCCGGTCTCGACAATTTCTCCATTCCGCACCCCATGCTAATGAAGCGCAGCGACTACGCCCGTGAGCATGGCATCGATGCCGAGAAGGTTGTCTCCCACGCCACCACCGGCTCAGGACCATCGGCTTCGTTCCTGGGCAGCGATATGCGTGCTGCTTATTATGGCGGAACAACTCTCACCGGCGCGGGCCAGAACCTCGGACTCCTGGAGTTTGTAGGCACCGATCTTGCCGATCTGACCACCTACTTCACCAATGTGCATCAAACCAACAGTGTGCCCATCACTCTGCTCTCCACCGATGGCACCAGCACCAGTCTGTCTTGCCAAAAGCGGTTGCGATGACACCGAGCAAACCCTGGACATGACCCAGGCCCTCGGCATGGCTCCCGGCCTCACCAGCCTGACAGAGTATATTGGGTCAACCGATACGGCTATGATCAGCGCGATGACCACCCACAGCCCGCTGCCCACAACCATCGGCTGCTCGTGGGGATGGACGCCCGCTGATCCGACTACCCTGAACCCGTTCTTTGAAAAGATGTCCGCGCAGGGGCAGAACTTCTTTGCGGCCTCCGGCGACAGCTCCACATGGTCAAAGAGAAATGAGGCTTGGCCGGCGGACAATGCTTTTATTGTTTCTGTTGGCGGCACGGACCTGACAACCGCAAGCGCTGGCGGGGCCTGGAAGTCGGAGACCGCATGGGTTGACTCAGGCGGTGGCATCTCACCGGACAGCATCGCCATCCCGGCTTGGCAGAAACTCACTGGCGTCATCAACTCCAGCAACAAGGGTTCGACGACTCTGCGCAACGGCCCGGATGTTTCGGCCAATGCCAACTTCACCTTCTACACCTGCGCCGATCAGGAAGCCTGCCTGGCCAACGAATTCGGTGGCACCAGCTTTGCGGCGCCGATGTGGGCCGGTTACATAGCCCTTCTCAACCAGCAATTGAAGGCGGATGGCATTGCGGACATCGGCTTCCTCGACCCGTTCTTCTATGAAATCGGTGTCAGCTCCAGCTACACCACAGACTTCCACGACATCACCAGCGGCAAATCCGGCAGTTTCTCTGCGGTCACCGGCTACGATCTGGTTACCGGATGGGGTAGCCCCAACGGAGCTAATCTGATCAACGCGCTCGTTACCCTCGACTAGCAGCCAGCGCCTCACTAGCAACAGACAGGCCCGGAGTTATCGCTCCGGGCCTGTCGTGCGAGCATTCGCAACCCCTCCGTTGTACGATGGCCTTATAGATTTTTATTCAATCGGAGGATTCAAGGCGTGTTGGGGATAGAAATTGGAAATCAGAGAGTTTTCTACACGGCGCTGCTAGCGGCATTTCTGGCTGTGCCTGTTGTAGCCACGGGGCAATTGGCCTTCCCGTCGAACGATACAGCGACTGCACCTAATCCACTCACTGATCCGACCGTCAAGCCTGGCAAGATTCTCCTCTTCGATCTCGAAGCCCGCTTTGCCAAAGACGTTGCCGCACGCGGCGGCGCAGCCTTTGCCGATTGGTTCGCTGAAGACGGCGTAGCGCTGGGCAATGGGCAGCAGCCTGTCGTTGGCCGTGTCGCGATTATGAAGTCCGCTAACTGGGACCCCAAAATCTATCAACTCACCTGGACGCCTACCGATGCTGTCCTCGGCCCTTCCGGTGATGTGGGTTATACATGGGGCCATTTTGAAGGCCGCAGCAAAGACGCCAACGGCAATCCCGTAACCACCAGCGGTCGCTACATCACCATCTGGCGCAAGCAGCCCGACGGCAACTGGAAGGTGGTGCTCGATGCCGGGGCAAATGAACCCGCTGCCGCAGGCGATTGCTGCAAACTGCCGGCAGGGAATTGAATGATCCGTTGAATAATTTCGCATCCAATCAGTGATTCGATCCAGCGAAGGCAATTATCGAAAAGCGCTGTCATCCTGAGCGAAGCGCAGCGGAGTCGAAGGACCTGCATTTTCATTTTTGCGGACGTATCTTCAACGTAGGACGGTCAGCAGCGGCGTTTCTTCACTTCGCAGAGTCATCGCCGGAGCCAATCGCGCAGCTTTCGCTTTCTTCGGCACGCCCCGTGTCAGCCTGCCTCCTGGCCCATCGCCGACAAACCGCCCCAGCCGTTCAATACGTGCGCGCAGGCAATGGTTGCACTGCGTTGCGTCTTCATCAATGCAGGCCTTGCCGGGATAAATCTCGTACATCTGCCGGTAAGGTGAGGGAGTGAGAATCGGCATGAAGACATTGCCACCGCTCTCTAGGCCATGCTCTCTGCCATCGACGGTATTAATTGTCGCCAG
The DNA here is from genome assembly GCA_963713645.1 of uncultured Acidobacteriaceae bacterium. Classification (GTDB taxonomy): domain Bacteria; phylum Acidobacteriota; class Terriglobia; order Terriglobales; family Acidobacteriaceae; genus Telmatobacter. The sequence goes on along the minus strand of CAVQMQ010000037.1, from coordinate 29,300 downwards.
AGCGGTCGTCGCAGGTAGATTGGCTTCAGGGCACATCAGTCGCGTGAGCGCCACGGTCTTCAATACCATCCACTCATTGCTCGGTACTTGTTCCGCGCCGGCATTGGCAACATCTTTCCCGCCCAGCGGCGTATCAGGATGCGCGAGAAACGGCCCAACACCCACCATATCCAGATCAAGCTCGGCGAACAGTTCAATATCCCTCGCCATCATCTCGTAGGTCTGCCCCGGAATCCCGGCCATCACGCCGCTGCCGATCTCATAGCCCATCTCGCGCATCAATCTTAACTGGCCTACACGATCGCTAGGAGTAGAGCCCCGAAGGGGATGAATGGCGGCGTAGAGTGAGGGATCGCTGGTCTCGAACCGCAGCAGATAGCGATCCGCGCCCGCATCTTTCCACAACTGCAACTCATCGGGCAGCCGCTCGCCCAGGCTTAGCGTAATCGCGAGCAGCGTCTCAGCTTTGATGGTGCGAATAATTTCCGCCAGCCACTCAGCGCGAATGCCGAAGTCCTCACCCGCTTGCAAGACGACTGACCCAAAGCCTAGTTCGACAGCCTGCCGCGCGCAGGCAAGAATCTCCTCGCGCGTCATGCGGTAGCGCGGAGTTTTGCGCGCGGCGCGCAGGCCGCAGTAGTGGCACTGGCGCACGCAATAGCTGGAAATCTCAATCAGTCCACGCAGATGCACCGCATCGCCGACGTGTTCGCAGCGCACCTCGTCGGCCTGCGCGAAGAGGCGCTCCAGCTTTACTGGATCGCTCTCGCGCAGCCAGCCGAGAATTTCATTGTGACTGAGCGCCGCCATTCCTTAGCTCCAACATTCTCCAATCAGCAATCAACCAACTCCCGCGCCTTTTTGCTGGCGCGGGCCACGCGAAGCAGTTGGCCCCACCGCAGGTGGCCGAAGGCAGTAAAACCCACCGCAGGTGGCGTCTAAACGAAGACGTCGCGTTCGCCGTCGCGAACGGCCACAATCATTGGCGTGGCAATACGCTTCTGCGTCGCGTCCATCTGCGCAATCTGATGAAGAATGTGTTGATCGCCAACTGTGCGTGTCTCCGGCGAAGCATAGTCTTCCAGATATTCGGTGAAGGTAGACATCGCATTCGGCTCGCAGTGGTACTTGATTGCACCCGGCTTGGCGATATCCATGAAGTCCGAACCGGTGCGCCCGGTGCGATAGCAGGCAGTGCAGAAGGATGGCGTAAAGCCCATCTCCGCAATCTCGCGCACGACCTGGTCGAGCGGCCTTTTGTCGCCCACGGCAAACTGGCTGCTTTCAAAATCGCCCTGCTCGCGTTCGTAGCCGCCGGGGTCGGTGCGGCTGCCCGCGGAGGTCTGCGAGATGCCGATCTGATAGCTCTTGTGGCGAACATCGGCAGACTCGCGCGTGGACATAATCATTCCCGTGTACGGAACCGTGAGCCGCAGAATAGCAATCAGCTTGAGGAAGTTACTGTCGCTCAGAGACCAAGGTGTGGTCGCGGTAAAATCCGTGCCTGAGGCCGGCTCAAGGCGCGGCACGCTGACGGTATGCGGTCCGCAGCCGAAGCGTTCTTCGAGATGATGAATGTGCTGCAGCATCGCCAGCAGTTCGAAGCGCCAGTCATAGATGCCGAGCAGCGCGCCGATTCCCACATCGTCAATTCCCGCCTCCATCGCGCGGTCCATCACCGTCGCCCGCCAGTCATAATCTGCCTTTTTGCCGCGGGTATGCACCTTTGCATATGTCTCGCGGTGATAGGTCTCCTGGAAGCATTGATAAGTCCCGATGCCGGTTGCATGAAGATTGCGAAAATCTTCTACTGTCAGCGGCGCAACATTCACATTGACGCGGCGTATCTCGCCATTGCCGCTGCGTGTCGCATAAACGGTCTCAATCGCCTTGTAGACATATTGCAAACTATTTCCATCTGGATAAGATTCCCCCGCAACCATCAGAATGCGCTTGTGCCCCTGCTCAATGATCACCTTGACTTCAGCGGCAATCTGCTCTTGATTCAGAACAATCCTGTGCAGGTCGCGATTGCTGGCGCGATAAGCGCAATAGCTGCACTCGTTGGCGCACTTGTTGCTGATGTACAGCGGCGCAAACATCACCAGCCGCGATCCGTAGATTTCTTCTTTCACCGCGCGGGCGGTTGCAAACAACTCCTCGGTAAGCTCGGGATCGGTGAGCGCGATCAGCGTCGCCGTCTCGTCAAAGCTCAACCCCTGCATTGCTTTGGCTTTTTCAAAAATCGCCCGCACCCGCGCGGCTTCCGGCTCAACGGTATTGTTGAGGCAATCGAAAATTACCTGCTCATTCACATAAGTGGCTTGTTCAGAAATCTGCGGCATTGAACCTCCTCCGGCGCGCGCTCAACAGATCAGTTGATTCGCGCTCCTTATTACCGGGTGAATAACTGCGGGAACCACCGTGGCAACATTCATAGAATGACGCCGCAACAAGTGCCCGTGCGGTGATTCAGATCACATCTCCGCGCGCTGGTCGCGTTTTACCTTAAGACCATGCACGCTCAGAAGGCTTCCCAATGCAAAACATCCTGCAACGCGCGCTTTTCCATCACCGGCTTCTCGGCCGGATAACCGAAGGACACAATCGCGATCAGGCTGCGATCTTCGGGTGCACCAAAGGCCCTGGCAACAACCGGCCCATACGGCTGTTGCGTGCCGGCCACCCAGCAGCCGCCGATGCCGTGCGCCTCGGCAGCGATAAGCAGATTCTCCGTCGCAGCGCAGCAATCCTCAACCGCATAGCTGGTCGGGCGCGAGAGCACCAGCACGGCGAAAGCCGCATTGGCGATGAACTCCCCGTGGCCGATCATAGGCGGAATGCGCCGCAACCCGTCCTCACTGGTAACGACAATAAAATCCCACGGCTGATCGTTCATCGCCGTCGGCGCAAGCCGCGCGCAGTCCACAATCTCCTCAATCACCGCGCGTTCTACCACCTGCCCGGTGTAATTGCGAATGCTGCGGCGGCGCATGAGTATTTCAATCGTCTCCATTGTTCATCTTCCTCTTTTGTATACCTTCGCTTCCATCCTACGACAGCGTCAACTGCCGATGCAGAGACCTTGGTCACAGCTTTTGCAGTCAGCGCGGCGCACAATAGAAGTGCTTGCCGGCCGCATCGGGATTCCAGGAGAAGCGCATGAGCCAGTCAACGCGCATTGAAAAAGATTTGCTCGGTGAGCAGGTTCTCCCCCAAGAGAAGCTGTACGGAATTCACACGGCGCGAGCCATCGAAAATTTTCCCGTCGCTCTTCGTCCCGTTCACGTAGCGCTGGCGCGTGCCTTTGGAGAAGTCAAGCTGGCGTGTGCATTGACCAATCGCGCATTGGGCGTGTGGGCCAGTGATCCAGCCAAAGCAGACACCATCGAGCGCGCCTGCCGCGAATTGAATGAAGGAATGCTCGACGAGCACATCGTTGTCGATGCTCTGCAAGGCGGCGCGGGAACCAGCACCAACATGAATGTCAACGAGGTGCTCGCCAATCGCGCACTGGAACTGCTCGGCCTCGATCGCGGCACATATAGCCGCGTTTCGCCGCTCGACGACATCAACCTGCATCAGTCCACCAACGATACCTATCCGACCGCATTGCGGCTGGCGGCGATTCGCCTGCTGCATACGCTGGAGCAGAACGTTGTCGCGTTGCAGGAGTCCTTTCAGCGCGCCGAGAAGCGCTTCGCGCACATCGTCAAAGTAGGCCGCACGCAGTATCAGGATGCGGTGCTGACTACGCTGGGCCGCGAGATGAGCGCTTATGCCGAGGCCATCAATCGCGACCGCTGGCGCATCTACAAATGCGAGGAGCGGCTGCGCGTGGTCAACCTCGGCGGCACGGCCATTGGCACCGGACTCGCCGCGCCGCGCGAATTTATCTTTCGAGGTCGTGGATCAGTTGCGCTCGCTTACCGGCATCGGCTTTGCCCGCGCAGAAAATCTGGTGGAAGCAACGCAGAATACCGATGTTTTCGTCGAGGTCTCCGGCATTCTCAAGGCGCACGCGGTTTCACTGATCAAGATCTGCACCGATCTGCGGCTGCTCTCCTCCGGTCCTGATGCGGGTTTCGGCGAGATTCGCCTGCCTGCGCGTCAGGCTGGCTCGTCCATCATGCCCGGCAAAGTGAATCCGGTGATTCCCGAGGCGGCTACGCAAGCGGCGATGCTGGTTATCGGCAACGACAGTGTGATTACCGCTGCCTGCGCCGCGGGCAGCCTGGAACTCAACGCCTTTTTGCCGCTGATTGCGCATTGCCTGCTTGAAAATCTCGAGTTGCTCGCGCGCGCCGATGACCTGCTCCGCCGTTATTGCGTTGATGGCATCGAGGCCGACGAAGCACGCTGCCGCGCGCACGTTGAGAACTCAACTGCCGCAGCCACCGCGCTGGTTCCCGCGCTCGGCTATGAACGCGCTGGAGATGCTGCGCGCATGGCGAAGGAACAGACATAAAACTTCGCGCCAGGTGGTCGTTGAAAAAGGCTGGATGACTGCCGCAGAGTTCGATGAAGCGATCAGCCCGGAGGCGGTTTGCCGTCTTGGCTCGCCCGCGCATTATGCAGTTGAAGGAGGCATTGCGATGAGCACCACCCCCAAAGGCCTGCGCCTGCACATCGGCTTTTTTGGCCGCCGCAATGTAGGCAAATCCAGCTTGCTGAACGCCATCACGCGGCAGCAGGTTTCCATCGTCTCTGAGATTGCCGGCACCACCACCGATCCCGTTGAAAAGCCGATGGAACTGTTGCCGCTGGGACCGGTCTCTGTTCATTGATACTGCCGGCATCGACGACAAGCCGGCGGACTTGGTGCATTGCGCGTGGAGAAGACGCGCCAGGCTCTGGAGCGCACCGAGATTGCCGTCCTGGTGGCTGAAGCCGGCGTCTGGGGTGAGTTTGAAGAAGGCCTGCTGCGCGATTTTGCTCAGCGTCAGACGCCAACGATTGTTGTCTTCAATAAATCCGATGCGGGCACTCGCCGATGAATTGCTGATTACGAGCATTGCAAGAAGCGAAGCAGCGCTCTCGTCCACGCATCGGCGATCACCGGCCTGGGATTGGCGGAATTGCGCGAGGCGCTGCTTGATCTTGCGTCCGCCGGATTTTATTGACTCGCCCGCGATTGCTGGCGATCTGGTCGGTCCTGGCGAACTGGCTATTCTGGTTGTGCCCATTGACAAGGAAGCGCCCAAGGGACGGCTGATCCTGCCGCAGGTGCAGACGATTCGCGACCTTCTTGATACAGATGCAATGTGCATGGTGGTCAAAGAGCGCGAACTGCGCAGCGCAATCGACCGGCTCAAGACTCCGCCCAAGTTGGTTGTCACCGACTCGCAAGCATTTCTCAAAGTCGCCGCCGACACGCCGGCCAACGTGCCGCTGACCAGCTTCTCGATTCTCATGGCGCGGTTCAAAGGCGATCTCACCGCGCAGGTCGAGGGGGCACTGGCCATCGAGCATCTGCGCTCAGGCGACCGCGTATTGATTGCCGAAGCCTGCACGCATCATCCCATCGGCGAAGATATTGGCCGGGTCAAGATTCCACGCTGGCTGACGCAATATACCGGCGTCAAGCTGGACTTCGTGCACGAGCAGGGCCGAGATTTTCCCAGCGATCTGACCAGTTACAAACTCGTCATTCATTGCGGCGCGTGCATGTGGAATCGCCGCCAGATGCTGAGCCGCATCCTGCGATGCCAGCAGGCGGGCGTGCCCATCACGAATTACGGCTTGACCATCGCCTACAGCCTGGGCATCTTTGCCCGCGCTTTGGAGCCATTTCCAGCAGCGCTTGAAAGTTATCGCGCCCATGCAGGCTGTGCCGCATTGGTGTAGCAGCTTTAGGGAACCTCTGAAAATCTCCCCAATCCACAGCCATCGCGGTTAATGTGGATTGAGGAGATTGATCGCGGATGAAGCAGCTTACTTTGGCCCAGCAGGTGGAGTTTCAACGCTACTCGAAGAAGACACGGCGCGAGCAGTTTCTGGAAGAAATGGACGCCGTCATGCCCTGGGCCGAGTTATTCGCGCTCATCGCGCCGCATTACTCGAAGGGCGAAGCGGGGCGCAAGCCGGTGGGACTTGAGATCATGCTGCGCGTCTATTTTTTGCAGCAGTGGTTCGCGCTCTCCGATCCGGCGGCCGAAGATGCGCTGTACGAATCACCCGTGCTGCGGCGCTTTGCGGGCGTGGACCTTGGCCGCGCGCCGGCGCCGGATGAGACGACCATCTTGAACTTCCGCCACTTGCTTGAAGAGCACGATCTATGCGGTCAAATGCTTGTCGCGGTCAACTTGTATCTGGCCACGCGCGGCATCCGCATCACCACCGGCACCATCGTCGATGCGACGATCATCCACGCGCCTTCATCGGCCAAGAACGAGAAGAAGGAGCGCGACCCGGAGATGCATCAAACGCGCAAGGGCAACCAGTGGTACTTCGGCATGAAAGCGCACATCGGCGTGGATTCAAAAGAAGGCGTGGTGCATTTGGTCTGCTCGACAGCGGCCAGCGTCAGCGATGTGCATATGCTACCCGAGTTACTGCACGGCGAGGAGAAGAAAGTCTGGGGCGATGGTGGCTATCAAGGACAAACTGAAGCTATCCATGAAGCCGCGCCTCATGCGCAGGATATGACATCGCGCCGCGTAAAAACCAAGGCCGGAGTGGACGAGCAACAAAAGCGCAAGAACCGCACCAAGGCCAAAGTGCGCGCCAAGGTGGAGTGGCCTTTCCGCATTCTGAAGCGCGTCTTTGGACATACGAAGGTGCGCTATCGCGGCTTGAAGAAGAATCACGAGTGGCTGTGCGCGGCCTTTGCTACAGTCAATATTTATCAGCATCGGCGCAGGCTGGCGAAGATCAATTTACGGCTGGCCCTTCAAGGGGCGTAGTGTGTCTGCCGGAGGCTGCAAAAGCCTCCGGTAGGCAAAATGAACGCAGGATCACTGCGAAACAGAACGATTTTGAACGGATGCAGACAAACGTGGGTCGAGAAACTTTATAACTCGGCGATTTTCAGAAGTTCCTTAGCTAAGATGCATCCCTCAATGACGTAAGCAACCACTTTGCTTGCGTCATTTTTTACGTTCTTGGGATAGTCGGAGCGACGCCCTGCGAAGTTGAACGATCAGTAATTGAGTACCGTCGTCCTTTGTAATTCCACACCTTCAGATAAATACCCATCATTCCCATATAGCGATACTAAGCCCTCATTGCACAACCACGGCGAAACTCCAGAAACCATGCATAAATCCAGCACTATCTGAGTCTTTAGGCTCACAGCGCACACCTCATCGTGACAAGGGTCACGTTCTTTTTGACAACACTCTTTTAGAGTTCAAAGCATCGGAACGTAGGCGCTGAATCAGTGCTTGTTCCGATAAAGCGGGTACGCGGAGAAATCCATGAGCACACCGAATGAAGCAACCACGGCAGTAAAAGCAGCGGCGCCAAAAGCTCCTCCCGCGCCCAAGGATGAGATCACCGTCATCGCGCAGAAGTGGGCCAAGAAGCGCGGCAGCCTCATCATGGCGCTGCATGATCTGCAGGGCCGCCTGGGTTTTGTGCCGCGCGAGTCTGCGATGAAGCTGGGGCGCGCAATGGATGTGCCGCTGGCGCGCATCTATGAGGTAGTTACGTTTTATAACTACTTCAAGCTCGAAGCGCCGGGCAAGTACATCATCTCGGTTTGCACCGGCACGGCCTGTCACATCAAGGGTTCCGCTGAGTTGCTGGATGGCCTGGAGAAGGAACTCAATATCCACGAGGGCGAAAGCACGCCGGACAAGGAATATCACTTGCAGGGCGTTCGCTGCCTGGGCTGCTGCGGACTTGCTCCGCTGGCCTCGGTCAACGGCAAGGTTTACGGCAAACTCAATACAGCTGAGAGCCATTACGTGATTGAGCGCATCCAGATCGACAAGCCGATGGTCAACGCTCCGGAAGAAGCTGCCGAGTAACACGGCCGCCGCAGGCCGCAACGCAATCGAAACACAGGACTCTTATGAAACCCGAAGAATTGGAAGTAAAAGCCGCCGCAGAACTCGCCAAGCAGGAAGCATTCGATGCGCGCCTCATCTGTTGTTCCAGCACGGGTTGCCAGTCTTCCGGGGCCGCCGCCATCATTGACGGGCTCAAGGCGGAACTGAAGGCCCGTCAGCTTGACGCAAAAGTGCAGGTCTGCGGCACCGGCTGCATGGGATTGTGCAGCAAGGGGCCGCTGGTGCGCATGACGTCGAAGTCACAGAAGGAGATTCTCTTCTCCGACATCAAGCCGGAGATGGCCGCCGCGGTAGTGGATCAGGTGGTTGTGCCGGTTCTTGCTGGGACCAAGATCGAACGCCCCGGCGGCGACCTGGAGCGCCACAGCCTCGATCTCGAGCGAGCCCTTCTTCACCATGCAGCATCGCGTGGTACTTGAGAACAATGGCCGTACCGATCCCGAAAAGATTGAAGACTACATCGCTCATGGCGGCTATCAGGGGCTGCGCAAAGCGATTGCCATGTCCGCCGAAGAGGTCTGCAAGGAGATGCTCAATGCCGGCCTGCGCGGCCGCGGCGGCGCGGGTTTCCCGACAGGTTTGAAGTGGGATATTACGCGCAAAGTTCAGTCTGATGTAAAGTACGTCATTTGCAACGGCGACGAAGGCGACCCCGGCGCATTCATGGACCGCTCGGTGCTCGAAGGCGATCCGCACGCCGTCATCGAAGGCATGTTGATTGCCGCGCGCGCGATGAACGCGACCAACGGCGTTTTCTACATTCGCGCCGAGTATCCGCTGGCTGTTGAGCGCATTGAGAAAGCTCTGCGCCAGGCGCGCACTGCCGGCTTGGTGGGAAAAAACATTCTCGACTCCGGCTGGGCTTTCGACTTTGAAATCCGCCTCGGCGCAGGTGCGTTTGTCTGCGGCGAAGAGACAGCGCTCATCGCCTCTGTAGAAGGCAAGCGTGGCACGCCTCGTCCTCGTCCGCCCTTCCCGGCAGTCAAGGGATTGTGGGATCAGCCGACCTGCGTGAACAACGTTGAGACACTCGCCAATGTGCCTCGCATCCTGCTGCGCGGCGCGGAGTGGTTTGCCTCGCGCGGCACAGAAAAATCAAAAGGCACCAAGGTCTTCGCGCTTACTGGCAAGATCAAGAACAACGGACTCGTTGAAGTCCCGATGGGCATTACACTTCGTGAGATCGTCGAAACCATCGGCGGCGGAACTGGCACGAACCGCAAGATCAAAGCCATCCAGACCGGCGGACCCTCGGGCGGCATGATTCCCGAGCATCAGTTCGATACGCCGGTGAGCTACGAACATTTGCAGCAACTCGGATCGATGATGGGTTCCGGTGGCTTGATTGTCATTGACGATCACGACAGTGTCGTCGAGTTGGCCCGCTTCTATCTTGACTTCTGCGTTGATGAGTCCTGCGGCAAGTGCGCTCCCTGCCGCATCGGAGGTACGCAGATGCTGCGCCTGCTCGACCGCATCGTCAAAGGCGACGGCACCGAAGAGGACATCAAGAATATTCGCACCGTGGCCAAGGCCATGCAGAAGGCTTCGCTGTGCGCGCTCGGTCAGACCGCGCCGAATCCGACCCTCTCCGCCATTCGCCACTTTGAACCGGAGTTCCGCGAGCGGCTGAAAGAAACAGCCGCAACTGCCTGAAGTCACAGGCCGCATGAACCGGGCCTGAAGACGAACGAAGCAACAGGACCAAAGAAACCAGAATTGAGAAGCTGCCATGACCGAACTCATTCACGCCACGATTAACGGGTTGCCTGTCGAAGTTGAAAAGGGCGTCTCTATTCTCGACGCCGCGCGCCAGGTGCATGTGCGCATTCCCACGCTCTGCAAGCATCCTGACCTCGACGCCACGGCGGCCTGCGGTATCTGCATCGTGCAGATCAAGAACAATGGCAAGATGTTGCGCGCGTGTTGCACGCCCATCGAAGAGAAGATGGACATTCTTACCGAGACGCCGGAGATTGTCGATGTTCGCCGCTCGGTGCTTGAGCTGACCCTCTCCCGCCACCCCAACGAGTGCCTCACCTGCCTGCGCAATCACAACTGCGAATTGCAGACGCTGGCCGCGGACTTCGGCCTGACCGCAACGGGGCTGGATAACATCGTTCCCGACCTGGCCAGCGACGGCTCCACGCACAGCATCGTCCTTGATCCGCGCAAGTGCATTTCCTGCGGCCGCTGCATCCAGGTTTGCCAGCAGGATCAGAATGTCTGGGCGCTTAGCTTCCTCAATCGCGGTTTCGATACACGCATCGCCGCTGCGGGCGACATTCCGCTTGCTGACTCGCCCTGCGTCCGCTGCGGCCAGTGCTCCGCACATTGCCCAACCGGCGCAATCGTCGAGTACGACGAATCCGTCAGCGTTTGGGAAAAGCTGCAGACCCCAATGCCTTCTGCGTCGCGCAGATTGCGCCTGCTGTTCGCGTGGCCATTGGCGAGGCCTTCGGCTTCCCCATCGGCGCCAACCTCACCGGCAAGATCTACGCATCGTTGCGCCGCATGGGCTTCAAGGCCATCTTCGACACCAACTTTGGCGCTGACCTCACCATCATGGAAGAGGCCACTGAGTTCAAAGCGCGCTTGCTCGAAGGCAAGGGCGAGTTGCCGTTGATCACCAGTTGCTGCCCCGGCTTGGGTGGACTTCATGGAGAAGTTCCACGGCGACATGATCCAGCACTTCTCCAGTTGCAAGTCTCCGCACGCCATGGTCGGCGCGCTGGCCAAAACGTACTATGCCGAGAAGCAGAAGATTGATCCGGCCAAGATATTCGTCGTCTCGGTCATGCCCTGCACGGCCAAAAAGTCTGAGATCATTCGCGGCAAGGAGATGCACTCTTCCGGCTATCAGGATGTTGATGTTTCGCTCACTACGCGCGAGTTTGCGCGCATGATCAAGCAGTCGGGCATCGACTTCAAGACTATCCCAGATGAACAGCCCGATCATCTTCTCGGCGCGTACACCGGCGCGGGCACTATCTTCGGCGCGACCGGAGGCGTGATGGAAGCGGCACTGCGTACCGCCGTCTACTTCGTCACCGGCAAGGATGCGCCGCGCGTTGACTTCCAGGTAACCCGCGGCCTCAAGGGCGTCAAGGAAGGTTCCATCGAAGTCGCCGGCAAGACCATCCGCATCGCCGTTGCGCACGGACTTGCCAACGTCGAGCAGGTGCTTGATAAAGTCCGCGCAGCCAAGGCCGCGGGCGAGGAAACGCCATATCACTTCATCGAAGTGATGGCCTGCCCCGGCGGCTGTGTCGGCGGTGGCGGCCAGCCTTACGGCGCAACCAATGAATTGCGCACCAAGCGCGCCGCGGGACTCTATAGCGAAGACCAGTCCGGCATCTGGCGCTGCTCGCATCATAACCCGTACATCAAGCAGCTCTACGACGATTTCCTCGGCGCGCCCGCCAGCCACAAGGCCGAGGAACTTCTCCACACCAGCTACCAGGTTCTACCGGAGTACAAACGTTAGCGGCGATCTGCAAACCAGCTTTATCGCCAAATGCAAGAGGCGCGGATCTGGCCGCGCCTCTTGTTTGTTTTGAGTTGTTGTTTAATATTAGTAGGCTGCGATGCCGTTGAAGCCGGCGAACTTTGCAAATTCACCGGCCACTCCGAGATTGTCAAGCGTGCCGTTCTGCTGAATCGCAAACTCGCCAATATCGCCCGTGCCCGAGTTCAGCGTGTAGAGATACTTGCCGTCCGCACTGGTCGCAATGTCCAGATTGGTTGCGCCAGCGGGGTTCATGCCGACTATCGTTTCCCCAACAGAGGTCAACGCGCCGTTTGTGCCAATCGAGAATCCAGCCAGCGAAGAGCTGCCCGCGTTCGATGCATAAACCAGCTTGCCGTTCGGGGTAACAACATTCCAGCAATTGGCATTGCCCAGCGTGGGCACGCTCTGACTGATCGCCGTAAAGACACCGCTTGCGCTGATCGAGTAAGACGAGATTGTCGAGGCATTCGTTCCCCCGGCAACGCCCGTTTCTGAGACGATCGCCGCTCCATTCGGTGCAAAGGTCAGCGCAAATGCGCCCGCGCCGTGGCTAGCGCTGGTCTCGATCGCACCCAGCGTGCCATTGGAGTTGATATGGAAGACGTCAAAGCTGTTGGTACCCTTCTCCGTCACCACCAGTTCCTGTGCATTAGGGCTGATCGCAATCGATGATCCAACCACGTCAGTGCTGGAGAGATACCGTGTCGAGTCAGGAATCTCCGTAAGCTGCCCACCAAAGTTGAGGCGGAATCCAACCACGCTGCCCGGCCCGCCCTGGTTCAGAACATAGACGAGGCTGCTATGCTCCGCAATCGCTACAGGCATTGCGCCGCCCGAGGGAACGCGATCAAGCAACTCCAATCCCCACGGTGTAACTGCAAATATGCTGATGTCACCGCTGCCCGCGTTGGCCGCGAAGAGCAGAGACCCATCCTGGCTCAATGTCAGGGAGCCTTGAGAATCAAGCGGATCGTTGACGCCGCCGCTGCCGCGGCCTCCGGTTTCGTAGGTTGCTGCGTAAGTGAGCGCGCCATCGGCCGCGCGATCATAGGCAATAATCTGGTTGGCTGCTGCTGAGTTTTTCATCACGAACACTGCGCCGGTGTTGCTGGATGTTTGCGCACTCAATGAAATTGGCGAGACGGCAGCCACTCCGGCTGCAATCAGGAACAGACTACGAATTGTTTTCAGCATTGGAACCTCATAGGGAAGGGATTTGCGACGCGAGTATGTCCACCTTAGACGTGCGCATCCTTTCCGCTGGGCATATCGTGCCGCACCACTGAGAGCACGGCTGCGAGAAAAAGGTTACAACTTGCAAGAAAAATAATTGCGAATGTCTTTCGCTGCGATGAGCACGGCGGCATAATGTGAAAAGAAAATGAATCCATTCCGGACTTCCTTCCAGCAGCTAATCGCCAATCCGTTGCATCCGTATAAGATAAAAATACTGTGCAAACCATCCGCGTAGACACACCATCGGCGAAATATGACGTCTTCACGGGCAGCGGCCTGCTCCCCAACCTTGCACCACGCATTGAACGCGTTACCGGCAGACTGCCGCGCCGCGTTTTTGTCCTCACCTCCGCGCCTATCTGGGCGCTTTGGGGCGAGACCTTCGTCAGCTCATTCACAGAGCCTCCCATCGTTCTCTTCCTCGCTCCCGGCGAGGAGCACAAAGCTCTCAAAAGCGTGGACCGCCTGCTGCGCCAGATGGCCTCTTCCGGTGGAGATCGCGGTTCGCTGCTCATCGCCTTTGGCGGTGGCATTGTCGGCGATGTGGGCGGATTTCTTGCCGCCATTTACATGCGCGGCATTCACTATATCCAGGTTCCCACTACTTTTTTGGCGCAGGTCGATTCCTCGGTTGGCGGCAAAACCGGCGTTAATCTGCCGGAAGGGAAAAACCTCGTCGGTGCATTCCATCATCCCCTTGCAGTCTTTGCCGACATCAATGTTCTCGGCACGCTGCCCGAACGGGAGCTGCGCTCCGGCATGATGGAGAGCGTCAAAGCCGGCATCATTCGTGACCGCGCTCTTGTCCGCTTCATGGAAGAGCATTCGGACGAGATCCTAGAGCTGCGATGCCAAGGCCCTTGAAAAAGTAATTGCAGCATCGATTCGCATGAAGGCCGGCGTCGTTAACAAAGACGAGCGCGAGAGCGGCCTGCGCATGATTCTCAACTTCGGCCACACCGTGGGCCACGCTATTGAACAGGCCACCAATTACAAGAAGCTGTTGCATGGCGAGGCCGTTGGATGGGGCATGATCGCTGCGCTCCATCTTGCCCGCCAGCGCGGGACCATCTCTGCCACGCAGTTCGATCGACTTGAAAAGCTGGTCCACTTATATGGACCTCTGCCTCCGCTCAAACTGCGCCCGGCCAAGCTCATCGCAGCTACCGGCAGTGACAAGAAAAATGTTGGCGGGGTCCGCCGCTTCGTGCTGCCTATCGGCATAGGCGACGCCGGCGTTGTTGAAGATGTAACTCCAGCGGAGCTAGAGTCTGCGGTGAGTTATATGCTGACGCAAGCGCAAATAACCCCGAGGCGCGCCTGATGGCTCTTACTGGCGCAAAACCGCAGGGCGCAACGGGCGAAGCCGATGCGGCAATCGCCGTGCGGCAAATGTTCGATTCCATCGCCCCGCGCTACGATCTTCTCAACCATATTCTCTCCGCCAATGTGGACCGTCTCTGGTGGAACCGCACAGCGCGCCGCTTCCGTCCGATACTTGCCGATCCCGACGCCGCGATTCTCGACATCTGCTGCGGCACCGGCGATATGACAATGGCTCTCTTGAAACTTCGTCCCGCTGGCGCCCGGCCCGTCATCGCAGCGGATTTTTCTCGTGGTATGTTGAGCCGGGCTGGACGAAAATTTGCCGCGTTCAACTCCAGCCAGCCAACAGCAGTACCCATCGAGGCCGATGCACTTTATTTGCCTCTGCGCACAGCCTCGCTCGATCTCATCATCACCGCCTTCGGCTTTCGTAATCTGGCAAATTACGAAGCTGGCCTGCGCGAGTTTAATCGCGTCCTCAAACCAGGCGGCCAGTTAGGTATTCTCGATTTCAGCGAACCCGGCGGCCTCATCGGCAAGGCCTATGCCGTCTACTTCCGCCGCATCCTTCCAGCCATTGGTCGAGTTATCTGCGGTAAAGACGGACCGTATAACTATCTGCCCGCCTCTGTCGGTAACTTCCCTCCGCCGCAGGCGATGTTACAGCTGATGCAGGCCACGGGCTATGAATCTTGCGCATGGCAGCCGTATACCTTCGGCATTGCAGGGTTGTACACCGCCTCGCGTCTGCTAGTAGTCTAAGAACGAATGACAACCTCTGCCTGCCAAGCCGGACATGCCGCGGAAAAGCGCAGTGTCGCGCTCGGCTCCATGCTGGCTGCGGCGGCAATGACGCTGCTCAAGCTCATCGCCGGCCTGCTCTCTGGCTCCCTCGGCGTCTTGTCCGATGCAGCCCACTCCGGACTCGATCTCATCGGCTCCGCGCTCACCTTCTTTTCCGTGCGCGTCTCCGACAAGCCAGCTGACGAAGATCACACTTACGGCCACGCAAAATTTGAAAATCTCTCCTCCTTCGCGGAAGCCGGCTTGATGATTCTCTCCAGCGCCTGGATCATCTGGGAGGCGATGCTGCGTATCATGCATTATGACGTCGAACTGCGCCACTCCGCCTGGCCTGTCCCGGTTGTCCTTGCCTCCATCGCCGTCGATTACTGGCGCTCGCGCAAGCTCCACACAGTGGCCGTTAAAACCGGCTCCGCGGCCCTCGCTACCGACGCATTCCACTTTGCATCCGATATCTGGTCTTCTGTTGCGGTTCTCGCCGGACTAACCGCCAGTTGGGTCGGCATTCACTTTGGCATTCCCTGGCTGCGCTATGCCGACCCATTCGCCGCCGTCGTTGTCGCGCTGATGATTCTCCGCCTCACCTTGCAACTGGGGCGTGAGACCGTCGCGATTCTTCTCGATGAGGTGCCTTCTGAAACCCGCCGCCGTCTTGTCGAAGAGGTTCGCAAGGTCGAGGGAGTTATCGCCGTCGAGCAGGCCCGTGTCCGTCGCGCTGGCTCCGCATACTTTGCCGACCTCACTCTGGCGTTGCCTCGCCGCACCACCTTCGAACACACTAACGAACTGGTCCGCGCCGCAACTGAGGCCGCTCATCGCGCGCTGCCAGAGGCCGATGTCATCATTCACACTATTCCTCGCGAGGCCAATGCTGAGAGCGTCTTTGATCGCGTGCGCACCGTCGCCGCCCGTCATAACGTTTCTGTTCATGAACTCAGTGTTCAATCCCATCAGGGCCGTCTGCGTGTCGAGCTGCATGTTGAGCTGGATGAGACGCTCTCTCTCAAGGCCGCGCATGACTTTGTCTGCCAACTCGAAGCAGAGATCCTCAGCGAGGCTCCGGAGATTGATTCAGTCCTGACGCATATTGAGAGCGAGCCGGCCACCATCGAGCAACCGCTGGAAGTAACTGAAGACAACCGCCGCATTGAACAGGCCCTGCGCTCCGCCGCCGGCCACTTCGCGGAGATCATCGACGTGCATGAAATCACCGTGGGCCGCTGCGGCGAACACATCACCCTCTCCTGCCACTGCACTCTGCCCGACAACCTGACCATGCAGCGCGTCCACATCGCCATCACTGCCCTCGAAGACCGCTTCAAGTTAGCCTGCCCCGAAGTCTACCGCGTCACCATCCACCCCGAGCCGGTAACGGATAACTTGCGGTAGAAATGGAATCATTGCCAGCGGCTAACTTGCTACAATTGTTATTACTCCTCTAACTTTCTGCGGTGCGGTGCATCCAATGCCGGAATCATTGCTTGAAACGCCGACGCAAAACCGCATCCCCACACGATTGTCCGCCGCTGTCTTTCTTGGAAAAGCGAGCCTTCTTCAACTCCAGCGCGCCGTTCAAAATTTCCGTCAATCGATTCGCCGTTATCCGCAGAGGTGCGACGAGCGATTCGTGCTCCCACTCGCTGAATCATCAACGCCACTCTGGACCGACCTGAACTCATCTGAAATCTGGTATCAGCGCGGAAAGATCCAAAACCTGCGCATCGCCTCCAGCCGTCTGCACCAATGCATCATTCCAACGGGAGAGATCTTCTCTTTCTGGCAGCAGGTGGGCCGCGCATCTGTGCACAAAGGTTATGTTTCGGGCCGCATGTTGCAGGAGGGATGCATGATTCCTGCCATTGGCGGTGGCCTGTGCCAACTCTCCAATGCACTTTATCAGGCGGCTCATGATGCGGGTTGTGAGATTATCGAGCGCCACCCCCACTCGCGCATCGTTCCCGGCTCAGCAACCGCCGCTGGCCGCGATGCAACCGTTGCCTGGAACTACATCGATCTTCGTTTCCGTTCAACAAAGCCGGTGCAACTTCAAGTAACACTCACAGCCACGCATCTGAATCTCTCCCTTCACACGCTAGCGCAGGCCAACAATGCAACCATAAGGCAATCGGCAAACAAACCGGCCCTGCCGCTGACCCTTCCCATCTTCAATGACCATGCCTGCGAGAGCTGCGGCCAGGTTGCCTGCTTTCGCTCCGATAATTCCGCGGCGCATCTCAAAACAAAACCTACAACGGCATTCTTACTGGACGCGGCATGGCCCGAGTTTATCGGCTATCTGGCAACTCATCATTCAGCCAACGATATTCTCGCCATCCCGCTCAATGGCAAGCGGTGGAGTAAACCTCAGTACGCCTGGCCAATTGAAGGCTTTGCCACAATTCACAAAGCTACGGTCGCAACTCTCGCTCGCGCATATCGTTCACGTCGCCTTGCGGATCAAGGCGCGCCGCGTCAAAAAGCGCTGCTCAACGGAGCGGAATCTCTTGCTCGACAACTTGCAAAATGCCTGAACCCCGATGTTGACGAGGTCTGCGTCTCGCAATTGCTTCTGCCTTTTCTTTGGCATTCCAGTGTGCTGGGCGGCCGCCGTGTCAGGGTTCTAGCCACGCAACTGCCGCTCACTGTGCTCCAGGCGCAACTGGATCACGCTGCGCGACTGCACCCCGAGAGCAAAACGCTCAGTGATTTTCGCGCGCCGCAATGGATTGTTGAAGCAGAGGACGAGGCTCTTCGCGATGCCGCACAGATCATTACGCCCCATGCAGCCATTGAAGCGCTCTTTCCCACTAAGACGCACTTGCTTGATTGGGCAGTACCGCCTTCAACTCGGCCACAGAGCCGCAATTCTCAAACTGAACCGCCTACAATTCTTTTTCCCTGCGCCACACTCGGCCGCAAAGGCGCTTACGAACTTCGTGAAGCGCTGCACAGTATGGACGTGAAGTTGATCTTAGGAGGCAAGATTCTCGAAGATGAAAACTTCTGGGCAGGATTCGATATCACCTCTGGCCCGCCATCTTCATTCGAAGGAATCGATCTCGTTGTCCAGCCCAGCATCGTTGAATCTCAACCGCGTACCTTGCTGCGCGCGCTCGCAGCAGGCATTCCCGTTATCACCACCAGCAACAGCGGTCTTCATCCTGAGAGCGGCGCGCAGTTTGTCTCCGCACTCGATGCACGGGCACTCCATTCTGCAATTTGCAATGCCCTCTTTCAGTCAGTTGCCGAATAAGCGCATCATTAACTTAATTGGCGCTGCCCTCTCCTCTAGTAAAGTTGAAATAAGGCACCTCACAACGCGAATCGCTCCTCAACCCTCTGGGCATCTCTCTTTTGACCAACTCGCATAACTCGGATGATCTTGCTGGCCTGCTGCACTCGGCGTTTGGCTTTGCGGCCTTTCGCGCTAATCAGGAGGCTGTCTGCCGCGCCGCAGTTGCTGGCCGCGATCTGCTGCTGGTGATGCCTACCGGCTCAGGCAAGTCCCTCTGCTATCAACTGCCTGCTCTGGCCCGCGGCGGCACGGCGCTGGTCATCAGTCCTCTGATCGCGCTGATGGACGACCAGGCTGCCAAGCTCTCCGCTCTTGGCCTCAAAGTGGCGCGGATTCATTCGGGTCTCGACCGCGGCGTCGCCCGTCAGGCCTGCGTCGATTATCTGCAAGGCGCTTTGCAGTTTCTCTTTATCGCTCCCGAGCGCCTGCGTGTCCCCGGCTTTCCCGAGATGCTGGCCAAGCGAAAGCTGGCGCTGATCGCCATTGATGAAGCCCACTGCATCTCCCAATGGGGCCACGACTTTCGCCCCGATTACCGAATGTTGGGCCAGCACCTGCCGGGCCTGCGCAACGGGCCGGAAGCGGAGCAGGGAACTGCCGCGCCCGTTCTGGCCCTTACCGCAACAGCCACTACTGCCGTGCAGAATGACATCGTCACCCAGCTTGGCCTCACCAACCCGGAAAAATTCATTCACGGCTTCCGCCGCGACAATCTCGCCATTGAGGTTGTCGAAGTGCCTATGCCCGACCGTGCGCCGCTGATCACTCGCTTCCTCGCCGCGACAGCGCGCCGCCCGGCCATTGTTTACGCAACCTCGCGCAAGCAGTCTGAGGCGCTGGCGGAAGCTCTTTCCGCGCCGGATGCAATTCACTCAGGCAAGCGCATAAAAGCCGCCGCATACCACGCCGGACTCGACGCCGAGACCCGCGAGCGCGTCCAAACCGCATTCCTCACAGGCGAACTCGACGTCGTTGTTGCCACTATCGCCTTCGGCATGGGCATTGACAAGCCCGACATTCGCACGGTGATTCACGCAGGCCTACCCGCCACCCTCGAAGGCTTCTATCAGGAGATTGGCCGCGCGGGACGCGATGGCGCGCTGAGTCGAACCGTGCTGCTTCACAGCTACGCCGACCAGCGCACGCACGATTTCTTCTTCACCCGCGACTATCCACCCGCCAGCGAACTTGACCAGGTCGCGCGCGCTTTGAGTGCAACTCCGCGCCCGGTCGACGAACTGCGATCTGAATCGAAACTCAGCGAAGAAGCCTTCGACAAGGCTCTCGAAAAGCTCGAAATCCACGGCGGCGCAACCAAGGACTTCGGCGGCTTAGTCGTTGCCGGTAAGTCCGGCTGGCGAAAGACCTACGGCATCCAATCCCTCTACCGCAAGGATCAGTTTGAGAAGGTATTGCGTTACACCACATCGAGCGAGTGCCGCATGTGCGCGCTGATCCGCCACTTCGGCGACATCTCCGACGCTGTGCGTCCATGCGGCCATTGCGATATCTGCGATCCAGCCGGTGCTGCGGTGCGGCAATTTCGCCGTGCGACCGTTGGTGAGCGCGTCTGGGTGCAGGAGGTCGTCGAAGCCCTGCGCAGCTCCAACTACAAAACCGCCAAGGGACTCATCTCCGATCTATCCTGGGCCACGCACATGAGTCGCGACCAGTTCGAGGAGCTGCTGGGCGCAATGACCCGCTCCGGACTCATCGAAACCGAAGATGCTGAGTTTGAGAAAGATGGAAAGGTAATTCCTTATCGCAAGATCAGTCTGACGGAACGCGGCTTTGATCTTCGCGCAACCAGTTTGATCGAACTGCTGATCAGCGACGGAGTTGTCGAAGGCCTTGCTGCCAGCCACGCGCCAGCCAAGAGCAAATCGGCGAGTGCGAAACCCTCAGTAGGCAAGCCGTCGGGAACGAAAACTGGCTCGACGAATCCATCCAGCGCAAAGCCAACCCCACCTGCCCAACTGACCCCGGAGTCCGAGGCTCTCGCCGCTCGCATTCGAGAATGGCGCGCCGTTGAAGCCAAACGCCTCGGCATCCCAGCCTATATGATCCTCCACGATAAGGCTGTCAAAGCCCTCGCCGAAGCGCGTCCGCAAACGCCCAATCAACTCCTCGAAATCGATGGCATTGGTCCCGCAAAGGCAGAAAAATTCGGGGATGCGATTCTGGGATTGTGTTTGCGTTGAAGGGCGCAGGATGCAATTGGCCGAAACTGCTCTGAGGCTCTATATGACTTAATTTCGATCGCCAGTTCCGCTGCATGGAATGTGAATGAACTTCGTCAGCCGATAAGTCGATCGTGCCGGCGAATCGAACGGAACTATCTTTGCAGGTAATGAGAACTGGTCTTCAAGAACCTGCTCTCAACAAGATGCCATAGCAGAATTGAGGTAACGCCAACCAGCGTGAGGCTGAGCATCAGGAATGCCGGCGGGGAAAGTTTGAGGAGGCCAACTGCAACCATGGCTTGAATAATCGGCCAATGGACAATATAGACGCCATAGGAGAAATCACCGTACTTGGAAAAATTCCCGATATATATCCAGAATCCTGCAATTAAAACAGTGCCTGAAATCCACACTGCATCAAGGTAGCCTTGAGTCAGCCAGTGGTCAACCAGATAGAAGCAGGCCGTTATGCAGGTGATTGCCCCCAGATGTTCTTTGAGCCAATCAAAATTGAGAAAGAGTAGAATCCCCGCCAGGAAATAAATGAGTTGGGATGGGAATTGATTCCCCATCATTTCATACATTCCTTCACTGCTATTAGCTGTATGAACAGCGTGCGATTGGTGTATCTCGTTCAGGAACGCAAAGCCGAATTTCCATGCGCAGGATAGAAAGAACGCTGCTCCGAGAATGATCTTCGATCCAAACCGCACACACAGGGCATGGAGAACCGGGACCAATAGATAAAACGCAACCTCGATTCGAAGCGTCCATAACGATCCATTCACGACTGCGATGCTGTTCGAATTGAAAACCCCCGGCAGGCATGGCGCAAGAAAATGAAGAAACAAAAGATTAGCGCCAAGATATTTCCAGAACCCAAAGCCGAAGTAGTGCAAGCCCGGAAGTGTGCTCAATGGCCACAGTGCAACGGCAGAAAGAAATACAACAGCAAAATAGCCCGGATAAATGCGCCGGAACCGCTTTTCGAAATAGGAAGAAATTGAAGAGGAGCGTGTGTAGCTGCGATAGATCAGCAGGCCGCTGATGACAAAAAACGATCTGACCGCGAAATGCGGAGATAGATAAGTTGTAAATACCGAAAACTCTGGGATGTTGGTCAATTGATGAACATGAAACAAAACTACAATCAACGCCAAAAGCAAACGGAGGCAATCCAGATTGTTTCTATTGAGATCCGGCTTGGCAATCATCCTGCCGCCTTCCGAGCGCCTCGGGTAGTATATCTGCCCGAAATATTTCGTCACGGAACATCTTTGCGTTCCTGTTTGTCAGAAGCTAAACCTTTTCCCGGCGGGAAATTTCTCCCGAAGAACACAAGCCTCCTAAACAGCGTTCAGGAGGCTTGCACCGCGGTAAAGGTGTTGTTATCCAACCCGCTCAATCACCACTGACTCCAGCACCACCGGCTTGTGCGGCTTGTCTTGCCCGCCGCGCGGAACCAGCGAGATCTTCGTAACAATCTCCTGGCCTTCAACAACATCGCCGAAGATTGTGTGGTTGCCGGTAAGCCACGGCGTCGCGGCTACGGTGATAAAGAACTGGCAGCCGTTGGTGCCCGGTCCGCTATTGGCCATCGCCAGCTTGCCCGGCTTGTCAAACTTGTGTGGCGAACCCTTTGTCTCATCCTGGAAGCGGTAGCCGGGTCCGCCCATGCCGGTGCCTGCCGGGTCGCCGCCCTGGATCATGAAGTCGGGAATCACACGATGGAAGATCGTTCCGTCGTAGAGCTTGTCGGTCGATTTGGCGCGGGTCGTCGGGTGGGTCCACTCCTTCGCGCCCTCTGCCAACTCGATAAAGTTTTTAACAGTGATGGGCGCGTCACTCTCAAAGAGCCGGACGGTGATCTTGCCTTCGGTGGTCGTGAAGACGGCGTAGGTTCCTGCTGCAAGTGCCATTGAAAAACTCCTGTCAATCCTGAATCGTTTTTTGTGAATTCTCTCGTGAACCAAAAACCTGGGATGGACTCTTAATCCCGCACTGAACAGGGTGCCCATGTCCCTTGCCTTTGGGGATATGGGATGGATTTACACACCCACGTCAAACTGGGGTGCCCCACCCTCGCCGCGTATTTGTTTTTGCGGCTAGGGTGGGATAGCACGGATTCTACTGCTTCGGCGCAGCAGGCTTAACCGCAGCGGGGGCCTGAGCAGCAGCCGCAGGCGTAGCCTGCCCCTCGGGCACAATCGTTACCTTCTTCAGCACCACCGGCTCAAGCGGCTTGTCTTGTGCATCGCGCTCCACGCGGGCAATTGTCTTCACCACCAGCACGCTCGACTCATCGCACTGGCCAAAGAGCGTGTAGTGCTGATTCAGAGAGTCGTATCCCTGCTCAGTGATAAAGAACTGGCTGCCGTTGGTGTTGGGACCGCTGTTGGCCATCGCCAGCCGCCCCGGCTGGTCAAAGTTCAGG
This sequence comes from uncultured Acidobacteriaceae bacterium, assembly GCA_963713645.1. Taxonomy (GTDB): domain Bacteria; phylum Acidobacteriota; class Terriglobia; order Terriglobales; family Acidobacteriaceae; genus Telmatobacter. The sequence goes on along the minus strand of CAVQMQ010000037.1, from coordinate 6,496 downwards.
TTGGGGTCGAACTCGTCGTCGAATTTGTAGCCGGGGTCGCCCATACCGGTGCCCGTCGGGTCGCCGCCCTGAATCATGAACTCGGGAATCACGCGATGGAAGATCGTCCCGTCGTAATACGGCTTGTTGTGCTGCTTGGCGTGGGTCTTGGGATCGGTCCATTCCTTGGTTCCCGTGGCCAGGCCGATGAAGTTGGCCACCGCCTGCGGAGCCTGTTTCTGATAGAACTGGCAGGTGATGCGGCCCATTGAGGTATCCATTACCACTGTCGGACCGTTGGGATGGATCAGCGCCGCTGCTGTGGCTGCGGGAGCATCGGGAATCTCCTCAGCCGGCTTGGTGGACTGCTGGGCCGCCGCCGATACGGCAACAGCCAGTGTAAAGGGGAGAAGCGTCTGTGTGAGTTTCATACCATCCATGAGGGTAAATCATGGGGCGGGGACAAGGCCAGAACGTTAAGTTCACGAAATTGACTCAGAGTCCGCCAAATCCATTCGCGAAAAGAACCATTGCATCGTAGGTTGCCAAACAGCTCCCTCGTACCAAGCAACGTCAATGTACTCGTCATGCGAGGCGTAAAAGCGAAAGTCGGTGGTTGTACTCGCGCCTGCCACATCGAACAGTGAGATCAACCCGAGATGAAGTATGTTTCGAAGTTCATTTGCCTCCAGAGCGGTGAAGACATGGAAGTGAGCATCAATTAGAAGTCGAGGCTCACCAAGGTAGCGCCGGTAAGAGTTGAACAAATCCATGTTTTGGGACGATGGCCACACGGCCCAGTCGGTTATGTCCAAACAGGCAACTGAATCTTCATCAGTTATCAAGTGGTTTGTGAGGAGATTCGCGTATGCGCACCGCCTGCCGACATCACTTGTAAATTCCGTGCGACATGCTTGGCGATCAAGGTGCAATAGCTTTTCGCCAAGGCCACGCGTGACCAAAAACTCTTTGGCTTCCACTTCGGTGAGCACTTGCATGAACAAATTCTATCGAGTCCAACGCGATGCGGTGTAGTGCAAATTGGAAATAAACTGAGCTATCGGTGACGCAGGTCCAGCCGATTTCTGCACGCTCTACGTCACCGCCACCACTGCGAGCGAATCTCCTGGCCCTCAACTACCTCAGTCGGAGCACCCGGTGTAGGCGACCAGAGCTTGAGATCGTTGACCGCGAAAACGCTTTCAATCGGCTGCGTCCAGGGGTGGAGTGCGAGGTCAAAGAGGCCCCAGTGGATGGGCATCAGCAATCCCTGGCCACCGAGCGCGCGAAAGCTGCGCACGGCTCCTTCGGGGCCCATGTGAATGTCAGCCCAGAGAGGATCGGACGCTCCAATCTCCAGCATGGTCAGGTCAAACGGGCCGTATTGCTCGCCGATCTCGCGGAATCCCTGCCACTCGCCGGAATCCGCTCCGTAATAAACGCGATGCTTGGGGCCGGCGAGAACGAAGGAGGCCCAGAGGGTTTCAAAGCGGTTGAAGAGGCTGCGCCCGGAGAAATGGCGAGTGGGCAGAGCGGTGATGCGCAGCGATCCTAGATCGACCGCCTCCGTCCAATTGAGTTCAGTGCAGCGCTTCGCATCGACGCCCAGACTGATGAGGATCGCTCCTACGCCCAGCGGCGTAACCCAGCGCGTTTGCCGCAGAGCCTCCATCCGCGCTAGGAGCCGAATGGTCCCCGCGCCCAGATGGTCGTAGTGATCGTGCGAGATGATTACCGTATCGATCGCAGGCAAATCTTCCAGCGCCAGCGTCGGAGCAAAAAACCTCTTCGGCCCCGCCCATTGCGTGGGAGCCGCGCGCTCATCCCAAACCGGATCGATCAGAACACGTGCGCCGTCGATTTCAACCAAAGAAGACGAATGGCCAAACCATGTAATGCGCAGGCCGGACTCAGGGGTGGTTGCATAGATTCGCGGATCAGTCTGGAATGGACCCAGCGGAAGACGGGGCGAACGTGCTGCCGCTCCGAAGAAGAAACGCGGCCCCACTTTGAAAATCAGTGAGGGTCCGCCAACGCCAGTTGGAACGGGGTTAAGAAACCGGCGGCCATCCCATCGGGCTGGAAGAAGAAGCATATCAATTGGATGAGGAATATCGCCGTGCGATTCCTCGAAAGATCTCCGATCTCTTTCGTTTTTTTCAATCTCGCGGTGGAAGCCGTGCGCCGCCCATATTGCAAGAGCCGCGCGAGTTCTGTACCGTATCCAAATGAATTGTTCTTCGCTGCAACTCTCCCTTCGCCGCTTTTCTCTGCTCTTCTGTGCCGCCGCCTACCTTGCTGTCTGCTCCACGGGATGGGCCCAGGCGGACAAAGACTCAGCCTCTGACGACAAGCCCGCTGCAACTGAAAAATCCTCCGTTCCGGACAAAGCCGCCGATGAGAAATCGAAACTGCCGCCGCTGCCTGCTGACGCGCATGTACAGCAGTCCATCCAACTCGACGGCAAGAAGCTTACCTATACAGTTACTGTCGGCGCTTTGCCCGTGCGCGACAGTGACGGCAAGATCGCCGGTCAGGTTGTTTTGACAGCCTATACAGTCGAAGGCGAGAATCGCCCGGTCACCTTCGCTCTCAACGGCGGACCCGGCGCATCCAGCGTCTACCTCAACTTTGGCGCTATCGGCCCCAAGCATCTGGCGGCCGGCAATGACGGAGACAGCCCTTCTGATCCGGCGCTGCTCACCGACAATCCCGGCACCTGGCTGGATTTTACTGACCTGGTTTTCATCGACCCCGTCGGCACCGGATTCAGCCGTTCCAGTGTTCCCGAGGCTGCCTCGAAAAAGCTCTTTTACAGCACCGTGCCGGATATTGAATATCTCTCGCGCATCATCTACGACTGGCTGGTCAAGAACAACCGGCTTGAGTCGCGCAAGTATCTTGCCGGCGAGAGTTATGGAGGCTTTCGCGGCCCGCGCATCACGCATTACTTGCAGTCGCAGTTAGGCGTCGCGCTCAATGGCGTAGTTCTGGTCTCGCCGTATCTCAACCCCACCATCGACGACAACGACATCCTCTCTCCATTGCCCTGGATGATGACGCTGCCTTCGATCACCGCAGCCCATCTGGAACGCGAGAAAAAGCTGACTCCCGAGGCGATGGCCGATGTAATCGCCTACACCCGCGGAGAGTATGCGACGACGCTGCTCAAGGGGCGCTCAGACCCCGCGGCAACCGAGAAGATGATTCAGCATGTCACCGAGCTGAGCGGACTCGACCCGGCTTTTGTAAAGTACTCCGGCGGCAGAATCGAAACAGGCGCGTATCTTCGCGAGGTCTTCCGCGAGCAGGGCAAGCTCGGCTCGGTCTATGACTCGAATGTCACCTCCTTCGACCCCTTTCCCTACGCGCCCGAGCAGCGCGCCAACGATCCCATTCTCGCCACCATCATCGCTCCCATGACCACGGCGATGGTGGATTTTGTCACCCGCACCGTTGGCTGGAAAGTGGACGCACGCTATAACGCGCTCTCCTTTGATGTGAACAAGCTCTGGGATCGTGGTCCCGACCTGCGCGGAGGGGCTGTGCGCCAGTTGCGCGAGGCTGTCGCCGCCGACCCGAAGCTGCGCGTACTCATCGTTCACGGCTGGAACGATCTATCCTGCCCCTTCATGGGATCGGTGCTCACGGTAGATCAGATTCCGGTCATGGGCGACCCTACGCGTGTCGCCGTGCGCGAGTATCCCGGCGGGCACATGTTCTATACCCGCGCCACCAGCCGCGCCGATCTGCGCAAAGATGTAATGGAGATGTATAGCAAGCACTGATTGATCACCGCAGGGGTAAGGTGATTCGGTCAATAACGCGCCCAGCTTTGGATTCCCGGAGCTGGGCGCAAATTATTTCGCGATCAACTGTCCAAAGGCGATCAGATTCCCATCCGGAGCAAGGACCAATAACTCCCGCTGGCCATAGCTTTGATCTACCGGCCCATAGACATCCCCTTGCGGCAGCGTGTCGAGCTTCGGCTTCAGTTCGGCATAGAGCGCATCCACATCGTGCACATCGATGTAATAAGCAAACCGCCGGTTGCCCATCGGCGCCGGATTGCCCTCGCTCTGCTCCCACAGCCGGAAGCCCACCGTCTCGCGCCTCACAAAGGCATAATCGCGGAAACGAAGCGTCACTTCAAATCCGAGAATATCGGTGAAGAAAGCAATGGCCCGCTCCAGATTTTCGACGGTGATAAAGGGAGTGATCTGGATAAAGTTTGCCATGAGGACCTCCAGCGGAAATCACGAATGATAGTCCAGAAAAACACTCATCCCGGCAAACAATTCATTTGCCGGGATGAGTCTTGAGTTACTTAATGGATTAATAACTTCTACATGCCTTGCGCCGCTAGCCACTCTTTCAGCTTTGGTTCCTGCAGGCTACGCAGCTCAATGCAGCCGTCGATGCGCTCAATTGCGTGCTGCAGCGACTTATCCGAAGCCGCCACCTTGTGCGCTGCGAAGAACTGCTTCACATCTTCGCGTGCATCGGTTGAGCAGAATGCGCCGGTAGAGCTGACCAGGTAGCCACCCATTGCGGTGGTCAACTGAGCCTGCACCTTATCCCAGTGGCTGCCAATGTACTTCCATGCCTGGTCTCTGATCTCGTCTACCTGCATGGCAATGATGAGTTGAATCGCAGCGTCCTGATTGCGCACTTTGCCGCTGACAGCATAGTCCAGCGCGCGCTCGGCTAAGGCTGGATCGGTGAACTGCGCCAGCAGCCGCAGTGCACCCTCCTGCAGTTCGGGATTGGTGGAAGTTGCATAGACCTTCTGCACTTGGTCAAAGAGCGCCGCGTCCCCGTTGCGCGCGGCAATCGAGAGCGCCGTCTGCCCCATCCCCGCGTCCACTGAGGAGGGATCGACCAAAAACTTCACAGCCAGATCGTGCGCCTGCGCCAGCACTGCCGGGTCCTTGCCGTAGTAGCCGAGCAAGCCGAACAACTGCGAGCGCAACTCGCGGGTATTCGACGAGTCATCCGCCGATGCTGGAGGTAGCTTGGCATACTCAGGCGAGAAGGTTTTACGAATCCACGTAGCAATCGCATCCTTCTCTTGCTGGGTCGCTGCGACGCGCTGGTTGATCGCGTTCACGCCGGCTAGCGCTTCGCTGAGAACCTCGGCATTGGTATCTGCCTTTACCGCAGTGACCAAGTCAAGATAATCCCCCGCAGAAGCCTGATTCGCGCGCACCTGTGACCACTCATCGCCGATCAGGCTGATCCGCTCTCGCCGGCGTCAGTTTTGTCTCAACGCCTGCCACCAGCGCCTTGTACTCACCGGGCGCATAGGCGCTGCGATAGTAGCCCTTGCCGTTGGCATTGGCGAAGAAGATGCCGCCTTTCGGCACTTCGAGCGTAGTAGTCTCCGGTGTCAGTACGTCACATCGCTGTCCCTCGCCCACTTTGAAGCAGATCGGCAGCGTCCACTTCTGTTTGTGGTCGGGCGTAATGCTGGGGCTGAGGAAGAAGCGCTTTTGCGAGTCTGCAACCTTGCCATTTGCCACTCGCCAAATGTCACCAGCGGCACGCCGGGCTGCGCGACAAGACTTTCCATGATCTTGTCCACTGGCTTGTGGCTGTTGGCGGTCTGTGCGCCCCAGAAGTCTTCCGCCGTGGCATTCGAATATTTGTGCGCTTCGAGATAGTTGTGCACGCCCTGGCGGAAGGTCTCTTCGCCGAGGTAGTTCTCTACATCACCCAGCACCGCACCAGCCTTGCCATACGCAATGCCGTCAAACATCTGGTTGATCTCATCTGGAGTATCGGCCTTGGCGCGGATCGCCCGCGTCGTCGGCTGCGCATCCACGTCCATCGCCTGATCCACGCCGGCAATCATGCTGGCTTCATATTCCATTCCGGATGCGATGGTCAACCGCCTTGTTCTCCATCCAGGTGGCAAAGCCCTCGTTCAGCCAGAGATTGTCCCACCACTGCATCGTCACCAGATCGCCAAACCACTGATGCGCCATCTCGTGGGCAATTACCAGCGAGACTTGCTTCTTCGCGCCCACCGAGGCTGTCTTGGGATCGATCAACAGAGCGGTTTCGCGGTAAGTGATCGCGCCAAAATTTTCCATCGCTCCCGCTTCAAAATCCGGCAGCGCAATCAGGTCCAGCTTCTTGAGAGGGTAGGGAATTCCGAAGTAGCCGTTGTAGTAATGCAGAACTTTCTCGGCCACGTCCACACCATAGGGAGTGAGCGCGACTTTGTCCGGCGTCGCGCAGACGCGGATCGCCACGCCGTCCGACGAGCCCGAAGAGCATTGGAAGTCGCCGACCAGAAACGCCACCAGATAAGTCGACATCTTCGGCGAGGTCAAAAACTTCAGCGTATGCTTGCCGGCAGCCGGTCCCGGCGTGTCAGAGATAATCGGGCCGTTTGAAATCGCAGTGTCCGCAGCGTCAATAATCAGAGAGACATCGTAGGTCGCCTTGAAGGCCGGCTCGTCAAAAGATGGAAATGCCCGCCGTGCATCGGTGGCTTCAAACTGCGTCACCG
>CAVQMQ010000036.1:0-36884 GCA_963713645.1 uncultured Acidobacteriaceae bacterium | reverse complement strand
TTCTCGACTACTTCGAGATGAGAAACCGGCAGGTCTCGTTGGTGGAAACCGATACGGCCAACCCAGACGTTGGCAAAGCCTACCAGAAGTCCGTGAAGTCGTTCTCGCTCGTAAACCTCGACGAGAACGAAGGTTGGCTCGATCTTCTGGACATCGTGGACGCAAGTAAGGACGATGATGTTGTGGTCAATACCGCCGCAAGAAACAATGAGGGCGTGAACCGCTACGGCTCGATGTTCGATGAAAAGCTGAACGAGTTCGATTGGCCCTTCATTTCGCTGTTCCTCATCAACCAGCAGCGCGACAGTTGCGAGATGCTGACCGAATACATGAGCGTGGTGAAACACGGCACAATTCATGTCGTTCGTAACCGCTTCTTTGGCATGGCCCCGTCGCTCTTCGAGTTGTACGACACATCGCCTCTGCGGCAGACGGTGGAAGAGAGGCAAGGACTGTCGTTCTACCTTCCGCAACTGGCTACGCGCGTCACCAATCTCGTACAGAGCAGCCGACTGACGCTCGAAAAGGCGCGAGAATCTGCAACGCTTGGTAGCCGCGCAGAGATTGAACGGTGGCGTCGCGAATGTGCCCTGAACATCTTTGATAAGGTCTGTGGCGATGATCTCAACAAGTGACGATCTGTACAGCGTTTTTCTTGCGGATCTGTCGGAGAAAGAACGTGACCGCGTTCGGCGATACGCAGACAACTTCGGCATCGAACCGACCGATGCCGTGTGGGCTTTGATGATCGTGCTGGGCTGGTATGGCGACTTGTACGAGGCAGTACCGCAAAAGATCAATGTAACCGTGCAGGGCATCCTGGAGAAAATTCAGTCGGCCGCCGCGGCTGAGGCTGAGTCTTCGAGGGTCCGTTTGCAGGTGTCTTTGACCGATGCCGTGGTCGGTGCCGCTGAGTCCGTGGCTGCAAGGAAGGGTCTGCGCGATCTGTTGAAATGGAGCGCCATTGCGTCCACGGCTGGGGTGTTTGTTTTCGCCGTCATGTTCGTTCTTGGGTATTGGCTCGGGTTCGATCACGGGCGCGCCCGCGGCTTCAATGCTGGTGTCGAGGGTCATCTTGCGGCGTCGTGGGCGCAGTCCGTAGATGGTTTGCGGGCATACGAACTTTGGAAAGCAGGCGATCTGGAACATTTGACCGCCTGCGACCGGCCCGGCTGGAAGTTGGAATCCGGGGTCTGCTACCCCAAGGCTGACGACGGCAAGCTGTATGGTTGGCGCGTCCGGTGATGCCGGACGTAAATCTGGTGCAACTCAACAGACGGGAAAGGTGAAGGACTCATCATGGAATCAACTCCGCGTTCTCAATTATCTGCCGACAAGAAACCTGAAATTCGGGTCGAAGAGAAGTTACTCCTGAGTCGGCGGGATGCTGCGCAGTTGCTTTCTATCAGCCAGCGGGCATTGGATTATCTGGTGGCGACTCGGCGCCTGACGACCAGAAGAATCGGCAAGCGTGTCCTGATCCCAGTGGCTGAGCTGCGCAGGTACGCTCGTGCCGACCATCCCGAACCGCTTGCGGGGTGATCACTACCAGCGCATGGGGACTCTCAATCGGCGTGTACCATATCCAATATAGATACTAACATCTATATTGGATATGGTACACTCCCAACATGGAGACGCACATGGATCGCCTACTAAAGTACGCCGGCCAGCAGTCCGTCATACGGCCGCGTGATCTGGTCAGGCTGCACATACCGCGCAATTACCTGGGCCGGCTGGTCCGAGCAGGGAAGCTCGAGCGGGTTGGCAAGGGACTCTATTCTTCGAGCGAGAACCCGCCCACGGAGAATCGGACGCTGGTGGAGGTCTGCCGCAAAGTGCCACAGGCCGTCGTCTGCCTCTCGTCCGCGCTGCGCTTCCATGAACTCACGACCGAGAATCCATTTGAGGTTTGGATCGCCCTCAAGCAGGGAGCCTGGACGCCCAGCTTTGACTATCCACCGATTCGAGTGGTGCGCTTCTCCGGCCCGTCCCTCACTTCCGGCGCTGTGGAGCATACGATCGAGGGTGCCAAGATCAAAGTCTACAGCCCGGCAAAAACGGTCGCCGACTGTTTCAAGTTCCGGTCGAAGGTTGGAACGGAACTCGCAATTCAAGCTCTTCGGGAGTGCTTCCGCGAGAAAAAGGCGTCGATGGACGAACTCTGGGAAGCGGCGAAGATTTGCCGGGTCGCCAACGTGATGCGGCCCTATATGGAGTCCCTGTCTTGACCAAGAATGTCACCAACCTCGCTGCTTCCGTTCGGCAACGCCTGGCGAATCTTGCGCGGCAGCGGAAAGAGGATTTCGGGCTGCTTCTGACGAAATATGCCTTGGAGCGCCTTCTTTTCCGCATCAGCCAGTCGGAATACCAGAAGATTTTCGTTCTCAAGGGCGCACTGCTTTTTGAACTCTGGACAGAGCAAGCCCACCGGCCGACTCGGGACGCCGATTTTCTCTCCAAGGGCGATAACGATCCGAGCCGATTTGAAACCATCTTCAAGGAGATCTGTGCGCTTCCTGTGGATGAAGACGGTCTCCAGTTTGATCCGGCGAGCGTCAAAGCGCAGCGCATCAAGGAAGATGCGGACTATGAAGGGGTCCGTGTCACCTTCCTGAGCTATTTGGAGAGGGCGCGGATTCCCATGCAAATCGATATTGGGTTTGGGGACACCATCACGCCCCCGCCAGTCGAGACCTCGTTTCCAACGATCCTCAACGGGCCGGCGCCGTTGCTGCTCGCCTATCCCAAGGAGACCGTGGTCGCTGAGAAGTTTGAGGCAATGGTGAAGCTCGGCATGGCGAACAGCCGGATGAAGGACTTTCATGATCTGCGCGCCCTGTCTGAGCTTTTCCCGTTCGATGGACAGCTTCTCGCCGAAGCAATTGTGCGGACGTTTGAACGACGGAAGACTGCACTTCCCACCATCGCCGCGCCGCCGCGCGCGTTCACCGCGGAGTTCTTTGAGAGATGAATCGAAGCAGCGCCAGTGGGCCGCGTTCAACACCAAGAATCGCCTCTACATCGAGGCTATTCCTTTGCAACGCGTCGTTGGCGACATCGAGCGGTTCCTCATGCCTCTCCTGATCGGGTTGACGACTGAGGGGCACTGGAAGATGTTATGGCCAGCGGGAGGCCCTTGGCGTCACTACTTTCGCTGAGCGCATTGGCCTGGAGTCGTCTAACGACGACGCACTTCCACCTGTCGCGGACGAGGCCGATAGTAGTACTGCAAGAATTCCTTCGCCAACTTTCCATATAATGATTAATCGAGCGCAATCCGTGCGACAGCATCGCGGAACGAAGAAAATTGTTCTGTGTGAACGGGAGATAAGCCAGTGTCACAACCTTGCATTTTTTGCGACAATAGCGCTGGTAACCGCGAGCATCTTTGGCCGCAGTGGATACTTGATCGGAAAAGTTTCGGCCCTTTCCGCTTGAAACGGCCGGGAGCGCCGGAGGTCATCCTCAACAACACTGAGTTAACCGTGAAATCGGTGTGCGAGAAATGCAATAACGGCTGGATGAGCGCGCTGGAGGGAGATGCCAAGCCTCTCCTTGAGCAGATGTTCGACGATAAACCACTGGCGTTGGACCTTCACCGGCAGCGGATTATCGCCACTTGGATCACCAAGATGCCATTCCTCTTCGATTCGACGAAGGGCCGCAATGCGACCAACGTATTCTACGAGAAGAGCGAGGGCACGGCATTCAAGGAGCATCTGCTGATACCGCAATTTACTCTGATTTGGATTGGGAGGCTTAGCGAGGAACATCGGTCGGCAGACGGAGCAGATTTCACATTGTTGTCGGAAGAGGATCGCATTGGAGAAGGAACATCGCTGACCCTCGCAAACGAGCATTTCGTAGCCCAGATCGCCGGCGTCCGCCTGAAGGTGACACCAACGATTCCTACTGAACTCAACATTGAACCGAAACCCGGCAATTGGAACAACCAGCTAATACAAATTTGGCCCCCTGAGAATACGGTTGTGCATTGGCCCCCTCCAATTCCATTCACGAACGGTGGACCTGATGGCTATTTCTACTTGATGGATCGCTGGAGGCAGGGAGATGAAGTCACCAAGATTACGAAAGGATGAATATCAAGCTAGCTCCGGCATGTCGACAAGCTGTTTGTAGGTGATGGTTTGCGTAGTCAGGCATGCGCGCAGCAGGCGAGCCATCAGGTCCGGTTCCATGGTGCGGCGGTTGAGCCTGTAGTTGAATTCGGCGACAGAGTGTTTGAGGTGCTTTTACTCGACCTTGTGATGGGTGCCGAGCAGAAACCGTTTCAGGTTCGACAGCGTGATGTGAACCCAGGGGAACAGCCCATGCGCTGGTCGATCCTGTTTCCAGATCGCCGTTGCCGTGTGCTCAAAGCCCTTCTGCTTTAGGCGCCGATAGCCGTGCCAGCCATCGGAAAGAATGCGGCTGCCGGGCTTGACCTTGCCGGCAAGGAACTTCTCCAGTGTCTCTGTGGCCGCATCGGGAATCACCTCCAGAGCGGCAAATCCCGGCACTGGTTTTTCCCCGGCTTCGCTGGGCCGCGCCGCTCCACCGCCACAGCCACGACGGATTTGATCCGCACACCGCGTGTGCCACGCCCGCGCCGTCCCTCGCCATGTTCCTCGCCACCCACGTAGCCCTCATCGACCTCCACCAGCCCGCTGAGCCGGTAGCGCTGATCGCGGTCGCTCATCGCCTTGCGAATCTTATGCAGCATCAGCCAGGCGGTGGGATAACTAACGCCGATCTCCTTGGCCAACTGCATGGCGGAGAGGCCCTTTTTATCGTGGCTCATGCGATAGATTGCCCAGAACCAACTCGACAGTGGTGTCCGTGTCTTGTGGAAGATGGTCCCCGCTGTTACCGAGCACTGGTAGGCGCAAAGCGCGCACTCATGCACCTGGCGCTCGGCCATATACCCGCGGCTCGACCCGCCGCAGCGAGGGCATTTGAAACCCTCCGGCCAGCGCTGGAGGGTTAGCTGCTCGCCGCACTGTTGCTCATCTCCGAACGATGCCCTGAACTGTTGCACCGTCATCATCCGACTCCGCTTCGTCGCTGATCTTTTCGCCATAACTATATAGTATCGCTATTTATTCGCCTGAACAAGCTTGATATTCATCTTTCGTAAATCTTCCAATTATAGTTTATACACCAAACTTATTACAACTTGTCTTCTCACCCGCAAGCGCATCCCCATTCGGAGTAGTTTCTGCTTCCCCTCTTGGGCTTCTGTACCCTAATTACGGCAATTACGTACTTGACACACAAAGAGAATAGGCGTACATTTGAATCATGGAAGCGCCTGAGACTCTTCAATCCGCGATTGTTTACTTCAGTGATCCAGACCGCTGCTTTGAGTATGCCCTTAACCTGCGCTGGCCAAATGGCGTAGTTTCTTGCCCGCGGTGCGGCTCTGAGCAACACTCGTTTATCAAGACGCGGCGGCTCTGGTTCTGTAAGGGCTGCAAGAAGCAATTCACTCTCAAGGTGGGGACGATCTTCGAGGATTCTCCCCTCGGCCTTGATAAGTGGATGTGCGCTTTTTGGATGCTCTGCAACTGCAAGAATGGCATTAGTTCCTGCGAGGTTGCTCGCGCTCTGGGAATCACTCAAAAGTCTGCTTGGTTCATGCTCCATCGCATCCGTAAGGCCATGCACGACGACTCCGGCGGGTTGCTCTCCGGCGAAGTTGAAGCGGACGAGACTTTCATTGGCGGCAAAGCGCGGAACATGCATGTTGCGAAGCGTGAGCGCAGAATCACCGGGACCGGTGGCAAGGATAAGACTGCCGTCATGGGCCTTCTGGAGCGGGGCGGCAAGGTTCGCACAAAGGTTATCAGCAACCGGAAGAAAGCCCTTTTGCAGTCCGAAGTCAGAAAGCATGTGGAAGCGGGTGTGGCTCTTTACACGGACGCGCTGCCGTCTTACTCTGGGCTGGCCCAAGACTACGCCCATCAGGTCGTTGACCATGCTGTCGAATATGTGAACGGTCGCATCCATACCAATGGCCTTGAGAATTTCTGGAGCCTGTTAAAGCGGGGCATCAATGGAACGTATGTTTCGATTGAACCGTTCCATCTGTTCCGCTACTTGGATGAGCAATCCTTCCGGTATAACAATCGGAAGAACAAGGACGATCAGGCGCGGTTTGAAGCGGCAATGAAGAACGTCGCTGGCAAACGGCTCACTTACAACGAATTGACCGGCATATGCGCTGCCACGTCACACTGAGAAACGGAAGGGACGGGGCAGGCGCAGAACCTAGTCCTTGCTGGCCTTAGCCTTTTTGCGCTTCGGCGCTGGTTTCGTGCTAACCGCCTCTGTCTTCGGAACGCGGAAGAGTTTGGTCATACCTTGATCAAATGTCTTTCGCGCTTCCGGTCCTTCGTGGTATTCAGGTTTCATGGCTACCTTTCGGTCACATCTCCATTCTCGTCTATCCGAATCGCCATTGCGCGAAGAGCAATCGGGATCGGGGTTGGATTACAAATGCCATAGGCGGCGCAGTATTCTACGAACGTAACATCGATCCCTTTAGCTTTGAACTCCTGAACAATCGAAACCACTCGAACGGAGAATCTTTTGCTGTACATCATGTTAGTTTCCTGTTGATAAATCTCCGCATCCTTGCAGGCTTGAAGTTGGGCCGGAGTAGAATTTGCGGACGATATACAGTCTGGAAATCCTTTACTCCTACTTTGCTCAAAAGAGGCGAGTTCGGCGGCTAGTTTATTGGCTCGACTTTTGAGGGATGCCCCAGGTTTAGGCGCTGGGAGTGTTACCTGCACTTGCGCTGGCGGCTGTTGGGGAATAGTTACCTGAAAAGACGCGGGAACTGTAGGCTTTGAATTGAGCGCCTCCTGCAAGCGATCTGCCCGCCGATGCTCATCTCTCCATGCCATGAATGATGCGCCTAGGACGAAAAACGCTCCGATGATAACCGCGTACCAGCGTTTAGGCATGGTCCACCCCCTCGGATGGAACTTCTCTATCATCACAATGATGATGAGAATTAAACCGCCGACACCTCCCCCGCTCACCCAGCTCTGCCAATGCGTGACCATCGACCAAAGCCATCCGAGTACAAGACTCATCAATTCGCGCACTCCTACCGCATAGGCAATTATTCATTATCGCCCCTTTGTGCGGCAAGTATATAGTTGCCCTTATTTGCACCATTGCATTGTGCGTCGATAGCGCCACAAGAAACTGACCTTGCGCCGCCTGTGCTTGATCCGAGTCCTGCTGTGTGTACAGATCCAGCGTCGTCTGAATCCGGCTATGGCGCGGAATTCCCTGTACTGTCTTCGGCTCAATGTTCGCGTTATTCACCATCCAGTTGGAAAGGGCGTGGCGGAGATTACGCGATCCAAACCGGTGCCCTTCGGAGACCTGGACTCCGGCCCCAATGGCAGCGGTACAGACATGACTCCCAATCCAACTTACCTGTCTGGAGCGACCAAACGAGCCTATTCAGTTTATAGCTGAACAGCAGTGCATCAGCCTCATTTTCATTTTGCCGAATTTTCAACTTACAACTGAACCGGCACAGGAACGCCTAAGTTAGAGAATATCCTCCATCGGCGACGATCGTCTGGCCACAAATCCAGCCGGCATCGCCGTCACATAGGAAGGAAACAACACTGGCCAAATCGTCCGGTTGGCCCACTCGGCCATGTGGACAACGCAGCAGGGCATCTGCGGTCATGCTTTCGCGGTTTGAAAAGTGCGTGAGTGTGGACGTCTCTATCAATCCGCCACAAACGGCATTTACGATGATCCCCAACGGAGCCAGTTCTACCGCTAGGTATCTCGTAATCGCTTCCAATGCAGCTTTGGCGGTGCCAATGGCAGTGTAGTTGGGCAAATACTTTCGGCTGCCCAAACTGCTGATGGCAATCATGCGTCCACCTCTGGTTTTCATAAGCGGGACGGCTTCCTGAGCGCAGAGCAGAAACGCCCTGGCGCTGATGTTCATTGTCATGTCCCATTTGCTCCATGAAAGATCGAGCGCCGGCCCCAGCGCTCCCAGGGCGGCGTTGTTCACGAGGATGTCGAGCGATTCATGTTTATTACGAATGGCGGCAAAAAGCTCTTTGATTTGCGCGGGATCGCGCAGGTCAGCCTTTACAAGCAGCGGTTCACAGCCGCAAGTCCGAACCAGTTCAGCTGTCTCCTCGGCAGCTTCGCGGTCCCGGCGATAGTGAATTACTACCTCCGCCCCATCTTTAGCCAAGCGGCAAGCCGTCGCACGGCCGATACCGCGGGAACTCCCTGTAACCAAAGCGACTTTTCCACGTAACTTATCCAGCATATTTCAAAGCCCCCCAATCTGAATTCCGATTACAAATTCCGAGTGTTCTATCACTGCAGATCTAATGTTGAATGACTAGTTGTCAACTCGGCTAAATCCTCCTGGCAAACTTGGGTACCGAAACCCGGGCCGCTCAGCTTCGCCGCCTCGCCGCCAAAACCGAAGTCCACGCGTGGGGATGTAATATCTTTCGAGAGCAGCCACTGGGAATAGGAGCCTTCCGCGTGGAGCGCATCATCTAACCGCATCAAAAGGCACCGTCCCGCAGCGGATAAGATACCTGTCTCCCCAACCTGGCATCCGATTTGATAGCGCATACCGGCTTGCCGGGCTAGCTCCGCGAGCTGCAGGCAATTTAGCAGCCCGCCGCATTTGGACAGCCGCAAATTGAAGATATGACATGCTTGGCGGCTGATCAACTCTTGAGCGTCCCTAACAGTCACCAGGGATTCGTCGACGCAAATCGGCACCGGGCTGCGACTGGCTACGTACGCAAGACCATCAATGTCGCGGGCAGGTATCGGTTGTTCGACTGAGGAGATACCGTACTTTTGAAGCCGGGAAATATGGCTCAGAGCGGTATCAGGATCCCAAGCCCCGTTTGCGTCCACACGAACGTTTGGAGCTTCTCCCGCGATCCTGCGAAACACCTTCAGGCGCTCTGCGTCGTCGTCACCCGCCCCTACCTTGATTTTCACGTCCCGGAATTGTTGTAACTGCACATTTGTCGCGATCTGCTCAAACCGTTCCGCCGATACCGCCGGAATCACGGCCGTATAGTGCACGCTTGATCGGAGGGGCGGGCCAATAATCTCATGAGCGCCCGCCTCACAACGGCAAGTAACGGCATCGATGAGGGCAAGTTCGAAAGCGCACTTAGCCGCCCCACTTACCTCGCAATCTTGCAGAAATACCGTGACATCCCCGTAGTCCGAAAAGGCATGTCCGCGCAGCGTCGGCAGAAGCACGCCGGTGAGCGCTGCAATCGCCGAGTCAGCCGTCTCTCCAGTAACATATTCGCGGGGAACGCATTCTCCGTATCCGGCGCTGCCGTCGTCCAGCACAAGCTTTACTACAACGTTTTCTGATTCGCGCCGGCTCGCCAAAGCGTGCTTGACCTCTACGCGCAACGGTATGCGTACGCGCCAGATGTCTGCCGATCTCACCTTAATCATGCTATTCTCCCCACTGCCACGAGCGGTTCTCGTTCGGCGGCAAGCGATAAACCACACTCGAGGCTTACCGGCTCGATGTGAAAAGTACGTTTCATCTTGTCGATTTCGCAGGTGTTGTCTTCCCGCAGGGCGCGAACCTCCGTAGAGGTAAACGGCGGAGACTCTACAAATCGCTCCAATAATTTCGCGAGGACAAAGACGGGGCCGAACGGTACGCGGCGGGTTTTAGCTGCGCAACCGTGGTGCCTGGCGAGGCGCTCTATTAGCTGCTCGAAAGTCATTTGTTCTGGTCCGCCAAGATCGACCCCGATCCCTGTTGCCGTATTCCCGAGGATGGCCTCCACCAGGCAATGAGCCACGTCTCCCACAAAAATGGGACGGATGATATTTTGCCCGCCGGCCACGAGCCGAATGGTGGATCCGCGCAAAATAGCTTGAGTCATTCGGCTCATCAGCTTGCTTTCGCGAGTGCCTACCAAGAGTCCAAAAATTAGAGTCGGCCGAACAATCACAAAGGGAATGCCACTGTCGCGGACAGCCTCCTCGGCGACCCATTTTGTGCGGTGGTATTCGGTGTTGCCGTTTTGCCTGGCACCCAGCGAGCTTAGGAGGACAAATCTCCGAATTCCTCTCTGTTGGGCTGCCCTTAGAAGGCTCTTCGTCGTGTCCACGTGAATCATGCGCGGCGTTTCGCCTCGCGCGGGCCGGATCGACCCTGCAAGATGAGCGATCGTATCTACTCCGTCGAGCGCCGATTCTAGTTGGCGCGCGTCGGTCAGATCGGCTTCTACTATCTCCAACCCTAGTTTTCGAAGATAAGCGGTTTTCTCGCCGCTTGCGCCGCGCCGAACCACACATCGGACGCGGCCACCTCGCTCGTGCAATTCATGAACTGTGTGGGTGCCAACGTAACCTGTCCCGCCGGTGATGAGAATCATCGTTCCTCCCGATAACCGCGGGTTTTCCCGTTGCCGCGCCATATTCGTTGAAGTAACTGCAGTTCTCCCATCGGGCTGCCTTCGCTGACATGGCCGATATACTGCAGCAGAAATCCCAAAGCAATCAGCGCCACTCCGAGCGCTGGCGAGACAGCTATCGCCAGCCCTAATCCAACAAAGGTCGCCGGAACTCCGAGCATGTGGAGAACGCGGTTGAATGGCGTAGTGTGCCGGGACATGTAACGTTGAAGCGGTGTCAAGCTCTCAGGCATAAGTACCTCTCTCTACTGCGGCCGAGGGGGCCACTGCTGGTGTGGAGTCAATGCTGCGGATCAGGGTTCGTCGCAGTCCGTCGCGAAACATCACTTTTGGTTCGTAGCCCAGTTCTTTTCTCGCACGCGTGATATCGAAATATCTGCTTGCCGCCAGCCTCATCACCGCAGACCGGGAGATCTTGGGTTCTCCACCAGAGAATCGGGCCCGGAATTCGCCCACCGCCGCGGCAATGCGCGCAACAGGCACAGAAATTGACTTTGTGGGCGCCGGCGCATCGCACAGTACTGCGACCTCATTCACAAACTCACGAAGAGTTGTGCGGGAGCCGTCGGTGAGGTTATAGGATCTGCCTGTTGCCATCGGTGCAGTTGCCGCGAGCAACGCCACTTGAACAACATCATCGACGTATATGAGGTTGAGGATACCGCTGCCATCCCCGATAAAGGCAAAGCGTCCGCTACGAACCGCCGCCGCGATTTTTGGAACGAATTTTTGGTCTCCAGGTCCGTACACGATCCCGGGCCGAAGAATCGTCACTTCAGGTTGAGTACCCCCAAGAAATGGACCCAAAACGCGCTCCTCGTCAACCTTCGAATCCGCGTAGGGGTCGCCACACTTCGCGAGCGGCGCATCCTCGCGTGTGCCATTGTGATCCTTGATTCCAAAGACCGAAAGCGAACTGAAAATCACCACCCGTCCGACTCCCACTTCCCCGGCAGTTCGGACCAGATTCTGTGTGCCATGCACGTTGGTTTCGCGAAATTCCGCTGGTTGCCCTCTTTCTCCTACCGTAGCGGCGCAGTGCAAAACTATATCTACACCTGTGAGCGCCGCCCTCAAAGTAGTGGGATCACGCAAGTCTCCCTTCACCAATTCCACGCCGCTGTGGGGCAGTGATGTGAGGTTGCTCTGTGGCCGGACAAGCGCGCGTGTGCTATTGCCCTGGGCCGCCAAGGTTTTCAGTATTCGCCCGCCCAGAAATCCGGTCGCGCCTGTTACCAGGTATTTCATATCCCTTGAGCGCCTCCTACCGCATTCCCAACCGTTACGGCGGCCCCGGCCACTCCCGGCGAGGTTAACCTCAACTGGCGCTCCACGAACAAAGCCAGGTTTCGAACGGAGAGTTTCTTGCTTTGCCCCCGAAGACCTTCATCCAAATCAGAGATATGAAACGCTTGTTCAATCTGGAAGGAGAGATCAACAATATCGATCGACTCGGCTCCCAGATCCGCCACAATATCGGCTTCTGGCGTGACCTCGGCTGGTGCAACGCAGAGAACGTCTACAAGAAGCTGACGAAGCGTTACAAAGGTTGATTCCGCAAAGCCATTTTCGGCTTGAACCTCAGTTCCAATCGTTGTTTCAGACATGATTTGCTCCTCCTTAATTCGGTTAGTTATGAACTGCCCTAAACTCTCTCCTTAGCGCGAGAAAGTCTACCCATCCATTCCAAGATGGCTTGCGCCACAAGTCCTCCAGTTGGCGCAAACTCCATTGAGTGATCGGCGCCTAGCAACGTCCGTACTTCTGCTGCTGGAATGGTTGTCAGCAACGCTTCGACAAGCGGCGTATCTGCGATTTGGTCCTTCTCGGCAAGCAACGCCAGAGTCGGCATATCGAGGCGCCGAACAGCCCGGTTGTTGCGCCTATCCAGTCTTCTGGTCTGGACGAAGAACCGGGCCGTTGCAGCTTTCAGGCGCAAGGAATCGGTGCGGATGAACTCTACACAGCCGGGCACGCTGCTGAACATCTCTTCGCGCGCGATGGGCACAGGAAACTGCCGCTCGGGTGCGAATATATAGCTAATCGCTATTCTTGCCGCCTCAAGAGGGGTGAAGCCAACTCGCATTCTCAGCGCCGGTGAAATCAAAATCAGACCATCGGCTACCTGGGGTTCGGACACGGCAAGCTGCAAAGCGACCTTTGCGCCCCAACAGGAGCCGATCAAATACACAGGCAGATCAGGATGCTTCGTCCGGACATGTTCCACCATCGCACGCGCATCATTCACCCAGTTCCGCCACGACGGGATGTCTCCACGTTCACCGCTGCTAAGCCCCGAGCCTGCACGGTCGAAACAACAAACAGTCATGCTTCCCGATTGAAGATGACTCGCAAGCTCCGAATACCAACCCGAGTGGCTCTCGATTCCGTGGAGATGGACGGCTGCCGCCGACGGCGCCTCATGATCGTGTAAACGATAGGTCAAAAAGCCACGCGATGTGGGTAAGTTCTTGATTGAGACTTCGGATTGCCGGAGCTCGAGTTTCATCACTTACACCTCTCGCGCTGCGATTACCGCGTTCTGACCGCCGAATCCGAAGGAATTCGACATCGCAACGTTGACTTTCGCCTCTCGGCACTTATTCGGGACGTAGTCCAGGTCGCAGCTTTCATCCCCGCCCTCGTAGTTGATCGTGGGTGGCACTAGGCCATGCTGAATGGCTAGTACACAACAGATGAATTCGATAGCGCCGGCGGACGAGATCAGGTGGCCTGTCATCGACTTGGTCGAGCTGACAGGAATCCGGTAAGCGTCGTCGCCAAAAGCGCGCTTAATGGCGAGTGTCTCCATCGTGTCGTTTTGTTTTGTAGATGTTCCATGAGCGTTGATGTAGCCAACTTCGGAGCTTCGGATACGGCCCTCGCGCAACGCCGCGGAAATCGCCAGGAGTCCTCCTCTGGCTTCTGGATGACTGTCTGTTAGCCGGAAAGCATCTGCGGAAGACCCAAAGCCGGCTACTTCAGCCAAGATATTGGCAGATCGTTTCTTCGCATGCTCCATGTCTTCGAGGACCACCACACCCGCACCTTCGCCAAGGACGAATCCATCGCGGCCGCAGTCAAACGGTCGGCTGGCGGCTTGCGGGTAGTCGTTCCGGTGGGATAACGCGCCGAGCAGGCCAAAGCGTATCAGTCCGTCCGGGTGTACCCGAGCGTCGGAGCCGCCCGCAAACATGACTGTGGCATCGCCGCGCTGTATGCAGTGGTACGCGTCGCCAATAGCCTGTGTACCCGCCGCGCAGGCGGTCGCAACCGAACTATTTGGGCCTTGGACCTGGAAATTGATTGCAATCTGACACGCAGGCATGTTGGGCAACCGTCTCAAGTAGTCCATTGGGTCCAGTTCGCGTTCCCCTGCGTCCCAATAGCGCTTCATGTCCAGACAGTCCTGTTCGTCCCGGCTACGGATGAAATGCCGGCCTGTTCGTTCGACCGGGTCGGCGTCGGGCGCCGAGCCCATGCAAACACCGACTGTGGCCGGATCCAGCTTGTCCAATTCGATGCCGGACTGATCGAGCGCCATTTGCGTCGATGCCACAGCGAACCTCGATGCGCGGCTCATTAGTTTTAAGCTTTTGGGATTACTCACGTACTTCGCGGCGTTGAATTCCGCGTCCTTCACCTCCGCGGCGATCCTAACGCGCGACGTCGATGCGTCGAAATGAGTGATGGGACCAACACCCGAACGTCCAGTAGTCAACGAATTCCAAAACGCAGGAATTCCCACTCCCACGGGAGTAACCACTCCCATTCCAGTAACTGCTACTCGAGCCATTCAATCACCTGCCTTCCTTCGAGAGTTATTGCTACTGCGCATCAACTGCTCGAACTGTTTGCGCAACTGTGCGGAGACTGTTTCATCAGCTTCTGTAAGCACGAATTTCAACATCGCCTCCGCAGCCGCGCTTCCTTCAACGTTCACAACTGCGGAGACTTCTGCCATTCGGCTTCCCATCGCCATTAGGTTTACCTCAATGCGCATCTGATCGCCCGGAAGAATTTGCTTCTTGAAGCGGGCTTTGTCCACAGCTAGAAGCATGGGACGCACCTGAAAGTCACGCGACAGGCAGATGAGCCGCCCTCCGGTCTGAGCCATTGCCTCCAAAGTGAGAGCGCCGGGCATTACTGCCATCTCAGGGAAGTGGTGATTGAACACGTCCTCGCTTTGAGAGACATTTTTCAACCCCACCGCTCTGCTTCCTTTCTCCACCTCCAAAATCCGATCGACCATTAAGTAGCGCATAAGCACTCCGATTCGACGGCGATCCGGGCGCGCATTCGTTCCGGTTGCAGCATTCGGATCGTCTGTTCCAGACCCTCGCAACCTTCCGCGCCCAGAGTGCCGATTGCCGTGATACGCCGAACTAATCCTTGAAGCACCTTGCCCGGACCCAACTCGATAAATGTCGAGACGCCCAGACACGCTGTCGACGCAATCACCCGGTCCCACCACACCGGTCCACAAAGCTGCCGCAGCAACAGTTCCCGCCACTTGGCGCCGCTCGTTACAATCGACCCGTCGTAATTGCACGCTATTGGTGTTACCGCATCCTTGAACTGAACTCGGCTGAATTCCGAAGCTAAGGCGTTCTCTGCAGAACGCATATGCCGCGAATGGAAGGCGTAGGGAACCCCCAGCCGCACGCATCGGCACCCTTTTGCAGCAACGGCGAACTGCTCCACGCGCCGCAGTCCGGCGTGCTGCCCCGACACAACGAATTGGCTAGGGCCATTATGATTCGCAATCTCGACCACCCCTTGGGAGCAAGCGATGCGGCACCAGAACTCAACCGTCGCCAGATCCGCGCCCATGATCGCCACCATGGAACCCGAACCCCCATGACAGAAAACTTCGATTATCCTGGCCCTGCGGTGGACGAGCCGGACCGCGTCAGGGAACGACAACACACCTGCCGTAACTAGCGCCGCGAACTCACCCAAACTGTGGCCGCATACCGCGGACGGGAGTATTCCAGAATCTTTCATTAACTCCATCAGCACCACGCTGTGAGCTACTACCGCGGGATGGCTGCAACTAATTGAGGCTAGAGCTCGGGACGGCCCCTGAAAGCAGATCCGGGAAAGATCGAATCCAACCGCTCCATCTGCCTGTTGGTAAAGGTCGCGTGCGCGCGAATATTGAACATACAGGTCGAAGCCCATCCCGACGCGCTCGGTATTTGTGCCCGGAAACATAAAAGCTACGCTCATTGCGCCGTTCCTTTTCCCGCGAATATTTCTTCGCGTTCATGTTCCGCGCAGGCCGCATATATCTCTACGATCTTCGGAAACCGCTTGTGATAGTCGATTTCGGTTCTTAGATAGATAGCTTTATATTGGCCCGTATGTGCTTGCGCGGAGTGAAACATAGCCAGGGAACCATCCGCAACCACGGTCATCCGAATCGGCCCAAGACGTCCCGAGTCTCTTTTACTCGCATACTCGATATTCAGCGTGCTAAGATGCGAATCCATCATTTCCAATAAAGCTGCTATGTTTTCGATCTTGTGAGCATCAGACTCTTCCATGACCAACGTGTAGTAAGGCACAGCATCCCACGCCGGGCACACCACGAACGCAGAAGGCACGCCACCTCTGAATGAGCGTTGTAAAGCGGTTACTATTTGAAACTCAGAGACCTTTTCTCCAGTTATCGACGCGATATGCGCGCCTTTGTTTAGGAAACTAATTATCGGAGCAGTTCCCTCAAAACCTTCCACACGAACGATGTCAGCGATCTCATACCGGTAGAGGCCGTTGCATGATGTGACTATTAAACGGTAGTCCCGGCCTTCTTCCAACTCGTGGGCTAGCAAGGTGTAGCCGTCTCCGGGTAACCGCTCTTGTTCAGCAGGAACGAACTCGTAAAATCCACCTGTCACATTGAGTATTCCGCCCGCTCCTTTGTCAGACATAGGAACGCTCATTCGTCCTTCAGACGCAAGTAACCCAAGGTCTCGAACGGGGACGTTGCCGAAGTATTCCGGCAATCCGTCAAGATAGAGTTTTAGCGGGCCGCCCTTCCAACAAGTGAGAACAGCTAGGCCCGGCCAGTAGTCCTTAGGAAGGAGGCGGCCGCTACGGCGTGCGCAAGCTTCAAGTTCGCGGGCTCTTGCCGGATTGGGCCGCAGGCGGGTGCGAATCGCTGCCAGCGCCTCTGGACCCAGTTCGGCGCTCACTGCCAAAGTCCCATCATGCACATCGCGGACAATAGCCTCTTTTGCTTGATCCGCGGTTCGCGCAATCAGCAGGAGCATGCTTGGATTAGCCGTCGATAACAGGCTTACTTTGGATTCCACCGCGAGCCGCATCAGTGTGTAGTAGCGCGCATCGGCGTTCTTGATTGTGGCGACTTCTTGCGGCACCGCGTAAAGTTTGCGCGCCAGCATGCGGCCATTACGCGCAATCAATCCAGAGATCGACCCAACTGGAACCCCACCCGCTGTCTGCCCATCGCGCATAGGAGCTGTAACCGGGAGTATCGTGCCGTTATACATGCCCGGGTGATCCTTATAACAGGCCGCCGTCCACAATCGAAAGCCAGTCTTGTAGATTTGGCTAGACGATGCGGTTACCGGAATGAGTTTCGCCGCTCCAGTTGTGCCGCTGGTCTTGGCAAACATCACGAGCCGGTCACGGGAGCTAACTAAGACATCTGTTTCTCCGTCTGCTTCGCGTTCTATGTACGGGCGTAAGTCTTCATATTCGTTGAGCGATACAGCCTTGCGGAATTCCACGGTGGAACGAATTTGGCCAAAGCCATGCTCGCGCCCGTATACTGTATTCGCGTTGCGTCCCAGGTATTCGCGCAGGACTCGCTGCTGCGTCTCGCGCGTGCGCGCCGTTGCAGCTAAGAACTCGCGTACTCGTACCTGGCTTAGCCATAGGCTTCTTTTGATTAGCCAGCGTGTCATCTCGCGTCTCCTTCTATTGGGGCATCAAATAGGTGTGCGTTGAAGAAAGCTGCCACACGACGTTCGTACTCGGCCCGGTGGCAAAAAACTGCGCTGTTATGCCCGGCGCCGGGAACCAGCCAAAGTTCCCTGACACGATGGTGCGAGGCATGACGGAACAGGTCCAGAGCCAGTGAACTTGGTATGTATCCGTCCTTCTCTCCATGAATAAGCAGGAGCGAGGTGTGGCGAGCCCGGCGAAGCGCCGCTGTTACCGATTGGAAGCGATACCCCAGACGCCACGCTGCCGCCAATAACAACGCGCGACTTCTACATGCGCTCATCAATCCGGGAACGAGCTTGACATGCCAACACCGCGGCCGTTTCCGAATGTAGGTTTCAAGCAAAGATCGGGTATCGAAACTCCCGTCCGTGACCACCGCGCCGATCGTGTGTTCCCGGGCGGCTACACATAACGCCGCTGAGCCGCCGCGCGAAACTCCCAGGAGGCCCAATTCTCCTTTCTGCAGACGGAGTACTGACTTGGCGTATCGAACCGCGCCGAGAAGATCATTCACATCATCGTCGTTAACCCACGGACGAGCACGCCGTATCGGTCCCTTTGCCTCAGTCCGGAAACTGAACGTCAGCAGGTTGAAACCGTAGCTCCGTAAAAACCAGCCATACTGGAGCAACGCATTCATGGTCGAACCGGCTTCGTGACAGAAGATAACGGTTCTGCAGCTCTTCTCCTCCGATATGAACAGCCGCCCTTCGAGAAGCACTCCGTCGGCGCTCGCAAATCTAGCCTGCTCGCCACCTTGTAATTGGTTTTGCTCCCTGCAGCCCGGCACGGCGAGATTGATAAAACGCCTATACGGCGTCGCAAGCCCTGCGACTGTCGTTGCTAGGACCGATCCGGCTGCCACTGCCGAAGCGCCTACCGCGATACCCGCTATTTCAGCCAATGGAAGCATGACGCTTGCCTCGCAAATAATCCTCCGCGGCCGCATTTGTGTTCGCCACCTCGTTCTGTTGAGTGGTGCGTTCTCATTGCGGTCTCGCGTTCACAAGAGAAGAATCGCTGATTTTTGCATCAAGGGAAACAATAAGGCGTTTGAGTTGGCGATACAGCATCACGAAATGGAAAAAGCCGGCCCCACGCTGGCTTTCTCGGCGACTTAGAGACGAAACGATTTTCCAGCACACACGATCCTAGCGCATCACTGAGTACTGAGCTGGTTGAACTAGTGCGCATTAGTCGGTATTGTGCGACATCTATCGCCTCTTGTGTGAAATCTACGAAGACGGTCCACTTGTAATCGGCTTTCTGAGAGGGAAGAGTGCGATTGTCGCGTTGGGGTTATGAGGTAAGGAGAAGAATTTCACAAGCGAGAACTTCTGGTCCCGTGGTTATGCTGTATCGACGGTAGAATTCGAACTGGAGCAATTACGCGAGTACATTCGCGAACGGCAAAGCGCGGATGGAACAGGCGGATTTTTCCAATAAAAAGAATAACTTGATAACTGGCATAATGGTTACCGTACTGTGACGGAACGCGATGTCCAAATTTTTACTTGACATCAAATATCGATCATGTTAACTATGGTGATTAACGTGATGAATATGTCTCCTGGTTTTGTGTTTGCGACTCTCCAAAGCCAATGATATTTTCTTTGACTTGCGTTGATGGCTAAGAAGGGCGGCGCAGAATAGTTTCGGTGGTACACATGAAAGTATCGAAACGGATATAAGTGATCTCGGTCACAGCGTCTGAATAGAAGAAGCAATTAATATCTCCTCAGATTTGAGAAACTCGACGTCATTCCTGTTCACTTTATCAATTTCGTCGTCGATGCGCTCAGACACAGATAAGGCTAACACCCTCTAAATTCGGACCAAGGCGCACGACGCGCGGCATCTCCAAGAAGCGAACAGACCGCCTTTGAGGCGGCCACACTCATCAAGCCACTCATTGACCCTTCATACTAGACTCGTTAACTAGTCTCGGCCATAAGTTCTTAGGAAGTCCTAAGTTCCTTATGATGACGGAAGTTGCCTAGCGGGAGAACGTTCTGATGGAGGATAACCACGTGCATTATGAGGACAGTTTCGGTAGTGCCGCAGTGGAATGCGCAAACGCGAGTTTCGTTGTGGTGGAGGCCCCGGTTGGTGCGGAAGACAGATGGCGCCTTGCTGCTTTAGCCTTCGCGACTGCGGTGTCACAGTTGTCTCTGCTGAACAGAGCCGGCACTGGGGACTTCTTCCCTCACTTTTGTGCCAGTGTTTTTATCGGTGGATTCTTGTGGCTCTTCCTGTTCTTCGTCAACAAGATATATGGTTCGCGCGTCCGTATACGCTTCGTGCGGTCTTTTCTCGCTAAGTACGCCATGGCGGCCTCCTTGGCAGGGTGTTTCTCCGGACTGAGCGGCATGTATCTTTCCGACCGTTTGTTTCACGTCTGGAACCCATCGGAGGCTCACACGGCCCTTCATTTGGCCTTCGCCGTCGCCCTGGTAACTGCTTTATCTTCATCTGCAGGTTTGGTTCTGGCTCTGCACACGGAAGCCATAGAGGTGGCAAGGGTTCGTCAACTTGCGGCGGAAGCGGAACTTCGAGCGCTGAAGGCACAGATTCACCCGCATTTCCTTTTCAACACCCTGAACGGCATTCTCCATTTGATTAATTCAGCTCCGAAGAAGGCCGAGGCCATGCTTCTGAACTTGTCGGGCGCATTGCGGTTTGTGCTGCGATCGGTTGATCGTGAAACAGTTTCGCTGGCTGAAGAGATCGATTTTGTTAGATCCTACTTGGAGATTGAGACAACTCGGTTTAGCGAAAACCTGAAGATCCGAATCGATGTTCCAGTTGAAGCGCTGGCGCAGCAAATTCCGCCGTGTGTTCTGCAGATACTAGTGGAAAATGCAATACGGCACGGAATTGCTCCCAATGAGGGCGGTGGAAAAGTCGAGATCGGCGCGCGAGTTTGCAAAACAGGATTCAAGATAACCGTCGAGGACGATGGGGTGGGCATTCAACGCGGGACGCGGACGGATTTCTATGGTATTGGTCTGCGAAATGTCCAAGAGAGATTGTTATCATGCCTCGGCCCGCACAGCCGCCTGGAGTTCGAGAGCCGTCCTGGCATAGGCACTCGAGTCTCGTTTCTGTTGCCGTCATAAGCTTATGACTTCACTCACTGCAAACTCGGAGTTAGATGCGACAGAACGAACCAGGGTTCTTGTTGTAGACGATGAGCGGCTGGCGCGCGACAGACTTGCGGAATTACTTGGTCGCATACCGGAAGTCGAATACGCTGGCGAAGCATCGGACGGCGCCGGCGCGATTGATCAGATTCAATTGCTCTCGCCGGACGTCGTTTTCCTTGACGTCCAAATGCGCGACCTAAGCGGCCTCGATGTTGTTGGGCTGCTGGACACGAAAATGCGCCCGCAAATCGTCTTGGTCACGGCATACGATCGCTACGCCTTACAAGCTTTTGAGGCGGGGGTGGTCGACTACCTGCTAAAGCCGATCACGGAAGAGCGTCTCCGCGCGGCGATCGTTAGGTGTCGCAGTTCCCGAAACCGAGATTGGACAAAACAACCGCAGTCGTCTGTCAGCGGCGGGACAACGGCTCATCTGCGGCGTCTCGTGGGTAGAAAAGGAACCCGTTTTTACGTTATCCCGGTAGAAGAAATTCTGTACATTGAGTACAATTCGGGGATTGTGCGCCTTATCACCGCGCAAGAAAATCTGCGCACAGATTACGTCTTGAAGGACCTTGAACCGTATCTCAGCCCGGCGCTGTTTGCCCGCTTTAACCGGACTTGTATTGTGAACATGCACCATGTCAGAGAGTTCAATCCCATTGGACATGGTTCTTACTCGGCGATTTTAAGCAATCGCCGCGAGATTGACACAAGCCGGCAATATGCCCCCGCTATTAGGAGGCAATTGGGATGGCTAAGATGGTAGGCGGCAATCCTTGCAGAAGATGAAAATGAAACCGTGGGCCGCTGCTGTCGAAAGATTTTGGAGTTCTATGCAGATGAAAACAACTTTTCTTTTCCCTGGACAACGTTCCCAGTTCACCGGCATGGGCCGGATTCTAGCGGAATCGCGCCCGGCAGCGCACTGTATTTTCGATGAGGCCGACGACGCCCTTGACTTTCCCGCATCCTCTACTACTGCGACTGGCAGAAATCTATCTCACCAGCTGCGCTACGCTAACAATTCCAATGGTAAAAAATACCGGGCAGACCAGCCGGATTTCGTTGCTGGCTGCAGCCTCGGCTAATACTCCGCCTTAGTTGCCGCAGGAGCGCCGTCCTTCGTCGGCGCAGTCGGATTGGTCTGGGAGGGAAATTCATTTTGGCCAGAAACATCGTTGCTATTACAGGAGCTTCCAGCGGCATAGGAGCCACCTTTGCGCGCAAACTTGCCGCTGGTCATGATTTGCTTTTGATAGCGAGGCGCACCGACCGCCTCGAAGAACTAGCATCAGAACTCTCCGCTGCCCATCAGTGCCGAGTAGAAGTTCTCGGTGCCGATCTGACAGCCGAGGGCGATCTTGAAAACGTCGCGAGCCGGTTGGCCAAGAGCGAAAACCTAGTGCTGCTGATCAACAGCGCCGGCTTCGGGACGAAGGGGCGTTTTTGGGAGGCATCTCTGGAATCGCAAGAGCAGATGCACAAGCTCCACGTAATGGCCACTGTGCGTCTGACACATGCCGCCCTTCGTAATATGGTGCCACGCGACGTGGGCGGGATTATCAACGTAGCCTCGGTCTCTGGCTTTATCCGTAGCCCCGGAGGAGCCAGTTATTGCGCCACAAAGTCGTGGACGAATGCTTTCACTGAGAGCCTCTATCTGGACTTGTGCGGCATGGGTTCAAAAGTAGTGGTCCAGGCGCTCTGTCCTGGATTTACCTATACTGAATTTCACGACGTGGTCGGCCTTTCACGTCACTCTCTGGCGCGACCGAGTTTCTGGATGTCGGCCGAGAAAGTTGTCCAAGCCTCGCTCGATGGTTTGCGTCGCCGCACACTATTCGTCATACCCGGTTGGCGCTATCGCTTAATAACAACTATCCTGACAAAGCTTCCAACGGCGCTGCGACTATCGGTCGAAGGAGCTGCTGGCATCAATTCGAGAGTAGACGGGTGAGTGAACTTTTTAGTCCGTGCCGGGACATTGCGCCGGCGACGTTTGCAGGTGACAACAAACTGTTTACGCTCCATGGGGTACGCAAAGAAACTTTTCCGCTGCATCTGAAAGAAACGGAATTTCGTTTCAAGCGTAGAGCAAAAAACCTCTAGGAACTTGTTGAAATTCGCTTAACTTCCGGGTCTTTTCTGGTGATTTTCGTTTCTTCCGGTTCGAAATCTGTTTGAAGTGCGGTTCTGGCCGGTGTTTATATGTGTTTGCGAGCCTGAGGGAATCATCCCCGAGGCCTGCAACCGTTGCTCAGCCACGCTGCTCCTGGAGCATTTCCATCGGTTGTGCCATCAGCCGCGGTAGCCGGATGAGGTTGTGCGCGGCGCAACTGAAGACGAACAACCAATCCACTTTCTCCAGGCCTCGCAACTTGACCTGGCGCAGCGGGCCGGTTTGCTTCAGCCATCCGAAGCCCTTTTCGATCAGCCATCGCCGGCACAGGCTGATGGCATAGCCGGGTTGACGCGTGGTTCTCCGGTCCAGGTTGCTGCTGCGACCCTTGTCGTTCTTCGCGACATGTGGCGTCACGTTCAACTCCCGCACCGTACGCACAAAATCCTTGCTGTCGTAGGCCTTGTCGGCACCCACGGTGATGCGGCGTGAGCGGCCCTCTTGCTTTTGCTCCAGCATCAACAGCGCGGCGTCTCGCTCGGCATAGCCATCGGCGTGCGTCACCATCGCCGCGGCAATCAGGCCGTTGCGGTTCTCCACCAGCGCATGACCCAGATAACTCAGCTTCGACTCCTTGCCGTAGCTCTTCTTGTACAGGCGCGCATCGGCATCGGTGGTCGATTCATGCGTCTTGTTCGACCGCTTCTGACCGTGAAAATCTCCCCCGTCGTCGCCATCGGAGCCGTCTTTCGAGCGAAAGCTCTTCTGCGAGGCCCATGCCTGAATCAGCGTGCCATCCACCGTGAAGTGTTCGTCGCTCATGAAGCGCTTGGCATGCTTGTTCACTTCGGCAAAGAACTGCTGCGCCACATCGGAAGTCAGCAGCCGGTCGCGGTTCTTGGAAAACACCGCATGGTTCCACACCGCGTCGTCCATGCCAAGACCTACAAACCAGCGGAACAAAAGGTTGTAGTCGATCTGCTCGACCAGCAACCGCTCCGAACGCACTGAGTAGAAAACCTGTAACAGCAGCGCTCGCAGAATGTACTCCGGCGCAATCGACGGACGGCCCGAGTCAGCATACAACGCATCGAATTCCGGACTCAACGTCCCCAACACAGCATCCGTCAACTTGCGAACTGCACGCAAAGGATGATCCTGAGGAACACGCTGCTCCAACGAAACATAGCTGAACATCCCGTCCTGAACCCGCTCGTCTACACGCATACCAGTTAGACGAATCGATTAAGAACCCCGTCGCAGAACGGTACCTATTTCAACAAGTTCCTAGGGAACCTCTGTGCAGGTGCGTGATTTTGTAGCGGTCGAACAACCGAATACGGTTCTCTTGATTTTGGCGCGGTTTATTGCCAAAAAGCGCGAACTGTTGTTCGTCTTTTCGATCTTCAGAGATCGTTTTTCGGCTTTCGGAGACACTCGCCCCTAGCGGGGCTAGCCGCTTGCGGTGCTGGTACAGATTTATCAGCGCGAGGGTCGCGTAAGCCACTGATGATTTTTCCAGACACCCGGTTGCGCACCTTTGTAAATCCGAAGACACTTCAGGACGCGAAACGGATGCTCTGCCTTGGCTCTCGTGCGGGCCTTGGTAGTGTTCTTGCGCTTGGCTTCTTCATTTACATGATCCTTGTATTTTGTCCAGTAACAAATCATATCTTGCGCCTTCAGTGAAGCAGCGCGAATCGCCTCAGTCTGGCCCAGATAGCCGCTATTGTCCCATACCTTGCGCTCGTTGCCATGCAGTAAGTCCAGCATATGCTTGTCGGCCACGCTCGCTGCCGGGGTGCATACCGAGCGCACTACCGTCTCCCCGCTGTCCACGCTGGTATGCGCCTTGGCGCCGAGTATCACTGCTTGCCCTTCTTGGTTTGATACATCTGGGGGTCAAGCTCCTCGCCGGAGTTCTTCGTCGAACTGGGCGCATGAATAATCATTGCGTCCACGATGGTGCTGATGCGGATGCCGTTGCTTTCCACGTAATGGCTCACCGTGTCCAGCATCAGGCCACACAGAACGTGCTGATCTAGCAGGCGGCGGAAGCAAAGGATGGTGGTCTCGTCCTGCGCCGCGCCTACGTCCAGATCCGCTTCGGCAAGGCACCGCAGCACAGGCGACTCATAGAAGGCTTCTTCCATGCCGGGTCCGACGAGCCGAACCACTGCTGCGAAAAGTAGGTCCGCAGCATGATCGCCAAGCCCATCGGCTGACCACCGTTGCCCGCCTTCGGGTAATGAGGTTTAACCAGCACCAGGAGCTCACACTACGGAATCATCTGATCTATCCGGTCAAGAAGCGGCTCACGCTTGCTCTTACGGCCGCGCTTTTTGAAACTCGACTGCGAAGCAAGCGCCGGCTGAATTCAAGCCCTTCGACTCATGCCCTCGGTTTATTCAAGAAAGACACGGAATCTGACGGGAGATACTTTTAGAGGTGTTAGCAATAATCTAAATTTACAAACGGTCACTGCTGTCCGGTTAACGACTAGCTTGCTGGCCGCAACCGCCTGATGTGCGGATGGTTGCGAGCGTTTTCGGGTGGTGTCGATTTGAAATTGCCGCGATGCTGATTCCAGAGATGTTTTCTGGAGGCGGCGGTGAACGCTGGCAAGGTGCTGTTTGCTCAGTTGATGGATTTCCTTCCCTGGACGTCGTTTGCCCGCAGCGTAGCCCGTTATGGCGGCGACCGTCGGGTGCGCAGCCTCAACTGCGCCGAGCAGTTCCGTGCCATGGCTTTTGCCCAGTTGACCTATCGCGAGAGCCTGCGCGACATCGAGGCTTGTCTCAGCGCACAGCCCGCTAAGCTCTACCCCATGGGCTTTCGTTCTCCCGTTCGGCGTTCCACTTTGGCAGAGGCCAACGAGAGCCGCGATTGGCGTATTTACGCGGAGTTGGCGCAACGATTGATGCTTCAGGCGCGCAAGCTCTACGCCAAGGAAGATCTCGGCATGGACCTCGACGCCGCCGCTTACGCATTGGACTCGACCACCATCGACCTGCGCCTGAGCCTGTTCCCCTGGGCGCATTTCCGCTCCACCAAATCCGCAGTCAAGATGCATACGCTGCTCGATCTGCGCGGCAACATACCAACGTTTATCCGCGTCACCACTGGCGATGTGCACGACGTCAACATCCTCGACGAAATCATCCCGCAACCCGGCGCTTACTACGTCATGGATCGCGGTTATCTCGATTACGCCCGACTCTATCGCATCCATTTGTCCTCAGCGTTCTTTGTCACACGCGCAAAGCGTAACCTCGATGCCAGCCGCATCTACTCCCAACAGGTGGACAAGCAGACCGGCATTCTTGCTGACCAATCTATTGCCCTCAACGGCTACGACAGCCGCAAGGATTACCCTGGCCATTTGCGTCGCATTCGCTATCGCGACTCGGACACCGGCAAGGATCTGGTCTTCCTGACTAACCAGTTCATGCTGCCCGCTGCTACCATCTGTGCCCTCTACAAGAGCCGTTGGCAAGTCGAGCTGTTCTTCAAGTGGATCAAGCAACACCTGCGCATCAAGGCCTTCTTCGGAAGCAGCGAGAACGCCGTCAAGACCCAGATCTGGATAGCCGTCTCGGTCTACCTGCTGGTCGCCATCGTCAAGAAAAAGCTCGAACTGCCCGGCTCGCTCTACACTTTGCTGCAAGTACTCTCGGTAACTCTGTTCGAGAAAATGCCCATTTCACAGGCACTTCAGCAGAAGCACTACACCAGTCAACTAACTCCAAACTCCAACCAACTCATTCTGTTCGACTTTTAACCGGACAGCAGTGACAAACGGTTAAGAATTAAAAGTTTATCGTTTGATATGAATCCCGATCCCGCTGACGCCAAGGAACCCTGTTCATTCTCCGCCTGCAAAATCACCTGTTAAATATCCGCCTTCGGCGTACTTCCGCGTGGTTTGGCAGTCCCCAGCGGCCTGTAAGTTGTTGAAGGTACATATAGATCATTTTCATAGTTATTGTGGCTTTCCAAATCGGAGCCTGAACCATGCCTGAGCGTTGTCGGCGGTGATTTGGGGGAGAAGAGTTTCGATGGCTTGGTCGAGAGCTTTGACGGACCGGGCTTTACTTGCTCCCATGAGCTGTTTGAGTTTGGACCAAGCCTTTTCGATGGGATTCAGATCCGGCGAGTAGGGCGGCAGGTAAAGTAATTCTGCCTGCGCGGTCTCGATCCTCTCGCGGACCTCCTCCACCAGATGGGTGGAGAGGTTGTCCATCACCACCACGTCGCCCGGCTTGAGCTTGGGACACAACACCTCGTCGAGGTAGGTAAGGAAGACTTCACGGTCCGTGGCGGCCTCAACCGTCATGGCGGCAACGATGCCCTGTGTGCTCAACGCGCCGAGCACGGTCAACGTCTTCCAGCCGCCTGCGGGGACGGCTTCGCGCAGCCGTGCTGAGCCGCGAATCCGTCCACAGCGGCGCGTCATCTGGGTCGAAACACCGCTTTCATCCAGATAAATCAGCCTTTCCGGCGCGATCTGGCCGATCCGTTCGAGGTAGGCGGCACGGCGCTGCCGGTTGGCTTCGGTGTCGCGCTCGGCGGCGTGGATCGACTTTTTTTCAGACGCAAGTCCAGCGTACGCAGCACCGCCCACAAGCGTCCGATGCTGACCTTCACTTGGCGCTCGACCAGCAGCAGACGTTGCAGTTCGGCCAGCGTGAGATCGGCTTGCCGTCCCACCTGCGCCTCGATATAGGCCGTCACCTTCGGCGTCATGCGACTGGCCGGCCCAGGCCGGTGACGAACACGCTCGGCTTGACCGGTTCGCTGCCGCTGGCCCACCACCTTGCGCGCCCATCCATGGCTGACTCCAAAATAGAGCGCAACCGTCTTCAGACCGTCCGTGCCACGGTCATACGCGGCCAGAAACTTCCGCCGCAAATCATCATCGAAGGCTCGCGCCATAGCGTTCGCGTCGCCAGAGAATCGCCTGCATCTAATCTACACTATCTGTGAAAATGATCTAAGTCGACAGGGTGACCGCAGCGGCCTCGCTCAAGGGGCTTTACGTGGTTAGGGCGCCGATTGGGAGTTGGTCCGGAGCAATTTCCCACAATTTCAGAAATATTTTTAGCAACAGCCATCAGAACAGCCATTCGGCCAAAATAAAAACGGCAGTTATTTTGACTGTCTCGCATCTTGTTGATTTTATTTATGTTTTGGCTCCTCAGGTAAAAGCCAAACTGGATTCTGTAACGGCTGTATCGGTTGTATCGTCTCTACCGTCTTCGCAATCGCTTAACAACATATTTTCAATAACTTACAAGCGCACAATTTGCTGATATTCGTTCGCCATCCTTCGCAAGCGTCCGCTTGCAATCGCGCCTATATGGGTATACGTTTGGGTATACGCAATCCAAGGAGCCAAACGCAAATGGCGCTCACAGATACCCAAATACGCAACGCAAAGCCTGCTACGAAGCCCACCACGCTGTTCGATGGACAGGGACTGTATTTGCTCATTCAGCCAAACGGCTCAAAGCTCTGGCGTTGGAAGTATCGGCACGAAGGCAAACCACGCCTCATCGCATTTGGACAGTACCCTGAAACGTCCCTTGCGATGGCTAGGTTTGCCCACCAGAACGCACGAATGGAACTTTCCAAGGGTAATTGACCCAAGTACACAGCGAAAGGCTCTGAAAGAGGCTGCAAAGGTCGAAGCCGAGACGGAACAGCGCAAGGCCGAAAACAGCTTCAAGAATATTGCCCTGCATTGGCATGAAAGATGGTCTAAGGGAGTGGACGCCGATACTGCGGCCTACATCATGCGACGTTTGGAAGCCGATGTGTTCCCTGCTTTCGGCAATGAGCCTATTGACGCGATTAAAGCCTGTTGACGTTCGCAAGCTCATCCTTCGCATTGAACAGGAACGTGGTGCAAGGGACGTTGCACAACGCCAGCATGGAACAATTAGCCAGATTTTCCGGTACGCTGTCACTCACGATCTTGCAGAGAACAATCCCGCCGCTGCTTTCAAGCCGTCTGACGTTCTGGCACCACGCAAGCCGCAAAACAGAGCACACATTGCACCTTCACAGCTTCCAGGTTTGCTCGCAGCGATTGACGATTACAGCGGTCACATTGTTTGGCGCTATGCACTCTCGCTCATGGCACTAACTTTTGTGCGGAGTGCCGAACTGCTACAAGCACCGTGGTCTGAATTCGATCTTGATAACGCACGATGGGTAATCTCTGCGCAGCGTATGAAGATGGAGAAACCGCACATCGTGCCGTTGTCACGTCAAGCCGTCGAACTATTGCGCGAACTGAAACAGCTTGCTGGTGAAAAGCTGTTCGTGTTTCCAGGGCTCAATAAGCAAACAGAGAATGGAAGCATCAATTGCAATACCCTGTTGAACGTGCTGGAAGAGATCGGATATAAAGGCGTAATGACGGGGCATGGCTTCAGAGGATTGGCGCGAACCGTTCTAGCAGAGCATGGCTTTGAAAAGGCTCACGTTGAATTGCAACTTGCGCACTCGAATGATGACAAGGTGGAAGCCGCATACAATCACGCGAAGTATTTGCAGCAACGCAGTACCATGATGCAGTGGTGGGCTGACTATTTGGATACCGAGTTAGCGAAGGGCAGAAACAAGGTTGTAGCGATTCGGAAGACAGCATGATCCATCGCAGTATGCTACCCATTGAACACAGCCTGCATTGCAACGATTGAATGCAGGCATTCTTTTTAGGAATAGGCGTTGTGCCGACCGCGAATGGTTCCCCGCCTGTCACCTTTCTGCGCATAATCGCATCTTTCGCTTATTTCATCAAATTCGCTTACCTCTCTCGTCCTTTCTCGGTCCGTAGAGTGATTTAATGGCTTTGATATGTAAGTGCTTTAGTTAGAGTATTTATAGTTATTAGGGTATACCCCAATTAAGTTATAAAGAGATGCTCTAACAAAGACACCCCTTGCGAATGATGAATTAAGCGAATTAAGCGCAAGTTGCGAATAAGCGGTGGGGCATACCCCAATTGCAGGTAAGCATTCGCAGGAGCGGGCGTAATGCAGCGGCCTTGAATCGGCGATGCTGCGATGAATCAATGCTGTTGTCTATTGTCTACAACGTAGTTATCGCTCTGTCATGTTAGCTGAGTTAGTTATCGTAGGCTATAGCAGGCAAGTCATTTAGGCGCACAAATATATTTGCCTACTCGCGCGTTTTGACTTAGAAAGTATGTTATTACTCTGAGTGAGCGCACCAGTTATGCGGGCGCAATCTAACAGCATTGGAGAACGGATATGATCGGATTTGCTGAAGTGTACGCAGCATTGCAAGCGGGCCTGCCTGTCAGGCGCGAACGGTGGGACCGTGGCAGCATCCTATTCGTGCAAGACGGTGAGCTTATGTATTCATGCAGGGGTGGCGAGTTACAGCCTGCATCTAGCGATATGCTCGACTGGCGCGACATGAATGCAATGGATTGGACGGTACTGCCTGTCGCAGCGTGAAGGCATCGTCTAACGGCTGGTGAAGGCTTTGCAGTGATCCTTCACCAGCGGCCTAACAAGCGAACCACACATCCGCCGCACGTCCGCCAGTCTTCTTAGCTTCAGAACGAGCGATGCCGGATTCTTTCAGTGTATTGAGGGCGCGTTGCAATTCATCACTCTTCTTATGCCGTCCAAAGTGGGTGGATATTTGAGTGAGAGACGCGCCTTCCGGCATAGTTACCAGATACCCATATATTCTGTTTGCCGTCGAATTGTCCGTAGTTCCACCAAAACAATAATCAACGCTGTCTTGGCAGTAGCGCCAAACTTCCAACGCTGCGCGTAGATGGTGAACGTCTACGTTATTGCAGCCGTCAAGTATCGCGTAGACTAGAGCGATGCGAAGCGTCTGAGCTTCTGCCCTGGCACTCATGGCACCAGCCAGACCGGGACGGCCTGCACTCAGACGGCTGTACTCTCTTGCCCACATCGAAGCCGCATCAGGCATCCATCCGCATTGACCGTAGTATTGAGAAGCATTGATTACATGGGCAGCCTGTGAAGCGAGAGCCTGCAATGCAGCGTCGTCAACCCTTCCGCCCCAAGGTAGTTCCTGCGAGCGTTTAGCGCATACCCATAAGAATCTGTTCCCGAAGCCGTTTGTTCTGTCCGTCGAAGTGAGCAGCCGTTGTAATTCGTCAAGCGTGATGTTTCCAAAGATCGATATATGAGGCTCACGGCAAACGTTTTTATTGCTGCGTGCGAGCGTCCGCAGTTCATCACCATCCCAAGACATTCTGAGAACTGCGCTAAGAGTATTGCCCTCGCGTCCAGCGGCCTGTAGAGCTTGCCCCATTTCGGACTTTAGTCACGAGCAAACGCTTATCAGCGATACCGTTGTCAATCACCTTAGCAAGAGGCAACTTGCCCTGTTCATTCTGCGAATCATCAAAGCGAGCATCGCGTACAGCCTCTATCAATCCTTCGCCAGATGACAAGCCCCCAAGCATTCGCGCGGAGATCGTTGGATCAATCATCGCAGCGAATCGCTTAGCCTCTGCCATGACAGTTCCTTTGCGTCCTTTGCTGGTTTCAGCAATGATGACTGAGAACAGATTCCCATAATGACGTGTCGGACCAACGGGCAAGTATGCGCCACGTCCAACAAGCGAGCCTACAAGGGTAAGAAGCGCAATCAGCAGGGCGCATGGGTCACCTTCAGTCTGTGGAGCAACCAGCCGTATAAAGTCACCAGCAATACCAATGTATGCATCGCTGCTTAACGTCGCAGGCCATTCCTTTGCAGCAGCAGGCGTCGTATTCTGCAAGAGTCCGCTAATGTCAATGTTTGGCGCTTCGATCGATTTGAGCGTGCGAGGTTTGTTCGCTCCAGCGTTCAAGCCGCTATCAATCGTTGCTTGAGTCTGAGCAATTCCGTGCTTTGTAACGTGTCCATTCGCTGTCGCAGCATTGAACAAGGCGTTTGCAACGGTTTCAGCGTCAATTGATCCATTGCCAATCAATGTTCCCAAGCTAAAGGCCGAGGTATTCAGTTGATTGTTCCTGCCCATTCCTTCAAGCATGGCCGCTAGCTTGGCGCATTCGTTCGCAAGTACGGAAGCCGCATAATCGCGGTCACGGTCTGTAACCAGGTACGACGCAGGCGCAACGCAGAGACTCACTGGTGACGCGGTAGGCTGTGCAGGGGCATCAGCGCCCACCAGAGGCGCAACTGCGCAGAGAAACCCCTGTAGCGCGTCCGCTGTGACGGCTGTAAGCGAATTCCTATGGAACTCGGCTGGTGATCCTTGCGGCCATGCGTAGGACGCACCGTTAGGGTGAATTCCGAACGAAACGAATTGCTGTCCTACTCCTAGCGCCTCAACCTTGCCGTTCGCTCCATCGATACTCCGCTTCGATGGCTCGCCTTCTGCGGCGCGATACAGCATCAGCACTCTTGCGCTGTCGGATCGAACACGCATTGGTGCATTTCCAAGAATGCGAACGGCTGCGCTAATGGCTTGCTGTGACACTGCGGAATCGTCAATATCCAAGTCAAGAGCAACCAACCCATCGCAAAGAATGCCGGTATTGAGTGCATCGAGCGAAGGCTTCGCTGTACAGGCATCAGGTACGCTCGCCAATGCTGATTCATGCCAATTCTTGCAGTTCGGACGCTTGCCCGCATTTGCAATGGGCTGACCCGTCCATTCGACCGCACCTGGCGAGAATACCGATACAGGGCGAAATCCGTTCTGCCAGAGCCTGCCACGCAGGGCCAACACTTCATCTTGAGAGGCCATTAGTTGATTGCCTCTTGCTTCCCCGTCGATTGCATTAGCACCCTTGTCTCGTATGCGTTGCACTCATCCAGGTTCATGCCTAGCTTGCGTGCCATTGCTTCGAGAACGATTCCGACTCCGGCATCAGAGGAAACATTTGTATTGACCGGCTCACTACCCCTGAAAATCGGAATGCGAATGTGTGTTCCAGGCTCTAAGCGGATCACCAGAACACGAAGCAACGGCATCTTAATGCGGTCAACGATGCTCAATGACCAATCGAATTCCGAAGGATGCTCAATGCGAATGAATGCGTTCCGCTTCTTGCCTAGCCTTGCAAATTCCCTCTTATCGCAGTCATAGACCATCGATTGAAACGTACTGGGAGTATCGATGCGCATCCACTCCATTGCAAGCAATGACGGAACGAGTTCCCTAAGCGATGTAAGCATAGTTACTTTCCCTTCCCTGATTCGTTGGCTAGCGATGCGGCGAAGCGATTCAATGATTCAACGTCAATCAATCGCTTCTTACCTAGCTTCACTGTCCGATAGCAGTTCGCGTTGATTTGCTCATAGATGAGCGTGATTCCGCACGAAAGACGCTTCGATGCCTCGCTGACAGAGATGAATATCTGGTTTTCCATTGAGAGCCTTTCAGGTGATCTAGTTGATAGTGCGGAAAATGTGCTCAAGTATGGCGGGATACTTGCGACTCAATGTGCTTGCCGTTATGCGGAGCTTGATTGGAACGCGAAGGTGTACGGCTTGTTCCAATGCTTCGTCAACGCTGCGAGGAAGAGGTATGTTAGTTCGCTGCTGCCACCAGTTAGCGGCTTGCTTCTGCACAAACCCTCTATGCTCAAAGCAAACTACCTCACGAATCACCTTTGTTCCGCAATGATAGATTGCGACTAAGATCGATGGTGCGCCTTGCTTCGACAGTTTGCGGTAATAGGCGCATGAAACGCGCAGTTCCTTGATTGGTTGGTCGATAACATCAAAGTAGGTCACGACCGAAGATGAGACTAAGTGGTTTTGGGTTAATTCCATGAACCGACAATAGCATAGTAGCTTGACACAATCAAGCAGTATAGCTATTGTTGTTTGCAGGGGGAAACATGGCGACGAAGAGTGAAGACAAGGGACGTGGGGAGCAGGGCGGGAAAATGACTGCACTTCGTTTCGATCCGAAGATCAGGTATCTTGCTGATCTTGCTGCGGCAGCAACAGGCGAGTCTCTTACGAAGTATATTGAAGGCGCATTGATGGAGAGTTTCAAGCATGTAACTCTCCGCGTTCCGCCAGAGCCAGAACCGATGTATTTTGCCGACTCAAGAAAACCTGAGTTTGCGCCAATTGATCCAGAACAAGAGCGCGTGCAGAATGAGGCAATGAGCATTAGCAATCTTGCCGACAGTCTATGGAGTGAAAGCGAATTTAGCAGGATTCAAAGCCTGTCTATTCTTGCTGAGCACTTGGTCCCTGAGGATGACGCAGCGCTGTACCAATACATTCACAACCAAAAAAGCCTCCAGGTTCCATCTGGCAAAGGCTACAAGCTGAATCGAGTAAAGATTGACAGCGAGTGGGATTCGATCAAGGCCAGTTTCGCAAAGTCTAGGAAAGGCGGTAAGGCGTGAGCGAGCCTGTCGTACCAAACGACGAAGCGACGGAGCTTGAGAAGCTCAGGCAGGTAAACGGTGAGCTTGTGGCGAAACATGCCCGTGATAAGACAAGGCTTGCAGCACTCGAAGAAGGGACAGCAACGCTGCAAGCTAAGCTCACTGAAACGAGCCAATCACTTTATCAGGCCACTGTCGGCGTTCCATTGAAAATGATGGCGTCTGAGTTGAGCACGGTGCCCGATTTGTTTCTTGAACAGTTCTCGAAACATTTCAAGGTGGAATCAATCAAAGGGGTGCTTACTCTGCAAACTGCCGATGGAAAGCCTGTCACTGGCAAGGATGGCAATATCATTCCATTCGAGCGAGAGGCACTAACAAAGTTGCTTACTGACGGTGACGACGCACGCGCTAAGATGTTCAAGGCAATCACCATTGTCAACAGAGCCTCTGGTGCTGCTCATTCATCCTCATCGACGCGCACTACCAGCACGCCGCAGAAGCAGCAATTCGGCTTGGGGATGAGCCTCAAGTAACATGCCTATTGTGATAGCGGATGTTTCACCTACATTCGCTATCATTCGCCTATCATTAAAGTTGCATGTACCTCAATCTGAGTTACTGTCCCATGAGTGCCAGTCGGCACTACTGCAACAGGTAACACCTTCCCAGTCGGGAACGAAGGCGAACCAGTCGGCAAGCCCGGATCAAAGAACACCACTTTGAAACGAGGATCAGTCATGCCTATACAGATTGCTGACGTAATTCAACCCGATGCCTTCACAGCCTATACTGGTTGCAAAACAGCCTTTTGAGCACAGCCCTGTATCAATCAGGCGTAGCATTGCCGAACGGCGAGATGGACGCACAGCTTAGGCTGGTGCTGAATTCTTCACCGTACCTTACTGGAATGATCTGCCGGACGTTGAAGCCGACATCACGAACGACAATCCAGCCATTCTCAGCACTACGCAGAAAGTGACTGCTTCAAAGCAGGTTGTTCGCAAGTCGTTTCTTCATGCTTCGTGGTCTGAAATCTCGCTTGCATCCGAATTGAGCGGAAGTAGCCCATTGGAGCGGGTGCAAAGCCGTGTTCAAGCCTACTGGGATAGGCAATGGGAAAAGCGTCTCATCGCGTCGTTGATGGGCGTGCTGTATTCCAACGTTGCTAACAATGCTGGCGATATGATCGTTGACGTTCATGCAACTGGTGCAATCACATCGGCCAACGTCTTCACTGGTGCCGCTGTTATTCAAACAGCGTTGACCCTTGGAGACCGCCTCTCAGACATGAAGGCGATTGCCATGCATAGC
This sequence comes from uncultured Acidobacteriaceae bacterium, assembly GCA_963713645.1. GTDB lineage: Bacteria > Acidobacteriota > Terriglobia > Terriglobales > Acidobacteriaceae > Telmatobacter. Next base: position 1,468 of record CAVQMQ010000036.1, on the reverse strand, counting down.
AAGGTGTATGGCGAAGCATTGAATAACGACGAAATCCAGTTCTTCAAACCCAGTGACAATTCTCTGGACATTCCTACCTATAAGGGAATGGGCGTGATTGTGGATGACAATCTGACCACGGCGACCGCTGGAGTCTATGTCACCATTCTGTTTGGTCCGGGTGCCGTAGGTTATGCCGTAGCGCCTCCGCGTACTGGATTCGGAACTGAGTTATTCCGAATTCCAAGCGCAGGGAACGGCGGTGGAGTCACTGAATTGCACAGCCGTTTTGACGTAGCATTTCACCCACTCGGCTTTGCATTCACTGGTGCGAGCGTTGCTGGTGTGAGTCCGACTCAGGCTGAGCTTGGCCTTGCTGCGAATTGGACACGAGCCTATTCACAGAGGAAAGCGATTCCACTGGCATTCCTTATCAGTCAAGCAAACCTGCTCGGGACTTAACGAAGTTTCCCGGTCTAGTCAACCGGATTTTCGGTCAACCAACCGAACGAGGGAAGCGTACCTGAGAGCCGCGCTTCCCTCATATTTTCAACTGGAGCATTCATCATGGCCGCACCTAGAAAACTTCCACCAGACGGAGCCGCACCAGAGATAGAGCGTCTTGCTGCCGTTGTTGTTGGTGTCGGAGGCCCGACGTGCACAATCTGATTGGAGACTCGGTGAGTGGAACACCGGTACTGGCGTAGGCGTTAGAGGCGCACAGCCAAACGATCGGAACCTACTGAAGAGTTGCGCGAGGCGAGTGAAGCACAACTGAAGACAGGATGGTCGCCGTTCAATCGATTCTCAACCAGGTTGAGGAGAAACTGGAAACCTTGTCCAAGCTTGTCGGTCACAAGCCCTAAGCTTCTTTGCGGCATGGCGATCGTAATGTGAGGCTTTCGTGGCCCGACGTGACGAGAGTGCCACCCTTCATCGGAGACTCGCGGTCTGACGGAGATGAAGAAGAAGACTTCACCCGGGTGAGAAGGACATGTGCCTCCGTCACACGATTGCCCAGGTGGTCGCTAGGGTTGGCTGCCAAAAGAACACTTGAGGCCCACCGTGTCCAAACTCGACTGAAGGTCCCGAACATGACAAGCGCGCCTGGGACAATGCCCCCATTGCGGGAGGCTTTCCTCAAGCGCTGGCGGCATCCACTGTGGAGCGTCGAGATCGCCCTGGGGAATAGCAGTGGTGTCCACTGCCCTCATGTGCGTAGTCAGTAGTCCCCTCCCCTTGGTAGGGATTTTCTTTGGCTGTGCAGCCGTTGCCGAGTCCTTCGAGGAGACCAGCGCCGCAAGAAGGCGATGGGTACTTTGAAGAGATTCCCTGCGATTGAACGCAACGTGGTGGCGGACTCGATGTTCAGCGCTCGATACCACGGGCAGCCGTTTGCGGCGGTGAAGATCACTGACGCAGTAACCAACGAGGTTGCCTACAAGACGTTGCTCCCAATTGGCAAGAGTCCCCGAAAGAGCAAGATGCG
>CAVQMQ010000035.1:0-437895 GCA_963713645.1 uncultured Acidobacteriaceae bacterium | reverse complement strand
GTTATATGCTTGCTACTTCGTTCAGTTACGTCTTTTGTTCACCGATGATGGAATCTCTGAAGAAGCGCAGGCTGCTTTTGCCGCAAAGGGCATTCAGATGGTGATCGTCTGAGACATGCCGGAATAGGGCGTTGCTTTACTGCTCATCGCCGTAAACCGCTATCCTCACTTTGCCGCCTTCGCTGAGCCGCGCGCGGTTCATGCCGGGGGTGTTGAAGCTCCAGACCATTTGGCCATCCGGAGTAAGCGCGATGACGCCACCCACTCCGTGCAGTGTCTCCAGCTCCCCGTGAATCACCTGGTCCGCAGCCTGTTGCAAAGGCAGCCCCTTGTACTGCAGCAGGGTGCAGACCTCGCGGGCGACGGTGAGGCGGATGAAATATTCCCCTACACCGGTGGCAGAGACGGCGCAAGAAGAGTTCGATGCATAGGTGCCTGCGCCGATGATCGGCGAGTCGCCACGCGGCAGGGAAGTTTGCCCTGTGAGCCTCCGGTCGAGGTACCTGCGGCAATGTTGCCCTTGCGATCCAGAGCTACCGCGCCGACTGTTCCGAAGTGGTGGCGCTCAACGGGAATTGCAAAGTTGGAAACCGGCCCAGGCAGCGCCGTCGGCGCAGGGGGCGCGCCTGCGGGACGCGGTGGTATTGGCCGGCCCTCGCGTTTGAGTTGATCGACCAGAGCCTGCCAGCGAACCTCGGTGAAGAAGAAACTCGGGTCCACCTGCTCCAATCCAACTTGTCCGGCGAAGCTGTCTGCTCCGGCGCCAATGAGCATCACATGCGGCGATTTATCCATCACCGCGCGGGCCAGGCTGATGGGGTGCCGGGTCCGTGTCACGCCGGCCACCGCACCGGCCTTCAGGTTGGAACCGTCCATGATCGCCGCGTCCAGCTCGGTTTTTCCGTCGGAGTTGAAGACCGCTCCCCGCCCGGCATCGAAGAGTGTCGAGTCTTCGAGGATGCGGAGCGCCGCCTCGACGGCATCTACCGAAGAGCCGCCTTTGTCCAATACCGCAGCGCCAGCCTCGATGGCTGCATTGAGCGTGGCACGAACCGCTGCGTCTGTCTTGGCGTCGGTGGTGGCGCGCGTTATATCTCCGGCACCGGCGTGTACCTGGATGGACCACGGGCGGGTTGTCTGCTGCGCTGAAGATGGTGTGGCCACGATGCTCAATGCCAATGCTCCCGTCAGTATGCAAGGTATCATCTTCATCTGCAAATACCTCCCGTAAGATTCTCGATGCGAGGCTGCTCGGCGATTTCAAACTATAGTCGATTCCCGCTCCGGCTTTGTTACTTGCTCTTCAGTTCGTCGAGAATCGGATGATCGAGTCCCTGTATGGTTCTGCCTGTCGCGCCGCTCAGGTCAAAGCCAATGATCTCATTGCTCCCTTTCTTGAGCCAGGGGCCGGGAAGATAGAGTGTCTGCTGCGGTCCGATATTCCAGAAGCGGCCAAGGGTGCGTCCGTTGACCCAGACCGCGCCTTTGCGGAGATTACGCGCGTCAAGAAACGAATCGGCAGGCGTTGCAACCGGCAGCTCTGCCTTGTAGAAACAGGGGCCGGAACACGGCGTCCGTCTGTAGGTCAATGATGCGAGATTCTGTAGCGGCAGCGCGAAGATCGACCAGCCAGTCAGCGGCTGCCTTGCAAAAAATACCGGGCCGGAGATGCCCGCGTCTTCGCCGCCGATTGTTTTGCCGTAGTTGACGCGCCCTGAGTTCTCCACGAGCACATCGAGCTGCGTCTTCGGCCCCGGAGCATCAAGGTCGATCGCGGTCTGGTTCAACCGGCGGTCGAGTGTGCCTTGCAATTTGCCATCTAAGTAAACCTGCGCGTAGCCGTGCACGGTCCCGAACTTGAGCTGGCCGTGTAGCGGCCCTTGCAGCATCGTCCGATAGAGAATATATCCATATGCCTGATCGACCGCTTCCATCGGCAGCGGATTCTGCGATTGAATCACAGTGGGCAAATTCTCCCAGAGCGATGCGGACCTGCTCAATTTGATAGCAGGCCATGCTGCTGCTGCCGTAGCCTCGGGCGGATCGGGTAGCTTTGCTCCTGTTGCTTGCTGAATGATCTGGCGGAAGGCGAAGTATTTTGGGCGCAGCTCTCCGCTTTCGCTTACCGCAACATCGTAGTCATAGCTGGTCACGTCGGGATGATAACCCTTGTCGTCGCTGTTGGCCCCGTTCATCCATCCGAAGCTGGTTCCCCCGTCGAACATGTACAGATTGACCGAGTAGCCTTGCGAGAGCATCCACTTCAGGTCGTCGCTTTGCAGCGCAGTGTTGCCGGTCTCATGCTTTTCGCCCCAATGGTCGAACCATCCATCCCAATATTCGCTGCAGAGAAAGGGGCCGTTGGGGCGGAATTTTTTCAGCAAGTCAAATGAGCGGTGCGCATCTCCGGGACCGAAGTTGATGGCCGCTGGCAGCTCAGGCAGCGTGCCTTGCTGCAATACATCCGCGCCATCGGCGGTATAGAGCATGGCTTTGGTAAAGCCGCTCTCTACAAGGTCGCGATGAATCTCTTCCATGTAGGCGTGATCGTCGCCATAAGAGCCGTATTCGTTCTCGACCTGCACGGCGATGATGGGGCCGCCATTGCCGATCTGCAACGGAGCTACCTCTTCTCCAAGCCGATGCAGCCAGCGCGCGACTGCTTTTAGAAATGCAGCGTTGCGGCTGCGCACGGCTAGATTGGGGTCTTTGAGCAACCACGCGGGATAGCCGCCAAACTCCCACTCCGCGCAAACATACGGGCCGGGGCGCAGAATCACATACAGCCCCTCCTGTTGCGCCTCGCGAATGTATTCGGCGATGTCGTTGTTGCCGCTGAAGTCGTATACTCCGGGACTGGGCTCATGGACGTTCCAGAATACATAGGTCTCGATTGTATTCAGGCCCATCGCCCGCGCCTTGCGCAGCCGGTCGCGCCAATACGCGCGGGGGATGCGCGTGTAGTGCATCGCGCCGGAAATGATCTGAAAGGGCTTTCCATCCAGAGCAAAGTGGTTGCCCTGCACTGCGAAGGAATGAGGGGCAGCGGGCTGTGCGCTCGCCGCCCGTGCGCCAAGAAGAAGCAAGAGAGTCAGCAGATGCAGCCGGAACCGATGCAAGTCAGTTTTCATGACACTCTCTTAGGATGCGGGCGCACTGCCTAAGCGCCCAGTTGAAGATTCGAGACCGGGCGCGCAGCGTGGTCCTTGCCAAAGTGCGGATCGGGCTGGGCTCCGAGATGAAAGACGAAATGCCCGCCCTCGTCTACATCCGCATGACTGAACCACAAGCGCGGATGCGGGTTGCCGTCGAACTCCACCGCGTGGATGTAGATGCTTTCTGGAGTCGCGCGTTGCGCTTCGAAGATCAACTTCTTTCCACCAGCCAGCGAAAGCGTCACTTGGTCGAAGAGCGGCGTGCCAAAAACATAATGCGTGCTCACCGGATCGACTGCGTAGAAACCGATGGAGCTGAGAATGAACCAAGCCGACATCTGCCCGCAATCCTCATTGCCGGCTATGCCGTCCGGGGTATTCGAATACATCTTGGTGTTGAGAAAATGCACCCGCTCCTGCGTCTTGGCCGGCTCACCAGCATAAGCATAAAGATATGCGATATGATGGCTTGGCTCATTGCCGTGCGCATACTGGCCCACCATGCCGGCGATGTCCGGCGGCGCATCAGAGGGCAGCGTCGAGGGCATATTGAAGAGCGTATCGAGCTTGGCCACAAAGGCCGCGTCGCCGCCCATCAGCTCAATGTAACTGGTCACATCATGCTGAATGCCAAAGGTGGTCTGCCAAGCGTTTGACTCGGTGTAATCGCGCCAGCGTTTGGAGTGGCCCATCTCGATGGGATCGAAGGGCATGGCCCATGTGCCGTCCTGCAGCTTGGCGCGGAGAAACCCCGTCGCCGCATCCCAAGCATGACGATAGTTGCGCGAGCGCTCTATCAACAACTTCACATTCTCATGATCGGCCAGCTTGTGCGCAACATGAGCAATCGCCCAGTCGTCGTAATCGTATTCCAGAGTCTTCGAGACCGATTCCTCTTCGAGATCGGCGGGGATAAATCCGAAGGAGCGATACCAGGGAAGGCCGCGGTAATCGTCCACGAAGGCGCGCTTCTTCATCGCTGTATAAGCCGACGCATAGTCGATGCCGCTAAAGCCCTTGGCGCAGGCCTCGGCAATTAACGCCGCGGAGTGGTAGCCGGTCATCGTGCCGGTCTCCTTGCCTTGCAGCGGCCACACAGGCATCCCTGCCGGGCTTTCGACAGCCATGCGGATCAGGCTGTTCACCATGTCGGGGACGCGGTCGGCGTGGATCAGAGTAAACAACGGATGCTCGGCGCGGTAGGTGTCCCAGAGCGAGAAGGTTGTATAGTTGCGCTGCCCGTGAGCAAGCTGATGAATCTTGTCGTCCATGCCACGATAGCTGCCGTCCACATCGTCAAACAACGTCGGCCCCAGCATGGTGTGATAAAGCGAGGAATAGAAGACCGTCTTGCGATCGATATCAGCGGTCTGAACGCGAATCTTGGCGAGTTCCGAGCGCCAGCGCTCTTCGGCCACGTGTTGCACCCGTTCGAAATCCCAATCGGCAATCTCCGCAGCGAGGTTCTTCTCTGCGCCTGCGGTGGAAACACCGGACAATCCAGCCTTGATGAGAATCTGCTCGTTGGCGTGGGTGTTGAAGTGCGCAACTACCTTCACATTCTTGCCGCGCAATTCGCTCGACGGAGTTTCGGTCTTCACTCCGTCGAGATAAAAATCAAGCCGGTCAAAGGGCCGCGAAAATTGGAGCGCGATGAACATCTGCCGTCCTGCGCCCCAGGCCTGCGTTTCATGTCCAGCGACGAGTGAGTCCTTGCCTGTCGGTCGCGCGCTGCACCATTCAATATTCTCCGGTGACTTGCCATAGGCATGGGTCAGGTCGATGAGAATGTGGCTTGAGTCGCTGGCCGGAAAAGTGTAGCGATGAAAGCCCGCATGTTCCGTCGCAGTCAACTCGGCGCGAATGCCGGAGTCGTCCAGCAGCACCGAATAATAGCCGGGATGTGCGTGCTCGTTCTGATGCGAGAAGCGAGAACGGTAACCGGTACCGGGTTGCTTGCGGTCGCCGGGAACAAGCCGCACGTCGCCGGTGCGCGGGACAACCAGAAAATCCAGCAGATCTCCGCAGCCGGTGCCGCTCAGATGCGTGTGGCTGAAGCCCATGATCGAGTCGTCCGAGAGATGGTAGCCCGAGCACCAGTCCCAGTCATCGTTATAGGTATCAGGGCTCAACTGCACCATGCCGAACGGCACCGTCGCACCGGGATAAGTATGCCCGTGGCCGCCGGTTCCGAGGGCGATGTTGACAAAGCGAAAGAGGTCTTCGCCTCCCGCCTCAGCGCCTGCATCCGCACTCGAATGCAGGCTCAAATCTTTAGCGAAGGCGGGCAGTCCGGCTGCTAACCCCACACTTAGCGCCGAAAGCCCCAGCATCAGATCCCGCCGCGTCCACACCATCTTGTTTTCGTTGACAGCCATTGTTGGCTCCTTGGTCTCTTTACGCTACAGCGGTTCTCCAATTGCTATACACCGAAACCGCTACCGCTGCGTGGCTTTTTCCTCAAGAAAAAGCCACCTTGCACTTAGCCGGCAAGGGTACATCTATTGGAGAACCGCTCTAACGCTGCCAGCAGCAATGCTGCGCAGAGGACGTTGCACGTTTTCAACACGGCCTGAACTCGCATCCGGCCCTGTATTTCGGCCTCCCGCCTGCAACCCAGTATCCAGTGCTCACCGTATTGATCGGTCAGATCATTATTATGAACATTTCAATCAAATATGATCATTGTATACTGATCAATATACACAAACTTTCTGCCCGGATGCGAATTTTTTCCTAGCCTGAAGCACTCTGACGGCGACAAGCAAGAGCCAAGATGCCGTAGCATTTGAGAAACTTTACACAGATTGCGAGAAAGTACAAACGCCCATGACAGACCTCTACACCATGCTCCAGCCTGACGATTCATCGGCAAAGCGCCGTTACAACCTCTTTCTGCTGCTGGTTGCCGGTCTGGGCGGCATGCTCTATGGCATCGACGTTGGCATCATTGCTGGTGCGCTTCCCTATCTGCAGGCGACCTCGCATCTGAGTCCCGCGCAGCTTTCGGCCATTGTGGCAGCCGTGTTGTTGGGCAGCGTCATCTCGACTTTGTTCGCCGGTGCACTGGCGGACTGGATGGGCCGCAAGCCGCTGATGATTCTCAGCGGGCTCACCTTTGTGTTGAGCATTCCGGTAATCGCGCTATCGCAGGGATATTGGCCGCTGTTCTCCGGGCGTCTGCTGCAAGGCATCAGCGGCGGACTGATTGGGGTGGTGGTTCCGTTGTATCTGGCCGAGTGCCTGGCGGCGCGTGATCGCGGCAAGGGAACTGGAGCCTTCCAATGGCTGTTGACGCTGGGCATCGTCGCCGCAGCATTGGTGAGCATGTATTACAGCTATCGCGTGCAGGCGGTCTCTCACACTGGCAACGCGGCAACTCTGCTTTCCTTCAAGAACGATGCGTGGCGACGTATCTTCTGGGTTTCGCTACCGCCGGGCTTGCTCTTTGTGCTGGGTAGCCTGCTGGTCACCGAGTCGCCGCGCTGGCTCTTCCGGCGTGGCAAGAAGGATCAAGCCCATGCGGCTTTGCTGCGCTCCCGGACGCATGAACAAGCAGGGCTTGAGTTGGCCGAGATGGAAGAAACGGCACGGGCGACCAAAGCCAAAAAGGACGCAGGAACCAAAGTCCACGAGTCCCTGTTGCACCGCAAGTATGTCATCCCGTTTGTGCTGGCCTGCGTGATCCTGGCTTGCAACACGGCTACCGGTATCAATTCGGTCATTCAATATAACGCCAGCATTCTGCTGCAAAGCGGGCTCTCCGACCTACAGGCGCACTGGGGCTATGTTCTTTTCACGGTGATGAACTTTCTTTCAACGATGGTCGGCATGATCCTGGTGGATCGCAAAGGGCGCCGGTTCCTGCTGACGCTGGGAACCGCCGGCATCATTGTCTCTCTGGTGGGCGTGGGGATACTGTTCCTTGGTACCGAGAAATCTGGCGTCGATGCGCGTGAGCAAGTGCAAGCGATGGTGCAGCCCACTCAGTCAGTGACTCTGCGCTTCAATCCGGCGGAAGCCAAAGCGCTGCTGGCCGCACAGGGCACCCTGAGTCAGATCGATCCAGGCCGCGCATCCTTCGCCGTCATCTATTCCTATGGCGACTTCACGGCCTCCACCAACTCTGTACGCTCCGACGATTCGGCTGCCGCGCCTCTTGATGTCACACGCGAAAGTTGCGTTCCCGCCAATAAAATCGTGTCCTTCTTCCAGAATCCATTTGCCAATTTTGAAGCCGCGCAAACCGCGCCGCTCAGGATTCAAAAAGCTCTGATTGGCCGCGTGCCCGAAGCTGGCCACGGATGGCTGGTCGCTGCCGGACTCTATTTCTTCATCGCTTGCTACGCGGTTGGGCCGGGCGTCTGCGTCTGGCTTGCGTTGTCGGAGTTGATGCCGACGCGCATCCGCTCCAACGGCATGAGCATTGCGTTGGTTCTCAACCAGACTGTCTCCACCACACTGGCCGGTATCTTTTTGCCCTTCGTGAGCAAGTACGGCTACTCGTCGATGTTCTTTCTCTTCTCGGGCTTCACGGTCGTCTACTTCATCGTGGCGGCATTCTGGCTGCCGGAGACCAAAGGCAAAACGCTGGAGGAGATTGAAGCGCACTTTGAGGGCAAAGCCACGGCTTGAGCGAGGCGGATCATAGTCCTGCTTGTAGTTGGACAGCGCCTATCTGGGCGACCGGACAGCTCAATGCCCGGCCGTGGCTAGCACGGCCTCAAATGCAGGCTTTGGCTTGCCGTCGCGGTCGAAGAGCAGCGGGTATGAGGTTCGTCCCTTGACCGGCCAGTTGTTTAGCCACGATTCCCCGTCGGTCACGCCCCAGAACGTCACCCGGTTGATCACATCACGATGCTTCCAATACACCGCGAAGAGGTCCGCATACCGTTTCGCCAAACGCTGCTGGATATCGCCGGGAAGTCCCTGGGGATAAGGGTTGAGCTTGGGATCATTCTTGACATTCAGCGAAACATCCGCGGTGTGCCCCCACGCCGATGGCAGCACATCGATATCTAGTTCTGTAATTGCAACCTTGACGCCGGTCGCGGCAAGATCCGTGATGGTAGCTTCTTCATCCGCGACGGATGGGTCATCCAGATGCAGGTGTGCCTGATTGCCAACAACGGCGATGGGAACCCCGGCTGCCTGTAGCTTCTTCACCAGCGCAATTGCGCCCTTGCGCTTGGCCGGAACCTCCAGGTTGTAGTCGTTGTAGTTCAATTGGACGTTGGGATCGGCCTCGTGGGTAAACTGAAAGGCCTTGACGATATAGTCTTCTCCGATAATCTTCATCCACTGCGACTGGCGAAGGGTTCCGTCCTCATTTAACGCTTCGTTCACAACATCCCAACTGTTGATTTTCCCCTTGTAACGGCCTACCACAGTACGGATGTGGTCGTGAAGGCGCTCAAGCAAGGCTTCGCGGCTGATCGGGTTACCCTTGTCATCCTTGAATACCCAGTCCGGCGTCTGAGCGTGCCAGCAGAGGTTGTGGCCGACGATGAACATATGATTCTTGATGCCGAACTCTACATACTTATCGGCCAGTGTGAAGTCGTAGCCGTCAGGCCGGGGGTGAATCACCGCCCATTTCATCACGTTCTCGGGGGAGATGGAGTTGAACTGGCCGGTAATGAGGTCGTCGCCGCGCGTATCTTTGCCGGTGATCTGATCGACATTGATTGCAGCGCCAATAACGAAAGCGCCGCGGAAAGTATCCTTGAGCGTTGCAGGCGCGGGAGCCTGGGCCGTCGCAGTCAGGCTCATCAGGCATACAGTCCAAACAGAAAGCAATCTGAGGAAAAGCCGCATTTCACATCTCTCCAGCGCTGTCATTCAGTTTGATCCAGCGCTCTTGCAGTTGGCAACAACCCGGTACCTGAACAGGGCATAGGTTGTTTCTTACGCAGAAAGAAGCGCGCCAAGTCAATAACTCTTGCGCCGTTCGCTCAGATCGTGCGAGATGGTGAGGTTCAGCTTCATGGTGATGCCGTAGAAGAGCAGGCAAGCAGCGGCGGCAAGGAACGCCGCGCCAGCATAAACCGAGGGATAAGGCGGATGCCCAACAGTGCCTGTTCGGTCTGAACCGCATTGGACTGATAGCCATAGAACGACTCCATCCAACCAGCAATCGCGCCGCCCAGCGCCAATCCGATCCACAGCGCAAAGACAACCCCCGCAGTCACTGTGCCGGTGGCGCGGCGTCCCGTTTTCCACTCGCCGAAGTCGGCCACGTCGCCCATCATCGCCCACAGAACCGGTCCAGAGCAGCCGTATGCGAACTGACGCACAACTTCCAGGCCAATGATCGGCACGGTGGCTGTCGCCGGGATAAAGAACAGCGCGATGCAGAAAATCCCCGTCAACAACATGCTCCAGGAGAAGACCGCGCGCTTGCCGAAGCGTTTAGTCAGCGCGGTCGAGCAGGCCACGCCGATTATAAGCGCCGTCAATCCGAAGCCATTGAACCAACTGAAGAGCAATTGATTGCCGGCACAGTATTTGAAGTAAGGTAGCATCATGCTGCCGCGGATCATGAGGCCTATAAAGTAAAAGGTGGTCACCAGGAAAAGCGCAACCCACGGGCCATTCTTCACCAGGTCGGACAGGTCCTGCCCGACAGACGTCTTTTGCTTCGGGTCGGGCTGAATCCGTTCCTTGCTCACGGCAAACGCGATCAGGAACATCACCACGCTGGCCACTAGGAAGATCCCCATCGTCATCTGGTAGCCGCGGGCGCTGCTGCCGCGGCCCAGGAAGACCACCATGGGAATCGCCAGGCTCTGCACAATGAAGCCCGCGCCGTTGGCAAAAAGTTGCCGGTACGTTGCAATGCTGTTGCGCTCGTTGGGATCGTCTGTCATCACGCCGGTCAGCGATGCATAGGGCACGTTGTTGGCCGTATAGATGAGGCGCAGCAGCAGGTAGGTCACCCAGGCATACATCAGCTTTGCGCTTGCGCTCAAGTCCGGGGTGGTAAACGTCAGAACGCCGATCACGCCGAACGGCAGCGCGGTCCACAACAGCCAGGGGCGGAATTTACCCCAGCGAGTGTTGGTGCGGTCGGCAATTACGCCCATCACCGGATTGAAAACTGCGGCTCCCAGACCGACAATCAGGAACATTGTGCCCGCCTGGGCCGCCGTCAACCCGAAGGTGTCAGTGTAGAAGTTCAGTTGCAGGGCCATCATCGCCTGGAAGACGAAGTTGGCCGCCATATCGCCCAGGCCATAGCCGAATTTTTCTGAAAATCCAAGTTTTGTCGTGTTGCCGCTCATGCGTGTCTTCTCTTTTCTCACAAGCCCTGACGGAAATCGGTCATTGTCTTAATCCGGCTCACCGCTGACCTAAAACGATAAAGCATCGCCGGGATATCTGGGGTTAATACGCTGAAATCCCGGTTTGTCCAGTGCAAAATCAGCCTGTCGTCCTGGAATGGGGCAAGCTGCGAATCGGTTTCTTGCTCGCAGCCGCCTCGCACCCTTACACAGATAGCCAAACAGAATTAACGCCAGGAGGCTGTGCATCGCGTCACACAACTATATCGCTTTACTATTGGGATTGGCGATAACAAAATCTAAAAACACGGCCAGGCTGCGGGCGGTTATAATTCGCAGCGAGGAACTGTCATGACCAAATGTAAATCGCTTTCCTACCACGTTGGCTTCAATGCCCAACATTCGCCGATGGGCGCTTTTATGAGCTTCACGTGCGGCAACTTCGGAACTCGCGGCGGTATTGGCCTGCAGATCGGCCAGCCTGGCGACCAGGAAGTATTCATCGGCTACAAGGATGGCGATCGTCACTCCGATGCGACCTTGAAGTGCCTGCCCTTTTACACTGCGGCGGTCAACCGTTCCGCCGACGCCTTTCTGGTGGAACAGGCCGGTCCTGCCGAGCAGAATGTGAAGCCCGACGCCGTGCCCTTCGCGGAGGGCGCATTTTCGCGCTCTTATGGCTGGGCCAGCGACCAATGGGCAGCAGAGGGATTGAGCTTTTCGGTCTATTCGCCCTTTGGACCGATCCCCGATCCGGCCGTCGATAGCAAGGAGCGGATGCGCGAAGGCCTGCTGCCCGCAGTCATTGCGCGGCTCGAACTGGATAACACTTCCGGCACAACGACCAAGACAGCGATGTTCGCGCTCAATCATGCTCGGCCCGGAAGCCGCATTCTGACCGAGGATCTGGGCAGCGGCCGTCCGGCCTTTGCCTTCCGCCGTGAGGCCGGCGGAGCAGCCGAATTGCTGGATTGCACTGCCTCTGAGGAAGGCGTCAAGATCGACGCCGAGCCCTTCGTCTTCATGCGCTGGTCGGCCAGCGACGGCGTTCGCGAGCGGCACAATCCGGTTCATCTGCTGGGTTCCTGCCCAGGCTTTGGGTTCGAGGTTCCGGCGGGTAAAAAATATGCGATCACCATCGCGCTCGGTTCGTATCTGGAGGGCGCGCAAACTAACGGAATCGATGCCGGCTATCTGTACACGCGCTACTTCAGCAGCCTTGCGGACGTGCTCAAGACTGCGCTCGACAACGCCGGCAAAATCGTCAAGCAGGCCAAGGCGTTAGACAGCAAACTCGACGGCGCGGCGATCTCTGAAGATCAGCGATTCCTGATCGCTCATGCCACGCACAGCTACTACGGCAGCACACAGTTGCTCGAAGTCAAAGGCGAACCCCTCTGGGTGGTCAACGAGGGCGAGTACTGCATGATGAACACCCTCGACCTGGCTGTCGATCATGTCTTCTGGGAGCTGGAGCACAACCCCTGGCTGGTCCGCAACCTGCTCGACACCTTCGTCCGCCTCTACAGCTATACCGACGAAGTGAAGGTCTACAAATCGGATTTTGCTCCCTCGACTGAGACTGTTCAGATAGATCCATCTCAGACCCCGCCGCCGCCCGACGAGGCGCAGCTCAACCGTCCCTATGACACCAAGCCCGGCGGCCTCAGCTTCTGCCATGACATGGGCGCGCACAACAACTTCTCACCCCAGGGCCGCAGCAGTTATGAGCTGGCGAACCTGACCGGCTGCTTCAGCTACATGACAGTAGAGCAGCTCTGCAACTGGGTTCTCACTGCAGGCTGCTATGTTGCCAAGACCCGCGATCTGGAGTGGCTCAAAAAGAACAAAGCTGTGGTCGAGGCTTGTTTGGCCAGCATGATCAACCGCAGCGGCGACGTTGGATTTGCACAGTTCGACAGCACCCGTTGCGCCGGCGGGCAGGAGATCACAACGTATGACTCGCTTGATCACTCACTGGCGCAGACCCGCAACAACATCTACATTGTCGTCAAGAGCTGGGCAACGTATTGGTCGCTGGCGCTGCTATTCCGCGAACTGGGCGATGCGGCCGGCAAAGCCCGCAGTGAAGAGCTAGCCGCCAAGGTTGCTTCGGTGGTTTGTGAGCAGGCTGTGGACGGCGTGCTGCCGGCGATCTTCGAGAAATCCAACCCCGGCTACGCCTCGCGCATTTTGCCGGCTGTCGAGGGGTGTGTCTACCCGCTCTACTTCGTGAACACGGGCTTTGCCGGTTGCACGCTGGAGCAGATCTATGCCTCTCCGTCTGAAAAGCGCATGTTCGAGGTGTTGAAGCAGCACACCCGCAACCTGCTGCTCGATCCAGACCGCCGGAATCTCTTCGCCGATGGCGGCATCAAGCTCTCCTCCACCAGCAATAACTCGTGGATGAGCAAGATCGCCATCTTCATGCACGTCACGCGCAAGGTCTTCCATCTGGACGCCGATCCTCAGGTCGCCGAAGTCTTCCGGCAGGCAGACGCCGCTCACGTCAAGTGGCAGACTGAAGGCAGCTCTTACTGGGCCTGCTGTGACCAGATCGTCTCAGGAGAAGGCAAGGCGAGCCGCTACTATCCGCGCATCATCACCAGCGCGCTGTGGCTGGAGTAATCGGCTCAGCGTGAATGGCAGTATGCCCCAGGAACATTGACGGATTCATATCGGTCAGTCAATGTTCCTGGCCGCCCAGCAGTGTCGGTCGCTCCGCCGCCAGCTTCAGGATCAATTCGCCAAAGAGGGTATTGGCCCAGGCAAACCAGGGCCGGGTAAACTTCGCCGGGTCGTCTTTGTCGAAGGACTCGTGCATGAATCCAGTTCCGGCCGTCGTATCCCGCAGCCAGCGGAGGCATTGGCGAATCTCCTGGTCATTGGTAGAGGTAAACGCGCGCATCAGAATCGACATCGGCCAGATCTGGTTCATCCCGGCATGAGGACCGCCGATTCCTTCCGCAGCCTTGCCTCGGAAAAAGTAGGGATTCGCATCGCTCAGCGCGAAGGCGCGCGTCCGCCGATAGAGCGCGTCATCGGCCCTACAGCAGCCCAGATAGGCCAGGCTCAGCAGCCCCGGAGCATTAGCGTCATCCATCATCAATGCGTTGCCGTAGCCGTCCACCTCGTAGGCCCAGATGCTTCCCAACTCCGCATGGTGAACCTTGCCATATTGATCGAGCGCCTGTTGAACTTCCGTCGCCAGCGCATGGGCTTCCGTGGCCAGCTTGGCGTCGTGCAGAATCTCAGCGGCCATTTTGGACAACTGCCGCAGGCTGGTCACGGCAAAAAGATTCGCTGGAACAAAGAGCGGAAAGATGCAGGCGTCGTCCGAGGGCCGGAACATCGAGAAAATCATTCCCACCGGCCGCGCTGGATTGCCAAAGCCTCCCAGAGCGCATGTCTCCGTGGGCACAGCCGACTCTCGCTCGAATGAGTACGGACCCGGCCCCGTCTTGCGCTGCTGGGCGCGAAAGGTGCGCACAATCGTCCATGCCGCTTCCTTCCATTGCGCGTCGAAAGGCCGCGTGTCGCCTGTCTCGCGCCAGTAGCCATGCGCCAGGCGGATCGGGTAACAGAGGGAATCCACCTCCCACTTGCGCTCACCCACGCCGGGGCGATGCTCGGTCTTGTCTTTCACCGCCCAGCTCAGCGGCGGAGCGGTTGCATCCCGCATGAAGGCGTTGGCATAAGGGTCGAGCAGGATCATCCGCGCCTGGCGCCGGATTGCTCCCTCGATCAACGCGCGCAACGGTTGGTCCTCTTTGGCCAGCGGCAAGTACGGCCAGAGCTGCGCGGAGGAGTCGCGCAGCCACATGGCGTCGATGTCACCCGTGACCACATCAGTATCCGGCTTGCCATCAAAGCTGCCCGGCGAGACCGTCGTGTCCAGCGTATTGGGAAAGCAGTTGGCAAAGATTACCGCGAGCGCGGGATCGCCGATTTTCTGTTCGATCCGCGCAATCAGCGCCTCGACCGCCACACTGATAAATCGCCGCGCCCCTTGAGCCAGACGCCCTTCCGGCAGATTGAGGCTGGATGCAGCCCACCCTGTCGCGGCTCTCGCCCAAATCCCTTGAGTCAATGCCAGCGCTGCCGCACTCTTTACCAATGTTCGCCGATTCATCTCCGCCATGCCGTATCCCTCCCAGTCCAGGCTGGTTTCTCTCGAAATACTCTCCACTCAAACGCAATAGCGAGGCCATTATTTGTCCGTAAGAAACAAAAAACTAGATTTATCAAGCATTTTCTGGGTTGTAAGCGATTATATTTGCATTAAATGATCATTTATCGCTTAAGTCGTATCCATGATCACTGAGCGATAATCGCTTGTGCAGCAAAGTTCCAACTCAATTCCCACAAACACAACGCCCCAGGGCGGCAACAGCCTTCAAACCAGGAGAAACATGAAACGATTTCTTTGGCTCCTTTGTGTGGTCCTCGCGGCGCTGCCCAGCCTGCAGGCAGAACCGGTCGCGCTCTTCTACCTGACTAACAGTCCTGAGTCGATCCGCTCGTTTCAGGCGCACTCGGCGCAGATTGACCTGCTGGTTCCCACATGGTACAGCGTTGATGAGAACGGCCTGGTTTTCGGCGCGCCCAATCCGGCGGTTCTCAAGCAGGCGCAGGCAGAAAAGCTGCCCCTCATGCCCATTCTGGCTCTCTTCGGCAAAAAGGAGTTCCACGCGCTCGCGACCAGCCCCACCGCACAGGCTCAGATGAATCAGGCAATGATCCGCGAGTGCAAGCTACACGGCTATACCGGCTTCCAGTTTGACTTCGAGAACCTCGACTGGTTGGACCGTGATCTGTTGACTGCGCTGGTGAAGACTTCCGCGGAAGCGATGCATGCCGCTGGTTTGCAACTGACCATCGCCACTGTGCCTAATGCCCCTGGCTATCCCGGAGAGGGTGGTTTCGCCAAGTGGATTTATACCGACTGGCGTGGCGCGTACGATCTTGCCGGTCTCGCCAAATCCGTCGATCTGATCTGCCTGATGACCTATGACCAGCAGACCCGCTGGACGACGCCCGGCCCGGTCGCCGGCTGGGAGTGGACGGTCTCGAATATGAACTACGCACTGCAGAGTGTTCCCAAAGAGAAGCTCTCTCTCGGCATTCCGCTCTACGGGTATCACTGGTACACCGGTGCGCCAACGAAAGACAGCAACGGCGGCGACAAGCCCAATCCATCGGCGGACTACATCGGCACACCCAACGCATTGCAACTTGCCGAGGCCTACAACGGCAAAATTCAGTGGGACGCCGACGATCACAGCGCCTGGTTCTATTTCTACCGCGACCAGATGCGCGAGTGGATATTCTTTACCGATCTGCACACATTCAAAGACCGCTATGAGCTGGTCGATAAGAATGGCCTTCAAGGCTTCTGCTCCTGGGTGCTTGGCGAAGAAGACCCGGCGATCTGGAAGTTTCTTCCACAGCGCCGCTAAGGTTCCCCTTCATCTCACAGTGACCGGAAGGCTGTAATCATGGACTACTTTCTCGGCGTAGACGCCGGAGGCACCAAAACCGAATTTGTTCTGGGTGACGAGGGCCGCGAATTGGCCAGGGTGCGCACTGGCACCATCAAGCGCATGAAGGCCAACGCAGAAATCGCCGAGGCCAACCTGCAAAGCGGCTTGCGCCAGCTCACTGCGGCCAGTGGCATCTCCATGGAGTCGATTACCCGCTGCTGCATCGGCACAGCTGGCGAGACGGTCCCTCTAGTCACAGACTGGCTGCGCGAGGCCTTTGCCCGCCACGTCGGCGGAGAGCTGATCGTGATTGGCGATGTCGAAGTCGCCCTCGACTCCGCTTTCTTTGGCGAGCGCGGGGTGCTCGTACTGGCTGGCACCGGCTCCAATGTTGCGGGTCGTGCCTCGAACGGCGCCAAGGTCACCGCCGGCGGCTGGGGACCGGCGATGGCAGATCAAGGCTCTGGCCATTTCCTCGGTTTGGAGGGTTTGCGCCGCGGCTTTCTGGCCATTGACCGGCAGCAGCCCACTCGCCTGCTGGAGCTTGCGCAGGCGCATTGGAATCTTGGTTCATTGGGCGAGCTGATCGAGTTTGCCAACTCGAATCCCGCGCCCAACTTTTCCGAACTCGCGCCGCACGTCGTTGCGTGTGCTGCGCAGGGTGACCCCATTGCCCAGCAAGTTCTCGACGGTGGCGGCGCTGACCTGGCCGATCTCGCCGCTCTGGTCATCGAGCGCCTTCACGATATTGAAGCCGATTTGCCGCACCCCTTTGTTCTTCCCTCCGTGGCTGTCGCCGGCAGTATCCTAGAGCATGTTGCTCCGGTTCGCCTATCTCTGGAGGCTAGCCTGCGCAAGCGTTACCCTGCGATCACCTTCCAGGACGCTCCCGCCGACCCTCCCGCTGGAGCCTTGTGGAATGCCCGCCGCCGCATGGCCTGCGCCGCAGCCTCTTGACCTGCGCAGAAGCTTTTTCTCTACTTCAGCCGATAACTGTCCAGTGTTGGAGATGAATCAATGAGGTTTTTACGCAATCGCATCAGGTTCGGCCGGATTTCGCTAATCGCCGCTTCCATCGGATTTCTCTTGTCCGCCTCGTTTGCCTTTGCGCAAAACTTTTCCGAGATCAAACCCGCTCCGCAGCAGACCGCTTGGCAGGATCTTGAGTTCGGCGTCATCATTCACTTCTCCACCAACACCTTTCTTGATCGCGAGTGGGGCGATGGCAACGCCGACCCCTCAGTCTTCAACCCAACCAAGTTCGATCCCGACCAGTGGATGAAGGCCATTCGCGACTCCGGCGCGAAATATGTCGTGCTAGTGGCCAAGCATCATGATGGGTTTTGCTTGTGGCCCACCGGGCAGACAAAGTACAGCATCGCGGCTAGCCCGT
Source organism: uncultured Acidobacteriaceae bacterium (assembly GCA_963713645.1). Classification (GTDB taxonomy): domain Bacteria; phylum Acidobacteriota; class Terriglobia; order Terriglobales; family Acidobacteriaceae; genus Telmatobacter. The sequence continues at coordinate 420,581 of CAVQMQ010000035.1, read as the reverse complement.
GGAAAGGCGGCAAAGGCGATCTGGTGGGCGATGTGGCCCGCTCCGCGCGCAAATACGGACTCAAGTTCGGCGTTTATCTCTCGCCCTGGGACCGCCATGAGCCAAAATACAAAGACTCGGCCGCCTACGACGACTACTATCAGGCCGAGCTGACTGAACTCGCTAGCAACTACGGAGACCTCGTCGAGTTCTGGCTCGATGGCGCGGGCAGCGAGGGACATGTTTATAACTTCAAGCGGATCATTGAAACCCTGCGCACTTATCAGCCCAACACCATGGTCTTTGCCGATACCGGACTCTTTGAATACGGCGATGCGCGCTGGGTAGGCACCGAGAGCGGCCGCGTTCCATACGAGAACTGGAACGTCATTGACCGCCACGGCTATCTTCGCTGGCGTCCTGTGGAGGCCGATACGCCGCTGCGCAAGTTCCATTGGTTCTGGCATCCCAACGACGAAGCCTCTGTGAAGAGTCTGGACGAACTGCTCACCACCTACGATGAAACCGTGGGCCGTGGCGCGCAGTTGATGCTGGGCATCGCTCCTGATCGCCGAGGCCTGCTGCCGGATAGCGATGTCGCACGTCTACAAGAATTCGGCAAAGCCATCCGCGCCCGTTACGGCAACAACCTCGCGCTCACACACGCGCCCGCATCGGAAGAAGTCTCCGCCGCGCTGGATGGCAAACCAGATACATTCTGGTCCGCGCCCGCAGACTCGCGTCACTCGACGCTCGAAGTAAGCTTCTCCAAGCCCGTCACCTTCAACCGCGCGCTTACGATGGAATGGCTCAACGACGGCCAGCATGTGCAGAAGTATTCCATCGACGTGTGGACCGGCAAGGAGTGGAAGAGCGTGGCGGTGGCCCAAGCCATCGGCCACAAGAAGATCGACATCTTTGCGCCGGTCACCGCCAGCCGCGTGCGGCTCAACATCCTTTCCAGCGCCGGAGCAGCGGCCATTCGCGAGTTCCAGCTCTTCAATGTGCCGGAATCTGTAGAACAAAAATAAGCGCGCAACAGTGATGGTATTGCTTAACGAAGGCTAAGACCGAAACAAACGCTGAGCGCTTTGCTTCCCTTAGAAGTCAGCAAGAGTTCGCGGCTGTCTGGCTGACGCAGAACCCACTTCTGCTTTTCGAATGCAGTCAGCAGGGCCGCGCCAAGCTGGCCGCCGAGATGAGCCTTGCGCTCGCTCCAATCAAGGCAGACGCGAGCATAGCAACGGCGTGTCAGTGATGGTTCGTAGTCGATGGCCAAGCCGTTCAGTTGCCGTTTGCCCTCAATACTCAACATCGAACTGTCCTCATTGAGCCAGCCTAGCTCGATCAACCTGTCATGCAATGTAACCGCCAGCCTGCCGGCCATATGGTCGTAGCAGGTTCGGGCAAAACGCAGGTTTTCCGGTGTTTTGCTTGGCATCGTGGTCTTGCCGGTGTATGCGAGTCCCATCATTGATTCCAGAACATCGGCTACTTGGCGGCTGGCTATGCGGAAGTAGCGATAGCGCCCCTGCGGCACACAAGCTATCATTTGTTGTTTGACCAATTGCGCCAGGTGACTGCTGGCGGTTGAAGCCGCGACGTTGGCTACAACACTCAATTCTGTTGCAGTGTAGGCGCGCCCATCCATCAGCGCGCAAAGCATGCTGGCCCGCGCTGGGTCGGCAGCGGCGTTCGCCACGGCAGCTAGCCGTTTTCCCAGGGATATCTCATCCATATTTTGATGATAGGCGAGCCGTGCGCTGAAGGCCGGCTGATCCTATTAAAGCAGATAAGCAGTAGCAACACTTCGGTCTGTGACGAAGCATTCAGGGTTCTGCGTTTGTTATTCAAGAAGACTAGATACCAGTGGAGGCAGAACGATGATCGTCATGATTTTTGAGTTCATGGTTGACCGCGATCACTACGACGAGTACATGAGCGAGGCAGCGGGTTTGCGTCCATTGCTGGCCAGTGTGGAAGGATTCATCTCCATTGAGCGATTCGAAAGCACGCTCACTCCGGGCAAATTTGTCTCGATCGGTTACTTCGAAAATGAAGACGCAGTTCGCGCATGGCGCAATCTGCCTGAGCACCGCCGTGTCCAGGAGCTGGGCCGCGCGCGGCTTTTCACCAGTTACCGGCTGTGCATGGCCAGCGTAGTCCGCGACTACTCCCAGTCCAATCGGAATGAAGCGCCGGATGATAGCAAGCTCGCGCACGATTCAAAGGAGGGATGACAATGTACGATCTGGAGATTCACCTGGACGACCAGCCCGGTTCGTTATCGTTGATGGGCAGAACCCTCGGAGATGCCGGTATCAGCATCGAAGGTGGTGGCGCATGGGTAGTTGACGGCAAGGGCATTGCGCATTTCCTCTTCAATGACGGCCTCGCTGCGCGTTCAGCACTTGAAGCGGCGGGGATTCGAGTGGCCGCCTGTAGAGAAGTACTGGCGCAACGGCTCAAGCAGGATATTCCGGGGCAATTGGGCATCCTGACCGGTCTGATGGCAGATGCCGGCGTGAATATTGAGGTGCTCTACAGCGACCACGACCATCAGGCTGATTCTTGTCATAGACAAATACGAGGCCGGCAAAACGGTCTCAGAGATGTGGACGCGGGACTGCTAACAGCCCTAAGCACAAAGAAGTCCCACTGGATGGACCGCGCCCCTGCGCTTTTTTTACTCCGGATGCAGTTCTCGTTCCCGCAGCCAAGTGAAGATAACAGGAGTCACAATCAGCACGTGAATCAGCGAGCTGACCATTCCGCCCAGGACCGGAGCAGCGAGCGGCTTCATGAACTCAGCGCCGGTGCGCGTGGACCATAGCAGCGGCAACAGGCCGGCAATTACCGTGGCCACGGTCATCACTTTGGGGCGAAGCCGCAGCAACGCGCCTTCCATTACAGCGGCATGAAGACCGGCGCGCGTGAGCCGCCCATCCGCAGCGATGCGCCGGGCTACGGCCTCTTCTAGATAGATGACCATCACCACGCCAGTCTGCACCGCGGTTCCAAACAATGCGATGAATCCAACCCACACCGCAACCGAGAAGTTGAGTCCCAAAGCCTTGACCATGAAGACGCCACCGGTGAGCGCGAATGGCACAGCCAGCAAAACATGCGCTGCTTCTCTGGCTGAACCATAGGTGCGATAAAGAAGGACGAAGATCACGACGAGCACCAGCGGAATAACCATTTCCAGGCGTTTGCGCGCGCTGATTTCGTTTTCGTACTGACCGCTCCACTCGATGTAGTAACCCGGTGGCATCTTCACCTGTTGAGCCACCGCCTGTTGGGCCTGATCGACGAAACCGCCAACGTCGCGGCCACGCACGTTCAGCAATACAGACCCGCGCAGCAGGCCGTTTTCGCTGCTGATCATCGATGGTCCCATTGTTGTTTTGATAGTGACCACCTTGTTGAGCGGTACTTGCGCGCCGTTGCTGCCAGCGACAAGCACGTCGCCAAGCTGCTGCGGGTTCTCGCGAAAATCGCGCGCGTAGCGCACACGCACAGGGAAGCGCTGGCGGCCTTCGATGGTCGTGGTGAGGTTCTTTCCACCCACAGCAGTTTCAATTGCATCCTCGACATCGGCAACATTCAATCCATAGCGGTCTGCAGCGGGCCGGTCCACGGTCATCTCCAGATATGGCGAACCAGTTGTTCGCTCGGCATAGAGGTCGGTTGCGCCGGGTATCTTGCTCACGACCTCTTTGATCTCTTCCGACTTTTGTTCGATTACGCTCAGATCGGGTCCGAAACCTTAATGCCGATTTGCGTGCGAATGCCGGTCGAGAGCATGTCGATGCGATTGCGAATCGGCTGCGTCCAGATATTCGTCACACCGGGAATTTGTAACTGCTCGTCGAGCCGCGCGAGGATGGCGTCTTTGGTTAGCCCTTTCGGCCATTGGCCTTTAGGGTTGAAGGTGATCGTAGTTTCGCTCATGTTCACCGGTGCCGGATCGGTCGAGGTCTCCGCACGGCCCACTTTGCCTACAACCATTGCAACAGCGGGATCTGCGGCGATGATTCGGTCCTGCTGGCGAAGAATCTCTGTTGCCTTAGTCAGCGAGATACGCGGATCGGTGATGGGCATAAAGAGCGCCGTCTCTTCATCGAGCGGCGGCATGAACTCCGAGCCGATGGTGGTCGCCGTATAAACGGCTGCGCCGAAGAGAGCCAATGCCAACCCGAGCGTGATGAGTCTGTGGCGCAGCGCCCACGCCAGTGCCGGCCGGTAGATGGCGCGCAGCAGCCGCATCACCGGATTCTCATCCTCGCGATGCAGCTTGCCACGGATGAGAAAGGTGCATAACACAGGAACAAGTGTGATGGCCAGGATGGTTGAACCGACCATCGCAAAGGTCTTGGTGAAAGCCAGCGGATGAAACATCTTGCCTTCCATGCCGGTGAGCGCAAAGACCGGCACGAAGGCGAGAATGATGATCACCATTGCAAATGAAATAGGCCGCCCCACCAGCCGCGCTGCGTTGAGCGTGATTTCGTAGATATGTTCGCGATAGTTGCCGTGCTCATGCTCGTATTGCTCCGCCTGCCGGATCACGTTCTCGGTCATCACAATGCCCGCATCCACCAGCACGCCGATGGCGATTGCGATTCCTCCAAGCGACATGATGTTCGACGAGATGCCAGCGCCGTTCATCAACAGAAACGACCCCAGCACCGCGAGAGGCAATGGAATGGTGACAACAAGAATGCTGCGGAAATGCCAGAGGAAGAGAATATGTGCCAGAGTAACCAGGATGATCTCTTCAATCAATGCATGGCGCAATGTGCCTACGGCGTGATCAATCAAGATACTGCGATCATAGAATGGAACAATTGTTACGCCTGCGGGAAGTCCGGGCTGTATCTCTCCGATTTTTTTCTTGATCGCATTGATGACTTCTCGAGCGTTAGCACCGTAGCGGATGAGGACAACCCCGCCGACAGCCTCCTTGCCACCCTTGTCGAGAACGCCGCGCCGGAACTCAGGCCCCAGTTGCACGCTGCCCACGTTGCCGAGGGTGACCGGAGTGCCGTTGTATGCGCCGAGAGAAATGCTTTCGATGTCTTTGAGGCCGCCAATGAGGCCGATGCCGCGCACCATGTCCTCGGTGTCTCCGGCTTCGATCACTTTGGCGCCGACATTGTTGTTGCTGCGCTCTACAGCGCCGCCGACATCTTTCAGCGCGACGTTGTACGCTCGCATCTTTATCGGATCGAGATCGATCTGGTATTGCTTGACAAAACCGCCGACGCTGGCCACCTCGGCTACGCCGGGCACCGAGTTGAGCTGGTACTTGATGAACCAATCCTGGAGCGAGTGCAGCGTGCCGCTGTCGTATGGTCCCTCGACCGTGTACCAGAAGACCTGGCCCACACCTGTTGCATCCGGTCCCATCATCGGCGTAACGCCAGAGGGCAGAAAGCTGCCCGCAAGGCTCAGACGTTCGAGGACGCGGGTGCGTGCAAAGTAGATGTCCACCGAATCTTCAAAGATCACATTGACCATCGAGAAGCCGAAGGCCGATGACGAGCGGACCGTGCGCACATGCGGTAGCCCTTGCAGGTTGACAGTAAGCGGATAAGTGATCTGGTCTTCGACCTCCTGCGGACTGCGGCCCGGCCACTCGGTGAAGACGATCACCTGGTTCTCGCTCAGGTCGGGAATTGCATCGATAGGGGTACGGATGAGTGCCCAATAGCCCCAGACCGCAAGCGCGGCATAGACGGCCAGGATTAGCCAGCGGTTCTTCATCGAGAATTCGATTATGCGGTTGATCACTTGCTCCCCTTACTTCGCGTTCAGGTGCACGCGAGAACTCGCGATCACGCCGCCGTTTTTGTGCGCCTCGATGATTACTGTCCAGGAGCCTGCCATCGGCGCCTGGCCTTTGCCTGTGTACATCTGGCTGCCGGGGGTCCATATCAGATCGAAAGAACTCTTCATCTCAGGCATGCCCATTGCAGGCATCGCGGGCATCAGCAGCGTCACCGTGACCTTGGCATCGGCAATCGGCTTTTGATTTTCGTCCGCCAGGCTCACCCGGAACTGCGCATCTTCACCGGCTTTTAGCGGCTCTGGATCGGCATGGAAGGCGACCTTTGCTTCGCTCGTTTTTGCATTACTGCTGGGATTGGAAGAAGGTGCGGGCGGCGTTTGCTGTTCGGCAGCGAATTCTTTTGATCCACCGTAGAGGCCCGATATGCCGGAACTGAGATGAGCCTGCGAATCGATGAGGAAGTTTCCGTTGAGAACAACCCTGTCGCCGAGCGCCAACCCGCTCAATACCGGAAAAAGATCTTCAGCAGGCGCGCCCAACTGCACTTCGCGCGCTTCAAAGATGCCGTTCGCACGAGCCAGATAGACGATCTTTCGCGTGCCCGTATCCAGCACCGATGAGCGCGGAATCACGATCCCCGGCTGCGCTCCGCGGCTGACAAAACTGGCGCTCACAAACATGCCCGGCAGCAGGCGCATTCCCGGATTGGCCATATGCACATGGACCGGTACAGTGCGCGTCTGCGGATTGGCCGCAGGCTCAATGAACTCCACATGACCGTGCAGCGTCTGGCCTGGCACAGCCTCTGAGGTAATCTCTACCTCCTGCCCCTGGTGAATTTGCGCCAGTTGCTCTTCGTAGACATCGGCCTTGATCCAAACCTCGCTCAGGTCGGCCACGGTCAGCAGAGTATCGCCAGTGTTCACATACTGCCCTTGTGTTACCTTGCGCTCCACCACGCTGCCCGCGCTGTTGGCATAGATAGTGATGCGCGGGACTCCGCCGGTTGCCGGCGCGTCGTACTGTTTTTCTGCAATCCCCCACAGCTCCAGCTTGCGCCGGCTTGCCTCGACCAGAGCGCCTGCCTGTTCGCGCGCAAATGCGTCATCCGATTTTTGAAGCTGGTTGCGGTTCTCCACCGCCAGCCGGTATTCCTCAATGGCCGTGGCCACTTCAGGGCTATAGAGATCGGCAACTGCCTGGCCGCGTCGCACGCGTTCACCGGTGTACTGCACGTAGAGTTTGTCCACACGGCCGCCTACCCACGCACTCACGGTTGCCAGTTGCGACTCCGGCTGCTCTACGCGTCCAAAAGCGGCGATGTCCGTTTTCAATGTCGCGGTCCGCACCTCGGCCACCTGCACGCCCGCTGCGGTAATCTCCGCCGGAGAAAGCGAGACCGTCGTGCCGGGTTCCGTTCCTTGTTGTGAGTGACCAGCATCCGCTGTTGCTGTTGCCGTTGGCCTCGCGGGAATAGAGGACGCAACCACCGGGCGAATCTGCTTTGCAACAAGAACTCCGGCAACCAGCGCCGCAACCAGAAGTCCAATACCTCCGCCCAGCGCGAAGGCCTTCTTCTCTCTCGATGTCATTTGCTTGTCCTCTCTTTGTCCCGGTTCATTACATCCGCAACCGGCTCACCGATGGCGCGTTCCAGTTGCGCCATCCCCGCATCGGTTGCCGCTGATGCTCGGTAGGTTGCGGTCTCAACATCGAGCAGAAGATTCTGAGCGTCGATCAGGCTCATGAACTCCGCGCGGTTGTTTTGGTAAGCGGCGGTCGACGCCTTGAACGATGCTTCAGCCTGCGGCAGCAGCGTATCGCGATAGAGCTTGACGCGCTTCTCGGCGCTGAGCACCGCGATCTGCGCCTGGCGGATCTCAAGAAAGACCGTAGCCGCGCGCGCATCCAGTTCCGCCTGCGTTACATCGGTGGCCGCATCGGCCTGCTTCGCCTCTCCCTCGTGGCGCGCCCGATTCAACTGGGGAAGATTCAGTGCAAGCTCGGCCATATATGCGTTGCGCGCAATGGAACCGGATGGCATCAGCATGTAACCGAGACCGGCGGTGAAATCCGGCTTCATCGCAAGCTGCGTCATCCTGCTTTCGTTTTTTGACTTTGTGATCTGCGCGTGTAGACCAGCCAGTTCCGGCCGATGCTCCATCGCCGCCTGCTCCAATTCCTCAATCGAAGGCAGGGCCGCGGACACTGCGTAGCTCCCGGTAATTTCAATCGTTTCGTCTGGACGGCGTCCCATCAAAACATTCAGTTGCGCTCGCGCCGTATCCCGCTCTTCTTCAAGCTCGATCAAATGCTCGCTCAGGCGGGTCAGTGCCATCTGCGCGCGCAGTACATCGGCTTGCGGAACCTTGCCGGTGGTGTACTGCGCCAGCGCTACAGCGAGCGCCTCCTTGAGCAGCGATTCCTGGCGTTTGTGAAGCTCCATCTCGTCGTTATTGCGCATCAGCTCCGCGCAGAGCCCGCGTACCTCTACCACTACCTGCTGTCGTAGCGTCTCCAGATCGATGGCCGCCACGCTTGCGTCATCCTCCGCCAGTCGCGCGCGCATCTCCCGCTTTTGCCGGTTAGGGAAAGTCTGCTGCAACATCACCATCAACTGCGCCTGGTTCAGGTCCCAGGGTTTTGTCACGGGCGTGTTCCAGTCACGCACCTGCAACATCGGGTCGTCGAGGTTGCGGGCAGTACTGGTTTTCATCTGCGCCAGCGAGAGCCGCCGCACTGCGCCATGAATCTCAAGATTGTTTTCAAGAGCGGCGGCAACGGCCTCATCGACAGTGAACATGTTGGGATTCAGGCTGGGAGCGGGCATTGATCCCGGCTCCATCTGCCCGAAACAGGCTATCGACAACGCCAGCACGAATGGCGCAAGTGCATAGATGGATTTCACTCTTCAACTCCGAATAAGTGGGCAACAAAATACGCCAGGGCGCAGAAATGCACACCCCCAGGAAAGACCCGGCGGAAGTTGAGAACTAGATTCTTAAGATAAAGGCGCCTGTAGGCGGAGACTGCGGAGGACTCGCAGTTGATATCGATAATTCACTTGGCGATGAGAGTTCATCCGAGGAGACGAACTCCTGTGCAATCAGGATGGAGGTCGAACTAGGAAGGCTCGGCGGTACAACAACGGCTGTCAGCGGAGCGCTGGCGGTGCAGCAAGTGGTTTGCGCGGCGATGCTGGCCCCAAGTGCAGGCGGGCAGCAACTATGCCCCGCCTTGTGCACCGTTTGCAGGCAGTTTCCAAACGGCGCAAGCAACGCACCCATCAGCAGGATGGCCATTGCCGCTCGTTGATAATCGCCTCTCAGCATAGCGTCAGGCTACCACAGACGCAGAATGTTGCTGTGATTGAAATCACTCCTGCCTCGCGGCAGCAGGTTACCAGAAATAGGCGGCTTCCATTTTGGGAGAGCCAGGCTGGCCGTCGATGATTTGAGTGCTTAACACGACTTCCATATTTTTCTTGTCGCCTGCTGCCTGGGCCGCGCGCTGGAGTTGAGCCAGATCGTTTGCGTCCGTCAGGAACTCCCCGGCAGTAATGGTGCCGCCGCGCGCAATGCCCGCAACGATCACGGTCAGTTTCCCGGTGTTGCTATCGGTGAAGCGGGCCACGATGGCATAGTCTCGATAATTATTTGTAGCAATCTGCTCGGCCCGGTTAACCACCCATCGCGGCGTTGCAGGCGCCATGCTATCGACAATCCCAAACTGCGTCATATCCTCATTGTTTGTAAAATGAAAGCGCAAAGGTTTGGTCAGCCGCAGCGTCCATGTGTTATCGAATGCTCCTATAAAGATCGTCGGCCCGTTCCGGAGGTCGGCGAGATTTGTCACGCCCTCGCCTTTGAGCGAGTAGTGCTTATGGCTTGACTGCAGCATCCCGGCCACATTGGCGATCGCGCTTAGATCGTCAATCACAACAGTCGTCAGATTGTCCTTCGACCATCTCTTCTGGAAGACCTGACGGGTTGGATCGGCCGCGTCGCGAAGAGACATGCCAGGATAGTCGGTTTGATCGGCGACGCAGATCAGCACTGGGTCGCTTGTTGTCAATACCGGCCGCCAGAAAAAATCCAGTGCGGAACGATGCATCGCTTGCCACAGGAAGACCGATCCCACTGACAGCAGCCCCGCCGCAGCGCACGTAACCGCCACCAGCAGAAATTGGCGACGGGGGTGTGTTGGAGTAGCAATCGGATGCTCCTCCGCGGGCGCCGGAACTTCCGCCACTGCCTGATCCAATCCCTTCAAGACCGGATCGTTGGCGTCCTTGGGCCAGTGAAAAGTTGGAATATAGGACCCGGAGGGCAGGGCAATGCGGAGTTCATTTGTATGAGCGGGGTCCTGATAATACTGTGCGACGCGTTTGCGGATCTCTGCGGCGGTAACTCGAACGATGGGGTCTGAAGCGGTATCGTAGTCGGCGTCCCGGCCGAATATCTCAATCCCCAGAGTCCGCTCCTTGATATTGTCTGCTTCCCCAGCGAGGGTTTGTTCGGTCACAAAGCTCAGGAAGGTCGGGAACCGTTTGCTGTGGCTGAAAAAAGGGTTCGCCAGGAGCCTGCGCAATTGCTCTCGGACCGCATCTTTCTCCGGTTCGCTCAGCGTCGCGCGTTCGTGGTCAGCGGTAGCTGCCGGCATCGCAAATCTCCCCTATAGCCGAAGCGATTATACAGCCGCGCAAATCTCCAGCGTGCGCACAGCATACCGCCCAGAGCGTATAATCGGCAAGTATATGTAAACATTACACATCTTCGGATTATTTACCTGATAAGAATTCCCCTTAGCCGTAAGGGCCTCCTCATCAATGCTGTAAAGACCTTCACAGCTCTTTAATGGCGCACCTACAAAGGGTCAGCATTTAAAACCCCGGTCACTGACTACCGAGGACCGCATCAGGCATACAGAAGATGCTACTGAAGTTCTCGTACGACCGGGGAGTACAACCTGATGGAGGCTTTACTTTGAAAACAAACAGGAGCAGGAGACGAGAGTCTCTATGGTTTTGGGGCAACATCTCGATACTGCTTGCTTTATTGGTAAGCAGCGCCCCGTGGATCAACGCACAAATTGCAACAACCACGGCAACGCTCTCCGGTGTGGTCGCAGACCCCAATGGAGCGTTGGTGCCGAAGGCTACGGTGGATCTGGCGAGTTCGGAGAAAGGCATTGCCCGAACATTTACGACGGATGAAGGGGGCCGGTATTCCTTCAATCAGCTCCCTCCAGGCGCCTATAGCCTGACGGTCAAAGCGAAGGGCTTCGAGAAATATCAACAGGAGGGAATCGCCCTCAACCCAGCCGAAACCGCCACACAAAATGTGACGTTGACGGTCGGGGCCGAGACCATATCGGTGACCGTAACTTCGGACGTCTCCCAACTGAATACCGATAACGCCAACGTCGCGGCGGACATTGACGCAAAGCAGATCGTGGAGCTGCCGCTGAACGTGCGCAACGTCTATGGCTTGGCCACGCTCAACTCTTCCGTGCAAAACACGTCGGAAGGGCAGTTGCTGCTGGGTGGCGGCAGCAATACAACCGACACCGCGGATCAGGACATCTCGTTCATGAATTTCGCTGGCGGCTTCTTTGGAACCACCGCCTTCCTGGTCGACGGCTCGTGGGATACCGACACTGAGTGGGGCGCGGTCATCTTTGTCCCTGGAGTGGACGCGGTTCAGGAGTTCAAAATCCAGAACAACTCGTTCACGGCTCAGTATGGATGGAGCACGGGCAACGTGGTCAACGTCGTCACCAAGTCGGGGACGCACGATTTCCACGGCTCGGCGATACGAGTTTTATTCCAGCAACAGCTTCAACGCCCTCAACTACTTCCAATCACCCGGCAGTTGCCAGGGTCTGCTCAACACCAATCTCTGCACATTCAGCCGCAACCAGATTGGCGGAACTGCCGGCGGCCCGCTGTACATTCCCGGCTTGTATAAACAGCGGAACAAGACCTTCATCTTCGGTAATTACGAGCACTTCCATGCAAACACCCCGTCCCCCTCGGCCTACACGGTGCCAGACGCGAACTTCCTGGCCGGCAACTTCTCCGAGGCTCTGGGAACCACGTCGGTGGGCAATGACGCTCTCGGCCGTCCCATCTACTCACGGTCAGATTTACGATCCGCACAGCGGCCACGCCATTACCGCCGGCCAACCGGATACTTATAACCCGGTGACTAACCCGTATGGCACGAACCTGACGGCCACACAGGCCGGATATATCCGGAACCCGGTCAAGGGCAACATTCTTTCTAACATTGCCGGTTACGCCCCGGACCCTGTCGGCTCCAAGCTGCTCAGCTATTATCCGGCGGCACAAAAGCCCGGCGATGTGGCCAACAACCTGATTCTGGCCGGAGAGGCGCCCACGTATTGGGATGAGTACGGAATCAGGGTCGACCACAATATCAACAGCAATACAAATGGCTATTTCCGCTACTCCTACAAGCAAGAGGCAAAGACCGGCACTGCCGATAACTGGGGCATCCGATCCGGCAGGCCAAGGCAATCAGCGGCCTAACAACCGCTGGGGAATGTGGGCTGGACTCACGCGGATATTCAGCCCCACCTTCACCATGAACATCACTTCGGGCGTCCAGCTTTGGCATGAAACCTCCACCAATCAGTCGCTCGGTTTCAACCCCTCGACCACTCTCGGACTTCCGGCGTATGTTAACCAGGAGAATCCCATATTTCCTATCGTCAATTTCGGACAAGGGATCTCCCAGCTCGGCCCATTCACCGGGAACCAAAGGGCGTCACCAACCACGGCCCTGTCGGCACAGTGGCTGCTTGACTTCATCAAATCGCACGGAAAAAACACCCTCAACTTCGGGTTCATGGGCGTAGAGCAGGTCTTCAGCCAGTACAACTACTACTCGACACCTCCTTACGTTCGACGGAAACTTCACTACCGGACCGAATCCCCTGGCGGTGCGAGCACCACGGGTGTCAGCTTCACAGGGAACGGAGTGGCTGAGATGCTGCTCGGCGTCATGGACGGCTGCACAGCGTTGGAACACCGACCACCCCGTATGAGTCGAACCATCTTTTTGGCGAGTATGTGCAGGACGATTGGAAACCGACACCACAAACTTACTCTGAATCTTGGCATCCGCTATGAGATTCAAACTCCGTATACTTCGCGGCATAACGAGGGCTCGATCTTCGACCCGAACGCGCTGAACCCGCTCAGCTATTCGGTCGGGCAAGCCCTTGCTCGGCGCGCTCCAGTTCCTGGGACCCGGCAACCGGTATTTCTACAACCCGAACTACCACAACATTGCGCCTCGTGTGGGCTTCTCCTATCAGGCGATCCCGAAGGCAGTTATCCACGGCGGATACGGAATCTTCTTTCCGGAAGCGGTTAGCAGCTCCGGCTCGGTGGATACGGATGGTTTCACCGCGACAACCAATGCCAACCTAAGCCTGGATGGCGGAGTTACCCCCAATCCGAATATCAGCACCAGCAATCCCTGGGGTGGGCAATACGCGCAGATTACCGGCAACGCCAACGGCTCGTATCAACAAGACGGCAATGGCGTCGGCGGCGTCTTCCGGAACCGCCCATCCCCTTATGTTCAACAATGGCTACTGGGCGTGCAGTATGCCTTCACCCCGAACGATCAACTGGACGTAAACTACATCGGCAACCGCGGAGTTCGCATGGTTGGCGGCTGGAATTACAACCAGTTGAATCCGAAATACCTGTTCCAGGCGGATGGGACAACACCCAACTACCGCTTGTCCTGGCAGCGCGACCGCAGGTCTCAGTTTACAATCCACTTGGCCGCACCGCTCCAATCCCTGGAGAAAAGTGGAACCGATTGCTCCGAGCGCTTGCAATCTCGATAGCTCAACGAGCCTGCAAAACTGACCAACTGCTCCTGGCTTATCCGCAGTATTGCGGCGTAAGCCAGACGACGCGCCCGTCGGCCAGTCGCTTTACAACAGCCTGCAGGTCACCTACAACCACCGCATCAGCAAGGGGCTTACCGCGCTGGTCTCTTACACCTACTCCAAGTTCCTTGACAACGTCGAGGGCAACAACTCCTGGTCGTACAACGGAGCGGCGAACTGGGGCGCCACCGCGAACTACTTCAACCTGGCAGGCGAAAAGAGCGTGGACGCGGGTGATATTCCGCAGGCGCTGGTGGCCAGCTATGTTTATCAACTCCCCATCGGCCGCGGCAAGTCGGTCGGTTCGGGAATGAGCCGCGTGGCGGATGCCGTGGTTGGCGGCTGGGAAGTTTCAGGAATCGCAACCTTCAGAGGTGGAATCCCGCTCGAGCGTGCTTCGGAAACCGGTTGGAACTCCTACGGCGGCGATCCAAGGCCGGATGTCGTCGGGAATCCAAAACCGGCACATCAAACAATAAGCAACACCGTGCCCAACTCCTGGGCCAACAGCGCGGCCTTCGCGTATGCGCTCGTATGGCGATTTCGGCACGGCCCCGCGCTACTTCTCAAATCTTCGCGGACCCCACTATCAGAACTGGGACACCGCCTTGGAAAGGAACTGGCTCATACGAGAGAGCAATGAGAGCCCAGTTCCGCTTTGAGACCTTCAACTCCTTCAACCATCCGAACTTCTATGCGCCGGGACCCGGCAACATGAGTCTCGTACAGCCCCGGTAGTTTCGGACAAATCACAAGCGCGTTCCCAGGCAGAGTTGTCCAGTTTGCCGGAAAGTTCTACTGGTAACCCATCCGTGACTAATTGCTTCAAATCGATCTTGCTGATCCTTGCTGGCACTGCTAGCCAAGCCTGTTTACGGGCTTGGCCGGCAGGAGCCGTCCACAAAGCTTGAATCGCTCGTGGCCGCGGCGCAGCAGGCCCAGGCCGATCACGACTACGCGAAAGCTGCAAATGAATACAAGCAGGCAGTGGGGATCGAGCCGAATATGCCGGAGTTATGGGCCAATCTTGGACTGATGCAACAGCAAGCTGGAGAGATTCCCGCTGCCATCCATAGCTTCGAGCAAGCCAACCATCTCAACCCCGCCCTCTATGTTCCCAATTTGTTTCTCGGCATAGATTTCGTACGCAGCAACAAAGTGCCGCAGGCGATTCTCTTTTTGACCAAAGCGGAGAAGCTCAACAAAACCGATCCGCAAGCGCCACTCGCACTGGGGCGTGCGTATTTCGCAGCCGGCAAGTTCTCACCAGCGGCTCACGAATTTGCACAAGCCGCCATGCTTGACCCAAAGCTGGGCGCAGCCTGGTATGCCCAGGGGGTTGCTCTCCTGAACCAGGTGGAGATGGACGCTCACACGATGTCCATCGAGAACAAAAGCTCGCCCTTTGCCGGCGCACTCTATGCCGAGTCGCTGGAAAAGCAGGCCAGATTCAGAGAGGCCGCTAGCGTCTATCAGAGTCTGATACCTTCCCTAAGTCAACCTCCCTGCATGCATTCGGCGCTAGGTTTTTCTCTTCTCATGCATCGCGACTCGGAGGGCGCGGCAACGGAGTTTGCAGCAGAGCGCGCGGCGCATCAGGAGTGCAGCCTGGCGCTTCTCGGCCAGGCTCGCATGGCCATTGACAGTGGAGATAATCAGCAGGCGCTCAATTTACTTCAGCAGTTGTGGGTTCGGGATCACGGCTTTGTTGTCACCAACTCCGCCATGCTGCTCGACGGAGTTTCTTCAGATGCAATCGTAGCCTTTGCAGCGTATCTTGCGCAGCAAAGCACTACTGTTCCGGACGACCTGCGCAACGCTCTCCTCGCGGCGCTCAACGGCAGCGGACAGACCCTTGACGTTAGTCGCAAAACGATTACCACGCGCGAATCGGCAGCGGAACCGGGTACACCCAGCCACAAAACCGCGGAACAATTCTATGCCGCGGGAGAATTCACGCAGTGCGCCTACCGGCTCAATCCTGCTACGGTCGCAGGCCGAGCCGACAAACTCAAGCTGCTTGCCGCCTGCGCGTATTTTGCCGGGGACAATCAGCTCGCCTCTAGCGCGGCAACCACGCTTGAGACATTGCAGCCGCATTCGCCCGAAGCACTCTATTGGTCAATTCAAGCCAATGAGCGCCTCGCACTGCAATCTCTTACCCGCTTTCAGCAACTGGAATCCGACTCGTCCAGAAGCCACATTCTTCTCGGCGATATCTTCGCTAAGTTAGAGCGATTCGACGATGCGGAGGCCGAATACTACAAAGCGCTTGCCCTAACTCCCGGCGATCCGGCCGCGATGTTCGGCCTCGCCTCGGCCTACATGAGCAACAACAATGTCGATAAAGCCCTGGAGATAGCGAGCGCAGCCGTCAAGCGCAGCTCTCAAGACCCGGAGCTGAATCTGGTAATGGCGGACGCTCTGATTGCGAAGGACCGATTCGCTGAGGCTGAACCGTTTCTCATGAAGAGCCTGAGCGTAAGGCCGCAATTGCTCGGTCACGTTCACTCTCTCATTGGCAAGGTCTACGCAGAGGCCGGCCGAAACAATGACGCAATCGCCCAGTTGAAGATGGCCGAATCGAGCGATGAAGATGGCTCGATTCACTATCTGCTCGCTCGGCTCTACCACCAGGTTGGCGACCTCAAAGACGCATCCGCCGCGCTCGAAGAGGTGAAGGCGATCAAGGAACAGCGGCGCAAACTGGGTGTCAAGCTGGTTGAAGATCCGGATCTTTCTTCGCTCGAGTCTCCGCCCGGTGGTTCTTCCACGCAATAGCCGTGCCACGGCAGCGTCCCTCATTACAGGCCCAGCACAGAGATCATTTCACTCCATCAATTTCTTTTAGGAGCCATCATGCGTCTTAAGCACGCGTCTTATAAAAAACTCTTCACTGTTTTCGTCACTCTTCTGCTGTCTGTTGGATCTCGAACAGCCTGGGCTCACTTACGTCCTTCACCGGCGGAGCCGCATCCTACTGCACGCCAGGCAACTGTCACCGAGTTGCCAAATGGAATTGATGTGCAGAGTGCCAATCTGCGCCTCAGAATCGTTGCCTTGCGCGACGATGTCCTGCGCGTCACGATGGCCCACGGAAGCACTTTGCCGGAAGATGCTTCCTGGGCTGTGCTTGCATCCGCCCGCTCGAGTAGTGTGCCGGTTGTCATCGATAGCAGCAGCGGACCTATGGGCTTTCACACACGCGCGTTGATTGTCGAGGTTGACAGCAAAACTTTTCAGGTCAATGTCCGCGATGCAGCGGGAAATTCTCTTGAGAGCGACGCCCGGCCCATCCGCTTTGACGGCGATGCCTTTCGCATTTACAAATCGATGCCACTGGACGAGCACTATTTCGGCCTCGGCGACAAGACGGGACCGCTGGACCGGCGCAACCATGCTTTCACGCTTTGGAATACAGATGCCTATCGGTTTCAAGAATCCACGGACCCTCTGTATAAAAGCATTCCGTACTTTATGACCTATCGCGCTGGGCGCGCGATGGGCGTGCTGCTCGACAATACCTGGCGCACTAGCTTCGACTTCGGCAAGGAGTTACCCGATGCCTACTCCTTCGGCGCGGTTGCGGGTCCAGTGGATTATTACCTCTTCTATGGGCCGTCTCCAAAGCAGGTTGTGGAAACATATGCATGGCTTACGGGAACGCCGCCGCTTCCGCCGCTCTGGGCCTTCGGTTTTCAACAGTCGCGCTACAGCTATATGTCGCAAGCCCGCTTGCTCGATGTGGCGAATCGCTTCCGCGCCGACTCAATTCCAGCTGATGCGATCTATCTCGACATCGACTTTCAAAACAAGAACCGGCCTTTCACGGTCGACACAACAGCTTTCCCCGATCTTCCGGGAATGGTCGCTCAGCTCAAAGCAGAAAACTTCCACGTCGTGGCAATTACCGACCTTCATATCGCAAATCTCCCCGGTCAAAACTACGCGCCCTATGACAGCGGCATTGCAGGCGATCACTTCGTCAAGAACCCCGACGGAACCGTCTACACCGGCAAGGTCTGGCCTGGCCCCAGCGTCTTTCCAGACTTCACGCGCCAGCAAACGCGCGCATGGTGGGGCACTCTCTACCGCGACTTCCGCGCCAACGGCATCGAAGGTTTCTGGAATGACATGAACGAGCCGTCCGTCTTCGACTCGCCCACGCTCACCATGCCTGTCAATGTCATTCATCGCATCGACGAGCCGGGATTCAAAGCGCGGACTGCAACCCATGCTGAAATCCACGATGTCTATGGCATGGAAAACTCCCGTGCTACTTATGACGGTCTGCGTGCGCTCGCGCCCGATAGCCGCCCGTTCGTCCTCACCAGGGCAAGCTATGCCGGGGGACAGCGCTACGCAGCCACGTGGACCGGAGACAACAGCAGCAGTTGGAATCATCTCCGCATCGCTACGCCGATGCTTGAGAATCTCGGTCTCAGCGGATTCGCGTTCAGCGGCGCGGATGTGGGCGGCTATGCAGGCTCTCCATCACCGGAGCTACTGACCAAATGGATTGAAATAGGAACGTTTCAGCCTATCGATCGCGACCACACGGAGAAGGGCACAGCCGATCAGGAGCCGTGGGCCGGCGGTCCGGAGCAGGAGGCAATTCGCCGCCGCTTCATTGAGGGGCGGTATCAACTCATGCCGTATCTCTATACGCTTGCCGAGGAGGCTTCGCGCACCGGGCTTCCGATGCTGCGGCCACTTTTCTTAGAATTTCCAGACGCCGCCGCCGATCGCCATCCTATTGACACAGACCAAGCCGCGGCCGGTGAGTTTCTTCTTGGCGCAAACCTGCTCATCGCACCTTCACCGTATCCCGATGAAACAGATGCATACTCCGTCGAGCTTCCTTCTTCCGATTGGTACAACTACTGGACTGGAGAGAAGGTCGTTATCGATTCACGCTCCGCGGCCAATCCGGCTGCCGCCGCTATTCCGGGCCGGACTGCGCCCCTCACGATCCGTGTGACGCCTGCGCTGGACCAACTTCCCGTCTTCGCGCGCGCGGGATCAATCCTGCCCATAGCGCCAGTGGTGCAAAGCACAAACCAGACTCCCCAGGGGCCTCTCACGCTGCGCATCTTTGTCGGTGACCAATGCGCGGGAGAGCTTTACCTCGATGATGGCCAGAGCTTCGCTTATCGGCACGGAGCCTTTCTGAAGATGAAGTTCAGTTGTGAGAGGACCGCGAGCGGCCTGCATCTGACTGTAAGTCCGCACATGGGATCTTACCCTGCCTGGTGGAAGGAGATTCACGCTGAGGTGTATGGCCTGACGCCAACGCAGGGAAAAGTTTTTGTCCAGGATCGGGAGATTCCAGTCCATATGGACCATGAAGCTCAGGACATTGGTTTTGTCGTTGTGGATGACGGTCACGGTCTGGAAGTCGAGGTGAAATAGAAGTGCGCTTCGGAGCGGTATGCTTGTCAGCCCGGCCATTCAAAGCTTATAGCGGTTCTTCACTTTCAGCCACTTCACGGGAATTGGAGAACCGCTCAAGCACTGCAGAAATGTGAACGTAGGTGCGATTGTGTTTTTCCGTTTGTTCTTACTGTAAAGACCTTTGTAACTCTTCTATGCCGTGGTTTGAATTCGTTCGTTATACGGTTTTCTGCTACCACAAATCGATAGTCGAGGTGACCCCCAATGACCTTACCCATACGAGCGCAGAGCAAGACGCGCTCTTCCGCGCCGCCACAAATCACACCGTCGTTTCCTTTCCTCAGCGGAATCGCTGCGGAGGAGACACTCCTCACTCACTACCTAACGGCTACACGCCACAATGTAATCACCGCCCACTCCCTGAAGAACCTGATGTTGTGCTTCCTGCTCTTCGCGCTATCGGGGTTCTTCACCTCTGCCCATGCGCAGACGGCTGGTGCTCCGGTGCCGTTTACCGAATTCAACGCCGTGACCAGTTCCGGGGTCCAGACCAACGGAACCGTCATCGGTCCAAATTATTACTTTGGCACGCTGGCCTCTGAAGCCACCGGGCGACAAGCGGTGGTGCTGACCGGGCAGGGAAAGTACGTCTCGTTTACGCTGACGGCTCCGGCAAACGCAATCACCGTACACTACGCCATCCCCGATGCCCCGGCCGGCGGCGGAATAACCGAACCTCTCAGCTTGTATGAAGGCGGCAACTTCGTCACCTCGCTCTCGCTTACCTCGGCCTATAGCTGGCTCTATGGAGCCTATACGTTCAGCAAAACACCCAGCCTGGGCATGCCTGGCGATCTGGCTCCTCACGATTTCTACAATGACGTGCGGTATATGT
The DNA here is from genome assembly GCA_963713645.1 of uncultured Acidobacteriaceae bacterium. Taxonomy (GTDB): domain Bacteria; phylum Acidobacteriota; class Terriglobia; order Terriglobales; family Acidobacteriaceae; genus Telmatobacter. The sequence goes on along the minus strand of CAVQMQ010000035.1, from coordinate 400,587 downwards.
TCTCCTCTACGCTGCCAGCAGGCACCGTCGTCAAGCTACAGGTCGATACCGGGGACAACTCCCCCTGGTACATCATCAATACCGCTGATTTCGAGGTAGCGCCGGCAGCAATTTCACAGCCGGCGGGCGCGATCAACGTGACCCAAGCCCCCTATAACGCTGACAATACCGGGGTCAAAGACTCCACCACCGCGCTACAGAATGCGATCAATGCGGCTGAAAATGCGACCACCCCCGGAACGGTTTATTTTCCGGCTGGAACCTACACCATCAGCAGCCCGCTCAGCGTGAACAACGTCACCATTGAAGGCGCGGGTGAGTGGTACACCGTAATTACGGGAAGCCACGTCGAGTTCTCCGGCAACATTGCGCCGGCCAGCACCAACGTGAATATTTCTAACCTGGCCATCTTCGGCAACGTAGCTGTTCGCAACGACAGCGATGGCACGGTGACCGGCTTCAATGGAGGCTTCAGCAATTCGACCATCTCTAATGCCTGGGTCCAGAACACCAAGGTGGGCGCGTGGATTGTTGGTCCAGTAACCAACCTCACCTTCAACAACATGCGCATCATGGATCTCAAAGCCGACGGAATCAACTTCAACGCCGCCAGCGGCGCCATGTCTGGCCTCACCATTGAAAACTCCTTCTTCCGCAACACGCAGGACGATGGCATGGCCATGTGGGCGGAGAATGCCTCGGAGACCGGCATTACCCTGAACCAAAACACCGTCCTTTCTCCCGGTCTGGCCAACAACGTCGCTATCTACGGTCCCGCGGACCCCACTATTACCAACAACCTGCTGGCAGACCCGGTCACCAGAGGCAGTTGCATCCATGACGGTACGCGCTTCGGCACTTCCACGACCCTTGGCCCCACCACAATCCAAAACAACCAATTGGAGCGCTGCGGGCAGTACGATCCCGGATTCTACTTTGGCGTCGGCGCAATCTGGTTCTGGCCTCTCGATGCCAGCATGTCCTCCGCGGTGAACCTGTCAGGCAACACCATCCAGAACAGCCCGTATTCCGCGTACATGTTCCTCTCGCCATACGACACTACCAACGTCAGCGTTGACGGCGACACGGTGACCAATGTTGGAACCTATGTCGTCCACGCGCAGGGTCCGGGATCGGCCACCTTCGCCGACGTGACCGCAAGTGGCGTAACCGATGGAGGCTATCTGAATCTGGGCGGCGACACAGGATTCATAGTGAGCACCAGCGGTGATACCGGCTGGTCAGCCTCTCCTGCTGCTTCAGCCATTCCAAACGGCAATCCGCTCTGGGTCTATCCGGATATCGTCACCTTCCAGACAGCCGAGGGGACAGCGCTCACCGAGCAGATCGCGGTCATCAACGCGGCCTATCAGGCAACCACAATCGGCGCCATTGCAACCAGCAGCGGCTTCACGCAGACCAACAACTGCGGCGCCTCCCTCGCGGCGGCCGAGTATGGCGGCGCAAGCGAGCCGGGCTATTGCATCATCAACGTAACCTTCAACGGAGCTGGCTCAGGCATTACCTCGGGCACACTGACAATTCCCAACAGCGCCGGAAATACGGTAAATGTGCTGCTGGTTGGCAGTACCGGCGGAAACACCACCATCACGCCGCCGCAACTGACTCCGAACAGTCTCACTTTCGGGTATCTGCTCGTCGGTCAGACGGCCTCGGCGCAAACAGTAACCCTCACTAACCCAGCCGGCTCCGCCCCACTCTCAATCGGCTCGATTGAGACAAGCAGCGGTTACACCGAGACCAACAACTGCGGGAGCACGCTGGCCGGCGGCGCTTCGTGCACTATCTCCGTGACGTTTACTCCCACAGCGGCTGGGACATTCTCCGGCAGCCTGGCAATCGCCACCAGCGCAAGCAGCACCCCGCTGGGCGTATCGCTCTCCGGCACCGCATACTCAACCACAACCAACCTTGCGCTCGGAGCAACGGCAACCGCCAGCAGCACCGAATCGGGTTTTCCCGCCTCCGATACTAACGACGGCAACACCAGCACTTATTGGGAGAGCCTGGATGGCGCAGGTTATCCCCAGACCCTCACCTTGAACTTCGGGCAGGTGCTGCCTCTGGGATCAGTCACGCTCACGTTGCCTCCATCGACCGCCTGGACCACCCGCACCCAAACACTCTCCGTGCTGGGATCGAACAACGGCACCACCTGGACCACGCTTGTTCCTTCTGCAAGCTATACCTTCAACCCCTCTACCACGCCGTCCAACACCGTCAGCTTTAACTTGCCTTCGGGAACCAGCTATCAGTATCTGCAACTCTCCTTCACGGCCAATACCGGATGGACCGCTGCGCAGATTTCCGAGTTCGAGGTTTTCCCTGGAACCACGAGTTGTACCACGCCCGCGGCCCCTTCAGCACTGAGCGCCACAGCCGCCTCTTCTAGCCAGATCAACCTGAGCTGGACGGCATCAACGGCCAGCGGTGTGACCTATTCCGTCTTCAGCTCGACCAGCAGCGGATTCACGCCCTCGGCATCGAACCAAATAGCGAGCGGGCTCACAGCGACCACGTATTCCAACACCGGCCTTGCCGCCTCAACTACCTACTACTACGTTGTTCAGGCGGTCAGCAGTTGCGCCAGTTCGGCGCCGTCCAACCAAGCAAGCGCCACAACTTCCGGGTCCACCAGCGCGCCCTCCATCCCCCAGAGCCTGCAAGCGACCGCGGGCAACGCCACCGTCTCGCTTAGCTGGAGTGCAAGCACCGGAACCGCGCCCATCACCTACAGCGTTTATCGCGGCGCTACGTCGGGCGGTGAAGGCACAACGCCCATCGCCTCAAACCTCATCGCAACCAGCTATACCGATACCAACGTCACCAACGGCGACACCTACTACTACGAAGTATCAGCAACCAATTCCGTAGGCTCAAGCGGCTTGTCCGCGCAGGTATCCGCCACTCCTCAACAGCCAAGCGGAGCTTTGATCCAGATCGACGCCGGAGGCGGAGTGGCTTCGCCCTTCGTCACCGACACGGACTTCAACAACGGCAACGAGTTTTCCACCACGACCGCAGTCGGCACCTCGGGCGTGACGAATGCGGCGCCGGAAGCTGTCTATCAGTCCGTGCGCTGGGCTCCCTCGTTCACGTACATTGTCCCTGGCCTTGCGCCGGGTTCCAGCTACACAGTGCGCTTGCACTTTGCCGAGCTTAGCTGGACAGCAGCAGGGCAGCGCATATTCAACGTAGCCATCAACGGAACGACTGTGTTGAGTAATTTCGACATCTTCACAACCGCTGGCGGAGAATACAAAGCTCTCGTCGAGCAATTCACCGCAACCGCCGATAGCCTGGGCCAAATCACCATCAGCTTCAGCAAAGGCACTGCCGACAATCCTGAAGTGGCCGGCATTGAAATTCTGGCTCAGGCACGCTGGGTTCGGCTCTACCCGATGTTCTTGAGATCGATACGGGCAGCACCACAGCCGTAGCGCCCTTCGTCGCCGATGAGAACTTCAACACCGGCAACGAATTCTCGAGCAGCGCTACAATCAGCACCATTCATGCCTCAACCCCAGCGCCGGCCGCTGTCTATCAGAGCTGCCGCTGGGCCTCGTCGTTCACCTACACCATCCCCGGACTTACAGCGGGCAAGACCTACGCAGTGCGTTTGCACTTCGCCGAGCTGAGCTGGACCGCGGCTGGACAACGAGTCTTCAATGTCGCAATCAACGGAACCCAGGTTCTGAGCAGTTTCGACATCTTTGCCACTGCCGGAGTGCAGAACCAGGCGCTCACCGAGCAGTTCAACACAACCGCCAACAGCTCGGGACAAATCGTAATCGCCTTCACCAATGGCGGAGCGGACAATCCCGAGATCAACGGAATCGAAGTGTTGCAATAGACCAATCGCAGAGCCAATCGGGAGGCTGCGTTTAAGGGCCTCCCGATTGCACTTTGCGATGCGATTCCTGTCGAACCTGTAGCGAATAGTCTTCTCTTGCCGGTGTGTCGCATCGATCGCTCACGCGCAACCAGGAAGGTGTAATTTGTTTGAGGGATGACGGCGATACCATCGCTCCCGTACTGAACCAGAGTTCCCCCCGATGTACGGTAGGAACACCTTGGGATTTTCTGTAAAATATCCATATCGGCAGTGAACGAGCCGCTACAGCGTTTTCGATTCTGCTCTTTACAGAGACCTCGATGCCGAGTGGGTTTTTCCTCAAGAAAAAGCCACCTTGCACAATCTCCAAAACGTAAACATTTGAATCGAAAACACTCTAACTTAACTCGGCACATAGACAGCGTAGAGGAGAACATCAATGCTGAAAGGCTTCCACTATCCGCTCACACCGAAAGGCAAGTCAACCCTCAACCCCCCTCTTCCGTGGAACTACTCGTCCGATTTTCTCAGTATCGAGTTCTGGTCAGATCCTGCCGTGGTGGCGGCGGTGTTGCCGGCCGGGCTTGATCCTGATCCATCGGCTATCGGTCATGGTAAGGCACTCTTTTACGACTGGCAGTTCAGCGGCGAAAATGAGGAATATCTGGATCCGGCCCGCTATCAGTATCGCGAGTTCTTCGTGCTGCTCGATGCGCTCTATGAAGGCCGGCCTGTTTCCTATTGCCCGTACATCTTCGTGGATAACGACGCGGCGATTGCGCGCGGCTGGAGCCAGGGCTATCCCAAACGGCTGGCACAGGTCTTCCAGACGCGCTACTTTGCGGCTACAGGAAAAGCCAGTCCTGCGCTTGCGCCTGGCTCGAAGTTTGCAGGCTCTGCCACATCTGCTGGGCAGCGCCTGGCATATGGGCTGGTGACCCTGAAGGAACCTGTGATCGACCTCTCGCAGATCAAGCAAAGACCGATCGTGAACCTGCTGCACGTCCCACGGCTCGCAGCCGGCAAGCGCGACAAGCCCGCGCTGCACGAGCTCGTCGAGAACGTGCCTCATGACGTGAAGATTGAGCAGGCGTGGATTGGCGAAGGATTGTTGACGCTGCCCGTTGCCGAGAACGAGGAGCTTTCGGATCTAGCCCCTGTGCGCTGCGGTAAAGGCATTCGAGCTTCCATGTCGTACATCGTCGACGATCTCAAGACTCTGAAGGATCTGACGAAGTGATTTCGAGAGCGGTGCGTATCGAGAGATTACCCAGCCTGCTTTCCAGCTGAGATGAGCAGCGATCTATCGCCGGACGGCAGCATCTCAATCCTCCCGGAGTTTAGCGTGAAGACGATAACATGCAATCTCCCTATCTCGCTCTTTCAGGCCCTTACGGAGCCCATGAGAGCTGCCTAGTCAAGCTGCGACCTGTGCTGTCTACTGTCCCGGTCTGTCATGACGATTGTCGATAGGGCTGCGCCATCGCTTCATTCACGGCATCCGCGCGGCGCTCACAGGCGTCGAGGATAACAACAGAGCCAAATAGATTTTGATTGAACGTTACGGTTGATTAACATCGCAGCGTGCCAGGCTAATAGGCTTCCTCTGTTCGCGATAGATGGTTCGGCTGCAGTCCTCCGTATAGATATTGTTGGTATCCATTTCCGCTCGTTCCGCAGGTGGCGCGGTGAATTCCTTTGTATAGTTTGTGAACGTTTCGGCCAATAGATTGTGAATTTGTGAATTTAACACTCTTTAACTTGCTGGTGAACTTCCGCACCGGCTAGCGTCACCGATTGAAGAGTCTAAGGCTCTTAAGATCGCTGGTGCGGCATCGTCGGCAATAGCGGATTTCACGCGATTGACTTTTCCTCAAATTGTCCGCCTTGTAAACCCTGATGTGTGGGCGCAGGCTCTTTGTCTACCTTTTGCGGTTATTGGCAAACTCAGTTAACAGCGAATCGAATAACAGAAGAGCCGCGACCCAAAAATGTTACCAACGCATTCTAGAGTTCTAATGTCTCGTCAAAATATCCAACCATTGATCAAGCGAAAAGGAGCCACATGTACGATCCCCACATTTATTGCACGAGCTTCATGCGTTCCGGTGCCCTTAAGCCAGCCGGTATGAAACATAATTCTCAACCCCAAGCACTCGGTCCCATCTCCAGCAGTCCGCGACGGATTGACTGGCGATGGCCCGTTGCAGCGTTGTTTGTTCTTCTCATAACAGGACTCTGGGTGGCCGGTGCGTGCGCGCAGGTACCGGCGTCACCACGCCTCGAGATTAACCTCGCTGCGGGTGTTCCGCAGTACATAGGGAATTCGGGTACGGCCTCGACAGCGCCGCAAAGCAATTGGTGGGTTGAGAACAAGCAAGGACACGGATATTCGGCAACCACGAACGCTCTCTACACTTCCAAGACATTTGTGGAGAGCACCGACACCACGGGAACCTGGACGCAGGTAGGCCTTCCCTGGGAAGGCAGCGAAAACCGGACCTTCATCAACCAGACCTCCGGAGGAGGGCAGGGTTCTCTGCAGCAAGGCGACTATTGGTATCGCCTGCACTTCAAGGTGGATCCAAAGTATGCGAGCCAGAAGTTCATGCTGGCCTTGGAAGGCGCGCACACAACAACTCAGGTCTACTTCAACGGCGTGTATATTCCAGGCATCAGCGAGGCTACCAGCTATACGGCTGTGACCCACACGGTCGGATTCATTCCCGTGATCGTTGAACTCCCTGTCGTTGCGGACGGCAGCACCGACAACGTGATCGCGATTTACGTTGGCGATGGCAATTCGTCGACCGCCCCGACTCCCAGTTTCTGCGAAGTCTTCCGTTTTGGTCAGTCGATGACGGGACTCTTCCGCAACGTTTATATGTATGTCACCAACCCGGTTCATATTCCGGAGAACATCTATTCGAATCAAGCGACCTGGGGCACATACGTCCAAACGGTGTCAGAGACCCCTGCAGTGGCCACCGGCCCAACTGCTCAATCGGCCGTCGTGGCAGTGCAAACGAATGTCGTCAACGAATCCGGGGTCACCGTGAACAATGTCACATTGACCACCGAGATCGTGGATGAGCAGGGGAACATCGTTGCGCAGCAAACCGCCCCGGCGGTATCGTTACCGCCCTGGTCAATGCCGACAGGAGGGCAGCCGCTGTTGCCGTCGGTAACGGATCCGTCGCAACTGACGACCGCGACGCTCCCGGCGCCCACGTTCAATCAGAGCATCACAGTGAGCAATCCGACCTTGTGGTTTCCGAACAATTCAACCGCCGGAAAGCCATATATGTACAAGGTCTACCACATCCTCAGCGTAAACGGCACCGTGGTGGATGCAGTTTCGAGCCCTCTAGGCATCCGCACAATTACATGGGATACGAACTTCCCGTACTTCAACGGCGTTCCAATGCACCTGTGGGGCGGCGCCAGCCGCTACGACTATCCGGCTCTGGGATCGTCGGTTCCCGATGAGATTTGGTGGCGCGATCTGGCCCAGTTTACCGCCGCCGGCGGCAATGTGTGGCGTCCCGGCCATTGCTCACAGAGCGAAGAGTTTCTGGAGGCCGCCGATGCCTACGGCGTGATGGTCGACCAGCCGAGCGGCGACGGCGAGAGCAATTGGACTGCGGCTAACGTCGCGAAACATCCTAACGATGTACTTCTGAAGGAAGAGCTTCATCGTGACATGGTCATTTACGACCGCAATCACCCTTCGATTCTCGATTGGGAGACCGACAACGGCGGAATGAACTGGCCCCTTGTGGGCGTGCTTAAGTCCATCGACGGGTATTGGGATTCCCTCGTCTCGGGGAATTCCCCCTTGGTCAATCCCGTCGCGGCCAATCGAACCAGTGGCCTTGGCGCGGCATATCCCGCTATCACTGCTCCGAATGTGCGTTATGAAGGATCTAGAGGCTACGACGGGTCCACATCGCCTCCCAGTGCCTATGCTTACCTCGACCTATGCGACGGAGCCGGCTGCGAGACCGGCCAGAAGCACTCGTATCCCAACAACCCGGCATTTGGCGCCGAGTATTGGACCAACAAGGGAGATGGGCGGGGTTTGACCTATGACTACGAACTCGCGTTCGTGGGTCCGGTGATGAACCCCTGGGCCCAGGCCCGGGCGGCCAACACCTTCGGAATGTCGCATTGGTACTTTGCCGACACGCCGGGCGAGACATGTACTTGGCTGGAATACGATAACTTCGACTACCCGCCGGGCACGCCTGTCAATATGTCAAACTACGTTCGCTCGCTGGGGCTATCGATGGTGGACCAAAACCGGTTCCCCAGGCTGCTTTATTACGTCTATCAGGCCAACTGGGTGCCTTACTCGATCACGCCGGTTGTACACCTGGCGCACCACTGGAATCGCGCCTACGAATACACCTCCGGCACACCGATTCAGGAGAACGCATTCAGCAACTGCCCAGCCGTTCGCCTGTTGATCAACGGGTTTGCCAAAGATCCGCTGACTGGAGCATCTCTAGCCGATCAGGTACCGAATGATTGGGAAGGCTACTCAGGCGCATCCGGCATTACGGATATGTCCCAGAGTAGTACCACCCTTCCGGGTCAGGTTCATTGGATGGTGAACTGGGCTTCCGGAACGGTAACTGCGCAGTGTTTGGACGGTGTCGGCGGCAATCCGGTTGCTGGAGTCAGCGATACGCGGGCAACCTTCGGCGCCGAATACAAGATAGTTCTCACCGCTCTTCCTGAAGTAATCCGCCCCGATGGCGCCAGTTTCGCTTGGACCTCGAACGGCTCCGATGCGGTATTGGTACAGGCCGAGGTGCAGGACGCAGCCAATAACCTGGTGTACACCGCCGCGGACAACGTTACATTCTCGATCGACAACCCCGCAGTGGCCACTTACAGGGGCGGCACGCAGCAACTTGTATACGACCCCGCGTGGGGCGCGACCTACTACCAGGATGCGTTCTCCAATGCCCGCACTTCGGTTATCGGCGGCGAACCCAACGCGTTCTTCCACGCGCCGGGCGATCCCGAGCTGAACTTTGAAGGCGGACTGCAAAAGATTGCACTGCGCAGCACTTTCACTCCCGGAACCGTGACCGTGACGGCCACTGCGCCAGGGCTGCTGTCCGGCAGCGTTACACTCACCTCCGTTGCGCCCGGCACGGTCGTAAGTTGCAATGCGGTTCCCTCTGCGCCGGCCGGCGTGACGGCTGTGGGAGATTCCGATAGCACGATTACTGTGACCTGGGCGGCAGTTACTCCTCCGGCCAACTGCTCCATCACCTCGTACAGCATCTTCCGTGACGGATCAAGCACCCCTCTCGCCACAAACCTGACGAGCACAACCTATACCGACACAGGACTGACCGCTTCATCCACGCACACCTACACCGTGGAGGCGATCGACCCGGATGGCGCCTCGGCTCAATCGGCGCCGGCAGCTTCAGGCAAAACGCTTGCCGCCTGCAGTGCGGCCCCTCCAGCTTTAACGGGTCTGGCGGGAACGCCTTCGTCGAACTCCATCAGCTTGAGTTGGAATCCGGTGAGTTTGCCGAGTGGCTGCACCTTGCAGAACTACGTCGTATACAGCGTCAGTTCAAGTACCCCTCCCGTATACACGGCAGTATCGCCGGTATCGGGCTCAAGCGCGGTGACCAGCACAGGTTACGCCGTTACCGGTCTGACTCCATTAACCAACTACACCTATGCAGTGACAGCGGTCGACGAGGAAGGCGCCTCGGCGTACTCGACTCCGCCGGTCACTGTCGAGACGACAGCCGTGCAATCTTGCACTGGACTGCCCAATACGCCGGAAGCGGTTCTCGCGACGGTAAACTCATCCAGCCAGATCACTGTTACCTGGGGAACCACCACGGCCACGGGCTGCACAGTGTACGCTACGGTGCTTCGCGCGACTGCCTCTACTGGCCCCTACACTCAAATTGCAACCGGTATTCCGGCTGCGACGACGTTGCAGTATGTGGATACGGGGCTGGCCCCCGCGACAACGTACTACTACGAGGTGGAATCGTACGACACAGTCGGAACAACTGACCCCTCGGCGTATTCCAGCGCAGAGACGTTTCCATCCTCTTCCGACTTCATAGCCATAGCAGCCGGTGGACCTGCGGAGAGCAATGCCAGCGGCGGCGACGCTTCCTTCGTTGCTGACGTGGACTTCAGCGGCGGCGGAGATAACAGCCACACGACGAAGACCATCAACCTGACCCAACCCGGCGCGAATGCAGCGCCCATGGCGGTGTATCAATACGGACGGGCCGGAGTGACAACCTACACGATTCCAGGAATGGTGGCCGGCAGTACGCACTCGGTCCTGCTGCACTTCTCCGAGAATTACTTTTCCGCAGCAGGCAAGCGTGTCTTCAACGTAGCCATCAACGGGACAAGCGTACTCGCCAACTTTGACATCTACGCCACGGCTGGCGCGGAGTACACCGCTTTGGTAGAGACCTTTACGGCCACGGCCAACAGCTCCGGGGACATCGTGATCGCCTTCACCAAAGGCACGGCAGATCAACCGCTTATCGATGGAATTGAGATTAGGTAAACGAACTTAGCCAACGCGGTCCGGCGGCATTTGCGCTGCCAGACCGCAATCCATGAAGCATAAAATCCAGGATCGCTCGCATTGAGTTCGTGTTATTCAACACGGTCAGCGCACTAACATTGCGATCTAACCCGCGGCGCGGAACACGCGGCGACACAGGCAACAGGAGAAAATCGAATGTCAAACAGCTATTTGCACCAATGGCGCAGGCTTGTTCATAGAACACTTCTTGCCCTGGTTGTGATAATTACCCTCGGCCTTGCAGCCACGGCTAACGCGCAAGTAACAGATATTGTGGCCATCAATGCAGGCGGTCCTGCCGTCAGTAACCCGGATGGTGGTGACGCATCCTTTGCAGCCGACGAATATTTTGTCGGCGGAGGCGATGGAAGTTCAACAACGAAGGCCATTACTCTGACCCAGCCTGGTGCCAATGCCGCCCCAATGGCTGTCTATCAGACCAATCGTGCCGGAGTCGCGACCTATACGATTCCAAACCTGACGGCAAGTTCGTCGTATATCGTTCTGCTGCACTTCGCCGAAACGTATTTTTCCGCAGCAGGCAAGCGTGAATTTAACGTAGCTATCAACGGCGCAACCGTGATCACCAACCTTGATATCTATGCCACTGTTGGCGAGTACGCGGCTCTAGTCGAGCAGTTTACGGCGACCGCCAACAGCGCCGGTAACATCGTAATCGCTCTCACGGACGGAACCGTGAATCAGCCCGTAATCAGCGGCATAGAAATACGCAGCGCATCCGCAGCCGCATGTAGTATTGTTCCTTCGGCACCGACGGGCCTGGCCGTGACCGGAACAACTTCCAGCTCGATCAGCATCAGCTGGTTGGCAGTAACTCCTCCAGCTAACTGCTCGATCAGCTCTTACATCGTTTACGGCGGAACGACGCCAAATCCGACGACTGTGGTCGGCAGCGGCCTGACAGGTACCAGCTTCAACAACACCGGCCTAGCGGCTTCGACAAGTTACTACTACACAGTAGTTGCGAATGACGATTTCGGCGCATCGCCTGTTTCGGCACAAGTATCCGCCACGACATTGCCGAACTCCAGCTCAACGGAGATCGTGGCCATCAACTTTGGCGGCCAGGCGGTGAGCAACGCTTCAGGCGGAGATGCATCTTTTGTTGCGGATGAGTTCTTCACCGGGGGCGGAACCTCTACCTCGACGAGCCCGGTAGTCACAACCGGTGTCACCAATGTTGCGCCGATGAATGTTTATCTGACGCAGCGCAATGGCGCTTTCAGTTACACAATTCCCGGGCTTGCGCCTGGCGCTCAGTACACCGTGCTTCTGCACTTTGCCGAGACGTATTTCTCCGCGACAGGGAAGCGCGTCTTCAACGTGGCCATCAATGGAACAACGGTTCTCTCCAACTTCGACATCTACTCGCTCGTCGGAGAGAATGCCGCATTGGTCGAACAGTTTACCGCCACGGCCAACAGTTCTGGTCAAATCGTGATTGCCTACTCCAAGGGAACCAACGACCAGCCATCAGCCGCAGGAGTTGAGATTCGCGGCGCTGCCAGCGCTTGCACACTCCTTCCCACGGCTGTTCCAACCGGGCTGACAGCCCTGGCCTCGTCTCCCAGCATTATTGGCGTCAACTGGTCGGCGGCCACAGCACCGCCCAACTGTTCCATCACCTATGACCTTTACGCCAGCACCACCAGCGGTTTTACACCGGGACCGAGCAATTTGATCGCTAGCAGTTTGACTGGATTGAGTTACTCAAATACAGGTCTGCTACCGTCAACAACTTACTACTACGTTGTGGAAGCAGTTGACTCAGTCGGCGCGTCGGTGCCATCGACACAGGCCAGCGATACGACTCACTCCGCCACGTCTTGCATCGCCATCCCTTCGGCGGCGCCGACCGACTTTGCAGCAGTTACAGCTTCCTCCAGCGCCATCGCGTTGAGTTGGACGCCCATTGACACACCTGCCTATTGCACAAACGTCACATACAGCATCTACGGCAGCTCAACCAGCGGATTTGTTCCAGCGCTGACCAATCAGATTGCCAGCAATTTGGCGGGCACCGGGTTCTACGACACCAATATCAATGCCTCGACAACCAGATACTACGTGATTCAAGCGGTTGATGAGGATGGTGGAGCGACCGTCTACTCACAGCAGATCAGCGCCGCTACACTGCTGTCTCCCTCCGTGTTGACCGCGACGCCAGTCTCTGCCAACGAAGTCGATCTGGTCTTCCCAGAGAGCACGCTCCCGGCCCCGGTGACCTACGACATTTACCGGAGCACAACCCCCACCTTCACGCCGGCAAAAGCAAATTCCATCGGCACTACACAATCCAATGCTTACCAGGATGTTGTGGCATCTCCGTCGACGACCTATTACTATCAGGTCGTGGCCACGAGTCCGTCTGGAAACTCGGCGCCAGTTGGCCCAGTCAGCGCGACAACGCTGGCTCTCGGCCCGAACGGGGTCTTCTTTGATGCAAGCGGTATTCCGCCCACGCCTGCAGGCGACGTTCTGATGTTCAAGATATTGAACAGAACAAACGGACGTTATCCGGACGATCAGATCACTTGGAGCACAACCATCAACGGTGTCGCGACCAGCAATACGATCGCCGCTCAACCGTACATTGCCATACCGGCCGGTGCATCGGGACGCATGAGCTTTTATCTCGGCCCTGAGGGCCTCAGCAGCAAGTACGTTGACTTCATCGAGTACACCATTGGCGCTACATTCTTCAACGGTGACACGACGCGCGTCGATGCCTTTGCGGTCAAGCTGGCATTCAATCTAACTTGTGCCGACGGAACGAATATCGCAGTAGGTGAAAACGCCGCGACCTTTGCCGAAGATCGGTCAGCAACCTTCCAGCGCTTCGCCACCTCAGTGCCCGCGCCCTTCCCGGTGCTGGCTCAGCTGAAGGCTCCTTACTCGATCCCGAATCCTGGTGTCTTGTTCAATGCGGGCGGCGAATATGAAGATTACTACACCGACTACATCAATGAGGTGTGGGCAACCAACCCGCTCAGCGCTGTTCCGATGCCGGGCGACAATGCAAGCGGCCTGGGGGATTATCCCGGACTTTCCGCTGCAATCTACCGGCACATTGCGGGTCCGAATACCTTTAACTCCTCTGGAATGGTTGTCTCGAATGCGATATGGGGCAACCCCAACACCTACTATCAAGCAGCTCCGGCGGACTTCTATGCGCAGTTCTGGCATCAGAATGCTATCAACTATCAGCAATATGGCTTCCCGTATGACGATTCGGGCGGCGATTCGAGCGACGTCTCGTGCAAGAGCCCACAAACCTTGGTTGTTGCTGTAGGCTGGTAGATCGCAGGGAAGAGAACCTGAGGGTTCCCGTCAAGCGACGGGAGCCCTCAGGTTGGTTATCCGAGCATTCTTGGAAGCTCTAAAGAAGTGATGATGTCACATCTTAAGCAAGGATTGCCGATAAGACTTTTATTGCAGAACATCCCATCTTTTCCTGGATAGATCAATAACGTCGATTGCGTCTGCGGGTTGGATTGCTATTTCAGTTTGAAGAGTTCCTTATCCTGATAGGCTTTCTGGAGAAAGAAAAAGGCCTGTTTCTTTTCACCTTGATCGGAGATGAGTCCCTTGAGGTTATAACCGTCCTGCACTCCAGGCAGCATCCGTCTCGGGGATCGAAAGTCCACCAGTACCCACGGACTCATGCCACGCAGTTGGGGGATTCGGTTCAACATGCCGATCTGATGTTGAAAGACATTCACTTGGTATTCTTCCGTCCAGCGCTCAGTCGCCGCGCCGTGCAATCCAGCTTTCGCGTCAGCGCCGAATTCGCTGATGATCACTGGCTTGTTATAGGCGATATGCCACACAGTGGTATCGGCGTCCTCGGGCCGTTGTTCATACCATCCGATGTACTCGTTGACGCCGATCACATCGAGAGCATCGCCTAGTGAATCGTCGATATATTTATCGTGACCTACTGTGCGAACCAACAAGGCTGCTGTAACCAGGCGAGAAGAATCCAGAGCACGTACATCGCTTGCCAGAGTACTGAGGAATCGTGTTCGATCCGGGGTGTTTGGTGTTTCGTTGGCGATAGACCACAGAATAATCGATGCCTTGTCCCGATCGCGGCGAATTTCCTCAGTCAATTGTTGCTGCGCCTTCTTAAGTACCGCGGGGTCATCAAAATGCTCAGCCCAGTAAACCGGAATCTCCGACCAGACCATGATACCCAGGCGGTCCGCAGCACGAGTCATCCGCTGGTCATGAGGATAGTGGGCGAGGCGCACATAGTTGCAACCCAGTTCTTGTGCCCATCCTAGCAACGTTTCGACGTCCTTGTCGTTGTTGGCTCGGCCTCCTCGAAAAGGCGCTTCCGCATGCATGGCGACACCACGTAGAAAGATCGGCTTCCCGTTGAGCAGGATATTCTGACCGTCGGTTTCGATAGTTCGGAAGCCGACTTCATCCTCCAGGTTGTCATCTCCAGCAGAGAGCTGAACGCGGTAGAGTTTGGGCTGTTCCGGAGACCAGAGTTGCAAGCTGGTTTCGGGAATCCGGATCAGCCCTTTTCCACTGGAATCCAATTGCGAGGTGACAGACAAATTGGCCTCAGGAATCGCAACGGTGATGGTTGCCTCTGAGCTTGCATCTTGCACATGAACCCATCCCACAACCGCCGTGCGCTCATGATTGAGGTGAAGGTCGTAGTCGTCGATGAAGCTGTCAGCCACCTCTACGAGGGCTACATCCCTAGTGATACCTCCGTAGTTGAACCAATCAGTGGTTGCAGTGGGAACTCCGTCGGCCTGCCTCGTCGCATCGACTGCAATGACGACAAAATTCTTTCCGGCGTGCAACTGCTGAGTAGCCTCACAGTCAAAGGCGGTAAAGCCCCCCTCGTGATCGCAGATATGTTGCCCGTTGATCCAGATCAGTGCTTTGTAGTTTGCCGCGCCAATATGCAAAAACGTTCTGTGATGGGCCTGGGGCTGAAAGTCGAAATATCGCTGATACCAGACCAGGCCTTCGTAATAGAAAAGCTGGGGGCTTTGCGTATTCCAGTCACCAGGCACCTTTAATGTGGGA
Source organism: uncultured Acidobacteriaceae bacterium (assembly GCA_963713645.1). Classification (GTDB taxonomy): domain Bacteria; phylum Acidobacteriota; class Terriglobia; order Terriglobales; family Acidobacteriaceae; genus Telmatobacter. Next base: position 385,066 of record CAVQMQ010000035.1, on the reverse strand, counting down.
GACTTTGCGAAGTCGTATTCCACCAGACGATCGCTTCCCGGCTCGGCGGCGCCATTCAGGTAAAATCCATCCTTGCGCAATTCATGGTGGAACGTATAGAGACCGGTCTCGTATGGATCAACGATGAAGTGCCAGTCGCCGTTGAGGCTCACACTCTGACGATGATCCACATCGGCCAAAACGGTTGACGCTGATTGGGAGTAAAGAAAATTTTGGCAGATAAAGAGAAATGCGAAACTGATGACGAGCTTGGCTTTCATTGAACGTCCTTAGTGCGATTGGGCATTACCAGGAACAAAATGGGGATGGATGGAGGCGCCCATCCCCGCAAAGGGAGAAAATTGAATGTCATCCTGCGAAGCGCTGATGTTAGCCGATGGACCATCCGTCTCCGTGTCGATTTCCGGCGCATTTAACAGGTCAGACTTTGTGGGCCACACAGTCGGTTTGGTCCTAGCTTCGTAATGCTGATCTGCGGCGTCCTCCTCCGTTCTTATTGCCCTCGGAAGAGCACGCCGGTTTCTCACTCAGTTTGAGTTACGTTAGAAGGTCAATCGTCCGCCTAACTGGATGACGCGCTGGGTGCCCTGCGCGCCGGTGATCTTGCCATCGTTGCCCGACGAGAGAGTCGATGTCGGGTTGTTGAGACTCACCCAGTTCATGACATTTGTCACTTCGGCGCGAAACTGGAACGCCACTCCCCGCTCGAATTGAACGTTGCGGAAGAGGCCGGCATCCATATCCTTGAGGCCCGGTCCGGTCAGGGAGTCGCGTCGCGAGTTGCCGTCTGCGCCGCCAGGGCCGATGCCCAAGCCAGGCCCGTTTGACGTGAAAGCCGCGGTGTTGAACCACGCCGTCAATACGCTATTGGCAGCGCATACACGGCAGCGGTGCGGATCGAGTTTGGGGCTAACGCCAGGAACCACATTGGGGCGGTTCGCGTTCGCACTGTCATAGTTTTTGTTGGATCCTGTGGACATCGAAAACGGCGCGCCGCTGATCAGATAGACGACCGGCGAGATCTGCCAGCCGTTGAGTGCTTCCTTCATGATCTTGTTCGATCCGTGGAAGTAGTTGATGTTCCACATGCCGGAGATGGCCGCATTGCTGTCATGGTTTTGATCCATGGGGCCATATTCTTCTTGAAGGCCGCCGCCGAGGGCGCCCAGTTTATTGTTGGTTGCGGTGAAGGGCTTGCCAAACACGCCGAAATCCTGCGCGCTCATCAGCCCATTCTCCGTCGGGTTCGAGCTTTCCAGCGCGCGGCTCCAGACATAGAAACCGGTTACCGAGAAGCCGCGTGACATTGTCTTGGTCGCCGAGACTTGAAGACCGTTATAGTTGGAAGTCGGGCCTGAGACCAGGTAAGTAAGTCCATTCAGCGTGCCAGCCGCGCCGGCGATGCCTGCATCATACTGTCGCCGCGTGTCCAGGTTGGTCCCGGAGGTGCTCAGCGCGCCCGTCCCCAATGTCGAATAAGGCGCGTAGTTGGCGTCGATGAAGGTATTCAGGTTACGGCCAAGGGTTCCCACATAAGCTACCGTCGCGCTTATCCTGGCAGGCAATTGCCGCTGCACGCTGAGGTTGAACTGGTAGATAGAAGAATCCTTCATATCCGGGCTGATGCCTTCCGGGCCGGCCTGCGGGTAGAAAATTGGTTTGGACGGCGTATAGGTGTACGGGAAGATGCCCCCACCGGGGGTGGCGCTGGGGAAACCGTAACCCTGAGCGGTGCTCCCATACATATTTGTGAGGGATGGAGTGGCGCCAAAGCTGTTGCGGATGGCGAACGGCGTGGCGTTGCCGGGTTGGTTCCACTCATTGCCGCTGAAAGAGCCATAGAAGATGCCCGCTGCGGCGCGAACTGAGGTCTTGCCATCCCCAAACGGGTCCAATGCAAGGCCGAGGCGAGGCGAAATGTGGCTGAACGGCGTGCTGATGATGCCGCGACCGATGCCTTTGTCCCCTGGGTACAGCAACCCGAGCGGCGCGGTCGGCGAAATGGTAGATTGCTGGTCGGGAAGAAACGACGCTGTTCTGTCATGGGAATCGACGGGGGGCGTATCGATGTCCCACCGCAATCCAACGTTAACCGTGAAACGGGGCGTGATGCGGTAGTTTTCCTGCGCAAACGCAGCGACGTGCCAGGTGCTCAGATGCGTGACATAAGTCGTGTCCTGCTCGAAGGAGCCTGTTTGGCCGGTGATAAAGTCCGCGAGCGCATTTCCCGTGGTCGTGGGCGCGGAGGTCGAGAAGCCAACGTCACCATAATTATTCAGATTGGCAAGGAACATGGTCTTGTCTAAAGCGAACTCACCGCCAAGCGAAAGGTTGTGTTTGCCCTTGGTCATGCTGACCACGTCGCGCAGCTCATAGTTGTCGGAACCGGTGATCGGGCCGGCGTTCGGGTTCCCAGTGCCAAAAAATCCGCTGACATTCAGATAGGGCAGTGCGGGAGGTCCCTGGATAAGGAAGTTGGAGCCGAAACTGGCGAGGGTTTGATCGGCTGGGCCGGTCACAGGAATCAGAGTGCGTCCGCCCATTGCCCGCGTGAACGTGAGCCAGGCTTGATTGGCGGTAGTGGCGCTGAAGGTGTGAACATCGGCGAGGTTGATATTCGTCTGGTTCGCGGCGGACTGATCTCCGGTCCAATTGATGTTTTGGGTGCCGCCGTTTCCGGCGGGAGTTGACGTGGTCCTGACAAAAAAGTAGGTCGCCGAGAGATGGTCCTTGTTGCCCAGGGACTGGTCATACTTTCCCAGGTATTCGTCGGAGTCTGTCGGAGTGACGTAGACGGTTACGAAATTCCCGCCTCCATTTTTCACCTGGCTTCCGGTGGGCAACGGGACGGAAACGCCGATTGTGTTTTTTACGTTCAAGAAATTTGCAGCGGTTGGGTCCAGGGAGCCGGTCGGGATGCAATACCCGGCAGTAGCGGCGGTTATGGTCTGGCAACCGGGGCCAGCGTTTGCTCCATTCGCGAGAGTAGCCTTTTTGGTGCCCGGCATGTAGATAGGGTTTGTGAGCGTGTCCGCGGTAAAGTCGCCTAGACGCTCGGCGGCCGTGGGCACGATGCCCCCTTGCACCGGCGCTCCTGAGACTTGGCGCAGACCGGCATAGCTGAAGAAGAAGAAGGCCTTGTCCTGCTTGATGGGGCCGCCGAAGGTTCCGCCGAAATTGTTGCGGTGGTAAGGATTCTTGACTACCGAATTCCACGGATAGGCATTGAAGTCGGTATTGCGGTTGAACTCGAATAATCCGCCGTGTAATTTGTTGGTTCCCGACTTGGTGATCACCGTGACCACAGCGCCGGAGAATTCGCCGTATTGCGCCTCGAATGCGCTGGTCTCGACGCGGAACTCGTCCAGGGCGTCTGGATTGGGAGCCGGGTTGCCGTAGTTGCGCATACCGGTGATGTTGTTGCCGCCATCCAGATAAAATGCTACGGTTCCGTTGCCGGAGTCGAGCCCGCCGTTGACCTGGACCGCCGCGGAGGGCAGTCCAACCGTCATATTGGGGGTGCCGCTGGGGTTCGAAGTGGGGCTCATGCTATTGGACATCACACCGGGTGTGAGCGAGAGTTCGGCGTAGGCGTTGCGATTGACCAGCGGCAGGCCGATGATCTCGTCCGGCTCGATGGTGCGGCCCAATACCGCGTCAGCGGTGTTGATCGGCGGCGGAGCCTCACTGACCGTGACGGTCTGAGTCTGTGCACCCACGGTGAGTTTGATTTCAACCGTCACCGTCTGGTCCACGTCGAGGGCGATATTCTGCTGCACAAAGCGTTCAAAGCTGGGAGCCGTCGCCTGGACGGTGTACTTGCCGACGGGAAGGTAATCGATGCGGTACTCCCCATAACCGTTTACCGGCCCCGACCGTGAGAATCCGGTGTCCACGTTGGTAGCCTTCACGTTCGCCGTGTTGACCACCGCCCCTTGCTGATCCTTCACGGTACCAACAATAGATCCGGTAGTTTGCTGTGCTGTCGCAGGCGGGAACGCCAGCCCGACTAGAAACAAGAGACCTGCGAGGTGAAGGAAGAGATTCGGTCTTTGACTAATAAATGCCATGATCGACTGCCTCCGAAGATTTGCGTTCATGTGTTGCTCCTTTATTCCTTCTTGATCTGCGGTCATGCCTAAAGTGCGCCTGCATGGCCCGTTTTGCCACATTTGGGGATACGACCTGAAAATTAGATCCTGTGCGTCTTCAGCTCTTGCATCACGGCCAGAATGAACACCCAAAGGGAACCAAATGCGATCACGCCGGCATTCATCTGAAGATTGGTCCTCTCGTTCCTCCCACGTCTGGTTAGCCGGCGCCAATCAACAACATTGGCCGGAGATTCCGATGCGGCGAAGAAATGGAGTCAGATTTACGGGTATAAAAATAACCATTGGCTTTGTGCGGTGTCTTGTGATTTCGAAGTGAAATCTCTGTGATTGAAGTTGTGAACAAAGCCAATGCGCGCGCAGGGCCGGAAAACGGCACTAAATCGTTTCCGCAAGCGTGTCTGCCCGCCAGGTAAACGTTGTTAATAATCTCAGTTAAACCATATTGGGAAACAGCCAAGGATCGTGAATGACGGAGCTGCGGGATGCCCGGCGGATCAGCGCCGAAACGTTGATGTAAAATCACCTCAACGCAGACGCGGAGTCGCCCGATAGATGGCAACTGATCTGAACACAAGTAAGAGTGAGCAGAAAGAGCTCGATTGGTTGTTGACTTCCGGGGTGTTCGGCCGCTCCCACAACCTCGCTCAGATGTTGAAGTTCATCTGCGAGAAGCATTTCGAGGGTCAGGCTAGTCAGATCACCGAGTACGCGCTTGCCGTTGAAGCTCTCGGACGCAGGAACGATTTTAATCCCCAGGTGGACACAATCGTCCGCGTGACCGCCCATCAATTGCGAAAACGCCTCCAGGAAATCTACGCGGGTCCCGGAGCCTCTCGCCCCCTCCAAATCCAAATTCCAGCCGGGCAGTATGCTCCCTCCTTCGTCGACAAGAAGGAAGAACCGGTCACGTTGCCCTTATCCGGAGTTGGAAGTACGATTCACGTTCCTTCATCTTCTGAAGAAATCGTTGCTAAGCCTGGTGCCGCGCGCCGGAAATGGCTCATATCTGGATTTGCACTGGCATCCTTTGTTCTCCTTGGAGGAATCCTGCTTGAAGGGATGCATTGGAGGGCGCATTCAACTTTAAGCGATACTCCAGCCCCCAAGCAGAGCATTATCGTAAAGGGACACCCGATACGAGCCTTGTTGGGTAAAGGCCGTGTGCCGTATATCGATCGAGCGGGAAATACTTGGATGCCGGGGAACTACTGTACTGGCGGCGCCAGCCTTTCCGAACCAAGCCAACGGATTGCAGGAACGGACGACCCAACGATTTTTCTTGGCGGGCTTCGCGGGCACACTCATTGCGCTTTTCCTGTCGATCCAGGAATCTATGAGGTCCATCTGCTTTTTGCGGAAGCTTCAGACTTGCCCGAGGCTACAGACCGATCTGTATTTTCTCTGAATGGGGGCGAGAACATCTCCTTGGATCTTGTGGACGATGCTGGTGGCGATTACATCGCCGATACCAAGGTCTTCCGAGGCGTTCGCCCCGAAAACGATGGCACCATTCACATCGACTTCGCCGGCGAAATCTCCGCAATGAAAGCTGTAGAGATCCTTCCCGCTCCTTCCGAAGCGCTGTTGCCCATCAGAATTGTTGCAAGATCGAATTCCTACATAGATCCCGAAGGGAATCTCTGGCTCCCCGACCGTTATGTGATCGGTGGCCGCCCTGGACAGAGCGCAAAAGATGTCAAGAACGAGCAAATAGGTCTGTACGATTCCCATCGAGTGGGGAACTTTCGGTATATCCTGCCGGTTATTCCTCTCGAAAAGTACCGTGTGCGGCTGTATTTCAAGGAACCATGGTTTGGCAAAGACAACGCCGGCATCGGCGGTCCTGGCAGCCGGGTTTTCGACGTTTGGTGCAATGGCGTCGCTCAACTCAGGGATTTCGACATTCTCCGCGAAGCTGGCTCAGGCCCTGTTGTGAAGACCTTTGACAATGTTCAGGCGACAGCGCTGGGAAAGATAGAACTTACTTTCTCGCCCGTTATTAACTATCCACTTATTAATGCGATTGAAGTTGAACCCGAACCTGGCAAATAAGCATTGAGTTGAGGCCGGATCGAAACCGCCCCGGTATTTTTTGCACTGTCGTGTCGGTAAGTCTTCGGCGAGGAGTTGAAGCTCGACCTAGGAATTTGTTGAAATACTTTGGCCTTGTATCAGGGCTTGACTTCAGTCATGCCGCAAATGCTTCAAAATCAAGACGGGTCTTTAACCCCTGAGGGGAATTTCCCGGCACTGAGTTACTAGTTCATAACACTGCTGTCCGGTTAACGACTAGCTTGCTGGCCGCAACCGCCTGATGTGCGGATGGTTGCGAGCGTTTTCGGGTGGTGTCGATTTGAAATTGCCGCGATGCTGATTCCAGAGATGTTTTCTGGAGGCGGCGGTGAACGCTGGCAAGGTGCTGTTTGCTCAGTTGATGGATTTCCTTCCCTGGACGTCGTTTGCCCGCAGCGTAGCCCGTTATGGCGGCGACCGTCGGGTGCGCAGCCTCAACTGCGCCGAGCAGTTCCGTGCCATGGCTTTTGCCCAGTTGACCTATCGCGAGAGCCTGCGCGACATCGAGGCTTGTCTCAGCGCACAGCCCGCTAAGCTCTACCCCATGGGCTTTCGTTCTCCCGTTCGGCGTTCCACTTTGGCAGAGGCCAACGAGAGCCGCGATTGGCGTATTTACGCGGAGTTGGCGCAACGATTGATGCTTCAGGCGCGCAAGCTCTACGCCAAGGAAGATCTCGGCATGGACCTCGACGCCGCCGCTTACGCATTGGACTCGACCACCATCGACCTGTGCCTGAGCCTGTTCCCCTGGGCGCATTTCCGCTCCACCAAATCCGCAGTCAAGATGCATACGCTGCTCGATCTGCGCGGCAACATACCAACGTTTATCCGCGTCACCACTGGCGATGTGCACGACGTCAACATCCTCGACGAAATCATCCCGCAACCCGGCGCTTACTACGTCATGGATCGCGGTTATCTCGATTACGCCCGACTCTATCGCATCCATTTGTCCTCAGCGTTCTTTGTCACACGCGCAAAGCGTAACCTCGATGCCAGCCGCATCTACTCCCAACAGGTGGACAAGCAGACCGGCATTCTTGCTGACCAATCTATTGCCCTCAACGGCTACGACAGCCGCAAGGATTACCCTGGCCATTTGCGTCGCATTCGCTATCGCGACTCGGACACCGGCAAGGATCTGGTCTTCCTGACTAACCAGTTCATGCTGCCCGCTGCTACCATCTGTGCCCTCTACAAGAGCCGTTGGCAAGTCGAGCTGTTCTTCAAGTGGATCAAGCAACACCTGCGCATCAAGGCCTTCTTCGGAAGCAGCGAGAACGCCGTCAAGACCCAGATCTGGATAGCCGTCTCGGTCTACCTGCTGGTCGCCATCGTCAAGAAAAAGCTCGAACTGCCCGGCTCGCTCTACACTTTGCTGCAAGTACTCTCGGTAACTCTGTTCGAGAAAATGCCCATTTCACAGGCACTTCAGCAGAAGCACTACACCAGTCAACTAACTCCAAACTCCAACCAACTCATTCTGTTCGACTTTTAACCGGACAGCAGTGAGTTCATAAGGCAAACTCACTATGCGCACGTCACAGCCGGGGATGCCGCTGCAACGGTCGAAAGAAACGCCCTGAAGTGGGGCAGGGAGTAACGGACATTTCCAGTTTCACCCACCTATTCCCGATTTCTGCTGTCGAAATAGGGGTGGGGGGACAAAACCGGGACGTTTAATCCGGTGCAATCCGGTAAGATTCCCGGTCGGCAATCCGGTATAATTCGGCATAGTTCTAGGTATGCTCAACACCGATACCATTCACATTACGCAGGAATTGCTGGCGCTCATGTCGGAGATCGACGAGTTCAAAGGGCCTGGCGCTCCCTAGGGAAGCTCTGCACAAGTCTGCAAGCCGCGTGATTCTTGGATAAACTATAGGCATGAAGCAGATGGCGCGTTTTCAGCAGACGTTTGCCTCGCAGGCGAGTTTTGAGAAGCATGGGCGCAAAAGCAAGCGGGAGCTGTTTCTTGACCAGATGAACCAGGTGGTTCCGTGGGCCGAGTTACAGGCGTTGGTCGAGCCCGCTTATCCCAGGGCGGGCAACGGTCGTCAGCCTGTGGGCCTGGGGATCATGCTGCGGACATATTTTCTTCAGCAGTGGTTCAGCCTCTCCGACCCCGGCATGGAAGAGGCCTTTTACGAGTCGCCCGTGCTGCGCCGTTTTGCCGGGGTCGATCTGGGCCTGGCCGCGGCGCCGGATGAAACCACGATCCTTCGCTTCCGACACCTGCTTGAGCGCAACGAGTTATGCGGCCAGATGCTGGACACGGTGAATCGCTATCTGGAGTCGAAGGGCATCCGCATCACGACGGGCACCATGGTGGACGCGACCATTATCAGCGCGCCCTCGTCGACCAAGAACTCCAGCGGCAAGCGCGATCCGGAGATGCATCAGACCAGGAAAGGCAACCAATGGTACTTCGGAGCCAAGGCGCACATCGGCGTGGATAGCAAGGAGACGGTGGTGCATTCGGTGGCGACCACCGCGGCCAGCGTGGCCGACAAACATATGCTGCCCGAGTTATTGCACGGCGAGGAGCGCAAGGTGTGGGGCGATGGCGGTTATCAGGGCCAGAGCGAAACCATCCGCGCCGCGCCGCGGGCGCAGGATATGACTTGCCGGCGGACAAAATACAAGAATTATGTGGATGAAGAAGCCAGACGCAAGAACACGGCTAAGTCGCGAGTTAGAGCCAAAGTCGAGCACCCTTTCCGCATCCTGAAGCGCGTCTTTGGATTTACCCGGCTGCGCTACCGGGGCATCTTCAAAAACCACCAATGGATTTGCGCGGCCTTTGCGCTGGTGAACCTGTACCAACACCGCAACCGGCTGGCCTCACAAGCGGCGTAGTGTCTCTGGAGGCCGGAAAAACCGCCTGCGGAGATCAAAGAGACGAACTGAACCTCGCCGCATTCCCTTGTAAACCGCAGCAAAAGGAGAAAAATGATCGCCGGTCGCCCCCACGCTGCAAAATCACAAACCTGCGCAGAGGTTCCCTAACTGGTATGCGTGGAGACGAGCGGGTTCAGGACGGGATGTTCAGCTATGTTTCGTTGGAGCAGCGTGTTCCTCAGGATCATCCTTTGCGTGCAGTTCGCAAGTTGACGGATGCTGTGTTGGGGACGTTGAGTCCGGAAATCGATGCGTTGTATGCTGACTCGGGCCGTCCGTCGATTGCGCCGGAGTACATTCTGCGAGCGCTGCTGTTACAGGTTTTCTACTCAGTGCGTTCGGAGCGGTTGCTGGTCGAGCAGATCGACTACAACCTTTTGTTCCGCTGGTTTGTAGGTCTTGGCATGGACGACGCGGTGTGGAACCATGCGGTGTTTTCCAAGAACCGCGACCGGCTGCTGACTTCCGATGTGGCGCAGCAGTTCTTTGCCGAAGTGAACAAGCATGCCAAGCGCTTCATGAGCGACGAACACTTCACGGTGGATGGCACGCTGATTCAGGCATGGGCCTCGCAGAAGAGCTTTCGCTCGAAAGACGGCTCCGATGGCGACGACGGGGGAGATTTTCACGGTCAGAAGCGGTCGAACAAGACGCATGAATCGACCACCGATGCCGATGCGCGCCTGTACAAGAAGAGCTACGGCAAGGAGTCGAAGCTGAGTTATCTGGGTCATGCGCTGGTGGAGAACCGCAACGGCCTGATTGCCGCGGCGATGGTGACGCACGCCGATGGCTATGCCGAGCGAGACGCCGCGCTGTTGATGCTGGAGCAAAAGCAAGAGGGCCGCTCACGCCGCATCACCGTGGGTGCCGACAAGGCCTACGACAGCAAGGATTTTGTGCGTACGGTGCGGGAGTTGAACGTGACGCCACATGTCGCGAAGAACGACAAGGGTCGCAGCAGCAACCTGGACCGGAGAACCACGCGTCAACCCGGCTATGCCATCAGCCTGTGCCGGCGATGGCTGATCGAAAAGGGCTTCGGATGGCTGAAGCAAACCGGCCCGCTGCGCCAGGTCAAGTTGCGAGGCCTGGAGAAAGTGGATTGGTTGTTCGTCTTCAGTTGCGCCGCGCACAACCTCATCCGGCTACCGCGGCTGATGGCACAACCGATGGAAATGCTCCAGGAGCAGCGTGGCTGAGCAACGGTTGCAGGCCTCGGGGATGATTCCCTCAGGCTCGCAAACACATATAAACACCGGCCAGAACCGCACTTCAAACAGATTTCGAACCGGAAGAAACGAAAATCACCAGAAAAGACCCGGAAGTTAAGCGAATTTCAACAAGTTCCTAGGAGCTTGTTGAAAAAGGGTTCTTGATCCCGGAATATGGCAAGAATCGGCATGCCAAAGCCATCTCCGATGTCGCTCCGATCGTTCTACGGGCATTCTGGCGCGGTTCCATTTTTCACGTGCGGGAACACTTCACGTTTTTCAACAAGCTCCTAGGGAACCTCTGCGCAGGTTTGTGATTTTGCAGCGTGGGGGCGACCGGCGATCATTTTTCTCCTTTTGCTGCGGTTTACAAGGGAATGCGGCGAGGTTCAGTTCGTCTCTTTGATCTCCGCAGGCGGTTTTTCCGGCCTCCAGAGACACTACGCCGCTTGTGAGGCCAGCCGGTTGCGGTGTTGGTACAGGTTCACCAGCGCAAAGGCCGCGCAAATCCATTGGTGGTTTTTGAAGATGCCCCGGTAGCGCAGCCGGGTAAATCCAAAGACGCGCTTCAGGATGCGGAAAGGGTGCTCGACTTTGGCTCTAACTCGCGACTTAGCCGTGTTCTTGCGTCTGGCTTCTTCATCCACATAATTCTTGTATTTTGTCCGCCGGCAAGTCATATCCTGCGCCCGCGGCGCGGCGGCGCGGATGGTTTCGCTCTGGCCCTGATAACCGCCATCGCCCCACACCTTGCGCTCCTCGCCGTGCAATAACTCGGGCAGCATATGTTTGTCGGCCACGCTGGCCGCGGTGGTCGCCACCGAATGCACCACCGTCTCCTTGCTATCCACGCCGATGTGCGCCTTGGCTCCGAAGTACCATTGGTTGCCTTTCCTGGTCTGATGCATCTCCGGATCGCGCTTGCCGCTGGAGTTCTTGGTCGACGAGGGCGCGCTGATAATGGTCGCGTCCACCATGGTGCCCGTCGTGATGCGGATGCCCTTCGACTCCAGATAGCGATTCACCGTGTCCAGCATCTGGCCGCATAACTCGTTGCGCTCAAGCAGGTGTCGGAAGCGAAGGATCGTGGTTTCATCCGGCGCCGCGGCCAGGCCCAGATCGACCCCGGCAAAACGGCGCAGCACGGGCGACTCGTAAAAGGCCTCTTCCATGCCGGGGTCGGAGAGGCTGAACCACTGCTGAAGAAAATATGTCCGCAGCATGATCCCCAGGCCCACAGGCTGACGACCGTTGCCCGCCCTGGGATAAGCGGGCTCGACCAACGCCTGTAACTCGGCCCACGGAACCACCTGGTTCATCTGGTCAAGAAACAGCTCCCGCTTGCTTTTGCGCCCATGCTTCTCAAAACTCGCCTGCGAGGCAAACGTCTGCTGAAAACGCGCCATCTGCTTCATGCCTATAGTTTATCCAAGAATCACGCGGCTTGCAGACTTGTGCAGAGGTTCCTTAGCTCACCTATGAGCGGTTTTACCTGTTGTAACGTCAAAATAATTTAACAGTTACCAGCGAGATTTTCAACGCGGAGAAGTGGTAATACGCTATCATCCTTATGCCATTCTTTACCCATTCATGGGCTAATGACCTTGCGTGTAGTGGAAATGACCGGAACTGTCCGTATGCAAGGGAAGAGTACCGCTTTCTACACACCTGGCCGCGACGGGGCGCATCTCGCACCTCTCGCCTTAGCTGACAATCTCGCCGATACAAAAAATCGGGCAGGCCAGGTTGTGATAGGAGAAAGTGTGAATGGGTTGCCTCATTGAGCATAAGGCACAGACCATTTTTGTCTCTGCTTCGTCTGTGAAGGAAAATGGCAAGAAGCGCAGGATTGTCATCGAAAGCCGCCCGGAGTTCGCCGTTGTGCGACTGCTCGGGGCGAGGGGACAGTTTCCCATTACCTGGGAAATGATCTACGAGGCCGCGATGCGGCACCACGCCGAAAACCTCCGCTTGGAGGCTGAAGCAGAGAAGTCGCACAAAGCACAAGGCAGAAAGCCCGCCGACTAACCTGCCGGGGGCGCATTTCAACCAGAATTCAAAATCAAGATGAGTTGCTTCGGCGATCACGTTATGCGAAAATATTGAAATGTACATCGCATAACTGGCGTCGGAAAGATGGGGCGCTCCTTGCAGAACCAATTTTGACTCAACTTTGTATCGAGGGTATTTCCTATGCAACTTCCGATGGGCTTTACGCATGAACAATTCGTAGATGGCCAGCGAGCTGCCGAGTTTCTCGGCCTCCCTCGCAAGACCCTATTGAACCTCGCGCGTCGAGGCTCGGTCCCGGCCCATTCGCTTGGAGATGGAATGCGTCACACTTGGCGCTTTCGGCTCTCAGAATTGGCTTCCTGGGTTCAATCAAAAACGGTAGAATCAGGTAGCCACCGGGGTCGGAATGAGAGGGAATTCTCTTGAGACGGCCACGTTATCAGCATGGCTTCTTCAGCCAGGTTCGGCGGAAGAAGGGACCGAATGTATGGATCTACCGATGGAGAGAGGTCGATCCAAAGGGTAAACCTCAGATGCGATCACAAGTCGTGGGCACAGTGAAAGAATACAAGACGGAATCCGCTGCTTGGGTCGCCGTGGAAGCACTGCGCCTGAATATCAACCAAGAAGCTCTCCAGAACGACGCTGTCACCATGACATTCAGACAAGTTGTCGAGCACTACCGCAAAATAGAACTCAATTTGGAGATTGATTCCGAGCGAAAGACGTTCAAGACGAAGCATGTCTATGACAATAATCTCCAAGTCCACATTCTCCCGCGGTGGGGTGAATATCGGCTACGCGATATTACCTCAGTCGCAGTAGAGCGCTGGCTGGATAAGCTCGAATTGGCGGGCAGCACCAAAGCCAAACTGAAGTACGTCATGAGCGACGTTTATCAACACGCTATCCGCAACGGCTGGCTGAGAAACAACGAGAATCCTCTTCTTGCTGTCCGACAGAGCGCCAAGCGAGAGCATATCCCTGAGACATTAGAAGCCCAAGAGTTTCGTGCTCTTATGATCCTCCTCCCGCAGAAAGTCCGCGCGATGGGAATCATTTGTGCAGCGACGGGACTTCGAATCAGCGAAGTTCTCGGATTGAAATGGTCGGATATTGACTGGAAGCGGCTGGAAATGAACGTAGCTCGTTCAGTTGTTCATGGACAAGTGGGCAAGTGCAAGACAGAAGTGTCCAGCCGGCCAGTTCCTCTCGACCAGTTCACTGCGGATGAAATCCTGAAATGGCGGCAAGAATGCACATACAGCGCCGTCACAGACTGGGTTTTTGCTAGCGATTGGACTGAGGGAAGAATGCCCCCTTGGGCTAACACCTTGCTTACTCGATTCTTGGATCCCGCTGCGAAGATTGCAAAGATCAAGAAGCGGATCGGCTGGCATACATTCCGTCACACCTATTCGACACTCCTTAAAGGGAACGGGGAAGATGTGAAGGTCGTTCAGGAATTGATGCGCCATGCAAATTTCCATACCACAATGAACGTGTATACCAGAGCCATTACGACCGCAAAACGCGCCGCGCAAACCCGAGTCGTGGACGTGCTCATGGATCGTACCGCACCGGCGAAAGAAGGGAGCGAAGATGCCGCTGCATAGAACCAACGTACTTTCGACGTATCTCGTTTCTGCTTTGTTTCCTATAAGTTGTTGATTATATGGTGGGCGCTGCAGGATTCGAACCTGCGACTTCCACCGTGTGAAGGTGGCACTCTACCGCTGAGTTAAGCGCCCAATTTAGGTCTCAGGCGGGCCGGCTTTTGGACGAGCCAACAGGGCATCCCGTAGGTTAGAGTAACACCAGCGGGGCTTTGCGGCCAACCCTTGGCGGGTCCGCCGGATGCTCCGAGGAGTTTTGCGAATTTTCTGATGCGCTGGACGCTGAGGCCAACCCGAGCAGCAGGCGAGTTTGTCCCGGATCGGGAAGCGGCATTGCGCCCGTTTACCAGCCTCGGTGGCGCGGATTCAGGCGGTGCCGGAGATGGGAAGCAGAGTTTTGGCAGCCGGGGAGAGAAGCTGGCGGCCTTCGTGCGCTCAGACAGCGAAAATTCCAATGAAAATGAGGCTTCCGGCACGCAACCTTTTGCCGGAGGCGGGGTTGAAGAAGACATGGCGACCCTCGTGCTGGACAACTTGGCCATAGGATTGAGTACTGGGACAAATTCCCGGCCTGTCGATCCGCGCGGAGATCTAGACCCGGCAAGCGACGCGGCCATTATGCTGCGCGCCGCCGTCGGCGATGAGACGGCCTTCGATTTTCTGGTGCGGAAATATCACCGCGCAATGATTCACTTCCTCTTTCGGATGGTGCATAACCAGGAAGTTGCCGAAGAATTGGCGCAGGAGGTTTTCCTGCGTGTCTACCGTTCGCGGGAGAGCTACCGGGCGGAAGCAAAATTTACCACCTGGCTTTACCGGATTGCGACGAATCTCGGCGTGAATCATGCACGTGATACGCGCCATGAGCGGTCGGCGCAGACGGTTTATCTGGATGCACCGGACGAAGAGACAGGCACGACGCAGGAGATTGCCGGAACCGATCCCGGAGCCGAGCAGAGTCTCCTACGCGCAGAACGGATGAAGGCCATTCGCAAGCACGTGATGGCTCTGCCCGAGCGGCAGCGGATGGCGGTGTTGATGCACAAGTATCAGGAGATGGACTACCGCGAGATTGGCGAGGTGCTCAAGTTGAGCGAGTCAGCGACCAAGTCGCTGCTCTTCCGCGCCTACCAGACATTGCGGGAGTCGTTGAAGGAATTTGCTTGAGGAATTGCCGGAGGAATCCGGCGGGAAGGAAGGCCGACAATGAAGCCGACCACAATTAGTTGCCCTGGAATGGAAGCCAAACTGGCGGAGATGCTGCTTGACGCCGCGCCGGACGCGAAGACCCGCGCCCATGTGGAAGCCTGCGCCGGCTGTAGCGCCGAGCTGGCCGAGCTGCGCTCCACGATGGAGTTGATGAACGCCTGGGAGGCTCCCGAGCCGAACCCGTACTTCCTCAGCCGCTTCGATGCGCAGATGCGTGAGGAGCGGCGCAAGGCTCCCGAGGGCTGGCTTGCCCGCCTGCGCTTGAGCTTCGCTTACGGTCCTTCTGCTCACGCGCGGCCCTTGGCGGCGATGGCGCTGACGGTGATGCTGCTGGTCGGTGGGGGAACCTATCTTAGCCTGAACGGCAGCCATATGGGCGAGCCTGCGCCGACCCCCGAACCACAGGCCGCCGTAGTGCAGGACTTGCAGAACCTCGACAGCAATGCCCAACTGCTTGATCAGTTGGAGACGCTCTCTACCAACGACAACGGCGAGTAATCTTCCGCATTGAATCTGAACTGAAAACCAATTGATCTGAGAACGACGGGGCTGGGGCAAGAGATGAACGCGGCAATCAATGCGAGCAAGCAGAGCGGAGAGCGGAGCAGCGTCACAACTGCTCTTGCTTTTCTGCTCTGTGTGCCTGTGCTCTGGGCCGCTCCCGGCCAGCATCCTGGGGCTGCGGCTCATCCAGCCGCATCCCGTCCGGCCTACGCCCGGCAGCACCAGAATCACGAACGCCGCGCGCTGCAGCAGGAGAACGGTGATCGCTCTCTGCGTCCGGCGAATTCCCGGCCTGCTTACGAGCGCCCTGCGGAACCGCAGGCCCAGCCTCGGCCCGCTTACCGCGCGCCAGAAACGACGGTCGAACCGAATCGTCCCGCGCCGGCTTCCGTAGCTCCAGCGCCGGTGCGTCCGGCCTACTCTGCTGCGCCGGACGCGGCAGCAGAGAAGCCCAGCATTGTACGGCCCGCTTACTCGGGCTCCTCCAGGCCTTTCCAACCCACCGCATCCGCGCCACACGCGCCTGCTGCAAATCTGCCGCAGGTCCGGCCTGCGCTGCCAGCCGCGTCCGCCCCCCGGCCAAATTACGCTCCGGCAGGCCACCTCGGCGACTGGCTCAACCAGCACAGCAGCGCGCCTGTACAGGACCAGGAGCGGTTGCTGCGAAATTCGCCCAGCTTCAAGCGGCTCAATCCCACCGAGCAGCAGCATGTATTGCAACAGTTGCACCAGGTGAATAATCTCTCCGAAGAGCAGCGCCAGCGCCGCCTCGCCCGTGCCGAGACGCTGGAGCGGCTCTCTCCGCAGGAGCGGATGCAGATCAACGCCTCCTCCCGACGCTTTGCCGCCATGCCCCCGGACCGCAAGGATCTGATGAAGGGCGCCTTCCGCGATCTGCGCTCCGTGCCTGTTGACCAGCGCGCGACGGTCCTCAACTCCAGCCGCTATCAGGGCGTCTTCTCGCCGGAAGAGCGCGGGGTCCTCTCCGATATGCTCAAGGCTGAGCCATACGAACCCGCGCACTGATTCGCGCTTTCCGACGCGCAGGCTTTTTCCGAGGCCAACACTGCTACTTTCTCTGTGCTGGCATAAACTGGAACTTGCACTTCGGAATCTGTCACCGATATGCCGGATTTCAGATGAGTAGAACCTGCTGACGAAGATGAAAATGAAGCTTGTTTCAATCGCCCTTTTTCTCCTGTTCTGCGCTCACCCATTCTTTGCACAGACCGCTCAACAACCGGACCGTGCGCAGCCGGCCGGCACGCAACCGGCGGGGCGCGCAAGAGTCATTGTTTTTGTGCATGGCATTCACGGGGACCGCGAGTCCTGGCGGGCGTCGAACGGCGCTTATTGGCCGGATATGATTCGGACCGACCCGCGCTTTGCCTATTCCGACGTTGATGTCGCCGAGTATCCCACGCCTTCGTCCAATGGCAAAATGTCCAGTGTGCAATTGGCCGACCTGCTCTGGGCCCGCCTCAAAAAAGACCACGTCTGGGAGCATCGCGAGGTGGTTTTCCTCGCTCATAGCCTGGGCGGCATCCTGATTGAGGAGATGCTCTTGCGGCATCCAGCCGAGGCCGCGAAAGTCAAGTTCATCGTCTCCTATGGAACCCCGCACGAGGGTCTCGTGTCGCGCGCATCGCTTCCATCTACGACAAAGATCCGCTGCTCAACGATCTCAGCGATGCAAGCGACAACTCTTTTCTGACCGACCTCGAAAAGAATTGGCGAGGGCGCGACTCCGTCAACGGCATTCACCGCTTCTGCGCCTATGAAACCGAAGACACCATGCCGGAAGACGGCGTCGGACATCTTCTCAAGGCCCATGCCCGCGTGGTCAGCTACTTCAGCGCCACCTATGGATGCGATGTAACCACGCCGCCGCAGGAGATTCACGCAAACCACGTGAACATGATCCGGCCTCCGGACCGCAAGTCGAGCGCCTACGATTTTTTCTATCGCGTCTACCGCGCCAACCCGGTCCTCGCCGAAGAGGTAGTCACGCGAGACAACTTGATCGCTGGCCTTGAAGCCGGCTGTGGCCACAGCAACTGGAACTCCGATTTGCAGGTGCCGATCGCTCTCGATAGCGCACTGCACGAACGAGTGATTGCGGCAACCGCCTCGCTGATCGATGCCAAGGATGTGCACGACGTGAATCCGGACCCGCCCGCAGTCACCAGAATCGATCCCGACGGAGTGGCGCATGTGAACTACGCCTTCAACGGGCCGGGCAGGAAACTCATCGTCTGCCTCGGCAGCGCTCACGCATCCCTGAAGGTTGAGTTCTCCATCGACAGGCAAGTGCCTCTGCGCGAGCCGCAGAATTAACCCTCAGTCCGGGGCGCGCCTATTGGCAACATCGCATTTTGTGGATCAGGGAATCAATGAACCCAACTTTGGGTGCCCCACCCTCGCGACGTACTTGTTCTTGTCGCTAGGGTGGGAAAGCACAGACTCCCAGCTAGCGAAAAACGCGCAGTCGGCCCCGCCGCAGACCTGAGTTCGATTAACTACATAATCAAGGAATCAGCCAGACGGAGAACGAGAAAGAGAGACAAAAATGTCTTTGGCAAGCGAAGAAAAGAGGCATACAGAAAGAAAGGGATCGTGGTTGCCGCTAAGCTGGGGTACTCGATTCGCGATTGCACTGACAGGAAGTGTCGTCGCCCTGTGGTTACAGTTTCGTTGGATTTACGGATCGCAATTTCCATCTGTGCTCGTCCCGGACAGAGGAATCCTATCCGTTGTTCCGCTCATTTTATTCGTAATCCTGAGCGTTGCATTTCCGGTTTGGACACTTCTACTCATAATGGAAATTCTGGCTCGGTCGGGTAACTGGGGAAGGGTTGCGGCATCCGTGTTATCGCTCTCATTCACAGCGTGGGTCATGAGTTTGTTACTGAAGGATTGGTTTGGCGCTCAACATGGCGAGACACTTCGCTGGCTGTGCCTGATTGGATTTATCGCCGCAGTCCTGCTTTACCCGCTTCCAATTATGCGGTTGAAGCGCAAGGCAGTTCGTCTCGCCTCGCAGGGAAATTATGACGAAGCGCTTCGAATTAGCCGGATATGGCTTCGTATGAAACCTTACGGCAAGCCATTTAGAGGATGGATCATGTTGCAAGCTGGACGGTACAGCGAGGCTTTGGAACTGCTGAAGCAGGAGGTATTCGATTCAAAGAATAAGTCGTCGCTAAAGAGTACATACTTTTATTATTATTCGATAGCTCTGATGTGTGAGGGCAAGTACGCCGAGGCGCAGGGACTATTAGAGACAGCGGCTCTCGTGCCGCAGAGGATACAGGACAATTTTCGTTTTAGCCTTGCGGAGTGCCTCCTGTCCCAGGGCATAGAAGCGCCCAGGGCTTGCGAACTCGTTGAACAGGTAATCGCGGATATGAAAGGTAAGCCGCAATCGCAGAATATCCGCACGTTTTTGGCGCAGTGTTTGCTGGTACATGCGTGGGGATTGGCCTCCTGCGGACGGCGCGAAGATGCCCAAGTAAGGATTGTGGAAGCGTTTGAGGAGTCTGACTCATTCGGTAAAGATGACCTCGCCGGGTTGCTCCTCTTGAAAGGATCGGCCGCGAAGGCGCTTGGCGACAGCGCGCTGGCTCGGGTGGCCGTTAAGCAAGCATTGACGATATTCCCATATGGGACGACCGCAGCAGAAGCTCGAAGGAAACTAGCGAACCTCAGCTAGAACGCCGGTTTCCCTAGGCTCCTTGCACTTGTGAACCAGGGAAACGACCAGTCCAACGCTGTCGTCCTGTGCGCAGCGAAGGAGCTGCGTTTGTCTCCCGCTGGTTGGATTCTGTGCAAGGTTTCCACTCCCTGACGGCCACGTCAATTTGATGGACGTGCTTTCGGGATGCGCCATCCCCAGTTTTGCTAAAACCGGTCTCTGCGGCGAGCGCGGCTCGGATGCGGCAACCCGGCGAGACCCGTTCTTTAGCGCAATCTTACGGTCTTGCTGGTAATCTCTTTGCAATCGATAGCTCGCTCCACCCCAGCGACCAAGACCTGTCGCTGGGGACCCCGGTCGCTGCCCCCGGAAACGGGTTGGCGGTGAACCAGTAGGAATATCTTCAATTCAAGGCTTTATCAACAATCAGGAGGCACACGGAATGATTCGCAGATTACTTGTCTTCGCCGGTTCAATGGTTTTCGCAGCAATGATTACGAGTGGGATTGCAAACGGACAGATGGTTTCCAACAGCGCAATTCAAAACGATCCGGCCAAGGAGGAGCTCTGCGTAAAACGGGCCAAGATCAAGCCGGTTCAGTTCATAATCGATCAGAGCTATGTGAATAGCATCCGGGCTGCTCATCCGGATACGACGTTCATCGCCGACGACGGTACGATTCCCCAACTGATTGAGTGCCGCGCGAACGAGCGCACGGGAGTCTATGAGGCGGACGCGCTGAGTTCCGAAGATAGTCCGTACTGGCATCTGGTTCGCCCCGAGCCCTTCGTGCCGGGCGACCATACGGCGGGCTGGCAGATACAGGCAGACAATGCGTGTTTCAAGGCTGCTCGCGAGAAGGTCAATCAAAAGGAATTCGATCATAGCTTCGGTTACACGACAGACGTAAATGTGATCACGCTTAAGGAACTTCTGAAAATCGCCGAGTTATAAAGTTTCTCGACCCACGTTTGTCTGCATCCGTTCAAAATCGTTCTGTTTCGCAGTGATCCTGCGTTCATTTTGCCTACCGGAGGCTTTTGCAGCCTCCGGCAGACACACTACGCCCCTTGAAGGGCCAGCCGTAAATTGATCTTCGCCAGCCTGCGCCGATGCTGATAAATATTGACTGTAGCAAAGGCCGCGCACAGCCACTCGTGATTCTTCTTCAAGCCGCGATAGCGCACCTTCGTATGTCCAAAGACGCGCTTCAGAATGCGGAAAGGCCACTCCACCTTGGCACGCACCCGCGCCTTCACGCGGTTCTTGCGCTTTGTTGCTCATCCACTCCGGCCTTGGTTTTTACACGGCGCGAAGTCATATCCTGCGCATGAGGCGCGGCTTCATGGATAGCTTCGGTTTGTCCTTGATAGCCACCATCGCCCCAGACTTTCTTCTCCTCGCCGTGCAGTAACTCGGGTAGCATATGCACATCGCTGACGCTGGCCGCTGTCGAGCAGACCGAATGCACCACGCCTTCTTTTGAATCCACGCCGATGTGCGCTTTCATGCCGAAGTACCACTGGTTGCCCTTGCGCGTTTGATGCATCTCCGGGTCGCGCTCCTTCTTCTCGTTCTTGGCCGATGAAGGCGCGTGGATGATCGTCGCATCGACGATGGTGCCGGTGGTGATGCGGATGCCGCGCGTGGCCAGATACAAGTTGACCGCGACAAGCATTTGACCGCATAGATCGTGCTCTTCAAGCAAGTGGCGGAAGTTCAAGATGGTCGTCTCATCCGGCGCCGGCGCGCGGCCAAGGTCCACGCCCGCAAAGCGCCGCAGCACGGGTGATTCGTACAGCGCATCTTCGGCCGCCGGATCGGAGAGCGCGAACCACTGCTGCAAAAAATAGACGCGCAGCATGATCTCAAGTCCCACCGGCTTGCGCCCCGCTTCGCCCTTCGAGTAATGCGGCGCGATGAGCGCGAATAACTCGGCCCAGGGCATGACGGCGTCCATTTCTTCCAGAAACTGCTCGCGCCGTGTCTTCTTCGAGTAGCGTTGAAACTCCACCTGCTGGGCCAAAGTAAGCTGCTTCATCCGCGATCAATCTCCTCAATCCACATTAACCGCGATGGCTGTGGATTGGGGAGATTTTCAGAGGTTCCTTAATGCAGCGCCGTGGTATCAGCCCGGCGTCAAGGTTGCCGGGACGAAGGCGGAGCGCTACGACATTGCGGTCGAGGGCAAGTTGTTCTACAAATCTTCTACGCCCGATCTGACCGCCTTCCGCGCCACGTGCCTGCTTTCTCCTGCGCTCGAAGTGAAAGCGGTTCAGGCGAAGGAGCAGAAGCCCGATCAGGAGCTCAAAATGGAAACACGCTTCGAAGCTCCGTTCCGGAAATAAGAAAAGCACAGACCCAACGAACGCTGTCGTCCTGAGCAAAGCGAACGAACTGCGTTTGTTTCTTCAGCCATCCGCATTAGTGACCGTGGGTGCCCCAGGCCGGGGTCCCCACGGACAGGTCTTCGTCCGTGGGGTGGAGATCCCTCGCATTTGGGGACCTGGGAAAGCACGGACCTCCAGCGAGCGAAAAGCGAGCAGTTCGCCGCACCGCAGGTACCAACCCCCGCAAAACCACCCATAGAAATTTAGAAAATCAATTAGCGCGGCGAAGCCGCGCTCCAGTCCGCCTCATCCATGCCAAGCACCCCAGCTTCCGTCGCCCAAGGTAGCCAGAACCCGTTCAGAACTCGAGCCGCGCGTGAAAGGCGATCATGCGTGGACTGCTGTCGCCTCCCAGCCCCACTCCCAGCAACCCCGTCGGTGGCGAGGTCGTGTAGGTGAGCGCTCCAAACCCACTCTGTGTGGAAGCATTTCCAGGAATGCCCGCTTCGACCATGCTGGGAATGGCAAAGTTCGGATGGTTGAAGAGATTGAAGAACTGGCCCTCAAACCGCAGTTTCAACCGTTCCGTCAAGGCAAAGGCTTTGGTCAGATAAAAATCGCTCCAGAGGAAATCGGGACCGCGCAAGGCATTGCGGCCAAGGTTTCCAAATTGGCAATTTTGCGGGCTGTCTCCGTCGGCGCACTGTCCGGTACTTGGATCGACCGCCGAAACGAATGCGTCCGGGTTTAGCCATTGCAGCGTTCCCGGCTGGGTCACTCCCGGAATCGGATGATGTTGGTAGAGCGGAACGCCCGGGACGGCGCTGGCAAACTGCGGCCCGCTGCCCTGCACAATTCCGTTACCGTTCGCGGAATAGGGCGTGCTCAGCACCGAGAACGGAACGCCGCTGTGCCAGAAAGCGGTTCCGGAAATTTGCCAATCATTGAGCGCATAGCCAAGCGCGGAGTTGCGCACGCGAATCGGTAGCCGATACACATACTGCGCATCCAGATTGTCGCGGACGTCGTAGTCGCAGGGGCCGTAATCGCGCGCGAGGCCTCCCGGCAGCGGCGAGAGCAGGCCTCCGGCGGAAAACGAAAAGAACCCTCCGTTGGAGACGGTGTCCATACAACGGCTCCAGGTGTAGTTGATCTCTCCCTGCAGGCCATGGCTGAACCGTTTCATCGCGGTCAATTGAAGGCCGTTGTAATGACTGTTCGCGCCGGTCGAAAACTGCGTCGCGGCGCCAAACCGCGCGTCAGCCGACGCATGGTATGGGAAGGGTGCAAAGCAGCCCTGGCAGACCGTTTGGTAGCCGTTGACCTGCGTTGTATACGGCTGGTTGAGGGCCCGTGTGCCCACATATTGAGCCTTCAAGCTGGCCGTGTTTCCGAGCTGATGTTCCATGCCCAGGCTCCACTCCATGAAGTACGGCGCGTGGAGTTTGCCATCAGGGACCGCCGAAATCGCAACCGCCGGAAGACAGCCCGGCGGAGTGGCCAAGACCGATGCGCAGGAGAGCTGTCCCTCGGCAAACCCGGAGGTGAAGGATTGATTTGCGGCAACCGTCGCACCCACGGCGCTGTTCGGAACTCCCGGCGCAGTGGCTGATCCGCCTACGCTGCCTAGCAACCCGCCCTGGAAGGTCTTGTCGTAAGGAGGATTCATGCCGATCAAGTCGGCCACCGTGCCCGGCATGACATCGCTGAAAACTCCAAAGCCGGCGCGGAGCACGGATTTTGGCTCGAACTGCCAGGCCACTGCCGTTCTTGGCTGCAACAGCGCCACCGGCGTGGACGAGAAGAGATTGCCGAGACCTGTTTCGATCGCCTGGCTCAGCGGTTGATTGACATCGTGCGGGACGGAGCCGAAAGAGCCGCTGAGGCGGGCCTCCTGATCGTGCGGGTTCAGCGGATTGGAATTGAAGGTATCGCGCAGGCCGAAGGTCCAGGTCAACATGCTGGTCAGTTTCCAGGTGTCTTGCGCGTAGAGATCGAGATTGAGAAAGTTGAATGGCTCGTTTGCATTCGATGGGAACGATTCCGACGCGGTGTTCGCGACCCCACCGATGAATTGCTGGAGGTTGGCATAGGTCACGGTAGGAACCGCGCCTTCTCCGAAGTCATAATCGTTCAAACGAAGGATGCGCGTATTGGTGCCAAAGCGCAGCTCGTGCGCTCCCCGGCTCCAGGCCAGGTTGTCGTTGATGAAGAATCGCGAGGCGCGGCGGCCTTGAATCCACGCGTCGTCCAGCCCGCCAATGGGCGTGAAGGCATTTGCGCCGCTGCCCTCTAAAACAATCGGGAACGCCGCCAGCGTCTCTTTCAGGTTCGCCGGTCCAAACAGGCTCTTGTACCAGGAGAATGCCGGATTGAAATAGTTCACCAGATCTTCGGAGAAGATATGCGTGTACCCTGCGGCAAAGGAGTAAAGAGGTTGCGGGGAAACCGCATCGAAGATCGGGTTAATGGGGTCCGTGTAGGCCGCCTGCACGCCCGTGTCGGCTTGAAAACGAATCCAGGCTGTATCTGCCTTGTGGACGTTCCAGTCAATGCGGGCCGTTTGCACCTGCTCATGGTCGTCGCTGGAGTGAGAAACGCTTTGCCGGTTGGCGCAACCGTCTCCCGCCGCGCCCAGCGGGCATCCCAGAATCGCAGTTGGCGTGCCGCTCAAATTTCCGTAGAGCGAGAACATCTGACGGTAGAACGGAACCGACGCGGAAGGGAGCTGCGCTAGCACATATTGCTGGAATGCCGCACTGGGAACGATCGTCGGCGTGACGATGGGCAGCGCTATCCGCACCCATTCGCTGTCAAAGAAGAAGAAGAGCTTGTCGTTTGCGATCGGCCCGCCCAGACTTCCCCCAAAATGGTTCACGGTCGATCTGGGCTTGTGGTTCCCCGCCGTCGCATTGGTGAAGTAGTCCGCTGCGTTCAGCAGTGAACCGTTCCACAATTCGTACAGATTTCCGTGGTACCGGTTCGTGCCCGACTTGGTGACATAGTTGACCTGGGAAGCGCCATACCGCCCTTGGTCAACCGAATAGGAAAGGGTGTTGACGGTCACTTCCGAGATCGAATTCAACCCCAGAACCAGATTGGTGGAAAGGCCGCTATTGAGATTCGTCAGCGGGTCGTTCGTTTCCAGTCCATCCACAATATAGCCGTTGGAGACGGCGGGAAGGCCGTTGAACTCCACGTTGCCGTATCCGTTGCTGCCGCCGAGGAAATCGTTGCTGCTCCCCGCCGTATTGATCAGCGCGCCGGGCGCGAACTGCAAAGGGTAGGTCAGGTCGCCGCCGGGATTAGGCAGATCCTCCAGCGCCTGCGTGTTCAGGGTTGTAGCGGTATTTGCGTTTTCCGGGTTGATGAGCGGGGTCTCGCCGGTGACTTCAACCGCCTGCGTGGATCGCGCCACTTGCAGGATAAAGTCCACGGTCTGCCTCGAACCCAGTCCGGCCACGACGCTGTCATTGCGCTGGGGTTCAAATCCCTGAGCTTCCGCGCTGACTGTATAGGCGCCCGGCTTGAGCTGGGGGAAGCTGAACCGGCCCGCACCATCGGTTCGAGCCACGCGGCGCAGACCTGTCTCGATGCTGACGACGGATACCGTGGCCTCCGAAATGACCGCGTTCGTCGCGTCCCGAACCTCGCCGACAATCGCACTCGTGGTTTCGCCTTGTCCCAGAGCTTGCGCAGGGAAAAAACAGAAGTCCATCAACAGGAGAAGTGCTAAGGACGCTGTGCGTGCCATCAATCCCCCTTCATGGGTCCGAAGAGCGCAAAAACGGGCGCGGTCTAGCTTATTAGCCAAAGATCATATCGATAGTTAATCATAGTTAATAAAAATTTGCAAGCATGGATCAGCATCGATAAGCGCCAATGCAAGCTCAAATCCTCGCATAGGCACCAAAATGCAGCTGTTTTTACACCAAAAACAGCGCAAAAATGGCCTATTTTGAGGCTGTTTTTCACGTTTTTGTAGGCATGGATATGGACAGGTGCCCACAAAGTGTAGGCGAGGGCCGCGACATTCTTCATTCATCGCGGTTGATTTTTCATTTTATCGCCAACCATGCGGAGTAACTACATTCTTACTCCGCATATATGCCTATATGAAAACAGGCTTCAGCGTAAACAACTGCAAGAAGCACTGAGCGTCCGCGGCGCGGTCAGGGCTTTACGACCGTCTTCCGGCTGGCGATCCAGGAGTCGATGCGGGCGTCCAGAACATCCAGCGGCAATGCCCCGGCATCCAGTATCTGGTCGTGGAAGTCGCGCAAGTCAAAGCCTTCGCCGAGCGCCTTTTTAGCCCGGTCGCGCAGCTCCAGAATCTTTAACTGGCCTATTTTGTACGCCAAAGCCTGGCTGGGCCATGCGATATAGCGGTCCACCTCGGCCTGAATCTCGGTCTCGTCAATTGCCGAGTGGTCGTGGAAGTAATCCACCATCTGCTGGCGGGTCCAGTTTTGGTTGTGGACGCCGGTGTCGACAACGAGGCGGATGGCGCGCATGACATCCGCCTCCAGCCGCCCGTAGTCGGAGTACGGGTCCTGATAAAAGCCCACATCCTTGCCCAAGCGTTCCGAGTAAAGCGCCCAACCCTCCACATACGCGGTATTTCCCGTGAATTTACGGAACGTTGGCACGTCGTCCAGCTCCTGCGCAATTGAGATTTGCAGATGATGCCCCGGCAGCCCCTCATGGTACGCCGTGTTCTCCACTTCAACGAGATTCTTTTCCGTAGCATGGTATGTATTGATGCGAATGCGGCCGGGGCGGGAGCCGTCGGGCGCGCCTTGCTCGTAATACGCGGCAGCGGAGGTTTTCTGCGCGTAATCGGGGACTTCTGCAACCTCAAACTTCGCTTTAGGCAAACGTCCAAAGAGTTGCGGCAGTTTTGCCTGCATCGGCGTCAGGTAGCCGCGATAGGCATTGAGCAATTCTTCGCCGGACGCGGGATGCAGCTTGGGATTGGTCTTGATTGAGGCCTGGAAGGTTCTCAGATCCGTGAAGCCGAGCTTCTGCGCAATGACCAGCATCTCGACCTCGTCGCGCTTCACTTCATCAAGGCCGATCTGGTGGATCTGAGCGGGAGTGAGATCGGTGGTGGTGGTGCGGTGAATCAGGAACTGGTAATACTTTGCGCCGTCGGGCAGCGCGGAGATGCCGGGTTGCTCACGGCCTGCTGGAGCATAGCTGACCTCGAGAAAGCGCGCCAGGCGCATGTATGCGGGAAGGACTTCCTTGCTGATTGCGTCGAGCACTTCGGTCTTGATGCGCTGCTGTTCGTCGGGCTTGATGGTTGCGGGGAAGGTCTTCAGCGGCATGGCCAGCGGCGAGTCTTCGGGCTTTTGATTAGCAAACCCTTTGACCTGGTCGAGAACCTTGAGGAGCAGAAACTTCGGCGGCACGCGATGGTCTTCAATGCCGATGGCCATATTGGTTGTCACCTGATCGAAGGCCTTGGGAATCGCGTGCAGGCGGGCGATCCAGTCGTCGTAGTCCTTGACGGTATCGAAGCTGAGCTGGGCGACGAGTTGCGGATACATGGTGTGAATGCCGTCCATCTGGTTGATGGGCATCTCCCACTCCTTGAACTCGGCGGCTTCGGCATCCTCGGCAAACTGGCGCAGCAGCAGCTCGCGGCTGATCTTCTCTTGCGTGGTAAAGCCGGTGGTGTCAATGGCGGCCAGGCGCATCAGGAAGGCCTGCTCGCGCTCCAGGCCGGCGTTGTATGCCTTGACCGAGTAATCGGTGAGCTGGTCGTTGTAGCGCTTGTCGCCGAGGGTGGAGGTAAACTCCGGCTGGTGCTTGAGCTGGTCTTCCCAGTAGTCGTTGAAGACGAGGTTCATGGCCTTGCGGCGGGCTTCGAGCGAGTCGGTTGCGGCGGGCGCGGCGGCAGCCTGCGCGGAGACGAGAGAGGGAACGGTCATGAGCAACACCAGAGGGAGAAAGAGAAAGCGCTGAATTTTCAAGGGACTATTCCTCGCGGGAAAAACTTCTAAACAAGAGTGTAGACGAAACGGGGCAGGGAATCGGTAATCGCAATTTCGACTGGGCATATATGCCGAGAGATGCGGAGGTTTACTGCGCGTGGTTGGCGAGAACCGGCGAAGGGCGATTTGGTCTATGCAGAAACTAGCCGCCTGCGCGGAGTAAAACGGGCGTCTCTGCTCAACGGCGCGGAGTAAACGATGAAAAACTACCTGAAAATTGGCTTTTTTTGCGTGTTTTTTGCGCATTTTTAGGATCATTTTCGCTACCTTTCAACCTGTGATCCTGTGTGATTCGAGCGGTTCTCCAATTTCCGTGGAGTAGTTGAAATCATGCAAGGTGACTTTTTCTTAAGGAAAAAGCCACTCCAGAGCATCAACTCCGCTCTACACCAATTGGAGAACCGCTATAAGCAGGGACAGAATTGAGGGAAAAGATGCGGGAGAAAGAGCGGAAGCTGGAGTTGAGAAGACTGGACCTGGAGATGCGGAGTTACCGGCGCGCGGGGCTGGAAAAGAATCCGACGAGCGGATTGCTCAGGGCAGTGCGGCAGGTGGTGCGGATTCCGGTGGAGGAGGTTGCGAAGAAGATAGGGATGACTGACTCGGGGGTTTTCTGTTTGGAGGCGCGCGAGGTGAGAGGGACGATTACATTGCGAGCGATGTCGCAGATGGCGCAGGCGATGGGATGCAAGGTGGTCTATGGGATTGTGCCGGAGGGCGGAAAGACACTGGAGTGGTTGGCGGAGGGGCGGCTGTGGGCCGAGGTGCTGGGGGTGGCCGATGCGAAAAAGCCCAATCCGGTGAAGAAGCGGGCGGGGCCGAGCTTTGCGGAGCGGCTGGTGACCGAACCGCGGTGGGAGGGGGAGCCTGAGGACTTGGAGCAAGAGACTGAGGACTAGAGATTAGGGACTAGGGACTAGGGACTAGGAAAAGTGCTTGGGTGGTGGTATCCCACCCTTCGATAGAAAAAATCGAAGAGTGGGGCACCCGGCCAAGCGCATCACGCTCAGAGTCAGCCAGAGACTTCACAGAATCAAGGAATGGTGCTACGAGGGCCGGTAGCTGTACGATTT
Organism: uncultured Acidobacteriaceae bacterium; assembly: GCA_963713645.1. Lineage (GTDB taxonomy): Bacteria > Acidobacteriota > Terriglobia > Terriglobales > Acidobacteriaceae > Telmatobacter. The sequence goes on along the minus strand of CAVQMQ010000035.1, from coordinate 356,324 downwards.
CAGCTCGGCTATGCTCATTGTGAGGTTTGGCCGTCAAGTCTTCTCTCTCCATCTGATCTCTTCCTTAATTAATTGGAGAATTGTACACCTCATACGCTAGAAATAGCGAAGAAGCTGACACATGCCGCGCTTGTTGATTTTCAAATCATTTTGGATGTTGTTTGCGTGGGTTGAAACCCCCGCCTCCCTCCGTTCCTTTTCTTCAATCCGGCGAGAGCAAATGCGGGTCCTTCGACTCCCTGCGGTCGCTCAGGATGACGGCATCGCTTTCATGTTTTGATTGGATGGGGAAAAGCAGACGCGGGTCCTTCGCTTTGCTCAGGATGACAGTGTGGTTGGCGATGGGCGCTGGCGCGGGTGCGCCGCGCTTGTTGATTTTCAAATCATTTTGGATGTTGTTTGCGGGGGTTGAAACCCCCGCCTCCCTCCGTTCGTTTTCTTCAATCCGACGAGAGCAAATGCGGGTCCTTCGACTCCCTGCGGTCGCTCAGGATGACGGCATCGCTTTCATGTTTTGATTGGATGGGGAAAAGCAGACGCGGGTCCTTCGCTTTGCTCAGGATGACAGTGTGGTTGGCGATGGGCGCTGGCGCGGGTGCGCCGCGCTGGTTGATTTTCAAATCATTTCGGATGTTGATTGCGGGGGGTTGAAACCCCCGCCTCCCTCCGTTCGTTTTCTTCAATCCGACGAGAGCAAATGCGGGTCCTTCGACTCCCTGCGGTTGCTCAGGATGACGGCATCGCTTTCATGTTTTGATTGGATGGGGAAAAGCAGACGCAGGTCCTTCGCTTTGCTCAGGATGACAGTGTGGTTGGCGATGGGCGCTGGCGCGGGTGCGCGGCGCTGGTTGATTTTCAAGTCATTTTGGATGTTGTTTGCGGGGGTTGAAACCCCCGCCTCCCTCCGTTCCTTTTCTTCAATCCGGCGAGAGCAAATGCGGGTCCTTCGACTCCCTGCGGTCGCTCAGGATGACAGCATCGCTTTCATGTTTTGATTGGATGGGGAAAAGCAGACGCGGGTCCTTCGCGTTGCTCAGGATGACAGCGTCGTTGCGGAGAACAGCGACGGCAAGGATGATAGCGGTGTTGAGGGTGACAGTGCTGTGCAGGATGACAGCGGCGAGGATGGGAAGTTAGCTGCTGAGGATGGTTTCGTTGCCGAGGATGCGGTAGAGAGTCGACCGGCTGATGCCGAGCTGGCGCGCGGCGCGAAGCTTGTTGCCGTGGTTGAGGTCGAGAACATATTGGACATGATGACGGATCATCGTGTCGAGGGAGAGATTCTCAGTGCGCACGGCGGGCTGCGCATCAAGGGTAGGTTCGGTGGCGGTGGAAAGGGCTAGATCGCCGGGGCGGATGACGCCGTTGGCGGCTTCGAGCAGGGCGGTCTCAAGAACGCAGGATAGCTCGCGGACATTGCCGGGCCAGTTGTGCTGGAGAAGGCGCTGCAAGGCTCCGGCGCCCATGACGACGGGGCGCTGCTGATAGCGGCGGCAGATGCTGTCGAGCAGGGATTGCGAGAGGATCGAGATGTCTTCCTTGCGCTGGCGCAATGGCGGAATAGCGAAGCGGACTGCGGTGAGACGAAAGGCGAGATCTGGGATCATCAAGCCTTGGCCAGCCATCTGACGGAGCGAGGCCTGCGATGAGGCGAGAACAACGGCTCGGCCCGAAGAGCGGTCTTGAAGCTTTTTGAGAACGCTGAGCAGAAGGCCCTGGCCGGCGGGTGTGAGCAGGTCTACGCGGTCGAGATAGGTGAATCCGGAGAGCAGCGCCGGGTCGGCATCGGCGACCAGCCACTCGCGGGCATCGCGGCGGACAAATCCAGAAGATGACAGTGGTGAACGGCCGTAGATGAGGCGGGCCAAGGTGTGCTTGCCGGAGCCGGCTTCGCCTTCAATGGTTGCTACCTGGAGATGCGGTCCGGCCATCTCGGCCTGCATCATGAGCTTGCGCCACGCGGCGCTGATGCCTACGGCCTGAGGGAGGGATTGGGTATCGGTGTCGATGAGAGGCATCGATGAGTTGGGAGGATGAGCGGGAAACTGAGCTGCGCTCTGCATGGAATTCAATTCGCCTCCCCTCGCTTGCCCAGGCGCGTGTGATTTTCTGGCTAGACGCTCCAGCCCGTTGGAGCCTGATGCTTCAGCCCGGATACGCGCATGAGTCAACAGTCCTTTTATCGGCGGTTGGGGAAAAAGCATGAATGAAAATACAGAGGGAAGTTCCGGGACGGGAAGGGAACCGGCCTTGGAATTGTTGGAGTTGGGGCCGGAGCGGGGTGAGTGGCTGGTAGGAAGCGAAAAGCAGCAGAGGTTGACGGGCGCGGAAACGCGGCGCTGACGGGCGGATAGTGGCTTTCTGTGCACCGCAAAGGTGCAGGGTGATTATTTCTGTCCGGCAGCCGATTCCCTCTTTGTACTATAATCGCAGCAATTTTCAAACCCGGAATCTGATTGTTTCGCACGGCGAATTCCCAGAGGTTCTGCCCAAATCTCCCACCCAGCGAAAGGTGAGGCGAGGGCGGAATCGAGCAGAGGACGTGTGTGAGCGATTCGGAGCACGTGGGGTGGAGCGGGAAGAGGCGGGGCCGGCTGCGCGTTTTTTTTGCACTGGCGTCGGTGGCGTCGCTGTTTGTTTTCTGCGGCCCGGCAGGAGTTTCCGCGCAATCGGAAGGGCAAGCGCCGACGAGTTCGACTAGCCGTCCTGGCGCGCCGGTACCTCCGAAAGTGGTGCAGGCAAAGCGGTTTTTGGCGGAGCGCGGGCTGACTCCAGAGCGGGCGCGGGCTGCGGCGGCGCTGCGGGCGCAATTGCGGAGACAGGCAGAAAATCAGAGTCCGGAGGCGACGCCGGATACGGCAGGAACCACGGCGTGGACGCCGGTTGGACCGATTGCTGTCACATCGCAGAGTTTTGGCCTGGTGACGGGCAGGATTACCGCGCTGGCTCTTGATCCCTCGGACAACAGCGGCAACACGGTTTATGTGGGCGCGACCGGCGGCGGGGTGTGGAAGTCGATCAACGGCGCGGCGAACGCATCAAGCGCGGTTTTCAGTCCGCTGACAGATACATTGTCTGCGCTGAGCGGGGCGACCGATGCCGCGATCAGCATTGGCGCCTTGAGCGTGCAGCCGGGCGGGACGGGAGTGGTGCTGGCCGGAACCGGCGACCCCAACGACAATACCGACTCTTATTATGGAAGCGGCATTCTGCGCTCGACTAACGGCGGCATCTCGTGGAGCCTGATTCCAAGTTCGGCGGATGGGATTGTAGGAGGCGGAAACCAGCTTTTCGGTTTCTACGGAGAGGGATTTTCGGGGTTTGCATGGAGTTCGGTGAATCCGCAACAGGTGGTGGCGGCAGTAAGCCAGGCCTATGAAGGCGTGGTGGTGAATGCGACTGCCTCGGGCACCAGTTATGAGGGCCTCTATTATTCAACGGACAGCGGAGCTACCTGGCATCTGGCCACAATTACTGACGGCGCAGGCGTGGATGTGCAAGGGCCGGCGGACGAGTTCACGCTGCCGGATGGAAACGCGGCGACAGCAGTGGTATGGAATCCGGTGCGGCAAATGTTCATCGCGGCGGTGCGGTATCACGGCTACTATCAATCGACGAATGGCGTAACCTGGACTCGGTTGGCCAATCAGCCGGGCGCTGGATTGACGACGGCGGCTTGCCCGACGAATCCGGATCAGACGGGATCGAATGGCTGCCCGATCTTCCGCGGCAGCCTGGCGGTGAATCCACTGACCGGCGATACGTTCGCGTGGACGGTGGACATCGACAATCAAGATCAGGGATTGTGGCAGGACCAGTGCCAGATCAGCGGCGGCGGTTGCACTTCGCAGACGCTGACCTTTGGCCAGCAGTGGCCGACAACGGAGCTGGAAGAGAATGATTCTGAGGGTCCGGCGACGATTGTCAACGGTGACTACACGCTGGCTCTCTCGGCGGTTCCCTACGAGCAGGACACGATCCTGCTGGCTGGGGATCAGGATCTCTGGCGATGCAGCCTGGCACTGGGCTGCCCGTGGCGCAATACGACGAACACGACAACCTGCATGAGCGCCGCGGTGGGCGAGTATCAACATGCGCTGGCCTGGGATGCAGCGAATCCGCTGGAGGTTTTTATCGGGAACGACAGCGGACTTTGGCGGTCGCTGGACCAGATCGGCGAGACCGGAGCGGTGTGCAATTCGACCGACTCGACCCACTTTCAGAACCTGAACGGGAGCCTGGGCTCACTGAGCGAAGTGGTTTCGCTGGCGCAGTCCAGCGCCACGCCGGACTCGCTGCTGGTTGGATTGGGTGCAAATGGCACTGCTGGAGTGAAGGGAACGAGCGCGCCGCCCGCTGACTGGCCGGAGATACTGGGCGGCGAGGGCGGGCCGGTGGCGATTGACCCGACCAACAACGGGAACTGGTATGTGAACAATCAGGGTGGAGTTTCGATCTTTCTCTGCTCGCAGACCACGGCCTGCACGCCGGCTGCTTTCGGCAATACTCCGTTGATTGATGATGCGGATGTGGACGAGGACGGCTTTACGATGCCTACGCCGGCACCGTTTCTGGTTGATCCGGTGGACGCGACGAAGTTGCTGATAGCCACCTGCCGGATCTGGCGCGGGCCGGCGAATGGGACCGGATGGCCCGCCAACAGCACGGCCAATGCGATCAGCCCGATACTGGATGATTCGGGCAGCACTTCGTGCAGCGGCGATCCGCTGATTCGCACACTTGCTGCTTTGCCGATTGCCGGCGGCAAAGAGGTGATTTATGCGGGGATGTATGGGGGGCTGGATGGCGGTTCGATTCTTCCCGGCCATATCTTCAGCGCGACGTATACGCCGGGGAGCAGTTCGATGCCGGCCTGGCAGGATCTGGCTTCGAATCCGGTCACGAATGATACGCTGGGATTCAATCCGCAGGGATTCGACCTATCGAGCATTGTGATTGACCCGCATGATCCGACCGGCAACACGATCTATGTGACCGTGGAGGGGCAGTACATCAATGTGACTGAACGGCTGGTGTACAGCTCGACGGACGGCGGAGCGCAGTGGGCGAATATAACGGCGAATCTGCCGCCTGCGCCTGCGAACAGTCTCGCGGTTGATCCGGGCGACGCGAGCACGGTGTACATCGCACTGGACACGGGCGTCTATTCGACGCGGCAGATTGCCAGTTGCGCAACGGCTTCTTCGACCTGCTGGACGGCCTTTGGAAGCGGCCTGCCGGAAGCGCCTGCGGTGGTTCTGAGCGCGACTCCGATAGGCTCTACCACGCAGGAACTGCTGGTGGCGACTTATGGGCGCGGTATCTGGGAGAATCCGTTGTGGACAGCGGGCGTGACATTGACCACGGCCACGGCTTCGCCTACATCGTTGAGCTTTCCCACCGTGACGCTGGGCAATTCGAGCAGCGTGCAGAAGATCACCATCACCAACAATGGCAGCAGATCGCTGCTGCCGACGGCGATTGCGATGAGCGGGGATTTCAGCCAGACCAACACCTGCGTCAATGCGACGGTCGCGGCCAACGGCACCTGCACAGTTTCAGTGACATTCACGCCGACGGTGGTGGGCAGCCGGAGCGGGCAGATGACGCTTAGCGCCAATGTCAGCGGCGGGCAGATCACGGCATCGCTTACCGGGACTGGAGCATCGGCGGGCGCAGTGAGCGTGAGTCCGACCGCCGTCAATTTTGGCGATGACCCGGTAGGGACGGTGAGCAGCCAGGAGCAGGTGACGGTCAACAATTCCGGCGGGACAGCGGTCACTGTCAGCAGCACGAAGGTGAGCGGACCATTTCAGATTGCATCGAATAACTGCGGCAGCAGTATCGCGGCCAATTCCTTCTGCGTTGTCGCGTTGGATTTTCTGCCGACCGCTGCGGGGGCGGCGAGCGGGACGCTGACCTTTACCGACAGCGCGGGTACGCAGAGCGTGGCGCTCTCCGGCACCGGACAGGCTCTGGCGACCGATTCGCTCTCCGTGACTTCACTCAGCTTTCCGAATACGGTCGTCGGAGCGGCATCCGCGCCGCTTTCCGTGACGCTGACCAATAACGGTGATCTGTCGCTGAACTCCATCGGCACATCGGTGAGCGGGAATTTTCAGGCATCGAGCAACTGCGGCACGAGCCTTGCAGGGCACTCCTCGTGCACCGTCAGTGTGATCTTCGATCCGCTCTCGGAGGCCGCGCTGACCGGAACGCTGGTGGTCTCTGATGCGATTCGCGCGCAGAATGTTGCGCTCTCCGGCAAAGGAGTAGCGCCGCCGGTGATTCACCTCAGCGTGACGAGCATAGGCTATACCGCGGAAGAGGTAGGTGTTTCCTCCACCCCCCGGCTGCTGACGATCAGTAATACGGGCGGATCGCCGATGGCCAATGTGGGGTTCGAAGTTATCGGCGCTAACCCCAGCAGCTTCACCGCCACGGGCAGTACCTGCGGCGCGTCGCTGGCCAGCGGCGGCAGTTGCACGGTGGGTGTGGTTTTTACGCCGCAGTCGGTGGGCGGGCTGGCGGCGACGCTGGTGGTGACCAGCTCCACGCCCGGCGTGACAGCAGGCCTTGTGACATTGGGGGGCACGGGGATTGCACCGCCGCAGTTCAACGTTATCCCGACACAGCTGCAATTCAATAACGTGATTCTGGGCCAGAGCAGCGGCGCGGATATAGTGACGATTCAAAACACCGGCGGCGTGAGCGTGACGGATATGCAACTGGCGACGACAGGCGACTTTGCCGCCGCGATGAACACCTGCACGTCCACCATCGCCGCCGGAGGACATTGCTACGCGACGGTGACGTTTACTCCGACAGCGCTTGGGCTTCGGACGGGAGTATTGACGGTCTCAAGCGCTTCAGGCGAAGCGCCACCTGTGACCGTGAGCCTGAGCGGCACCGCAGTGGCAGCGGCTTCAATTGTTGGCAACAGCACGGAACTGGACTTCGGAAACATATCGCAGGGACAGATCAGCACGGCGCAGAAGCTTTCGATCACCGACGTGGGCACACTGGCGATTGCCGGGTTGACCTTCACGGTGACATCACCGTTCCAGCTTACGCAGAATCTGTGCTCAACCTCGCTAGCGGCGGAGAAGAGCTGTTCGATGCAGGTGGATTTTGCTCCCACGGCGGTGGGCGCGGTGACCGGCACATTGACGATTGCCAGCACCACGGCCGGCGTGACGCCGCTGGTGGTGACACTGACCGGGACGGGCTTGGCGGCTGCCGGGCTGCAGGTGAATCCGCAGACGCTCGCTTTTGGCGGCGTGCTGGTGGGCAGTTCGAGTGCGACGGCCAGCGTGACGGTTTCAAATCCAGGCGGCGCATCGCTGGCTGGGTTGGCGTTAAGCACCACGGGGAATTTTTCGCTCTCCGGCGATACCTGCGGCACCTCGCTGGCCGCCGGCGCATCGTGCAGCACGAATGTGATCTTCAAGCCGCAGAGCACAGGAGCGCTGACCGGATCTCTGAACATTACCACCACCTCGAATAACGTTGCTCCTGTTGCGGTGCCGCTGAGCGGAACCGGCCTGGGACCGGGCGCGCTTGTAGGAACGCCATCGATTATCAACTTTGGCAGCCTCACGCTGGGCTTTACCAGCGGAACGCAGCTGGCGACGTTTATGAATACCGGCACGGTTGCGGCGAATGGACTCAGCTTCCACCTGGCGGGGGATTTCAGCCTGCCCTCGAACACCTGCGGAAGCTCTCTGGCGGCGGGAGCAAGCTGCACGGCTTACATCACGTTTTCTCCATCCGCGGTTGGCAACCGCACCGGGTCGATCACGCTGAGCACCACCACAAGCGGTGCTGCCGCGGCGACGATTGCGCTGAGCGGAGTAGGGCTGCCCACGGCGTATTTGGCCGCCTCGCCTGCCAGCGTAACATTCCCCGGCACCACGCAGGGATTCAGCAGCAGCCCGATTGTTGTCGCGCTTTCAAATCCCGGAGTGGCAGCCGTCAGCGGAATCCAAATGCAGGTCACAGGAGATTTCAGCGCAACGCTGTGCGCCACCAGCCTGAATCCTGAGTTCAGTTGCAATATCTCCGTCACATTTACACCTACGGCGCAAGGCGCACGGACGGGGCAACTGCTGATCACTTCGACTCAATCGGGCGTGCCACCGCTCACGGTTCCGCTGAGCGGTACGGGGACGGCTCCGCCGTCGCTGAGCCTGAGTACAACGTCTTTGAGTTTTCCAGCTACGCCAACTGGTTCCATAAGTACAGCCCAGACCATAACTGTCAGCAATCCTGGTACAGCGCCGTTGAACACTCCGAACTTGCAAGTGTCGGGAGATTTTCAGGTAACGCTGAATGGCTGCTCAAGTGGAGCTTTGGCCGCTGGCGGTTCGTGCAATCTTCAGGTGGAGTTTGCACCCAGCGTGGTGGGCGGGCGCACCGGCACACTGACTGTCTCCAGCACGACGGCCAACGTGCAATCCGTTTCTGCCAGCTTGTCAGGAACCGGTGTCACCCCTGCGGCCTTCATGGCCACCCCGCTCACGATCGCATTCCCGGTAGTATTGGTGGGCCAGAGCAGCGCGGCGCAAACCGTTACTGTGACCAATAGCGGCGGCGCGCCAGCGGTATCGACCAGCGTGAGCATCAACTCCAACCAGTTTGCGATCAGCACGAATAACTGCCCTGGATCGCTTGTTGCCGGAGCCAGTTGTCAGGTTGGAGTCATCTTCCAGCCCACTGCGAATGCAGCGGTCAGCGCCAGCCTGGCGATTTCATCTCCCTCCGTGGCAAACCCCGCAAGCGTCGCGCTCAGCGGTACAGGCGGCATCCCTGCGTCTTTGAATCCGCTGCCCGGCTTGCTGACCTTTGCTTCTACAGGCGTGGGGCAAAGCGCCAGCGCGCAGACGGTGACCATCTCTAATCCTGGAGTGCTGGCGGCGAACAGTCTCTCGCTCAAGGCCTCCGCCGGTTTTTCTTTGGTGAATAATACCTGCGGTACATCGCTGCCTGCGCAGGGAAGCTGCACAGCCGGCGTGGTTTTTTCGCCCAGCAGCGCGGGTGCGCAGCAGGGGACGCTGACGATCACCGGCAGCGCCGGTTCGGGAACCTCCGCTCTGCCGCTCAGCGCGACGGTGGCGCTGGCCGGAACCGGTTTTGATTTTATGGTTACATTTCGCGGAGTGAGCAGCCAGACTGTATCGAGCGGCCAGACCGCTAGCTACACGCTAAGCATCGCAACGCTGAATGGATCGCAGGGGGCGTTCACATTCAAATCGGCCAGCCTGCCGCCGAATACGATCTGCACGTTCAATCCGACCAACGAAGCCATTACCGCGGCGGCGACAGGCAACGTGCAGGTGCAGATCGCCACTGGACAGTCGCTGGTTGCTAGTGCTTCGCGGGTGTCCGATGCAGATTCGCGCTGGAGGCAGATGGTTCCTCTGCTTTGCGTGATCGTGCTGCTGCCGCTGGGCTGGAAGCGGCGCGGCCGAGCGCTGCTGCTGGTCGCGTTGCTGGCCGCACTGACGTGCGGGGTGAGCAGTTGCCTCGGCTCATCGGGCGGCGGCGGTGGCAACAAGGGCGGCGAGGGAACCACAGGCAGCAAGGGCACCACTCCGGCGGGAACGTACTCCATTCCGATCACCGTCGTCTCGACAGGCGTGCAGCATCAGGTGACGGTGACGCTGACGGTGGATTAAGTCCGGCGTAATCGTTGCCGTCGGGGAGATTTCTGTCATCGGGAGCGCGGAGCGCCGCGACCAGGCTGTATCCTTGTAAGTTACACCCAACCATTGATTTTTTGACAAGGAAAACCATGCCTGAAATTGCCGTTGAGGCCTCCGAAGTTCCCGCGCAACTGCCCCACATCCGCGTGGCAGTATTGGGCGCGGGCAAGATGGGCGGAATTCTGTTGCAGGCCTTTCTGAAGCAGAATCTTTTTGCCCCCGATCAGATGTACGCGACGGTGAGCCGCGCCGAGAAGGCCGTTGCACTGAGCACGCAGTGGGGCGTGAACGTGAGCACCGATAATCGCGCGGCGGCTGAGCAGGCCGACCTGATTCTGATCGGCGTCAAGCCTTTTCAGGTGCCGGACCTGATTGCCGAGATCAAGCCTGCGCTGACCAAAGCGAAGACAATTGTCACCTTTGCCGCGTCGGTGAAGACGCGCTCGATCGAAGAGGCGGCGGGTATTGAGATCGGCGTGATCCGAGCGATGCCCAATACCCCGGCGGCGCTGGGCGCGGGCGCGACGGCGCTGTGCCGGGGCGGATATGTGACGGCGAAGCAGATGGAGCTGGCCGAGCGCATCTTTGAGACCGTGGGCCGCACCGTCACCGTGGATGAGAAGCACATGGACGCGGTGACCGGGCTTTCCGGCTCAGGGCCGGCGTACATCTATATCATCATTGAGGCACTGGCCGAGGCGGGCGTCAAGGTGGGCCTGCCGCGCGATGTGGCTACGCAACTGGCCGCGCAGACAGCCTTTGGCGCGTCGAAGATGGTGCTGGAGACGGGCTACCATCCGGCGCTGTTGAAGGATGCCGTGACCACTCCTGCCGGTTGCACGATTGACGGGATTCTCGAACTCGAAGAAGGCGGCCTGCGCGTGACGCTGATCAAGGCCGTGATGCGGGCGACTGAGCGGGCCAAGCAACTGGCGGCGGGGTGATGTTCGTGCTTTCCCACCCTAGCCGCAAAAACAAGAACGCGGCGAGGGTGGGGCACCCAGTTTCGCATCGACGCTCTGACTCGCTGACCTGCTAACTTGCTGACTCGCTATCTTGCCCATTCAACGCCCAACTTGGCTGCCCGCGTATATCCCTGAGCTACAAGGGCTGCGCGGGCTTGCGGTTTTGGCGGTTGTTTTCTACCATTGCCATCCGCGGCTCGAAGGTACCTGGCTGCATGCCGCCGCGCTGTGGGGATGGGCGGGGGTGAATCTCTTCTTTGTTCTTTCGGGATTCTTGATTACATCGATCCTGCTCGAAGTGCGCGACAAGGAAAAATACTTTCGCAACTTCTATGGTCGCCGCGCGTTGCGCATCTGGCCGGTGTATGTGCTGGTGTTAGTCGTCGTCTACCTGAATGCGGACTGGTTCATCGGCCTGCCGGTGCTGGAGGCGATTAAAACTGCGCCGTGGCTGGCGTATATCTTTTTTGTGCAGAATCTCTTTCATATCTCGATGCCTCCCGCGATTGGGCAGACGTGGTCGTTGGCAATCGAGGAGCAGTATTACTTTCTTTGGGCGCCGCTGGTGCGGTTTGTGCGTAGGCCGTGGATGTTGGTGGCGATTCTGTTGGGCGCATTTGTCTCCTCACCGCTCTTTGATCACCACCCCTGGCTCACGCCCACGCATACGCTGATTCACCTGGATGGAATTGCGCTGGGCAGCCTTCTGGCGCTGGCGCTATATGCGCTTCCGCTGAGCCGACGCCTCTGGTTCTGGATTGGCCTGAGCGCCTTTGTGATCGGGATTGGGGCCGCAGCGACGATTGCAGGCGGGACACGGTTCCTCGATTCCGCGCTGGCGATTGGCTTTGGCGGCGCGGTGCTGGGGGCGATAGCTTCAACGGGCGCGCGCAATCCTCTGAACGTGCTGCTGCGCCGCGGGCCGCTGGCTTTTTATGGACGCATCAGCTATGGGCTGTACATGATTCATATCTCGGTTTTTATCTATTTTGGATGGTTTGACGCGTGGATGAATTCCCATGGAACGGCGGGCAATCTGGCGATTGTCGTCTTCCGGCTGGCGGCCTCAACCGCAGCGGCAACATTGCTCTGGTATGGCTTTGAGTCGCGGATTCTCAAGCTCAAGCGTTATTTTTAAACAGGTTGGACGCGGCAATTAACCCCACCACGGCCAGCGGCCAAGGATGACCAGGATAGCCAGGAGAATAAGTGCAATACTGGGCGCTGCTGACTCCTTGCGGCGCAAGTGATAGGTAAAGGCGCCAAGCATCAGAATCGCGCGAAAAGCAGAGGAGAGTAGTGGAAGGAGATTCGGAAACAAAGAGAAATGGAGTGGGGTGATCTCGCCCAGAGCACCTGCTATCTCGGCTACTCCGATGATGGCAGCCTGCTTATGCTGAATTGTGATGGTGTTGCCTTTAAGCCGACTCTCGACAACCTCGGTGAGCTTTTTATAGGCGAAGATATTGCCGAAATCTGTAAAAAAAAAGCGCCCGCCAGAATTATAGCGGTTCTCCAATTGCTATACACCGAAACCACTACCGCGGCGTGGATTTTTCCCCAAGAAAAAGCCATCTTGCACTTAGCAGACAAGGCTACATCTATTGGAGAACCGCTCTAATCTGGGCAATCCACATCAGAACGTCCATGATTTGCACTTACCCCGCAGAGATTTTTTTGCCTATCTTTGCAAGAACACAATTAGGTTGGAATGCTCGATCGAACCGCGCAATCAAGATTTCTGTCAAGCGTCCACGTTACGATGCGAGATAGCACTGTCCGTAATCGGAGAGGGCGTGGGCGAAATCCAGAAAATGAGTGGACTTGGACTCGTCGAAATCCATTGAATTTATGAACAGGAGGGTAGTTTGAGGATGCAGATGTAAGTGCGAAGGTAGTTGAAAAATGATGAATACATGAAGATTCGAGTAACTAACAGAATAGATATGTTGATGGGCGGGTCGTTTCAGATATTTATCGTATAAATTGAATTATCACGTCACTGCTGTCCGGTTAAAAGTCGAACAGAATGAGTTGGTTGGAGTTTGGAGTTAGTTGACTGGTGTAGTGCTTCTGCTGAAGTGCCTGTGAAATGGGCATTTTCTCGAACAGAGTTACCGAGAGTACTTGCAGCAAAGTGTAGAGCGAGCCGGGCAGTTCGAGCTTTTTCTTGACGATGGCGACCAGCAGGTAGACCGAGACGGCTATCCAGATCTGGGTCTTGACGGCGTTCTCGCTGCTTCCGAAGAAGGCCTTGATGCGCAGGTGTTGCTTGATCCACTTGAAGAACAGCTCGACTTGCCAACGGCTCTTGTAGAGGGCACAGATGGTAGCAGCGGGCAGCATGAACTGGTTAGTCAGGAAGACCAGATCCTTGCCGGTGTCCGAGTCGCGATAGCGAATGCGACGCAAATGGCCAGGGTAATCCTTGCGGCTGTCGTAGCCGTTGAGGGCAATAGATTGGTCAGCAAGAATGCCGGTCTGCTTGTCCACCTGTTGGGAGTAGATGCGGCTGGCATCGAGGTTACGCTTTGCGCGTGTGACAAAGAACGCTGAGGACAAATGGATGCGATAGAGTCGGGCGTAATCGAGATAACCGCGATCCATGACGTAGTAAGCGCCGGGTTGCGGGATGATTTCGTCGAGGATGTTGACGTCGTGCACATCGCCAGTGGTGACGCGGATAAACGTTGGTATGTTGCCGCGCAGATCGAGCAGCGTATGCATCTTGACTGCGGATTTGGTGGAGCGGAAATGCGCCCAGGGGAACAGGCTCAGGCACAGGTCGATGGTGGTCGAGTCCAATGCGTAAGCGGCGGCGTCGAGGTCCATGCCGAGATCTTCCTTGGCGTAGAGCTTGCGCGCCTGAAGCATCAATCGTTGCGCCAACTCCGCGTAAATACGCCAATCGCGGCTCTCGTTGGCCTCTGCCAAAGTGGAACGCCGAACGGGAGAACGAAAGCCCATGGGGTAGAGCTTAGCGGGCTGTGCGCTGAGACAAGCCTCGATGTCGCGCAGGCTCTCGCGATAGGTCAACTGGGCAAAAGCCATGGCACGGAACTGCTCGGCGCAGTTGAGGCTGCGCACCCGACGGTCGCCGCCATAACGGGCTACGCTGCGGGCAAACGACGTCCAGGGAAGGAAATCCATCAACTGAGCAAACAGCACCTTGCCAGCGTTCACCGCCGCCTCCAGAAAACATCTCTGGAATCAGCATCGCGGCAATTTCAAATCGACACCACCCGAAAACGCTCGCAACCATCCGCACATCAGGCGGTTGCGGCCAGCAAGCTAGTCGTTAACCGGACAGCAGTGTTATCACGTAACAAATATAAATTATTTATCGAACAGGTTGGCGCATTATTGACAGAGACCAATTCGCCGGATGCCGGGGGTCCCTATGGCCAGCGCCCGACAAGGACCAGCAGGGCCACCATGAAGAGTGTCACAACCGGGGTGGCATGGACTTTGCGGCGTCCGCGAAAGATGGCGATGCCGATCAGCCGGAGAGCGAGTGCGGAGGCGGCCAGGCGGACCAGAAGTTGCGGTTGTCCCAGATCAACCGGGACTAACAAGCTGAATGCGCAGAGGATCTCAAAAAATGCGATGGCGGCAGCCCAAGCCTGTGGCCGCTGCGCACTGGTCTCTTTCGACCAGATATTGAGAAAGTGCCCGGTGCCGAAAAACGAGAAGACAGCGCTGAAGCCGGAATAGAGGAATATACCGGCCAGCAATATCTGAGCGAGCCAAAGCACGTTGTTCATTTGGAACCTGCCCTCTGTACAATCCTTGTGGCGAGTCGAGAAACCTAAACGTAAGGAGTCAGCGTCCGTCGGCCAAGCCAGAAGATAAATAATAGATAAAGACAATATGACACTGCTGTCCGGTTAAAAGTCGAACAGAATGAGTTGGTTGGAGTTTGGAGTTAGTTGACTGGTGTAGTGCTTCTGCTGAAGTGCCTGTGAAATGGGCATTTTCTCGAACAGAGTTACCGAGAGTACTTGCAGCAAAGTGTAGAGCGAGCCGGGCAGTTCGAGCTTTTTCTTGACGATGGCGACCAGCAGGTAGACCGAGACGGCTATCCAGATCTGGGTCTTGACGGCGTTCTCGCTGCTTCCGAAGAAGGCCTTGATGCGCAGGTGTTGCTTGATCCACTTGAAGAACAGCTCGACTTGCCAACGGCTCTTGTAGAGGGCACAGATGGTAGCAGCGGGCAGCATGAACTGGTTAGTCAGGAAGACCAGATCCTTGCCGGTGTCCGAGTCGCGATAGCGAATGCGACGCAAATGGCCAGGGTAATCCTTGCGGCTGTCGTAGCCGTTGAGGGCAATAGATTGGTCAGCAAGAATGCCGGTCTGCTTGTCCACCTGTTGGGAGTAGATGCGGCTGGCATCGAGGTTACGCTTTGCGCGTGTGACAAAGAACGCTGAGGACAAATGGATGCGATAGAGTCGGGCGTAATCGAGATAACCGCGATCCATGACGTAGTAAGCGCCGGGTTGCGGGATGATTTCGTCGAGGATGTTGACGTCGTGCACATCGCCAGTGGTGACGCGGATAAACGTTGGTATGTTGCCGCGCAGATCGAGCAGCGTATGCATCTTGACTGCGGATTTGGTGGAGCGGAAATGCGCCCAGGGGAACAGGCTCAGGCACAGGTCGATGGTGGTCGAGTCCAATGCGTAAGCGGCGGCGTCGAGGTCCATGCCGAGATCTTCCTTGGCGTAGAGCTTGCGCGCCTGAAGCATCAATCGTTGCGCCAACTCCGCGTAAATACGCCAATCGCGGCTCTCGTTGGCCTCTGCCAAAGTGGAACGCCGAACGGGAGAACGAAAGCCCATGGGGTAGAGCTTAGCGGGCTGTGCGCTGAGACAAGCCTCGATGTCGCGCAGGCTCTCGCGATAGGTCAACTGGGCAAAAGCCATGGCACGGAACTGCTCGGCGCAGTTGAGGCTGCGCACCCGACGGTCGCCGCCATAACGGGCTACGCTGCGGGCAAACGACGTCCAGGGAAGGAAATCCATCAACTGAGCAAACAGCACCTTGCCAGCGTTCACCGCCGCCTCCAGAAAACATCTCTGGAATCAGCATCGCGGCAATTTCAAATCGACACCACCCGAAAACGCTCGCAACCATCCGCACATCAGGCGGTTGCGGCCAGCAAGCTAGTCGTTAACCGGACAGCAGTGACAATATGATTAAAAAGTCAAGAACTAAATCGTTGCAGCCGTCATGCTGCGCATGATTTTTCCTGCATGGACAATAGGTGACGCCAGTTTTTTTGCTGCATTTCTGTTCGGGCTGAAGTTCGTGGCCTTGGTGCTGATCCGCTGCCGGGGCAGCTGAGCTACGGTCGTCGTGCATGCTTGTGTGACGGGCAGCCGGTTTCACCTCATGAGATTGCGTCTCAGCAGGGTGTGACTTCAATCACCTCAAGCTGTAACCTGCGGCTGGTAGGCTTGAGTGGCACGGAGACCCCCTTCTGAGGTGCTATGTGAGCAAGAAGACCGAGAGCAAAGCCGCGAGTGCTGCTCCGCTGAACGCGGAGCAGGTAGCCAGAATGAATGCCTACTGGCGGGCCGCAAATTATCTTTCCGTTGGACAGATTTACCTGAAAGACAATCCTCTGCTGGAACGGCCGCTGACGCTGGACGATGTGAAGGCGCGCCTGCTGGGTCATTGGGGCACGACGCCGGGCTTGAATTTTCTTTATGTGCACTGGAACCGGCTGATCCGCGAACGCAACCTGAATATGCTGTACATCATCGGCCCTGGCCACGGCGGGCCGGGCTTGGTTGCGAACACCTATCTGGAGGGTTCGTACACCGAAATCTATCCGCATATAGAGCAAAACAAGGACGGGATAAAGAGGCTTTTCAGGCAATTTAGTTGGCCGTATGGGATTCCCAGCCATGTAGCGCCGGAGACGCCGGGGTCGATTCACGAGGGCGGGGAACTAGGCTACTCGCTGGTTCATGCCTATGGCGCGGCCTTTGACAATCCCGATCTTCTGGTGGCTTGCGTAGTGGGCGACGGCGAGGCCGAGACCGGGCCGCTGGCGACGAGCTGGCACTCGAACAAGTTTCTCAATCCCGCGACGGACGGCGCAGTGTTGCCGATTCTGCATCTGAATGGCTACAAGATTGCCAACCCGACGATTTTGGCGCGGATTCCTCATGCCGAGCTGGAGTCGCTCTTCCGCGGATATGGCTACGAGCCGTTTACGCTGGAAGGGGACGATCCGGATACGATGCATCAACAGGCTGCGGTGGTCTTTGACACGATGCTGGACCGGATTGCGGCGATCCAGAAAGCTGCGCGCGAAGGCGGCTCGACGGAACGCCCGGCATGGCCGATGCTGATTATGCGCACGCCCAAGGGCTGGACGGGACCGAAGTTTGTTGATGGTAAGCCGGTTGAAGGTACATGGCGCGCGCATCAGGTTCCTTTTTCTGAAATATTTGAAAAGCCCGATCACTTGAAACTCCTTGAAGACTGGATGCGCAGTTACAAGCCCGAAGAGTTGTTTGATGAGAAGGGCAAATTCCGCGAGGAATTTGCTGACCTCGCCCCCAAGGGCCGGCTGCGCATGGGTATGAACGCGCACGCCAACGGCGGCCTGCTATTGAAGCCGCTCAACGTGCCGAGCTTCCGCGATTTCGCGGTGAAGATTGAGGGGCGCGGCGCCGAGGATGTTGAATCGACGCGCGTGCTGGGCCGATTGCTGCATGCGGTGATGGAAGCCAACAAAGAGCAGAAGAACTTCCGCGTTTTTGGGCCGGACGAGACGGCCAGTAACCGCATTGGCGATGTGATTACCGGAACCGGCAAGACGTGGATGGCGGAGACGCTGCCGGTGGATGAGAACCTGTCAGAGACGGGGCGGGTAATGGAGGTACTCAGCGAGCATCTCTGCGAAGGCTGGCTGGAAGGATACTTGCTTACGGGCCGTCATGGATTTTTCAGTTGCTATGAGGCTTTCATTCATATCATCGATTCGATGGTGAACCAGCACGCGAAGTGGTTGAAGACGACGCGGCAGATTCCGTGGCGCAAACCAATTGCGTCTTTGAATTATCTGCTCAGTTCGCTGGTCTGGAGGCAGGATCATAACGGCTTCTCGCACCAGGACCCCGGCTTTATTGATCATTTGCTGAATAAGAAGGCTGATGTGGTGCGCATCTATCTGCCGCCGGATGCGAATACGTTGCTCTCGGTGGCCGACCATTGCCTGCGCAGCAAGCACTACATCAATCTGATTGTGGCCGGCAAGCAGCCCGCGCCGCAGTGGCTGCCGATAGACGAGGCCGTGGCGCATTGCACCACCGGGCTGGGCGAGTGGAAGTGGGCCTCGAATGACGGCGGTAAGCCGGAGGTAGTGATGGCCTGCTGCGGCGATGTTCCCACGCTGGAAGCACTGGCTGCCGTTACGCTGCTGCGCGAGCGGGTTCCCGACCTGCGCATTCGCGTGGTGAATGTTGTTGACCTGATGGCCTTGCAGCCGAACTCGGAGCATCCTCATGGATTGCCGGATGAAGAGTTTGACGCGCTATTTCCGGTTGGCGTACCGGTAGTCTTTGCCTTCCACGGCTATCCGTGGCTGATTCACCGGCTGACTTACCGGCGGCATAACCACGATAACATTCACGTGCGCGGCTACAAGGAAGAGGGCACCACGACTACGCCTTTTGATATGTGCGTGCTGAATAACATCGACCGCTATCAGTTAGCGCTCGATGTCATCAAGCGCGCGCCGCGGCTGAAGCAACAGGCCGATGCAGCCGAGCAGTGGTACTCCGAAGCGATACAGCGTCATCGCTTGTATGTTACGGAAAACGGCGACGACCTGCCGGAGATTCGTAACTGGCGCTGGTCGAAGGAATAACTCACATCGTCGCTCCATCCTTGTCGCATCTTGTATTACGACAAGGATGGAGGTTGACAAGAACGTGTCCACAGTTGTAACGTGCCCACGAGTTGTGAAACGCCCACGACTGGCTTTGCTTTTCCGCTCTATAGGAGATTTCTATATGGCTAAATCGGAGGACTTCTGTAATCTATCGAATGTCGTTGCCTTCATTCATGACCATCAGGCTGATGCCAATACTTTGGGCGCTCTACTGATTGTGCCGTCTGAGTACATACTTGGCCTGTCCGGCTGGGAGAGTCAGTGGGGAGCAAACCGATTTGCGAAAGAAGGGAACAACTTCTTCTCGCTTCATGGAAACGAGAAGGCTCCGTATGCGAACGGTTCGATGGCCGCTCTTAAACCTCCATACGCGCTACTCTCGAAATTTCCATCCTACCTTGCATCAGGACAATCGTTTATCGCACAATACGGCACGTATGTTCGA
Source organism: uncultured Acidobacteriaceae bacterium (assembly GCA_963713645.1). Lineage (GTDB taxonomy): Bacteria > Acidobacteriota > Terriglobia > Terriglobales > Acidobacteriaceae > Telmatobacter. The sequence goes on along the minus strand of CAVQMQ010000035.1, from coordinate 337,301 downwards.
GGCGCAAAGACTTCACTAGCGTTCGCACAGGGGCTGGTTAGCAGCGGCTTCAATAGTGGCAATGCTGCGACTGGAGGAAATCCAAATTTCATTGCAAACACCCAAACTGGCATTGCGATGGTAGTAAAGAGGAAAGCATGCTGAGAATATTCATTATGGCCGCCCTCTTGTGTGTCTGTGTGCATATGAGCGCACAGACTGCCACTGAATCGTCCACTCATAGCCAATTCGTTCCAACCTCCGTCGCAATAGATTTGTCGAAGAAGGTTGCGCGCGGTTTGGGATATTCGCTTGCTGATCAAACGAAGTATTTCTTTGATCTGATGACAGATAAGAACGACAAACCAGCGTTTGCTGGATATTTGACTGTGGGGTTCTATTGGAACAGCAATATCGTTAGCGCAATTTCAATCAACGAGAGCACTGGTCAAATTCTGGACATAGACAGATGTATGATCTTTGAATACCCAAGCCTTAGAAGCTTCCAACGCGATGCAAGCCGCTTGTCGGGTGTGCCGCCTATTCCTCTGGACGAACTTAGTAAGCAACTAGGATGCGATTCGATCAAAAGAATGACCGTGCCAAGAAAACATCCGTAATCCAAAGCAGATTTGCATGAAGAGTCGCGGCAGGAATGGGGTCCAGCTAGCCCCGTTAGCTCACGCAAAGCGCAACTAACCACGCGGACTTTCGCTCCGCCCAACTTCAAAGGATTGAATGCATGCCGTCTTTGCCTGTGCTGGTTTTGAATAGCGGTTCTTCTTCGATCAAGTTTTCTGTTTATGAGGCCGGTGATGGCAAGCGAGCCAAGCTCCACGAAGGCGCGGTTGACGGTATCGGAACCGACCAGGGCAAGTTCTGGATCAAGGACACAGCGGGGAATAAGTTAGTTGATCAATCGCCTGCGCTGCCCAATCGCGCTGTGGCCTTCGCGCTCGTCGCCGATGCGCTGCACTCGGGAGATTTCCCAGCACCGGTTGCAATTGGCCACCGCATGGTTTGCGGCGGACCGACCGTGCAGCACAACCAGCGCATCACGCCTGAGTTAGTGGATGAGATGGAGCGGTACACAGCCTTTGCGCCGCTGCACACGCCCATCGCGGTCTATATCATGCGTGAGGCATTGCGGTTGTTTCCCAGCGTGCCCAACTTCGTCTGCCTCGACTCGTATTTTCATCGCACGATGCCGGAAGTTGTCTCGCATATGCCGATCCCGGCTGAATATTCGGCAATGGGTGTGCGCAGATACGGCGCACATGGAATCTCATACGAATCGATTGTTTATCAACTGCAACCCAACGTGCCGGAGAAGCTGATTGTCGCGCATCTAGGTAACGGCGCATCGATCTCCGCGATTCGTAGCGGCGAGTGCCTGGATACTTCGATGGGGCTTACTCCGACAGGCGGCATTATCAGCGGCACGCGCACCGGAGACATTGATCCAGGCGTACTGTTGTTCATTTTGCGCACAATTGCAGACACTGGAGTAAGCGCAACGGAAGCTGCTGACAAACTGGAGGCGGTTGCCAGCAAGCAAGCCGGATTGCTGGGCGTGAGCGAGTTATCGAACGACATGCGAGACTTGCGCGAGGCCATCAAGTCTGGGAATGCCAAGGCCAGGCTTGCAGTAGACAAATTCACCTGGACGATCAAGAAGTGGATTGGCAGTTATGTAGCCGAGTTAGGCGGGCTGGATATGCTGGTCTTTACGGGCGGCATTGGTGAAAACGATATTGCCTCGCGCGCGGAGATCTGCGCTGGTCTTGAGACGCTGGGTATTATTGTTGATCCGGCGCGAAATAATGTACGCGGCGAGGCAGTGATTTCGGCAAAAAATTCGCCCGTAACAGTGCGTGTGATTCCTCCTGCCGAGGATCTGATTATCGTGAACCATGTGGTGCGGCTGCTGGCGCAGTGAGACGGCAGCCGCATCCTGTTCATAAGCGGGATTGCTGTTGAGTTATGCGGAGTGTCGAGGCAGAGAAAGAATTTTTAATTGCTTGCCGAGACGGGCAAATTCCGGGTCGGCGGTGACCAGCGTCGCGTTCCTCTCCAGCGCCAGACTCGCCGCGTAGGAATCTCCAAGCCCGAGTTTGTAGCGGAAGGTGAGACTTGCCGCGTTGATCGATCGCTCTTCGCTCACGGGTACTGCTTCGACTATCTCGCCGAGGACGCGCAGATCATGGCTGGCGCTCTCGAAGTCCGTCTTTCGGGCAAGGATGTACAAAGCCTCCCCTCGATTGATCACGGAAACGGCCAGCTTCGCCTCGCCTCGGCCCGAGCGCGACACGAGTTCGCGCACCTTTTCCCAACCCGCGCCCTGCGTTAGAAAGCGCGTGATCGCGTTGGCGTCAAGAACGTAGGTCTTCATACTTCGCTTGCAGTCTTCTTTCCTCGTCGGCCTTGAACTCTCTCAAATCCTCTTCTAACGGCAGGCCCTTGTACTTGCCGCAGAGCGCCAGCACTTTTTCAAGGCTGTCGGACTCGATCACCAATTTTGAACCTTCTCTTGCGAAAAATAGCCGGGTGCCGGGCTTGAGACCCAACTCCCGGCGTAAGGGCGCGGGAATGACAATCTGCCCCTTCGAACTCACCACGGAAGAAGCGGCCATTAGTTTTACCTCCAGGTAAGACAAGTATACTCCCGTTTGTTTTCCACGCCGGGGAGGCACTGCCAGCTGCTTGTTCTACACTGGTAGGTTAAACAGGGAGTTTCAATGTCCGCTGCCCCGGTTTCAGTTCTAAAGGATCGCCTGCCCTCGCCCGCGCTGCGCCGCTTTGCCTGGGGAGTGCTGGTCTATTTCATTGCCGTGATTCTGTTTGGAACCATTGTGCGCGCCACTGGCTCCGGCTCCGGGTGCGGTAACCACTGGCCACTCTGCAATGGCACGGTGATGCAGCACTCGGCCAGCGTAGAGACGATGATTGAGTTCACGCATCGTATTACCAGCGGACTTTCGTTCTTTGCCGTGGTTGGTTTGCTGGTGTGGAGCTTTGCAGGTACCGTCCGCGGCCATTTGGCGCGGATTGCGGCGGTTGCTGCAGTTGCTTTTACTGTCGTCGAAGGCGCGCTTGGCGCTCTGCTTGTGAAGCTGCCCTCGGCGCAGCCACAGTCGCCGCTGCATCCTGCTTATCTGGCCGTTCACCTGACCAACACTCTGCTGCTGGTGGCCGCGCTGACGCTGGCCGCGCATCTATTGAGCCGCGACAAGGGATTTCTCGCATCGGAGATTCATCTGGTCGCGCCCTTCGGCACCGTCGCGGGAATTTTTGTGGTGATGATTGTGGGCGTGACCGGTTCGCTGGCCGCGCTGGGCGATACGCTTTTTCCGGCGACATCGTTTGGCACCGCATTTGCGCAGGATTTCGCCGATACGAGCAGCTGGCTGGTGCGATGGCGGTGGTCGCACCCGACGATTGCCTTCTTTGCAAGCATCATCCTGATCCGGATTCTGGTCCGCGCGGCGCGACGCAGGGGAGAGTGGGACAATCGCCGTCTCTGCGCTGTGGTGTTGTGGCTGCTGGCAGCGCAATATGTGCTGGGGATCTTCGATGTCGTACTGCTGGCGCCGTTGTGGCTTCAGGTAGCGCATCTGCTGGGTGCGGACGTGTTGTGGGCGGCATTGGTGGTGCTGACGGCGCGGCTGACGCTGGAGCCGGTGGAGGCTGAGGTTAGTTAAAACTGGTAAGACGACGTCTCGATTACAGCCGGAAGAAATTCATTCTGTATTCTTCTTAGTTTTACAGTCCTTTTGCAGAAGAGCGCCCATACTAGCTTGGTGATACAGGTAGCGCAACAAGGACTCCTTCCGGCAATTCAACAGCCTTCTTCCACGGGGTACGCCTTTCCTCCACTGCAACTGGCATTGCCGGCTCCGACGGCGAGACCTCGCGTGCAGGCCGAGGTGGGCCGGTATCGGCTGCGGCTGGCCGAGAGTGTGGAAGATCGCGACGCAGCCTGCCGGTTGCGCTTCAAGGTCTTCAATATCGAACTGGGCAAGGGGCTGGAAAGCTCGTATGAGACGGGACTGGACACCGATCACTTCGATCTCTTCTGTGAGCACTTATTAGTTGAAGATAAATTGGAAGAAAATCCCAGCCGCCGGATTGTGGGTACTTATCGCATGCAATCCGGGGTGACTGCGGCGCAGAACCTGGGCTATTACTCCGAGCAGGAGTTTGAGTTTGCTCCATACGAGCCGCTGCGGGCCGACATTCTGGAGCTGGGCCGGGCTTCGATTGACCGTGAACACCGCACGCCGGAGGTACTGACGCTGCTGTGGCGGGGGATCGCACAGTATGCTACCAGTATGGGGTTGCGTTACCTGATCGGCTGCTCGTCGTTGAACTCGACCAATCCAGCGGAGGGCTGGCAGATGTACCGCCAGTTGGAGCACTGCCGGGTTTCGCCGGAGTTTGAAACCGCGCCAATAGCTGATTACGCCTGCCCCGTTGAGCCGCTGGGAGCGCTGACGCAGTCTTCGCCGACAGAGGGTGAGGAATCGGAACCGGCCCAGATCAAGGTTCCCAAGCTGTTGCGGACTTATCTGGCAATTGGCGCGCGCATCTGCGCACCGCCGGCCTGGGACCGCGAGTTTGGCACTATCGATTTCCTGACTCTGCTCGATCTTCAGGCGGTGACGGCCTCGGCGCGTAACCGCTTCCTGGCGCCGCTGACTCAATGAAATTGCGGGCCGCCTGGCGCGCTGCGTCGCTGGGTTCTGCGCTTCTGATCTGTATCTTCCGCTGGTGGGGTCTTCGGCTGCTTGGGCCGGTGAAGCCGGAAGCCCGCGCTCGCTGGATGCATTTTGCCGGCCGGCTGGCGCTGGCTTTTCTGGGGGTTCGCTTGCGCGTGGTGGGCAAGCCGGCTGCCCGTGGATTGGTTGTCTCCAATCACCTGAGTTATCTTGACATAGTTATTTGTTCAGCGGCGATGCCGTGCAGTTTTGTCTCGAAGGCGGAGATTGCGGGCTGGCCTTTCTTCGGCATGTTGGCGCGTTTTGGCGGCAATCTCTTTGTTGACCGCACGAGCCGGGCCAGCGCCAGGCAAGTGGCGGCCGAGATTGGCGAGCGGCTGGCGCTGGCTTCTCCGATTCTTCTTTTCCCTGAGGGGACAAGCACCGACGGCAGCGGGATTCTGCCGTTCTATGCGACGCTGTATGAGCCGGCAATTCAGGCCGGCGCGCCGATTACCGCTGCTTCCGTTCGCTATATCCCCAATGACGGAACGCCGGAGCGGGAGCTTTGCTGGTTCGGCAACGATCCGTTTTTGCCGCATCTGTGGAAGGCGCTGGGTGCCGGGGATTTTACCGCCGAAGTGCGTTTTGGCGAGCCGAAGCAGTATGTTGACCGCCGTACAGCTGCCGCTGAGACGCGCGTCGAGGTTGAGTCGCTTCGTGGTGCTGGCGGTATTTCTGAGGTGTACGATTTTGCCGCAATTCCGTCTGGTCACTCATCTTCGGAAGAGGTTGTCCGATGAGGTACTCGGAGGGCGTCTCCAATTATCGCGGTGTCTCCCGCATCGAGCGAGTGGCTCCTGCTTGAGGAAGAAGCCGCTTGGAATTTGCGATTTCGCACTGGACAAACTGGAGAACTGCAATAGGCGGATTAATCCTGTGTTCGCGGCAGAGCCAGGATTGCGCCCGATGAGAGCCAAGCACGATGATCAACCCTATCCCACTGGTTCCCGAATGGACACGAAGGGGTAGCTCACACCTTGTTCCTAACTCCTTTAGCCGGTCGGTACTCATTCAGGCAGCTAGTCCTCCAATGGCGCTGCATGGCGAACTGGAGGATCTACGCACAGCGACCGCGCGCATCGTTCCGGATGTGCCAATACTGATACGGACGACTGTGCAGGTGGAAGTTCATTTCCGCTTTGACGATGCTATTTACTTTCTCTCCGGCAGCATGAAGCCAGACGCAGCGTCGGATGACCTCCTGCTGGAGTTCGATCACATCTCGCGACGCCAGACTGTCTACACTCCGCGACCGCCTTCAGAGTCTGGGCTTGTTGAGTAAGCAGGAACAGGCGATGGAGGCTGCCTTTGTTCGGCCAACTTCACAGACTCCGAAGCCTGAGGACAATCCACGACCGGCAAAAGCGGATATTCGTCGTGTCTGCCGTATCCCACCGCCCGGCGGAATTGAGCGCCGCATTCATCGCCGCCATGAGTTGGGAGCGCCGGCGACGTTGCTGCTTGTCGAGGATGGCATGGTCTTCAAATGTGAACTGCTGGAATTGAGCCAGGGAGGCTGCCGTGTCTATTCGGAGTTCCCTGTCAGTCTTCCTGAGTCAGTGCAATTGGAGATGGATTTCATCGGGCGGGGCATTCCCTTCCGTGTGGCGACAATGGTGCGAGAGAACCGGAATGGGCATGTGCTCGGGATGCAATTTCAAAATATGAGCGAGCGCATCCGAGTACGGTTGACGGAATTGCTGGAGGAACTTCGCGCCGAGGAATTACTCATTCAACCGTAAACCCCGCGGCTCTTTGACGGAAGCTCCGCGCTATAAGAATAAAGGAATCTACTGATTACGCGGAGATACCGCCTTGCGAATCACCACCGGCTTGCGGATGGGGACAATGGCCGCGGACGAGGCGGGCGCGGCCTGCTGAAAGCGCGTGAGCATCTCGGAGCGCACATATTCGACAAAGCTCTGCATCTGGCGGTTCATCTCTTCCATGCGCTCACGCATTTGCAGGATGATTCCGATGCCGGCGATGTTCACGCCCAGATCGCGGGCCAGGTTCAAGATGAATTCGAGACGCTCCAGGTCCTCGTCGGTATAGAGGCGCGTGTTGCCGTCGGTGCGCGAGGGCTTGAGCAGGCCTTCGCGCTCGTAGAGGCGGAGGGTCTGCGGGTGAATCTCGTACATCTCGGCCACTGCCGAGATCATGTACGCGCCTTTGGATTTGCGTTTCGCGGTCATCTCTTTTGTGACCTCAGATTACCTTAATTTGCCGTGCGTATGCTGCATGAAACGCCAGCCCCATCGCAGGTGGCTACATCTTGTCAAACAGCTCCACGCGCGGGTCCTGGTTGTTCAGCTTGGCCAGCTCGCGCATGATCTCTCGGCTGCGCTCGTCATTCAGAGTGGGCACCACCAGCTCGACGGTGACAATCTGATCGCCGCGCTGGCCGGGATGCTGAGCGCTTTCGACGCCGCGTTCCCTCATGCGCAGCTTCTGGCCGCTCTGCGTGCCGGGAGGAATCTTCAACTGCGCGCGGCCATCGATTGTGGGTACGTCCACCTTTGCGCCCAGCGAGGCCTCGGGCAGCGTGACCGGCACGGTGAGATGAATGTCGTCGCCGACGCGGGTAAAGACCAGATGTGTGCCTGTACGAACGATGACGAAGAGGTCGCCCGCCGCGCCCCCATTCACGCCGGCGTTTCCTTTGCCCTGGAGCCGGATGCGCTGGCCGTCGCGGGTTCCCGGCTTGATGCGGAACTCGACCGCCTCTGACCGGCTGACTACGCCCTCACCGTGACAAGTGGGGCAGGTGTTCGCGATGCGCCCTGTTCCCTGGCAGCGTGGGCAGGCAATGTTGAACTTCATTCGGCCTCCCATCTGCGTTACCTGGCCGGTGCCGTTGCACTCAGTGCATTGCGTGGGTCCGCTGGTTTGCGCGTGGCCTTGGCAACTGGGGCAGATATCCTGCCGGTTTACCTGGATGCGCGCCTGCCCACCGCGAATGGCGGTCCAGAAGTCCACTGTTGCCTGGTATTCGAGATCGCTGCCTGCCTGTGGGCCACGCGGCCTGTTCGTCTGTTGTGCGCCGCTGAATATGCCGGAAAAAATATCCTTGAAGCTGCCCCAGGACGACGAACCCGCGCCCGTATGCGTACCCGCCCCCGGTCCGCCCTGGAAGCCCGAAAAGTCGAAGCCGCCGAAGTCCACTGGAGCACGGTCGGACTGCTGGCGCGCGTAGGCCTCGGCGTGCGCCGGGTCTATCTGGTCAGAGTAGAAGCCAACCTGGTCATAGACCTTGCGCTTCTTCTCGTCACTCAAGATGTCGTTGGCCTCGGAGATCTCTTTGAACTTCTCCTCGGCGCGCTTGTCGCCGGGGTTTACGTCCGGGTGATAGCGGCGCGCGGCCTTGCGGAAGGCCTTGCGAATCTCCTCCGCCGTGGCCGTCTTCTTCACCCCGAGTGTCGCGTAATAGTCTTTATTGGTGGTTGTCGCCATGATTGCCTTTGGACTCGATTCCTGAATCGCTCTAATTACTTCGTAGCCTGTTTGGTTTACCGCGTCATCAATTCCCCGGTTTCAGTCCGCGGAGCGGGGAAGATCTCCACTTCAATCTTTGCTGTTACCTCACGGCTGGCCAGCGCCAGATCGTAAGACATCTGCATCTTCATCCAGAAATCGGGCGTGGTGCCAAAGTAACGAGCCAGCCGCAGTGCGGTATCGGCGGTGATGCCGCGCCGCTCACGGACAATCTCCGAGATACGCGTCACTGGTACTCGCAAGGCAATGGCCAAAGCATTGGCCGAAAGTCCCAGCGGGACAAGAAAATCCTCACGCAAAAACTCGCCGGGATGAATCGCCGTGCCACGCTCGTCCTGCTTTCTTGGAATACTCATCTGCAGCCTCCCTCAATGATAATCAACAATTTCCACGTCCCATGCGTCTTTCCCGTCCCAGCGGAAGCAAACCCGGAATTGGTCATTTATACGGATGCTCCACTGGCCTGTCCGGTTGCCGTCGAGCTTTTCTAGCCGGTTGCCAGGGGGATTGCGCAAATCCTCTATCGCCGAGGCAAAATCCACAGCCTGCAGCCGCCGCACGGCTACTCGATCGATTGTTGCCCAGCGCCGGTGCGTGCCGGTCAGAAAGACCGCCTCGGTTTCTTCATCGGCAAACGAGCGGATCATGTCTAACGTTTATCGTAACACGGAAAGCGGTATGAGCGAATTCTGTGGTATCATGCCGGTATGCGGAAATCGACCACTTTGCGCGCTCTTTATTGCACGGCTGTCTTGTTTTGCCTGCCGGTTTTTGCTGGAGTCTCGGCAATTACGCAGGATGCAACGTCGGCGATGCCCGGTGATCCCAAGGAACCGCTGTTGAGCGAGGGAGGAGTCCAGATCGCGGGCGGCGTGCCAAATGGCAATTTGATAGAGCACGTTGCGCCGTTCTATCCGCCTATCGCCAAGGCCGCGCGGGTGCAAGGTACTGTGGTTTTGGATGAGATTATCAACAAGGACGGGAAGGTAACCAACCTTCGAGTTATCAGCGGTCCAGCCATGTTGCAAACGGCTGCATTGGAAGCGGTAAAGCAATGGCGTTACAAGCCGTACCTCGTCAATGGCGAACCCGTGGAAATCGAGACGACCGCGAACGTCATTTTTACGTTGGACACGGGCGCGGCCCCGTCGGAAGATCAGGGGTCTGCAACTCCCAAAGTAATCTTTGCTCCTGGTGTAGTTGAGGGTTCCTTGGTGCAGAAAGTCGCGCCGATATACCCGGTTGAAGCCAAACAGGCAGGCATCTCGGGCATGGTCCGCTTGCATGGCGTGATTGACCGCGAAGGGGGCCTCAAAGACCTGCGCGTGCTCAGCGGGCCTCCGTTACTGCAAGACGCAGCGCTCGACGCCGCCCGGCAGTGGCGCTACAAACCGTACACTCTCAATGGAAATCCAGTTGAAGTCGAGACGACCATCAACGTTAACTTCACATTGGATAAGAGCGCATCGGCATCGCAAGCGGATGGAACCACACCGCCTACTGCCGGAGCAGGGTCGAGGCCGGAGATCGTCAACGTATCCGGCGGTATTTCGCAGGGGAATTTGGTGCAGAAGGTTGCGCCGCTCTATCCGACGGAGGCCAAGCTAGCTGGCGTCTCGGGAACTGTCGTCCTACAGGCAGAGATCGGCTTGGATGGCCGCGTCGAAGACTTGAATGTGATCAGTGGGCCGGATCTGTTGCAGCAGGCTGCGCTTGACGCGGTGAAGCAGTGGCTTTACAAGCCATATCTTCTGAATGGAGAACCAATCAAGGTTCGCACCACGATCAACGTGATCTTCACGCTGGGCAGGTGAGAACCCAATGGCCCGCCGTGGTACCTTGCCGGTATGCGGAAATCTATCTTTGTTCGCGTTCTCTACTTTTCGGTCTGTTTAATTTGCGTGCTGACGTTCGCCGCAACCCAAGGGAAAGCCCAAAACGCCGCGGCACCGGATGTGGCTGCGCCCGCCGCCCTGCCCACCGATCCCAAAGAACTGCTGAAACTGGTTGCAAAGACCAACGACCTCACGGGGGATGATCTGAAACCCTGGCACCTGAAGGCCACCTACAAGGTTTCCGGCTGGGACGGGAAAGTGACGAACGAAGGAACTTATGAGGAGTTCTGGGTGAGAGCGACAAAGAGCAAGCGTATCTTTATCAGCGCGACCTTCACGCAGACGGAATACACCACGGAAAAAGGACTTCTCCGCACCGGTTCGCACGATTTCGCTCCAGGGCAACTCAGTCGAGTGATCGATCAATTGGTTCACCCTGTTTCGATGCTGCAGACCGGCGACGGTGGAGTCTCAAGCGTAGAGATGCATAAGCAGCAGCAGGGAACGTCGGAGTTTATCTGTCTCACGGAATTCACCGGCGCATTAAAAAAGGCGACGGCCGCCGGTGATACTTATTGCATTGATTCCACTCTCCCCGCACTGCGGGTCAGCCTGCACAGCGGGGTCGGCGCACAGATTCTTCGCAATCAGCTCGTTCGCTTTCAGGGGCATTACCTAGCGCGGGATCTTGAGGGGTATTGGGCAGCGGCTCCAGATTCCAAGCCGCGTCCCTCATTGAGCGTCCATGTTGACTCTCTCGAAGTAATCCAAACCGTCAACGAGGCCGACTTCACTCCGCCTGCTGACGCCTTCTCTCCGCCGAAGCGAATTGATCTGGCCGAGAGCGTGACCAAGGGACTGATTCTGAATCATCCGAAACCGGTTTACGCGCCCATTGCTTGCGCCGTGCATCTGCAGGGAGTGGTCGTGCTGAATGTGTTAATCGGGCCGAGGGGCATGTCGAGCATTTGAGCGTAAGCAGCGGAGTCTCCGATGCTGGTGCCTTCCGCACTCGACGCCGTCAAGAACTGGACCTTCAAGCCGTACCTGCTCAACGGAGAAGCGGTTGAAGTGGGAACCACCGTCAGCGTCCAGGTTGGCCCATTGATTCCAGGGCCTTGCATGTAAGCAGACTGCGATTGCGGGGCAGTTTGAGAACGCATTCCCTCAGGGGCTAAAGCCCTATGTTTTGTGGGGCTTTTACGGCACGACTGAAGTCGCGCCCTGATACAAACGGCCATTTCAGGTTCGTGCCTTCCCATCCTCGATCACCCCAGCGACGTAGACCTGTCGCCGGGGACCCCGATAGCGACACAAGTTAGAACGTCGCAAGGATGGGGTACCCGGCAAGCAGTTTGCTTGGTATTGGATTTTGTCTGCGCTTAATCTTACTCTGTAAATTCGATAAAGGGTGCTGATCCACCCGTGGCAGTGCAAGAACCGGCCGTCAGGTTATTGGTTTCTCCAGTGGTGCCATCAATATCAGCCGGGGGGACACACGTTGGCGCGTTTGTCGAACCATCGGTCACAGCTATTTTCGCAGTAAGACTTGCACCGCTGTTAAAAACAGCCTCCGATCCTCCGGCATTGCCCAAGACATTGAATTCAGCTTGCGACCAGCCGCTCGCAATATCCGTCAAACTGTCCTTGACCGTGGCGGTGAAAGCTTTGCCGCCAAAAGTGACGATAGCCGCATCTGTTCCGCCTGATGCCGCGGTCCCGGATAGTGTCAGGCTTGCGAGATCGGTGATTGGCAATTGGCCACTCGCTATCACCGTGGCGGCAGTATTCTGCACGCAATCTTCGCCCGGCCCTTCCGCATCCGCGCCACCATCGATGAATCCGCTTGGGCAAACATCGCCACGGGCACTCGCACCGTAGTCGATCAACCAATATTCAATGAAGACTTCTGTTTTATCGGTTAAGCTGCCGCTGGTCAGTGATACAGGAGTGTTGGTCGACATCACATATTGCTGCCAGGCGATGCAGTTCGTGAAGCTGCCGCAAGCCGCGGAATGGAAGAAATTGGTATTGACCTGGAGCGTATATTCATTCGTCCCAAGAATGCCTCCATCGCCAAAGGCGCGAACACCAACGCTTTTTTCACTTGTGACGTCAGTGACTGTAGGGAAACTGCCAACAACGGAAGTGAAAAGATGTCCTGATGGAGCTTGAGCAACAAAGTCAGACCCATTGCCAACAACCTGTTCGCGATTGGTCGCCTTGGGCAGCGCAGACCGGTACGCGGGCGCCTCGGCGCACTCCACCTTCTCCCATCGCGTGCTGGGATACGAGGCCTCGAAACACCCTTCCTCTGGTGCGGCGGTATGATGCATCGTCGTGCTCCATGCCTCACGCGCCTGAACTTCTGTTTGGTCAATGGCTTCATCGACGGGCTGTGCAGCAAATGCAGGCGTGAAACCAGTGAGAGTGAGAAAAACGGCTGCAGTTGCAACTCGAATGAGAGTACACGCTTGATTGTTCATGTCATCCTTCGGGGTCAAGGGGATTAAACGTCTGTGCAACGTTTGAAGTACTCTACCCAATTCTGTACAGGAACACAAGAAGAAATAATTTCAGAGCCTCGAAGGTTTCTCTTTTCCACAGCGCACTTTCCCGCCCTCGCGAAAAACAGGAACGTCGCAAGGATGGGGCATCCGGGTGCCTGCGGTGCGGGGACTGCATGCAGCATCAGCCTTCGGCATGACGGGTTGGGGTTTGTGCTTTCCCTTTTCCGACAAAAAAGAAAAAAGCGTGAAGATCGGGCACTTGGCACGAATCCACTTGCGCTTGCATTCGAGTTGGAGAGATACTTGACGCGAGTCTTGAAGCTGTTTGCCGAGGGAATTCAATCATCCACCGCGAGCAGCTTCTGTTATGGTGCAACCCCCCGCCGATAATCGTCTCCGCGGGTTTAGTGTTCGCTTTTTAGGTAGGAAGAAAGGGCTCAATTGTGAGCGATAGTAATGTTGAGTTGACTTTCTCTCAACAGGGAAAAGTCTTTTATATTTCAGAGCAGTGCAAGATGCCGGCGTTGACCGTGACGGCCAACGTCAAGAATCCGAAGAGTCCGTTAACCGGGATTCCGCAATATGAATGGAAGGTAACGCTGGTCTTCAATGGCACCGGGTATCCGCACGCCACGGGCCGTGTGACGAATCATCCAGAGATCAAGGCGACCACAGCAACCAATCAGTTCACGATTCCATTTACGACCGTGCGCGGAGGAGATTTGACCGTCAGCGTGACTGTGCGCGCAGAGGCGCAGAGTTATCAGGGAAGTACCATCGGCTATAAGATTCTGGGTACGAATCCGACGATCGGTTCGCTACAGACGGAGATTTCACTGCTGGCCGGGCAGAGCAGCACGACAGGATTCAAGAAGCTCATGCGCCTGGAGAGTAGCCTGATGCAGTTTTTCGGCTCGGGCAAGAATGCCGGGATTCCCATTTTTAGCCAGGATAATCTTGGTGGAGTCGGGCTTTGCCAGATCACTGATCCGACGCGTTTCGATTTTGCGGATTTTGTCTGGAGCTGGAAGGTCAATCTCAGCCAGGGCTGGAAGCTTTATAAAAGCAAGGAGAAGGTTGCCAAGAATTATCCCGTGCATGTTCGCGCCAGTTCCGAATTTAAGCAACTGGTGACGAATTACAATCAGGCGCGCATTGCCGCGGCACAAGCAGCCGCAAAACCCGGAGCGCCTGCCGCTGCTGCCGGCACTGCCGCAGTCCTTCCGCTCACGATCAGCCTTCCCGACTACACCACGGATCAGCTTGAGCGCGACACCTTGCGGGGATTCAATGGGTTCGCGGGCGGCTTGCACGAGTACCGCGTACAGGTGGACGCCAACGGAGCGCTGGTCGTCCAGCAGATCACAAGTACCACGGGCAGCGCGGCGTGGGAACAGGTGACAGCCGCGATGAGAACCGCATATTACGATGATCCGGCACACTATATCAAGCCGGCGCATCGCGGCGATCCCAATTACGTCGATGACGTGGAAAGACAACAGTCCTTCTGATGGGCGAGGTGAAGATGCGGCGTCTAATATCGCTGTTGCTGGCGCTGGCGGCGCTTGGCATGGCCTCGGCGCAAACGCAGCCGCCCAAGCTCAGATACCTCTATCAACTCGGCTGCGACGGTACCCTGGATAAGATCGACACCGTTTCCAGAAGCAAGGAGAGCCAGGTCGATCTGGCTACGCGGACAGGCAAACTAGCTACGATTCCACGCGTGCAAGGGAACGAAACCTTCGATGGCTGCCTGACCTATCCGCCGTTGTACGATGCCGGGCGTCATCTTTTCTACACAGCGGTTCCGGCGCGGGCACAGGTCAATGAGGATGGAGTGCGTGGCTACAGCATCCTGGGCTTTTCTCTGCCGGAACTGCGGCTTGTGAAAGTGATTTCTGGCGGGAAAGATAGCGAGGATCCGCCCGCTTATCGAATCAATGACCAAGGGGAAGTGCAGGTTGGTCAAGCGGTGGAGAATCCTTCGTCTGTTTTGCCGGAGCAACTGGATCTGAGCGGTTATCAGCCTGCCGGAATTGTTCATAATACCGTTCTTGAAGGGGCTGGAGAGAGGTTTCTGCTGCGTATCTATCTTCCCTCCGGCGCGCAGGAGTTTGCCGTAGCAGACCGGAGCGCGAAGACTGTCACGGTCTCTGAAGGACTCGCCGCGAGCTTGAAGGATGTCCATCTGACGCCCGGTGGAAAGCTTGTTTTTGCCGAAGAGAGCGAAGCCAGCGCGCAGGGAATGCATCGGGATGGAAAGTTACTTATCTATAACGCGAAGACGGGAAAGAAAAGCAAGGAGATTATCGATCAGCGCCTCAAGCAGGCGTACTTTCTGGCTGTTGCGCCCACAGGATGGGTGATCTATATAGCCCAGGGCAAGTATCTGTTCTTCGATCTGGGAGAGACATTCGCAGCGGACGATGCGGAGCCCATCGGAGCAAACCGCTCTACGAGTTATTTTTTTGCGGATCGGTGAAGGAAGTTTCTCTGTTTCCACAATGGACAGGGAACAGTGTGTCTATTTGCCAGTTTGCGCCCGGTGGGGTTAATTGTCTGCAACCACCTGGCACCTGCGGTGCGGGCATTGCGTGCTTTCCCATGTCCCCAAAAGCGAGGGACATGGGGCACCCATTTTATTGTTTAGTCGGACCTGGGCCACCCGCCATCAACCTGTTGAAGAGAATAAGTCGAGGTGAGCGATGAAAGATCACCCATCTCACGTTTCTGCGGCTTTTGTGCTATCCCACCCTTGCGACAAAAACAAGTACGTCGCAAGGATGGGGCACCCGGCCCCCGCGCTGCAAAATCACAAACCTGCGCAGAGGTTCCTTAGAACTTCTTGACTATCGAGTCATAAATTTATGAGTCGGGGTGGGCGATAGTTATCGCCCACCTCGTGTGTTTTTCCGCCGGAACGGCGGGATTGCCTGAACGGCTAGTTCTTCGGCTCCACGTCTACGTATTCGGCGTCGATTACGCCTTCGTCTTTCTTGGCTTCGGTACCTGTTGACTCGCCGGTGCTTCCATCTGCGGGAGTTGCTGCTGCGGCCGCTGCATTCGCCTTGTAGAGGACCTCGGCGAGTTTGTGGCTGGCGTGGGTCAGTTTCTCGTGGGAGTCTTTCAGCTCCTTGGAGGTCGGCGTGCCTTCGAGGACTTTCTTGGCTTCGGCCAGAGCCGCTTCGACCTCGGTCTTTATCCGCTGCCTGCACCTTGTCGCCGGAGTCCTTGAGCATCTTTTCGATGTTGTAGACCAGTCCGTCGAGCTGAGTTGCGCGCGTCGATCTCTTCGCGCTTTTCCTTGTCCTCGGCTGCGTGAGCCTCGGCCTCCTTGGCCATCTTTTCGACTTCGTCCTTGCTTAGACCGGAGCTGGAAGTAATGGTAATGCGCGTGTCCTTGCCGGTGGCGTTGTCCTTGGCGTTGACGTTGAGGATGCCGTTGGCGTCGATGTCGAATGTGACTTCGATCTGCGGCACGCCGCGCGGCGCGGGAGGAATGCCGCCGAGCTTGAACTTGCCCAGCGTGCGGTTCTGCGCGGCCAACGGGCGCTCGCCCTGGAGGACGTGGACCTCGACCTCGGTCTGCGAATCGGCAGCGGTCGAGAAGGTCTCGGTCTTCTTGGTGGGGATGGTGGTGTTGCGCGGAATCATCGTGGTGGCTACGCCGCCCAGCGTTTCGATGGCCAGCGTGAGAGGAGTTACGTCGAGGAGCAGCAGATCCTTGACCTCGCCGGCCAGCACGCCCGCCTGCACCGCAGCGCCGATGGCGACGACCTCATCGGGGTTGACGCCGCGATGCGGCTCCTTGCCGAAGAGCTTCTTGACGATCTCCTGAATCTTGGGCATGCGGGTCTGGCCGCCGACGAGGACGACTTCGTCGATTTGGCCGGTGGTGACGCCGGCGTCGGCAATGGCCTTCTTGCAGGGCTCAAGGGAGCGGTCGAGGAGGTCTTCGACGAGCTGTTCGAGCTTGGCGCGGGTGAGCTTGCGGACCAGGTGCTTGGGGCCGGTGGCGTCGGCGGTGATGAAGGGCAGGTTGATCTCGGTTTCGATGGTGGTGGAGAGCTCGATCTTGGCCTTTTCGGCGGCGTCCTTGAGGCGCTGCAGGGCCATTTCGTTGCCCTTGGAGCCGAGGTCGAGACCCTGCTTCTGCCTTGAACTCTGCGATGAGCCACTCGACGATGCGCTGGTCGAGGTTGTCGCCGCCCAGGTGGGTGTCGCCGTTGGTGGACTTGACCTCGATGACGCCTTCGCCGACTTCGAGGATGGAAATATCGAATGTACCGCCGCCGAAGTCGTAGACGGCGATGGTCTCGTCCTTCTTTTTGTCGAGGCCGTAGGCGAGGGCGGCAGCCGTAGGCTCGTTGACGATGCGCTTGACGTCGAGTCCGGCGATTTTGCCCGCGTCCTTGGTGGCCTGGCGCTGGGCGTCGTTGAAGTAGGCCGGAACGGTGATGACGGCTTCGGTGACCGTCTCGCCCAGGTAGGCCTCGGCGGACTTCTTGAGCTTTTGCAGAATCATGGCGGAGATTTCGGGCGGGGTGTACTCCTTGCCCTGGGCCAGGACGCCGACGTGGTCGCCCTGCTGGGTCACCTTGATAGGGAACCATCTTCATCTCGTCGTTGACTTCGTTGTAGCGGCGGCCCATGAAGCGCTTGATGGAGAAGATGGTGTTCTCGGGGTTGGTGATGGCCTGGCGCTTGGCTACCTGGCCGACCAGCCGCTCGCCGCTCTTACTGAAGGCGACGATGGAGGGGGTAGTGCGCGCACCCTCTTCATTTGCAATGACTTTTGGCTCACCGCCTTCAAGGACGGCGACGCAAGAGTTGGTGGTTCCGAGATCGATTCCGATGATTTTGCCCATAGGTGTTTTTCCTACCTCTGATGGAGAAATTCTAACGGTATCAGGATTTCATAGTGAGTGAGTTACTGTCAAGTTTTTATGATGGTAAGTGTGTGAGGTGAAGAGTGAGTTTTATGCTATCCCACCCTAGCCGCAAAAAACAAAGACGCGGCGAGGGTGGGGCACCCAGAGCGGTCGTATTTTGATGAAACTGCTTAGAAGCTGTAGCGCAGGGCGAGTTGGATCTGGCGCGGGGGCATGGCGCTGACGGCCTGGCCGAAGGTGCCGCTGGAGATGTTGCCCTCGACGCTGGCTGCGCCGAAGAACTGGGCGTGATTGACGAGGTTGAAGGCTTCCGCCCGGAGTTCCAGTGTTTTATCTCTTTGGAGATGAATTGACCGGGTGAGGGTCGCGTCGAGATTCTCCATGCCGGGGCCGGAGAAAAAGCGGCGGCGGGCGTTGCCGAGGGTGCCGAGCGTGGGCAGGGTAAGCTGCGAGGAGTCAAAGATGGCTGCGCCGCCGCGGGGGTTGGTGTGCAGATGTAGGGAATTGCCGGTCCAGTCGGGAGTGTCGACGCCGTTGTTGTTGATGCCGTTGGGGATGGTTCCCAGCAGCGAAGTGTCGTTGTTGTTGAGCAGCGTGACCGGCAGGCCGGTGGTGAAGCGGGCGATGCCGGAGAGCGCCCAGCCGGTTGTGGCGGCGTGGAGGCGCTCCGCGCTTTTTATCGAGGGAAGTTCGTAGTGAAAGGTCGCAACAAAGTTGTGGCGCAGGTCAAAGGAGGAAAGCGCGCGGCTCAGTGATGGATTGACCGGGTTCACTGGCTCTGGCAGGCCGGCGGACTGGTCGATGGATTTGGAGTAGGTATAGCTGGCTAAAAGATCCAGCCCGTGCGCGCGGTGGTTGAGCGTTGCTTCAAGCGCGTTGTAGTTGGCGTTGGCAATGGTGCGCTGTAACTCGACGCTGCCGAATGGATGGCTGCCATTAGGTTGCCCAAATCCGGTGCGGGCGGCCTGTTCGTTGAAGGGGCCGCAGGCCGAACCCAGGCTCAGGCAGAGTGCGGGATTTGCTGGGTTGACCTCTTCCAACGCCAACAGGTGATGCGAGGCGGTGCCGACGTAGCTAACGGTGGCCAGTGTCGCCGTGCCGAATTGCCGCTCGATGCTGGCCATCCAGTGCTCGGCGTAGGGAGTGACATCGCGCGGGTCGACGGCGGGAATGCCGACCAGCGGCTCGAAGTTGCTCCAGTTGACCTTGGAATTGGGGTTGCTGCGGCTGGCTCCGAAGGCGACGTGCTGCAGCGGGAAAGGATCGTTGACCGGCGCGCCACTGGCGGCAACTACAAATGGTGTCGCAAAGAGCGGCGGCGCGGCCGAGGTATAGGTGTAGCCATAAGGGGGATTGGCGCTCATGATGCCGGCGGAAAGCCCTTCGTAGGCGGTGTAGAAGATTCCGTAGCCGAGGCGGATGCTGGTTTGGCCTGCGGTCCCAGTGAGCCGGCGCAGCCAGGGAGCGGTAAAGTTGGGTGTGCAGGCCACGCCGACGCGCGGCGCAAAGTCATTGCGTGTGGGAGCGAGAGAGCGGGGAACGCCGGGATCGCCGGGGAAGACCAGCCCCACAGGCGCGCCGGGGAAGACCTGAGACTGCTCGCCCACAACCAGCGTTTGCAACTGGTTGTATTTTTCGAGCCAGGGGCGGATGTGATCCCAACGCACTCCGTAATTGAAGGTAAGGGTCGGGACGACCTTCCAACTGTCTTGCGCGAAGGCGGCGATATAGAGGTTGCGATTATAGAAGCTGCCTGCCTGCCCTTGCGTGTAACTGGACGGCGTGCCGAGCAGGAAATCTGCAAAGTCGAGGCCTGTCTCAGAGCCGTTGAAGGCGAAGCTGCCGTTAAAGATGGTGTCGGGGTTGGTATTGATCTGGTTGGCGTGGAGTTCGCCGCCGAATTTGAGCCCGTGCTTGCCGGTGATACGGCTGAAAGCGTCGCTGACCTCGTAGATATTCTCGGCCTGCACAATCGCTGTGGTATCGACGCCCATTGTGAAGTCGTTGAAGGCGATGTTTTCAATACCTTCGGTGGAGGGCTTGAGCGCGACAATGCCATTGCAGCCGGTGGTGCCGCTGACGCAGGTTGTGAATCCCTGTTCGGCAAGATTAGGTCCAACGCCGCCTTTGGGCTGGCCGACCGAGTTGGCATTGCGCATATAGCTCAGGTGGGCTTCATTCAGCGTGGACTGGCCGAAGGTGGTTGTGTCGCCGAAGTTGAGAAGTTGCGCAAGGCCGAGACTGGTCGCGTCAAAGCCGGGAACGCTGGCTCCGCCGGTGCCTGTGGGGTAGGGATTGTCGAGCGAGTAGTTGTCGTAGAAGTAATAGCCGGCGAGAGTTCCTTTGTGGTGTACCCAGTCCAGGCGCAGGGCGGCTTTGTCATCACGCAGGGTTTCGGCTTCGTCGGCTGTCGAGAAGACGGCTGTGCCGGCGTTGGGCTGAGGGATTGAATTAAGGAGATACTTCGCCGGTGCGGACCTGAGGTTGCTCGGGAACTGCGCATTTGGGAAGAGACACTCTGTGGAAGCGGTACAGCTATTTTGATAGGTTGCTACCTGATTAGTCGAGGTAATGTAATTCTCACCCTGCGAGAAATAAAAGGGAAAGGGCTCGCCTTGAGTTGCATTGAGCAATCCGGCCAAGTAACTTCCGCTCACTGTTGTAGGAACTATATACTGCGCGCCATTAATGGTTGTTGTCGTGGTAAAGGACTGAGTCACACCGGAAAAATCTCCGTTGCGCTCCGCCGCCGACGGCACGGCGATGTTGCCGGTATCGATGCCTTCCGTCAGCCGCGTGCCTTGATAATCGCCAAACAGAGCAATGTCGCGATGAAAGGGAGTGCCGCCGACGGTGCCTCCGAACTGATTCTGGCGATAGGCGGCGCGGTCCTGCGAGAAATAATTGCGCGCATCGAGCGCCGTGTTGCGCAGGAACTCAAAGGCCGAGCCGTGCAGTTGCGCCGTGCCGGATTTGGTAACGACGAGGACCTGGCCACCGCTCGAATTGCCATACTCTGCGTCGAAGTTCGAGGTCAGCACTCGGAAACTGTCGATGGAGTCTAGATTGGGCGCAATCGAAGTGCCCATGTTCACATCCTCTTCGACATCGCTGCCGTTTACGCGAAAACCATTCGATGCCTCGCGCTGGCCGCTGATGGAGAGATTGCCGGGGTTGGCGTCGCCCGAGGGAGGGGTCGAGGCGACGCCGGTCATGATCACCGCTCCGGGCTGGGCAGTGTTTGCGGGCACGATTCCTGGCTGCACGGCCATCAGATCGGTAAAGCTGCGGCCATTCAGCGGCACGCTCTCGATCTTCGCCGTCTGCAGCGTCTCGCCGAGCTGGGTGCTGGTGGTTTCAGCAGCCAGCGTGTCCGCGGTAACTTCGACGGTCTGGGTCTCGGCGGCAACCTCCAGCGTCAGGTCCAGCCTGGCTGCGGGGGCCTCGAGGCTCAGAACCACTGTCGTAGTAAACGGCTTGAATCCTTGTACTGTGATTTCGAGGCGGTAGCTGCCGGTGGCGGGAAGCTTAAGATTGAACTCGCCCTGATCGCCGCTTTTGGCGGTAACTACTGCATCGCCTCCTGTGGAGCGGACGGTGATTTGGGCATCCGGGATGCGCGCACCGCTTGCATCATGCACGATTCCTGAGATGGTGAAGGCTGGGGCCGCGAAAACACTGGTAGCGCCCGCCGAAAAAATGAAGAGAAGAAGAAGGCGAAAAAAGAAACGATTCAACGCGATACACTCGTTTTCTGCAATGTCTGCCGAAGCGGACGGAGGCCGCAGCAGCCATTCAAGAAGAATGGGAGGATTATATCCGACTGATTCAGTCCTTATTTAATCTACGACAAATTTAGTCCGGAATCAAGGGGAACTGAAGCATTCCAGGTGGAGGAAATACATAGAAAAAGCAAATGAGAGGCGCACAGCGATTTCCGATTGTAATGTTGCTGCCGTCTTATTCCGGCTCGGCGATCTGCGAGTCGCCCGCGCCGCCTGTTGGAGCAGCCTCGCTGGGTGACAAAACTGGCTCTTCGTCGTTGCTTTCGGGGTCGAACTTGTGCTTCACCATCCATGCCTTGAGCACGTCAGCTGGTTCTTCCGCGATAACGCTGCTCTTCCAGTAATAGACAAGTCCGGTGCGCATCTCAGTCTGCAGGTCGCAGGAGTCCATGTTTTCCGCTTTGCCTTCCTGGGGCAACAGAATCTCCAGGGTCTTGTCTTTCTTTCTCCAACGGGCAGGGTAGGTGGCGTAACGGCCGGAGGCCTGCATGGGGACTGTGCAGCTATAGCGGAACTGGAAGCCGCGCGGTTCGCCGCCTTCAAACAGGACCGCCTGGCCCATGCCATTGACGTACTCTGCCATGTCGGACTGTCGCTTGAAGTCGCGGCTACTCCTGGGTTGCGCAAAGTAGCGGAAGATATACACTCGAAGCGGGTATTTAGCGAGATCTGGGCTGCCCGCGAAGGCCGCGGTTGAAAGTGCCAGGCAACCGAATACTATGCTGATCCTAATCATCGAAAGAATACGCATCCAAGCCGCCTCCGAAAGAATGATCTTATTAAATTATCTACGATCCACCTTGGCTGAAGATATTGAGATAAAAGCATAGGCCTCAACGCGCGCAAGCGCGGCCTGCCTCACCGCAGGTGATCACTGACATCGGTTGCGTCAATGGGTTAAGCTCGATTGTTCACCCTGTGATGACAACCGCTGCCGCGCAAGCCCGCTATCCGCTGACCCAGGGCGTGAACCCGTGGCTGGTGACCGTCTCGGTGATGCTGCCCACCTTCATGGAAGTGCTGGATACGGCGATTGCGTCAGTGGCGCTGCCGTATATCGCCGGCTCACTCTCCGCGTCGAACTCCGAAGCGACCTGGGTGCTCACCAGTTACCTGGTCGCAAACGCGGTTATTTTGCCCGCGTCCAATTGGTTTGCTCGCCGCTTTGGACGTAAGCGGTTTCTGCTCATCTGCGTAGTGCTCTTTACCATCGCGTCGTTTTTCTGCGGAGCAGCACCCTCGCTGGCGGTGATTCTTCTGGCACGCGTGCTGCAAGGGGCTGGCGGCGGCGCGCTGCAACCTCTCTCGCAATCGATTCTGCTGGAGAGCTTCCCGGTGCAGAAGCGCTCAATGGCGATGGCTGCATATGGACTGGGCATAGTGGTTGCGCCTGTGCTGGGGCCGACGCTGGGAGGATGGCTGACGGATACATTCAGTTGGCGCTACGCGTTCTATATCAATATCCCAGTTGGCATTCTGGCTGTTTATCTGATTGGCCGCTTTGTCCATGATCCGCCGTTTATCAAGAATGCCAAAGTTGGACCGTTCGACAATATTGGCTTTGGATTGCTGATCGTCTGGACCGGCTGCCTGCAAGTCGTTCTCGATAAGGGGCAGGAAGATGACTGGTTCGGCGCGATCTGGGTGCGCTGGGCGGTGGCCGCGCTGATCACCGCACTGATTGGATGGATATGGCACTCGTGGCGCACGCCGCAGGGGCTGGTTGATCTGCACATCCTCAAGAACCGCAACTTCCGCACCGGTTGTTTTTTGATTGCGCTCTTGGGCATGTGCATCTACATCACCATTGCGATACTGCCGCTTTACTATCAGGAGGTGCTGGGATACACCGCTTTCACCGCCGGTCTTGTCGTTGGTCCGCGCGGCATTGGGTCGTTTATCGGCTCGCCGATGGTGGGCTTTCTTGGCACACGCATCGATCCACGCAAATTGCTCTGCGCCGGGTTCATCGGCTTCGGCATCTGCTCGTTGATTTTTGGCACGGTCAATCTCGATATCGGACCGTACACGCTGCTGATACCGATTATGGTTACCGGCTTTGCGCTGAGCTTTGTTTTTGTGCCGCTGGCCACGCTCTCCACCTCCACGCTGAGCCGCGAAGAGATGGGCAACGCCACGGGACTCTTCAACATGCTGCGCAATATCGGCGGATCGATTGGGATTGCGATGGCGACGACGGCGCTGATTCGCCGCGCCGCGCAGCATCAGGTGGAGATCGGCGCGAACCTCGACCCTTCTAACTTTGTACTTCAACAAAAGTCGCACGCTCTGGCGGGGTATCTCAGCCACTTTCTTGGCCGGCCCGGAGCAATGCCCGGCTCCTATGGCATGATCTACGGCCTGATGGAGCAGCAATCGGCGCTGAAGGCGTATGTCGATGTCTTCCGCTGGACGGCGCTGTTGGCTTTCTTCTGCGCGGGGGCGGTGTGGCTCTTCAAAAAGCCGCCGAAGAATGCCGCGCCGCCGCCGGGGGTGCATTAGGAACTGCGCGCCTCCTAGGCGGCAAGGACTGTATTCGCGCTTGTTCTGATATTTAAGATAGGAAGTTGCATTTGCGCAGCCGTCTAGCTTTTCTGGGTTTCTCCCCGTAAAGATCGCTCCGCAAGCGTTTTCATCCCGTCAAGCATTTCGCCGATGACGCGCTGTGAAAACAGAGTCGCACGGATTTGTAAGACCCCCGCGATAGATGGGAACAGCTCATCCATGCGAGCAGAAAATGCAACGCCGTCAATATCTCGGTATCCGTCAAGGCTATTGCCGGTGCGAGCTAGCCTGAGTTGGATGTCGTCTCCCGAGTCAGCATCCATCGGCAGCCGCAGAGTGTAGATTCGATAGAGCTTGGCCTCAGCCGGCCATCGCGACTTGAGTTCAACTCGAAGTCCCTTTTCCCGTGCTGCCGGGAGGCGATACGCTGTACTTGGTTGATCATCTGTGTTGATCAAGGGGGCTGTTTGGCCAGAAAAATAATTTACAAGACTGTTTGAGATCAACTTTGCCAGGGGGCGAGACGTTTTGCTCAGCTGATCATCTGCGCCTGTCAAGAAGGTTGTTTGGCCAGAAAGATTATCCCCGACACTTTTTGAGATCGAATCTGCTAGTTCGCCAAACAAAACCTGAAGCATTTGTCCACCTGCGGCGTCGACCTGTTCTTGGGCATATCCTCCCCTGGTGAAGTACAGGTTGTCGATCTCAGATACACTCTGATCGGCACTTGGCACAAGCGCACCAAGCACGCTTTCGTTCACGAGTGAGATAGTATCCAGCGACCGGGCCAACATGAAATCCACAAACAGTTGAAATTCACCGTTGTCCGCACCCTCCAGCGCATCTAGATAAGATGCCTTATGCTCAGAAAGAATCACTATCGGCATCGAAATCGCCCGATATGTGAAGGTAGAAGCCAACGCGCGCGCTACCCGGCCATTTCCATCTGCGAATGGATGAATCACTACGAACCCATAATGTGCATAGGCCGCCTGCAGCACCGGATGTGCATTTAGAAAAGCCTCGCCGCGCAACTCGGTAACGAGGCGATACATCTCGGCCGGCGCCATGTCCACAGGCGCATAGGAGTGGTCGGTCGCATTTCTTGTTCGGACGTGATTCGGCAGTATTTTGTATTGCCCTTTGGGAAGATTCTGCTGCTGCGGTCCGACAGAGGTCTCAACAGAATAAGTCTCCTGCGCACGACAAACCTCCTCATGCAATTTGCGGATCGCAGCCTCAGAGATCGGCTCAGCCTTCGTGGCAAGATCAAGCACAAAGTCATAGGCATGTAACTGTGCCTCGAATAATGGCCGTACATTTTCGCCTCTTTTCGCCAGCTCTACTTCCCAGGCCGCTGTCTCAAAAGCAACGGTGAAAGTAAATCCTCGGTCTACTTCGTAGAGGCCTTCAATTGCTCCCGTATCCAGAGCCGCTGCGCGCTTCGCGATCTCTCGCGCTCTGCGCAGGACTTCGGGCGAGAGGTCAGAGCGGCTTGCGAGAGATGCGTTATACCGATCCCAGCGAACCGTATCGACCAATGTCTTTGAAGTCCACTCGGCAAAGGTCGGGAACGGCTTATACGCGGCGTCGAGTACATGAATATTGGCTTCTGCTGCGGTCATGGCGAAACGTATCTCCCTATCACGCTTATGATAGCGCAGCACGTTCCCTGTGCCGCATAGTTTCAGGCCAGTTACGATTCATTAGGTCCTGTTCTTGAACCACCCACGCAGTGTCATGTCTATAGAGTTTTTCGCAGAAACGGGCGACGGGAAAAAAGCAGGTCCTTCGACTACGTTTGGCGCAAAAGCGCGCCAAACTACGCTCAGGATGACAGCTTTTGTTTATGCGAGTTTTAGGGGCAGTTCACTGGCGTCTTACTCATCT
Source organism: uncultured Acidobacteriaceae bacterium (assembly GCA_963713645.1). Lineage (GTDB taxonomy): Bacteria > Acidobacteriota > Terriglobia > Terriglobales > Acidobacteriaceae > Telmatobacter. The sequence continues at coordinate 311,650 of CAVQMQ010000035.1, read as the reverse complement.
GTCAGAGCGCCCTGAAGGAGTATCCTTGACCTGCCATCCATTTGGCTCCTGAAAGGCAGGTTTTCGATGTTCATCTTTGGTTGTGCGTTATTGCTATTGGCAATTGTTCTCGGCATTGCGGCGGGGCGGGCGAAGGCTGCCGCTAAAAATCTTACCGGCGACCTGGCGCACCGCGTCACCTACAGCAAAGACGGCGATACGGTTCGCATTGACCGCGGAACGCAAGCGCAGGCGCTGAGCGCGGCATCGCTGGGGCTGGCGGTTGTGGGGCTGCTGATGATTGGCTCCTCGTGCCTGACATCGGTGAGCGCCGGGCAGGTAGGCGTGCCGGTGGTTTATGGCAGCGTGCAGCGCTATGTTATCCCCGAGGGACTGCACACGGTGAATCCGTTTGCCTCGATCAAAGAAATGTCAGTGCGCAGCCAGACTTACACCATGGTCTCGAACGAGAACGAAGGCCAGATGAAGGGCGACGACTCGATCTTTGCGCAATCCTCTGACGGCGTGGTGCTGACGCTGAATGTCAGCATCGTGTATAAGCTGGTGGATGCGGATGCGCCGTGGGTCTACCAGAATCTGGGGAATGACTACGCCGACAGTATCGTGCGCTCCGCGGCCCGCTCGGCCGTGCCGGACAGCACCTCGCAATTTACCTTCGAGGAGGCCTACGCCTCGAAGCGCGCCGAGATGTCCGAGCGGATTCGGACGCGCATGAACTCCTCGATCAACGAGATTCTGCGCCAGTATCCCGGCTTCTCCGGCGCGGGCGTTGTGATTCAGCAGGTTTTCGTCCGCGAGGTCAAGCCCAGCGCGCAACTGCTCACCGCGATTGAGCAGAAGATGACCGCGCAGCAGCAGGCCCAGCAGATGGAATTTACTCTCGACAAAGAGCGTAAAGAGGCGCAGCGCAAGGCCATTGAAGCGCAGGGCATTCAGGACTTCCAGAATATTGTCACCAAGGGCATTACCGAGCCGCTGTTGAAGTGGAAGGGGATTGAGGCGACGGAGAAACTGGCTGCTTCTCCCAACGCAAAGGTGGTTATTATCGGTGGAAAAGACGGGCTTCCAGTAATTCTTGGGAACCAGTAACTTATTGTGCTATCCCACCCATGCGCCAGGAAAAAGCGCATGGATGGGGCACCCACATTGGTGGGGAGAACCCCTTGGTTGTGACAGTTTGCGAAAGTGTACATGCACACGGCTTTCTCTGGCCACTACCGCGTAGAATTCCTCCATGCTGGGAAAGAAGCTATTAACGCTGGGCTGTGCGCTGGGGATTCTGGCTTTCGGAGCTTGTTTCCCGATGCCGGTTGGACGCCAGGGCCCGCCGCCTTCTGCTCCAGTTCCACGTCCGCCATTTCAGATTGATCTGACTGGGGTGCAAAGCATCCGCGTGATGGTTACAAATCTCTCGGAAACCCGCCATCTTGATCCGTCGATTCTCGCTCAGGCTGTTACAGACCAGATCAACATGCGAAGCAATGTCACCGGTGTTATCGCGCACAGTGTGTGGGAGGCTGGAGAGCGGGACGCAGACCTGCGCATCGTTATTCGGAGTGAAAACGGCACGCCGTCTTCGCAACTCGCTTCGCCCTCGCCGGATGGCACACACAAAGCCGACAACTGGTCTTTTGCGTTCAAGCTCTCTGCGACGCTGAACAGGCGGGATGAGAAGGTGATCTGGAGTGAAACGGATTCGAGCTACGCGATTTCGCATATGTTTGGGCCGGCAGATCAAACCGCGATGTGGAAGAATGTGGCGACCTACGATATGGCGCCGCGGGTATTGAGCCGGAGGCTGGTGAATCGAATGTTTCACGGGAGCAATGAGACGGGTTCGCCTGCGCCGCTACAATAGTTGCAGGATGAATCGCACACTTCTTGCATTCGCACTCACTGCGCCATTTGCCGTTGTCGTCACTGGTTGCGGCTATCACACGCTGGGTGCGGCCACGCATCTGCCGACCTCGGTGCATACTCTGGCTGTGCCGGAGTTTGCCACGCGCACCGAGTTCAACCGCACTGAGACGGCGATGACCCAGGCCGTGATTCGCGAGTTCGCTACGCGCACGCGGCTGCGGGTTACGCCGGATGCGACCGCTGACCCGGATGCGGTGCTGAAGGGGACGATCCTCAAGGAGACGGTAGCGCCGCTCACCTATAACGCAGTGACGCAGCAGTCATCGAGCTTTCTCATCACCGTGGTGGCATCGGTTACGCTCACCGGGCGGGACGGAAAGATTCTCTATCAGAATGACAACTATGTCTTCCGCCAGCAGTATCAATCCACTTCGGATTTGCCGACATTTCTGGAAGAGAATCCCGCCGCGGTTGACCGGCTCTCGCGCGAGTTTGCGCGGGCGCTGGTGGCCGATGTGCTAGAAGGGTTTTGAAGGCGAAATCGGTGCATCGTTCCAAGAAGAATCAGGTTTTTTGGACGCATTTGAGCAGTTCTGCGCCTGAGGGAACATAAATCGGTTCGCCCAATGATCAGTCTGCCGGTTGAATCGTCAGCACCTACTTGCCGTACCGTCCGCGCATCGCGTTCCAGCGGATGATTGCGATCTCTTCGAGCATCTTCAATCCGTCTTTGAGATAACTCACCCGGCTGCGCGCGTCGTGGGCCCAGCTAACTGGAACCTCGACAACAGTTAGTCCATGTTTGATCGCAATAAATAATATCTCCGGATCGAAGCCCCAGCGCTCGATAGTTTGTAACTTGAAAACTATCTGCGCGGCGTTGCGGGTAAATGCCTTGAAGCCGCATTGCGTGTCGGCAAAGGGAAGGCCCATCACTCCGCGCGTAACTGTGTTGAAGCAGCGACCGAAGAATTGCCGGTAGAAGGGCTGGCGGTGGGTCTGGCGTCCGCTCTCAAGCCAGCGGGAGCCAATGGCGATGTCGGCTCCCGCTTCGATGGCGGCAAAGAGGCGCTCAGCTTCTTCAATCGGCGCGGAGAGATCGCTGTCGGTAAAGAGAACAATTTGTCCGCGCGCCTGCAAAATTCCGGAACGGACGCTGTATCCCTTGCCGCGGTTGCCGGGATTTTCAAGCAGGCGGATCTCCGGGGCGTCTTTTTGGAAGGCGCGGACAACGGCGGAGGTATGGTCCGTGGAGCCGTCGTTGACAACGATGATTTCGGCATTCCACGCCTGCGCGCGGACGCACTCCACCACCGATCGCAGGGTGGCGGGGATGCGCGCACTCTCATTGAATGCGGGAATGACAATGCTATATCTGGGTTCTTCGCTCAGTTCAACGGCCACGATTCAGTGCTTCCTTTTCGCCACAGTCGCGGGAATGGCTCTGGACAGGATACCTTGGCGGGGTGGGGCGCGTCTGGTTATCCTGCTCGCGGCGGGCGCAATGAAGCGCCTGGAGGTAAAAATTCCCAACTTGTTGATCTCAAAAGGGCCAATTCCCGGCACGCCGGGGGCGTTTCGGGTTATTCTGTTGGGGAGTCGGGTTATGCTGTGAGCGGAGGGACGAAAAAGATATGACAAAGGCAGATCTGGTGGAGAAGGTGACGAGCCTGGGCGATTTGACCCGACACGACAGCGAGGTCATCGTTGAGACCATCTTCGATTCCGTGATTGGGGCTTTGCAGAGCGGTGACAAGATCGAGATTCGCGGCTTCGGTTCCTTTCGTATCCGCCAGCGCAACTCCCGCATTGGCCGCAACCCGAAGACCGGGGAGCGCGTCGAGGTTCCCGCCAAGCGCGTGCCGTATTTCAAGCCGTCAAAGGATCTGCGCCTGCTGGTCAATCCAGGCGAGGCAACCAGCGAGGCGTAAGGGGGGAGCTTTCATCAGAGGCATCGTCGCATCGATGGCGTCTCGTACAGCTTCGGTGAGGTGTAAGCGCGCAGGTATCCAAAATCACAGCGCGGTCCACTACCGGATTCGAGTTATTCACTGCACGACTTTTGCCTCAGGCGCGCGAATATTCTCTCTACAGATTTTGGGCCATTTTCCTGCCCAACCCCGGTGTTCTTTTCAAACTGACCGCTCAACGAATTTTCTGAAGCGTTGTTCACCGGAGCCGCACTCTCAACTCAGTGCAGCCGGCAGGAGCTACACCCCTGTGCGTTGCCAGATGCTCTACAAAGTTGCATAGAATCTTGAAGAATCCTTCGGCACTGGGAGTGATCTCAGCGTCCAAACTGGGATTACAGTTTTACGCCCATGAAGAATCAGCACGAGCACGATTCGGCGGAGATCGGCCCGTTTTCAGGGAGCGCAATCAACATGCGCCCTTTGGAGAAAAGGGAGACAGACTGAGCCTGAGAACATCGGCCTGGAACTCGACTCGCTGAGAGCGGTCACGGACGAACCGTGCTATGGGGTTCCTGTGATCTGCCTCGGCAACCCAGTGCAGAGCGGGACCGGCTTACAACTGCTTGCGGATCTGGCTCCCGCTGGCTGCCGGATACTGCTGGTGAACCTTCCGAATTCAACCTGGCCGGGGCGCGGAAGCGTGGAGCAGGAGGATTTACAGCAGGCGCTGGATCGCGCCGTTGATCTGCTGGCGGGGTATCTGCACGAGTGCGAGTTCCGCAAGGCAATTCTGTTGGGAGCCGAGTTTGGCGCGGCGGTGGCCATCGCATTTGTTGTTCGCCATCCGGAACTGGTCAGTGGCCTGATTCTGTGCCAGCCGCTGGGTGTGGTTGCACCGCGCCTGGCCTGGCAGCTTTGGGCTGGAGAGCGAAGGGTCGATGCGCTGCAAACAGCGCATGCGGCCTACACAGCGCTTGCGCAGCGCCTGCGCGCCGGCCTGAAGGAGATTACGTGCCCGGTGCTGGCAGTTATCTCAAAGTCCAATCGCACAACTCCGCTGCATCCTCTGCGGCAACTCTTCGCCGAGTTAGATACGGGTCAGAGCCGTCTGCGCATCGCGGTTTTTTCCGGGCGACGTTCGCCTCTTGTCGATGATCCGGAGCGGATGGTTCGTGTGGTGAGCGGATTTGCCGCCGCCGCTTTGCCGCTGGTGCAGCACCGCCATGCGTGGACACTCGCGCAGACGGACTGGCCAGCGCGTGGGCTGAATCAATGGCGCTGTACCCATCCTGAGTGCCATGCCGAGCTGGCTGTGCCCGTCGGCGAGAATCCTGAAAGCGGCGACTGAGCCTCTCAGCCATGCGGCCATTTATCCTTGCCGTGCATGAAGTTTTCCAATTTATTTTTTCGGCGTAGACGCTGGCTGCTGTGGATTGCAGTTGGGCTGCTGCTGCGGTTGATTCTGATCGCCGTTCCCGGCCCGGTGGATGACGATACCGGCGTTTATCTGGAACTCGGCCACAATCTGCTGCATCGTGGCACCTACGGCATCGCGGATGGCGATGATTTATCGCCGAGTATCTTTCGTTTGCCGGGTTATCCGTTGTTTCTGGCTACGGCGGAAGCGGCGTTTGCGCGCTTCTGGCCAGATGATTGGATGAATGCGGTCTACGTTGTGCAGGCGCTGGTGGACCTTATGGCCGGCCTCCTGCTGGCGGCCTTTGCGCGGCGGCATTTATCGGAGCGGGCTGCGGAGATTGCGCTTGCGCTGGTGATGCTTTGCCCATTTACCGCGGCCTATGCTCGGATCGGCATGACGGAATGCTTATCGGTCTTTGCGATCTCGCTGGGAATCTATGCAACGGGGCGCGCGCTGGCTGTCATACAGCAGGGCCGCAATGATTATTGGGCGCTGGTGCTAGCCGGATGCGCCGCAGGGCTGGCCACGCTGCTTCGGCCCGATGGAGCGCTGCTGATCGCCGCGCTGGGAGGCGGAATCTTCTGGTACACGGTGCAAATGCGCGCAGCCGGCAATCGCTGGAGTTGGCAACAGCTACGCCGCGCCACGCTTGCCGCGGCGCTCTTCGGCGTGGTAGGTCTTGCGCCTCTCGCCCCGTGGACTGTGCGCAACTGGCAAACCTTTCATGTCTTTCAGCCGCTGGCTCCGCGTTACGTCAATGACCCCGGTGAGCGCGTCAATCTTGGCTTTTACCGCTGGATGCGCACCTGGGCTGTTGAATACAACTCCACGTGCAATGTCTTCTGGCATGTCGGCGAACTGAATATCGACATCCGTGATCTGCCTGCGCGCGCATTTGACTCGCAGGAGCAAAAAGAGCAGACCCGCCAGCTCATTACCGATTACAACCGCTGGCACGGTATCTCCGAGGAGCTGGACGGCCGCTTTGCCGCACTGGCCGAGGAGCGTGTGCGTTCGAATCCGATGCGCTATTATTTTGTGCTGCCGGTTTTGCGCGTGCTGGATATGACACTGCGTCCGCGCACTTATGAATTTTCGCTTGCGCCGGATTGGATGAACTGGAGTGCCCACCTAGGCGAATCGGCGCTGGCTGTTTTTCTGGGAGTTATCAATCTGGGCTATGTGGCGTTGGCTTCGTGGGGATTTCTGCGCGGGCGAGTTCCGTGGGCAATGATGCTGGGCGGGTATATTCTGCTGCGCTGTCTGCTGCTGGCCACGGTAGAAAACTCCGAGCCGAGGTATACGATGCAGTTCTTTCCGATTTTGATTTTGGCGGCTGCGGCGGGGCTTGCGGGCGGAGAGGCAGTGGACAAAGATAATCCGGGGCTGAAGCCCAGTTGATTGTGCGCGGCTTGGCGGGGGTTGAAACCCCCGCCTCCCTCCGGATAATTTCCTATGCAAGCGCCACATTCATGTTGTCGATTGCTTCGTCAATTTCCTGTGTGTTCTTGAAGCCCACGGTCGCGCAATCGATTCCTGCGTTCTTGAAGGCGAAGCGCATTGCGGCCTGGCGGTCTTCGTGGCGAGTGAAGACGCCGTTGCCGATCAGCTTCATGCTGATGACGCCCATGCCTTCTTTCTTGACCTGCTTCACGTGGCCGACCACCTCGTCAACATGGTCGGGATTGTAGTTGTCCATGTACGTGGGGCCGTCCATGCGCGTGCCGTTGTGGTTCATCCGGATCATCGCCACTTCAAGCCACTTGTTGCCCGGCACCTGACGCAGCGCGGGCAGCCCATGCACCGACGCACCCCGCACCTTGATCAGCTTTTTCGATTGCGCTTCGAGAATCCCATCCCGCCAGCGGCTGGATTCAGAGACCCAATCCGAAGTTTTCTGGCAGTGCATCAGCAGGATGTCAAAGTATTCGGCCTTGTGGGTGCGCAGCATCTCGTCAAAGCGCTGCTTGGGGTCCGCGTTCTCGTCGTCGGTGATCACCTTGGACATTAATTTGTAGCTCTCGCGGGGAAGGCCTTTGAGCGCTTCGCCCAGCATCGCCGGAGTCGTATACGACTCGGAGGTCTCGAAGAAGCGGATGCCGCGGTCGTAGGCGTAGCGAACCAGCTTGGTGAATCCCTCCTGGCCTAGCGCCACCTGCACGCGACCGCCATTGGTGCCGGTGCCGAAGGCTAGGCGGGTTACCTGCATTCCAGATTTGCCCAGCGTCACTACGTCGGTGGCAGTGGGAGTGTTGGCGTGCAGGGGAAGCGCGCCAACACTGCTGACGGTTCCAACTGCAATTGAAGTTTTGATGAATTCGCGGCGGGAAAAAGGACTCATGGGGATCTCCTTGGCTGCTCTTGGGCTGCTCTGGGCTTCGAGTGGCGGAGAGCGCTTGCGGAGAGAATATCACGAGGGCTGGGGGCAGCGGCGGCAGGGTTGACTGCGGCTCAGAATATACGGCGTGGCAACGGCTATTCCTCGCTTAAGTTGCCGGTCTATTCAACAAGCACTACGCTAGCGCGACATTCATATTGTCGATTGCTTCGTCGATCTCCTGTGTGCTTTTGAAGCCCACCGTCGCGCAATCGATGCCGGCGTTCTTGAAGGCGAAGCGCATTGCGGCCTGGCGGTCTTCGTGGCGGGTAAAAGCACCGTCGCCGACCAGCTTCATGCTGATCACGCCCATGCCTTCCTTCTTGACCTGCTTCACGTGGTCCACTACCTCGCTGCACATGGTCGGGATTGTTGTTGTCGTTGTAGGTGGGTCCGTCCATGCGCGTGCCGTTGTGGTTCATGCGGATCATCGCGACCTCGAGCCATTTGTTGCCGGGCATCTGGCGCAGCGCGGGCAGGCCGTGCACGGACGCGCCGCGCGTGCTGGATCAGCTTCTTCGACTGCGCTTCGAGAACTGCCATCCTGCCAGCGGTTGGTTTCAGAGACCCAATCGGCTGTGTGCTGCCAGTGCAGCAGCATGATGTCAAAGTACTCGGTCTGTGGGTGCGCAGCATCTCGTCAAAGCGCTGCTTGGGGTCGACGCCCTCGTCGGTGGTCACCTTGGTCATCAATTTGTAGCTGTCGCGCGGCAGGCCTTTGAGGGCCTCGCCCAGCATCGCCGGCGTCGACGTACGATTCGGCGGTCTCAAAGAAGCGGATGCCGCGGTCGTAGGCGTAGTGAACCAGCTCGCGTGAATCTCCTGCTGGCCCAGCGCGGACTGCACGTAGCCGTTATTGCTGCCGGTGCCGAAGGCCAGCCGCGTCACCTTCATGCCGGATTTGCCCAGCGTGACCACGTCTGTGGCGGTGCGGGGCCGTGGCGTGCAGGGGCAGCGCGCCAACGCTGACGGTTCCAACGGCAATCGAGGTTTTGAGGAATTCGCGGCGGGAGAGTGGGCTCATGGGGAACCTCCTCGGCTGGACCGCGCCGAGCAGCAGACAGCCGTTGCGGAAATAGTATCACGAGGGCTGGTGGGAGAGGCTGCGAATTTGCGATGTTCGGAAGATAGCGAATTCGTTTTTTTTCTGACATGTGACTAGAATTGAAAAAGTGAAACATATCAATAAAATGCAATTGGCCAGGCCGAGTTGGCGGCTTGTACTTCTTTTTGCCAGTGTGTTGGCAGGCGACGCTTTATTGGCGCAGACGCGTACAACGCGGATCTCTGGCGTGGTGCTCGACCCCTCCGGATTTTCTGTCGTTGGGGCGACGGTTGAGATCGATTCCGGATTGAATGAAAGGCTGACTGCCACTACCAGCAAAGACGGAGGCTTTTCGGTCGCTCTACCGGCAGAGGGCGTTTACATTGTCCGAGTGTCGGCTGCGGGGTTTGCGCCGGTCACGCGCAAGATACGGCTCAACGCCGATACCGCGAGTCTGACATTGCGACTGGAGAAGCTCTCCATAGCAAATCAGGAAGTCTTTGTCTCTGCGGATGTTAGCCAGATTGACATGTTCTCTCCCGATCCTTCTCAGAAAGTGATTGTACGCGAGGAACTGTTGGACGCGAATCCCGGCCGGCCTGGCACACCAATATCGATTCCAGGCCTTCCGGTTGAGACGGCTTCCGGAGGCATCAAAGCGCCGCAGTATTTCTCTCCCGGCGTGGCAGGAGATCACGGCGAGCCCATTGCGCAGTACATTGCGGTGGGCGGCTATCTCGTTCCCAATAACCTTTCGGCCAACGCGCATGGCAATGGTTACGCCGACCCCAATATCTATGTATCGGGCGCGCTTGGCAGCGTGGAGACGGATGCCGGAGCATTCAATGTGCTCGAAGGCAATCACGCGCTGAACCTGGCGGCCACCTATGCGCTGCGCTCACAACTCCGAAAGTTTGTTGCACTGACTGGCGATTACCGGGATGTGGATTTGACAGTTGGACTCGCGCCCTCCGATTCAACGAGGAAGGAGTGGCTGGCTCTCGAAGCCAATTATGGCAATGGATTGATGCTGACACTGGAGCATCGCCAGCAGTACAAGTGGAATGCACTCCGCGTCTTCTATCCAGGCAGGCACGAAATCACACTGTTCAGCGATGGGTACTATGGCGATTCTCATGAGGGAAACCTCGTCCCCATTGGGTATGGCGTGCAGGTGAGCGACACCATCGACCCGCGGCAGATGGACCAAACGCATACTTCGATTCTGGCGGTCAACGATGAATGGAAGGCCAGGGGCAAAGATGTGATTGCTCTTTCAGGCCTCTTCCGGACCTACAATCTGGCGCTGTTTTCAGACTTCGGCGAGGGGCTGATCCGGCAGAGCGAGTTCCGCACCGTAGAGGGCGCGGAAGCCCGCGAGACGCACCGATTTTTGCCGTGGCTGGAGGGGATGGCAGGCGTTCTCTACAACGAGGACGATATCCATAACGACAATCTCGACCACTATCTCTCCGATCTGCCGTATGTCTATGGCCCGTTCGTGAAGGCGCTCTCCAATAACGTAACCATTCGCGAATTTGCCTCCTACTTTGCGATACATGGAGATCTTGGCAGTCACGTGCGCTTCTACGCCGGATTGCGCAACGACCAGGTTCAGATGATCAATACCGACAAGATAAAGCCCAGTTACTCTTTCAATGAGTGGAAGGGCTTTGAAAACCCGAAGGCTACTGTTACCTGGTCGCCGGGGACGGGGTCTGCGCGCTGGCTGCCTTCAGCTTCGTTCAGTATGGGGCAGGCCTTCTTTACCGAAGATCCGCGCATCAGCGTGGCTCCGTCTGCGACGGGCACCGGTGCGAGAGCTTTCGCCAATCCCTTGGAGCGTTCCCACACGGTGCAGCTAGTGCTTGAAAAGGAGTTTTCTGGGACCGATGCGCGAATGACTGTGAGCCGGGCTACCACGACCGCGACCCTGGCAAAGATCGATCCCGACAACGGCACGGCAGACGACCTTGGGCCTGGCATGATCAAATTTTTTACGGCGAGCATTCGCCATCAGTTCAGCTTTGGAAGCGTACAGGCGATCTTTTCCAAGGCAGACGCACGCCTTAAGAGTTTTAACGGAGTTCCAGGGACGGTCACGCCCGAAGCACCGCGCACTATCTTCGACGTAACTATGACTGCGGATAGATTGCCGCTAGGCCTGCACGCGCGATCTGAGTATGAGTATGTCGGTCACAAGTTTCTGGATTCGGGGAATCCGCAGCATCCTGGCCAGTATGAAGCGATTCCAGTCGGCGAAACCCGGATTGCCGTGGTGCGTCCCTTTCTGAATGGGCGGCTGGAACTCGGCGTGAATAGTTTGCTGGCCCGAGGTTACACGGGCCAGACCACTGAAACCTTCGATCCCAATTGGAGCATTACCAGCAGCTCGACGAGCTTGCCATACTGTGCGCAAGGATCGGGACCGAGCGGCCAACCCAACGATTTCGACTGCGGAACGGTGGAGCGTACTGTTGGAATACGCATGGTGTCGTGGGTTGGTGGATCGGTCTCGTGGCGCTTCAACCCGGCGAAATGAGACGGTAACGGCCTACCGCGCAACCGGCAGCGCATCGCACATGGACAGCGCCAGCAGCGGGTAGACGGTGCCGCTGTAGTTGATGAACTTCCAGTTGTCGGTGTTGAGGGAGCGGGTCCACCAGCGGCCCGATGCTCGCTGGTTGGCGGTGAGCCAGGCAATTCCTCTCTGGACGCGCGGGTCGGTGGCGGGGACGCCGGCTTTGCGCAGGGCGATGATGGCCAGGCCGGTCATGTGGCCGTCGCTGGGCGGGTCGGCCAAATCCGGCTCGGCGCGCAGGCGGGGAGCGCGGTTGCCCTTGCCCCACTCCTCGGGCTGGGCAAAGCTGCGCATGGCCCAGCCGCCGTCGGGGCGCTGATGCTGAAAAATCATTTCTACGAGTTGCTGCTGGCGTGGGAGATCGATAAGGCCGGGCAGCTCGGCGGAGGCCCAGAGCAGATCGGTGCGGTCGTAATCGGCTTGCATCTTGTGGCCGTTGTTGCGGAGGAGATCTTCGAGCAGTTGCACCTTTGCGGCAACCGGTGTGCCCTGCTGCGCGGCCAGCCAGCCGGGCGCGTTGCCCACGGCGCGTGCGGCGACGGTAGCCAACTGATAAGTGCTCGATTCGAGCGGCGGATTGTTGTCGTCGCTGATGGTCCAGTCGCCGGTGGGGCGCTGGAACTTGAACATGATGTCGAGGGCCTGGGCTGTTTCCGGAGACAGGTGGTGAGTTACATGCGCATCCCAGATGGCGAGGCCGGCGGCGATGTAGACGGCCTGCGTGGAATCCTCTTCGGGGCGGAGCTTGGCGGGGTCGGTGGCCAGCTCATCGCGCAACTGGGAGACGAAAAACTCGCGCAGAGCCGGATTCGGAGCGCCCAATTGCCCGGTCATCAGCGGGCGGGCAACCATGTACGATCCGTTGGTGTGGCAGGCGACGCACTTCCAGTCGCCGGTCCAGGCGACGGCGCCCTGCTCCATGTAGGTCTCGGCAAGCTGGGGCGAGAAGGGAATCTTCGGCTCGTCGGGCATGGGGCGGGGGATTGTTATATCTCGATAGTGATACTGATAGAGGAAGGGCGTATGCCAGGCGGTTTCTTTGCTGGCGCGGCGGAGTTCGAGGGGCGCGGCGTTATGGTCGTAGGTCCAGGTGCCGGTGATGGACGAGCCATCGCTGCTGAGCTTGCCTTCGTAGATGCCTTTGCCGCCGTCGACGATGAATTTGAGATTTGCGCCTTTGAGCGTTACCGAGTCAATGTGCAGAGGATCGTGGAGGAACTCGATGTCGAAGGTTTTGGCAACCCATCTGCTGTTCTCTGCTTTTGCGATCTGCACCACGGCGCGACGCGGCTCAATGCCGTCATTGAAGGTTCCTTGCCAGGTTGCGGATATATCTTGAGCGCGAAGAACGCTGGACAGCAGCAAGGCGAGAGCGCAGACATGGAACTGAAAGTTTGTCATCTGAAATCTCACAAGGTACAGACAGGGATTGTAGCCTGCGTTGAATGCCTTAGGGAAATGAGGGAGCCGGTCGTATGAAGTCCCATTCCCTCAGGGGCTAAAGCCCTCATTTATTTTGAAGGCGTTACGGCTGGACTGAAGTCCAGCCCTGATACAAAGCCTAGTGACTCGCTTCTCGAAATCTCGGTGCTTCCCTTTCGGTAGAGTTTTCTTAAGGCAAGAAATTCCGTACCCGTCCGATTGAGATCCACACTTTTCAAACGGTGGCCTATAGCAATCAATCTGACTCACGACCGCAAATTGTTACTTTGGCCGGATGCCGATGGCGCTCATCATGCGTCCCGCGTGGCCTTGCGAGGCGCGGTGGGAGAAGAATAGCTCGCGATGGCAACTGGTGCATCCGCCGATGGTCTGAATCGCGTCCGCCTTCAATCCCGCAGCAAGCAACTGACGGCGGTTGGCCTCGACCAGATCGAGATGCAGCGCAGGGCCGATGGGCGAGTGGCCGGGGGCGCGCTGGGTGAGGAAGAGCATGGGATATTTTTTGCGCACCGGATCGCTGTCAAAGACCTCGTGGAAGAGCTCGCGGGCGTAGGCGAATTGCGACTCGAACTCGACGAGCACCTCGTCGCCGACGGAGTAACAGCAGGGACCGACGCCGGGTCCGATGGCTGCAATCAAGTCTTCAGGCTTCGACCCGAATTCGGCCCTCATGCGGCCGATTCCGGTTTCAACGATGCGCTTGACTGTCCCACGCCAGCCGGCGTGGAAGGCAGCGACGGCTTTGCGCTTGCGGTCGGCGACCAGAACGGGGATACAGTCGGCGGTTTGCACGGCGAGCAGGATGCCCGGCTCGTCGGTCATCAGGCCGTCGCCGCGCTGAGGGCGCTCGCGGGCTGCATCCCAGCGGGCAGCATAATGCAGGCCGTTGGAGTGGATCTGCCGCAGAGTAACGAGCGGGGTTGCGGGGTTGCCGGTGACGGCTTCGGTGAAAAGGTGGCGATTGCGGGCAACCAACTCGCGCTCGTCGGACGCGGTAAAGCCGAGATTCAGTTCGCCGGGAGAATCTTCATCCCCGTCGCCTTGATTGGTGGAATAAATGCGACTGACTCCGCCAAGGCGAGTGCTGAAGCCGTGCCAGAGCCACTTGGGTTTCTCCTGCCACGCGGCAACCCGCAGCAGCGGTACGCCGTTGGCTGCGATCTGCGGAGTAGGCGCGGATGGGCGGAGCTCCTCGGCATCCATGCGGGCAAGGCGGGCCTGACGCAACTGGCGGGTAATTCCGGCAGGAGTATCGCGGCGGCTGCGGACCAGCCCTGCCTGTTTATAGAGCGTGTCCAGATCGCCAACGGCAGGTTCATTCAAAGGCTGCAAGGAGGTTTTGGGAGCGGCATTGCGCGGCATATGGTTCTAATTCTATCTGTATGCAGAGTGGCCGGAAAATTAGGCGGGCCTACCTTCCGGTAGGCCCTTTTTCGAGAGGCATTGAGGGGGAGGGGATCCAGGGGGGATTAGGGATGAGGTCGGTCCGCACGACCCATAACCGAAGAGGTAACTCGACGTGGGAGGGAAACAACTAGAAAATGCCTCTGCTGATTGATTAGATAGATGCCTGGGGGCGGAAAAGGGTTGCCCGCAGGTAGGCGTGAAATGTATGAACTTTGCCGATTTGGTAGAGAATTGGTTAGAAGTGATTGAAAATAGTTGGATTTAGTGCATTATCTCAGCGAAAAATAATTTGCAGGTTGTTGCAGTGAGCGGGTTTTTGGTCTGGCAACCGCGCTGGGGAGACGGTTAGAAGCCGTGTCTGAGATTTTTCCCAGATTGAATTTGAGCTTTCAAATGCCTTACCTCGGTTTGGCGGCAGAGCCGATTCCCGTTGCATTCGCTCCCGGCAGTGCTGAGAATGCTGACTACGGGAGCTGTTTTCCTCTCCCATGAAGGGGCTGGCTATGACCGTTGCGGCTATTTCCAACACCGGAACCTCCGGGTATTCCTCTGCTCTTAGCAACCTGACGGCCTCGCAACAGGCTTTTCAGACATTGCAGAACGCTCTGGCGACTGGCAACCTGACTACGGCTCAAACGGCCTTCAATACTTATCAGCAGTTGAACCAGACGGCTTCGGGAACAAGTACAACCTCGGCCTCGACACCGTTCACGACAGACTTGACGGCTCTGGGCAATGCCATCAGCTCGGGCAATGTATCGGGCGCACAGTCGGCCTTCGCCACTTTACAGACGGAGTTGAAGAACACCCCCGCGCCGACCCTCACGGCCACGTTGGCCGCCGTGGAGCAGTCGGTGCAGTCGGTTACATCCTTACTCAATTTCTCTGATATCAACAGCTCGTCTTCTTCAACAACCGATCCGCTGACATCGCTGCTGGAGACGGCCTATGGGCAGAATCCGTCCGGTACCACAACAGACCCGAATGTCGCATTGCTGGAAAGCAAATACGGCGCAAGCGCTTTCAATGCGAACGGAACTCCGGTGACGACTAGCACCACCTCCGCGAGCAGCGGCAACAACGGCAGCGGAGCCAGCGTCAACGTTTACGCGTAGGCAGTGCCGTGGGCAGTTTTTACCTCTTACAGTGTTGGTGACGGAAATAGGCCTCCCCGCTCACGCGGGCCGGACACTCTTCTCTACAAACCAGGTGATCAGCGGGTTGGGCAGAAAGCGCACCAGCAGCGCCGTGAACTTGCCGCCAAAGTAGGGAATGATGGTTCGCTGGCCGCGCGCGAGAGCTGCAATCGCCAAGCGGGCGACATCTTCCGGCGACTGCATCTTGCGGGTCTTCAACTTGCCGGCGTGGGCCACATCGAAGAACTCGCTCTCCGTGGGGCCAGGGCAGAGCGCAGTTACCTTCACACTGAAGCGGGCCACTTCAGCCGCGATTCCCAGAGCAAACATGCGGTCAAAGGCCTTGGTGGCCGAATAGGTTGACAGGTACGGAACCGGCTGAAAGCTAGCGACTGACGCGACAACCAGCACCCATCCCCGGCGGCGCTCGACCATGCTCGGAATAAAGAGCCGCGTGAGATGCACGGTTGCCTCGCAGTTGACGCGGACCTGGCTCAGCTCCTGCGCGATCGGGCTCGAGGTGAATGCGCCGAACTGCCCGAGTCCGGCGTTGTTGACGAGGATCTCGACTTCGAGTTTCAAGCCGTCAATGGCATCGAAGAGCTGCTGCGGCGCGGCGGGATCGTTGAGGTCGGCAGCGAGGACGCGGACTTCGGTTCCTTGGGCGCGGAGTTCGGCGGCGAGCGCTTCGAGGCGGTCGACGCGGCGCGCTGTGAGAATGAGTTTTGCCCCGTGACGAGCCAGTTCCCGCGCCAGTGCCACGCCGATGCCCGCGCTGGCTCCGGTGACCAGCGCCCATTTGCCGTTGAAATCTTCTGTTGTCGCCATCGGGATGATCATAACGGATAGAAGCGGTGCAGTTTGTAGAAAGGGAAAACGCCGCGGAGCGGCCTATCGATAAACTTCGCGGCGATTGCCAATGCGGACAACAAGGATGCGGACCAGTTGATCTTCAATGCTGGCAATGATGCGGTAATCGCCGACGCGATATTTCCAAAGATCGCCGAGTTCGGAGCCTTTGAGCGCTTCGCCGATGCTGCGGGGATTGTCGAGAAGAGCGAGGCGCTTGTGCAGGAAGTGGACGATACGGCGGGCAACTTGCGGGTCAAGGTCTCGGATATCGCGTTTCGCCTTGATGTCGAGATCAATCGTCCAGGCCATATTCCTTTACCAGCTCCGCAAGAGGGATGGTCTTGCTCTTGCCGGAACGGATGTCGGCCAAACGCTGCTCGGCAATGTAAATATCCTCAAGATCGTCGAGGTGTTCGAGAATGGCCTCGCGGACATAGAAGGACTTGGTTCGCCCGGTTTCTTTGGCAAGGGCGTCAAGGCGTTTCTCGATTTCTGCGGGCAGGCGGATGGCGAGCATAGGTGGCTCCTTGGGTTGCGCTATACAAGTATAGCAGATGTCGATTTCTGACCGCGCCTCGATTCAATGCTATTCTTTGCGCGGAACAAGTTTCTGGTGGAGAGATTATGCAATCAAAGAACAAAATAACCATCAGTCAGCTGAGTCTCGCATGCCAGCATGTTAAAGAGATGCGCGCAGCAGGTATCAGTGAAAACTTGGCAATTCGGACGCTTGAGCTTTTCGTGGAAGTGTACTCGCAACTACAAGTTGGATCGTCAGCTTCGCCGTACAACGTCAACAAGGTAGAGCTTTGGTCGATCGACGCTAAAGCACTAAAGAGAAGGCTTCCGTCCAATGCGAAGCCAGGGCGATATTTTCGGATTGAGCACGGCACTCCGCGCCGTACCCTCGCGAGAATAGTCTTGGATCTTCACAACGACGGAAAACTAACGGAGAAAACTATGATTCCCCTTGTGAGGAAGCTATACAAGGTTGCGGTCATTACACTCGATGAAGATAAGTCTCTTAACAAGTTCGCAGGCCAAGAATTCAAGCGGCCTGATGACCGTTGGAAGGCCGCAGGCATCAGCTTTCCTACAAGCGACCGGGATTGATTCATCTCTACAAGATAAGTTGCAGAGCGGCTGTCTTGTTCAACTTAGAAACTCTGCAATCGCAGCGACTACCGTCTGCTGCTCGTCTTCGCGGATTTCGGGGAAGATAGGCAGAGCTAACACTTCGCGGGCGGCGCGTTCGGCTTCGGGGAAGCTGCCTTCCGTGTAGGCAAGGCTCTTCAACGCATTCTGCAAGTGAAGCGGGACGGGATAGTAAATTTCGGAGCCGATTTTCCGCTCCGTTAGGAACGCGCGCAGTTCGTCGCGGCGCTTGCAACGAATTACGTACTGATGCCAGACATGGTGAGTCCCAGCTACCTCGTGCGGCAGGACGATTCCGTGCGTGGGGTACGGTCCCGCCTCAACCAACCCGGCTGCGTGAAAGAGCGCGTGGTATTTCTTGGCAACGGTGCGGCGGGCGTGGTTCCAGCCGTCGATGTATTTGAGCTTGACGCCGAGAATCGCGCCCTGGAAGCCGTCCATGCGGGCATTCCAGCCGACCTCGTCGTGATAGTAGCGGCGGCGCATGCCGTGCTGGCGGAGCATCCTGATCCGCTCGGCAATTTCGCCGGAGTTGGTCGTCACCATGCCGGCATCCCCGGCTGCGCTGAGGTTTTTTGTCGGATAAAAGCTGAAGGCTGCGGCGTCGCCGAGGCTTCCAGCCTTCCATCCAGCAGTTGATTTTCCGGAATGGTTTCCCTCAGGGGCTAAAGCCCGGAGTTCGTTCGGCTGGTTCGCGGCACGACTGAAGTCATGCCCTTTCAAATTATCAGCGCTTTCCGTTGCTTGTTGGGTCTGCGTCCACTCCGCGCCCCAGGCCTGCGCGGCGTCTTCAATTAACTTCAGTCCGTGTTCTTCTCCGATTCGAGCGAAAGCTGCCCAGTCCGCACACTGGCCGTAGAGATGGACGGGGAGAATCGCCCTGACCGCCGCGCCTCGCGGACTATCCAGCACCTTCTCAGCAGTCGTCGGACTCAGATTGAAGGTGGCTGGGTCGATATCCGCCAGCACCGGGGTTGCTCCGGCCCTGAGGATGCAACTGACCGAGGCAAAAAAGCTGAAGGGGGTGGTCAGGACGGAGTCGCCCGGCCCGATTCCTGCTCCGGCCAGAGCCAGCCACAAAGCGTCTGTGCCGGAGCTGCAACCCAGGGCATGAGCCACGCCGAGTTGAGCCGCTGCCGCCTGCTCAAAGACCGCCACCGGCTCACCGAGGATGAACTGCTGCGTCTCAAGGACACGGTCGACGGCTGCCAGAAGTTCCTGATGCAACGGGGCATACTGGCGTTTGAGGTCGAGCATGGGAACCGGTTGCAGCTTGTTCTGGGAGGAGGAGGCAGTCTTCGGGGCAGTGTCTTTGGCAGCGCTGGCAGAGTGTTCCACAGATTCATGTTAACAGTGGCAGTGAACGCCGGCATCGACTGGCGAACGGGAGAAACTGCCCCCAACAATATGAAAAATTGCAAAATGGTTGAAATGTAACGAATTTCACTATATTGTTGACGTGTCATATTGCGGGCCCCGCGAGGCCGGGTATTCCGAAATCGCATCCGCGCAACTGGCCCCTCATTCTGAGGGCGATCTGGCTACATCACATCATTCATTGCAGGAAAGCAGGAGATCGGCATATGGAAAACAAGCCGGCACAAAATATTCAGGATACGTTCCTGAATACAGTTCGCAAGGACAAAACCCCCATCACCATCTATCTGGTCAGCGGCGTCAAGCTGACCGGGAAGATCCGGTCCTTCGATAAGTACTCCGTGCTGCTGGAAAACAACAGCCAGGAGCAGTTGATATTCAAACATGCCATATCAACCGTGGTGAGCAACCGCAGCGTGATGCACACCGAAGTGCGTCCGGGAACAGCGGCGCATAGCGGTTTTGGCCCCACGGCGGTTCCCGTGCAATTGGCGGCTGCGGCTCCGGCGACGGTTGGCGCCGTGGCTGAGGCCCACTAGCACGCCGGGAGCACCTACAATTGGCGGTTGAAAGCAGGGGCAGAGGCTCCTCGCCGGAACGTGCCGTTCTGGTAGGGGTGGACTTTGCAGTCCGCAAGGCGGGGAGCCGCGTTGGCCTATCGGCTGCGTGCAGAGCGGTTGTGTCTCTGGACGATGATCCGGAGATGGCTGGCGGCTGTGCAGCGGAATCCCAGGCAATGGTTGCTGCCCGCTCGCCGGGCCTCGACGCCGACGAATCCCTTGCCGAGTTCCGCGAGCTGGTGACCAGCGCCGGCGGCGTAATTGCCGCCGAGTTGATGCAGCGTCGCGTCCGGCCTGACCCGGCTACGCTGATTGGTTCCGGCAAAGTGGAAGAGATTGCCGGCGTCGCCGCTTCGGTCGAGGCCGATCTGGTTCTCTTCGACCACGATCTCTCGCCGACTCAGTTGCGCAATCTGGAAGCGGCGCTGCCCTGCCGCGTTCTTGACCGGACGCAGCTGATCCTTGACATTTTTGCCCGCCATGCGCGCACCAGCGAGGGCAAGCTGCAAGTGGAGCTGGCGCAGTCGGAATATATGCTGCCGCGGCTGGCCGGGCGGGGCAAAGCGATGTCGCAGTTGGGAGGCGGCATCGGCACCCGCGGACCAGGCGAAACCCAGTTGGAAACCGACCGCCGCAAGATTCAGCGGCGCATCGATCAGGTCAAGATTGACCTTGAGGCAGTCCGCCGCGTACGGCATCAGCAACGCCAGCGCCGCGAGTCTGTGCCCGTGCCCACGGTTGCGCTGGTCGGCTACACCAATGCAGGGAAAAGCACGCTGTTTAATCGACTCACCGGCGCGCAGGTTCTTTCTTCGGCGCGGATGTTCGCCACGCTTGATCCCAAGCTGCGCGCGATTGAACTGCCCAGTCGGCGAAAGGTTTTGCTGTCGGACACTGTGGGTTTTATTCGCAACCTGCCGCATACGCTGGTGACCAGCTTTCGTGCGACTTTGGAAGAGGTCAGTCAGGCCGAGGTGCTGCTACACATTCGCGATGCCGCGTCGACTTACGGTGAAGAACAAAAATCTCAAGTTGAAAAAGTCCTTGGCGAACTGGACGTTCTGGATAAGCCGCGCATTGAGGTGCTGAACAAGATGGACTTGCTTGGCGCACACCAGCGGCAAGGGCTGCGGTCGCGCGAGCAAACGTGCAGCGAGGTCGCCGTCTCCGCGCAGACCGGTGAGGGAATTGATGCGCTGTTGGCAGCGATTGACGCGGCTCTGCGCTCTGATCCTGTGCTTGAGGCCGAGCTGCGAGTGCCCCAACACGACGGCGCGGCGCTGGCGGCGATTGAAGCCGGGATGGTGGTGCATCAGCGAGCGTACGAAGGCAATCTGGTGCGGCTTACGGTGAGCGGCCCGGCCTCGCTCTTGGGCAGGCTGCGCAAATACCGGCTGCGCGATGCACCGATGCTAACTCGTTAAACTAGCGCTGGAAAATTAGAGGCGGGCTGACGGTAGGGGGAGTGGAGGGTCTTCCCGAAACCGCCGCCCGCTGGACCCTGGAGCGGGTCTAGGTGATACCTTTAGTGTAGGCCTGTTTGGGGCGAAAGCAAGTGTTATTTTGGAGCTGCTGCGCTTATGTACCCGAGTGAATTCCCAATCCGTGATAGCAGTCACAGGAGTCAGAGAAATGCACTCCCGCTGCGTTGACTTGAGCGGCCTCGCCTGATACAAAAAAGTGTTACCCACGCAAAGAACTCTCCTGAATCTCACGATCTGAGAGCCTGAGCGAACCAGACTGCCCAATGCAAGCGAAGGCCGGAGCAGAGTGAAAGCCTGAGCGAACCGCAGAGTGAAGTAAAGACCAGCCATGCCAATAGAAATCCTCCAACAAATCGGGAACCTGATGATCGGCGCGGTGCCGACAGTGTTGCTATTCATCGTGCTGGTTCTGGCCTATCAGTTCCTGGTGCAGGGACCGCTGACGGCGACGTTGGCCGAGCGCCGCGCCCGCACCGATGGCGCGCTTGAAAATGCCCAGCAGGCCATCGCCCGGGCCGAGGCCAAGGCCGCCGAATACGCCGCGCAGTTGCGCCAGGCGAGGGCTGAGGTTTTCAAGATTCGTGAACAGCGTGTGAAACAGTGGACCGCTGAGCGCGACGCTGCTGTTGAAATTGCCCGCAAGGCTGCCGCCGTCAAAGTGAGCCAGGCCAAGTCAACACTGGAGGCTGAGGCCGCCGCAGCTCGCAAATCGATCCAGGCCTCTGCCGGGGAGTTAGCTGCGCAGGTGGTGCGCGCAGTGCTGCCACAGGCTGCCGGGGGTTCCCGTTGAGAGATTTTATATTTGCTCCTCGTTTTATTGCGGCACGAGTTTCCGGTTTCGTTGCACTTCTTCTCCTGACCGCCAGCCTGAGTGTCGTTCCAGTTCGTTTAGCCGCGCAGGAAGCGGCTCCAGTTGCGAAGTCTGAAACTACCACTGATGCCACGGCGAAGAAGACTCAGGAAGAGCAGGAGAATGTTTTCCGGCTTGAAGGGCCGATAGTAAAGTGGACGGCGAAGACCCTGAATCTGCCGGTGACCACCACGGCAAACATCTTCGACTTCATCAATTTTGCAGTTCTGGTGTTGCTGGTCGGCGTTCCGCTGGTGAAGATTCTGCCCAAGATTCTGCGCAAGCGTTCGCAGACTCTAAGCAGCAATATCGAAACGGCTCGCAAGGCTACCGCAGATGCCAATGCGCGTTTGAGCGCGATTGAGGCCCAGTTGAGCGGACTCGACGTGGAGATTGCCAAGATTCGCGCTCAGGTGGAAGAAGAGAGTAAGGCAGACGAAGCGCGCATCAAGGCCACTATCGAAGAAGAGAGCGCCCGCATTGTCGCCGCTGCCGCGCAGGAGATCACCTCCGCCGCCGCGCAGGCCACCCGCGCATTGCGCCACTTTGCCGCTGATCTGGCCATTGAGCAGGCTGCCGCGCAACTGAACCTGACGCCGGAGGCCGACCGCGCACTGATTGCCGAGTTTGCCGGCAGCGTGGCCAAGGGAGGGAAGAACTGATGTCCGCGATTGTTACCCGCTACGCCAGCGCTTTTCTCGATGTCGTCACCTCTGCCAAGCTCGACGTGGCCGCAATAGGCCATGAGCTGAATGATTTTCTCGAAACGTGGCAAGGCAGCACAGAGTTGCGAACGTTTTTCTCAAACCCCGCAGTCGCGACAAAGCAGAAGGTCGCATTCCTCGATACGTTGAACAAGAAGCTCAAGATGAAGAAGGAACTGCGCAACCTGCTGGCAGTTCTTATCGACAATGACCGCATTGATTCAGTAGCTGAAGTGGCCTCGACATATCGCCTGCTGTTGCAGCAACGACTCGGCATCCAGCAGGCGGAGATTGCGACGGCTCGCGCGTTGAGCGATGCCGAACAGAAGAAGCTGATCGCGGAGATTGGCAAGATTGCCGGCGCAAAGATCGAAGCCAGCTTCAAATTGGACAAAACAATTCTCGGCGGCGCGGTAGTGCGCATCGGCTCCACGGTGTATGACGGCAGCGTCCGCGGGCGGCTCGAACGGTTGAAGGACGCGCTTATCGCTGGATAGCGACAAGCGCTAGGCACTAAGGGACTAGGGACTTAGGGACTAAGAAGCGGATTAGGAAACAGAAGACGGGGAGTAGAGAAGAAGGGAAAAGGAAATTGGGATTGCCAACTGGCTGGCTAGTCCCTAGTCCCTTAGTCCCTAGTCCCTCAAAAGGAAGAAAATGGCTCAGATCAAGGCAGACGAAATTACGCAGCTTCTTCGCGAGCAGATCGCGAACTACGACTCGAAGGTTCAGGTCGACGAGGTCGGCACTATTACCTCACTGGGCGACGGTATCGCTCGCCTGCATGGCCTCGACAAGGTGATGGCGGGCGAACTGCTCAGCTTTCCGCATGGCATCGCCGGACTGGCGTTGAGCTTGGAAGAAGATTCAGTGGGCGCCGTCATTCTGGGCGACTACACCGAGCTTTCCGAAGGCAATGAGGTCAAGCGCACCGGGAAGATTCTGAGCGTCCCGGTGGGCGATGCGATGATTGGCCGCGTGGTCAATGCGCTGGGCGTGCCGATCGACGACAAGGGACCGATTGCTTCGACATCCACGCTGCCCGTTGAGCGCCTCGCTCCAGGTATCATTGGCCGTCAGCCGGTTCGTGAGCCGATGGCCACTGGTCTCAAGGCCATCGACGCGATGATTCCCATCGGCCGCGGCCAGCGCGAACTGATCATCGGCGACCGCCAGACCGGCAAGACCGCCGTCGCGCTGGATACGATTATCAACAACGCCAAGAACGACCTGATCTGCATCTACTGCGCGATCGGACAGAAGCGCTCTTCCATTGCTCAGGTCGTGCAGACCCTCACTGAAGCCGGCGCGATGGGTCACACCATCATCGTTGCCGCCTCGGCCTCTGAGCCGGCTCCGATGCTCTATCTCGCACCCTACGCCGCGACTGCCATCGGCGAGTACTTCCGCGATAACGGCAAGCATGCTCTGGTGATCTACGACGATTTGTCGAAACATGCCATGGCCTACCGCGAGATTTCGTTGCTGCTGCGCCGTCCGCCGGGCCGCGAAGCCTATCCCGGCGATGTTTTCTATCTCCATTCTCGTCTTTTGGAGCGCTCGGCCAAGCTCTCGAAGGAACTGGGCGGCGGATCGCTTACCGCGCTGCCAGTCATCGAGACTCAGGCAGGCGATGTTTCGGCGTACATTCCGACCAACGTTATTTCGATCACCGACGGCCAGATCTTCCTCGAAACCGACCTCTTCAACTCCGGCGTTCGTCCGGCGGTCAACGTTGGCCTCTCGGTCTCGCGTGTCGGCTTCTCGGCGGCTATCAAAGCCGTCAAGCAGGTGGGTTCAACCCTCAAGCTCGATCTCGCGCAATATCGCGAACTCGCGGCATTCGCTCAGTTCGGCTCCGACCTTGATCCGCAGACTCAGAAGCAGCTCAACCGCGGCCAGCGCTTGACGGAACTGCTCAAGCAGCCGCAGTTCCAGCCGTTGACCTGGCAGCAGCAAGCGATCATTCTCTTTTGTGGTACGCAAGGCTATCTGGACGATGTCGCCGTCACTGACATTCGCGCCTTCGAGAATGGCTTGTACAAGTATCTTGATTCCGCGCAGACCGCATTGGTTGCCGACCTGACTACGAAGAAGCAGATCGACGACGACATTCGCGCCCGCCTGCACGCGGCACTCAAGGAATACGCGGCGAACTTCAAGGCGGATCTTGTAGCAGCTAAAAGCTGACAGTTGACAGGTTACAGTGAACAGCAACAGCCACAGGCTGGAAGCAGTTCACTCTAAGCCGTCAACTGAAACCTGAGAAACTGTTCACTGTAAGCGGTCAACTGAAAGCTGAGTTATGGCAAACGTACTCGATCTACGGCGTCGTATCCGCAGCGTGAAAAACACGCGGCAGATCACCAAGGCCATGAAGATGGTCTCGGCGGCCAAGCTGCGCCGCGCCCAGGAACGCGCAATCTCCGCCCGACCGTACGCCCGGATGATCAATAGCGTGCTTGAGTCGCTCACTCGCCGTATTGACATCTACGACGAGGCCACCGGCAACCTGCGCCATCCGCTCTTTGCCACCCGCGACGAAAAGCGCGTGCTGCTCATCGTCGTCAGCGGCGACAAGGGTTTTGCCGGCGCGTTCAACGCGAACATTCTCAAAACCGCCTTCCAGTTCATCTCCGGCAACACCGACAAGGAGATTGACGTCGAAGCCATTGGCCGCAAGGCCCGCGACCAGATGCGCCGCCGCTTTCCTGTTGCGGTCTACTCCGAGCAGGTCAACACGGATGAGTTGGGCGGCTTCGCGCACGATGTAAAAACCCGCCAGCGCAAGGCGAAAGTCGAAGTTACCGGCGACCATCCGGGCATCCTGGAAAAGCTGGAACAGGCGCGTGTTTTTGCGTTGGCGCAGGAGATCATCGCCCGCTATACGCGCGAGGAGATAGACGCGGCTTACATCGTCTACAACGAGTTCAAGTCGGTCATCTCGCAGCGCCTGGTGGTCGAGCGGCTGTTGCCGCTGATGAAGATCGGGATTCCGCAGATCACCGGAGCCACCGAGCCTTCGGCGGAAGAGCGCGAACGCGCCGCCGAGGCCGCGCTTTCGGCGGGCATTGAGATTGAGCCGGTTGATACGGCAGAGGCCGACGCGGAAGCGCAGAAATTCGGTACCAACCAGGTGGACTACATTTACGAGCAGCCGGCCGAGGAACTCTTCGCCGGACTGATTCCGCGCTATGTCGCATCGATGCTCTATCACGCGATGACTGAGTCGGTCGCCGCTGAGCACGCGGCCCGCATGACGGCAATGGATTCGGCAACCAACAACGCCTCGGATATGATCGACGGGCTGACGCTGCATATGAATCGCGTGCGTCAGGCGGCCATCACCAAGGAGATCATCGAGATTGTGAGCGGCGCGGCGGCGCTGTAGGCAGGCGGAATCCCACCCTAGCCGCAAAAACAAGGGCGCGGCGAGGGTGGGGCACCCAAGAAAGTTTGGATTCGAAAAGGCAGAAAAATGGCAGAGAATATCGGCAAGGTAATTCAGGTCTCCGGCCCCGCCGTGGACGTGCAGTTTGAAGAAGCGACGATGCCGGCGATCTATCAGGCGTTGCGCGTCACGAGCGACGGCTTCAATGTGCCCGCGCCCATCAGCGTGATCCTTGAGGTGCAGCAGCACCTCGGCGAGGGCCGTGTGCGTACCGTCGCCATGGAAGCCACCGACGGCATGGTGCGCGGCATGAAGGCCATCGACCTCGGCGGCCCGATCCGCGTTCCGGTGGGCAAAGAGACGCTGGGCCGCGTGATCAACGTGATCGGCGAGCCGGTGGATAACCTCGGCCCGATCGGCGAGAAAACCCGCAATCCGATCCATCGCCCCGCTCCGCTCTTTGACGAGCAGACCACGCATGAAGAGATGTTCGAGACCGGCATCAAGGTCATCGATCTAATTCAACCGTTCCTCAAGGGCGGCAAGATCGGCCTCTTCGGCGGCGCGGGCGTGGGCAAGACCGTCGTCATCATGGAACTGATCAACAATGTTGCCAAGAACCACGGCGGCTACTCGGTCTTTGCCGGCGTGGGCGAGCGCACCCGCGAGGGCAACGATCTCTGGCTCGAAATGTCCGAGTCTGGCGTCATCAAGCCCGGTGACTTTGCCAACTCCAAATGCGCGCTGGTTTACGGCCAGATGACCGAGCCGCCAGGAGCGCGTCTGCGCGTGGCCCTTACGGGGCTGACTGTCGCGGAATATTTTCGTGATGTTGAGGGCTCTGACACGCTGCTCTTCATCGACAATATCTTCCGCTTCACGCAGGCCGGTTCCGAGGTCTCCACGCTCTTGGGCCGTATGCCTTCCGCTGTCGGTTACCAGCCCAACCTGGCCACGGAAATGGGCGAGTTGCAAGAGCGGATCACGTCCACATCGAAGGGTTCAGTGACCTCGGTGCAGGCCGTCTACGTGCCCGCCGACGATTTGACCGATCCTGCGCCGGCTACAACCTTTGCTCACCTTGACGCGACCACTGTGTTGAGCCGTCCGTTGTCTGAGCTTGGTATTTATCCCGCTGTCGATCCGCTGGCTTCGACCTCGCGTATCCTGAGTGCCCGCATTGTCGGGCAGGAGCATTACGACGTAGCCCAGGGCGTGAAGCGCATCCTGCAACGCTACAAGGATCTCCAGGACATCATCGCTATTCTGGGCATCGACGAGCTCTCCGAGGATGACAAGCTCACCGTGGCTCGCGCCCGCAAGGTGCAAAAATTCCTTTCGCAGCCCTTCCATGTCGCCGAGCAGTTCACCGGCATTCCGGGAGCGTATGTGAAGGTGGCCGATACCGTGCGCAGCTTCAAGGAGATCATCGCCGGCAAATACGACGACATCCCCGAGCAGGCCTTCTACATGAAGGGCGCAATCGAAGAAGTGCTGGAAACCGCCGAGAAAATGAAGGCGACGGCGTAGAGGCAGGGACTAGGGACTAGGGACTAGGGACTAGGAAGTGCATTGGCAGGCCGCAAGCTGCCATGAAAACAGGAATTAGGAACCAAAGATTAGTTCCATGCCGCCTGAATCACCGGCGTTTTTACTAGTCCCTCAGTCCCTAGTCCCTAGTCCCTAAAATCCTGAAAGGATTTTCATGGCAGACGAAACCAATCAACTTCGTGTACGCTTTGTTACCCCCGAGCGCACTCTCTTTGAGCGCGCGGCGGCTTCGGTGGAGCTGCCCTCGAAGACCGGCTATTTTGAGGTTCTCTACGGTCACGCGCCGCTGGTGGCCGAGCTGGGCGCGGGCGATGTGATCGTCCACGGCAGCGCCAACACCGAATCCGGCGCCGAGGCTGCGGCTCTGCCCGCCGGCGACCTGCGCTACAACGTTAGTTGGGGATTCGTCGAGGTGCTGGGCGACCGCGTTACTATCCTCGCCTCCGACGCTCTGAAGCCCGAAGAGATCGACGTCAAGCGCGCCCAGGAGCAGCTCGCCCGCGGCAACAAGCAGTGGAGCGAAGCCGGCGAAAGCGAAGCCGCCTACACTGAGGCGCTGCGCGTTATCTCCGAAGCAGAGGCAAAGCTGGCCTCAGCGACTGAGAAGCACTGATACGCTGCCTTTTACATCTGCGCTAAGCCAGAACGGCCCTGCTCATCGAGCAGGGCCGTTTATTTTTCTGTCCTTACAGGTTTTTTGAGACGCTCCTCAAATTCTCCTCGTGAGATCAAACCTTGGCTAAACTCACGCCTGTAGGCCCAGTTACAGAGAGTTCTGACGATGGGACGGAACGGATAGAGGATTACTTTTAGCCACGGATATTGGACTCGACCGTATTCCAGCCTCAGCCTCACCATCCATATGTCCGCAACGTCCTCTCGCTCGCGAAACTCAGGCTGGACCGTAGCATGAATGTGGTGGCCAATCTCGTGAAAAAGAACATTTCCCAAAAGACTTTCGCGCAGGAAACCGAAGGACAACCACCATCCTTTTTCCCAATGCATAAGGGTGTTGTCAACAAATATCTCAACCCAAGCCCTGTCGCCGTTCCACGCAGCGTGATATAGACCGTGGGCCTCCACAATCTTCACCTTGCGTTTTCTTGATCTCGTCGTGCTCCGTCGGCGCTGACGCGAGAGGCCGGACGAATTTGTAAGTACTATTTCGCTCAAACCAATCAAATACTTTGCAGGAACTGACGCTAACATTTTCTCAACGACTGGAACCGGATCGAATGGAGGTGAGTAGTCTGAGAAATTCGCAATAACTTTCGGACGCTTTGATGAGTCAGAGATTGCGCCTTCCGTTGTCTCCAAAGCGGCATTGTTCATCATCAAAATCGCCTCACAAAGATCATAGACGGGCGACCAGCACGTGGAAGGAAGCAGCCCACCTTACCAAACCGTCCGCGGATAATTCTTCGCTATCTTCTCGTCTGCCGAGATGAGCCAAGCGAACCCATTGGCTTTGGCGTTGGCCACAATCATCCGGTCGAAAGGGTCGCGGGTCCATTTCTCGTCCAAGGCCGTTTGCGCAATGACAGGGAAGGGGAGATCGCAGAGGCGCAGGCTGGTCTCGTACTCGACTTTCTTGAACAGGTCGACGGCGCGGAACTTTGTTCGTCCCAGCTCATGCATGAATTCGAGCTCCAGGAATGCCATCGCGGAGAGCAGCAGCTCTGACCTGCCGAGGTGGCTACGTGCTTTCGAACTCAGGCGATTGACCTTGCCCGCCGCAAGCCAAAGGACAACGTGGGTGTCAAGATAGGCAATCAAAGATCGGCCCAATCCTTTTCCCACTCCTTCTCCATTTCGGCCTGCAACTCCGCCTTGAACGCCGGATCATTCATGTCGAAATTCGGGTCAACCATGACATCCATCGGCGTAATCCGGCTAAGCTTGTTTACCGGCTTGCCCTCGGGGACAAGCCGGAAGCGGCGGCCCTTGTGCGTGACCCACACTTCGACACCTTCGGCGGCCTGGTTCATCAGCGAGAAAATGTCGCGGCGAAACTGGGTGATCGGGACTTCCATAAAGTAAATGTACCACATGTACATAAACTTGCGTACGCAACGTACGCGTTCGCCATTCACATCCCTGTAAACTCGCAGCCCGTCGCTTCCGTCTATCTCTAACGGGGGAAAACTTCTTTGGAAACGTGTTTTCGTTGCCCGTGTTGTGGAGCTAAGACCCTGGAGAGGCCTGCGGCGATGGCTCTTTGCCCGGTTTGCTGGTGGGAGGATGACGGCCAGGAAGACCCCGACGCCGCCGATGTGCGCTTTACCGTCAACGGCGAACTCAGCCTGAGCGAGGCCCGTCGGAATTATGAACTCTTCGGCGCAGCCCATCCCCGCTTTCAGCCGTATGTGCGTCAGGCGCAAATATCTGAGCGATAAGGCGCCTCGGATGGCCTGTATCGGCGAGTTTCCCACCGCTCCGGTTTGACCCTGCCACCAAACCCTCTTACCATTAGGAGAGACAGTCCCCCGGCTGCGCGGCGCGCCTTCTTGCGCGTACCGTTTTCTCCCGCGGCAGCTTGTCAATCGCAGCTTGTATGGCGCTACGCGCCTGGAAGGCAAAACGTTGAGTTCTACCGGCACCCTCGAAACCACCCCCAATCCTGAAGCGTCCGAGACTACCCTCTCCCCCGCCCACGATCACGAGCATCACGGCCATGATGGGCACGATCATGCCGGTCACGACCACGAAGGCCACAATCATGATCATGAAGGCCACAATCATGGCCCGGTGCTGAATCCCGAATGCACCCGTGAGCTGATTCTGGACGTTCCCGCCGACGAAGTGAGCAAGGCCTTCGCGCGTGTCACCGCTAATTACCGGAAGTACGCCAAGATTCCGGGCTTTCGCGCAGGCAAGGTACCGGAGTCGGTGATCAAGCGCCGCTTCAATGCGGAGATTCGCAAGGATGTTATCGACGGCCTGCTCCCCGAGCGCTTCAACAAAGGCGTATTGGAGCTGGGCATCAAGCCGGTCGGCCAGCCGCAGGTGACCGAGCTGACGATTGATGAAGGCGCGCCGCTCCATGTCAAAGCCGTCTTCGAGTACATTCCGGATTTCTCGATAGAGGGCTACCAGAGCGTGACTGTTCCCAAGCCCGCGGTGGAGATTACCGAAGAAGAGTTCCAGCAAGAGCTGAACCAGTTGCGCGAATCTCGCGCCACCGTTGAGCCGGTAGAGGAAGACCGCCCGCTGGTGGACGGCGACTGGGCGCAGATTACCTACTCCGGCTTGGTTGAAGGCGCTGCGGATGCTGCTCCGGTGGCCGGTGAGGATTCTCTGGTTGAGATCGGCGGCAAAGACACTGTTGAGGCCTTCACGCTGGCGCTGCGCGGGGCCAAGCCCGGGCAGGAACTCAAGGCGGAGGTTACTTATCCTGCCGAGTACCCCGAGGCCAAGCTGGCTGGCAAGACGGTTAGCTACGAGATCGCAGTGAAGGCAATCAAGAAGCGCACACTGCCCGATCTCGACGACAACTTCGCACAGGAGCTTGGCAACTACGATACAGTTGCCGATCTCGAAAAACAGATTCGCACGCACCTGGAAACCCGCAAGAAGCGCAGCGTAGAAGGCGAGACCAAGGATCGGCTCTTTGCCGCCCTGATTGAGCGTTTTCCGTTCCCGATTCCTGAGTCGCTGGTGCAGGAGCAGATTGACCTGCGCCTGGAACGCGGCCTGCGCGCCCTGGCTGCCCAAGGGATGGACACCGAGCAGATGCGCAAGCTGGACTTTGCCCGCCTCAGGGCGGCGCAGCGCGATTCCGCCGCCGCCGAGGTGAAAGCGTCGATTCTGCTGGAACGCATCGCCCGTGAGGAAAACATTACAGTTAGCGACGAGGAACTGGACCGCGAACTGCATTTAGCCGCCCTGCAATCCCGTGAGCCGGTCGAGGCGTTGAGGGAGCGTTTGACTCAGGACGGCGGGCTGGCTAGAATCCGGGAACAAATGAAACGGGAAAAAACCGCCAGCCTGTTGTACGACCGGCTGCCGGCGTAAGGCTTTTAGAACCGGTTTTTATCGAGGCCGGCTGAATGATTTTCTGGCAAGTCCGATTTGAGAATCGGCTGTGCCGGGTTACCCAAAACGGGGTGAAGACCCCCAACGGAGAAGCGAGAAAAAGAACCCAATGGCATTGGTTCCCATGGTGATTGAGCAGACGAGCCGGGGCGAGCGCGCCTACGACATCTACTCCCGTCTGCTGCGCGATAACATTATTTTTCTCGGCACGCCGATTGACGACCAGATCGCCAACGTGATCGTGGCCCAGTTGCTGTTTCTCTCCGGCGAAGACCCGGAAAAGGACGTTCAGCTTTATATCAACTCGCCGGGCGGCTCCATCACTGCGGGCTTGGCCATTTACGACACGATGCAGTTCATCAAGAACAACGTGGTGACGTATTGCATCGGCCAGGCGGCCAGCATGGGCGCATTTCTGCTGCTTGCCGGCACCAAGGGCAAACGCTTTGCCCTGCCCAACTCCCGCATTCTCATCCATCAGCCGTCGATGGGCGGGCTGAGCGGCCAGGCTACGGACATCGACATTCACGCCCGCGAAATTCTGCGTATCCGCGAGATTACCAACAATTTGATGGCCAAGCACACCGGCCAGACGCTCGACCGCATTGAGCGCGATGTGGAGCGCGACTTCATCATGAACGCGCATCAGGCAAAGGAATACGGCATTATCGACGAGATCATCGACCGGCCGAGAACGTAATGAGCAAGTCGGCGGGTTAGCAAGTCAGTCTGATTTGCAAACCTGCTAAGATCGTCCAGAGGGAGCGAAACATGAAACCGCGCACGGGACCTGAAGAAGCACTGCGCTGTTCGTTCTGCCACAAGTCGCAGGACGCCGTAGCCAAGCTGATCTCTTCGCCCAGCGACTACCCTCGCGCCTACATCTGCGACGAGTGCGTGGCCGTCTGCAACTCGATCCTCGAGGACGACAGCGGCAATACTCACCCCACGGCCCTGGGCGCGCACCTGCCCAAGCCGCAGGAGGTCAAGGGCTACCTCGACGACTACGTCATCGGCCAGGAGCAGACCAAGAAGAAGCTGGCGGTCGCCGTTTACAACCACTACAAGCGCGTGCAGATGAACCGCACCCGCAACAACGAAGTTGAGCTGGCCAAGAGCAATATTTTGCTCATAGGGCCGACTGGCTCCGGCAAGACTCTCTTGGCGCATACGCTGGCGAAGATGCTCGACGTGCCTTTTGCGATTGTCGATGCCACAACGCTGACCGAGGCGGGCTACGTCGGCGAGGATGTCGAGAACATCATCCTCAAGCTGCTGCAAGCCGCGGACGGCGATGTGACCCGCGCGCAGCAGGGCATCATCTACATCGACGAGATTGACAAGATTGGCCGCAAGGACGAGAACCCCTCGATTACCCGCGACGTGAGCGGCGAGGGCGTGCAGCAGGCGTTGCTCAAGATTCTCGAAGGCACTGTGGCCAATGTGCCGCCGCAGGGCGGGCGCAAGCATCCTCATCAGGAATTCACCGCTGTCGATACTACCAACATCCTTTTCATTTGCGGCGGAGCCTTCGTCGGCCTGGAGCGCGTTGTAGGCCGCCGCGTCGGCAAAAAGGCGCTGGGCTTCAAGGCTACCGAGACCGAGGCAGAGGCAACGATGCGCAGCCATCGCGATACCGAACTGCTGCGCAAGACCGAGCCGCAGGACCTGATCAAGTACGGTCTGATTCCCGAGTTTGTCGGCCGCCTGCCGGTGATGGGCATTCTCGAAGAGCTGGACGAGCCGGCGCTGATCGAGATTCTCACCAAGCCGCGCAACGCGATCCTCAAGCAATATCAGCGGCTGCTCGAATACGAGAATGTCCGCCTGCACTTCACGCAGGAGGCTATCGCCGCCGTGGCCCGCGAGGCTCTGGCCCGCAAGGTGGGCGCGCGCGGCTTGCGCATGATCCTCGAAGAGCTGATGCTCGACCTGATGTACCACCTGCCCAACAACAAGCGAGTCCGCGACCTGGAAATCACTAGCGATATGGTTGAGCGGCGAGATCTCTCGCTGTGTCTGCTGGAAAAAGCAGGCTGAGGTGCCATCTTCTGTGCTGTACTGTAAGTACCGGAGGTGGGTTCCCCACCTCCGGTACTTGCTTCTAGCTGAAAGATCAGAAACGTATGACTATTGAGTATTATTCAATTGAACAATTTTCAACTTTGCAAGTACCTCTTCAAATATCAAGTACTCGTGTCCTTTAACCGTGTTCCAATCAATTCCCATCTTCTGAAATTCCGGGTCTGCGCCAATCTCCATATAAGTTCGGTAATTACTCAGCTTGAAGAGAGCAGTGTTTACCTCTCCGAATAATTGAGCATGGCGCGCTATCTCCAGATCGTGTAACTTATTAACCAAGTCATGCGCCAAATCATTCCTGTGTTTTCGAAGCTCCTGAATGGCTTGCATATCGCAGGAGTCTATTGCTTCCATAAAATCACGCAAATACAGGAGGCATGCTTCGAACTCATTCTTGTGGCGAGATAGAACATCTTCTTCATAAGATTTGAATGGCATACCTTTGCCAAAGGTCGTGTAGGCATAAAACCCTTTGATTGGCTTAACTATTAGGCTCTTGAGCAGCTCAAACGCAACCAAAACCAACCCCACATAGGCAAGAGATCGGGTTAGCTCCTCATCCGTGAGGTTCGCGACTTTGCTCATCCATATCTCCTGTCGCGGGGTACGTTAGCGTCGGCTGCGATCTTCACGGCGCTTCTTTCGCCAGGATTGGAAATCGGCGAGGACCTCTTCCTCGGTCAGTCCGCGCTGAGAAATCTGACGCGCAATATCGGCGCTCAGGACGGCAAACAACTCGCGTTTCAACTCAACAGGCAGCGTAGACTCGGGCTGCGGAAAGAAGATACCGGAGAGGCGGCCGCGGCGGGTGACGAGAACCGGGGCTTTGGATCGCAGCATCCCCGTTGCATCGTCTCTGAACTCGCGCTCGGTGCTGATTTTCATCTGGCTGCTCCAGTAAGATTCTACCATTTGACGAGGGTGTCGCTATCGAACAGATATTTGCGACAAACGTTGCTTTGGTTGGGGCGGCCGATGAATCTCCGTCCTGTAGCGCTACCGAGCGCCGAAGCTACAAGCAGAATCCCATAACCGGTTGACATTTCCCGTTGTTCCGCAGTCCAACGTGCAACAGGAGGCGCAAAGGGCCGTGCTCCGATGGGCCGGGCGATGCGCATCAAAGGCGCCTCTGGGGCGGCTACGAGACGGCACAGATATGGCTCTTGACCGGCTCTTCGAGCGGGCGGCAAGAGCATGAAAATGGGCTGTTTTTCGCATGTACGGCAAGAAACTAGGCATAACGTGGTCCCGGCTTTTACAATGCTTGAGGGACCTCCTCCCAAACCCAGCTCTGCTCGGGAACTAGCACACTTGGCGGCGCACGGCCGGCCAGGATGAAGGAATGGCATGAAGTTTACGAAATTCGGCAAGGCACTCCTGATGAGCGCCCTCTCTGCTGGCATCATCCTTGGTGTTTCGTCTTGCGTTCGAAGCTACACCGTTGGCTTCCTGTATGTGACCGGAACCCAGACCGCCGGCACCGGGAATAACGGCATAATTACCGGCTTCAAGATCGATCACAATACAGGCAGGCTGACGGCGATCAACACGCTGCCGGTCTCGTCGGGCGGAGCAAATCCGGTGCGCGCGATATTGACGCTGGGTTCGCGTTTTCTTTATGTGCTGAATCGCGGCGAGAGCGCCGATGGCCAGCCCTGCTCTACTACCGATCCCTGCCTGAACGCGAATATCACGCAGTTCGCGGTGGGCGGCAACGGAGTTCTGACTCCCGAAGAGACCTTTACCACGCAGGGCAAGAGTCCCTTCCGCATGTTTGCCGATGCGCCGGGCAATTACCTCTTTGTCCTTGATCACGATGCGCCGGAAGTCACATACTGCTCCACGGCCATCTTGGGCGCTAGCAGTTGCGGCGATATCACTGTCTTCCAGATCAACCAGACCACAGGCAGGTTGAGCCTGGTGACCAACACCCAGGTTTCTACCAGCCTGAGCCAGCCGCTGACCTACTTTCCTGTGCCAGCCAACCCCGTGGACTTTGTGCTGGCCAGTAACAATTACATCCTGACCTTGAGCGGCACTGTCGCGTCGAGTTATCCGTACGGCAGCGGCAGCATTGTCTTCCCGTATACCGAGAGTCCGGCGACTGGGCAGCTTACGGTCGGCGCTAATTCCGCATACACTGTTGGCGCCAATGCCGGCACGGCGATAGACAGCGCCGGTGGAGTTGTCTATGTTCTGGATAACGAAGCTCCCAGCCTGAACAGCACCGGCGCAGTCAGCCAGTTATTGCCCTTCACCTGCTGCGCATCTGGTGGCGCGCTCCAGGCGGAGAGTACCGGCGCCGTTGCCGATGATCCCACGCTGGCCAATCCGAATGTCGTGCTGCTCGAGAACAAGGGCAAATATCTCTATGTGCTGAACGAGAATGGCAACCCGGCAGAAGCGACGAATCCCAATGGCGGAATGGCCGGCTTCCTCGTCAACTCCCCGTACGAGTTGACTGCGACGGCACCCTCCACTTTCGGGACGGGATCGGCTCCACAGTGCATTGTTGAAGATCCGTCGTATCAGTTCATCTACACCGCCAACAACGATTCAACCGTGACACTGCGGGTTGTTGACCCGAACTCCGGCGATCTGGACTCCTCGACTCATACCGCGAACAGCTATCCGTTGACTGGCCCGGCAACCTGGTGCGTGGCGGACGGGCGAACAGACTAATTGCAAGGCGCGAATCGGAGCGCGTGCACATTGTCGCGCCGTGTATTCGAACCGCAGATTGCCGGCGCAAAGTAAACGCAGCCGAATCCCGAGGCAGAGCCTGCCTCGGGATTCGATTCCAAACCTGGATTTTGAAGGCCAATTATTTTGGCCTGCCGACGAAAGATGAGCATGAAGTTCAACAAACCGAGCCAGCTTCTGCTGGTCTCCGCGGCCAGCCTGCTGGCGGCCAGTCTAGTGACCGCTTGCGGCACCCTTACCGCGGATTTTGTCTTCGTTACCAGTTCCAAGGCCGCGGGGCCGTATAACTACGGCGAGATCAATGTAATGGAAGTTGACTCTGAGTCGGGCCACCTGCGGCAGATTCCCACGTCGCCGTTCCCATCTGGCGGCCGCAACCCGGTGGCTGAGGCCATCTCGACGGATCAGTCCACGCTGTACGTCGTGAATCATGATGACAACAGCATCGTGCAGTTCGCTATCGGCAACGACGGCAAGGTCTACCCGCAGAACACAGTGAATACGCCGGCTGTCTTCCCGATCGCCGCGGCGGTTTCCGGATCGAATCTCTTTGTGCTGGATACCTATCAGCCATTGGCTACCTGCTCCACGGCCGATCCCTGCTCTGGAGCGGTGGGAGTACTGCCCATCGCTTCCGACGATTCTTTGGGTGCTCCGGTGACCAATGGCAGTCTGCAATACTGGCCGCTCTCGCTGCCCGGGAGCAGCGATGTGTTGATTCCTACGGCCATGAATGTGGTCAAGTCGGGCGCGTACGTCTATGTGACGGCGGTGGACTGGACCGTGACTGGCGGTGATAATCCGGCGGAAACGTTGACCCTGTGCAATCAGCCGCCCGTCACGCTGTCCAGCGCGGTGGGGTATGTGTTTGGCTTTTCGGTTGGCTCGGGGGGCACACTTACCCCGCTGAACAATGGCGCGCCCGTTGCCGCCGGAACCGGAACCGCCCCCCTAACGCTTCCCTGCGGAATTACCAGCGATCCGACGGGCAGCTATGTCTATGTAGCTGATTCGATCAGCGACAATGTTCGCGGATATTCGATTGCTTCTGGCTTGCTTACACCGTTGCCGGGCAGCCCATTCACGGCCGGGAACCAGCCTTCGGCGGTGACTGTTGACCCCACCGGCAACTATGCTTTTGTTACGAACGCAGTGGATTCGACGATCTCCGCGTATACCATCAGCAGCGGCGTGTTGACGAGTTTCGGGACTTATGCTACCAGTTCGCAGCCAGTGGCAGTTCTGGTGGATCCCTCGACCCAGCACTATGTTTACGCGGCCAATTATCTGGGCAACACCGTCTCCGGTTTTGATTTGGATGTGAGCACCAGCGCGGTTTCTTTGCTGGCCACACCGAACACCCCCTATCACGTCAACGCACAGCCCACGGCGATGGTCGCTATTACGCATGGCGGCGCGGCGGCAAAACAGTAGCGATCCTCTGCTTGGGCTGAACGCACAAGCGGGGCAACCGAAAACCAGTTCTCTCCGGGCTTGAACTCCGACGGCCCACGACGAAGGAAGCGCATGAAGTTGAGCAAACTGAGCCAGCTCGATTCTGGTCTCTTCTACCGGTCTCCTAGCGGCCTCGCTTTTCACAGCCTGCCAGATTGTTACTGTTGACTATGTTTTCCTGGCCAGCAACACCAGCCTCTCCAGCTCCGGCACCGACGGCCAGATTGACGTTTTCGCCGCGGATTCCCAGTCGGGCGCGCTGCGGCCAGTCGCGGCCGCGGTATCTTCCGGCGGCGCAGGTCCTGTTGCGCTGACAGTCAGCTCGGATTACCAGAACCTCTACGTGGCCAACTCGGGCGGATCGATTGTCCACTTTGACATTGCCGCCAGCGGCGCGCTGACGCAGAAGGAAGTTGTGACACCGGCAGGCACGCCGACGGCAATTGCGGTCAACCAGGCGGGGACGTACCTCTTTGCGGTTTCCTCGGCTCCGGCAACGCTGACGGTCTATCCGCTTTCCAGCGGCGCGCTGGGTACGGCAGTGGCCACCGTCAGCTTGGGCTTGTCCGCTTATCCCTCTGATACTCTCGTTCCCACGGCAGTAACAGCGCTGGCCAACAACGAGGCCGTTTACGTCGCGGCTTACGACATAAGCGTCTATAATCCCGGCGGCACAACCACTGCCAGCGGCGCAAATCCCGGTTGGGTCCTTGGATACACGGTCGGCACCGGTGGCGCGCTTACCGCGGCTCCGCTCAGCCCGTATCAAGCGGGCGTAAAGCCCAGCGGCATTGCCTCCGACCCCACCAGCCGCTTTGTCTACGTCACCGACTTTGCGTCGAGCCAGTTGATCGGCTATGAGATCGCCTCCAATGACACATTGAATTTTATGGTCAATGGACCCTTCAAGAGCGGCAATGAGCCGAACGCGCTTGTGGTTGATCCCCGCGCCAAGTACATCTATGTGACCAATGCGCTGGACAACTCAGTCACCGCGTATGCGATCAACCTGCAATCGGGCACGCCGACCGGGGCGATTAACGTGACCGGCAGCCAGACTAACTCCACCGACACATTGCCGGTTGCGCTGGTTGTTGAACCGGCGCTGGGCCGTTATGTCTATACCTCCAACTTCCTGGGCAACTCGATCTCCGGCTTCCGCCTCAACCCCAACACCGGGGTCTTTACACCGACCGAGTCCACACCCTACCCCACGGTTTCGCAGCCCACCGCGATCGCGGCGATTCCACACGGTAGCCATGCCGTCGAGTCGGTTGCTCCGTAACATCTCTTTGCGAGTGATCCGTATGGCAGTAAGCCCGGCGATAAGCTGGGCTTTTTGCCGTGTGGAATCCTACAGAGACTGACTGCGAGGCATGGGATGCGGAAGACAGCCTGGATCGGACGACAACCATCCCAAGCACCAGCGACAATAAAAGCGTGAAAACCCAGCTATTCAAAGTCGACGCCGCTCGTCTTGCCACCCCGGAAGCGGAGGCGGCGCTTCGCCAGGCCGCAGATATTCTGCGTATCGGAGGAACGGTATCGTTGCCCACAGAAACCGTCTATGGCTTGGGCGCAAACGCACTCGACGGGGCTGCTGTCGAGCGCATTTTCGTTGCCAAGCAGCGGCCCGCCTGGGATCCGATCATCGTTCATGTATCGAGCCTTGAGATGCTGGAGAATCTGGTGACTGAAATCTCTCCGGCGGCGCGAAAGCTGATCGATGCTTTCTGGCCGGGACCATTGACGCTGCTGCTGCCCCGCTCGGCTGCCGTGCCAGACGTAGTGACTGCAGGACGTTCGCTGGTCGGCGTGCGTATGCCCGCGCATCCGGTGGCTCTGGCGCTGATTCGTGCAGCCGGAGTGCCAGTGGCTGCGCCCAGCGCCAATACCTTTGGCCATACCAGCCCCACCACCGCAGCACACGTACTGGCCGATCTCGACGGGCGCATTGACGCAATCCTTGATGCGGGTCCGGCTGCGCATGGGGTGGAATCGACGGTGCTTGATCCCTGCCAGTCGCCAATGATCATTTACCGGCCCGGCGCAGTGACCGCCGAACAGATTCGCGCTGTCGCCGGTGCGGTGGAGATCTTCCGGACTGCGGGGCCGCTACTGGAGGCGGCTCCGACAGTGCAAATGCTCAGTGAGCGGCGTACCGCGCTTTCTGCTGATATTGAGGCACTGCCATCTCCTGGCGTCGGACTGCGCCACTACGCGCCGAAAGCAAAACTCGTTTTGATTGAAGCTCCAGAACTTCCCGGTCCTGCGAACGAAGAGCTAGCGGCGTTGCTGGCCGAGGCCGTTGTTTGCTTTCAAGGCGAGCGCATGGGCGTGATGTTGCCCGCTGAAATCCCTGCCAGCGGACTCAATGCATCAGGAACAAATGTGCCAGGGCCAATCCTGTTCCCCTGGGGCCGCTGGTCAGAACCGGCGTCGCTCGCGCAGGAGCTTTATGCCGGTCTGCGCTGGCTAGACGACCAGGGCTGCATGGTGATCCTTTGCCCGCTGCCTCCGCCCGCGGGCATCGGAGCAGCTATCCGGGACCGGCTGAGGAAAGCCGCTCACAGCGGTTGAATCTGTGGTCTTCTGAGCCGCTGCCTGTTAATCATGGAGCCTGGACAAAACGCTCCCCGCGCTGTTTCCCACCGAAATTCTTTGACAGCTTGCAGGACGCCAGCGTGCCGTTCTCGCGAAACTGGACGCCGCCACCCATTCCATCGCCGAAGATGTCCCCATTCATGCAGGGAACTCCTTGCACCGCCTGATCATGGGCCAGATAACATTGCTTCAGCTTGCCGCTGGGATAAAAAGCCGCCGACGAACCCTCCGCCGGTCCAAACCAGCTTCCGCCTGCGCAGTTGTTGCCCGCAATCCGAATGTCATGGATTGGAAGAAGAAATTGCGGCTTACCGTCGGGAGTGAGGACGATGATGGACTTCGGCGGAGCTTGCGCCTCCCCAAAAGCACTCTCGCGCGAGAGGGTGCATCGGCTCAAAGACCCGTCGGAATAGAACCAGGAATAGCCCTTGTCGCAGGGAAAGTTCTGAATCTCCATTGGAGCCTGAAGGGTTCTGCGCTGTGTCGCGGGCTGCGAGAAAGCGAAGCCCGCGCACAACAAGTTGCATATCAAGAGAGCAAATACGAAATGGTTTTTCATGGCTTCCCTCACACGAGGACCGATGCTACTCGGGATTCAGGATGCAGAGGCATTGATTGTGACACTTTTTGCAAGTGTCACAATGCAGTTTGCGCGCCGTCATCTCCGGCCAGCGCACCTTCCATCTCGCGTAGCTGTGCAATTGAAGCCGGAGCCAGCAGATGAAAGCAGACCGCACGCACGCCTTTCGGCAGCTCCGTCGCTGTCAGCCCGTCGCAGACCACTCCGGTGGTTGCATCGAGGCCGCGCTTCCAGCCGGGACGGGTGGCGTCACGCACCAGCAGGCTCTCCGGGGTGAATCCGGCGGCAACCAGCATGGTTTGGGCGATGCGCTGAAACTCGCTCCAGCGCGATGCGATGCCGATCAGGTCTCCTGAGTGCTCGGGCAGATAATGCTGCAGGTGCGCGAGAAGTTCAAGCGAGGCGGGCTGTACTTGCAGTACAGTCAGCGCAGTGCCCGCAGGCAGCAGCTTGCGTACGGCCGCCGCCTTGCTGGGCAGCACGACCGGCAGGCTGCGCTCCACAATTTCTTTAGAGTCGGATTCCTCCGGCGCGCAACCTGTGACCGGCAGCGTGAGCGCCTCCTCCATTTCGTGCGTCACGATGCGGCGCAACTCGGGGTCCGGCTCAATCACCAGCCAGCGGGCTGGAGGAGCCATTGCCAGCCAGCTGCGCAGGCGCTCACGAAGCAGGGAATCGGCAGCGCCGCGCTTGCGCGCCTTTACCACCAGTTCCCCGATCAGTTGATCGACAACAAACTCCGCGGCCAGCGTGGGCGACTCAGGCGCTGTAGGGCGGCTGGCTCGCACATAAACGCCGCTGCCGGCGCGGAACTCGAGCCATCCTTCTCGCTCCAGCTCACGATAAGCCGCGCTGGCCGTGTTGGCGTGGATGCCGAAACGGCGCGCCAGCTCGCGCGTGCTGGGCAGACGCGCGCCGGGCAGTAGTTCCTGGCACAAAATCCCCAGCACAATCTGGGTGTGCAGTTGCTCTCGCAGTGAAATGTCGCCGGTCCGATTGAGCCAAAGGCGCATTGGTTATTATGCCGCCTGTTCCAACTGTGGTGCGGTGACTGGAACAGGCTTCTTGCGGCTGTAAAGGACGATCAACGTGAGCAGGATGAGCAAAATGACGGGCAATCCCAACAGGCTGCCTTCGGGCCCGTCGGTTCCGCCGCTCCAAAATGTTGACCCCGCAGGCGTCACGGTCAGCAGATGCCCAGTGGCTACGTAACCGCTGTCCGCCGCGCCGTAGAAATAGGTCTCCGTCCAATCCCAGGCCGCGTGGCAGCCAATCGCCCACCAAGCCGAGCCGGTGAGCCGCACGCTGACGCAGAAGACAAAGCCGATGGCCGCTGCCTGGAAGATGCCGATCCAGTTCTCGCCGCCATTGCCGGTATGCACAAAACCAAAGAGCGTGGAAGTGACCCAAGCAGCTTGCCAGAAGCCCGAGCCGGAATTTTTTGTCAGGTGCAAGAGCAGGCAGGGAACCAGGCCCAGCGCCGCGATGACGTAAACGCCCCAGATGCCGTTGCCCTTTCCAAAAATAATCAGATATGTGCAGACTGCGCCGATAATACCCAGCGCCCACCAGAAATTGATTCCGCGCGTGAGGGTGAATTGCAGAAAGCAGCGGAAAGAGCCCTCTTCAGTCAGGCCGGTCCCGAGGAAGGCCAATCCCCAGAGCGCCGCAAAAGTAAAGGCCTCCGCGCCGGAGAGCGCAACCGGGCCGAAGTGCAGCCACCCGCCCCAGGCGAGGAAGCCTATCAGCGTGGAGAGCGCCGCAAACCCTACCACCAAGCCGCTGAGGAAATGGAAGAAGCGGCGGGGGCCGGTGAGGTTGTAGTCAAGTACGCGGCGGCGTTCAATAAGGGCGACAATCTTGGCCGCCCCAAGGAATCCAAGCACTGTGATCGCTTCTCCGATCATGTTGCCGGAGGCGGTGAAAGCGCCCGTCTTGGTGTGATGCAGCACATTCTTGACAAACCAGGAAACGCCAAAACCGAGAGAGCCGATGAAGATGGTAGACAGGATCAGGAAGATGAGTATCGACCATCCGGCGCGCAAGCCCTGGCTGCCGATGAAAACCCACTTCAAGTCTCGAAACTCTTCGGCATCTGGGGTCAGCGCCAGCGGTTGCGGTGGGAGTACCGGACTTTGCTCGGCGGCTAGCGGAGCTTCAGTTGCTTGGGGCTGAATTTCAGAATCCATGACCTCTCCTTCAATTGCACAAAATTATCCCACAACGCGTTTGACGTACGCTCGGCTCAAAAGATTTTACGCCGGGAGAGGTTGATTTGTTCCGGAAATCTCTGATTCTCTATGGAATTACCCGCACATTATAACTGGTCTCGGCAGGAACAATCGGCACGGAGGTCAGGTTGCACACAACCACCTGCACGGTTGATCCCTCGGAAAAGTAGGCGCTCGACCAACTTAGTCCCAGGCCGGGATTTTTCTCTGGAGTTACTACAATCGCCATTTTGCTGGTAGCTCCGGAAATCTTTATCGCCGGTCCGTTGACGCAGCTATTGGCTCTAATGGCCTCGCCGCGATTATTCCAACTCGGCGTCGATCCTGAGAGCGGGAGTTGGCTGGTCAGAGCGATGGTTCCGGATGCAGCGGGCTGAGTTATTGAGTTACTGCCGACCTTGTAACTCGGCGGCAGCGATGGCGGTGCGCTGAGGTGCAAAGATCCGTCGCCGGCGACGCTGAAGCTACTCACGCCGTTCTTCCTGAAATCGAGAAAGTTCCCATTGAATTGCGAGTTAGAGTTGATGCCGAAATAGGTTCCGCCTTGCGACCAATCGGCAGCAGGTTTGGCTCCTCCGGATTCAAAATCCGAATACGGCAGAGCGTTTGCGCCGGTCTGCGGGGTTCCCGAGTCGAAGTTTGCTGAAGGAGCGGAAGCGGCGGTATCGCACGTTCCCGACAGCGTAGAGTGCAGATGAATTCCTGCTGGGACTCCATCGGCAAGCGGACCATTCGCCAAGGTGGCAACCTTCACCCAGTTACTCGACTTATCAATTGGGAAACAGAAAAATGCGCCGCTGAGATTTGTTTCTGCCGCCTTCGGTCCTAGAAGCACGCCGATGCCATCGGGATACGCGCCGTTCGCGGAGATCAGCGGGCTGCGTATCGTGGTTCCCGGACCATTGATATAAAAACCAATGTGGCCGGGCGTGTCGATCTGCGGCGCATCCCACACCTCGCCACCAGAGTCTTTAAAGCTGACAAACTGCCCGCTATAGACGTGGGCATGAAGATTGTTGATCGGAGCTCCATCTTCGGCAATCGATGCGCCCTTGAAGGCTCCGCGCACTACCAGGTTCTCTGTCTCACAATCAGTAACATTGCGGAAATACATTCCGTATTTGTAGACCGAATCATTCATCACAACTACGTCGATCTTTCCGCTGCATCCCTGCGCGGGAGTAGAGGATGTAACGGATTCAACCCCTCCATTGATAATGTTCGCTTTCAGATTTTTTGGCATCGTTGTGCAAGGATTCACGCCTGCTCCGAACCCCCATAGATAGACAAGCGGCGGGTGATCGCCGGCCAGATAGCCAGCGCCAGGGGATTGAATTGTATATCCGTCGGTGGCAATTTTTCCGTCTCTCAAATTGGCCGCTATGGATGCCCTCTTTGCCGGTTCGCCAGCGATAGCGCCCATAATTGTGATATTTCTGAAGGTCGTTTCGTAGACCCATGCGGTCGTTCCCCACTTAGATCCGACATTGACGACCGCGTCTTCGCCGCCACTGTCAGTAAAGCCGCCGGCGCAGAATATATTTTCAATAATTGACCCCTGCAATCCATTGAGGTCCATGCACGAGGAAGCATTTCTGCCGCCCCATAACTTAATCCCCGAGATACGAATTGACTGATTCAGAGTAGGCGCGGGCGCTGAGTCCTTGTAGACCATTGCGTGATTGATTGGGCAGATCTGACTGATCGTCGTCGCCTGATTGATTCCTCCGGTGCCGTAGCCGATCAGACTCATCGAGCGGTTGTCGATTTGAGGAATTGTAATTCCTGTGCATGTGTCGTAGGTTGTGCCGCTGCTGCGCTGGCCTAGCATTAATACCGCGGGCGAGTTAGCGGAAATAAGCCATTTCGCAACCGAGGCTACTGCGCAATCCAGGCTGAGTTTTATAAACAATGGAGTTTACGGTGCATCCATTATAGGGAAACCCGTCTACATAAAAGATGCCATTGAATTGGCTGGCCAACAAGGGCTTGGCGCTCATCGGGAACGTATCTGCGACGGCCT
Source organism: uncultured Acidobacteriaceae bacterium (assembly GCA_963713645.1). GTDB lineage: Bacteria > Acidobacteriota > Terriglobia > Terriglobales > Acidobacteriaceae > Telmatobacter. The sequence continues at coordinate 266,831 of CAVQMQ010000035.1, read as the reverse complement.
GCGGGTTGGCAGGGGGCGGAGTTATCGTGGAGTTAGCTGGCGGTGGCTGGGTAGAGCCGCGAACTGTGGGTGCCTGCCCGCCTGCATAACTACAATAACTGAGAAGTACAGCAACCAGCGCGCCGCGCAGGAAATAGCCCACAATAAGTCTCCAGTTTTCGAGTCATCGATTCGCCAGTCGGCAATCCGCAGCACAAAAAATATTGCCCGTCCGGCCAGGACTCAGTCCAGATCGAACTCGCGCAAGGGCTTGCCTTCCGGCGCGTCTTTGGCCTTGCGCAACGCCTCGGCAAAGCGTTTCTCCAGCAGGTCTTCCTTGTTCTTTTCTGCCTCAATAGATTGACGGAAGATGGATTCCTTGCGCTCTTCCTGATCACGCATGGCTTTGGCCGCGGTCTCCAGGTCTTCGAAGGTCCGCTTGCGTGGGGCTGGCGTATGGCTGACCACCGCGCCTGTGGAGGCGTCAATCTTGAGCATCGCGCCGCAATCCGGGCAGGCCACTTCCAGTATTGTTTCTTTTGCTTTCGCCATACTGAAGGCAATTGTAGGCGCTGGCAGGGCCGGTTGAACAGTCCTGTAGCCGGACGGTTGGCTTGTCACATGCCGATATTCACGACTGAACCTTTCTGAGCCAGTCCGCGTATGATTCTCTGGCGGGGCAGGGCACTCCAGCTTTGCCGCCCCATTAACCGCAACGGCGCGGATCGCTTGTTTGCGTTTCCTCCGCGCAAGTCAGGAGAACAATGAAGACCGGTTTGTTGCGACATTTCGCAGTACTGGCGTTTTCTGTTTTGGCGTTTTCGCCGCTCTGCCACGCACAGGCGCAGGTCGCCGGCGACTGGCAGGGAATACTGAGCGCCGGAGGCGCGCAACTCCATCTCATCTTTCACATTGCCGCTGCCAAGGACGGCAGCCTCACGGCAACCCTTGACAGCGTTGATCAGGGCGCGCTCGGCATCCCTGTCACTTCCGTTACGCTCAAAGATGCAAAGCTGAGCCTCACCGTCGATGCTGTACGCGGAACTTATGAGGGCGCGATCAATAAGGATGTGTCGGAGATCGATGGAACCTGGTCGCAGGGCCAACCGCTTACGCTCAACCTGACGCGCGCCGTGGCTAAGCCCGTGCCCAAGCCCGCAGCGCCTTCCGACATTGACGGAAACTGGCTGGGTACGCTGGATACCGGCGCGGTCAAACTGCGTGTTATCTTCAAGATCGTCAATACAAGCGATGGACTGACCGCAATGATGCAAAGTCCAGACCAGAGTCCGGGGTGGATTCCTGCTACTTCTGCCACCCGCACCGGCAGTACGCTGACCGTTGAACTCAAAGGCATCGGCGCTGGCTTTGATGGAAAAGTCTCCGCGGACCTGAACTCCATTGACGGCACATTTACGCAGATGGGCAAGGCACTGCCGCTGGTTCTCAAGCGTGTCAAGGACAAAGCGGAACTCGAATTACGCCGTCCGCAGAATCCTATCAAGCCTTATCCCTACAACGAGGAAGAAGTCACTTACTCCAACAAGGCCGCGGGCAATACGCTTGCGGCCACGCTGACGATTCCGACGGGCAAGGGGCCGTTTCCAGCGGTGTTATTGATTACCGGCTCCGGCCCGAATGATCGCGATGAAACCATCAAGGGGCACAAGCCTTTTCTGGTTCTTTCCGATGCGCTCACCCGCAAAGGCATCGTTGTGCTGCGCGCGGACAAGCGTGGCATCGGCAAATCCACCGGAGACTACGGTAACGCAACTACCTCCGACTTTGCCTCTGACGCCGAGGCGGGCGTGGCTTTTCTCAAGACGCGCTCTGAGGTTGATGCAAAACGCATTGGACTCATTGGCCACAGTGAGGGTGGAGTGGTTGCGCCGATGGCCGCTGTCGCCGACCCCGACGTCGCATTCGTCGTGATGATGGCCGGCTCTGGCGTTCCAGGAGACCAGATTATTGTCGAGCAGGGGAGGCTGATAGCTGAGGCCAATGGAGCCTCAAAAGAAGATGCTCTCGCGCAGGCTAAATCCGAACAGGAGTTGCTTGCGCTGGTGGAAACAGAGACGGACGAAGCGAAGATCAAGAAGGTGATGGAGGACAAACTCGCTGGAAAAGTCCCGGAGATGCAGATTGGCGCGCAGGTAAAAGTAATTACCTCACCCTGGTACCGATACTTTCTAACTTATGATCCTGCGACAGCCCTGCGCAAGCTCACCTGCCCGGTGTTGGTTCTCAGCGGCGAAAAGGACCTGCAAGTGCCTCCGGCGCAAAACCTGCCCGCAATTCGCAAGGCGCTTGGAGAGGCCGGCAACAAACATGCCGAGGTTGTTGAGTTCATCGGGCTGAATCATCTTTTCCAGACCGCTACTACCGGCTCACCTGCCGAATACGGGGAGATTGAAGAGACGATTTCGCCGTTGGTGCTGGATAAGATTGCGACTTGGGTGTTGAAACAGTAAGGATAGATACTAGAGGCCATTAGAGTTTAGTAGTTTCCCACCCTTGCGAGAAGAACAAAGACCTCGCAAGGATGGGGCACCCAGAGTGTTGTTAATTCAATTACGGAAAGCTGAAGACAAGAAGTTAATAACTCCGCACCCACTCCAGAATCGAGCGCACTGCAACGCCGCTCGGTCCTTTGGCGATATACGGCTTGGTCTCCTCCACCCATGCGAGTCCCGCGATATCCAGGTGAATCCATGGAGTCTCTTCGGCGAAGACCTTGAGGAACTCCGCAGCGGTAATTGCTCCGCCCCAGCGTCCTCCGGTATTTTTTATATCGCCTATGTCGCTCTTGATCTGCTCGGCGTACTCCTCGCCCAAGGGCAAGCGCCAGAATTTCTCGCCGGAGGTATCGAGCGCCGTTTCAAACTTGGCGTAGGTCTCATCGTCGTTGGAGAAAGATCCGGCATTGACCGAGCCTAGAGCAACAACACATGCGCCAGTCAGCGTGGCCGCGTCAATCAGATGCGTTGCGCCTAACTGCTTGGCGTAACACAATCCATCGGCCAGCACCAGGCGGCCTTCTGCATCGGTATTGATAATCTCGATGGTCTTGCCACTCATTGCGGTCTGCACATCGCCGGGTTTCTGCGCCTTGCCGTCGGGCATGTTCTCTGTGGCGCAGACGATGCAGATGACGCGCACCTTTGGTTTGAGCAGGGCAATGGCGCGCATTGCGCCCAGCATGGCAGCGCCGCCGGCCATGTCGTACTTCATCTTTTCCATGTTGTCGGCGGGCTTGATGGAGATGCCGCCGGTATCAAAAGTGACGCCTTTGCCCACCAGGCCGAGCACCGGACCTTCATAGAAGTCCTCCGGCTCATAGCGCAGTACGATCAGCGAGGGCGGCTCGGCGGAGCCTTGCGAGACGCTCCAGAAGGCTCCCATCTTCAGCTCATGCAGCTTCTCTGTCGAATAGACATCCCACTGCAAGCCCACCATGCCGGCCATCTGCGCGGCGCGCTGGCCAAGCATTGTGGGGGTGAGCTTGTTGCCCGGCTCATTTACCAGTGTGCGGGTAAAGTTCTGGCTCTCGCCGATAATCACGCCCTCGGTATGGGCGGCTTCGAGCGCAGCTTGATCGGCTTCGCCAGGGGCGGCTACGGTGAAAGACTCAATGCTCTTGTCTTTGCGGTCGCTGCGATAGGTGTCCGGGTCGTAATCGCCTACAAACGCGCCCTCAATGGCGGCGCGAAGGCAGGGGCCGGGGGGCAGCAACGCCACTTTCGGTTTGGCGAGCGCCGCTTCCGCGGTGACGTATGCGCGCTCTGCCGGTTCCAGAGGCTCCTCCGGCAGCGCGAAAGTCAGTTCGCGAATCTCGCGCGGCTTGCCGAAGCGGACAGCGGTGCCTGCCGCGAGGCGCACGCCGTGCACACTCACTTTGGCGCGCTTGCCTAACCCAACCAGCAAGAGCCGCTTGGCGGCCAGGCCAGCCGGGGCGTGCAGCAGCAACGTCTCATTGGTGCCGGCTTTGAACTCGCCGCTTGCGAGCACCGCAGCAGCGGCGGCCAGCACTGCGCCATCGGCGGAGAGTAGCACCGCCTGGGGCAGAGCGTCCGGTTCTTTGGATGCCTGGGTGTCAATGGCCAGCACGGCCAGCAGTTCAGTCTCGATTCCGGTGAGGGGGCTGAAGGAAAGTTGGGTCTTCATGGGTGCCATTATTTCATTCTCGGGGGCGGATGGGTAGGTGAGGTTGGCTCTGAGCGGCACATTTCTGTCACTGATACAAAAGGACATCTGATTCGGAAAGAATAGAGCGGTAGAGCAGGCCGCGACTGGATGTGTCATATGCCTCATATATGGCTATCTAATCGTATATGTCAGATTACAAATATATGTCATAATGTAGGTTGAGGACGGTATGGAAACAGTTGCCGAAGGGCCTCTTCAAGGCAAAGCGCGATTGAATGACAGTGGACGCATCGTGATTCCTGCAGAAATACGGCAGAAGATGGGTGTCAGTGCTGGGGACACGCTTCTGTTGAGCGTAGAGGGGGGAGTGCTAAAGATCGAGACTCATCAGACGCGAATCCGGCGCGTCCAGGAGAGTCTGAGACGGCTCATTCCGCCGGACCGCTGCCTCTCCGACGAGTTGATCGCGGACCGTCGCGAAGAGGCGCGCCGCGAATTGGAGGAGGAACCTGGATAAGACGGTTGTTCTGGATTCCTCCGCGCTAATGGCGCTGATCCGTGGGGAAACGGGCGCTCAGCGGGTAGCGGAGTGCATGAAGTCGGCGATCATCAGCACTGTCAACGAAGCGGAAGTGCAGACAAAGCTGGTTTCCGCCGGAATTGAGGAACAGCTCGCCTGGTGGCATATCGAAGAGATCGAATGCAACTCCGTGCCATTTGACCGGGAGCAGGCGAGGATCACGGGCGGTCTGGTCAAGTTCACCAAACCCTACGGCCTTTCGCTGGGCGACCGGGCCTGCCTGGCTCTGGCCATCCAGCGCAAAGCCACGGTTTACACCACCGACAAAGCCTGGAAAAGTCTCTCGCTGGGGATTGAGATTGAAGTGATCCGGTGAGGTCGCGGCCTATAATTGCCGCAGTGGATTCTTGCTTCTTGGAATGAGGTTCGGAGGGCTGGATGAAGAAGTGGACAGTTTGGATTAGAAATCACCGCCGATACATCTTGATGCCTCTCGTTCTTATCTTGTTTGTAGGAGTGATCCGGGCGGCAATCCCTACAGCACTCTCAGGTGGACAGTGTGCCTGTGCCGTCCTATGGCTTCTTGCATGGGCCGTTTTGATGATCAACAATCATAGAAACGAAGTAGTTAAGCACACGGCGCAAGCCATTTTTGACGGATCCGCCGCAGTTTTTATTTTTATGATAGATCGGAATGTCGTCTTTAGGGTCATTTCTTCGGGCTTCATGCTTGTCGCATTCGTGAGCATGTTGTGCGCTGTACAGGCCTACATAGAAAGCAGAAAATCCCATTCCGATTTGGACGGACCCTGCAGAGTACTCGCCGGGATTGATGCGAAAAGCAATGGCTGATTGAGGGATTGCCAAACTGGTGTAGTCAGCGAAAGTGTAGTGGGGACGGCAATGATGGCATTGTTCAGAAAATACCGTCTTTATGTGGCGGCCTTCGTACTGGCGGCAGGGGTGGGGTTGCTTGTTTGGGCGGTCGATCACGGACAGTTAAAAGGCTGGGTGAAGATTTTATGCACCGCCGTTTGGCTATCGTCATTCGTCCTGATTATCGAGCGTGGTAGCCGAAGCGAGGTGCTGCGTTTTTCCGTGTTATGTGCATGGTGTTCGGCCATTTCAGGATTTCATTGGGCGGAGCATCAGAGTTCATTTCCGACGATTTTTTGGGGTGTGAACGCCTTGATCTATGGTGAAAGTGCGGTGGAGGCCTATCACGCCAGCAGGAAGTCACGAATTGCCGCAGGTGGCTCGTCCCACACTTCCGGAGAACTCAACAGTGCGGGGAACAGTTAGGAACTTGTTGAGAAAAGTAACCTGGAGCCGAGAAATCCCTCTCAGGGGCTAAAGCCCGCATCATTATTGGGCCAATTGCGGCACGACTGAAGTCGTGCCCTGATACAGAACAGCTCAATTGATACAAAACCGGCTCAATTTTAGAGAAGCAGCTTGATTTAGGTTTTTCCGCAGGCAGGTCTACCGCCCCATCCTGTGTTTGCTTGCATTTACGGCTGCCCGCGCTTCGCGGTCGCCTTCGCGGCGCTTCTCGGTCTCACGCTTGTCCCAGTCCTGCTTGCCTTTGGCTACGGCCAGTTCGCATTTGACTCGCCCGTGGCGGAAGTAGAGCCGGGTGGGGATGAGCGTATGGCCCTTGATCTGCGTCTTCGATAGTAGCTTGCGAACCTCTTCGCGGTGCAGGAGCAGTTTGCGGGTGCGGGTCTCGTCGTGGTTGCTGATATTGCCGTGGGAGTAAGGACCGATATGCAGATTGAGCAGAAAAGCCTCGCCGTCCTTGATCAGTCCGTAGGCGTCGCGGAGGTTGGCCTTGCCCTCACGGATGGATTTGACCTCAGTCCCGCGCAGGCTGACGCCGGCCTCGAACTTCTCCAGCAGAAAGTAGTTGTGGCCGGCAATGCGATTGTGCGCAGCGTCGCGCTCACCACTGGCCACCGGGTCGCGGGGGCGGGCAGCTTTTTGGGGCCGGATTTCTGCGGGGCAACGATTACATGGCTGGTTTGGCGAGCCATTGGGAAGCATCCTCGAATCTTCATCGTAGCACTGGCGCGGCTTTCTTCAATATTCCAGCGGGGCTTTGCTAAAATGACTCATTGTAGATTTTTGAAGTATATGAATATGGATTGCGTACGGGGCGGCCAAGGCCGCCCGCCGGAGCGGGTCGCCTTGCCGGCCTCGGCCCAGACGCTAGGGAGTTCGATGAACCGCTGCGCCGTTTCTCCAACTGTAATTAAAACCGCTCTGAGTTTCGTGTTTCTCGTCATCGTGGCTGCTTTCAGCCTCTGTCCGCCCTCGCTCCATGCCCAGTCGGCCGCTGCGTTTTTCAAGCGCGGCGAGAGCGCCGAGGCCCGCGAGGACTATGACACGGCCTTCAACGACTATCAGAAGGCCGCCGCCAAGGCTCCCAAGGACCTGCGCTTTCGCACCGCACTTTACCGCGTGCGCGTTTCAGACTCATCGCTGCACCTTACCAAGGGCCGCAAGCTGATTGAGGCCGGCGACGAGCAGGGGGCGCTGGTGGAGTTTTTGCGCGCCTCGGAGATTGATCCGGGCAACGAAGCCGCGCAGCAGGAGATTGTCCGCGTCCGCGCCCATCAGGGCGAACAGCCGCCCACCAAAGAAACAGACCTGCCCATAGATGCGTCCAAGCAGGAAGATCTTGACTTGATGGGAGCGCCGGTGGAACTGAAGCCGCTCTCTAACGAGCCGCTCACGCTGCACTACAGCGAAGACGCCAAGGTCATCTACCAAGCTATCGGCAAGGCCGCCGGCGTCAACGTGCTTTTTGACCCGGCATGGAACTCCAAGCGAATTCAGGTGGATGTTGCGAACGAGTCGCTGCTTGATGCGCTGCGCATTGTGGGCGCGTTATCCAGCACATTCTGGAAGCCGGTTACGCCGAACACCATCTTTGTCGCTGAGAATTCCCGCGCCAAGCACAGTGAGTTGGATGAGCAGGCCGTGCAGACCTTTTACCTGACCAATGCCTGGCAGCAGAACGACCTGAACGACGTGCAGACGGCGCTACGCAACGTGCTGGGATCGAGCGTGAAGGTCAACGGAGTGCCCAGTCAAAACGCTATCGTGATGCGCGGCACCCCGGATGAGCTGCTGCTGGCGCAAAAGCTCATCAACGATCTGGACAAGGCTCGCCCCGAAGTGATTGTCGATATCGCCATCCTCGAAGTGAGCAAAAACTGGGAGCGGACTTTGGGCATTGCCTGGCCGACCAGTGTCGGCATAGCGCTGCAATCGCCCACCAGCAGCACGTCCACCACAACGTCCACCACAACGACCGGCACAACCGGATCAACTTCCGGCACCCCTACGCTGTATGATCTGTCCCACCTCAAGGCCTATGATTTTGCCGTCTCCATCGGTTCGGCGCAGATGAACCTGCTCTTGTCCGACGCGAACACCAAAATTCTGAATAATCCCCGTCTCCGCGCCACCGATTCCCAGAAGGCTACAACCAAGATCGGTTCTCGTATTCCTATCGCCACGGGTTCAACAGGTGGCGGAGTTGGCGGTATCGCAACCGGTGTCAGCACGCTCGTCCAGACCCAGTTCCAGTACCTTGACGTGGGCATCAATGTCGAGATGACCCCCACGGTTCACTTCGATCATGACGTGACGCTCAAGATGAAGATCGAAGTCACCTCGCAAAGCGGCCAAACCACCATCAGCAGTGTCACCGAGCCGATTATCAGCCAGCGTACCGTGGAGCAGGTCATTCGGCTGCGCGAGGGCGAGGCCAGCATCCTGGGCGGCATCCTCAACCAGCAGGATAATCAGAGTTGGAGCGGTATTCCGGGGCTGAGCTCGATTCCCATCTTGAAATACCTCTTCGGCTCGAAGGATCACACCATCAGCGACGACGAACTCGTCTTTCTCGTGGTGCCGCATATCGTCCGTTCCCAGGAACTGGATTCGTTGAACCTGCGCACCATCGACACCGGCACCGGCCAGCAGACCGTTGACTTGCGCCGTATGAATCCTCCCGCAAATCCGGCAACTGCGCCGGGTGCGAATCCGGGCGTGAACCCACCCGCTACCGTGCCGCCGCCCGCTCGCCCCGCCTATCCTCACCCGCAGGTAGGCACGGTTCCCAGCCAGTCGGCGCAGGCTGCGGCTCCGGCCGCGCTGGCGCAGTTGCGCAATGCCGCGGAGATGACCGGCAACGCAGCCGCCGCGCATCAGAACGGTATGACGCCGCCGCCGTCTAGCCCGCCGCCGGCCTTTTTGATTACTTCGCCGCCAACGCCGGTAACCAACGGCGCAACATTCCAGTTGCCGGTTGTGTTGACCAACGGAACAGATGTTTCCCGGGTTCCGTTGAAGCTGACCTACGATCCGGCAATGTACTCACTGGTCAATGTCAACCAGGGCGATCTTCTTGGCCGCGACGGCCAGGTCACCCAGATCAGCCACAGCGACGATGGGCCGGGCAATATTACCATCAACCTGACACGCCCGCAGGGAACAACCGGCATCACCGGCTCCGGGACGGTCTGCATTCTTACCTTCCAGGCCAAGGCGGCCGGTGAGAGCGTGATTGCTCTTACGCGCGGCTTGGCCGTCAACAGCCACGAGCAATCCACTGAGGCGCAGCCAGTGCGCGCCGCGATCCAGATCAAGTAATAACCAGGTTGACTCTGATGAGAGCATTGCCGCCAATCCGAAAACGCCGCGCGAGCGAACGCGGACTCACGCTGATCGAGCTGCTGGTCACGGTGACGATCCTCTCGATCCTGGCGGGAGCGGCGGTGCCGATTGCCCGCTTTCAGGTCAAGCGCGCCAATGAGCGCTACCTGCGCTACGCGCTCTGGCAGATGCGCGATGCAATCGACAAATACAAGGATGCCGCCGACAAGGGCGCATTTCAGATCAAGCTCGACAGCCAGGGATATCCGCCCGATCTCGATACCCTGGTCACCGGAGTGGATGTTCAAGGCAAGAAAGTAAAGTTTCTCCGCCACATTCCGGTGGACCCCATGACCGGCAAGGCCGAGTGGGGATTGCGCTCGATGCAGGATGACCCTACCTCGGACTCCTACGGCGGGCAGAGCGTTTTTGATGTCTACTCCAAGTCCACGGGAACTGCGATGGACGGAACCAAATACTCGGACTGGTAGGGAGAAAAGCTGTGCGCGGCAATCGCAGACAAGACGCAGGCTTCACGCTGATGGAACTGATGATCGTGATGGCGATCATCGGCATTCTCTCTGTCGTGGCCATTCCAAAATTCGCAGCTGCCATCCAATTGGCCCGCGAGGCGGTGCTGCGCGAAGATCTGCATGTGATGCGCGCAGCCATCGACTCCTACACGATGGACAAGCAGAAGGCGCCGCAATCCCTCGATGACCTGGTGCAGGACGGCTACCTGAAAGAGATTCCGCAGGACCCCATCACGCACAGTAAAGATACCTGGCAAACCGAATCCAGCGAGGCTCTGAGTTCCACTGACCAGACCGACCCCGGCATCACCGATGTCCACTCCGGCTCACAGGAGTCCGGCACCGACTCGCAATCCTACTCGACCTGGTAAGCCGGGGCCTGTTATAGATATTCTGTAGGGGACGGTCGCCCTACGCCGTCTCTGAGATGGAGCAATCATGGTTCGTCCTTTGTGTAGGCTGTTTTTTCTGCTGGTCATTGTCGCTACTTTCTGCGTATCGCTGCATACACAGGCGGTCAAAAAAATTACCATTCGCATGTTGGATGCGAAGACCGGCCATCTCATTCCTTCCGATGATTTTCTTGTCCGCGTCGATCACGAGGCCGACGTCCACGCTCACGCCGATTGGGTCAAGCAGAATGAGGATGGCGCCGGCGAACTGACCATCCCGGCCAACGCCGTCATCCTCTCCATCCAGGGTAAATACGATAGCTCAATGTCGATCTACATCAACTGCGATACGGCGCTCGACAAGCCGAATCCAATGATGCACTGGTATAAGGTCGCCGAGATTCTCTCCACTGGCGTAGTCGCGCCCAACGGTTGCAGCAAGCTCAAAGAGATCGCCAAGCCCGGCGAGTTCGTCTTCTTTGTCCGCAAGCCAAAAATGCGGGATGAGTTGAAGGATTATTAAAGCTGAGGGCGCGCTTCCATGCTGATCTCGCCCAATTCGCGCCGCCTGCTTCTAACCCGGCTGACTTGCTGACCGGCTAATTCGCTACCTCGTCCCCTTCAATCCGCGTCCAAAGCTCTTTGATTCCGTATCCGGTCTTTGCGGAAACCGGCAGAATCTCCTCGACCTCCAGTCCTTTTTTCAGGGCCAGTAGATTGCGCGTGCGCTCGTTGCCGCTGAGGCGGTCAATCTTGGTAGCGGCTACGGCAAAGTCGCGGCCCGAGGCGCGCAACCAGTCCATCAACTGATGGTCGCTCTCCTGCGGCGGCACATTGGAGTCCACCAGGCAGACGCATAATTTCAACGTGGATCGGATCGCCAGATACGGCTCAATAAAGGCCGGCCAGGTTGAGGAGATAGACTTTGAGATTTTCGCGTAGCCATAGCCCGGCAGATCGGCAAAGACCATCTGCCGCCGCTGGCTCTGGTTGAGCAGCGCAAAAAAGTTGATTGCCCGGGTGCGTCCAGGCGTCTGCGAGACCTTGGCGGCCTTCTCGCCGACCAGCGCATTCAGCAGGCTCGATTTGCCCACGTTGGAGCGGCCCAGAAAAGCAATCTCCGACACATCCGGCGGCGGAAACTGATCCGCGGCCATTGCCGAAAGCAGAAATTGTGTTGTATAGCGCATAGGTTTTTTCAGGGGATGAGCGGGACAGCGAGACAGCAAGTCAGCGGGCGCACGGGCAAAGTCATCTCTATTGAGGATACAGGAGCGTCTTGCTACGCACAAAAGACAGGCCTGCGCAGTGATCCGCAGGCTCTGAAGCGTTGTAATCGAGAAAGCTTGTCAGATAGTCAATTTTCTTTGCGGTCTTTTGTGTATTGAACGATCGACGTGCTTGACGTTGTTCCTCCCACAACGTCAAGCACAAGGCCCATCTGAGAGCGAATCAATCATCCTGCCAAACAGAGTGATCTGGTCAAAGGAGATTCGTGCGGTAATCCCGAAGCGTGGCTCCCCGCACAGAAAGCCACGCGGCGATCCAGTCTTAGGTGTCCGGCTACACGAGAGATGCTCCAGCCGCCGCCTGCTACTTAAAAGTAAAATAAGCGCGTCGCGCCAAGCGTGCAGCACTAGTCGCGGGTGGGGGCAATCCAATGGTTTCGGGAGCGGAGCCATTGCCACCCGATCCAGCGAAGAGGAAGCTGAAACCGGAGCCGACCTGCGTCTGGGCTACACCATGACAGCCTTGGCAGCCTCCGCCCTGGTAGTAGGTTGTCGTTCCCTGATAGTTGTCGGCGATATTCACCAGGTTCCGATAATTTATCAGTGTACCCGACGACGTGATATGGGGTTCTCCCCGGAACAATTGGATACCGGGCTGGCTGCTTTCCACTACATTGTTGGCCAGATAGAAATCGTTGCTGTTTTCATTGCTGGTTGGAATGGCCTGTACTCCGGCCAACTGGTAGTACTGCCAGACAAAATTCTGGTTGAAACCAGGAAGCTGCTGCATCAGAGAAAGCGCGAGTTGGTTGACCGTCTGCACGCCATAGGTCGGCTGGACTGGCTGAGTAATCGGGATGGTATAGTATGCCGTCCCGCTTACAGGCTGAGCCCCAGGGATATTGCTGACCTGACCAACCGGCATGGATGTGCAATTGCCGTTTGGAGAAGCGAAGGGGGACTGCGGATTGAATACTCCATTGCAGAGATTGAACGATGGATTCGGTACTGACTGATTATTGACGAAGGTCGTAGTAGCAGGTACCTGATAGGTGACGTTTGTATAGTTCGGCACATAATAGGCGCCGGTAGGCGATCCCTGTTGGTTCAAGTTGTCGACCTGTTCGAAGGTGGCAAAAATAAACGAAGGATAATTCGGCGATTTGTGAATGATGTGAAGCGCTATGAGCGCATAGGTTTGTACCTGGGGAACGGGGTTGGTGTCCGATCCTGTGTACGTGATCACCTGTGCGGTATGGTAGCGGTACTGCAAATTTGCGGGAATTGAGGAGAGCGGCCGCCAAGCCGCCTTCACTTCTACCGTGCCGTCCGGCAGCACAAAGTTCAGGCCGAACTGGAAGTTCTGGTAGTTCGCGTTGACGAAGCTCCATTCGTATTGATTTGCCCGCGCTTCAAAGAGAGCCTGGCCGTCTGTGGCCGGTTGGGGACTGCCAAGGGTCGCAGGGAAGAAGAGAAAGTTCTGGCCGATTTGTGTTGCCTCGTCCAGGTTATTGTAGTTTTGTAGACCGACAGGATTACAGCCTACGGTCGTTCCTGAACTGTTTGCTATGGCGGAAATGTATGTAGGCGGGTTGTTCCACGGCTGAGGAGCGATCGGCTGGATATTACCGCTCACATAGTTGCAGGGGAATAGCTCCGTTTTATGCTGATAAGTTTCCCAGACAAGTGTCGTAGTCTGGTTGGCGCCTGATTGCACAAAAGTTCCTCCGGGGTTTCCCCGCAGCGTGGAATTCACCGGAGAAACAGCCGAGATGAATTCCAACCATGCATATGTAGCGAGATCCTGCTCCGCGGGAGCAGGATTGCGATAGACGTCAATGGGAATCAGCGGGTTTGCCTGCGTCATGTTGGCGAGAGCAAGAGTCTGCCCCACGGTTACGGCGGGGCCGAAGGCCGGTGGCGGGGGAACACTCGAGCTTGGCGATGATACCGCAAGGGTGACCACCAAGCCAAAGGCAGTAGTAACCGTGGCTGTGAGAACGGTCCAACGGAATCGATAACTTCTTCCTGACATGAATGCCTCCTGAATTTCAAGCTTGTAACATCAGTTTTGTTGGTTAGCCCTTAATGCGTAACCCCTCGTCTTGGGGCGACGGATAGATTCTTGGAACCGTTGGCCAGCATTGTCCAGCTACAGACCGTGATAACGCGCCTCGGGTCCCATCGACCGGAGTCAGCGCATCCTTCGCCACTCGAACCAGAGAATAAGGTTCGAACGAGCAGCCTGCAGTATGGCCGATTGGTTGGGCTTTCGGCCATAACCCAAACCACTGCTTACCAGGCGGTGGTGCATACACGCCGGAGATTTTGCAGAAAGAGGATCAGTCGCGAGTTGGCCCCGCAGGAAAATATCGTACGTCAGAAAATTCGCAAGAAAAACGCAGCAAGAAAAACGCAGAAGGATAGTAGCCGTCAAAACAACTGGTGCTGGCTAGCATGAAATTCTGCACTAAGGTGTCCTCACTGTCAAGTGAGCATTGATTAACATCCAATATCGTAACCGGAATCGCTTTTATCTGCACCGGCCTGTAACAGCATGTCGTGCATAAGGCAAATTGCAAGGCCCAAAGAATATTTGCCTAATTCTTCTTGACACGCATCGGCAGAGACGCGACAATTTGGTCCTCTTTGATTCCGCGGCTTCCCTGACAATCTAATTTTGCCGCCGGGCCTGTCTTCCGCTGAAGCAAAGGGAAATTTCTGGGCTGGAGAGCAAGCCGGATGGACCTCTGCATCCGGAGCACTGCTCCGTGCTCGCATTGACGCGCATTCCCCTTTCGGCAACCATTACGGCTGCCGGCAACGCCATAGCGAAACCAGGGATGGTTTATCCCGAAAGCACATTGTCCAGTTGACGCGGCCATCAGGGAGCAGCAACCTTGCACAAAACTCAACAGGACACGGTAACCCCGGTTTCGCTCGAACCATGCTGTGAGCTTCAGAAGGAGATACGATGATTTCAAGAAGGCGCTTTGTTCAGGCTTCGCTTGCCACGACCTTGGTTACCGCGCTTCCCTCATTTGTCCGTGGCCAGACGCTGGCCATCCGGCCCAGTTGGGAGGTATTCAAGAACGGACCCAACTTCCAGAGTTTTGTAAACGCTATCGCAACCATGCGGGCCAATAAGAACGCCAACGATGTGAACAGTTGGTACTACTGGGCCAATATCCACCAGAATTACTGCACGCACGGCGTACCTTACTTTCTAGTCTGGCATCGCGGCTACGTGTCGCTCTTTCAGAGGCAATTGCAACGGGTCTCCGGCAATAATTCCCTGCAACTGCCTTACTGGGACTACTATACCAACCCCAACATCCCGGTTGAATTCACCAACGGCCGTTATCCGTCTCTGGTGCCCGACAGAGCCCGGACCAATACGAATGTCCGCAGCGCGCTGTCGCTCGATCCCTTCGCCAGCAACCTCGTCAACTTCCCGCGCAACTGGCCAAATGCCTACGAGCCGCCGCTGGAATCAAGACCGCACAATGCAGTCCATAACCTGATTGGCGGGTGGATGCCGACGATGCAGTCTCCGCAGGACCCGATCTTCTGGGTGCATCATGGGAATATCGACCGGCTCTGGGCAGCCTGGGTTGCGGCGGACCAAGGCAGGCAAGTGCCCCCAGCCAGCGACAGCTACTGGCAAGGCAGCCTCAACTACGGACCCAGCGGGACTTTGACGCGCCTCTCGGTCATCACGACCCAAGCCATGGGATACACCTACGACAACCTGGCGCTGCCCAACCGGATTCCGCCCGCGTCTGCTCCGGCCCGCCCGCCGGTGCGCAAACTCAAGGCGATGCCGGCCAATCTGTTGGGCGCCAATGCAGCCGCGGTCGGCGGCGGAGATGAACTCTCCTTGGATCAGAACTCGGTGACTGTCGAGATTCCAGTGGCCAAGAACGCGCAGCCCCGCTTCAAATCGCTGCTGGCCAGCAAGGCCGAAACTCCCGCTGCCTTAAACTCGATCACCGTTGTACTCGACCGGCTCACTCTCACCGAAACAGGCGTCAAGGGCGGCTATTACTACAACGTCTACGTGGACTTGCCTGAGACTCCGAATACCAAGCTGGGTGGCGCGGCCTACCTCCTCGGAACCCTAGGGGCGTTTGAAATTGCCGCGAAGGAGCACCACGGAGATTCTGCAAGCGGCGCTGGAGAGCCGGTTCAGTTGGTCTTTCCCGCAGCGGACATTCTGAAGCACGTTGCCCCGCAGCAAATTGATCAGCTCTCTGTTTCGTTTGTCCGCGTCGATGGGGACCATCCGGTCAACGGGACGGTCATCAACGTTGGCGAAGTGAGGGTTGAGGCCTCGAACAAGGCGGCACAGTAAGAGACAGATAAACCTCAGACCCGTGGCTCAGGTTCCAATTTTTTGCCACGGGAATCTTCACGTACACGCACTCCTCTGGTGGGAGCGGGCGGGCACGATAGTTGAAGCCCGCTGCTCCTGCTGAAGGGGTTCCCATCCATTCGATGTATCTATTCTGGGAGATTGCTAGCCTCGGGGGCGTCGCAGGCCGCATCTGAATCAGGGATTAGCGGGTGCTGGAGCTTCTGCTGCATCGCCCGGTAGCCCTGTTCGGTCACTACGATGGTTTCGGCAAGGCGGTCCTGAGCGCACCGGCGGTAGGGGTGAATGAAAAATTGGATGAAGCCGAAACCGCCCTCAAGCGCGGCCGCCCCATAGCCCAGCGCCCGTTCCACGCAGTGCCAGAAGCTCAGATGCCGATGCATCAGCGAGACAACGCGAATTTTCATGATTCGCTTGCCCGGCGTACGCCCCTTCCCCTTCCACAAAAGAATGCCGAAGTACAGGATGGGCACCGCGATGTCATTGAGGATATGAATCAATTCATTGTCGCCGATTTTAATAATTGCCGGGTCGCTCTCTTGTAGGTTGAAAGGCGCGCTGGTGATGAACTGCTGAAAGCTAGGCAGGGCGTGGCCCTGCGTAATCTCCGCACCCATCCGTATCGCGATGAAGAGCGCCATGCTGACGAGGAAGAGAGTAGTGAATACCCCGAACAAGATGCAGCCATCAATGATCAAAGCCAGGGCGCGTTGGTGAAAGCTGGCTAACTCGATCCCATCCAGTTCGAGCAGCCATTCGGTTTCGCGAGCAGAAAAATTACGCATGAGAAAAGTCTAACCTGAGCAGCAGCAATGCAAAACGGCGCGGATCTGGTTGGACCCACGCCGTTTTGCGCTTTAGCGCAGCTTCGATCACTATGCTTTAGAACCAGGGAAACTCCCCGGTGCCCGGAGTGAATGAGACACCGCGCAGGACTTCGAGGTTGCGAGCCTGCCGGACCGGGAAGAAAGACTCTTTCGCTGCAGCCGTCGCGGAGGTATTCTGCACCTCGTCCACGATGACGAAGAGCTTGTTGGGGTCAGCACCCAGGTCGCCGTTGCCGCTGATCGTGGATGAAACGGCGTAGACGGCAACCCAGCCGAAGGGCAGCTTGGCTCCGGTAATGTTGCGCAGGCCGTCGGTTGCAGGGGCCCAGGGAAGGCCGGTGGCTGCATTGTTTCCGGTGGGATAGTCATGCACCGTGTACGCCGTACCCAGCTCAAGGCCGTTTTGCAGCGTGTAGGCCAATTCCCATACCTGGGTTGTCGCGTTGAAGACCCATTTCTGCAAGCCTGCTGTGGTTTGCGCTGCGGCGTGCGTGTAAAGATCCGCGCCGCCTGCATAGCCGTCGCCTTCATCGGCCACATAGAGCGTAGTGGCGTCGGCGAACCACAGGCCAAACGGGAACGCGGTCACAGTCGCGGTCTTGTTCGACACGGATGGGAAGCCGGCCAGGATGCAGGCGTTGTTGGGCAGGCCATCTTTCTGCAAGGTGGCCAGGTCGTAGGTGAGCGGCGCGGTGGGCAGCGTTGCGCCCGCAATGGGCAGGCCGATTCCATTGGGGCAGGCCGTCCCCACGGTATCCACAAAGTAGACGGTGTTTACGCCGTTGCTGCCGCTGCCTTTGGTGAAGTACAGCACGTTGTTGAAGACGGTCTCGCCGCGAAAGTTATCGTCCTTGCCGATCTTGTCCGCCTTGTCGCCGAGTTCCGTCACAGAAAAGCTGGCCACCGGCGTCGGCGTTCCTGGCGTCTGTGCGGACTCACTCTCCGTTGCAGGCGCAAAGATCTGCGCGCCCGCGCCCAGAATCACGCCATCCGGCTGCGGGTTGGCTCCGTTGCCGGCGTTGCCTACGGTGTAAAAGAAGTCCGCGCCGTCGGTGTTGTTCCAGATCGCCGAGCGGCCGTTGTTGCCGCTATAGGCGTTGGTCTCGGTAAAAGTAAACTTGCCGTGCCTATCCACCGTGGCCACGGCGCGATAGACATTCTCGCCCACCGGGTTGGTCGGGTCCACTGCCCCTGGCGTATTCGAGTTCGACACGTCCAGCGTGTTCACCGGCGCAACATAGCCGCCAAACGTCAGAAAATTGCCGTCCGTTGAGAGGTGAAGCGAAAGCTCCGACTTGGAGCTGAAGCTGGTTACCAGCTGATCGCTGGTGCTGGTGACATCCTGTTGCAGGCTGTTCGGCACCTCGATCGAGTCAATCCGCTCGCCGAAGGGCGTGATCTGGTCGAGGAAGATCCGAGACGT
Organism: uncultured Acidobacteriaceae bacterium; assembly: GCA_963713645.1. Classification (GTDB taxonomy): domain Bacteria; phylum Acidobacteriota; class Terriglobia; order Terriglobales; family Acidobacteriaceae; genus Telmatobacter. The sequence continues at coordinate 248,742 of CAVQMQ010000035.1, read as the reverse complement.
GATCCCGAAGCTGCCGTCATAAATATCGTTGTTGAAGACCTCCGGATAAAGCCCGTTGTAGGGCGCTCCGGTTGCAGCTGAGCATCCGCCGGTGGTGCTGGCGCAGTTGGGCGGAAGAATTGCGCCCACGGTCACGTTGCTTGCCTGGTTGTCATAAACGCTGCGGCTGATGACAAGATTGCCCGGCTGAAACTCGAAGTGATCGTCATGGTGATGCCGATCCTGGGCCAGGATGGCGCTGCCGCTTAACAAGGTAGCGAGCGAGAGAAGAACAACGGCACGGGCGGGAATCCGCGCAGCCGGCATTTTGCGGTGAGTCATCTGCATGATAGGAAACTCCTGATGGTTGGGGAAACCTCTGGACAGGCGCGGGGCCGTTTGCTTACAGCGACAAAAACGGCTCCAGGACAAACACGCAGGCCAGCCTAACAAGCAATGGTTACAGGGAGATTACTATGGTTGTTGGAGCAGGAGTTTCACTCAGGCAGGGACGGTAACTCAGACGCCGCGGACTCGGGGTCCAGTACCGCAATTGTAATCGAGGGCAAAAAATGTGGCCCGCGAATCGATCCGCGGGCCCCAGATGACCTACAACCGGGAAACTCAGCCGGCAGCTACTTTCCTACTGCTGTGCATGGCTTCCCTATTTTTACTACTCGATCAACGCACCGGACGGGGTCCCCCAACCACCGTCCAGTGCGAAGCCGCTTTTGACGCCGGGTCGTACATCGTAGCCGGCCCGGCGAAAATTCATTCTGCCCGGATGGGCGCTCCTGTCCGATATGCATTCATCGGCGCAAGAGCTGCTTGTCTTAAAAGAACGGTCGCATTCAACCGTTGCCTGCTGACCGCAGTGGCAGCAAGCAAAACCGACGATGCGACAACGCAGATCATGGAGAAAATCACAACAAATCCCCCCGGGTACTACTGGTGAAGCGTCATGAACTGTCTGTATTCAGTTGTCCTGAAATGTAATGCAAGTTTGCCATGTAATGAAAACGATGCGCAACATTACGGACGCTCTGTAGGAGTGATCTTTGGCGCTCCTGCCCGATGACTTTTTTGTCATGACAAGCGCCTGCATAATCGTCAGTACAAGAAACTGCTCGCGTGGGTCCAAATGAGTAAAACGATTGATATATAAAATTAATTCAGATATTCGACTTTTATTCTCTTAATTTAGCCCGCTAACCGATTAGAATCTGTCCATTTTCGACAGTACTATGGTCATTAATTGCGTATTACGAGGCAACACCCAGGCGTCTCGGACCTCTCCCACTTGGGTACCTTGGAGTCTTGGCCAGACGGGTGGAGCTACTGGTGGGCAGGCAGATTAGCGGTTAGCTCCGGCGCGGGAACGGCGGTGAGTACCTCGGCCTCGGCGGGTAAGGCGGTGGGGAGCGGGCCTTCGAGAGCTAGTGCCAGTACCTCGTCCATCTGATCGACAAAGTGCATCTTCATCGACTTCTTGATGTTGTCCGGCAGTTCGGCAATATCTTTCTCGTTGGCGCGGGGCAGGATCACTTCGAAAATGCCAGCGCGCAACGCGGCCAGCAGCTTTTCCTTCAATCCGCCGATGGCTAAAACTTTGCCGCGCAGCGTAATCTCGCCGGTCATTGCGATGTCGCGGCGTACGGGAATTTTAGCCAGTGCCGAAGCCAGCGCCGTGGCCATCGTGATGCCGGCAGAGGGGCCATCCTTGGGGATCGCCCCCTCAGGCACGTGGAGATGGAGATCGACGTTGCGATAGAACTCGCGGCTGAGTCCAAGGGCCTGTGCGCGACCGCGAATATAGCTGAGCGCGGCCTGTGCCGACTCCTGCATTACGTCGCCGAGCTGGCCGGTGATGGTGAGCTTGCCCTTGCCGTCGAGCACCTGCACCTCAGTGGTCAAGATGCTGCCGCCGACTTCGGTCCATGCGAGGCCTGTAACCAGGCCAACTTCGCTCTTCTCATGTACTTCGGAGTCCCGGAACCTGGCTACACCAAGGAATTCGTTGATGTTGGCCGCCGTTAGCTCGACCTTGTGCTTTGCGCCGCTCTTTACGACCTGCCGCGCCACTTTGCGGCAGAGATTGCCGAGTTCGCGTTCGAGATTGCGGACGCCGGCCTCGCGCGTGTAGTAACGGATGATTTCGAGAATTGCATCGTCTTTGATGATGATGTTTTTTTCGCTCAGGCCGGTTTGCTCGCGCTGCTTCTTCACCAGATATTGGCGCGCGATCTCCAGTTTTTCCTGCTCGGTGTAGCCTTGCAGCCGCAGCACTTCCATGCGGTCCTGCAATGCCGCGGGAATGGTATGCATCACGTTGGCCGTGGCGACAAAAAGCACCTGCGAGAGATCGTAATCGACGTCGAGATAGTGGTCCTGAAAGGTTGTATTCTGCTCGGGGTCCAGCACCTCAAGCAGTGCGGACGCCGGATCGCCGCGAAAATCCGAAGCCATCTTGTCCACTTCGTCGAGCAGAAAAACCGGGTTGCGCGTACCGGCGCGCTTCATGTGCTGGATGATCTGGCCGGGCATCGCGCCGATGTAGGTGCGGCGGTGGCCACGAATTTCGGCTTCGTCGCGCACGCCGCCCAGCGAGAGCCGGACAAATTTGCGACCTGTGGCTTTGGCGATCGACATGCCCAGCGAGGTTTTGCCCACGCCCGGAGGGCCGGCAAAGCAGAGGATCGAACCCTTGGGGTTTTTCACCAGTTGGCGCACGGCAAGAAATTCTAGAATGCGCTCCTTGATTTTTTCTAAGCCGTAGTGATCGGAGTTGAGGACCTTTTCAGCGTGTTCAATGGAGCGGGTTTCCTTGGACCGCTTCTTCCATGGCACGGCCAGCAGCCAGTCAATGTAATTGCGGCTCACGGTGGATTCAGCCGACATGGGCGGCATGGCTTCCAGCTTCTTGAGCTCCTGAATCGACTTATCGAGTACGTCCTTGGGCATTCCTGCGGCTTCAATCTTCTTGCGCAGTTCGTCGAACTCACTCTTCTCGCCGCGGCCCAGCTCTTTTTGAATCGCCTTGATCTTTTCGTTGAGGTAATACTCTTTCTGCGCCCGCTCCATCTGCCGCTTTACGCGCGACTGGATGTTGCGGTCGAGGTCGAGTTTTTCAATCTCGATGTCGAGCACATCGGCAATGCGCGCGAGGCGCTGCGCGGGGTCGAAGATGGCCAGCAGTTCCTGTTTTTCTTCAATGCCCAGTTGCAGATTGGCGGCGATAATATCGGAGAGCTTGGCAGGTTCATCCATGCGCGCCGAGGCGATGATGGTCTCGTAGTTGAGCGACTGCTGCAACTTGACGTATTGCTCAAAGAGGCTGGTGACGCGCTGCGTCAACTGCTCAAGAGCCGGCGTCAATTCCAGATCGCTCTTCGCCACGCGGATAGTCGCCACAAAAAATCCATCGCGGTCATTTACTTCAACGGATTTGGCGCGCTCGACGCCTTCGACCAGCACCTTGATGTTGCCGTCCGGCATTTTGAGACTCTGCACGATATTGCAGATGGAGCCGACCTGGAAGATCTCCTTGGCCTTGGGTTCATCGATGGAAGCATCATGCTGTGTGGCAAGAAAGATCTTGCGGTCGCCGTTGAGCGCTTCTTCGAGGGCGCGCACGCTGGACTCGCGGCCCACTACGAACGGCGTCATCATGTAAGGGAAGATCACCATGTCCCGGATGGGCATCATGGGCAGCTTGCGCGTTTCAAATTTTTCGCGGGATGCGGTCATAGGGACACCTTGAGGGTTAGACGCACGGGAGGAGCTGCGGGAAGGCGCAAACGGCTCATGTTGGGATTGTACAGCGAATGGGGCAAATTGCGCGGCAAGAAACGTGTGCAATTCCTGGTTGCAAAATCGGGAGCGGGAGTCTCATAGCCGAGCTACCGCGGACTTGCGTTTGCTCCGTCGCGCTGATAGCCTTCCAACGTTTCGCGCAAAGTCTTCTCCAGCTCTTCGTCGTGTTGCGCTGTAGCCAGGTCAAGCGCTTTTTGCACAGCCTGAACGGCATCCGCATTTCTGCCGGTTTTGTTGTAGACCTTGGCTAGCTCGGCGAGGCAGCGCCAGTCTTTTTCGTGGCTTAGCGCGACGGCCTTTTCAAGAGGTGCAACGGCTGCCGCGAAATCTCCGCGGCTCTCCAGCGCAAAGCCGAGATTGAAGCGATACTCGGGTGAGCGCGGCTGGAGTGCGATGACTTGCTGCAATTCCGCGATAGACCCATCCAAATCGCCGTTCAGCGCCAGCGAAATTGCCAGGTGATCCATGAACAGCGGTTGGCCAGGCGAGAGCGCGCAGGCCTTGCGATATTCCTCCAAGGCCTCGCGTTCCTGGTCGTTGCCGCTGAGGGCCGTGGCCAGCATGTAGTGCGTATGGGCATCATCGGGGTCGTGCGCGAGAGCGCTGCGAAAGCCCTGTATAGCCTCGGGCATCTGACCCTTCTGCAACAGCGCAAAGGCCAGATCGAAGAGGCGGTAAGACTCGGTTGCCTGAGGATCGATTTTTTCGATGCCTTCGACTGGCATATTGACGAACTCAGGAATATTGACAGCGCGATTGGCGGCGGTGGTGTTTTCAATCAGAATTGCCGGGGTGTCATTGCCGTTTTCATCAATATGCGTGAGCAGCAGTTGCGTAAACGGCGAGCGGGCCTTCGAGGAAAATGCAAGCCAGCGGCCATTGGGCGAGAAGGTATGCCAGGAGTTCATCGGCGAGAGATTGCAGCCGAGCTTGCGCGCTTTGCCGCCTTCGAAAGGAACAATATAGAGATTGCTGTCCGGACGCATCAGCAGGCCGTTCTTGTTCTGGACAAAGACAATCCAGCGTTCGTCAGGCGAAACCTTGGGGAAGTTATTGCTCATGCCGTTGGCCGATGCTCCGAGCACCGGAAGAGCCTTGCCGCCCCGGCCATTGTTGAAGGGAATCTTGTAGAGGTCGTACTGAATCTGCGTCTCTTCCGGATCGTTGGCGTGCAGCGGCTTGGGCGCGCCTGCGGGATACGGATCGCGCGCCGCGGCGCGGCTGAAGATCAGATACTTTCCATCCGGCGACCAGAAGGCGCTGGTCTGCACATAGGCCGGATCGTCGGCCCCGGGCAGCGGGCGCAGCTTCTGCTCTTTGCGGTCGTACCAGGCGAGAATGCCGCGCGTGGGATAAAAGACCTGGCTGAACTGGATATCGCGAAAGTTCGCATTGTAGAGGCGGTCGAGGATGCCGGGTGCGAAGCCGGTGATCTCCCTGGCGTGCATGTTGGTGTTGTTGGGCGCGCCAATCGATGTGACAACATAGTTGCCGTCGGGCGAGACCTGCGCCATGAATCCAAAACGCTTGATGGAGGGGTCGTTGCTGCGTGTCTGCTCGTCGACCTGAAAGCTGCTCCAGCGCAATACTTCTTTGTTGGTGATCGTGATGTTTTTTGAGACGGGCACCAGCGCGTAGAGTCCCTTGTCGTTGCGCGGGCCATCCATGTCGAGTCCCATTGTCTTGCCGTCGCGCGAAAAGGAATGGCAGTTGGCGCAGGTGGGCAGCCCGGTCATCACCGTGCGGCTCTGCGGCTCGGCGATGTTGCGCATCTGCCATTTGATCAGTGGCAGCGCGGACTGCGGTAGAGGTTGGATCGGTCCATTCTCTCTGGGCGGCGGCAGGATCAACGGAACATCGCGATAAAAGAGCGGCGCGCCGACCGGGTCAATCGATGTGGAAATATTTATGCTGCCGGTTGAGGCGGGCAGGTTATTGCCCGCAGCAGCATAGCCGGTGATGCGGATCGTTGCCGGAGACTTCACGCTGAGCCTCTTGATCTTGGCCCATGTCTCTGCATCCGGCTTCCAGGTGTGGGTTGAGGCCTGCTGCGCAGTCAGTTCGAGGCCCGGACCGGCCTCCGGGTCGAGCGTACCTTGTTGGAGCAGCGTGCCTTGGGTTGCAATGCGAATTCCGTTTGCGTGACCGGCGAAGGAGACCTCAATGACCCACAGCTTTGCGGATTCACTGGGATCGTGCCAGAGAAACGCAGGCGCTGTAATCTCCGGCGGAAAGACGGAGCCGTTGAGCGGGTAATCGATGGCGATCTGCGCCTGCGGGCCTGGGGGCGTGGCCTGTTCGTTTTCTGGAAGCGGCTTCAATCCTGCCCCACAGAGCAGCGCGGCAACTCCCACGCCAGCAATTGCGGCACCGAGAAACGCAGCGGAAGGAAATCGCATAGGCCTCCAAAGCGGCAGGAACAATGCGCGGAGCCGCACAATCAAGCTACCGGGTGCGGAGCGTAAGCCTCAGTGATTTGAATCACATCCTGGGCTGGGTGCCGGGGTAGGGAAGTTGAATCTGAGGCGGCCGGCGGCATTCCTCGTTTCCGATTTTCCTTTGGATTTACTCATTCGACCGGCTGAACTTCGGTCATTTGCTGTACGAAATCGGTGCAAAATGTCCCACAGGGCTACATTCTGGCTCTTGATCTGTATTGTTTGAAATGTTTTATTTCTTGACAGCCGGATTAGACTCCCTTAGCCTTCAATCTACCCCGGATGTGTTTCCCGCCGTGGTGGTAATTGCAACTCCCCCCTTCCCGGCAGAGACGCACCTGCGGTGCAGACCCGCTACCAGGCAGTTCGCTCGATGTTTCCCCGTCGCGCTCCCCGTCCCTCCCCGGATGGGATGCGTGATCTGCGCAATATGTTCAGCGTCACGAATATGCTTCCATCTCTGTTGTAACCATCGCGTGTTCTAATTCGCGGTTCGATCTCGGAGGCGAGAAGCCCAAACAGTACCCTTTTCGAGCCCGTCGAGGGAGAGGAATATCTATGCAGATGCGTAAATTTCTTGCGTTTGCGATTGCGATTGCCGCAATTGCAAATATTGCTTCAATTGATTGCCAGGCGCAGACCTACAGCGGTGGGCGCAATGCACGCGCGCTGATTACACAACCAATCGATGAAGCCAGGCTGGTCACTCTGAAAGGGAACACGCACCCGGCGGCCAATGCGGAGAATGATCGCGGCCGGGTCGAAGACAGCTTCCCCATGGAGCACATGCAACTGGTGTTGCAGCGCCCGCCGGAGCTGGAAAAGGCGCTGGACGCTTTCATGCAGGAGCAGCAGCGCAAGGGTTCACCCGAGTATCACCACTGGCTCAGCGCGAAGGAATTCGCGGACCGCTATGGTGTCGCACCTGCGGATATCGAAAAAGTCTCAAGCTGGCTTGAGAATCATGGCTTCCGTGTAGACAGCGTACTGCCGAGCGGCATGGCCATTGAGTTTTCCGGTACTGCCGGGCAGGTGAAGCAAACCTTCCATACCGAGATTCACAATCTTGACGTGGAGGGAGAGCCTCATTTTGCCAACATGAGCGATCCGCAGATTCCCGCCGCGCTCACCGGCGTGGTCGCTGGTGCCCACGCGCTGCATAACTTCATGCCCCACCCGCTGATCAAGAAGCACAGCAACTTCACCATGGTGGATGGAACCGATACTTTCTACGCTGTAGTACCGGCGGATATGGCCACGATTTACAACCTCAATCCGGCATTTTCCAGCGGTATTACCGGCGCAGGCCAGACGATTGTGGTCATTGAAGACACGCTGCTGAAGAATACCAGCGACGTGGCCACCTTCCGCAGTGCTTTTGGCCTCTCCGGCTACACGGGCACATTCAGCCAGATCACAGCGACGGGAACCACAACTTGTAGCAACTCCGGCGTTAATGGCGACGAGGGCGAAGCCGCGCTGGATGCGGAGTGGTCCGGCGCCAGCGCGCCCGACGCCACGATTGAACTTGCCTCCTGCGCGGACACCGCGACCGTCTTCGGCGGCCTGATCGCTTTGCAGAACCTGATCAGCGGAGCTAATCCTCCGCAGATTGTGAGCATCAGCTACGGCGAGTGCGAGTCCGCAAATGGAAGCGCCGCCAACCTGTCTTACAAGAACCACCTACCAGCAGGCAGCGGCGTTGGGCATCTCGGTCTTTGTCTCCTCGGGCGACGAGGGCGCAGCCAGTTGTGATGCCAACAAGACAGTCGCCACGCACGGCATCGCCGTCAGCGGCTTTACCTCGACGCCGTATAACGTATCGGTCGGCGGAACGGATTTCGGCGACTTTTACGCCAATCTTCAGACAGGCGGCCCGGCGCTCAGCACCTACTGGAGTTCATCTAACTCCACGGCAGACGGCTCGGCACTCTCCTATATCCCTGAAATTCCCTGGAATGACTCCTGCGCCAGCGAGCTGATCTATACCACCCCTGCCCAGGCGGGAGTGGCCTATACACAGAGCTATGGCGCCACCGGCTTCTGCAACTCCGCAACAGGGAAAGCTGATTTTCGGACCACAGGCTCGGGCAGCGGCGGACCCAGCACATATGAAGTCGGCAGCAAGCCAACCTGGCAATCGGTGCTCGGCAACCCCAGCGATAATACCCGCGATATTCCCGACGTCTCTCTGTTTGCCGCCAATGGCGTATGGGATCACTTCCTGCTCTACTGTCTGAGCGATACCGCCGAGGGCGGCACACCCTGCAACTACGCCAGTTCCAACTTCACAAATGTGCTTGACGATCTGGCGGCGGGCGGCACTTCTTTTGCCTCGCCGATTATGGCCGGCATCCAGGCGCTGATCAACCAAAACGCCGATGCGACTATCGGACAGGGCAATCCCAATCCTCGCTATTACGCGCTGGGCGACATCGAATACGGAGGCGGCGGAAGCACAGCCTGCAACTCGTCGCTGGGCGCGGGCATCGGCAGCGGCTGCGTTTTCAATGACGTGACTCTCGGCGACATCGACGTGAATTGCAGCGGCACAGCCGCTGCCGATGACTGCTTTGGCACCAGCGGTACCGGCAAGAACGCTGTGGACGGCGCACTTTCCACTTCGACCTCTGCCTTGTCGATTGCTTACGGCACCAACAGCGGCTGGGATTTTGCCACCGGACTTGGCTCGGTGAACGCATGGAACCTGATTCAGGACTGGACCTCGGTGGTTACAACTACCGCCGTGTCCACCAGCCTGACGCCTTCGCCCTTCGGCCAGTCGGTTACTTTTACCGCGACCATTACTCCGGGCATCGGCAACACCGAGACCGGAACCGTTACCTGGAGCGCCAATACCGGCTGCGCTGTCTCAACTGTTTCTTCGGGAACAGCTACTTGCACGACCACGGTGCTGCCAGTTGGCACTGACACAGTTACCGCGGCCTACTCCGGCGACTCCAACTACGCCACCAGCACCTGCAGTTTCTCCGAGACTATCCAGCCGGTCGCCACAATCACCGTTGGGACCTCACCCTCTGGACTGGCCTTCACCGTGGATGGCACGAGCTACACCAGTACGCAGAGCTTTACCTGGGTTGTCGGCTCAACGCACTCGCTCTCCACTACCGCGAGCCAGGCCGGCATCGGAACGCAATACACATTCGCCGGCTGGAGCGATGGTACGGCGACAGTCGCGGACTCGATCACTGTTCCCTCCACGGCGACGACCTACACGGCCAGCTTCAGCACTTCTTATCTGCTGACGATTGCGGCAAGCAACCCGGCTTACGGCTCGGTGACGCTGGCCAGCGGTTCGTATTTCACCCCTGGCGTGAGCGTCACTATTACCGCAACACCCAGCGCCGGCTATTACTTTGTCAACTGGACCGGCAGCGCAGACATCGCTTCGCCCACGAGCGCCAGCACAACGGTCACGATGAACTCTCCGGAGAGCATCACGGCCAACTTCGCTCCGCTGCCGCTGCTGGTTGTGAACACCGCCGGCGACGCGGACAACGGCGTGGCCGCGCATTGCACTTCGCAGGCCACGGCGACCAACAACACCACAGACTCGGCATGCAGCCTGCGCGACGCGCTCACCTTCGCGGCAGCCAGCACGGCTCCGACGATAAATATCGGCTTCGACGCAACCGCCTTTGCAGCGGCGCAGACGATCGCGCTGAACAACGGCACGCTGAACATTCCGTCTAACACCGCAATCAACGGCCCCACCACCGGGTCAGCGGGAACCCTGGCCGATCTGGTCACGGTTAACGCCAACAACGCTTCGACTGTCTTCACCGTCGGCTCCAGTGTGACCGGCTCCAGCATCAGCAGCCTGACGATCACTGGTGGCAACGGCAGCAGCAGCGGCAACGGTGGAGGCATCGGCAACCAAGGCGCGCTGACGTTGACCGACAGCACCATCTTTAACAATTCTGCGGATGGAAGCTTCGGCGGCGGCATCCAGAACCTCGGAACGCTCACATTGACCGGCAGCACCATCTTCGGCAATACTGCGTTCAACGGGCAAGGCGCAGGCATCTTCAATGCCGGCACGCTGACGGCAACCAACAGTACCATCTCCAGCAATGCAGCGTTAGGCGGAGGAGCCGGTGGGGGTATCTTCAACATCGTTGGCGCTTTGACGTTGACCGGCAACACAATCTCTGCCAATAACTCTACCTACGGTGGGGGCATTTTTATCTCCCCAGGCGCCACGGTCAACCTGGCCAACACCATTGTGACTGGCAACACCGCCGATGCCGATATTGATGGCAGCTACACAGACAACGGCGGCAATCAGGTGACTACTGGCATCGCGCTTGCGCCGCTGGCCAGCTACGGCGGACCGACGCTGACCATGCTGCCGCTGCCGGGAGATCCGTCCATTTGCGGCGGATTTTCGTCGAACGCAATCGGAACCGAAGATCAGCGCGGATTGCCCTTTAACCCTGTCTGCCCCGCGGGCCTGGTTGACTCCGGCGCGGCACAGACTAATTATGCAATCTCCTTCTTTACGGAGCCGGCATCGGCGAACGGCATCGATCTCGCCTTCTCACCAGCCCCAGTGGTCGAGTTGACAGAGAGCGGCAATCTCTTCGCCCCCGGCGCAGGCCCCATCGTGATGACCGACAACGACGGGGTTCTCGGCGGAACAACTTCAACGAATACCGTCTCAGGCTATGCCAGCTTCAACGGCCTTACTATTAGCACTGCGGAAACAAGTGACACGCTGACCGCTACATTGACGCTGGGCTTTGCCTCAACGACGCCGGCGCGGAAGCCCGCCGCCAAAACCGTGGTGAACGGGAATGTGAAGCAGGCCAAGCCTGAGTTCGCGCTTACGCCGCTCAACATCACTGCCACCAGCAGCAGTTTCAGTGCAGCGAAGTCTAGCCAATCGATCAGCTTCTCAGTTACCGGTGAGCAATACGTCAACACCACCATCCCGCTCACAGCAACGACAACCTCCGGCCTGCCGGTGGGGTATGTCTCGGTTCACCCGACTATATGCACTGTCTCTGGTACGATTGGCGGAACCTGGACCACATCGCTGCTTGCCGTCGGCGAATGCTCCATCCAGGCGTATCAGTGGGGCAATGCCAGCTATACCTCGGCGACGCGCGTCTTTGTCAATTTCTACGTCCACCCGCAACCGCAGACCATCACCTTCCCGGTGATCGCTGAGCCGGTCTACGCCGCCAGCTCGGTTGCGCTGTCTGCAACAGCTACTTCGGGCCTGGCAGTCAGCTTTGTCTCCACGACGCCAACCATCTGCACCGTCGCCAACACGGACGGTGCATGGTCGGCATCGCTCAATGCAGGAGGCTCCTGCACTATCGAGGCAAAGCAGCCGGGTAACTCAATCTGGGGCGTGGCGCCTGTGGTTACGCAGAGTTTTACCGTGAAACTCAACTCGCAAATCATCGCCTTCCCGGTGATCGCTGAGCCGGTCTACGCCGCCAGCTCGGTTGCGCTGTCTGCAACAGCCACTTCGGGCCTGGCAGTCAGCTTTGTTTCAACGACGCCAACCATCTGCACCGTCTCTAACACGAACGGCGCATGGTCGGCATCGCTCAATGCAGGAGGCTCTTGCACTATCGAGGCAAAGCAGCCGGGTAACTCGATCTGGCTCGCTGCGCCTGTGGTTACGCAGAGTTTTTACATCGAACGCAACGCGCAAACCATCACGTTCCCGCCGATTGCAGAGCCAGTGTATGTCGGCAGTTCGGTGACTCCCGCAGCCACGGCGTCGTCGGGCCTCGCAGTCACGTATGTCACTGTGCATCCAACGATCTGCACAGTCTCACAATCCGGCGGCGTGTGGAGCATCAAGCTGATCGCGGTCGGCGAGTGCTCGGTCGAAGCGCAGCAGGCGGGCAGCAGTATCTATAACGGTGCCCCCTTCACCTTCCAGAACTTCTACGTTCACCCGCAACCGTAACCTAAATGATCAGTGCATCCGCGCAAAACAATCGCGCGGATGCACGGTTTTTTTATTGCAGCTTGAAAGTTATCAGGGAAAAGCGCGGCTATTTACTTGTAACTTATCGACATTATCGACAGTCCGTTCCAGGAATTGAATGGTAGGCGAGGCAGGTCTCGAACCTGCAACCCCCGGCTTAGAAGGCCGGTGCTCTATCCAGTTGAGCTACTCGCCCGCTGAGTTCATTCTACCGTTGAGTGGCCATTGATGGTAGTGGCAAATGCTATGAGCGCTGAGGCGAGGGTTGCTGCAGCTTGAGTTTCGGTTGCGCCGCAGGCGGTGAGGTAGGCGGTGACGCCGAGGTCGAGCTGATCTGGCGGCGTATCCGGGTCGAAGATTGCGCGGCGAACGATCAGATCTGCGCGGCAGGAACGCAGCGGGATTTTGCGGAGTTGGGCGCAGGCGGATTTCGACCATTCGACGGCGAGCGCCGGCCTGGACCACTGTTCAGCGGTGCGCGGAAGCATGTCGATGTAGCAGGCAAGGCCGTGGGTGCTTCCAGGCGGTGCGTCGAGTTCGTCGGGATCGAAGTCCCCCTGGAGAACCGGCCATAGATCGCACTTGGAAGTCCACACTGGAGAATCCTCTGCATTGAGGGTTGCGAGAGTCTGCGCGAGAGCAGGGAAGCTTGCGGCTTCAGGCAGTTCCACAGCGCGTTCTGGATGGCCGATCAGATTGATGAGGCCAGACCAGCAGGCGTCGATGATTGCTGCGCCGCCTATCTCAACCTCCCAATCAGCTTCCATTTGCCTGCCCGTCTGCTTCGAGCAGGTAGCGCATCAGCGCTGACTCGGCCCAGTGAATCTCATCCCCCGGATCGCCAGAGAGATAGGCGCAGTGGCCGCCGTAACGGGTTTCTACAAAATCAATCACTGGGTTGGCGTGGAGTTTGGCGCGGGTCTCCGGCAGCAAGCGGATAAAGGGATCGTCCGCCGCGTGGAGAATCAACGTCGGCACCTCAATGCGGTCAATGACGCGCGCTGAAGCGGAGCGGTAATAGTAGTCGTCCGCATCCTTGAAGCCGCAATAACGCGCGACGACCTGGTTATCGAACTGGCGGATAGAGCGAATTGGTCCGATCTCAGCGGGGTTGTAGATTGCGGGAAAGAGCTGGGCCTTGCGCCGGAAGCGCGCCTTCAATCCGGCGAGAAACCGCGCTTCGTAGAGGCGATTGACCGGCTGGTGCAGGGCATCCGAACCGGCTGCCAGATCAATCGCCGGGCAGACGGTGGCGACGGCGGTGAGCGGCGGGCGCACGCCCCATTCCCCGGCCAGCTTGAGCACCAGATTCCCGCCCATCGAGTAGCCGACCAGCGCCACACGCGTCAAGCCGAACTGGTTTGCATAATGATCAACGACCGCGCCTACATCGCCTGAGAGTCCTGAGTGATAGAGCGTGGGGGTGAGCGTGTCAGTGTCGCCGCAGTTACGCATGTTCATGCGGACGACGTTGCAACCGGCGGCCCAGGCGCGGGCGGTCACGCCCACCATGTAGCGCGACTCCGCCGAGCCTTCGAGGCCGTGTACCAGCAGCAGCGTCAGGTGGCTTGCCGGTTCCGGCTGCCAGTGGCTGAGGCAGAGAACGCGGCTGCCATCGGCTGAGTCTACCTCAACGGTTTCTGAGACTGTTGTCAGGTTGAAAGCAGGGCGGGGAAGGAAGTTGCCGACGATGGTTTGCAGGTGGCCATTCTTCAGTCCTCGGCGGGGCTCAAAGTTGGTAAGCCACTCGGGAAGGGCAGCGCTGGGGATGCCGGTTGCTGTATTTTCAGTAAGAATAGCGGTCACGGATGTGGGGAAAACTCGGAGAATGCTGCTTCTACTGCAAATTAGGCCCGTGCTGCTTTTGGGGCGGCTAGAGGGGATCGAACCCTCGACATCCTGTGCCACAGACAGGCGTTCTGCCACTGAACTATAGCCGCCATCCTTGCTTTTGATTGTACCATCGAATCTGGCCATAAATCACGGCGCTGTGCCGAGGAGTCCGATGCCCAATCCCGCGCAAGACCCTGAGATCCTGCCGCCGGCGACGGGTCCAGTCACAGACTCTGACCGCTGGAATCGCGGTGCGTGGCTCTTCCGCGACCGCACGCTGCTTGGGCTGGAAATTCTGCTCGACGAGGCCTTTCGCATTCCCGGCACGGGTATCCGCTTCGGCATTGATGGGATTATCGGGCTGGTGCCGGGGCTGGGCGATGTGCTGGCCGGGCTGCTCTCGCTGGTGATTCCGCTGGCCGGATGGATTCGCGGCCTGCCCTACATTACTCTGCTGCGCATGGCGGTGAATCTCGGCATCGGCGTGCTGGTCGGCTCGATTCCGGTGCTGGGCGACATCTTCGACATCGCCTGGAAGGCCAACCGCCGCAATTACAAGCTGCTGACCCGCCACCTGGCCGAACCCCGCCGCCATACCTGGCGTGACTGGGGATTTTTGTTGTTACTCGTGTCGCTGCTGGGGATGGTCTTCGCTGCTCCAGTGCTCGTCGCGGTTTGGATTGTGTTCTGGCTCTTTCATCGGTGAGAGGGACTGCCAAAAGCCTATCCTTGTCAAAGCTGCGGTCTATACGAGTTGAAAGCCAATTGCGGCTCGATTCTGCCGCGTGGAACAAACCGCTGTTGTAGCAAACGGAGAGTCTTCAGCGAATTTGTGAACACTTGCCGGCTTCAGTGTACGGATCTGCTATCGAAGAGCGATTTGGCTTAAACCAGAATTAGAAGTATAGCGACATCGGCGCGATGCGCGACCATATATCTCTGGCATGATACTCCTTTGGCGGGTTTATTTCGCGCTCGTTCCAGGGATAGGCTGTGTTCCTCAGGGCTTGCTCGCCGGTGCGTTGTAGGGTGCTTGAAGGTTCGCCGCCAGCGGGGTTACCACCGGCGTCGCCACGCCCAAAAACTCCGTCACGGTATCGGTGTCGCCATCCGAAAACCAAATGTTGCCAGCGCCATCGACCGCAATGCTCTGCGGTCCATCAAGATACTCCTTGATGCTGTTCGCGTGATTAATGGACATGCTCAGCGAGCCGCTCGGCGAGAGTTCCAGGACCGAGTTGTCCCCTTCATAGTCATTGCCATTGGCAACCCACACATTGCCGCTGCCATCAATGGCGAGCGCATAGGGGTTGGACATTACGCTGTTGGTAAAGCCCGACCCTGAAAGCGGTGTGCCACTGCTCGACAGCTTCGATATGGATGTGCCCGTGTAGATATATCCCGACACTGAATTGGTTGCCCAGACATTCCCCGCGTTGTCGATCACAATCGCCCCCGGTTGGTTAAGACCGCCGCCGATGTATCCATTGGCGGGCGAGAGTACAGCGCCGGAAGGCGATAACTGCACAATTCCGTTTGTGCTTTGCGAAGTAACCCAGAAATTCCCCGAGCCATCAATGGCCACCTCCGCACCGATCGGCGCGTTGCCAATCACATAGCTTGTCGACGTGATTCCGCTCAACGTCGTATCGAGTAGCGTCGTTGACGGAATCCACCCATTTCCACTGCCGTCATTGGCCAGCCCATATAACTCCAGGCTAGCCGTCGAGTTTCCGCCCAGTACATAGCCGCCTGACGGCGACAGCATGACGCCCGCGCTCGAAACCGTGCAGTACGACACTAGATAGTAGGAGTACTCATTGCCATCGGAATCCACCGCGGTCGATCCGGCATTTACCAGCAGCCAGACGTTGCTGTTCGCGTCGATGGAGATCGCCGCCGGAATTGCTTCGGTCCCCGCCGAGCACGTCGTATCTTCTCTCAATAGCACGTCGCCATTGCTTGCCAGTTCCGACAGCACAGGATACTGTC
The DNA here is from genome assembly GCA_963713645.1 of uncultured Acidobacteriaceae bacterium. Lineage (GTDB taxonomy): Bacteria > Acidobacteriota > Terriglobia > Terriglobales > Acidobacteriaceae > Telmatobacter. The sequence goes on along the minus strand of CAVQMQ010000035.1, from coordinate 232,716 downwards.
CGTACAGACTCGGGTACTGTAGTACCCACACGTTGCCTGCGCTATCCACTGCCATGCCCTCACTTTGGTACACACCGGTGAACGAGATGGCCATCGTCCAATCGTCCGGCGCCGTCGTCAGCACGGGCGTGAATGGCTCGGCTGACATCAGCGCATACAACACCGCCACATTCGCTCCCTGATTGTGCGCGATGTTGATCGCAGCCGTGGCCGTGTCCGTCGGCACCGTTCCCGTGCTCCCACCGCTCTTCGCATTCGCATACAACGTCGTGCAGGTGGTCGAGTTCGCCGCAGCGTTGACGCACGCGTTCAAGATATTCGCCAGCGTGTTTACCTTCGTCTGTGGGGCCGTGCCATTTCCCGGCGGAGTCGTCGCCAGCGCAGCGCCATTCGCAACCGACGCCAAATTGCTCGCATTCAAGAATGCATTGCCTATGCCCGTCAGCGCAGCCACTGCGTTCGGCGATGAAACTTGCGTCGGCCCGGTTGCATAGCCGGACATCGCATACGCCGCTGCAACTGTTGTTACTTCGTTCACCGTGACAAACGTGTTGGCACTCAAATATCCGCAGGCCCCGAGCGCACTCAGCAGCCCCGCGCCCGAGTTGGCGGTCGTCCCAACTGTCCCGCCCAACGCATACACATACACCTGCTCATGCGCCGCGCAGGCGTATCCGCCCGGAAGCGTAAATCTCCCATTCGATCCGCTCAGCACATACGCGCCATTCGCGTCCGAGTATCCCGTGCCACTCAAGAGCGAAACCGACGGCTGCCCATAGCCTGTCGTATCCGCGGCAAACAAATACACATGAGCGCCTACCACAGGCACCGTTCCACTCTGCACGATGCCGCTCAACCCGGCCCCCGCGCCGCCTACCGTTATCGTCGCCGTCGTCGCCGCCGTGTTGGAATCGTTATATTGCCCTACCACATACAGGCTCACGTTGTACGTTCCTGCCGTCGCATACGTGTGCCGTGGGTTTGCTGCGCTCGACGTACCGCCATCGCCAAACTGCCAGGAATAGCTCCAGCCATTGTCTACCGGGTCGGTAACCGTGCTCGTGAACGTTACTGGCAGCGTAGGCGCCCCTGTATATGGCCCATGAATGTCTACCGTCGGAGGCGGGTATCCTGGCGTCACCGTGGTGCTCGCCGATGCAGAGAGCCCGGATGTATCCGTCACCGTAAGCGTCACCTTAAACGTCCCAGCGCCTGTATAGGTATGCGTTGGCGCTACGCCTGTGCCGGTGGTGTTGTCGCCGAAGTTCCAAGAGTAACTCAGCGTCTCGCCCTGTGGATCACTCGATCCGCTGCCATTGAACGTCAGCGGCGTGTAGTAATAAGCCGTGTATGGTCCACCTGGGTTCGCCACCGGAGGCGCGGCCGCAGTCGCTGCCACAGTCGCCTTCGTCGTTGCCGTGCCCGACAGCCCCGAGATATCCGTCACAGTCAGCGTGACGGTGTATGTGCCCGCTGCCGCATAGGTGTGCTGCGGGTTCGCCGAGGAGCTTGTGCCGCCATCGCCAAAGTTCCATGAGTAGGTTAGCGATTCGCCCTGCGGGTCGCTCGATCCGCTGCCATTGAACGTCAGCGGCGTATTGTAATAGCCCGTGTATGGTCCGCCTAAGTTCGCCACCGGTGGTGTTCCCACGGTTGCCTGCGTTGTGGCACTGCCTGACAAATTCGAGGTGTCCGTCACTGTCAGCTTTACGCTGTACGTACCTGCCGTTGTATAGGTGTGCTGCGGGTTCGCCGAGGAGCCTGTGCCGCCATCGCCGAAGCTCCATGAATAGGTAAGAGTCTCGCCCTGCGGGTCTGTGGAACTGGTTCCAGTGAAGGCAATGGCCGTACCCGGCGCCCCGGAATACGGCCCCCCTGCTATCGCGGTTGGAGGCTTCTGAGTGCCCGTAGTGTTCGATCCGCTTGATGAGCAACCGGCCACTGCCAATAAGAGGCCAGCAGCGAAAACGACCAGCCCGCGTCTATCCATTCTCATTACGTGTCTCCGCTCGCGAAACACTCAGCATATCCTTTACAAGAGTGCATTGGGATACACTAAGGAACTTCTGAAAATCGCCGAGTTATAAAGTTTCTCGACCCACGTTTGTCTGCATCCGTTCAAAATCGTTCTGTTTCGCAGTGATCCTGCGTTCATTTTGCCTACCGGAGGCTTTTGCTGCCTCCGGCAGACACACTACGCCCCTTGAAGGGCCAGCCGTAAATTGATCTTCGCCAGCCTGCGCCGATGCTGATAAATATTGACCGCTGCAAAGGCCGCGCACAGCCACTCGTGATTCTTCTTCAAGCCGCGATAGCGCACCTTCGTATGTCCAAAGACGCGCTTCAGAATGCGGAAAGGCCACTCCACCTTGGCGCGCACTTTGGCCTTGGTGCGGTTCTTGCGCTTTTGTTGCTCGTCCACTCCGGCCTTGGTTTTTACACGGCGCGAAGTCATATCCTGCGCATGAGGCGCGGCTTCATGGATAGCTTCGGTTTGTCCTTGATAGCCACCATCGCCCCAGACTTTCTTCTCCTCGCCGTGCAGTAACTCGGGTAGCATATGCACATCGCTGACGCTGGCCGCTGTCGAGCAGACCGAATGCACCACGCCTTCTTTTGAATCCACGCCGATGTGCGCTTTCATGCCGAAGTACCACTGGTTGCCCTTGCGCGTTTGATGCATCTCCGGGTCGCGCTCCTTCTTCTCGTTCTTGGCCGATGAAGGCGCGTGGATGATCGTCGCATCGACGATGGTGCCGGTGGTGATGCGGATGCCGCGCGTGGCCAGATACAAGTTGACCGCGACAAGCATTTGACCGCATAGATCGTGCTCTTCAAGCAAGTGGCGGAAGTTCAAGATGGTCGTCTCATCCGGCGCCGGCGCGCGGCCAAGGTCCACGCCCGCAAAGCGCCGCAGCACGGGTGATTCGTACAGCGCATCTTCGGCCGCCGGATCGGAGAGCGCGAACCACTGCTGCAAAAAATAGACGCGCAGCATGATCTCAAGTCCCACCGGCTTGCGCCCCGCTTCGCCCTTCGAGTAATGCGGCGCGATGAGCGCGAATAACTCGGCCCAGGGCATGACGGCGTCCATTTCTTCCAGAAACTGCTCGCGCCGTGTCTTCTTCGAGTAGCGTTGAAACTCCACCTGCTGGGCCAAAGTAAGCTGCTTCATCCGCGATCAATCTCCTCAATCCACATTAACCGCGATGGCTGTGGATTGGGGAGATTTTCAGAGGTTCCCTAGTGTTGACTCGTATCGTAGCGCGAATGATTTTAGCCGTCTGACCGTTAACTCGCGGGTCAGCCATATGCCGGTTGTAATAAGGTAAACCAATCCTGAACTTCCGGAATCTCGCCTCTCATAGAACACGAAAAATGGCGGGTGGCCCAGGTGCCCATCTGGCGGACTGAACTGAATCTGGGTGCCCCATGTCCCTCGCTTTTGGGGACATGGGAGGTATATCCACACAGGTATATCCTGTCTCCATGCCGACGGGACTCGTTCGTTACCAACATACCGGCGAGATGCACTTTCTCACCTTCAGTTGTTACCGTCGTCTTCCTTATCTCGCCGCTCCCGAATCGCGGAATCTCTTCGAGTCCGCGCTGGAACGCATTTGCAAGAAATATGAATTCGTTGTGGCAGGATACGTAGTGATGCCGGAACATATTCACCTGCTCGTGAATGAACCGGCGCGGTCGAGCCTTGACCAGGTGATCAAGGCAATCAAGCTCTCGGTTACGTTGCGGAACAGGGAACGCCCCTTCTGGCAGGCGCGATACTATGATTTCAACGTGTGGACGGAAGAGAAGCGAGTGGAGAAGCTGCGGTATATGCACCGCAATCCAGTCAAACGCGGTTTGGTCGAGAAACCGGAAGATTGGGCGTGGTCCAGCTTCCGGCACTACCAGACTGGAATCGAAGGAGCCGTCGAGATCGAGTCCCATTGGACAGCATGGCGGCGGGAACATGGCGGCGCCCTCCCAGGTCCGAAAATCCGGACCTGGGGCACCCCAACTTGAACTGCGACTGCGTAGAGGACCTGGGCCACCCGCCGGTGCTTTTGATCGCAGCGGCTTTTGCATCAGCATTCGGCCAGTCCTCGTCAAACCATGCAAGGCAGACGAATCCTGAATCTGCCTTCACCGCCCTTTCGCTTCTTCGTTGACTCTGGCCGCCAATTGCAGTATTCTGGAGTCCTTGCGCGGTGTTGCGCCTGGGGGTCTGTGTGTGTACACCCGGACCCGGCTGGTTGCTCCTCTGATGGGGAGTTGCTGGAGCAGGCCAACGGCTGTTGGGCGTCTTTAATTAGATGTTTTTGCCCAGCCGAGCCAAAAGTCCTCTGGGTCTTGATAAGACCAGCCCTGGGACAGCCCTCGCACTTCTCACCCGAACAGATTTGTTTGGACGTGGGTCGATTTCAGCCCGTGCGTATTCAGCGCGGGAAAATGGCGTTTTGCGCTGGTTTTTGCCGGCAATTGTGAACGCCGGTTGTATTTGCTTTTGGCAGTTCAGGCGTTTTGAGTACGGTTTTTTTGAGGCAGGAGAGATTGATGTCTACCTTTGTTCCGAGCGGCAAGGATATTGACCGCAAATGGTTTGTGGTGGATGCCAGCGGTCAAGACGCTGGGCCGGCTGGCGACCAAAGCCGCCGATGTGTTGAGCGGCAAGCTGAATCCCCAGTATGTGCCGTACATTGACGTGGGCGATCACGTGATCGTCATCAACGCGGAGAAGGTGCGGCTGACCGGCCTCAAGGCCGACAGCAAGCTCTATCGCCGCTACACCGGCTTTCCCGGCGGGCTGCGCGAAGAGTCGTATCATGCGCCTGCTGAACCGCAAGCCGGAAGCGATTCTGGAGCAGGCCATCAAGGGCATGCTGCCCAAGAGCAAGATGGGCCGCCAGATGGCGACCAAGCTCAAGGTTTATCGCGGCGACAAGCATCCCCACCAGGCGCAGCAGCCGGTGGCGATGGAAATGGCGTAAGAGCAGGGACTAGCGGACTTTAGCGGACTAGGGACTAAGACCAGCGAACAGTTTTTTGGGGCCGGCGCAAAAGCGAATCCGGCGGAGAGAGCAGAGAATGGCAGATCTGGTTCAGTATTACGGGACGGGGCGGCGCAAGTCGGCGATTGCCCGCGTCTTTCTGCGTCCCGGCACGGGCGAGTGGAAGGTCAACGGCAAGGCATTCGAGGTGTACTTTGTCACCGAGCAGCAGCGCGTGGCCGCCAAGCGCACCCTGGCGCTGGTCGAGCTGGCTTCGAGCTTCGACGTGGTGACCACCGTGAAGAGCGGCGGCGTGGCTGCGCAGGCCGATGCCGTCAAGATGGGCATTGCCCGCGCGCTGGTTCGAGTTCAACCCCGAGCTGCGCAAGGCGCTCAAGGCCGAAGGCCTGCTGACCCGCGACTCGCGCATGAAGGAACGCAAGAAGTACGGGCAGAAGGGCGCTCGCGCACGGTTCCAGTTCAGCAAGCGCTAACGCGCTTGCAGGGACTCAGGGACCAGGGACTCAGGGACTAAGTTCGTTGGAATTGCTGATTTCTAGTCCCTGGTCCCTGAGTCCCTGATCCCTCGGTTTCACCAATCTCCCGCACAAGCGGGTTCAATCCGGGCGCTGGCATCGACCACCCGGATGCAACTCACGAAGGAGGCCAATGGCCACGATCACAATGAAGGAGCTGCTCGAAGCGGGTGTTCACTTCGGGCATCAGACCAAGCGCTGGAATCCCAAGATGAAGGAATACATCTTTGGCGAGCGCAACGGAATCTACATCATCGACCTGCAGAAGACGCTGAAGCTGTTCAAGGAAGCGTCGAAGTTTGTCACCGAGCTGTGCGCCAGCGGCAAGACGATTCTGTTCGTCGGCACCAAGCGCCAGGCGCAGGATGCCGTGGCCGAAGAGGCCAACCGCGCGGGGATGCCGTACATCAACCAGCGCTGGCTGGGCGGCCTGCTGACCAACTGGGTGACGGTGCAGAAGTCGGTGAAGCGCCTTCAGGAACTGGATGAGATGGCCACCGATGGCCGCTACGAGCTGCTGACCAAGAAGGAAGTCATCCAGCTGGAGCGGGAGCGCAAGCACCTGCAGGCGAACCTGGCCGGCATCAAGACGATGAAGCGGCTGCCCGATGCGCTCTTCATCGTCGACTCGAACAACGAAGCGATTGCCGTGAAGGAAGCCCGCAAGCTGGGCATTCCGGTGGTGGCCGTGGTGGACACCAACTGCGACCCGACGGTTGTGGATTACGTGATTCCCGGCAACGACGACGCGCTGCGCGCCATTCGCCTGTTCACCTCGAAGATTGCCGATTCGGCTGCCGAGGGCGTGAACCTGGTGGGCGACAAGGCCTTCGCCGAAGAGCTGCCGATTGCTGCTGAAGAAGCCGTTGCTGCCGATGCCGCAGTCGAGGAAGTGGACCTGGAAGCGGCGCTGGGCGGCGGAATTCGCAAGGCTCCCGCAGTGGTTGCGGCTGCTGGACGAAGCCGAGGCGGCCGAAGGCGGACTTTAATCATTCCGTCGCACTTGAGTGCGTAGTATGAGAGAAGCGTGGCCGGCTTGATGCAAGCGCCACGCTTTTCTTGCGGCACCTGCGGTGCGGCGGACTCTGCTCCGCCACCCCCAAAAACCGGAAGATTGAGACAAAGAGAGATGACGACAGTGAGCGAAAAGATTGATGCCAAGCTGGTAAAAGAGCTCCGCGAAATGACCGGCGCGCCGATGGGCGACTGCCTGAAGGCTTTGCAGGAGAGCAAAGGGCGACATTGAGGGCGCTTTTGTGGTGCTGCGCAAGCGCGGCATGGCCTCGGCGCAGAAGAAGGCCGCCCGCACCACCAACGAAGGCGCGGTGGGAACCTACATCCACGCCGGCGGCAAGATCGGCGTGCTGATTGAAGTCAACTGCGAGAGCGACTTTGTGGCCCGCACCGACGACTTTCAGGATCTGCTGAAGGACATCGCGATGCACATCGCGGCCACCGATCCGCGCTATGTGAGGCCCGAAGATGTGACCACCGAAGATCTGGAGCGCGAGAAGGAGATCTATCGCGCCCAGGCTGCCGCCACCGGCAAGCCGGCTCCGGTCATCGAGAAGATTGTCGACGGCAAGATGGCCAAGTTCTACGAGGAGGTTTGCCTCTTGGAGCAGCCCTTCATCAAGGAACAGACCGTCAGCATCAAGGAGCTGATCGCGCAGAAGGTCGGCAAGCTGGGCGAAAACATCACCGTCCGCCGCTTCGCCCGCTTCAAGGTGGGCGCGCCCGACTGGACCGTCGCCACCACCAAGCAGGTAGAAGCCGCCGCGGAATAGTTATCTGATTCAAAGTGAGAAAAACGGCCGGGAGCGATTGCTTCGGGCCGTTTTTCTGTTTATGTCTTGATAGGATTGAATCTCGGGGGGTGTAACTCATTGGACAACGGAAACAGAATGAACCAACGTCATTGGCGGATTTTTCTCTGCTTGGTCGCAGGTCTGGTTTTCTGTGCAAGCGCCCTTTGTGCATCCGCACAGGGGAAAGTTACAATTCCAGATTCACCAGCGGGCAAGCAGTTGAGCGGGTTTCTGATCGCCTTCAACAGCGGCCAGCGTCCAGCAATCAAAGAGTTTTTCTCCAAGAATCTGGTTGCACCGCCAGATAATCCCGGTTTTTATGACGGCATGGCCGATGATCATATTGCGCTCTATAAATCGACCGGCGGCTTTGAACTGCGCAAGATTGCCAAGGCCGAGCCTGCGACAATTACCGCGCTGGTACAGGCAAAATCAACCGGCATCTGGTCGGTGCTCGATATATATCTCAAGGCCGCCCCGCCCGACTACGTTCTACCGGTTGAACCATACCAGATTGTTGGACTAGGCCAGCACATAACTGAAGCGCCAGTCGAGTTTCTCTCTCCCCGCAAGCTGTCCAATGCTCAAATCAGTGCGCGGGCCGATGAGTTGATGAAGGTTCTGGTTGCAAGCGATTCGTTTTCCGGAACCGTCCAAGTATGGAAAGGGAACCTGCCCATTTATGCGAAAGGTTTTGGGCTGGCGCATAAATCGCCCGACCTTCCGAACGGCGTAGACACCGAGTTTAATCTCGCTTCAATTACCAAAATGTTTACCGCAGTTGCCGTTGCGCAGCTAGTCGAAGCAGGAAAGCTTTCGTATACAGATACGGTTGAGAAAATTATCCCCGATTATCCCAATAAGGAAGTCGCGCAAACAGTCACCGTCAGCCAACTGCTCTCGCACACTTCCGGCATGATCGGCGGACGCGAGCTGGCGATGAAGTTTCCCGATCCATCCAATGCTCTCACCATTGATGATCGCTTGAAGGACTTCGAGAATGAACCCCTCAAGTCTCCTCCGGGACAGCAGTATGGGTATAGCAATGCGGGCTATATTCTGCTCGGAAAAATCATCGAGAAAGTATCCGGGCAGAGTTACTACGACTATGTGCGTGACCATATCTTCAAACCGGCTGGAATGGAGCACACAGGGTTCCCACTGAAAACTCAGTTGCCGAAAAATGCTGCGACGGGTTATATGGACGCACCAAATGGCAAGAGGCTGGATAACTCGGTGGCTCTCGACTTGAAAGGCGCGCCAAACGAAGGCGCCTACTCAACCGGTGGTGATATGGCCAGATTTCACACGGCTTTGGTGAGCGGCAAGCTGGTAAATAGCCAATCGCTGCGCCAACTCTGGACCGGCGTGACCGATAACGGCAAAGAAGAGTACGGCTATGGCGCGCGCATCGTGGAGTATAACGGAGTGCGCATCATCGGCCACGGCGGCGGCTGGCAGGGAATTACCAATGAATTTGATATGTATCCCGATCAAGGAGTTACCGTCGTTGTTCTTTCCAATTATGATGACGATCCTACGGGAGTTGCAGATAAGTTGCGAGAATGGCTTACGCAGGGAGTGGCCACGGCAAAGAAATCAGATGATGAAACACCTCCGGCTATCAAGGAATCTGTGACACTCTCTTCATCCAAGCTCCATGCCAGTGAGGCTGTAACGATACGCATCACGGTAAACAACACAGGCGGCGACCTGCGCGCGGGCATCGTCAATCTCGACATCAAATCCAATGACGGCACTAAGGCTGGGCAGCGGCTGACGATGGATCAGCGCCTCCGGCAAGCGCAGGACAAATCTTTTGTCTATACCTGGACCCCAGAGAGGCCCGGCGATTACACGCTCGACGTCGGCATCTTCGGCAAGGGCTGGAATCCAACCTATCGCTTCGACTCTGCTGCTGCCAAGGTGACAGTGCTGCCGTAGCAGAGGGTGCCTCATCGTTTCCGCATTTTCATCGCGGAAAGGGTGAGATCGCAAGTTCGTAAAAAAGCTGTCACCACCGCCGGAGTTTTCCAAGCAAATCCGCCTCCTTGGCGCGCCTACCCCGCGCCGTGCGATACTCAAAATAGTATGTATAAACGAATTATTTTGAAGCTTTCCGGCGAGGCATTGGCCGGGCCGCAGCGCTTTGGCCTGGATGCCGCCAAAGTTACCGAAATTACCGGCGAAATTGCTGAAATCAACGCTCTCGGTGTCGAGGTGGGCGTGGTGGTCGGCGGAGGCAATTTCTTCCGTGGCGTCGCCGAACAGGCCAAGCAGATGGACCGCGTGAGCGCCGACAACATGGGCATGCTCTCCACGGTGATCAATGCCATTGCCTTGCAGGATGCCTTGGAACAGCGCGGAGTGCAGTGCCGGGTGATGACCGCTATAGCGATGAATCAGGTGGCGGAGCCGTATATTCGCCGCCGCGCCGTGCGGCATCTGGAAAAAGGCCGCGTGGTGGTCTTTGCTGCCGGAATCGGCAACCCTTTCTTCTCGACAGATACCGCAGCCAGCCTGCGGGCGATGGAGATCAAGGCCGATGTGCTGCTGAAAGGCACAAAGGTTGAGGGAGTCTACAATGCCGACCCGGTGCTGGTGAAGGACGCCGTGAAATACGACGAGATCACCTACATGGAGATTCTCAAGCAGGGACTGAAAGTAATGGACCTGACCGCCGTGAGCCTCTGCAAAGACAACAATCTGCCGATGATCATCTTCAACATGAACCAGCCGGGCAATATCAAGCGTGTGGTGCTGGGCGAGAAGGTCGGATCGCTGGTAACGGCGTAGACAGCGGACAGTGAACAGTTGTCAGTGAACAGTGGGCAGTGAACAGCAAGTGACCTCGGCAGCAACATCTGATCACTGTTAACTGTCATCTGTAACCTGGCCGGGAGCGTCAAACTGGCAGTGGAGATTCAGAAGCCGGCACGGCTGAACGCGTTGACGGGACTGCGTAGTTTCGCGGCTGTCAATATTGTCTTCTTTCACTTCTCCGACCCAAGAATGTTTGGCTGGTTTGCGCCGGTGGTCAATGCCGGCTACGCCTCGGTGAGTTTTTTCATTCTGCTCTCCGGGTTCGTGCTGGCCTATAACTACGCAGGCAAGGCGCGGGATGGGAAGCTGGACAAGACGCGCTTCTGGGAGGCGCGGTTTACGCGGCTTTATCCCATTTATCTGCTCAGCCTGCTGATGAGCTGGCGGATGGTCTCCGAGGAGTATCGTGCGCATAGCCACGCGATGTTCTGGACCGGAATGGTTCTCAGCCCGCTGCTGTTACAGGGCTGGATTCCCGCGATTGCGACCTTTCTGAATACGCCGGCATGGACGATGTCTGCCGAAGCCTTTTACTACTTTCTCTTTCCCTGGCTGGCTCGCGGTAAACGCCCTGACCGGGTGAGCCAGCATCTGACGCGTTTGACAGTCGTCTGGCTGCTGGGCATGATTCCCGGCACGCTTTATTTCATCTTCAATCCCGATGGCATTCCGCATCCAGATCGCTGGAGCTATGGCCCGTGGTTGCAGGCGTTGAAGTACACGCCGCTGCCGCACTTTGCCAGCTTCATCTTTGGCGTGCTTCTGGCAGGGCTGGACGAGATCATTGCACGCGCCAGCCGTTTGCGCCTGTTTCTCGGCGTCGGCGGTTTTGCGGGGCTAATTGCTTTGCTGGAGTTGGGTTCGGCAGTGCCTTACGCAATAATTCACGACGGCCTGCTGATGCCGCTCTTCGGCTGCATCATTCTCGGCCTTGCAGGGGAGAATCGGCTCTCCCGATCTCTGGGCTGGCGTCCGCTGGTCTTTGTCGGCGAGTCGAGCTACTGCCTTTATCTGCTGCACTTCAACCTGTGGAATCTGGTCCACGACCTGAGGATTCCCCAGCTCCTGGGCGTCAGCCGGTACGATCCCTGGATCAGCTACGTCTTCCTGATCTTGCTGGCGCTAGCTGCCTTGCATCTGGTGGAAAAGCCCGCGCAACGGCTCCTGCGCAAATGGATGGGCGTCTGGCGCTAGGAACGTATACCGCGAAGCCAACAGGGGATCGCATTCATTGCAAATTACGCCCAGTTAGATGGGGTGCGGAGTGGTGTTGTGCGCATTGGTCACGTTGTCCGGCGAATCTGTAAACGACTTGCCCTCGGAGTAGGCGTACTTCTGATGGATAGAGCCGACCTTGCGGATCGCATCCTGCGCGCCGTCATCCCAGGTCACGCGCGCTTCGCCGTCCACGTAGACCCATTTGCCGTGTTCGTTGCCGAGCGAGCGCAGAGCATCCCCATTCTCCAGAAGCGTGATGTAGAAGTTCTCTCCGTTGCCATCGCCGACCTTCCATTTGCCGAAGAAGTGGCCACGCGGCGGAAGGAGCGCCGAAGCGCCGGCTTCGGCAGGAGTAGCCGTGGAGGCAGGGAACTCGACACGGGCAATATCAGAGAGATTGAAGGTCTGCTTGTGGCCGTCCTTGAAGACCAGGACAATGGTTCCGGTTCCGCTTTTGGTAGACGGGCGGGTCTGGGCAAGACCGCATGAAGCGGCGAGACAGAGCATTGCAGACACTGTGGCTATACGAGTAATCAACCGCATCAGATTCTCCTTTAGATTGACGTGGGTGCAGCGGTGTTGCCTTGCGCTCTCACGCCAATCTTCTCTACGTGGGCCATGAGCGAATAGTTCCGTGGAATCGATCAGAATGCGGAGAAGCGCGAGAATGCTTTCACGATCAATCCTTCCCTGAAGCGAGGATCATGCGAGACTTTCCGTGCTTCGCTTGCGATAGACTTCCAGAACGAGCTGCCCGAGCTTCCATCCAAGTGTCACCACAAAGAGCGCGCAGATCAGCACCAGGCTCAAATAGATTGCATGGTTGATCGGCCCAATCGACGCTCGCACCGCCGCCTCCGCCGTTGCAGGTTGCCTGAGCATCAGCAGCAAATGCTGCGGCGCTGATAGCAGGATCAGCAATGGAATGAAATTCAGCGCCTCTTCTGCCAGCCGTAGCCAGCGCAGAGGCCTTTGCCAATTTCCGCGCGCCAGCTCAACGCCCCTCCATGCCAACTGCAACCCATTCAGCGCGACAGCCCACCAGTAGAACGTCACCCATACCGGCGCTAACTGGTAAGGGAGTTTGTCCAGGTAATATGCGCCTGGCCCCACCAGTAAATATGGGTAGCTGGGAAGCAGCAACAGCCAGATCAGGCCAACAAAACGGAAGACAACCTCTGCAATGGCCCGGGCGCGGCTGTTGACCTCTTTCCGGAACTCGTTCTTGTCCAGTGCCGGCAAGGTGCTGGGCGACCACGCGGCTGAGGGAGGGGTGAAGGGTCCCAACTTCAGAGAGCAACGGCTGGCAATCCGCTCTATGACCGCAAAAATCAACACCGTCCAGGCCGAAGCCACCAGCAGCGCGAAGGGCAGTTGCACCAGTCGCTCCGCTGCCGCTTGGGCGCTGGGATGATCGGCAATCTGCACAGCGCCCGTAACCAGGGACACTGCCGTTGCCCAGAACCACACTAAGCGCAATACATAGATAAAAGTGGGGTAGAGCATCGGCCCTATCACATACCGCTGCGGCTGATAACGGGCGGCCATCTGCGCAGGCGAACCCATCGGCTTGAGCCAGGCTTCGGCTTCGGCGGCAGTGAGCGGGCGTCCCAGTTCAGCCTCTTTGTCTTCGAGCTGCGCCTCCAGATTGGCGCGCAGTTCGGCGGTGATGTCCTCCTGCCGCTGCCAGGGCAGGTGCTTTTTTACGGCTTGCAGGTAACGGTCAAGTAGTTCCATGGCGTTTTCCTTGTCTCAGTTGAGAATGTTGTGGATGGCGGCATTGGTGGCTTGCCACTCGGCGAGCAACTGGGCGAGAATCTGCTCGCCGTCGCTCGAAAGGCGGTAAAACCGCTTGTTGCGCTTTTCTTCTTCGCGCCACTCGCTGGTCAAAAGACCCTGAGTTTCAAGGCGGCGCAGCAGCGGGTAGAGGGTGTTTTCGTCGATCTCCAGGCCCCGACCGGCCAGCGCCTTGCGCAGCGTGTAGCCGTAATGCTCCTGGCGAAGCTGCGCCAGGACGGCCAGTGTCAGCGAGCCGCGGCGAAGCTCCATGCGAAGGTTCTCGAAGAGGTTTTCAGTGAGTGTCATGCTGTTCCTCGTACACTGTACATAAAACACTGTATTACAAACAGTGTATGGCGTAAAGTACTTTTTGAGTATTTTTTGGGGAGTGAGCGACTCTGGCCGGGGGATTTATTGCCAGCCTATGTTCAGGGCGTGTAGGCGGACGGGGGCCCGTGATACCCTCATGGGCAATAAGCAGGCAATTCAAAAGTGCGGAAAATTCCATGAGCGATCAAGAGATTCCAACCGAGAACCCGCCTCCTTTCGAGGACCATGCGCAGCAGCCTGGCACGGCGCTGGTGCGGATTGACGGCGTGGTGAAGGAGTTCGGGCATAAAACTGCCTTGCAGGATGTCTCATTTTCGGTTCCTGCCGGCCAGATCTGTGGGTTGCTTGGTCCCAACGGCGCGGGGAAAACCACGCTCTTCCGGCTGCTGATGGGGATACTGAAGGCCAACAAAGGGAGGCTTCTTGTAGATGGCCGCGACGCCTTCGAGGAGCGGGTCGAAGTCAAGCGGCTGATCGGCTTTCTCCCCGACGAGCCTGTTTTTTACTCCTATCTCTCGGGCCGCGAGATTCTGGAACTGAGCGCGTCAATGCATGGTCTCAACGTCACGCAAACCATGGACCGCATCTCGCCGGTAATCGCGCGGCTGCGGCTCGCCGAGGACATTGATAATTACGCCGAGGATTATTCTCGGGGCATGAAGAAGAAGCTGGGCCTGCTGTTGGCGATGCTGCACCAGCCGAAGTTGCTGGTTCTGGACGAGCCGACCAATGGCCTGGATGTCGAATCGACCAATCTCTTTTACGACCTTATCTTTGAGACTGCGGGGCAGGGAACGACGGTCCTGTTTTCGACCCACCTGATGGATCACGTGACGCGGCTATGTTCGCACGCGGTGATTATCAACGGGGGCAAGCTGGCGGCGAAAGGATCGATTGAGGAACTGCGCGCAGCGCATGAAAACGCCAGTCTCGAAGAGATTTTTTTGAAGCTGACGGCCCGGGATGCGCAGGCGGAAGCGCCGCAGGAAAAGCCGGACGAGAGCTACACGCCCTCGCAGGCAGTTCGACCCAGAAAATTGCGGCGTCTCTCGCGGCGTAGTTGAGGCTGTAGTTGCAAAGACAAAGCTGGATCGTCGAAGCATCCGGCGCAGGCAGATGCATTTTTCAGAAAACCCCAGACGATGATGAGCAAGACCGACCGAGAACCCACATTCTGGAGCACAGTGCGGCTGCTGCTTGCCGCAACACGCAAGCGCACGGCGGGCCGGCGTCTGCGCCAGCAGCAGTTGCTGAATAATCGCGCGGGCAAAAGCACTACCGACTGGAGCTTTTTCGGCACCGGGTTTGCCGTCTTGCTGATGCTGTTGATCAATGGGATGGCCGCCTTCGGCGTATACACGGCGGTCAAGGCCGGCGAACGAATGGGTGCGGAGCGTGGGGGCAAGATTGTTGTCAGCCAGGAGTTCTTGAATGCCGTTCAATGGTATGAGGAGGTCTCTCGAAGTCGTGGACGCACAGCTCTGAATCCGGACGGATCTAATCCTGGCGCGCCGGACGATCTGCATGTTCCGGTCGATCCTGACGTCGTTGAGGGCAATCTCAATGCAATGTATGCCTCTGAGGCCGGCAGAAAGGCCGAGCGCGAAGGCGGCGATAAAAAAGCAATTGAGCAGAAATTGCGAAGCACGGTCCAAACAGTCGGAAGCAAGGCATTCATATCAGAAAAACATGTAGTAACGGGTTTCAAGGTCTTTCGCACAAGCCCAGTAGCCGCGATGCTTGGCTCGCTGGTGCTCCTCTGGTGGGCGGTCATGCTGGTCTGTCAGGGCGAGGGCCTGGAGATGGACTTGCAGCGGCGCAGGCATCCGATGTGGGAGTGGATCTTCTCGCACCCGGTGCCGGCAGGCGCGGTCTTCGTGGCGGAAATCGTCGGGCCAATCGCCGCGAACCCCATCTACTGGTGTGCTCCGCTCTTTCCGGCGATTCTTTACGGGTTTATCTACGGATTTCCGCTGGGCCTGCTTGCCGCGTTTGTGATCGGCATTCCGCTGGCTACCGCTGCGGCGTGCATGAGCAAGGCTCTGGAGATCGGCGTGCTGCTGCGCTGCGCTCCCCGCTCGCGCGGAGCAATTCTGGGCATTCTGAGCTGGTTCGGCTACGCGTCGATGATGGCTCTGTTTTTGGGCGGCTATCTTTTGCCGCAGCTCACCGCTGTGGCCGCACGGCTACTTTCTCCTCTCGCCGTGTTGCCTTGGCCGTGGTTAGGCCTGTTTCTCGGCGCGGTGCCGGGCGGCGGGTTCTCCTTTCCGTTCGGCGTCCTGATCTGCTGGACCGTGGCCGGTCTTACGCTCGCCGCAGCAGTCTGGTTCTGCGTATGGGGCGCAAAACAGGGACTGGCCGGCAACTTCTCCGCTGCGGAGTCGCGTCTGTCGCGGTCAAAAGTGCCTGCCAAACGCTTCGGCAGTGAACCGCTTTACCGCAAGGAGTTCCTGTGGTTCATCCGTGACCGCAGCGCCATTGTGCAAGTCATTCTGATTCCGATCACCGCGGCGAGCTTTCAGCTTTTTAATCTGCGCGGCATTCTGGCTAGTGCGCAAGGCGCGTGGAATTATCTCTGCGGCGTGGCCATCTTCTTTGGAACCTATTTCCTCTGGGTACTCGGACCCAAGTCTCTGCAATCGGAGGGAACCGCGCTGTGGATTGCGCTTACCTGGCCGCGCGGCCTGGAGAGCCTGCTCAAGGCCAAGGCCTGGCTCTGGTCGCTGATCTCCACGAGCCTGGTGGCGCTGATTCTCAGCTATGCCGTCTTCTCTTATCCGGCCGCGTGGTGGAAGATCGTGCTGGTCGGCGTGGCCTGGTTCTTCTTTGGCAGAAGTATGGCGGAGAAGGCCGTCACGCTAGTCACGGTGACTTCAGAATCCGGGGAAACGCAAAAGATTCCCGGCGGGCGCCGCTGGGCGACTCAGTTAGGCATGCTGACCTTCGGCGTGGGAGTGCTGACGCAGCAATGGCATATCGCCGTGATGGGCATCGTCTACTCCTACATCACCGCCGCGGCAATGTGGCAGAACTTTCGCGCCCGCCTGCCCTACCTTTATGACCCTTGGGCAGAGCGCGTCCCGCCGCCTCCCACACTGATGCATGCGATGATCTCGATCAGCATTCTGGTCGAAGCCGGAGCCATCTTGACCGGGATCATCTCCGCCATTGCCGGGCGCGAGTACGCCGGAGTGGCGATGGCCGCCAGTTACGGCATCTGCGCCATCGCTGTCTCCATTGGCGTCTCGGAGTTCCTCAACAATCGCGGCGTGTCACCGCGCCAAGTCTGGAACTGGCTGCCGGATGAGAACGCGGAGGCTGCCGAAGAGACGGAAGAAATTTTGACGGCGGAAAGGCCCAAGTTCGGTTGGGGAAGGTTTTTCCGCGAGTTCCAGCTACTCTGGCCCTTTCTGGTGCTGGGCGCTGTTGGCGGGCTGGTGCTGGGCGTCTTTGCCCACGGTTATCTCGCGGTTCTTCATCAAATACCGTTTGTCGCGGAGATGATGCGCAAGTCGGAGGAGGCGATGGCCAAGGTTCCCGACTTCAAGGCATGGTACGGTTTTATGGCAATTGCCTTTGCCCCATTTGCTGAAGAGTATCTCTTTCGCGGGCTGCTTTTCCGGGCGCTGGACCGCGAATGGGGCGGCTGGCGGGCGGTGCTTGGCAGCGCTGCGTTTTTTGCCATCTACCATCCGCCGCTGGCCTGGCTTCCTGTGGGCCTGTTAGGCGCAGCGAATTGCATTCTCTTCAAGAAGACCGGCCGTCTGGCGCCGGCGGTAGTTCTCCATATGGTGTACAACACTGTGGTGACTCTGACTTAGTTCGTTCTCTTCAACATCGCGAGGATGGCTTCCGTAGCTTCTTCCGGGGTGAGTGTGCTGACGGGAATCGAAACGTGGGCTGCGCGGTAGAGCGGCAGGCGGCGCTCATAGCGGCTCTTCAGGTTCGCCTGGTCGGCCAGCACCGGGCGATCCGCTTCCGTTCCCTGGCAGCGAGCGAGCGCGGTGACCAGTTCCACGTGCAGATGGATGAGCAGTTTACCGGGGGTGGTGGTGAGCAGCGTGCGCGTGGCCTCGGACTCGATAGCGCCGCCGCCGAGGGCCAGGACCAGCGCCTCCTGAGTTGCCAACTGGGCAATCGTGGACTCTTCAAGGGCGCGGAAAAACGGCTCTCCGTAGCGGGCGAAGATCTCGGCGACGGTACGGCCGGATTTGGCTTCGATCCATTTATCGGCATCGATGAATTGCCAGCCGAGACGCTCGGCAAGCAGCGGGCCCACAGTGCTTTTGCCGGAACCCATGAAGCCTGTAAGCACAATACAACGCAATGGAACCTGGTCGCGCCTGGGGGCGATTTGAGTGTCAGAGTTCATAGGAGTTGTTATATGGAAGAATATCAGTCCGGGGTGAGAAAAGGCGTCCCTCAAGTTGTGAATTCGGCAAGGTAGTTCCTCGGTGGAACGGAAGCCGTTCCTTCATCTCGTGGAGTTTTCCTCCTTGATGGCCTGCTCAATCTGTGTCCAAAGCTCATCTGGCGGCTCTTGAACGGGGAAGAGCTGCCGGGCGGCTTCTGCAATCGTTTCCAGATCAGCGAGCAGAGCGCGGCAATTCTCGCAGCTCTGAATATGAGGATGGAGGCTCATCGTCTGGCCGGTACCAACCAAGTCGGCTAACTCGGCCTGGAACTCCGCGCAGCTTTGCAGGCGTTGCTCTTCTGTCATTGGCCCGCCTCCGTGGGAATAGAGGCGCGTAATGCCTCGCGGAGCTTGAGGCGTGCCTTGTGCAGTTGAGATTTGCTGTTGCCGACTGAGCAATCGAGCATCGACGCGATCTCGTTGTGTTCGAAGCCCTCCACATCGTGGAGAACAAAAATCAATCTGTAGCCGCTGGGCAAGCTGGCGACAGCCCGCTCCAACTGCATACGATCAATGGCCCCGGCGAGACTGGGGTCGGCAGCGCCAAAACTGCGCGCGGGAGTGTGTTCTTTCGTCGGTTCCATGGCTTCATCCAGCGAAACGAGAGCCAGGCCTTTTTTCCGCAAGTGCATCAGCACGACATTGACCGCTAATCTGTGCAGCCAGGTGGAAAATGCAGAATCACCGCGGAAGCTTGAAATCTTGCGGTGCAGTTGCAAAAAAGCCTCTTGGGTCAGGTCTTCCGCCTCCGCGGCATTGCCCAACATACGCATGCATAGAGAGTAGATGCGCTTTTTGTGCAAAGAGTACAGTTGCGCGAAAGCGCGATGGTCTCCGGCCTGGGCACGGGCAAGCGCTTCGGCCTCGACGGGGTCCGTGGAAAGAGTGCGCAGGAAAGGGGTTGGGGGGATTGACGGCTCCGTCTCAGCGGCGTTTTCAGGTTGAGCGTTCTCATCTACAGAATCACCCACCCGCGGCGGTTGGGCAGCAGGCTGGCCGGAGTGTGCGGGGGATTTCCGTGATCGGGGCATGTGTCACTTTGCCTGTTGCTCTGTGGGGTGCGTTTTCGTGCGCTCGCCCTCTGTCCTCGTTAGTATAAGGGGAGCGGTTCAAGCACAGGAGCAGGTCTTCGTGTGCGGTTCTCCGATTTTATCGGAGAGCGCGGCTCCGGCTCGCAACCGGGGTATATTTTTGGTGTTTTCACGAAGAGGGATGGAATTGAAGACAAGGCCGGACAAGCAACGCGGGATTTGGCTGTTGCTCGCTGGCCTTTTTGTCTTCGCAGTGGACGCCGGCCTTCCGGCGAGAAGCCAGCAGCCGGACCTACCTCCGACAGCCTCCGCGCATCCGCAAGCGGAAGTCAATCCGTCCGACGGCGCAGTGGGCGAATTATCAGCATGGGTGGGCAAGCCGGTTCGAAAGATCGTTTTTGATGGAGTCCCGGCGGAGCGGATCACTCCGCTGGCCGGCCATCTGGCGCAGGCCGAGGGCGAGCCTCTGAACCGCGAAGAACTGAGCCGGAGCTTGCGTCAGCTTTTCGCTACCGGCCTTTACGAGACGGTGCAGGCCGAGGCCGTTCCCGAGCAGGATGGACTGACGCTGATCTTTCGCGGCCAGCCACGACAGTTTATTGGGACTGTCTCCGTGGATGGCGCCAAGGGAGCAACCATCAACGCGCAACTCGAACAGGCCTCGCGGCTGACTCCTGGCGAGCGGTTCACCCCGGTAAAGCTGGCCAAGGCGCAGGAACTGCTTCGCCAGGCGCTGGCGGACAATGGATTTCATCAACCGGTAATTACCTCTGTGATGACTCCACACCCGGCAGATCAACTGGTTGACATTGCCTTTCGTGTGGAGAGCGGTGAGCAGGCGCGTATCGGAACCGTGGAGGTGAGCGGCGACGCCGGCATGAGCGCGGAAGAACTGCGCAAATACGCACACCTGAGCAGCGGCGCGCATGTGCAGCGCGACAGCAGCAGCCGTGCATTGGAAGGTGTTCTAAAGCACTACCAGAAAGAACAGCGGCTAGAGGCTGACGTGAAGCTGGCGGCACAACCATATTCGCAGAGCGAGAACAAGACAGGCTTTGTTTTTGCGGCGAATCGCGGCCCGGTGGTGCGGGTGATCGTGGCGGGCGCTAACCTGGGACCAGCGAAGATCAAGCACCTGGTTCCTGTTTTCGAAGAGGGTTCGGTGGATGACGATCTGCTCAACGAAGGCAACCGCAGGCTGCGCGACTACTATCAGCGGCTGGGCTACTTCGATGTGAAAGTGGATCACCAGCAGAAGATTCCCGACGCCGCGCACGACGAAATTATCTATACAGTGCATCTGGGGCAGCGGCGGCGCGTAGCGCAGGTCACGGTTGCGGGCAACCATTTCTTCAACGCCGCTACGCTCAAAGATCTGCTGAGTGTCCATGCAGCCACTACGCTGGACCATCATGGGGCCTACAGCCAGGCGCTGGTCGCAGCGGACGTGAGCGCGTTGCAGGCCCTCTACCGCAACAATGGATTTCCAGCGGTGAAGGTGACAGCGGATGTTGGTACGCCAGAGGCAAAGCAGGAGCAGGCGCCCACCAGCACCACCGCGCCGTTGCGCATTACCTATCTGATTGAAGAAGGCGAACGGCAACGGGTGGGCACGGTGCGGATCGAAATCGTAAGCCCGGAGGCCGACAAAGAAGGTGTGCCGCCGTTTGCCCGTGCGGCTGCCGGCCCGGTAGCCGCAAATGTGGATCAAGACCGGATACAGAAGCTGACTGTGTTGCTGAGTACTGTTCCCGGCCAGGGACTCTCCCCGCAGAGCCTGGCCGGTGACCGGGATTCTCTGCTCACCGACTACCTGAGCCGCGGCTTCGATCAGGCGCAGGTGGAGGTAGTTCAATCCGCCGACCCCACCGATCCGGCAAAGATTAATGTCGTCTATCGCATTCATGAAGGCAAGCAGATTTTTGTGCGCAAGGTGCTCTTGTCAGGTTTGCACTTTACGCGCCCAGATGCCGTGCAGAGGGCCATTACGATTCATGCCGGCGACCCGCTGAATCTCTCCGCGCTGCAACAGACGCAGCGCAATCTTTACGAGTTCGCGCTCTTCAACGAGATTGAAACAGCGGTTGAAAACCCCTCCGGAGGGGAAACCTACAAGACGGTACTGATCCAGGCGACAGAGGCGCGGCGCTGGGCGCTCACCTACGGCTTCGGCTTTGAGGCGCAGAGTGGCGTGCCGCAGTCCAACTGCTCCACCAACTGCCCCCCCGGCGGGACAACCAATGTCAGTCCGCGTGTATTGCTCAATATCACGCGCAATGGCCTCTTTGGGCGCGAGCAATCGGCCTCGCTGCGTGGCACGTATGGATTGCTCGAACAGAAGATAGACCTGCTCTTCCAGAACCCGCACTTTGAAGGTAACCGCAACTTCGGCCTGGCGCTCTCTGGCGGTTACGCGAACAGCCACGATGTTTCAACGTACGTCGCTTCCAAACTCGAGGCCGGTATGCATTGGACCGAGCATTTTGATTCCTCCAATTCATACCTGACCCGCGCCAATACCTTTCTCTATGAATATGATTTTCGCCGGGTCAAGGTTGCACGAGGCAGCCTGCAGGTTGGCGCGGATGAGCTGACGGATCTTTCGGCGGCGGTGCGCGTGGCTGGATTGGGATTCAACTGGACGCGCGATACCCGCGACTCGCAACTGGATGCGCATCGCGGCACATCTACCAGTGTGCAGGAGTTTTTTAGCACCAGGCTATTTGGCGCGGAGGCTGAGTTCAACCGTCTTGATTTCTCCAACGCGAGCTACACCAGCTTTGACAAGGGACGCTTCGTGCTGGCGCGCAGCACCCGCTATGCCCAGGAGCGCGCCTACGGCGCGGGCGGCAATGAACTGATCCCGCTGCCGGAACGGCTCTATGCCGGCGGCGCTAACTCGCTGAGGGGCTTTGCTATCAATCAGGCCGGGCCACGCGATCCCCAGACCGGCTTCCCGGTTGGCGGCGCGGGCGCGTTAGTCAACTCGACCGAGATGCGGCTGCCGCCGCCAATGCTGCCGTGGTTCGGCGATACGCTCAGCGTTGTCCTCTTCCATGACATGGGCAATGTTTTTGCAGGCTCTTCGGATGTCTGGCCCAGTACTCTGCGCATTCATCAGCCCAACCGCGATAGTTGCGCGGAGTTGAATCAACCGGAAGGCACGTGGACCTCGACTGGACCGCTGGGCGTATGCAGCTTCAATTACTTTATACATGCGCCAGGGGCAGGTTTGCGTTACCATACGCCCGTCGGCCCGATCCGGCTGGACTTCAGCTACAACCTGAATCCGCCAATCTATCCGGTAAATTTCGACACTACCGCTCCGCATGTTGGCGAAGCCAGTCATTTCAACTTTTTCTTCAGCCTGGGGCAGACATTCTGATGCGTAACCGCCGCGAAATCCGAATCATAGACATGCTGCGAGAAGCTGCGCTGTGGATTCTTGCGGCATCCTGTGCCATTTCGGCGTACAGCCAAACCACTGAAACGCCCGCTGTTCCTGGGCAACGCGCGGTATTGGACCGGGTTGTCGCCGTGGTGAACAATCACGCCATTCTGGCCAGCGATCTCGACGATGAAATTCGGCTTTCCGTGCTGGATCCGGCAACCGTGGAAGGGGTTGCACTGACACGTCCGCGAGCATTGGAGCAGTTGATCAGCCGAGCGTTGATCCAGCAGCAGATTCGCGAGGAGGATGCGCATACGCTGGAGCCGCCTCACAGCGAAGTGGATGCGCGCTTGCTGGAGATTCGCATCGAGGTACCCATCTGCGTGCGCCAGAACTGCGCCAGCGATGCCGGCTGGAAGGCTTTCCTTGCCGCCAACGGACTGACGACCGAGCGCGTGGACTCTTATCTTCGTTACCGGCTGGAAATTCTGCGCTTCATCGAGTTGCGCTTCCGCCAGGGAATTCTCATCTCACACGAAGAAATTCAAAACTATTATCAAAAGACACTGGTGCCGCAGTACACCGAGGGGCAGGCGGTTCCCACGCTTGATGCCGTTGCCCCGCGCATCGAAGAGATCCTGTTGCAGCAGCAGGTGAACGTTATGTTTGACGAATGGCTGAAGAATCTGCGCGCGCAGGGAGATGTGGAAGTATTGGATCCGGCGCTCAACACCGTGGAAACCCAAGGTGTAGGCACAAATGGGGAGGGAAGACTTTGACCAAGTCTGCATCCTCACAATCCGCCGCAAAAATTTCATCAAGGAGCGCGGGTAGTATCTCTGCCTGGCTGCGGCGGCTCTTCAGGCGCTACATTCCACTTCTGATGATTTTGCCGGTGATCTCGCCGGCTTCCGCATCCGTGGGGCTGTATGACTGGACAGATTCGAATCGCATCGAGAACTATGTGCGCCAGCGCATCATTTCCGTCATCGAAGACGCGACTGGCGCACGCGTTGAAATCGGCTCATTTCAATGGCATCTCAGCACACTGGAGGCAGAGGCCGACGGAATCGTGCTGCATGGCCTGGAGGCGCAAAGTGAAGAGCCTTATGCAAAGATCGAGAGCCTGCGCGTTCGTCTTAGTTGGACGGGACTGTGGACTCCGAGTTCCTTTGTGCTCCGCGAGCTAGATCTGCGCAAGCCCGTCATCCACCTGATTGTCTATCCCGACGGCACAACAAACCAGCCCACCCCAAAGAAGACCGCGAAGAAAGGCTCCTCTCTGCTGGATAGTCTCTTTGATCTGAAGGCAGGCCGCGTGGGGGTTGAGCAGGGTGTGTTGCATTACGACAACCGCGCTGCAAGATTCGACTTTCAGAACCGTTACATTCCGCTCGATCTTACCGCCAACGATCTTTCGCTGCGCGTCAGCTATCAACCAGCGCAGGCTAAAGACCCGGAGAGCTTTCATATCGAGGCAGGCGTGAGCGATTTGATTATGCTGCGCGGCGGTCCGGCTCCGGGCACCGGAAATAATGCCCGGCGAAAGCCGCAAATTGTTCAGGGCGGCCTGCAAGCCACTCTTGACCTCACGCGCAATGCGGCCTATCTGCGCAGCCTGCGTCTGACGACTCACAGCGACATCGCCAAAGATCAGACCCTGGAGATCACTGGCTCGCTCACCGATTTCTCTCGTCCCCGCTGGCAGGGCAAGTGTGCCGGGCTGCTTGATATGCGCTTGCTGGACGGCATCACAGGCTATCCCTTCGCTCCGCTGGGCATGGCGCGGCTGAATCTGGATGGAGCTGGTCAGGGGGGGCAGTTTCGGCTCGACGGCAGCGTTCATATAGACGACGGTGCTTATATCGGCACCGGCATCTATTCGACCGGCGTCGATCTGGATTCGCACGTGCACGCTGACCCCGAGCAGTTGCTGATCACCAACATTGTCGCTCGGCTGCGCCAGGGCGGAGAGATTGAAGGCACGATTGCGCTCAATCCCTGGCTGCCGCCCGCAGTCTGCTGCCGTGCAGGTGCGCGCCGCCAACAACGCTCATCCGCGTCCAACAAAATCGCAGCCGAAGACAATAGAGAAACGGCCTCCGCTCAATCCAGATGTGATTGAGATTCCCGTCAACGGCAAGGTCACTGCGCAGTTTAAGAATGTCGCGCTCGATACGATTCTGGAGATGACCGCGCAGCGCCCGTTTCAGCACCTGGGCTTTGATTCCCGCGTCAACGGACCAGCCAATGCCACCTGGACGGGAGGCGATGTCCGTACCCTTTCTGTGGATTCCACGCTGACCCTGGCCGCGCCAGAGAAGATTACCACGGGCAAAGTGGCGGTGAGTGGCGCCATCGACGGAACCTACACCCAGCGCGACGGCGCGGTCGATCTGCGCAAGCTCGAACTGCATCTGCCCAACAGCGCAGTGCAGGCCCACGGCCATCTCGGCGCATATCCGATGAGCAGCCCTTCCTCCCTCGCCGTCGATTTTCAATCCGGAAATCTAAATGAGTTCGATACGCTCTTGCGCGATCTGGGCCTGGCCCGCAACGGCAAAACCGGAACCGCCGCGCTGCCCGTTGAACTCAAAGGCCAGGCGGAGTTTCACGGCGCGTGGACTGGCTCGGTGATCAACCCACGACTGGCAGGCTCTGCGCAGGCGACAAATCTCTCCATCGAAGTGCCGGCCAATACAACGACAACCGGCGCGCCGCAATGGCTTGCCTGGGACTCCGTTCAGGCCGCCGGTAGTTACGCTTCCACGCGGATTGCCATTGATCACGGCGAACTGAAGCGTGGCAACTCAACGATCATTGTAAGTGGAACGCTGGATGCAGCGCCCGGGCGCACGCCTGCATTCGACGCGAACTCGATTGCGCATCTGCACGTCACGGGCAGCAAAGTTACCCTCGATCAACTGCTGCCGCTCACCGGACTTAAGCTGCCAGTGGCGGGAAATCTTGACGCGCAGTTGCAGATCGATGGACCGCTTCATGCGCTCAACGGCTCAGGCTCGGCCGATCTCAGCGAGGCGACCGTCTATGGTGAACCCTTTGAGCGGATTCATGCGCAAGGCAGCCTGAAAGGTCAGCTGCTCGATCTTTCTTCGTTCACCGCCGTGCACCCCGCCGGCAAGCTCACCGCCGCAGGCAGCTTCGATCTGCAATCCCATCGCTTCCAGCTTCAAGCGAGCGGCGCTGACGTCAATCTTGCGCGCATCAACCACGTGCGCTCGCTGAGTCTTCCCGTCATCGGCCAGCTCGGCTTCACCGTGAGCGGCTCAGGAACTCTCGATGACCCTCGCCTTACAGCCCACGCCTCGGCGACAAATCTGATCGTCGATGACCAGGCTGTAGGCAGCGTGGAATTGAACGCGCACACAGCGAATCGTTCTGCGTTTTACGACCTCACAACGCAATTGGCTGAGGCTGGTTTGAATGCGCATGGCCAGACCGCGTTGAACAGCGAGATGCAGACGCAGGCGCAGATTGATTTTACGCACTTCAACATCGGAGCGCTCTTCAAGTTGGCTCATGTGAAGGGACTCAGCGGAGAATCTTCGCTGGCGGGTACGATCACTCTCGATGGGCCGCTCGCGCATCTCTCGCAAATGCACGGTGACGTGCGCCTCAAGGAACTGGCCGTCACCGTCTCCGGCGTTCCGCTGCATAGCGATGATGGCGCGCACGCTGCATTGGCCGATGGCCGCATCCAGCTTGACCCGCTGCATATCACCGGCGAAGAGACGGACCTGCGCTTGCAGGGCGGCCTGACGGTTGCCGCTGAGCCGCGGCTGGACCTTGCCGCCAATGGCGCAATCAACCTGAAACTCGCCGAGACGCTGGACCCTGACCTGACGGCGAGTGGATCGACGACCTTCGAGGTCGAGGCCCACGGACCGCTCTCTAACCCCAATCTGCGCGGCCATATCGATATTCAGGATGCGGCGCTCTCGTTGGAAGACCTGCCCAACGGTCTCAGCCATCTGCATGGCTCGCTTGAATTCAACCAGAACCGGTTGGAGATCAAATCGCTCACGGCCCTGAGTGGCGGAGGGCAGTTGAGCGTTGCCGGCTACCTGGCGTATCAGCATGGGCTCTACGCCGATCTCTCCGTTGACGGCCAGGGGATTCGCATCCGCTATCCGCAAGGAGTAAGCTCGCTGGCTGACGCCAAGCTGCATTTGCAGGGGCCGCAAAATAATCTTCTGCTCAGCGGTAATGTGCTGATCACGCGTTTTAGTATCAGTCCCGACCTGGATGTGGCTGCGCTCACTGCCTCGGCCAGCGCCGTGCAGGCTTTTGTGCCGCCCGATGCGCCTTCGAACCACATCCGTCTTGATGTTCACTTCACTTCTTCGCCGCAGCTCAATTTTCAGAACGCATTCGCCAAGCTCGCCGGCGATGTCGATCTCCATCTGAGGGGCACGCTGGCCTCGCCCTCGCTTCTGGGCCGCGTTACGATCACTGAAGGTTCGGCGACCATTGCCGGCACTAAATATGAACTCCAGCGCGGAGAGATTTCCTTCACCAATCCGGTCCGCATACAGCCCAATATCGACCTTAACGCCACGGCGCGTGTCGAAGACTATGACATTACGCTCGGCCTGCATGGAACCCTCGACAAGCCCACGATTACTTACCGCAGCGACCCTCCCTTGCCGGAGGCGGACGTAGTCGCGCTGCTGGCTCTGGGCCGCACCGAAGACCAGCAGCGCATCTACACGCAACAGCAGGAGCAGTCCAGCGTAAACCCCACCGACGCGCTGCTCGGCGGCGCGCTCAACGCCACCGTCAGCAGCCGCGTGCAGAAGCTCTTTGGCGCAGGCTCAGTCAAAGTCGACCCCAACTATCTCGGCGCGCTTGGTAACTCGACCTCGCGCGTGATTGTTGAGGAGCAGTTAGGCAGCAATGTGACTCTGACCTATGCGACCAATGTCAATGCCACCGCGCAACAGTTGATCCAGGCCGAGGTCGCCATCAATCGCCACGTCTCCGTGCTGGTGGCCCGCGACGAATCCGGCGTCTTCTCGATCGTGGTTAAAGCCACGCGCCGCTACCGCTGAATTTCCTGTTCTCTTCTGCACATTTTTTCCTCCTTGATGCTGTCATCCTGAGCGCAGCGAAGGACCTGCGGTCGCATCTACTATCAATGTCGTAGAGTTCACTCTCGCAACTTTTTTTATGGAGATGTGTCTAACCAAACGCAGGTCATTCCGGCCGGATGACAAAAAGCAGTGATTGCATCCCAAGGAGGAAGTTTCCCATGACCAAATCGATCCTTATCCCCCGCGCGGTGTTGACGGCGACTTTCGCCGTGATGCTTTGCGGTTTTTTGCAAATTTCGCTTGCTACGCCAAGTGCTTCCGCCGCAGCGCAGGCCGCGGACGGCAGCCCCGCGTCCAACGACGCGACGGCCAAGCTCAACAAGAAGCAGTATCGCGATGTGAAGGTTGCCGTCGATAGCGGCATTGCCACGCTCACCGGCACCGTCGATCTTTACGAGTACAAAGCCGACGCTGAGAAGCGCGTCAGCAAGGCGCATGGCGTTACCGCCGTCCGCAATTTGATTGAGGTCGCAGGGCCCACAATCCCTGACAAGGAACTGGAGGCCAAGCTCGCCGAGAAACTGGCCTATGACCGCGTGGGCTACGGCAATGCCTTCAACTCCATCACCGTCAGCGTATCGAATGGCGCTGTCACGCTCGGCGGCCATGCCCGGACGGACGTCGACAAGGACTCCGCGCTGGCGCTGGTTTCCACTTATCCCGGCGTCAAGGATGTGACCGGCGATATCGAGGTCGATCCAGTCTCGATAATGGACGACCAGACCCGCCTGGCCGTGGCCCGCGCCGTCTATGGCAATTCGTTCCTGAGCAAGTACTCCATCGACCCGGCCAAGCCGATTCGCATCTCGGTGCAGAATGGCCACGTCGAGCTGTACGGAACCGTCGATACCCAGACCGACAAGGACGTAGCCTTCCAGAGAGCCAACAGCGTGGCCGGCGTCTTCAGCGTGAAGAATTACCTGCAGGTCGCCAATCAACCCTCCGAAGCAAAGAACTAGCCCTACCTGGACGGCGACCCTACG
Source organism: uncultured Acidobacteriaceae bacterium (assembly GCA_963713645.1). GTDB lineage: Bacteria > Acidobacteriota > Terriglobia > Terriglobales > Acidobacteriaceae > Telmatobacter. Next base: position 204,298 of record CAVQMQ010000035.1, on the reverse strand, counting down.
CGGGTAGCGAAAGGCGCTCCGCGCAAGTACAACTGATTTGATATAACCGAGCCTCGGAGGTGAAGCAACCTCCGAGGCCATTCTTTGCTCCTACACACTCGCTGTCATCCTGAGCGAGCGCAGCGAGTCGAAGGACCTGCGGTTGCTTTTTCGTACCCTTTCATAGATCAAGACCAGGCCTAAGGAACCTCTGCACAAGTCTATTTCGGCTCATCCGCATTCCCTCAGCGGCTAAAGCCGGAGCCATTTTACCCCATTTACGGCATGACTGAAGTCATGCCCTGATACAAAGCTGGACTTATTCAGAGGTTTCCTAAGCGAAAACGTAGGCCCGAGACAAAAATCCACGCTCAAGCAAAATGCGAATCTGCTGACAGCAAATAAGCGAAAGGGTTTCCACGGATCTCCTTTTTTCGCTCGCAGTTGTACAGGACGGCGGACACTGTGAGAGAGAGGCCGGCGCTGGCCAGTAAGGCCTGTGGGATTCCGACTCCAAGCGCGAGCATCGCGCTCCCGCTCGATACCGATAGCATCGAGGTTTTGAGGAAGCTCTCCAAAGCCCACTTGATCTTCGATGAACTTAGCGTTTCTTTTAATTCGTCAATGGCGGGAAGCACCTCGTTTGTATAAATATCTGAAACCCGCTGTTGCAATGCTTCCAAAGGGAGGTCATCTTCAACGGACTTTGTTAGCTCTGCCACTTTCGTTCGGAAGCGCCCGAGTTCGCTCTTGTGGTCTGCCCGGAATCGGAGAATGCTGTCTACCGAGGTTTCTGGTCGTACAGCAATTCGCTGGAGTGTCAGATCAGCAAGCAACGCGTGGGCCATCGTGCTCGGCATCCTCCGATCATCGTTCCGGTGTCTTCCATATCGGTGACGGATAGAGTTTGCCACAATTGGACCCTGAGTTCCCGCTTTCCCGCCAAGCCGCGCATCTGTGGTGAGGCGATCGCTAGCGGGCAAATCGGTCAAGAGAGCGATTCCTTGGCTTTCTGCTAATTCAGTGGCCAACATGGTCATGTAGAACTGCGCGAAGGCACGATCTACACGGAGCATCCCGCCACTTTGCCCGTCGATTAGCTCACTCAACCTGTGCTTTATTAGTAAGGGCAACTTTTCTGGGTAGAGAAACATCCTCTCTTCGAGATCAGGCAATTTCTCAGGGTGAAGAAGTTCTGATCGGCTCAGCCCACCCTCAATCAAGACTCCATCCGCCTCAGCGGTTCCCAAGTATTCGAGGACTGTGTCTGTCAATTTCTCGACGACATCCATGTCAGGGTCAACGTGCAACGGGGAAAGGACCCCAGCATCGAAGAGTTCCCTTGAAACTGCACCGGTATAAGGATCGGGCATTGAGGCGGGGACGATTGTTTTTTTTCATCCCAGTACAGTGCGGCGGCTTTCAGCCACCCTTCGTTCGGTACTTCGATCCTCGGGTAGTAAAGCGCCTTAGTAAACGCCATGATGACCGTCCTCCAATCGGGCCTGATCTTACAACATTTGATCTGCCTGAGTCGCGCTCCATTGCTTCTCAAGTAAACTGGTGGATGGAGCCCCCAATGCCAAGCCTGTGGGTAAAGACGCGGACGACGCTGGAGATGATCAAGTGGGAGCACTCGATCTTTGCGCTGCCCTTTGCGCTCACCGCAACGCTGCTAGCCGCGCGCGGCTTGCCCGGTTGGCGCACGGTCGCCTGGATTCTGGTCGCGATGGTCTCGGCCCGGTCGGCGGCGATGGCCTTCAATCGCTGGGCGGATGCCGATCTCGATGCCGCCAATCCCCGGACCAGCACACGAGCGATTCCCGCCGGACTTTTGTCGCGTAACTTCGTTCTGGGCTTCACGCTTCTGATGGTGCTCGTCTTCATCGCCGCCTCGGCGGAGTTGAACCGGCTGACGCTGCTGCTCTCGCCTATCGTTCTCGTCGTTCTGCTCGGCTACAGCTACATGAAGCGCGTGACCCGCTGGTCGCATCTGGTGCTGGGGCTTGCGCTGGGGCTTGCGCCCTCTGCCGCGTGGATTGCCGTGCGCGGCTCTCTCGACGCGCGGATTCTGGTGCTGACCGCTGCGGTGACGTTCTGGGTTGCGGGATTCGACGTGCTCTACGCCTGCCAGGATTTTGAGCATGACCGCTCCGTTGGGCTGCACAGCCTTCCCCAGGCGGTGGGGATTCCGGCGGCTTTCTGGGTGGCGCGGCTGCTGCATCTGGCTACAGTTGCCCTGCTGCTCTGGTTCGCGCTGCTCTTCCATTTCCATGCCGTAGGCTGGGCGGGAATTGCGGCGGTGAGCCTGCTGCTGGGCTATGAGCATTCCATTGTTTCACCCAACGACCTGCGCCGGTTGAATGCGGCTTTCTTCACATTGAACGGCGTGATTGCAATGGTTTTTTTCTGCTTTGTGGCCGCCGACCTGTGGATGGGGAGGTGAGCGGGCATGGCGACAGATGACCCGACACCCGATTCCGAGCTGAACCTGTGGTATGGTGCGAAAGAGCAGCTCAGGGAAGTCCAGCCAAATTTTCCTGTCAATAAAACTCAATCAGGAGAGGCCCCCGCCGGAATGAAAATTGCGATTCAGGGAGAACCCGGCTCATTCAGTCACGAAGCGGCAGTCAAGCTGGTTGCCGGCGCGGCCATCGTTCCCCATTCCCTCTCGGCGGAGGTTTTTCGCTCGCTGAGCCAGGGCACGGTCGAGGCGGCGGTGATTCCGATTGAGAACAGCCTGGCCGGGCCGGTCTCAGAGCATTACGATCTGCTGCTGACCCACGATGTGAAGGTAGAGCGGGAGACGGAACTGCGCATCCGCCACAACCTGATTGCCATCTCGGGGACTTCCGTCGGCGAAATAGACCGCGTCTTCTCTCATCCCATTGCGCTGGCGCAGTGCAAGCAATATCTGGCCAACCATCCCAAGATGGAGGCCTATGCTTTTTATGACACCGCCGGCAGCGTAAAGCAATTGGTGGCGCTGCGCGACCGCCACGCCGCGGCCATTGCCAGCCGCGCGGCTGCTGAATACTATGGGGCGCAGGTGCTGGAAGCCAATATCGAGGACAATCCCGAAAACTTCACGCGTTTCTTTCTGGTGCGCCGTGCCGAGACGGCCGTTGACCCAGCCGCAAACAAGATCAGCCTTGCCTTTTCGCTGGAAAACAAGCCTGGTTCGCTGGTCTCCGCGCTGACGGAACTGGCCGCGCTGGGCACAAACCTGACCAAGATCGAATCCCGCCCCGTGCACGGCAAGCCTTGGGAATATATTTTTTATGTCGATTGCCAGATCAAGTCGCTGGGTGAAGCGGAGAGCGCGGTTGCGGCGCTCCACCGCCATTGCGTGATGGTGAAGGAGCTGGGGCGCTACCGGGAAGCGCAGAAGTAAAGAGTGTCCCTGAAGCGATAGATCGGGCCGATTCCCGCATGAGAACCAGCTCATCTACATCTCAAATTTTCTTAATGACTTGAGCGGGTTCCGTAGTGTCGGACGCTGAGTCCATTTGCTCACCCTCCCCCTGTTTACGCCGATATATCCCGCCAGAGACAAGAACATTCAATCCGTTCGGGCCGGTCTATGCCGGCCGAAGGCCCATGAAAGACGGGAGAGGATATGGATGGCGACAGGTTGCGTCCGGGCGGGATCAATGTCACAGGAACCCGGTCGTTGACTCTCACGTAGGAAACGGGAGGCGGCGCGGGAAGGAGATTGGTTAGAACGGTGAAATTCCTGAAACTTTTCCTAACTTGCGTTGTCTAACGAAGAAATAGTTGATACGAGGACACTCAATGTCAAACCAGTCACCGGCTTCTACCTCGCAGGCTCCCCACAAAAAGCAAGTTGGTGGAGTTCGCAGAATCTCCGTGCTCCCTGTCCGCGACACGGTTCTTTTTCCTCACTCGGTGCTGCCGTTGACGGTAGGCCGGGAAAGCTCCATTCAGTTGATTGAGGCTTTGGGCGAGGAGCGCACGATCATTGTGACCGCGCAACTGGATCCGCGCCTGGACACTCCGGCGCCGACCGACCTGCACACAGTAGGAACCCTTGCTACGGTACACAAGGTTGTGCGCATGCCCAACCAGAGCCGATTTGTCTTTACCGAGGGCGTGGAGCGGGTGCGGCTGGTGAAATTCACCCAGACCGAACCGTACATGATTGCCGAAGTGGAGGTGCTGGAGGACGAGCAACCGCAGGCCTCGTCCAGCGCGGAGGCGATTGCCCGCAATGTGGTGAGCCAGTTTCAGCAGATTGTGAGCGAAAGCCCGACTCTCTCCGACGAACTGCGCACCATTGCCGCGAATATTGAAGACCCGAGCCGGCTGGTGGATTTTGTCGCCTCCTCGCTGCCCTTTTTGACCACCGATGACAAGCAGGAACTGCTGCGGACCGCCAGCATTGTCGAGCGGCTGGAATTGTTGAACAAGCATCTGGTCAAGGAGATTGAGGTGCAGCAGTTGCGCAACAAGATCCAGACCGATGTGCAGGACCAGGTGCAGCAATCGCAGCGCGATTACTATCTGCGCGAGCAGTTGAAGGCGATTCAGAAGGAGCTGGGCGATACTGACGAGGGCCAGCGCGAGATAGATGAGCTACGCCAGAAGATTGACGCTGCCGGGATGCCCGAAGACGTGAAAAAGGAAGCGCACAAGGAGCTGACGCGGCTTTCGCGGATGTCTCCGATGGCCGCCGATTACTCGCTGACGCGCAACTACATTGAGTGGCTGGCCGTGCTGCCCTGGGCCAGGAGCAGCGGCTCCAAGGTGGATATCAACAAGGCCAAAGAGATTCTGGACGAGGACCACTACGAGCTGAAAAAGGTGAAGGACCGCATTCTCGATTACCTGAGTGTGCTTGAACTCAAGCCCGATATGAAGGGGCCGATTCTCTGCTTTGTAGGCCCGCCGGGGGTGGGAAAAACCAGCTTGGGCCGGTCGATTGCTCGCGCGCTAGGCCGTAAATTCCAGCGCATTGCGGTCGGCGGAATGCACGATGAGGCAGAGATTCGCGGCCATCGCCGGACCTATATTGGCGCGCTGCCGGGACAGATTATTCAGAGCATTCGCCGCGCCGACACCAACGATCCGGTGATCATGCTGGACGAGATCGACAAGCTCGGGCGCGACTTCCGCGGCGACCCAGCCTCGGCTCTGCTCGAAACGCTGGACCCGGAGCAGAACAATACCTTCCGCGACAACTACCTGGACGTGCAGTTTGATCTTTCCAAGGTGTTGTTTATCTGTACCGCCAACCAGCTCGATCCGGTTCCGGCGCCACTGCTGGACCGCATGGAATTGATCCCGCTGCAAGGCTACAGCGAAGAGGAGAAGGTGCATATCGCCTTCCAGTATCTGATTCCCCGGCAGATCAAGGAGAACGGGATCACCGAGGAGCAGATCGAGTTTCCCGATGAGGCGGTGCGCTATGCCGTGCGCCATTACACGCGCGAGGCCGGCGTGCGCAAGCTGGAGCAGGTTCTTGGGACAGTCTGCCGCAAGCAGGCCCGTCGCGTGGTCGAGGGCAAGACGGAGAAGCTGGTGATCACCAAGGAGATCTTGAAGGAATTTCTAGGCGGAATTCAGGTCCGCGTGGACACTGAGGTTGCCGAGCGCGTCAAGCGTCCCGGTGTGGCCGTCGGCCTCGCCTGGACGCCGTCCGGCGGCGACATTCTCTTCATCGAGGCCAACAGCATGAAGGGCAAGGGCGGCTTCTCGATGACCGGGCAGATCGGCGGGGTGATGCAGGAGTCGATGCAGGCGGCACTGACCTGGGTTCGGTCGAATGCGGCCTCGCTGGGGCTGGCCGAGGATTTTACCAAGGATATCGATCTGCACATTCACGTTCCTGCCGGGGCGATTCCCAAGGATGGTCCGTCTGCTGGGGTAACGATGGCGACGGTGCTGGCTTCGCTGCTGACTGATACACCGGTGAAGCCGCTGACCGCGATGACTGGTGAGATCACGCTCAGCGGCAATGTTCTGCCGGTGGGCGGAATCAAAGAGAAGCTGCTGGCGGCGCGCCGCGCAGGGATTGAGACCATCATTCTGCCCGCCGACAACCAGCAGGATGTGGAAGAGGACCTGACGCCGGAGCTGATGGAGGGCGTGGAAATCCACTATGCACGGCATATTGAGGATGTGCTGGCCGTGGCGCTGCCGCAATTGAAAGCCATGCCTGCGCGGCATACCCTGGAGCCAGAGTTGGCAGTGAGCCACGCGGCATAAATCCTGGAGGAACGAAGAAAATTCAAAAAAGGCCGGTTCAATCACCGGCCTTTTCTTTTGCACGTTGCCGGTTGGTCCGAATGAAACATCGCCGCGTCTAAGTTGCAGACGGTATTCTGTGGGAACGATGCGAGTGAGAGTTCTCCCTTTCGGTGTGTTGAAAGATTGGCTGGGTGCGACGGCGGCGACCATTGAGTTGACCGAAGGCGCGACTGTGGCTGATTTGCTGGAGCGGCTCGGCGGCGGATTCACTCAGCCGTTGCCCGAAGCTGCTCTCCAAGGCATTGCTATCAGCGTGAATGCCGAATACGCGCAAGCTACTCACATTCTTCGCGAAGGCGACGAAGTCGGTCTCCTCCCCCCCGTCTCCGGCGGGTGCTGCGGTGCTGCGCGCACGGCGGTACTGCGCGTACGGCGAATGTTTTTATCGGGTGGAACGAACAATGATTGACCTGACCCGCGAACCCATCGACGCGCAGAGACTGATCGCCGAAGCCAAAGCAGGCGAAGACGGCGCAGTGGTCGTTTTTGACGGCATTGTGCGCGACAACACGCGAGGCCGGAAGACGCTCTATCTCGACTACGAAGCCTACGAAGAGATGTCGCTCAAGCAGATGCGGGACTTGGCCCGACAAGCCATCGACCAATTCAGTGTTCGTCATGTCACGATGGTTCACCGACTGGGTCGTCTTAATATAGGCGAAACCAGCGTGCTCATTATTGTCGCTTCGGCGCACCGCGCAGCGGCTTATGAGGCCAGCCGTTGGCTGATCGATACCCTCAAGATGACCGTGCCGATCTGGAAGAAGGAGACCTTCGTTGACGGAGCCGTATGGGCGGCCGGAGAGCCGTTTCCCGAAGGCGTTGCCGTGGTCGGAGTGGAGGCTGCGCATCATGGGTAAAGAGAAAAATGCAGGTCCTTCGACTCCGCGATGCTGCGCTCAGGATGACAGCTTTTTCGGGAAGAATAGAAAAGCCGCACGAGGACTGTTCTCTTTGGTATTGGTCACGTTGTGGGTTTTGCCGTTGTGCTCTCAGGAAACCACCCTGCGCGTGGACGTGCGGCTGGTCAACGTTTTTGTCAATGTGACTGACGCGACCGGCGCAATAGTCGGCGGGTTGACACGGGATGATTTCTCAATCAAGGAAGATGGGCGGCCACAGGAGATTCGTATCTTCGAACGCCAGTCCGAACTGCCTCTCAATCTGACGCTGGCGATTGATACCAGCGGCAGCGTGCAGAAAGATATGACCGAGGAGTCCAACGCCGCGCGACGCTTTGCCCGTGCGCTGCTACGCCCGCAGGACAAGATGAGCGTGATGGAGTTTGCCACCGATGTCCACGAACTGACTCCGTTCACCAACAAGCTCGGCCAGATCGAGCATGGGCTTGACCGCCTGCACGGCGACTTTGCCACCGCGCTTTATGACGCGATCTATATGGGTTCCGGCAAGCTCGGCAAGCAGCAGGGGCGCAAGGTTCTGATTCTTGTCTCTGACGGCGGAGACACGGTGAGCGGCACTACCTACGCCGAGGCATTGGAGTCTGCGCTGCGCAATGAGGTGATGATTTACAGCCTCATCGACGTACCCATTGCCGCCAGCGCCGGGCGCGAGCTGGGCGGCGAACACGCGTTGATCACCCTCGCCGAAGAAACCGGCGGCAAGTATTTTTACATCGATGAGGGCGGATTGGACAAGGCCTTCACTAAGGTGAGCGAGGATCTGCGAACCCAGTATTTACTGGCCTACTATCCGAAAAATCAAGAGCCGGGACGGTCCTTTCATCGGCTGCTGGTGACGGTGCCTCGGGCGGCTGCTGCGGCCTTCAATCTCCGTTATAAGACCGGCTATTTTCAGGACACGCCGCCGAAAGGGAACTGACGGACAACCTATTGCCGAATGACTGCCGGCCGGTAAATAAGGCCGATTGCAATACCGGTCACGGTCCACTCAACGAGGTAGGCCGCTGCGGAGATGACTGTCAGTTTCAGTCCAATATTCAGGTTGACGTAATTGTGCAGAACGAAGGACCCAATCGCAAAGACGCCAATCAATGCGCCGAATCGGGCGCCTTCAAAGACTCCCGAACTGCCGCTATAGAGCAGCGAATACAGCACGGCCAGCGCCAGCATCGACAGGAACATCGCGGCCATTCCCAGGGGCATATGGCTCATCTGCCCTTGCTGGTCGCGGTAGACGGCGGGGTATTTGAGGAATTCGGTTTTGATGGATGGCATCAGGCCGAAGATGAGTCCGCCAAGGAAAAAGTACGCCACAAAGCCGCCGAGTGCGGCGAGAAATACACGCAGAATATCCATGAACGCTCCCTTCAGAATTGCGCGGAGTCTAACTCCTGTTGACTGAATCTAGGAGAGGCCAGGAGTGCGCGTCAAGGAGAAATCTGTCGAGCGTAAATTGTTTCCATGCTGCAACGCGCCGGGTAGCCGCAATCGATCTACAATAGCTGCATGAATCCAACCACCCCCTCTCGTCGCCACAAAGGGCCTCCGCCGGGTGAAACCGGCCAGGAAGCACTCTACCTGCGCTCATTGAGCGACCGGCAGATACAGGTGCTGGTGAAGCTCCGCGATGGGGAAACGGTGCGCGGCTGGATTGAATATTTCGACGAGGGAATGCTGCGTCTCACGCGCGATGGCCAACCGAATCTCTTTATCTACAAGCATCAGATTCGCACCATCAGTGAAGCTCCGCGCAAGCGCGTGGTGAGAACGGAGAGCGTCAATGAAAAAGCTCCCAGAGGGAACGGCGCATGAGCGGAATAACCAGGAGACGAGTTGACAGAGATCGAAGAGTCTGAAAAGGGGCTGCGCTGGGTTCCAGCGGCGTCAGCGATTGCCCGCGAAGCAGGCGCGCGGCTGCGCGAGTTTTTCGCGCAAGGTGTTGAGACCGAGTACAAGGGCGATGTAGACCTGGTCACCGTGGCCGACCGGACCGTGGAGACGCTGATCCGGACCCGGCTGGGCGAGACCTTCCCCGAGTACGGCATCTACGGCGAAGAGGGAACCCGGGAGCGGCTCGATGGCCGGTTTCGCTGGTATGTTGACCCGCTGGACGGGACTACGAACTTTGCCCACGGCTTTCCGCATTTCTGCGTCTCGATGGGGCTTGAAGAGCGAACGCCGGAGTTGATGCCAGAGCAGGATGGAACGCTGGTTGCCGCGGTCATTTACGACCCGATGCGCGACGAGCTGTATACAGCGGAAAAAGGCCACGGCGCCTTCTTGAACGACAAGCTCATCCACGTCTCAAGTGCCGCTGAACTGGGCGAGGCGTTGGTGGCGACGGGATTCCCAAGCCGCAAGCGGCACGAGACGCCGAATATCCGCTTCTACCACGAGTTCAGTTTGCGCTCGCACGGGGTGCGGCGGGCGGGTTCAGCGGCGCTCGATCTGGCTTATGTGGCGGCAGGCCGGCTGGACGCTTTCTGGGAGTTCAACCTGAATCCCTGGGATACGGCGGCGGGAATTCTGCTGGTCGAGGAAGCGGGCGGCGCGGTGACAAATTTCTCCGGAGGAAAATATTTGCTCGATAGTCGCGAGATTTTGGCATCAAATAAAGTGTTCCACGTGGAAATCTTGGGTCTATTTGTGGAAATGTTCGCAGGAACTAACCTCTCTCCGATCCCCAGCGCTCAGGAATTCGCGGCCCGGCGGGCGGCGCGGGCAGCGGAGCTGGCCGGTTGAATGAAATAGGCGGTGTTGCTGAAAGCGGCACTGCGTAGGAATGCAAGGTATTCTCCATTTTTCAGGCGAATCGAGCGTTTTATACTGAGCGGTCGCTGTACCCGAACATTTTCCAAGTTGTCGACTTATCCGGCGCGACACCCACCTGCGAAATGTCGCATCCTCAATACGCGTCGCAGTATCAAGGAGCCGAGCATGCGTCTGCGCCCTCATTTCCCCTCACTGTTCGGGGTTGTAGCTTTTGGTTTTGCGGTCGCCGCTACGGCTTCCGCGCCAGGGGAGTTCCAGTTTCAATTCACTGAAAAGCCAGGAATCTATGCGGTCGGTCTTAAGGTAATCGAACAATATGACGCGTCTCGGGTCTTCGAGACTGCGATCACGGAAGATGCTAAGCTCCCAGCCGCAGAAGGGCCGCGACCGCTGCAGACGCTAGTGTGGTTTCCAGCAGAGCCGTCGAGCGGCAAGTTAATGACATTGGCAGACTACGCAGTTTTGGTCAAGACAGAGACCAGCTTTGGGAGGCCGGTCGAAGGTGGCGCACCGCAGGCTTTTGTCGAGCAATACATGCGTGGAGTCTCAACGGTTCCAGCCTGGGCCGCTCGTGACGCCGCAATGCTGGGTGACCGTTTTCCGGTTGTGATTTATGCGCCTAGCCTCAATTCGCCAGCCACTGAGAATATTGAGCTTTGCGAGTATCTTGCAAGCTACGGCTTCGTTGTCATCGCGACGCCTAGCATGGGCGCGAAATCGCGAAATATGACGATTGACACAGTAGGGGCGAATGCGGAGGCTCGGGATATTTCATATTTGATAGATTTTGCAAAGACCTTGCCGGATACGAATATGGAAAAAGTTGCGGTAATCGGCTATAGCTGGGGTGGAATGTCAGCGCTGTTTGCTGCGGCAAGAGACAAGAGAATTGGCGTTCTGATCTCGCTCGACGGCTCTTTTCGCTATTCTCCAGGCACGGTGCGGGAGGCCGGAGACGTTGATCCTGCCCGGATGATAATCCCTTTGCTCGTGTTCAGCAGGGCAGAGGAGACGCTTGAGTCCTGGGACGCCATGCGCCAGCACGATCATCAGCCTGATTCCGCGCCGAATGTTTTGAATGAGTGGAAACACGGCGATCTGGTGCACATCCGCCTGCTCGGAGTTTCGCACATTCAATTCAGTTCTCTCTATCAGCGAAGTGAGCGGTTTCGCAAAGAGGCACTACAGTTTTCACCGGCAGACTACTCCATCGAGGAAGGCGCAGTGAGCTACAACTGGATGTCCCGGTATACCCTGGAGTTTTTGAATGCGTATCTCAAGAGCGATGGAGCAGCCGCGCTTTTCCTTCGGCGTACCCCTGCGGAGAACGGTGTGCCCAAGCACTTGATGGCGGCGAGCCTTCGGCCTGCTTCAACCAAGCAAAGCCAGAGCGGCGCGCTACCTGATAAGTGAATGGAAGCCGCCAATGCCAAGCTGTGGACGGGCCGGGCGAGAAAATTGGGGAGCGGCCCATCCTGGCGTGGAGAAGCAGGGGAAGTTTATTCCGATTCCCGCATGGCAAAATCCTCTGAAACCAGCCGCTTCCAGACCAAGGGGCAGTGTGCTACTATCAGCGTCGAAGCATTCCCCTTCCGGAGAATTCAAATGGCATACGTCATTGCAGAACCCTGTATCGGCACCAAGGACACCGCCTGTGTGGACGCCTGTCCCGTCGATTGCATCCACCCCAAAAAAGACGAAGCAGGTCACGGCGAGGCCGATCAGTTGTTCATTGACCCGGTCGAGTGCATTGACTGCGGCGCTTGCGTCCCCGCCTGCCCCGTCTCGGCCATCTTCGCCCAGGACGACCTGCCCGAAAAATGGGCCAGCTTTACCGAAAAGAACGCCGCCCACTTCGGCCGCTAAGCATTGGGGTGCGGCGGGTACTACGCGTAGGGCGAGTACTGCGCGTGCCGCGAATCTCTTAGACGCCGCTGTCGGCTTGATAGATCGCAACTGGTTTGCACCGAGCAGACCGGCGAACCCTGTATTTTCACCACGCGCATTCCGCCAGCCGGAATGCGCGCTCGTTTTTGTAGAGATTTTTATGCCGCGGATGAAATGGGTGTTGATTTGCCGGCTGGTTTAGATCCGAGTGTTTCCAACAGAGTACGTGCCTTTGCTCTGCGCCAGTCAGGCACTTCCGTTTCCTTGGAATTGGCAACGCTTTCCAGATAGCAGATTGCTCTTGCTCGATTGTGCATTTTGAAGTTGTAGATCTTGGCGATCTCGACGCTAGCCACGTAATCGCCCCGATCATGAGCACGTTTAAACCAGATCAACGCCTGCTTAGGATTTTCCTCGCGCAGGATGCATCCTATATTGAAGTCGGCTGTTTTGACCCCGTGCTTGTAAGCCTGCTTGAACCAGTGAAGTGCCTTTACCCAGTCCTGCCTCACTCCAGTCCAGTCGAAATACGCTTCTCCCAGATAAAACTCGGCGTAGGAATCTCCAAGCTTCGCAGCCGCATGGTACGCCCGCAATGCAAGCCGAAGACTACCGCCTTGCCTCTCCCGCTCGGCTTTCGCAATCAATTCGTCGGCCTTGAGCCTCAATGAACTCGCATTCCGGCTGACGGGGGTCCATTCCAGCCGTTCCAGCAGCCTCTGCGCCTCTTCTTTTCCAAAGGAAGAGATGTTCATCGTTGCGTCGGCGTCAGCGACGATCTTGAGATATGGAATCGCATCTGCAAAGCTCGCAGGGTTTCTCAGATAGAGCCTGGCAATTTCCAAATTCTCTTGGATATCGCCAAGCTTCACGGCCCGCTGAAACCAGGCCAACGCCTCTTTTGTATTGCCCTCACTGCGATAGATCGTTCCAATATTGCCCGCTGCCGCAGCAACTCCCCTGCGGAAGGCCTTCTTATACCACTCCATTGCCTTCGTGCGATTTTTTTGGGTTCCGATCCCGCAATCATACATATAGCCAACATTCAACATCGCAGAAGAATCGCCAGCCCGCGCTGCTCGAAGCATTGACCGGAACGCAGCCACGAGTTCGCCCGCATCCCAACGCAGGTGGGCTTGGGTCGTCAGTTCTTCGGCCTCTTGAGAAATCCTTCGACTTCGTGGCATCTCAACAATCCCCGTTTGCACTTGGATGTTCCTCATCTGGCTTACAGGGACTTGTCGGGAACCTTCCCGCGCGCGATTGAGCCTCAAACCGTGCCCAATCTGCCCGGATATACTCCGCAATCCCTTGGTCCATTTCCTCGATCGTGACCGCATGGTCGAGTTTTGGAATGCAGCCTTCCATCTCCATGATCGATCCTGTCTTTTTCATTGTCGTGCATACCCAAAATCAAGCCTACGCGCGAACCGGAGTCCGCCGCAATGCGATGATAGAAACCGATGAGTGTGCTGACCTCAGAAGCGGTAATTTTGCGCACCTGGCCGGTGCAGGAGGCCGATCTGGTGGTCAGCTTCTTTACCCGCGACTACGGCAAGGTCAAGGGCGTGGCCAAGGCCGCGCTCAAAAGCCGCAAGCGTTTTGGCGGGGCGCTGGAGCCGATGACCGTCGCCCGCGCCTGGTTTGCCGAGCGGCCAAGGCAGGAGTTGGTCCGGCTCGATCAGCTTGAGATCATCCGGTCACCTCTCTCTGCGCCGGTCGACCATGCGCGCATGGCGGTGCTGAGTTTTTTCGCCGAAACCCTCGACGAAGCCCTCCCCGAGCATGATCCTCAGGAGACGGTCTTCCGGCTGCTGCTCTCGGTGCTGGAGCACACCAACGCCGTCCAGTCGGAAACTCTCCAGCCGTGGATGCCGCTGACCTACTTCCAGCTCTGGATGACGCGGCTGATGGGCCTTCTACCGGATATCGCCCACTGCACGGCCTGCGGCGAGGCCTTGCAGGCAGCAGACATTTCGTTCAATAGTCTCGGGGATGGCCTCTTCTGCGCCCTGCATCGCAACGGCAGCGCCAACGGACTCTGCGCCGATTCCTGGCAACTCGCCCAGCGGATGTTGCGCGCCCCCGCCTCGGCTTTTGCCGCCGAACCCTGGCCCCGCCGCCGCGGGCAAGATCTCCGCCGTTTCACCTTACAGGCCCTCGAACGCCACCTCGAACGCAAGCTCCGCTCCGCCGAGGCAATTGCGCGGCTGAGCGGCTGAAATCGCCCAGATTGCCGAACTCCCGGCAATCAGGACTGGAGTAGAATCCCAGTATGCAGAGACCCTACCAAATGACGGCAATTATCGAGCGCGAAGACGATGGCTTTGTCGCCCTCTGTCCTGATCTGGACATCGCCAGCCAGGGTTCTACAATTGAAGAAGCGCGCGCCAACCTCATCGAAGCCCTGACGCTCTTTTACGAGACCGCGTCTTCTTCTGAAATTGCGAGGCGGCTGCGCCGTGAGGTCTTCATCACTCAGGTTGAGGTGCCGGTTGGGTAAACTGAGAGTCCTCTCAGGCTCTGAAGTATGCAATATCCTTGATGAGCGCGGATTTCTCGCTGTTCGCCAGCGCGGCAGTCACCGAATCATGCAGTTGCAAACCGAGGGGACAACCATCACTGTCCCTGTGCCGCTTCATGATCCTCTCAGGCGCGGAACTCTGTTGAGCATCATTCGCCAATCCGGTCTCGACAAGTCGCTGTTTGAATGCGAATAGCCCACCTCATTCGGGAAATTGAGGAATTGGCTCCGCTGGGACGGTGATGCCCTTGCGTTTTCTCTGTATGCTTGAGAGCATATTTGTACCGGGAGCAAATGCTGGTGAGAATCCAGCCGACCAATCGGAACGACGGGGTTGGCGTCGTCTAACTAAGACATCCCGGTCGTTCTCCCTAAAATTTCAGACTGCACCACTGCGGGATTTATTCGTGTGAGCTTGAGTTCACCTCAAGGCTGATAAAATCTATCCAGTCCCGACAAGAGAGAACCGCCTGTGCCCGCAAACCAGCTTGAGACCCCTCAGAAACCCACCGCGCTCACCTTTCAAGAGCTGCTCTTCCGCCTGCAGAGCTTTTGGGCCGCGCGCGGCTGCGTGTTGCAACAGCCCTTCGACGTCGAAGTTGGCGCGGGAACCATGGCGCCCGAGACCTTTCTGCGCGTGCAGGGACCAAAGCCCTACAAGGTCGGCTATGCGCAACCCTCGCGCCGCCCTGCCGATGGCCGCTACGGCGAGAACCCCAACCGCCTCTTCCGCCACACCCAGTTTCAGTTGATCCTCAAGCCGCCGCCGGTCAACGTGCAGGAGCTGTATCTGCAATCCCTCGAAGCCATTGGCATCGACCTCAAAAAGCACGACGTCAAGTTCGAAGAAGACAACTGGGAAGGCCCAACAGTTGGCGCGTGGGGCGTCGGCTGGCAGGTCATGATGGACGGCATGGAGATCACCCAGTTCACCTACTTCCAGCAATGCGGCGGGCTTGACCTCGACCCCATCTGCGCCGAGCTGACCTACGGCCTTGAGCGTCTCTGCGCCTTCCTCCAGGATGTGGACTCGGTCTATGACGTGGTATGGGCGCGCGATCCCGATACTGGCGCAGTTGTCACTTATGGCGATGTAAGGCTGACCGAAGAATTGCAATACTCGGTCTATAACTTTGAGAGCGCCGATGTGGACCGGCTCTGGGCGCACTTCGACAGCTACGAGGCCGAGGCGCAGGCGCTGCTGGCCGAGGCCAACAAGATCCTCGCGGATGAAGCGGCAACGGAGTTGCAAAAGCGCCGCTTCCCGCTGATGTCGACTTACGAGCTGGCGCTGAAGTGCTCGAATTTGTTCAACATTCTCGATGCCCGGGGAGCAATCAGCGTCACCGAGCGCGTCGGCGTCATAGCGCGGATTCGCAATTTGGCTGTTGGCGCGGCCAAGGTTTATGCCGCGCAGCAGACGGTTTAGCGAGTCGGCAGGTCAGCAAGTTAGCGATTTTCGGAGTTACTGAGAAAGCAAGAAGAATATGTCTGATTTTTTGTTAGAAATTGGTCTCGATGAGATTCCCGCCCGCATGATCGCTGGAGCCGAGGTCGAGCTGGGCCGCCGCGTCGGCGATCTGCTCACCCGCGAGCGGCTGTTGACCGCTGCGTCCAAAGTGACCACTTACTCGACCCCGCGGCGCTTGGCTGTTGTGGTCGAGGGCGTAGCGACCGGCCAGGCCGATACTGAAGAGCAGCTAACAGGCCCCTCGTGGAAAGTAGCCTTCAAGGATGGCGCTCCGACGCCCGCCGCTGAAGCCTTCGCGAAGAAAGCCGGCGTTGCGGTCGAGGCTCTCGAAAAAATCACCAACGCCAAAGGCGAGTATGTTGCCGCTACGGTAAAGCGCTTGGGCCGCACAGCAGCGGAGATTCTGAAAGCGGAGCTTCCCAAAGAAGTCCTCGCTATCTACTGGGCAAAGAACATGTACTGGCGCGCGGGTAAGCCGGAGCGCTTTGTCCGCCCCGTCCGCTGGGTTGTCGCGCTGCTCGACCACTCCGTGGTTTCACTTGAGATTGCGGGGATTCAGGCGGGCAATGCCAGCCGCGGCCATCGCGTGTTACATGGCGACCACTCCGTGGTTTTGATCTCTCCGAAAGAGTATGTAGAGACACTGCGCAAGGCATTTGTAGTAGTCGATGTCGCCGAGCGCCGCCACTCGATTCGCAAGGCACTCGACAAGGCTACGCGCACGGTCCCCGGTGCGCGCTGGCGCGAAGATGAACCGCTCATCGAGACGGTAACTCACCTCACCGAGTGGCCGACCGTGATCTTAGGAGACTTTGAGCCGGAGTATTTGGCGTTGCCCGAAGAAGTGCTGGTGACGGTCATGCGCGACCACCAGAAATATTTCGCAGTCGAGCGCGCGGACGGCAAACTGGCTCCGCATTTTCTCGCGGTTCTCAATATTCAGGTCGATGCCGAAGGCGAAGCGATTATCAGCCACGGCAATGAGCGCGTGTTGCGCGCTCGCTTCAAGGATGCGCGTTTCTTCTGGGAGGTGGACCAGAAGACCCCGCTCGTTGAGCGCGTAGAGAGTTTGAAGAATGTGACTTTCCAGAAAGAGTTGGGGAGTTATTACTGGAAGACGGAGCAAAATCATAACACCGCGAATAGATTGCTGGATGTGCTGGGGGTGAGGAGTCAGTCCCAGGTGTGCGATTTAGTAGATATGCCTGCCCTTTTGCGCGCCGTTGATCTTGCCAAGACGGATTTAACTGCCGAGCTAGTGAAAGAATTTACGGAGTTACAAGGAGTTATTGGCGGACTTTATGCGAAAGCGCAAGGGTTAGGCGATACTGTTGCTCAAGCAATCTATGATCAGTACACTCCGGCGTCGACCGACGATGCAATCCCGAAAACTGTCGAGGGCCAGTTGCTCGGGCTGGCGGATCGAATCCAGACTATTGTAGCGATGTTTGGGATCGGCAACGCACCTACCGGTTCCAAGGATCCCTTTGCACTGCGACGCGCTGCAAATGCAATCGTAAAAATTCTAGCCGAGTCGGTCCTGCCGCTGACACTGGGAGATGTGATCGCGGCGACTGGCCCGTCCACCCCTGAGCAGGCTGAGGCCGGGGTGTTCTTGATTGAGCGGGTTGGATTCTACCTAAAGGATGTACGAGGGTTTGCGTACGATGTTGTGAATGCAGTTATGGCGGCGGGGTATGACGATGTGCGGGATGCTATTGCGCGGTCCGAAGCATTGACAGCGGTTCGGGGAAGCGAGGATTTTCTCGCGATATCGGCGGCATTCAAGCGGATAAAGAATATCCTGCGGCAAGCAACAGAGAAGGGTGAGCCGCTTTCCTACGAGTCTGAGCAGGGAGTGTTATTCAAGCAACTTGTTGAGCCGGAAGAGAAGGGACTGATCAAGGCCTTTAATGAGGTCGTCGTGAAGGTTGATGGTCTGCGCGCGAAACGAGACTATCGCACGGCCCTTGAGACTGCTGCTTCTCTAAGGCCCGCTATTGATGCCTTTTTCGAGCGGGTGATGGTGATGGCTCCCGATCCGAAGATACGAGCGGCAAGGCTCGGCCTCCTCTATTTCGTTCTCAACGGCTTCTCAGGCATTGCCGATTTCAGCGAGATTGTGACGGGTTGAGTTTATTGCTCTCCCAGGTCCCCAAATGCGAGGGACATGGGGCACCCATCATTCGTCGGGAAGTAGGCTTGCGGAAAGTTGACACTTCGCAAATTGCGAAGTAGCCTAAATCTGTGCATATCGTCACAATCAAACGCCTCCAACAGGCGTCTGAGGCATACCGGGAGGCTGCGCATGAGATCGGTTCCTGGGTCAGGATTGTGAAGGCCGCACGCTGGCGGAGCTTTGAGGAGTTGCGCGCCAGCTTTCCCGATGCGGATAACGTGGACGATTTTGTGATCTTCAACATTCGGCATAACCGCTACCGGCTGATCGTCGCGGTTCATTATGCCAGAGCGATTGAGGGACGGTTAACGTTGGGTCATGTCTATGTTGGGGCGTTCGTAACACACAAGGAATATGACCGATGGTGCGCAATGAGCGCAAGGAGGAGGGCGGAATGGCTACAGTTTTAGCAAATCCTGCTGTGATGATTGAGCGCGGCGCGCCCCACCTGATTCGCAGCGAAGAGCAGCTTGCCGCGTATACCAAAGCTCTTTACCGGCTGACCTCATTGCCCGCTCCCACAGCGTCGCAGGTGGAGGCGATTGAGTTGCTCACGCTGTTGATTGAACGCTACGAGGCCGAGAATTATGCCGTTCCGCAGGCGACCCCGGCCCAGGTGTTGCGGTTTCTGCTTGATCGTCACGGCTTGAAGCAGCGCGATCTGGCCTCGGAACTGGGAGGCGAGAGTGTCGTTTCCGAAGTTCTATCCGGCAAGCGCAAGCTGAATCTTGCGCACATCGAACAGCTCAGCAAACGATTCCATGTTTCGCCGGCGGTTTTCTTCGCTGCGGCGGATTGAGTGTTGCTGTTTCCCAGGTTCCCAAATGCGAGGGACCTGGGGCACCCGGCGCGCTTACGCTGAGGCGCTTGCCCTCATCGCCACGCTGCGGCCTGCGGTCGATGCCTTTTTCGACAAGGTGATGGTGCTTGATCCTGATCCGGCATTGCGCGGCGTTCATCTCGCGTTGATTCAATCCGTGCTCAATGGATTTAGCGGCATCGCCGATTTCAGTGAGATTGTGACGGGTTGAGTGATTGCTTTCCCAGGTCCCCAAATGCGAGGGACCTGGGGCACCCGGCACCCGGCCTTTTCATCTTTACTCGGCGTGTTGATCTTTTCCCTAGATATACATAATCCATGGCGAATAGTCGCTGCATCTTCTGCGCTCTTTCGCCGTCTACAATCGATAGAGATGTCCGACACGCTTTATCTGAGTCTGTGGTACCCGAATCTGCGGCTGGAAGCCCTTCCGGACAAGCTGGCGGCGGTGCTTTCGACCTTTGCCGCGCATGGCGGCGAGGCGCGAGTCTATGCGGCGACGGTCTGGCCGGTCAGTTGGAGCGAGTCGCCGGTTTTTCAGCAGGTTTATGGGCGGCGGGTGCAGCAGCAGGGAAGCGAACCCGGTGGCGAATTGGGTGCGGAGCCGCGGTTTGCTGTCTCCGAAGCGCTGGAACTGTTGCACGAGGACTACGCCTACGAGTTTCAAATTGGCTGGAGCCTGTGGGAACTGGAGGCTGGTTGGGAGGGAAATGCAGGTCCTTCGACTCCGCTGCGCTCCGCTCAGGATGACAAATCTAAACAGAGCGCTCATCAGGATGACAATGCTTTGCGATTGGATGCCCGTTGGGTGCGCGAACCGCGGCTGGTGCGGGTGACGGGATTTGGGCCGCTCTTTGATGAGGGTGCCTACGAGGCAGACGGGCACATCCGCATTGATTTCGGCAGCGACGCGCCTTTTCTGGAAGAAGAGGCCGATCTGGATTCGGTCGGCGCGCGGCATGTTGAGGAAAATGTCCGCCAACTGGTGGAGCTGACGTCGGCGGTGGAAAAGGCCTCGGGCGCGACGGCGCGGCTGCTGTGGAGCGAGTTGGGCGAGAGTCTGGCGCAGCGCCTCGCCGCAAGGCTGGGAGTACGAAACTGAGGCTGCGATTCACAATTGAGCGTCTGCGCACGCTGGTGCTGGCCACCGGTGTATTGCTTGTGGCCGCGCTGGGCGGGTTTCTGCTGATCGGCAAGTGGAGGCACCGCATCAGCATCAACGACTTGCCAAAGCGCCTGCGCGCGGACGTTCAGGGGGATTTCAATGACTTCACATTTACCCACGCCTTTGGCGCTCATTCGCAGTTCAAGATTCATGCGTCGAAGGTGATGCAACTGAAGAACGGCCATGCCACGCTGCACGACGTAAAGATTGAGTTATACGGCGACGATGGTAGCCGCGTAGACCGTATAGAGGGCGCGGAGTTTGACTACGATCAGCAGGCGGGCACGGCGCGGGCGAATGGGCCGGTGGAGATTACGCTGATGCGCCCCGGCGTGGCTCCGGCGATTGCACCCAAGGCGGCGCCGGGCGTGGAGGAGACGAAATCCAATGGCAAACTCAGCACGCTCGAAGCTGCTGAGGCAAAAGCCGCCTCCGGGGAGATTCACGTAAAGGCCGATGGCGTAACCTTTGACCAGAAGAGCGGGGTTGCGACGACCGACCAGCATGTGGAGTTTGTACTGGCGCAGGGGACGGGTTCAGCTGTAGGCGCGCGCTACGACTCGCAGCAGGGGTATCTGGTACTGGATCACGCGGTCGAGCTGAATGTGCAGCGAGGCAGTGTTCCGATTGCGCTTCATGCGCAACATGCGGAGTTTGAGCGTGACACGATGAACTGCGATCTGCGCGGCGCTACAGCGGATTATCAGGGCGGTAAAGCCTCGGCCGGGACTGCGAAGATTCTCTTCCGCGAAGATGGCTCGGCGGCGCACCTTGATGCCTCGGACGGGTTTACGCTGACCAGCGCCGCGGGCAGCCATGTGGCTGCGCCGCAGGGCAATCTGATTTTTGACGAGCAGAATCATCCCCGGCACGGGCATATGGAGGGCGGAGTCACGATGGACTCGGCCAGCGCTACGCCCAACGGAACCAGGCAGTTTCACGGGGTGTCAACGACGGCGGAGCTGGAGTTTACCAATGAAGGCGAGCTGCGCCACGCCCATCTGGAGCACGCGGTTGAGTTTACGACCAGCGAGCAAAGCCAGGCGACGGATGGGCCGCTGCGGGTGAGTAGAACCTGGCGCTCGCCAGTGGCGGATGTGGCGTTTCGCGAGGCTGCAAAGGGTCAGATGGAGCTGGCCAGCTTGCACGGAGTGGGTGGCGTAACGATCAATGCGGAGAGCCGGCGCGGCAAGGGCGTGACGGTACCGTCGAAGCTGGCGGCGGATGAGCTGACCGGGGAGTTTGGACCTGCCTCTGCACTGCGCCAGATGACGGGAACCGGCCACGCGAGCATCGACGAGACGACGGCAACCGGCACGCGGCAGACGGCGACCGGTGACCGGATAGAGGCGCATTTTGCGCAGGCTACGGGCGCGACGCCGAGTCACAATGCAAGTGGGCCGGCGGGCGCGGGGCAGATTGAGGCAGCAACGCTCGAAGGCAATGTGGTGCTGGTGCAGATTCCCGCGCCGAAACCCGACAGGGCAGCCGCGCAGCCGCTGCGGGCAACGGCGGGCAGGGCCGACTACGAGGGCGCGGGAGAGTGGATTCATCTGACGCGCACGCCGCGCGTAGAGAATGGCGGCTTGCAGGTTGCCGCCGACAGGCTGGATATTTCGCGCGCCTCCGGCGATGCCTTTGCACACGGCAACGTGAAGGCGACGTGGTTTGGCTCGCCATCCGGCGAGGGTACGACCGGCAAGAACGCTCCGGCGGGCAATACAGGCCAAACGACGGCGGTGCTCGGCGGCCAGGGGCCGGCGCATGTGATTGCCGCCGAGGCCGAGATGCAGCAGGTGACTGGCGCGGCCACTTTCCGGGGGCAGGCGCGCCTCTGGCAGCAGGGCAATTCTATTGCGGCGCCGGTGATTGTGATCAATCGCCAGAGGCAGACACTCTTTGCGCAGGGCAAGGATGCAGGCGACCCGGTGCGGGTCGTTCTGGTCAACGCCGGCGGACCGGGCGTGGACGAAAAGAAGGACAAAAGTGCGGGAGCACCTTCGGTGATCCGGGTGCGTGGCGGTGAGTTCAACTACTCGGACGTAGACCGCAAGGCCTTGATGCGCAGCGCGTCGGCGGGCACGGTGATTGCGGAGACAGCAGCGGCGACCTCAGTTTCCAACGAAGTGGAGGTCTTTCTGAAGCCGGCTGGAACTGCCCAAACCAAAACCAGCGTCCAGCGGGAAGTGCTGAAGCAAAGCAGCCCGGCGGAGGTGGAGCGGATGATTGCTCGCGGCCATGTGACGTTGACCTCGCAGGACCGGCGGGGAACCGGCGAGCAACTGGTTTACACCAGCCAGACCGGCGAGTATGTGCTGACCGGCACCGCGACTGCGCCGCCGCAGATGACTGACCCGGTACGTGGCACGGTGACGGGTGAGGCTTTGATTTTCCATACCCGCGATGATAGCGTCAGTATCGAGGGTGGGGGGCGCAAGACAACCACCGAGACCCGCACGCCGAAGTGAGAGTGCAGGCGGAGTCAAGCTGGCTTTTAGTTACTCTTGCGCTATGGCAAGGTTCCGGCTGATTTTTTGCGGCAATGCAATCTTCGCGGGCTTTGGTATAGAGTACTTCACAGCTTCCGTGATTTGGGCACAGTCCTTTCTCGCTGATCCGCTGGACAACAGCGGCGCGGATCAGGCAGTCGTGACCATTTGCAGGCGGCGAACCTTTTCAGGATGGCGGATTTGCCAACAGGGTCGATGAATACACTGATCGCCGAGGGAATCGGCAAGTCATATAAAGGCCGCCAGGTGGTGCGTGGCGTTGACCTCTCCATCTCGCGTGGCGAAGTGGTGGGGCTGCTGGGGCCGAACGGCGCCGGAAAAACCACCAGCTTTTACATGATTGTTGGCCTGGTGACGCCGGAGAGTGGCCTGATCCGCATCGACGAGACAGAGATCACGCGGGTTCCGATGTACCTGCGCGCCCGCAACTTCGGCATCAGCTATCTGCCGCAGGAGCCTTCGGTCTTTCGCAAGCTGACTGTGGAGGAAAATATCCTTGCGGTGCTTGAGGTGCAGCCTCTCAGCAGCCAGGAGCGCCGGGTGCGCACCGAGAAGTTGATCAGCCAGTTGAACCTGGGCCACATTCGCACCACGCGCGGCTATGCGCTCTCGGGCGGTGAGCGCCGCCGGGTGGAGATTGCCCGTTGCCTCTGCATCCAGCCAAACTTTATTCTTCTTGATGAACCTTTCAGCGGCATCGATCCCATTGCCGTGCTGGAACTGCAGAGGATCATCTTCGATCTCAAGGCGCAGGGAATCGGCGTGCTGATTACCGACCACAATGTGCGCGAGACACTTTCCGTGACCGACCGCGCGTACATCATCGCAGAAGGGCGCATTTTCCGTGCCGGAACCCCGCATGAGCTGGGCAACGATGTGGAGGTACGGCGAGTTTACCTGGGGGAGGGATTTTCGCTTGGCTAGCATGGTTTTTCCGTCGGCAGGAACCTATCTGGATACCCCGGGGCTTTGGTCTGTCAATTGCAGCCGGTCGCGCGCTGGGTACGGGATTTCCATGCAGAGATTACTGGGAGGGCTGTTGCCCATTCCGGAACGCTTGACTCGACTTGGGTCAATTTCTTCTTTAGCTTTTTTCTCATCTCGCTACACTTTGATTGAGTCTGATCGGGAATAAGGTCCCAACTATGGCGCTGCTGCAACCCAAATTGAACCTCAAGGTCTCGCAACGCCAGGTTCTGACTCCCGGCTTGATGCAGATGGTGAGCGTGCTTGCGCTCAACAAGCTGGAGCTGAAGGAGATGATCGATGCTGAAATGGTCGAAAATCCCGTCCTGGAAGAAATTGACGAGACCGTTCCGATGCTGGATGAGGTTGCAGGCCGCGAGGAACGGCTGGAGCGCGGCATCCAGGAGCGGACAACGCTGGACCCGACCGTTGCCGATGGCGCTGTTCAGGAGCCGCCCGCCGCTGCCAAGGACTCATTTGAAGAAATCGATTTCGGATCATATTTTCAGGAGTACCTTGACCCCGGCTATCGCACCCAGCCGGAGTATGAAGAAAACGAGAAACCGTCATTTGAGAACTTTCTCTCTCAGCCTACAACTCTCTCCGATCACCTGGCGTGGCAGTTGGGAAGTCTGAAGCTCGAGCCGCACCTCCATGATGCGGCAGAGTACGTGATCGGCAATCTGGATGAGGATGGATATCTTGCCGCGAGCGAAGAGGAACTGGCGGCTGCGCTGCTGGAACCGGAGGCGGCTCTCACGGCATTGCAGGCTGGCGGGCCGGAGGAAGATCGGCGGGTGACGGAGCAGACCGACGCCCTGGCGCTGCTGCGCGAGGCCATCAAGCTGGTGCAGGGGCTTGACCCGGCCGGCGTGGCTGCCCGCGACCTGCGCGAATGCCTCTTGATTCAAATCGCGGCCCAGCAGCATGAGTTTGACTTGCTGTATGCACGGCGCAACCTGGAAGCGGTCGCGGACCTGCATGGCAGCTTCCACGCCGAGGCCGAGGCCCGCATTGAAGAGCGGCGGCGCAGCATGGAAGTAGCGGCGATCATCGTGGACCGTCATCTGGGGCTGTTGCAGAAGCGGGATGTAAAGGATCTTGCGCGGGCTGCCGGAGTGACGCCCGCCGAGGCGCACGGCGGCATCGAGTTTATCCGCACTCTCGACCCCAAACCCGGCCGCATCTACAACCGCGAGACGACCCGGCTGATCGAGCCTGATGTCGTCTTCATCAAGCGCGGCGGCGAGTGGGTGGTGGCCATGAATGAGGAAGACATGCCCAGCCTGCGTCTCAGCCAGCGCTACCGCCGCATGTTGACCGCTCAAGGCACCGACAAGGAAGTCAAGGATTATGTAAAGGAGCGCTTCCGCTCCGCGTTGCAACTGATGCGCAATATCGCCCAGCGCAAGAGCACCATCATCCGCACCTGCGAGGTGATTGTCCGCCGCCAGCAGGAGTTTCTGGATCGCGGCGTTGAGGCCTTGCGGCCGATGATGATCAAGGAAGTGGCCGAAGAGATCGGCGTGCACCCTTCCACAGTCAGCCGCGCAGTCGCCAATAAATATGTTCACACCCCGCAAGGCGTGATCGAGTTGCGCTTTTTCTTCTCTGAAGGTTCAAATGGACCGGAGGGCGCGGATACTCCGCTGCTGGTGCTCAAGCGCAAGGTGAAAAAATTGATTGACGACGAAGATCCCCGCCATCCACTCACCGACGACCAGTTGGCCGCGCATTTGCAGGCCCAAGGAATTCAACTCACCCGGCGCACCGTCGCCAAATACCGCGAAGATATGAATATACCGTCAACCCATCAACGCAGGCGGCGCGACTAGGCAATAGGCAATGGCAAAGGCAATAGGCAATAGGCAATAGGCAATAGGCAATAGGCAATAGGCAATAGGCAATAGGCAATAGGCAATAGGCAAGCATGTTGAGAGTGAATCGGTTGTCAAGCAGAATCTTAGGCGTCGAGATGAACGTTTTGCTCATCGGATCTGGCGCATTCAAAGCTGTTTCAGATTTCTCTTCTCCTATCAAGCAGTTCCCAAGCTCTAGTCCCTATTCCCTAGTCCCTATTGCCTGGTTCCTGCATTTCCTCTTCCGCCGATCAGTGAAATGAGATAGAATCCGTAGTTTCCAGCGGTATTCTTTGAGAAGTGAAAGTGGAGGCTGGCTATGGAAGTAGAGTTCACTGCCCGGCAGGTAAAGATATCGAAGGCGCTGCGCGCGCAGGCTGAGGAGGGATTGCAGCGGATGGGGCGGATTCTCGGCAAGACGGCGCGGGCTAGCATCACCTTCCGCACCCAGCGCCATCTGCAGATCGCCGAGCTGGCTGTGCAATCGCGCGCTCAGTCGATTTCGGCCACGGGCAAGGCGGACAGCCTGGAAGCCGCGCTGCGCGAGGCTCTGGAGCACGCCAGCAATCAGGCGCTAAAATTCCGTGACCGGCAGCGGGCCAACAAGCGGCTGCCCAAGGAAGAAAAGGCACTGGTAGCGGCTCCCGTTGCCCGGCCCAAGACCAGGGCTGCACAGCCTGCCCCGGACGAACCGGTACGCGGTGGCAAGGCCAAGGCGCGCGCCTCCATTGCCGTGCATTCCTACCCGGTCAACGCGGCGGTGGTTGAGCCGCATATTGTAAAATCATCCGAAGCTATTGCCATGAAGGCGATGACGATTGAAGAAGCGGTCAAAGACGCCGAATTCCGCGACCGCGACCTCGTGATCTTTCGCGACCCGGCGGGTGAGATGTATGTACTCCATCGCCGCCGTGACGGACAGATGGAACTGATTGAGATTCCATAGAGCGGTTGTCCAATAGCTGTAGTCTTCTCACTCCACCTTCGCCCCAGGTATTGAATAAATCGCTGTTCCCGCCTTGGCTTGCCCAGAGCCAGTTGCCTCGGCAATGGCCATTGGGCAGGTGTGTTTATGCTTCCCCAAATGGGAGCGGTGGGACAGTATGAAATCGCATTTTTTCAGAGGCGAAAGCCCTCGTTGAGTTTGTAGCACCTATGCGCGGGCTGAAACCTGTACCCTTCAAATTGACGCACTATCGAAATTCGCGCACGAATAGGTAGTGAGGCACAGCGCATACCCTGCGATGATATGAGCTTGAGTTCTTCTTCTAACTCGGATTTTGCCGGACAAAAAGCGATTCTTGATGCTTTGCCCGTTGCTGCGTTTCTGGAGCGAGATGGACAGGTTCTCTACGCCAATGCGCAGGCGCGCATTTGTGTGGGCTGGCCCGAAGGGACTGTCGTACTTCCGCTGGTAATGAATTTGCTTCCGGGGCTGGCCGGTGCCAAAGACGTTGAGAGGCCGGGCAAACCGGCGGGCTACTTCCGCACCGAGCTGTTGCCGGCGATTGGTGGGCCAAAGAGCGTCGAAGGTACCTATCGCGGACTAGCCGCGGGCGGCGATGAGGCGGTCATCGTCCTTTTCTCCGAAGGCAGCGAAACCGCGTCGATGCCGCAGTCTGTTGAAGAGCTGTTGTTGAGCATCCCCGAGCCGCTGTCCATCGTACGCGATGACAAGATCCTTTTCGTCAATCCGGCATTCACGCGCCTCTTTGGCTACACGGCGGAAGAGTCGGTAGGGGCGAATATCATCGACCTGATTGTTCCGGCGACCCGGCGGCATGAGAGCGATCTGGTTCCCCAGGCTGTTGCCGAGCAAGGCCGCGCCCTGATCGAGACAGTGCGAAGAACCAAGGCCGGTGAACTGCTGGATGTTGCGATGCTGGCCGGCCCTCTGATGGTCAACGGAGCCGCCGCAGGTCAGGTTGTCAACTATCGGGATATTGGAGAGCGGAAGCGCGCCGAAGACAAAATGCATTTCGATGCGCTGCATGACCCGCTGACCGGCCTGGCAAATCGTTCTCTTTTCCAGGACCGGCTGGCGCTGGCATTGAGCCGCCGCGAGCGTCTGCGCGGCCAAACCTGCGGCGTCTTGTTCCTGGATATGGATCGCTTCAAGGAAGTGAATGACACGCTGGGCCACGCCGTTGGCGACATGCTCTTGAAAGAGGTGGCGGCAAGGCTTGCACGCAGCGTTCGCCCGCAGGATACGGCGGCCCGGCTGGGCGGCGACGAGTTCGCTATTCTGGCTGAAAATATCCAGAACCCCGGCGACCTGCAGAGTGTGGCTAATCGCGTGGCCCGCGAGTTGGAACAGCCTTTCATCATTCACGGACATACCATTCAGGCTCCCACCAGCATTGGGGCGGCCATTGCCAGCGCCAGCCACCAGTCTCCGGAGGCGTTGATTCACGATGCGGATTTTGCAATGTATCGAGCCAAGCGGGCCGGTGGCGCGCGCATTGAGATATTCGACAAGAGATTGGAGATTGAGGTTGCCAACCGCAAGGAGCGCGAAGAGGATTTGCGCCACGCTCTCACCCACAGCGAGGTGGAGCTTTGGTATCAGCCCATTTACCGGCTTGAGAACGGCAAGCTGGAGGGTTTCGAGTCGCAATTGCGCTGGCGCCGGGCGGATGGATTTCTGGCCGGCTTCTCGGAGTTGGGTTATCTGGACGAAGATGCGGAGATATCTGCGTTGATCGGCCGGGAGACGAGACGGGCCGCCTGTCTCCAGCTATGCGCCTGGGCCGAGACCATACCGTTCACCGACCTTACGCTGTCCATCAACGTGAACTCCCGCCAGTTTTACAACCCCGGCTTCGTCGAGCAGTTGAGCCAGACGATGGAAGAGACTGGAGCCAACCCGGCGCGGCTGCTGCTGGAGATTTCCGAGAGTACGTTGAACGAAAGGCCTGACACGGCGCGAGCAATTCTGAAGAGAATTGCCAGCGAAAATCTTCATGTAGCCGTGGACCATTTTGGTTCGAGCCTTGCGCCGATCAATCATATGGTGCGGCTGCCCATCGACGCAGTCAAGCTCGATCCAAAATTAGCCGCGGCCTCCGGCAACTCGAAACGCCAGACGACAATTCTCGAATCGCTGATCCAGCTCGGGCGCTCACTGGGAGTGCTGGTGGTGGCAGAGGGAATTGAAAGCCAGCAACAGCTTGACCTGCTGCGCGGCATGGGCTGCGAACTGGGGCAGGGAGCGTTCCTCTCGGAAGCAGTTGATGCCGCGCAGGCTCTGCGCCTTGCAGAAACCGGCGCGTGGAGCATTCAGCCACAGGCGTGAATGCAATCGTATTCGTCATGCGAGCCGGTCAATTCGGATTCTTGCCCAGGCCGAAGATCTTTTGCAGGATATTGCGATGATCGGCAGGATGGTCGCAAGTATCTGTCGGCGCGGTGCCCGCTAGAAAGGCCGCTTCGTAAGACACCGGGCAGGCCGCATCGCTGAGCAGGTTAGAGACCTGGTCGATCTGCACCACATCCACGCCATCCGGTGCAGTAAAAGTATTGGTATCGGAGTACTGCGGCAACTGCACAGCGTGCTTCATGAACTCAGCCCAGATGGGTCCAGCGGCGTCCGCGCCTTCAATCTTGATATCGGTGTAATCGTCGTTGCCCACCCAGACAACGCAGAGCAGATTGCTGGTGAATCCGGCAAACCACGCATCGTGGTCGGTTCCGGTCTTGCCCGCGGCCGGCGCTGTGAAGCCCATGTTGCGCACGCCAGCTCCGGTGCCCTTGCCGCGCAGCACATTCTCCATCATGTTGAGGGTTAGATAGGCCACACGCGGGTCCAGTACCTGTTTTGTAGTTGGCTCAAAGTCGGTGACCACATCGCCGTTGGCCGCGCGTACGCTGGAGAGCATCCAGGGATCGATATGCAGCCCCTTGTTTGCGAAGACTGTATACGCGCCGGCCATATCCAGCGGTGTGGCGTCATAAGAGCCAATGGCCATGGACGGTGTCCCGCGCGCGCTCTTAACGCCCGCGTCGCGGGCCAGCGCCGCCACGCGATCAAAACCCACAAGTGAGGCCAAGCCGATGGTGGCGTTGTTGAGTGAGCGCATCAGGGCATAGTGCGCCGTGACCTGGTCGTGATACTCGCCTCCAAAGTTACGCGGCGTGTACTCCTGGCCGCCCACATCGTAGGTAGTCTGCTGATCGTTTAGTATCGTCACCGGCGAAAAGAGCTTGTCTTGCCCTGGCAGCATGGTTCCATCCACTGCCGTAGCAAAGGCCGTGGCATAAACGAAGGGCTTGAAGATAGAGCCTGTGGGCCGCTTGGCTACGGCATGATTCAACTGCGAGGTTCCATAGCTGCGTCCGCCCACCAGAGCCAACACCTGGCCTGTATGTGGATCGAGCGCCACCAATGCCATCTGCGGATAAGGATAGGTTTCTCCCGGCTTGTGATGCCTGTGCAGTTTATCCACTCGCGCGTCGATCATGTGCGTCTCGGCATCCACCGCTGCCGTTGCCAGGCGCTGCAAATCCGGATCGAGCGATGTGTAGATGCGCAAGCCCTCGCGGTTAAAGTCGCGCTCGCCCAGCTTCTGCGTCAACTGCTCGTGCACCAGATCGACAAAGTACGGAGCTTCGCTGGCATCCACACTCTGCGGAGCCAGATGCAGCGCCTCGTTTTTCGCCGCTTCCGCTTGCTCGTGTGTAATCGCGCCGGTTTCCACCATCGAATCCAGCACCAGATTGCGCCGCTCAATCACCTGATGCGGATGGCGGAATGGATTGAAGTAATTCGGCCGTTGAATAATGCCCGCCAGCAGCGCGCACTCGGCCAGATCCAGCTTCTGTACATCTTTGCCGAAGTAGGCCTGCGCCGCTTCGCCGAAGCCATCAATGGCAAAGCTGCCGCGTTGGCCGAGATTGATCTGGTTGGCGTACATCTCGAAGATCTGCTGCTTGCTGAAGCGATGCTCAAGCTGGAAGGTGATGACGATTTGCGTAAGTTTGTACTTGATCGATCCGTTGTCCGCGAGAAAGAGCAGCTTTGCCAGTTGCATTGACAGCGTGGAAGCGCCCCCGCGATGCTTGCGGTCTCCGATCAGGTCGTGCCATGCCCAGCCCATCATGCTGGTGTAGTTGACGCCAGAGTGCTCAAAAAACTTGCGGTCTTCAATGGCCAGCACTGCCTGGACGATATTGGGCGGAATCTCGTCGTACGTGAGAAGCCGTCGCTTGGTGCGATTGGCGTCATCGCTCAATCCGGTAATCAGCAGCGGCTCCAGTTCATAGCTGGAGAGCGGCTGCCCGTGATCGTCGCTGATCGATGCAACCTGCCCGCCGCTGACATGAATCGTCGCGCTGTCCTGTGCGTGAAACGACTGCGGTCCGGGACGCACCGTGATGGACTGCCCACTTTCCGCGTATGTTCCAAGTTGCGAGAACTGCGTAGAGCCATCTGTGGAGTAACCGGCCTCATTCAGTTCATTGGCAAGCAGGCGCACAGTGAGCTTTTGCCCAGGACGCACCTCGCGCGGCGCGGCGTAGATTTTGGCGGTGGTAGCGAAGATAGGCTGCTTGAGCCGCTCATCCACCACCTTGCCTTCGTGAATGTAGAACCATGTGAAGACGATAAAGACCACCACCGCGACAACGATGATTGCCGACAGCGCGCAGCGCACCAGCAACGACCCCCACGCCTGCTTGCCTGCGGGATTTGCCAGCTTGATCTTCAGCGCCATGAATGCTCCTTGAAACAGTAAACAGCGGTCAGTAAACAGTTACCAGCCCGGAATCCCAGGTCTCGATTCTGCGATACGGCAGTCCGTTGGGTGCCCCATCCTTGCCGCGTACTCGTTCTTGTGGCAAGGGTGGGATACCGCAAATCTCAAATCAGATGCTGGTGATCAACCCATCTTCCTCGACACGTTTCTTCACCGCTGCAACTACATCACTAATCGCAAGATCAACGCTGCTTGCCGTCGCTCGCGCCACCAGCTCCACTTGTCCGGTGGCAATTTTCTTGCCGACGTTGATGCGATAGGGAATCCCGATCAGATCCGCGTCTTTGAATTTGACGCCGGCGCGCTCGTCCCGGTCATCCAGCAGCACATCGAGTCCAGCTGCTTCCAACTCCGCGGCCAGCTTTTCGCCCGCTTCAGCCAGCGCCGCGTCAGAGACGTTGGTCACCGTTACAACGACGGTGAACGGCGCAATCGAAGCCGGCAAGCAGAAGCCGTTGGCATCATTGGAGCACTCGATTGCAGAAGTTAAAATGCGCTCGATGCCGATGCCGTAGCTGCCCATGATCGGCATCACTTCCTTGCCGTTTGGGTCGAGGACGCGCGCGCCCATCGATTCGGTGTACTTGTAGCCCAGCTTGAAAATGTGTCCGATTTCGACCGCCTTGCCAACCACCAGCTTGCCCGCGCAACCATCCACAGGGCAGGCTTCGCCCTCATTGACGGTGCGAATATCCGCCGCGATGGTCCACTTGAAATCGCGCCCCGGCACAACATTGCGCAGGTGATAGTCAAGCTTGTTCGCTCCGGCAACGAGATTCTTGCGGCCTTCTAGGGACTTGTCCACGACAACAGTCAGTCCGGCTTCGAGCGGCTTGGCATCGTGCTTCAATCCCACCGGTCCCAGAAAACCCGCAGGTCCGTTGAGATACTGCTCCAGTTCCTCGGCCTGCATTGTGCGCAGCTCCGCTCCACCCACTGCGCCCAACAGCTTGGTCTCGTTGACCTGATGGTCGCCGCGCAGGAATGCCGCCACGCCATGCCATGTATCCGGCTTACCGGCCAAGCCGCGCTTCATCGCCATATACGCTACGCACTTGATGTCAGAGGCCGGAGAAATCTTGAAGAACTCGGCAACATCGCTGATCGCCGCGCAGCCCGGCGTGTGGACCAACTCTGGCGTCCCGTCCCCTGTAGCTTCCATCTCAACAATCGGCTCCAGCCGCGAGATCGCCTTCTCGGTGTTCGCCGCATAACCGCAGACCGGGCAGCTTGCGATCAGGTCCTCGCCGGCATCGGTGTAGACCATGAACTCCTGCGACTGCGAGCCGCCCATTGAACCCGAGTCCGCCTCGACGGCGACAAACTTCAATCCGCAGCGCGTGAAAATCTTGCGGTAAACCGCGTCATGCAGGTCAAAGCTCTTGTCCAAGCCCGCCTTGTCAATATCAAAGGAGTAACTATCCTTCATCGTGAACTGGCGCACGCGCAACAGGCCGGACTTGGGGCGCGGCTCATCGCGGAACTTGGTCTGGATCTGATACCAGATCTGCGGCAACTGCTTGTAGCTGCGCAGTTCGTTGCGGGCAATCGCGGTCATGATCTCTTCGTGGGTCATGCCCAGGCAGAGCTCCGCGCCCTTGCGGTCCTTGAGGCGGAACATGTTGTCGCCCATTCCCGTCCAGCGACCGCTCTCGACCCACGGCTCCTTGGGCAACAGCGCAGGCAGATAGAACTCCTGGCCGATCTGGTCCATCTCTTCGCGCACAATCCCGATGATCTTGTTGATCGAGCGCTGGCCGAGAAAGAGGTAGTTGTAAATGCCCGCGCCGAGCTGGCGAATGTAGCCCGCGCGGACGAGAAAACGATGGCTGGCCACTTCGGCGTCTGCCGGGGCCTCGCGAAGAGTGGGGATAAAGAGCCTGGACCAGCGATGCATAGCGATGAGTGCGTACTTTCCCGCCGGTCAACCGGCGTAGTGCTTTCTACGGCTTCTCTATTCTAAATGTTCCGGGAGTGGGGGAATCTTAAGACGTAATGCCCGCAATGGAGCCTACAATCTCACGAACCTCAAGAAGAACATCGTCAGGCGCTTTCCCAATCAGAACGGGATTGCGTATTTGCCAATCGATACTTCGCAAATGCGAACATAGTACCGCCCCATGCACAGGCAATCCGGCAGGCAACTGAACTTCGGAACTGTAGCCCTTGATCTTGCTGGTAATCGGGCACACGAAGGCTAAGGATGTCTTGAGATTGAATCGCTGCGCGGAGAGTACCAGCGCAGGCCTGCGGCCAGTTTGTTCTCGGCCAGCCTGGGGGTTGAAATCCAGCCATACCAGATCGCCGGCGTCTGGAACTGTGGGGATTACCAAACTTCCGTCCCGCGTGGAGGTCCCCAGTCGATCTCTTCCATGTGCGCGCCATCTGGAATGCCTTCGAGAAGCTCATCCAGTGTTCTGCGCTTCCGCGGACTTTCGGAAGCCTCGTCCGCAGACTTCACCAGCGCAATGCTGCAGGTTCCATTTGGAATCCATTCCACCGGTTCACCGACTGGAAGTGAGGCCTTGGCAACCAACTCCTCGGGGATCTCAACGGTGAGAGTGTTTCCAACGCGAATAATTCGGGTGGTCATGGATTCGACTCCTAAATGGAATCATACTGCTAGCCAGGCTGATATCGAGTTTTCCTCAATGGAAATCTACAACAAAAGTGTATACCCAGGCTTCAACTGATATGGCTCAAGCAAGTCTCTCTGTCGCTTTGATGGTTTGGGTTTGCTGTAATTTTCATGCTCATCCCAAAACTCCTTCCCAATGTTTCCTTCGCTCAGATTCAACGCTAACATTTCAGAATGTGGATACATATACCAGGGATCGCGATCACCGTTTCCGTCCCTGAAGCAGATATACAGTTCCTGATCTCGATATTTCTTATTGAATGTCAACCGGCTCTTTAGCTGAACCTTGATGAAAGTTTTCCCGTCATGGAGTTGCGCAATAAAATCGGCACCGTTCCAATCGTTACTCAAGCGAATGGTCACAATGCCAAAATCGGCTAATACTGCGGAGACCTTTTGAAAGTTATATGACTCTTTCTGTTTATTGCTGAGCTCTTCGTATGAAACCGGCTGAAGCACCAATCGCATTTCGATTCCCCTCGATTTGTAAAGGTAGGCTTTGGTTTGCGTCGCCGACCCAAAGCGAGTTATCGCCCAGAGAACTGCATCATTCCTTGCGCTTTTACGGAATCAACCAACTCGTGAAGGGTTTCCTTTGTATAGGTCTCACCCTCACGAGCATCCAAAGATTGCACCGCGATGTCGAGGGAGGCAAGCAACTCAACGCGAACCCGTTCTCGTTTTTCCCACTGTGCGAGCGCCTGACGCACGGCCTCCTCGGAGTTGCGGAAGCACCCCTCCTGGATGCCCATGTCAACAAAAGAACTCTGTTTGGGTGTCAGTTCAACCTGCATATCCCAAGCGTAGGACTCAAAGAAAGCGCTGTCAACATGAATCGCCCAGTCAGGACTCAATAGCCGGCTCCGCTTTACCGGTTCAGATTTTCGGGTACTCAAGGACTCTGCCCACCAATCCCCCCGGTGATTTATCCTCTCTAAGTGACTTCTTCCCGCCGCATTGGTCAACTGCGCCGCCGCATGACGCGCGCCGGTATTCCGGCCCTTTTGATCACCCATCTTCCCGACCTGCGCTACATCTCCGGCTTTACCGGTTCAAGCGCTGCACTGGCTGTGACCAAGCGCGCGGCGCGGCTGTTTACCGATGGCCGCTACATTGCCCAGGCCGCTGAAGAGGTGCAGGCCGCGCAGGTGGAGATTGTCCACAGCTCACCGGCCATTGCCGCCGTGCAATGGATGGCCGCGCAGCCGGGAGTGGAGTTTGCCGGATTTGATCCCGCGCAGACCTCCGTTGCAGCTCTTGCCCGCTGGAAAGCCGCGCTGCCTGTGAAACTTCGAAAAAATTTCCTTTCAGCCCTCGCCGCGCCGCTGGTTGAGCCGCTGCGCATGCAAAAGGACGAGGAGGAACTGGCGATCCTCAGCGAGGCGGCGCTGCTGGGCTGCAAGCTCTTCGACCACATGCTCGGCTTTATCCGCCCCGGCCTGCGCGAGATTGAAGTGGCCGCGGAACTTGAGCATCAGGCGCGGCTCTGGGGCGCGGAAGGAATGAGCTTTGAGACCATCGTTGCTTCCGGCGCGCGCTCTGCACTGCCCCACGGGCGAGCGACCAGCGCACAGCTCCCGCGCAGAGGCTTTCTGACCCTCGACTTCGGTGTTATCCTCAAGGGTTACTGCTCGGATATGACCCGGACGGTTTATCTGGGCCGGCCAAAGGCCAATGAGCGGGCCGCATACGAGGCGGTTCTTGAAGCGCAGTAGGCTGCGGTGGCTGCAGTGGCTTCCGGAGCACGCTGTGGCGATGTAGATGAGGCGGCGCGCAGTATGTTGCGCAACGCAGGTTTGGCGGAGGCGTTTTCTCATTCGACAGGCCACGGCGTTGGTTTGGAGATTCACGAGCCGCCGCGAATTGGCGCGGGCCAGAGTTTTCGGCTGCTCGAAGGCATGGTGATTACCATCGAGCCGGGAGTTTATCTGGAAGGGCAGTTCGGCATTCGGATTGAGGATATGGTGGCGGTCACGGCCAACGGTGGCCAGGTGCTGACGCCCTCGCCCAAGGCCCTGATTGAGCTATGAGCGGTATTGAATGATTGTTTAAGATTTTGCGTTGGTTAAGTATCAACTTTTCACCTCTGCGTGATGGAGAACAAGGAACGAATGAATCCTCAAGATTTAAAGGATCTGAAGCAGCTGATTGAGTTCCTTAAGGAACATCAGATTGCTGAGTTCGATTTGGACCGTGGCGAGTTGAAGCTCCGCCTCAAGTTTCATCAGGCTCCAGCAGCCGGACTCGGTGATCTGGCCCGGTTGATGGCCTCTGCTCCAGCCGCTCCTGTGGCTGCGGCGCCCACAGCGCCAGCGCACGTTGCCTCAACGCCGGCCGCTCCTGCCTCCGATCCAGATTACGGCTTGCATATCGTCAAATCGCCCATTGTCGGCACGTTTTATGGTTCGCCTTCTCCCGGTTCAGCCCCCTTTGTTTCACTCGGCGAGCGCGTGGACAAGGGCCAGGTCATCTGCATCGTCGAAGCCATGAAGCTGATGAATGAGATCGAAGCCGACGCCTTCGGCGAAATCGTCAAGTGCTTTGTCTCCAATGGCCAGCCCATCGAGTTTGGGCAGCCCCTCTTTGCCATCCGGGTGGCTTAGCAGTAAGAGCGGAGCGAGCACGGCTGGCGGTGAAGGCAAAGAGCTTTCGGGACCTATCGCTGACTTGCTTACTCGCTAACTTACTGACTCGCTAACTTGCTAACTCGCTTTTAAGGGTCTTGAATGTTTCGTAAGGTACTGGTTGCCAATCGCGGCGAAATTGCGCTGCGCGTCTTGAACGCCTGCCGTGAACTCGGCATTCGCACCGTCGCCGTTTATAGCGAGGCTGACCGCAACTCGCTGCATGTCCGCTTTGCCGACGAGGCCATCTGCATTGGCCCGCCGCGTCCCGCCGAAAGCTATCTGAATGTGCCAGCAGTCATCTCCGCCGCTGAAATCGCCGATGTAGACGCTATTCATCCCGGCTATGGCCTGCTTGAGCGAGAACGCCAACTTCGCCGAAGTCTGCCGCGCCTCCAATATCAAATTCATCGGCCCGCCGCCTGAAGTTACTCGGCTCATGGGCGAAAAAGAAAAAGCCCGCCAGGCGATGAAGAAGGCCAAAGTGCCCATTCTTCCTGGCTCCGATGGCGTCATCATCGATGTCAAGGATGCGCAGCATTGGGCCAAGAAGGTCGGCTTCCCGGTCATTCTCAAAGCCAAGGCCGGCGGTGGCGGGCGTGGCATGCGCATTGTTCGCAACGCCGAGGAACTGCCCAATCTCTATCACGCCGCACACACCGAGGCCGCCAACGCCTTCGGCAACGGCGAGCTGTATATGGAGAAATTCATCGAGCGTCCGCGCCACATCGAGTTCCAGGTGCTGGCCGATGAACATGGTAACGTAGCCACGCTCTTTGAGCGCGAGTGCTCCATTCAGCGCCGCCATCAAAAGCTCATCGAAGAAGCGCCTAGCCTCCAGGTCTCACCGGAGTTGCGCAAAGAGATCGATACGACGCTGCGCCGCTGTCTCTCCGAGATTGGCTATCAGAACGCCGGGACGATTGAATTCCTGATGGATGAAGACCGCCAGCTCTACTTCATCGAGATGAACACCCGCATTCAGGTCGAGCATCCGGTTACTGAAGCGATCACGGGAATCGACTTGGTCAAAGCCCAGTTGCGCATCGCTGCAGGCGAGCGGCTCGATGCGATCCTGCCCGCGAAGATTGAGATACGCGGCCACTCCATCGAGTGCCGCATCAACGCCGAACATCCGGAAAAATTTACTCCGTCGGCAGGCAAGATCACGGCGTTCAATGTACCTGGCGGCAACGGCGTGCGCGTGGACACAGCGCAATACGCCGAGGGAGTAGTGCCGCCCTATTACGACTCGCTGATTGCCAAGCTGATCGTGCATGGTATTGACCGCGCCGAGGCCATCGCCAAGATGGAGCGCGCTCTGAGCCAGTTCATCGTGCAGGGCATCGATACTTCGATCCCGCTGCACCGGGCAATTTTTCAGGATGAAGGCTTTCGCGCCGGCGAGTTCGATACGAAATTCATGGAGCGGTTTTTAGCGGCAAAGGCAGAAGCCGCAAAGTAAGCAAATGCCGATTCGACACATTAACTCGGGGCACCCGCTCTCGTCGCAAAAAAAAGAATGACGCGGCGAGGGTGGGGCAACCAGCGGGACATTAGGGTTGTAACCCCGTGGTGGTCGGCTTCAGCAGAACATCAGCAGGCTTGCGATCACGCGAGATTAACAATTTGTCAAAATATTCAGGATCGTAGTATTTATTCCATGGAACCAACTTATGGTAGGCGCTCAAAAAATTTGCAACGATTCGAGACCCTTCGATTGCAACTCCAATATATCCTTTGTTTCGCATTGCATGAATTTCGATGTACTTCTCCCAAGAAATGATAGGTCCATTATTGACGATATGCCACCGTCCAGAATCGAGGAGATCGCGTGTCACGAAGAGAACAGCAAGTAGACGTTCTTCAGGAATAATTTCGAGTCGGGTCGGAATTTCACTGAATCGTACCGATGAAACAGCGCAGATCGCGCTGTTCATTGCATGTTCTTCATAGGAAAGAACCTGGCCCTGGCCATAGGTTCCATCCTCAAGCGGAACCAGAAAGTTATCTCCGGCCACCCATTGCTTCTTTTTCTTTCCTCTTGGCACGAGTCACCTCTTCTAAAATATAAATCGTGAACTACTCGGACCCCATGTCCCTCGCGTACTTTTGGGGACATGGGACAACAGCTACAAATCCCGCCAGTTTGCACCAAACGCGATGTCAGCAACTAGCGGCACTTTGAGCTGAATCACGCCTTCCATCTCTGTGCGCACTAACTCTTCAAATTCTGCGGCCTCATCCGCAGGAACCTCGAAGAGCAACTCGTCATGCACCTGCAAAACCATGCGCGTTTTCAGCTTGCGCTCGGCGAGCTTGCGGTCGAGCGAGATCATCGCCAGCTTGATCAGGTCAGCCGCCGTGCCTTGCAGCGGCGTATTAATCGCGGTACGCTCGGCAAAGCCTCTCTGATTGGGATTGCGGCTTTCGATGTCAGGAATGGGCCGCAGGCGGCCAAAGAGTGTACGCACGCTGCCTG
Source organism: uncultured Acidobacteriaceae bacterium (assembly GCA_963713645.1). Taxonomy (GTDB): domain Bacteria; phylum Acidobacteriota; class Terriglobia; order Terriglobales; family Acidobacteriaceae; genus Telmatobacter. The sequence goes on along the minus strand of CAVQMQ010000035.1, from coordinate 165,476 downwards.
TCTTGCGTGTCTCTTCGAGCGTCTTCTCGATAAACTTCTGCACCCCGGCGTAGCGCGCAAAATACCGCTCGATATAAGCCTTTGCCTCGCTCTGCGGAATCCCCAATTGCGTCGCCAGCCCGAAGGCCGAGATGCCGTAAACGATGCCGAAATTCACCGCCTTGGCTCGCCCGCGCGTTTCCTTGTCCATTGCCTCGGGCGATACGCCGAAGACCTCACTCGCAGTGAGTGTATGAATGTCTTCGTTGTTTGCGTACGCTCGCACCAGCAGCGGGTCTTCGCTGAAATGCGCCAGCAATCGCAGCTCAATCTGGGAGTAATCCGCCGAGAGCAGTTGCGTTCCCGGAGCGGAGATAAACGCCGCGCGAATCTCGCGTCCTAACTCGGTGCGAATGGGAATATTCTGCAAATTCGGGTTGACCGATGAGAGCCGTCCCGTTGCCGCGACCGCTGCTTGAAAGGTCGTATGCACGCGTGAGTCGCTGTCTGCCAGCAACGGCAACGCGTCTACATAATTCGACTTCAGCTTCGACAGGTGACGGAACTCCAGTACCAGCTTCGGCACTTCATTCTTCTCCGCCAACTGCTCCAGCACATCCTGCGCGGTTGAGACCGCCTTGCCTTTGCCTCGGCTGGCTGGAGCGGGCAAACCCATATGCGTAAACAGCACCTCGCCCAGTTGCTTGGGCGAGTTGACATTGAACCGTCGTCCGGCTAACTCAAAAATGCGCTCGCCGACGCGCTCCAGTTCAGTCGCAAATCGCTTGGAAAGTCCGTCCAGAACCCCAATATCGATGCGCACCCCGGCCTGCTCCATGCGAAAGAGCACTGGCACGAGCGGCAAATCAATCTCTGTATAAACGCGATCAACCTGAGCCTTTTCAACCTCGGCACGCAATGCCGGAACCAGTGCCGCAATGGCCGCAGCGCCTGCCGGAAGCGATGACGGAGCCGGTCGCCCAGCACGCGCCGCCACATCGGCCAGCGACTGCGTGGCGTGCGTCGGATTCAGCGCATACGAGAGCAACATCGTGTCTTCGACCGCGCCGCGCAAGGTGATTCCCTGTGCCGCGAAGAGATGAAGCGCAGCCTTCCAATCATGTGTTCGCTTGGGCACCGCTGCATCTTCGAGCAATGTGCGGAGCTGAGCGGTCAGCGGCAGCTTCAGAGCGATCGCAGGGTCAGCGCAAACGCCTACGCTAAAGCTGATCTGCTTCTCCGCTGCTTCAATTGCACCCAGCAGCGACATCGTCTGCTGCGCCTCAGGCTCTGCATCCGCCTCAACAGGAGCGGGTCCTGAGGCATCGAGGGCAAAGGAAAAACCATTCTTGCGTGCAGCTTTGTAGAACGCGCTGGCCTGCTCATCTGTCGGTTCATCCAACAACTCAACCGAAGGCCCGCTCTCCGCAGGCGCAAGCTCCTTCAGCATTGAAGTAAATTCAAGCTCGGTAAACAGCTCGCGGCAGGCTTCGATGTCTGGCGGTTGGGTCTGCATTGCGTTTAGATCAAGATCAAGTGGTACGCGACAATCTATCGTTACAAGCTCTTTGGATAAAAGAACGGAGTTCCGATTCTGTTCCAGCGATTCGCGATAACTTTTGCGCTTCACCTCGGCCGCGCGGTCCAGCACCGCTTCTACTGAGCCGAATTCCAATATCAAATCGACACTGCCCTTATCGCCAATCCCCGGCGCTCCGGGAATGTTATCCACCGCATCGCCGCGCAGCGCCATCACATCCACAACCTTCTCCGGCGGCACTCCCAGAACCTCCGTCACCTTGGCCGGATCGAGAATCAGGTTGTCTTTTTGCGGGTTGAGTATCTTTACCTGTGGAGTCACCAACTGCATCATGTCCTTATCGCCGGAGACAATGAAGACCTCGTGCTGCTGCTCTGCGGCCTGGCGCGCCAGCGTGCCGATCACATCGTCGGCCTCAAATCCCACAGCTTCGAGAATTGGAATGTGCAACGCTTCGAGAACGCGCCGAATATACGGAATCTGCCGGCGCAAATCCTCTGGCATAGCCTCGCGGTTTGCCTTGTAGCCCTCGTAGCTGACCTCGTCAAAGCTCTGCGTCTTGCCGTTCCACTTGCGCAGCGGACCCATCGTCCGCGCCCGCTCATCGCGGAAGACCTCGCCGCTCATATCGAAGACCGCGGCAAAGTATTGCGGCTGAAAATCCTGGCGCAGCTTCTTGATCATGTTGGCGAAGACGTAGATAGCCGCAGTCGGCAGGCCGGAGCGGGTAGACATGGGGCGCGAACGCTGCATCGCGTGATAGGCGCGGAAGATGAACGCCATCGTGTCTAGCAGAAAGACGGGCGGTTTGGCTTGGTCTGTCACGGCTACGAGTTTATCAGGAGCAGCGAGTTAGCGGGTCAGCAAGTTAGCGAGTCCGCGCTGCGACCGCAAAGGGGGGATCATGAGCTACGAAATAAACATGCAATCCCCGTAGCTGAAGAAGCGATAATTCTCTTGGACTGCATGGTGATAGGCCGCCAGCACTTTCTCGCGTCCAGCGAACGCGCTCACCAGCATCAGCAGGCTCGATTGCGGCAGATGAAAGTTGGTGAGCAGCGCACCGACTAATCGGAACTGAAATCCCGGCGAGATGAAGATCTGGGTTTCTCCTGAGTGCGCCTCAAGCCAGTTCCCATCGGCCTGCAGTGCGCAATGTTCCAGCGTGCGGACGACCGTTGTGCCAACGGCGATAATGCGGCGGCCTTCGCTGACGGCGCGATTGACGGCTATGGCGGTTTCTACGCTCAGTGTGTATCGTTCGCGATGGAGTTTCACTTCGCTCAGGTTCTCAACGCGCAGCGGCGCAAAGGTTCCCAGGCCCACATGCAGCGTTATACGCACGATCTGCGCTCCGCGCGTCGTAATCTCTTCCAGAATCTCCGGCGTAAAGTGCAAGCCTGCGGTCGGCGCGGCCACTGAGCCTCGATCGCGGGAGAAGACCGTCTGGTAGCGTTCGCGATCTGTCTCCGCATCCTCGCGGCGAATATACGGCGGCAGCGGCATGTGGCCGATGCGGTCTATGGCGGCAAAGAAATCCGCGACCGGAGCAAATTCGATCAGCCGTTCGCCGAATTCGCCGCGTTCAAGGACCTCGGCCTCTAACTCTACTTCGCCGGTAGGGGATGGAAAAACCAGCCGCTCGCCGACAGCGACTTTTTTCCCCGGCTTGACCAGCGCCCGCCAGCGATTTTCTCCTGTGGGTTCAGTAAGCAGGACTTCGATCGTTGCAGTTGATTGCTGCTTCTCGCGCACGGTGGTTCGCCGCGCATACAGCCGCGCGGGAATCACGCGGCTGTCGTTGAGAACCAGTAGATCGCCGGGTTGAAGAAGCAACGGAAACTCCGAAAATTCAGTGTCGCGCAAAACTCCGCTGGCGCTATTCATCGCCAGCATGCGGCTCAACCCGCGCTGCATGGGGGGCGATTGTGCAATCAGCTCCGGCGGAAGATCGAAATCATAATCGGCGACTCGCAGACCGCTCATCCAGCGTTCTCCGTCGCATCAGCCTTGTTGAAACGCGCCAATGCGCGCAGACGAGCGTTCTCGATATTTCCGTTCAACTCTGCGCGTTTGGCCTCAAATTCATCTGCTGCAAGATCGGCGGAAACGTGCGTCCATCGCGCCCAACTCACAACGATGCGCGTAAACGGCTTGGGAATCAGGAAGCGATCCCAGGAGCGCAAGACCCAGGCCCGCTCCGGTTCCAGGTGAAATGCGCCAATCGGCGCGCCGGTCATCTGCGCCAGCTTGATCGGCCCCATCTTGGTCTGATAGATCGGCCCGCGCGGCCCGTCGGCGGTGAAGATCGCCGTGTGACCGCTGTCGAGGACGTATTTGAGTCCCAGCAATCCTTCGCGCCCGCCGCGCGAACTGGAACCGCGCACGGCACCGAAGCCGAAGAGATTGAGAATACGCGTAATCAGCTCGCCGTCAAAGCTGCGGCTGATGAGAATGGTCGCGTAGGACCGGCGAAAGTAGATTGTGCACGGAAACACGCACTGGTGCCAGAAGCAGTAAATCTCCGGTCCAGGTTTTTCGCCGAAGAGAACAGGGGTCACTCCATCCACGGCAATTACTTCAAAGCGCCAGGTCAGACCGACGACCCACAACAGCGCCCAGACGATGCGTGGAACCACGGCCAGCACCATGTGCTGGATAAATGTGAATCGAGGGCTGGCTTCTGCGGTCACTCTCTTGATTTTATCGGAGCAATCCAATCCTCTCCCGCGCTGTCTTCACGGCGCGGGCCATCCGAAGGCATTGGCCCCGCCGCAGGTGGCTACGAACTGTACCGCAGCCAGCGCAGAATCTCCGGCAATGTGGCGCGCTTGCCGTACATCAGAATTCCCACACGATAGAGCCGCGACGAGAACCAGAGCACCGCCCACACGCTGACCAGCATCAACGCAATCGAGACCGCAAACTGCCACGGCGGCACCGTTCCCAGGCCCATGCGCAGCATCATGACAAACGGCGCTGTTGGCGGAAAGAGCGACGCGGCCATTGCCCAGATGGAATTTGAATCGCTCAGCAGCAGCGGAATGAGTCCGAAGCTGAGCCACACGGGAGCAGCGGCCAGCGGCATGTACATTTGCAGTTCCTGCGCGGTTTCGCAGGTTGCCGCCAGGCCGGAGAAGAGCGCGCTGTAGAGAAAGAATCCTAGAACGAAATAAACCGGGAAGAACACCGCCTCCATCCACGAGAAATGTACTGACGAATTGGCCCGCCAGCAATGGCCGCGGCCAGTGCGGAGCCTGCCAGCAACGCCGCGGCCACAACCCAGATGGCAATCTGCGTCAGTCCGACGGCACCCACGCCGATGAGTTTGCCGGCCAGCAGATCATCCGGTTTGGCCACGGCCAGCATCACTTCAAAGATGCGCGAGGTTTTTTCCTCAATGATCGAGCGAGCCATGTTCAGGCCATAGAACAGAGTGGTCATGGACAGCAGAAAGGCCATGCCCATGCTCTTGTTTAGCGCGGCGCGGCCATTGGTTTTAGCCACACGGCCCTTGCTGTTCATCTGCTCGGTGTCGATCGCAACATCCTTGAGCAGCGCATCGGCATCTGCCTGTTTCATGCCTTCGGCAATCAACCGCTGATTCACCAGGCCCTGGTTCAACGCGTTTGCAGCCTGTCCTTGATCATCAGGTCGCCGGAGGATTGCGAGGTGTAGGTGGCCCGCGTCACTCCAGATGAAGGAGTCTCAATCGTCAGCAACCCGTCGAGCGCTTTGCTCTGCACTCGCCCGAGCAGCGTCTCGCGGTCCTGCGCGCTGGCAGGCGCAACTACATCCACTGAGAACTGCGCATCCTTGTCATTCACCAGTGAACGGCGCACATCGTTGGCCAGCTCCGCGCTTGCTGCCACAATCGCCAGATGCTTGCTGCCGATGGAACGGCTCTCCGTCATTGAGCCTGCATAGATCATTCCGCCAAAGACCAGCGGCAGCAGGATCGTCGACAGGCGAAAGGCTCGGCCGCGCATCTGCTCCAGATACTCGCGCTTGGCAATCAGAAGAACGTTACGCATCGGCCTTGCCTCCCACGGTCTGGATGAAAATCTCTTCGAGCGATGGCTCGACCAGCTCGAAGCGATAAATCGTCGCCATTGCCGCGGCCTCGTGCAGCAGTTTTTGCGCGTCGCCGTGCGGCTTGAGCTTGATCTCTGCGTGACCGGAGAAGTTCTTCGCCTCGAGCAATTTCCGCGCTCTTCAAAAACTCGGAGCTTCCCTCGAACTCGACAATCACCCGATTGCGCTCATAGCCCGCCTTGATCTCGCGCAGATTGCCGGCCAGCACGGCCTTGCCGTTGTTCATCAGGCAGATCGAGTCGCAGAGCTTCTCCACCTGGTCCATGCGATGCGTGGAAAAGAGAATCGCCTTGCCCTGATCCTTGAGTTCCAGCAGCGTCCGCTCCAGCAGCGCCGCATTCACCGGGTCAAGACCCGAGAACGGCTCATCCATTACGATCAGCCCCGGATCGTGCAGCAGCGAAGCAATGAACTGAATCTTCTGCTGCATTCCCTTGGAGAGCTCTTCGGTTTTTTTGTCGAGTGAACCGGCAATCTCCAGCCGCTCGGCCCAGGCGTTGGCGCGCTTGGATGCTTCGTCGAGCGCTCAGCCCATGCAACTGGCCGAAGAAGACCAGTTGGTCCAGCACTTTCATCTTCTTGTAGAGGCCGCGCTCCTCGGGCAGGTAGCCCACCCGCTCCAGGCTCTGGCGCTCGAAGGGCTTGCCGAAGAGCAGGATGCGCCCTGAATCCGGCATGGTAATGCCCATCATCATGCGGATGGAGCTGGTTTTCCCCGCGCCGTTCGGCCCCAGCAGGCCAAACATCTGGCCGGCCTCAATCGACAGGCTCAGATTGCTGACCGCAACCTTGGTCTCATAGGCCTTGGTCACGGCCTCGAGTTCGACAACTGGCATTGAATCTCCCGCAGCCAGTTTATCGTCTCCCAGCCGCCGGGGGGGGTATTTTTGATGGCGCATCCTGAGTGCTAATCCGCGTAAAACGGTGACTGAGTAGGTGTAGACGCGGTATATTGCAATCAGTCAGCGGAGTGAGCCGATGGAAGAAGCACTGGATATTCTGAGTTTTACCAAAGCCGCGCCCATGAGCGGGCCGGAACAGAGGCCCCGCACCATCCCTGAAACCGGCGTACGTCAGGCGGTTCTGGAAGACCTTGCGGTAAAGACGCTCTACTTGTCGGGCGCTTCTTCAGTCCTCGATCTTGCCGAAAAGACTCACCTCAGCTACGAAGTGGCCACTGAGCTCTTTTTGCGCATGCGCAATGAGGTTCTCTGCCAGGTCAACGGCATGGTGGGCAATGTGCCGCATATCTCCATTACCTCGCAGGGCAGAACGCGGGCCATGGAGCTGCTCTCGCATAGCCACTATACCGGCGCTGCGCCTGTGCCGCTCGACAGCTACGTCGATCAGGTTCGCAAGCAGAGCGTGCGCAATGTGGTGGTTCATTCGGCGGACGTAGAGCGCGCCTTTGCCCACCTGGTCGTTGACGAAAAGCTGCTCTGGCAGTTCGGTACCGCGCTCAACTCCGGCTCTTCGGTCTTTCTTTACGGACCTCCCGGCGTAGGCAAAACAACCGTTGCCGAGACGCTCTCCCGCGTGCTCGCCGAAGACGATGTCTGGATTCCGTATGCCATTGAGGTCGACGGCCAGATTATTACCGTCTTCGATCCGGTCATTCACAAGCCGGTTGCAGACCAGAAGGCCCAAATCCGCGACGAGCGCTGGGTTCGTTGCGCAAGGCCAACGGTTCTCGTCGGCGGCGAGCTGACCGTCGAGATGCTCGATCTGCAATACAACCCGATCACCAAGTTTTACGTTGGCCCGGCGCAGATGAAAGCCAACAACGGCGTCCTCATCATCGACGATTTTGGCCGCCAGCGCATCCGCCCCGACGAACTGCTCAACCGCTGGGTCGTTCCTCTCGACCGGCGCATCGACTTCCTGGCGATGGCCGGCGGACGCAAAATCGAAATCCCCTTCGAGATGCTGGTCGTTTTCGCCTCCAACATGGACCCCGCGCAACTGGTCGATGCCGCCTTCCTGCGCCGCATTCAAACCAAGATCAAGATCGGCGAAGTCTCCGAAAAGCAGTTCCGCGAAATCTTCCGCCGCATCGCTGTCGATAAGGGAATCGAGAACAACGAAGCCATCTGCAATGAGCTGATCCGCTTCATTCGCACCTTCCTCAAGCAGGAACTGCGCTCCTGCTATCCGCGCGACATCGTCAACCAGATATGCTGGGCTGCACGCTACGAAGACCGGGCGCCGATCCTCGACCACATCTCGTTGATGCGCGCCGTAGACGCTTACTTCCTCCAGCAATCCTGAGGGGACTTGCCGTACAGGCGTCCAGGCGAAGCGCATCTGGTCTCCCACGTAGGCCGGAGTTTCACAGGCTGCGGGAAAACTCGAACTCGCCGCAGCTTTGTATCAGGGCATGACTTCAGTCATGCCGAAATGCAGCAGAAAAAGAAACCGGGCTTTAGCCCCGGATATTCCTCCGGCGTTCTAATTGCAGCCAGCCCTTTATTCGCAAGCCAAAAGGTGATTCAAATCACATTAGATTGCCTCAATGAAGCCGTTTCAATGAAAATAGTAGGTGCGGGGGCCAGGTCCGCAAAAGGTGCTGAACATCTACAGGTGATTCACATCACAGTATGTGCGATTAGAAAAATGAAATCCTCCTTGTGTACATTGATCGTCTTCGAGATCGCACCCGCTCTCCCGCCGGTTGCGATTTCCAGGGCACAAGGCAGGGAGATTCCGTGGAACTCGATACATCCTCATTCGTAGCCGATCCGGATCTGATCGCGGCGCTCGACACCCGTTCCGAGCCATTTCTGTGCGACCACAACAAGGTCCTTTTCCGCCAGGGTGAACTGCCCCTCGGCCTCTTTATCGTCCACAAAAAGGGCGATGCCGAACTGACCATGGAATCGGCCAGCGGCGAGGTGGTGATGCGGGTTGAGTCGCAGGCTGGTTCGTTGCTTGGCCTGCCCGGCCTCATCGGCAGTGAGCCATACACCCTCTCGGCCACCGGTCGCAAAGGCGCGAAGATCGGCTTCGTCAAGCGCATCGATTTCTTTGACCTCATGCAGGCCGAGCCGCTGCTTTCCGTCAAGATTTTGCAAGTCCTAGCTGCCGAAGTCCGCTCCGCCCGCCAGGCGCTGTTGCAGATGTAAGATCCCGTCTAAAAACTTATGTCTTGAAGGATAAAGGCTTCAGTGAAGGGTAGGGCTTCAGCCGGTACATTGAGAGCCGATTCGATTTTCCGGCTTTAGCCGCCGAGGGAATGTAAACGGTCGAAAACATCCCTCAGGGGCTAAAGCCCATCTCGGTTTTCGGCATTTGCGGCATGACTAAAGTCAAGCCCTGATACAAAACTGGAGTATTTGAACAGGTTCTAAACATCGCTCAACAAAAAAATGCTGTCATCCTGAGCGCAGCGAAGGACCTGCGTTTCCGCATGGTCCCCGAAAAACTTCCCAGCACACAGGCCCGGCGCTGGCATAATTTCTTATGGCTAACCCAGAACATCTTGACATCCTGAAAAAAAGCGTCGGGAAGTGGAGCCAGCGGCGGAGGGACCACCCCGATGTCTTGCCAGACCTCCTCGGGGCGGACCTCACCGGGGCGTACCTCCTCGGGGCGGACCTCATCGGGGCGAACCTCACCGGGGCGGACCTCAGCGGGGCGGGCCTCCGCAGGGCGGACCTCAGCAGGGCGGACCTCCGCGAGGCGAACCTCACCGAGGCATCTGTCGGATACACGGCCTTCGCTAACGTCGATTTGGGTGGTGTAATTGGACTAGATACGGTAAAGCACTTAGGTCCATCCACCATCGGCATCGATACAATCTACAAATCCAAAGGCAAGATTCCGCACAGCTTTCTGCGTGGGGCGGGCGTTCCCGAAAACTTCATTGAATATATGGCTACGCTCGTCGGCACGGGAATCGAGTTCTACTCGCTCTTCATCAGTTTCTCAACCAAGGATCAGGAATTCGCCGACCGACTTCACGCTGATTTACGAGCCAAAGGCGTCCGCTGCTGGTTTGCGCCTCACGATTTGCGCGGCGGCAAGAAAGTTCACGAACAGATCGATGAAGCCATTCGCGTACACGACAAACTATTGCTGATTCTCTCCCCATCTAGTATGGAGAGCGAGTGGGTCAAGACAGAAATATCGAAGGCAAGAAAGCGTGAGATCAAAGAGGAGCGGCGCGTTCTTTTCCCAATCAGCATTTGCTCGTTCAATGCACTGCGCGACTGGGAGTGCTTTGACTCCGATGCGGGCAAGGATTCAGCCCGCGAGATTCGCGAGTATTTCATCCCCGATTTCAGCAATTGGAAAGACCACGACGCCTACCAAAAGGCCTTCAACGAACTGCTCAAGGATTTGCAGGGGACACCCGATGCGGCGAAAGCCTGATCCCAACGCAATCGCATGAAGGAAGGATCGGCTCGAATCGAGAGTCGAGCGTCCCGCCGGGACGCAGAGAGTCAGGATTGTCAGCTTCCCAGGATTGCGCTTCGCTTCATCCTGGGCTATTTTCGCGTCGTCCCTTCGGGACGAAAGACCGTACCGAGTCCGCGATTCACTTCCATGCAGTGGCTCAAGGCTTGATCCCCTCCCGCTCGACCTCGATAGCCTCTCCATTTAGCATCCAAGAGTGGCCTCGCTCGACACACCGGCAATGTATTTGAAAGGCGTTGGCCCGCGTTTGGCTGAGATGCTGGCCGCCAAAGGCATCGTCACTGCCGAAGACCTGCTCTACCACCTGCCTTTCCGCTACGAAGACCGCCAGAACCCGCGATCTCTGGATGAGTTGAAGCCCGGCGAGATGGCCAGCGTCATTGCCGAGGTGCGCGGTTCGGCCCTGTTGCGCACCCGCAAAGCGCCTATCTTTGAGCTGACCGTCGGACAGGGGCGCTGCGCCCTCAAGTGCGTCTGGTTCAATGGCAGCTATCTCGAAGGCAAATTCCATGCCGGGCAAACCGTCGCCGTCTACGGCAAGGTTGAGCCGTCCCGCTCGTCGAGCAACTTCAAGATGATTCAGCCGCAGTTTGAGCTGCTGCCCGACGCCTCGGACGACGCCGAAACCCGCCTGCTCGAAGTCGGCCGCATTACGCCGGTCTACGAGTCGCTGGGCGGCGCGCGCCTCGCCTCCCGCTGGCAGCGCAAGGTCATCTTTCATTTGCTTGAAGGGCTGGGCGGCATAATGCCGGAATCTCTGCCTCCTGAGTCCCTGCCAAAAGCAATGCTCTCGCGCCTCGGCCTGCCAGACCGTATCGCGGCCTTTCGCAAGGCGCATTTTCCTCCTGAAGGCACGCCCTTTGCCGAGTTGCAGGCCGCCGCTACGCCCGCGCATCGGCGGCTGATCTTTGAAGAGCTGTTCTATCTGGAGCTGGGCCTGGAACTCAAGCGCCGCCGGATGCGCGAGCGCGTCGGCATCTCATTTGCCACGGGCGACAATGTGAGAGCGGCGCTGCGCGAGGTGTTGCCCTTTCATCCGACCAAAGCCCAGAAGCGCGCGCTAGGCGAGATTGTGGCCGATATGCGTGAGTCCAGCCCGATGCGCCGGCTGCTGCAAGGCGACGTCGGCTCCGGCAAGACGATTGTGGCACTTCAAGCGATGCTAGTGGCGATGGAAAACGGCTATCAGGCCGCGCTGATGGCGCCCACGGAGATTTTGGCCACGCAGCATTTCCTCGCCGCGCGCAAGCTGCTCGAAAAATCCAGCCGCAACCCGCGCATCGTTTTGTTGACTGGCGGACTCGATGAAGATCGCAAGCGCCGCACCCGAGGCCAGATCAACCGCGGCGAGGCGCAGTTGGTCATCGGCACCCATGCGTTGATCGAGGAAAAAGTTGAGTTCGACAAGCTGGGTTTGGTTGTCGTTGACGAGCAGCACCGCTTTGGCGTGATGCAGCGCTTCAAGCTGATGAAGAAGCCCAATCAGGCCGAGCCCGACGTCTTAGTGATGACCGCGACGCCGATTCCGCGTACGCTGGCGCTCTCGCTCTACGGCGACCTCGACATCAGCGTCTTGGACGAACTGCCGCCGGGACGGACGCCGATAGTGACCCGCCGCGTGCGCGAAGAGCAGTCCCCGGAGGTGTGGGATTTTGTGCGCAAGCAGGTCGGCCAGGGCCGCCAGGCGTATATCGTTTATCCAGTCATCGAAGGCACAAAAGACGACCAGCCCGAGCTGGATTTTCCATTAGATGAGACAGAAATTCAGGACAAGGCGGCGGCGCATGGGGCAGCTTCCCAGGTCTCAAAATCGAGATCCTTCGACAAGCTCAGGACAGGCTCTGGGCCACCCAGCAAATCTGTGCGCAAAGGAAAATCGGCGGAGCTGTTTCCAAAAGCCCAGATCGACGCCAATCCCGGCGCAAAATCAGGTCTCAAATCCGCTGTCGAGATGCATGAGAAGCTCAGCAACGGACCGCTGGCCGGGTTGCGCGTCGCGCTGCTGCATGGGCGCATGGACGCCGACGACAAGGAGATAGTCATGCGCCGGTTTCAGCGCGGCGAAATCGATGTGCTGGTGGCTACGACGGTGATCGAAGTCGGCGTCGACGTACCCAACGCCACGGTGATGGTCGTCGAACACGCCGAGCGCTTCGGCCTCGCCCAGTTGCATCAGTTGCGCGGCCGCGTGGGCCGCGGCGCGGCAAAGAGCTATTGCGTGCTGATCACCGGCTCGCGCGTCTCCCCGCTCGGCGATGAGCGGTTGAACGCGATGGTACGCTCTCAAGATGGCTTCGAGCTGGCGGAGCTGGACTTATCCATGCGAGGACCAGGCGAGTTTTTTGGGACTCGCCAGGCCGGGTTGCCGGATTTTCGCGTGGCCAATTTGCTGCGCGATCGCAAATTGCTCGAAGTGGCCAAAATTGAGGCCGCGCGCTTTGCCAACTCCGCAGACCCGGCCATAACGGAGGTCGAGCGGGAGCGTGTCTGGGCGCGGCTCAAAGAGGCCTGGCAGCGCCGTTATGGCCTCGTCGAAGCAGGTTGAGCAGCACTATTGGACTCGGCTTCGATAGGCCTCGATGTATGCTTTCTTCGTGCGCTCCACATAGGCCAGCTTGATGAACGCCACTACCTCTTCACGGCGGTATGACGGACTCGCTGGCTGCAACATCGCCGGCCAGTTTTCCCGGTCGGCCCAGGCTTTGATTGCGCCCTCTTTGAGATCCGCCTCGCCGCCCATTGATTGCTCGGACAACGCATTCCAGCGGGCGCACAGCGCCTGTGCGCGGTCGCTGCCGGGGTCTTCGCCGAGCGCCGCGTCCACATCCACGAACAGCCGATTCCAGGCAACGCCGAGCCGCGCCTCCTCTTCCGTGGAGCGCTCGTTCAACTTCGCCCAGGCTTCCTCGCTGTAATATTTCTTTTTGTGCGCGTTTATCGCCTTTGCGATAAACGCTGCGATCTTCTCCGGGTGGCGCACTTCGGTGCCTTCCCTTATCTTGGCGGGCCAATTTCCGTGATCGGCCCACGAATTCATCATGCCTTGCCGCACCTCTGCATCACCGCCGGAAGTTCGCCGCGACAACTCCATCCAGCGAGCCGCCAAGGCCTGCGCTTTTTCACTCCCCGGGTCTTCGCCGAGCATGGTTTCCAGGTCGCCGTATAGGTCTTTCCACTCCTGCCACAGCTCCTCGGATAAGTGGCTCTGCAGCTTGAGCCAGCCTTCTTCGCTGTAGTACTTCTTCATTTCAACAGCTTCATTTTCCATCTCAATCCCTCCAATCAGCCGTTTCAGCATTCCAAGATCGGCGGGCTGGCCGCTCTCCAATGCCGCTTCCGCCTCCTGAATCGCGCGCATTGCGCGAGCCAGCAGCGCTTGTTTCTCCGCCAGAATTCTGCGCTGAACCCGCAGCGCATCCGGCAACTCAAGTGCGGTCCGTCCCAGGACTACTTTGATTTGCTTCAGAGGGAATCCAAGAAATTTGAGCGCGACGATCTGCTCCAGCCGTTCTAGATCACGTTCCGAGTAGAGCCGGTATCCAGATGCCGCTCGCTGCGGTTTCAGCAAACCCAGCCGGTCGTAATGATGCAGAGCTTTAACAGTGACGCCGGAGAGTTCTGCAAACGCATGGATTTTGTAGAGATTGCTCAATCTTTTCCCTCTACCGATATGCTCAGCTCTGACCTTAGGTCAGAGTCAAACATTATTTTTCATATTTTTTGCAAGGGGTTTTACTTTGTGCAGTGAATTTAGCTTTTGCCCTCTGATTGGACCCAGCTTATCGGGAGCCAAATCTGAGTTTTTGCGCGGTGCTACCGCTGTCTACAGGCAGGGTATCTTAGCAATAGAGAGAACTGATGCCTGACACGACCCTTTATCGCCCGACTGGCGAAAATGAACTGGCGCTGATTGCAGCGAGCGGATGGAAGGCATTTCCGCCTCGTCTGCCCGAGCGGCCGATCTTCTATCCGGTCCTTGAAGAAAGCTATGCAACGCAGATTGCACGCGACTGGAATACGCGAGACGGTGGGATCGGTTATGTATTGCGCTTTCAGGTTGAGACGGAATACCTCGCACAATTCCCCGTACAGACTGCTGGAGCGCGGGTTCACCGGGAATATTGGATTCCGGCAGAAGAGTTGGCGGAGTTTAACCGCCACATTCTTGGATTGATCGAAGTTATCGCTGAGTACTGTAATAAGGAATAGGCAGCGGCTCTTATCCGGCGTCTTCGTCTTAGCCTTGAACAGGTTGACTGTAAACCGTTACGCCAGCTCCGGCGGGCGCGAACTTTGCGTCATCTCCACCGGGAAAGTCTGAATCTCCAGATCGACGCTGGCAATCTCCGATCCGCAATCCTGGGTCTGGTTGCGGGTGCACTGGCAAAGCTCGGTGAAGCGGACGTGGCCGTTCTGGCTGAGTTCGAGTCCAGCGGCGATCATCACGCTGTAGATGTCAACGCAGGCCTGTCGCTCGAATTCGAAAAGTATGCTTATGGAGCCTTGATCGTTGGCGCCGCGGCTCAGCACCCACCCGCCGCAGCCCAGGATTGCTCCGGTTAAGGTTTGCACCAGCCGTGTCGGCTCCTCAATTGAGATGGCCTTCATCTGCATGGCCCACGGGGTAGTGATCGATTGTCCTGCTTCCATTAGCTGCGGCACGTTTTAGCCTCACGCGGGTTTTATCGGAGTTCGTCTATAGTGCTTGACGGCTGTGCGGCTCTCGAACGGTCCTTGCCTTTCTTTGACACAACTGTCTGAGCCGGGAGGCTTCCGTAGCATTCGCTGGTAATTTGATCCGGCGGAATTGCAGCCGGGGTGGATCGCAGCGAAATCATTTAGCCTTGGCTATATGATCATCGGTTCAGGGATTGATCTGGCGGAGATCGGGCGCATCCGGCAATCGATTGAGCGCTATGGGGTGCGGTTTCTCGACCGCGTCTACACCCCGCGCGAACAAGCCTATTGCCTGCGTAAACGCAACTCCGCAGAGAGCTTTGCCGCCCGTTTTGCAGCGAAAGAGGCTGGCGCCAAAGCGCTCGGCACTGGCATCAGCCACGGGGTCAGTTGGCTGGAGATAGAAGTGGTGCGCGAGCCCAGCGGACGTCCCACAATCGCCTTTCATGGCCGCGCCGCGCAGATTGCCGCCCGCATCGGCGCAGCCCACGCCGCGCTCTCCATTACGCACACCGCAGAGCTGGCAATGGCTAGCGTAGTCCTCGAAGACGGCGGATAGCAGGCCGCCCGGTCTGTTATCCTCATCCTTTTAGGGGACCGGTGCGCCCCACCTGGAAAAATTCCACCGTTGATCTGACCAGACTGTTCGATTTCAGAGGAATAAAGTGCCAACCCGCAAAGAGATTCAGTGGTCGCAACTGAGAGTTGGAGCGTTGGTGTCGGTGGCACTTGCCGTGCTGATTATCCTTATTTTCCTCATGTCCGGCTCCTCCGGCGGCCCGTTTGCTCCCAAACTTCTGCTGCGCTCTTACTTTGCCAACGCCGCCGGACTCAAAGACGGTGCGCCGGTCACGCTGGAAGGCGTCACGATTGGCAACGTGATCCATGTGCGGGTGGTACCCAACCGCAATCCCACGCCGGTGGAAGTTACGATGCGCGTGGGCCACGAGTGGGCGAAGGATTTGCACAGCGATTCGACCACTATGATTGCGCAGGCCGGCGTTTTGGGCGATAGTTACGTCGATATCACCTCTGCTCACGCCTCTGGGCCACCGCCGGTCAACGATGCCGAGTTGAAGGCCACGGGCGCGCCCAGCATTCAGGACGTGATCCGCAGCAGCAATGTCTCTATTGAGGAGGTCAACAAGCTGCTGGTAAAGGTAGAGGTGCTGGTCGATTCGCTCAACACCTCAAAAGGAACCATTGGGGAGCTGGTGAACGATCCAGTGCTGGGCAAGAAAATTGTCAGCATCGCCACCAATCTGGAGACGGTGACCGCGGCCATCGCCAACGGCCAGGGAACGCTGGGCAAGCTGGTCAACGACGATGCGATCTACACCCGCGCCAATGACGCTATCGATAAGCTCGACAAAATCACCACCGCGCTGAGTGATGGAAAAGGGACCGCCGGAAAGCTGCTCAAAGACGACTCACTGTATAACAACCTGAATGCCGCCACGGTAAATATGAATCAACTCGCAGCCGAGATCAATGCCGGCCACGGCTCACTGGGCAAGATCGCCAAAGACCCGGCTTTCGCGCAAAAGCTCGATGATACGATCACGCGCCTGGATTCGATTCTCAAAACCGTCGATGAAGGTAAGGGATCGCTCGGCCAGTTGGTCCAGAATCGCTCTCTCTACGACCACGCCGACCAGACGCTCGACCAGACGCAGCAGTTGGTGAAGAGCATCCGCGAAGACCCCAAAAAATATCTTGTGATCCGGCTGAAAGTTTTTTAGACTCTCCGCGGGCAGCGAATGCGGCCGCGATTTCAACGGAACTTTCAATCGATTCATTCCGTAAGGAGAATCATCGGAGGTCACTGTGTTCCCCAAAACTCTAGCTGCCACGGCGGCAGTGTGTCTGCTTGTTGCTGCTCTTGCATTCTCCATCGCACATAACCCGCCAAATATTGTCCGCGCCGCTTCCAGCAACGCACCCGCTTACGACAAGGACGGCAATCTGCTTCCGCCCAGCAACTATCGCCAGTGGGTCTATCTCAGCACCGGCATCGACATGAGTTATCTTCCCAAGACAGCCGAGATGAAAAACCACTCGATGTTTGACAATGTCTTTGTGAATCCAGAGGCTTATCAGAGTTTTCTGGAGACCGGAACCTGGCCGGATAAGACAATGCTGGTGCTGGAGGTGCGCGAGGCGCGCGACCGCGGCTCCATCAACCTGCAAGGGCATTATCAAGGCACCCAGATCATGGGTTTTGAAGTCCACGTGAAGGACGAGACTCGGTTTCCCGGCAAGTGGGCATTCTTCGATTTCGATGCTTCGGGCGGAAACGGTACGCTGATTCCTGAAAAAGCTCCTTGCTATACCTGTCACCTAGCCCACGGAGCAGTAGATACCACATTTGTGCAGTTCTATCCCACGCTGCTTCCTGTGGCGCAAAAGAAGGGCACGCTCAGCCCCGCGTATCTTAAAGAAGAGTCAAGCCAGCCGGCGGTAAAATAGAACTTCTTTCGGAGGTTTGCTGTAGCAAGATTGTGTTATCCGTTCAGCCGAAACTCCTGCAAGGCGTCCAGCAGCTTGTCCAACATGCCGTGCAACTGGCCGAGTCCCTCATCGATCTTGTCCTGCGCTTGCAATTTCACCAATCCAGCGGCAAAAGCATGGATGCGCAGGTGTGCAGCCACTAATGCCTGGAAGGCCGGCTGCGAGTTGCGCCCAGCCTGACCCTCGGCATCGAGCCATGCGCCCAGGTGGCATTGGTGACGGGTCTGATGCGGGGCGTTCTCGCTCTCTCCTCTGACGAAGGCCTCAACCGCCGCGATCCAAGCACGATGCTCGTCTCCGGCGTCCTGCATCAGCCGATCATCCACGCTGACAGAGAGCGCCCGGGTCCAGCGGGGATCGGGCCGCCACGCCGCGGCCCATCCAGGAAAATCCTCGGCCTTCATCGGTGGCGAGATGCCATAGCCCTGGCCCAGTTCGCAGCCCAGCCGCAGCAGCATCAGCCCGTGGTCCACGCTCTCCACTCCCTCGGCGATGGACTGGCGCTTGAAGGCGATGGCCAGCCCTAGCACGCCTTCCAGATACTCCAAGTCGTCTTGATTATCAACAATATGAAGCACAAAGCTGGGGTCAATCTTGAAGACACTGGCGGGCAGCTTCCGCAGATCGTTCAGCGATGCGTTGCCATTGCCAAAATCATCCAGCGCAATTGAAACCCCAATCTCGCAGCAACTTGCAAGTAGCTTTGACAACTGGGCGATATCTTCCAGCACGCTTGTCTCCAGAATCTCCAGTTCCAAACTGAAGGGCTTCACCCTGGGATGCTTGGCCAGCATCCCCGCGAGCCGGCCGACAAAGTCGCTTTGCTGCAACTGGCGGGAACTTACATTCACACTGACCGGAATCTCCAGGCCTGCATTCAACCAGTCTTCCATCTGATCGAGCGCGGTGGCAATCACCCACTCGCCCACCGCGACTGCCAATGGATGGTTTTCAATCAAGGGCAGAAACTCTGCCGGCGGAACCAGACCGCGATCCGGGTGAAGCCAGCGGATCAGAGCTTCAGCGCCGATCACTTTGCCGGTGGCCATGTTGACCTTGGGCTGGTAATACAAAACGAGCTCGCCGGCAGCGAGCGCCTGCCGAATCCGGCCCACAGGCTCGTGCGCGGGTTCGGCGGATTGCGATGCGCCGGACAGCACAGAGTTGAAGAAACGATAATTGTTCTTCCCGGCCTGCATCGCCTGCAGCATTGCCTGCCCAGCCTGACGCAACAACTGCTCGGCATCAACTTCATCTTCGTTGCCCTGCGGGTAGAAGGCCACGCCGATTGATGCTAGGAGTTGCAACCGAAAATCGCCTACCAGTACCGGCTCGGCAGAGGCATCCAACATGCGGTTGAGAACAGAGACAAACGACTCACCGGCGGGCAGGCCGCTGGGCAGATCATGCAGTACAGCAGCAAACTCATCTCCGCCGATGCGCACTAGCAGGTCGCCTTTGCGCAGGGTCCGCTTCAGCGCCTGTGAGGCGGAGATGAGCAACAGATCGCCGGCGCCGTACCCGTGACGGTCATTAATTACTCTTAATCCATGCAGATCCAGGCACACCACTGCCAATGGTTCCCCGGTCTGGTTGCTCTCGGCAATCGCCGTACGGAGGCGTTCCACCAGAGCAGGGCGGCCAGGCAGGCCAGTCAGTGGATCAAGAGCACCTGACAGACCAGATTTGCCGGAGATTCTGGACCTGCGAGTTTTTCCCTTGAGCTGGACCGGTTCGGAAAGGCTTTTCATTGTAAGCGCCTGCCTTTAACAATGGGTATTCTGTTTATCGGCAGAATCGGGAGAGAAAAGAGGGGTGAGGAGGTCGCCCGCGAGAGAATTCCCGGCGGGCTTGCAGTTAAACCGAGCGAGTCCGAACTGCGAATCGGCGCGCCCGGTCTTTGGCAGACAAATTCCCTAATCCAAAAGGGAGATCCCCGGCTCTGCCGGTGGATACTTACTACGCATCTGCCCCATGGTCTTGCTTTGAACCCAGATCCCCGACCAAACAAGAATGGCCACTTCTTTTTATGCCCGACATTTGATATGCCATTAAGTGAGTATGTTGGTTTGGCCTCCAAACTAGCCATCTCACTTGAAAGGACGAATAAGATATGACGACCCAGGACGCGCCCCCTACCTCAATCACTGTTTCTCTTTCATGGAACGATACCCGTTTCATCCTGGAAGCCTTGCAAATGATGCATGACAAATGGCTAGAAATTAACCGTACGACAACAAACGAGGATGAACAAGCAGATTATGGAAACGACCTTATGTCACTGCGCGGAACGCTCGATTCGCTCCAGCGTCAGGCCGTTAGTACGTTTGGCACAGATGTCTTGAATTTATCGCGGGAGCCTTATCTATAGTGGATGCCGGAGGTAAGTTGATATTCATCTTCTGGACCACAGAAATTCCCAAAATGCTATAGGTCCGAATGCCATGCCGGCAATTTCTGTTGTAGATTCCCTGCCCTTCCTACCGAAGCAGGAAGGGCAGGGAAGGTTAATTCCTTCAAACAGCAGGACTCAGTTGCTTGCCTTCGTTTCAATCCTCATGCCGTAGAATGACCGGTGCACGAAGAACGCTGAGACCAGGAAGAATGCGACGGTGAGCACATGCGCCAACAGCGGGTTGCTCGCAGTGAGCGTTACCGCAAGTTCGACAGCAAGTAAACCGAACAAGGTTGTGAACTTGATGATCGGGTTCATCGCCACGGACGAAGTGTCTTTGAAGGGATCGCCGACCGTGTCTCCGATTACGGTCGCATCGTGCAGGGGTGTTCCCTTCTGCTTCAGGTCAACTTCGACAACCTTCTTGGCATTGTCCCAGGCGCCACCGGCATTGGCCATGAAGATCGCCTGATAGAGGCCGAAGATCGCCATCGAGAAGAGGTAGCCGACGAAGAGGAACGGCTCCATGAATGCGAACGAGAGCGTAGCGAAGAAGACGGCCAGGAAGATATTGAACATGCCCTTCTGCGCGTACTTGGTGCAGATCTCGACAACCTTCTTGCTGTCGGTGACCGAGGCCTTCTCAACGCCTTCCAGCTTGATGTTTTTCTTGATGAACTCGACCGCGCGGTATGCGCCGGTGGTGACGGCCTGCATGGAAGCGCCAGTGAACCAGTAGATCACTGCGCCGCCGCAGATCAGCCCCAGCATGAAGGGCGCATGCAGCAGAGAGAGCTTCTCGACGTTGATGGTCAGTCCGTGAGTCAGCGCCATGATGATCGAGAAGGTCATCGTCGTTGCGCCCACCACGGCTGTACCGATCAGCACCGGCTTGGCCGTAGCCTTGAAGGTATTGCCGGCTCCGTCGTTGGCTTCAAGCAGGTACTTGGCGCGCTCGAATTTCGCGTCGATGCCGAAGTCCTTCTTCAACTCGGCTTCGATACCGGGAATGGTTTCAATCAGCGACAGCTCATAGACGGATTGCGCATTGTCGGTCACCGGGCCGTAGGAGTCTACGGCGATCGTCACCGGACCCATGCCCAGGAAGCCGAAGGCAACCAGGCCGAAGGCGAACACTGCTGGAGCAAGCATGATGAGATCCATCGAACCACCCAAGCTACTGAAGTAGTAGCCCAGCCCCATCAGGGCGACCATGCTCAATCCCAGCCAGTAGGCGGACATATTGCCGGCCACAAGTCCCGACAGGATTCCCAGAGAAGCGCCGCCTTCCTTCGCGGAGGTGACGACTTCCTGCACGTGAGCCGAGTTGGTCGACGTGAAGACCTTGACTAATTCGGGGATGAGCGCGCCTGCCAGAGTTCCGCAGGAGATGATCGAAGCCAGCTTCCACCACAGGGTTGGGTCACCGTTGAGGTTGGGGATCATCAGGTAAGAAACGATGAAGGTCAGGATGATGGAAACGATGGAAGTGATCCAGACCAGTGAGGTCAACGGGGCCTCAAAGTCCATCTCGTCGGAGTTGGCGTATTTCGCGTAGGCGATTGCGCCGTTGAGGAAGTAGGCAGCCGAGCTGGAGATCAGCATGGCTACGCGCATTACGAAGATCCAGACGAGTAACTCAGCCTGCGTCGCGGGGCTCTTGACGGCCAGCAAAATGAAGGTGATCAGGGCCACGCCGGTGACGCCGTAGGTTTCAAAGCCGTCGGCGCTGGGTCCAACTGAGTCACCCGCGTTGTCGCCCGTGCAGTCTGCGATCACGCCTGGGTTACGCGCATCGTCTTCCTTGATCTTGAAGACGATCTTCATCAGATCGGCGCCGATGTCGGCGATTTTGGTGAAGATGCCGCCGGCAATACGCAACGCCGCCGCGCCCAGGCTCTCGCCAATCGCGAAGCCGATGAAGCAGGGACCGGCAAATTCCTTCGGGACAAACAAAAGGATGCAGAGCATGATGAGCAGCTCGACCGAGATCAGCATCATGCCGACGCTCATGCCGGCCTTGAGCGGAATTGCAAAGAGCGGATAGGGCTTGCCCTTCAATCCAGCAAATGCCACGCGTGAGTTCGCATAGGTGTTGACGCGAATGCCGAACCATGCCACGCCGTAGCTGCCAGCGATGCCGACCAGGCTGAAGCCCAGGATGATGGGCAGGGTTACCGCAACATTCCCCACCGGCGCCAGCCAGCCGAAGTACAGCGAGATAATGACCGCGATGAAGAGCCAGAGTTGAAGAATGAACTTACCCTGCGTGATCAGATAGGTTTTGCAGGTTTCATAGATCAACTCGGAGATTTCGCGCATCGAGCGATGAACCGGCATGTTCTTCAACTGCAGGAAGATCGTTAACCCAAACAACAGGCCGCCGACGCAGAAGAGCAATCCGATCATCAACAGAGCTGGTCCGCTCAGACCGAAATGACTCACGGTAGATAAAGGCGGTAGTTTCAGGCTGGCTTCGCCGCCTGCCTGTTCCTGCGCGTTGGCGAATGCAGGAAACAGCAGCAGGCCCATCAGAGCCGCGCCGATTTTGTATGGACGCGTCAGAAATGCCTCAGCGCCTTGTTTGATGGCTCCCGCAATCTTCTGAATTGCAACAGTTCCAGTAGCTGCTGAAAATACCTCGCGTGTGAACCACGCTGCCAAAAGGAGCGAAAATGCACCCACCCCCAGGAAAAAGCAAACCCAATACTGTGCAGTCACATGTCCTCCAAATCGGAATGTTTGAAGCCGCGCCGAGAGCGTCACTCAGAAATTTCCAGACTGTTCCGGCCGCTGGTAAAAAGTCAATCGAAGCGTACCATCCGGTGGGAAGACTGTCGAGTGATTCGTGTCACAGCGGGCGGATCGGCTCTGGAATGAGCAGAATGTGGTATCACCATCCCTGAATGGGCCTATGGGGTGGGACGCGGATCTGGCCGGTTTTTGTGAGTGAAAAATCAGCAGGACAATAGAGGCCCCGGCAAGGCTGATTATTGGATCGGAATCTCGATTTTGTCGCCGGGCAGTGGCTGGCGCAGGTTCTGTGCATCCGGATCGCGCAACAACCCATAGGGCAGCGGGTGCAGTTTGAAGAGGACCAGCAGATTCCGATTCGGTTCGTCATAGACCGAATAGCTGGCTACCTGCTCGATGGAAAAATGCGCATGAATATCTGCAAGGACATTGTGATCAAGTTTGTTCCATGTGGCATACCAGCCGGGCTGGTACAGGGCGAAGCGCGCGGCTTTGTCGGGGAACCAGGAGCAGGGGCGCGCGACGGTGTCACATCGCGAGGGCAATTGGGTTGCCAGAGTGATTTCGTCGCCGCTGTCCGACACCAGAAGCCTGTTGCCGTTGGGATGGTCATCAATGTATTGGGTGAGCTGCCGGGCGGCATTGATGAAGGTATACTCCGGATGCGTGGCGTATTTCAGGGTCCAAATACCATTGATGCCGGCGATCAGAACAAACAGCGCAACCATGCCGCGGCGTATCAGTAATTGTTTGCCCTGTTGCGCCTCTGTGGCGGAGATTTCGCCAAGCGCTGCATGCGCTGCCTGGACCACGATGAAGATGCTGAAAAGGGCCAACACCGCGAAATGGCGCAGTTGGGCGTGACCATATAAAAACAAGAAGAGCAGATATCCGGCGATGGCCAGAATCGACGCGCCAAAGACCGGGTCCAGAAGCAATTTACCGCCCCACCCGTTGCGCCAGGTCAGAGCTGTTCCCAGAACGGCCACTAAGGCCACCAGCACGAACACATGGTCGGCCCGCCAGGCGGCAACGACCTCCCAAGCGAGGCTATAAAACGGCCAGTAAATTCCGCCCCACCGCATATTCGTATTCACAAGCATCACATTCCGGAAATCATGAAATTTGCCGGAACTCACCACCAGTGCCATCCACAGGCTGATGGACACACCGAAGGAACCAACGGCGGCACATATCAGGCGGAAGGCAACTTTGCGCTCCTGCCAGAACGAACAGACAATAGCCCATCCCAGTGCGGGCGCCAAAAACAAAGATGTAGTCTTGGTCAGCATCATCAATGTGAAGAGCAGTCCGATGCACAGGGAAGCAACCAGAGGATGGCGCAGCCGGGGCAGCCGGGTCGCCAGGTACAAGGCAGCCAGCATCAGCGTGATCAGCAATTGTTCAAGAATGGCCAGACGGCTAAAACAATAGAAGAATGGGCTGGTGACCAGGACGGTCAGCGCCAGCAGGGCCATCCAGAGCGGCCCTCTCGTGCGAAGCAAGAAGAAGCTGAGCAGTAGATTGATGAGAAAGAAGCCGACGGAGAGCCCGCGCGCAGCCTCGATGCCAACCCCGGTGAAGAAGAACAGAACCCACTCCAGAAAAGGCCACACAGGAACTGCAACCGCGGGGTTATAGTCGTTCTGCAAATACCAGTTTCCGGTCAGATGCGCCCGAATTGCCGCGTTCGCCCACCATCCCTCATCGGTGTACTTTGCCGCATCGGAAAACCAAGGCGAATGGTTGGGGAAATCGGCGCTGAGGTGCAGGGCGTGGAGCGCGGCAAACCCGCAGATCAGAACCAGCCAAATCGCATAAGGCCAACGCTTGGAGTGAATCGGCATTCAATGGTTTCCTGTTGAAAAGATACTGAAAGATCAAGAGTAACAGCGGTCTCGTACCCAAGGCATCAGTACTTCTTCAGGGGAGTGTAAACAGGCCCACTCCTATTGGATCGGAATCTCGATTTTGTCGCCGGGCAGTGGCTGCCGCAGGTTTTGCGCTTCCAGATCGCGCGCCTTCCAGTTGGGCGTCGGGTGCAGTTTGAAGAGGACCAGCGTGTTGCGCTCCGGGTGGTCGAGTGCGCGATAGCTTCCCACCTGCTCCAATGAGTAGTAGACGTGCAGGTCTTCGAGTGTGCCGGGGTCGATGTCGTTCCATGTGGCCCACCAGCCAGGCTTGTAATAGGCCAGCTTGGCGGGCAGGTCCGGCATCTGCGCCGTGGGCGTGCCAAAGTCATCACACAGCGTGGGCAAGTGTGACATCAGCGTGATGTCGTCGCCGCTGATAGAGACCAGCAGCCGGTTGCCGTTCGGATGCGCATCGATATAGCGGGTCAATTCCTGGGCGGCATCGACAAAGGTGTACTCCGGATGCTCGGCGAAGTTCAACGTCCACATGCTGTTGATGCCCACTGCGGCCGCGGCAAAGACCACGACCACCCAGCCGATTTGGCGCAGCCGTCCGGTCTCGGCCAGCAGAGAACCTGCTCCCAGCGCAACCACGAAGAAACTAAAAAACGCCACGACGGCGAAGTACCTTGGCTGCGGGTGGTTCTGATAAGTCATGAAGAGGATGTATCCGGCAACAGCCAGCACCGATGCGCCAAAGACTGGATCAAACACCAGGCCGCGCGCCCATGAAGCAACGGGGAATTTGCGGGTTGCCTGTACCGCGCCGAAAAGAACAGCAGTTAGAAAAATCAGCCCTGCCATCGGAATCAAAATGTGATCGACCCAAAGACCGCCGTGGAAGGACCACCACAGGCTGAGCAGCGGCCAATAAAACTCCGGCGGCTTCTCGTATTTGTTGATGAAAAAGAGATAGCGGTAATCATCCATCAGCCCGAGGCGGGCAATCAGCGCCATCCACGCTCCAAAGCTGGCGGCGAATGCAACGGTAGACGCGATACAACAGCGAATTGCCAGCTTGCGCTCTTTCCACAGCGGCAGCAGCATGGCCCAGGCAATGGCCGGCAGCAGGAAGACAGCCGTCGTCTTGGTGAGCATCATCAGCGTGTACAGTAGGCCGATCAGTATCGAACAAGCAACAGGCCTGCGCAGTTGCGGCAGCCGGACGGCGAGATTCAAAGCCGCGAGCAAGAGCGCCGTTAACAGAGGCTCCAGAATCGCGAGTCTACTGAAGCAATAAAGAAACGGACTTGTCACAAGCAGCGTCAGCGCCAGCAGCGCCACCCAGCGGGGACCGCGCACGCGCAGCAGCAGGTAACTGAATCCCAGATTAGCGAAGAAGAAGCCGACGGCAAGACCGCGCGCAGCTTCCACCGTTACGCCGGTAAAGAAGAAGAGCAGCCACTCCAAAAACGGCCAGACAGGTACGGCAGGCGCGGGGTTGAAGTCTCCCGGTAGATACCAGCTTCCGGTGAGATGCGCGCGGATGGCGGCATTTCCATACCAGCCCTCGTCGGTGTATTTGGCCCAGTCATCCATCCACGGCGTGTGGTTGGGGAAATCGGCGCGCAGATGAAGGGTGTGCAAGAGCGCAAACCCGCAGATCAAAAGCAGCCAAAGGGCATAAATCCAACGCCTGTATGAGATCATTTCCGGCTGTTTCCCCGCAGAATAGAGAATAGTTGCGGCATCATTGGCACAGCCGCAGAAAAGACAACAGGAGAGGGCTGTTTTGAGTATAACGCGCGGGGTAAAGTACAGATCGGTGAAACTCAACTCGGCTGCACCGATCTGCACAAGAGAGCTCTACGAGGCAAAAAACTAAACGGTGATTGTTTGCTGCCCTGGCGTCCAGCCACATGGAGTCAGCTCGCCGGTCTGCAGCGCATCCAGTACGCGCAGAACTTCCTTGGGATCGCGGCCCACGGCCAGGTCAGTTACATAAACAAAGCGAATGATGTTCTCAGGGTCCACAATGTAAGTGGCGCGCTGGCTGACACCAGCGTCGGGGTCCAGAATGCCCAGCGCCGTGGAAAGCTCGCGTTTGATATCGGCGAGCATGGGGAAGGGAAGATTCTTCAGCGAGGGCTGCTCGTTGCGCCAGGCCCAGTGAACGAAATCCGAATCGATGCTGCCGCCCAGCACTTGCGCATTGCGGTCTGCGAACTCCTTGTTCAGATCGCCGAAGGCCGCAATCTCCGTAGGGCAGACAAAGGTAAAGTCCTTGGGCCAGAAGAAGTAGACCTTCCACTTGCCGGGATAGCTGTTTTCGGTAATGGGCTGAAAAGCCTTCTTCAGGTCCAGATCGACTACGGCAGTTAGATTGAAGGCGGGAAAATTCTCTTTGACACTCAGCATGAATGGCTCCTTTGGCTCATGTGGATTGGTTAATAATCAGGTTGAATGATTCCGGGATTGCAGAGCACAACTCGACCCCGCTCTGCTGTGAGCAGAGGTGCTGAAGACTGCGATAAACAGAAGCTGATGAAATTGATTTTACAGCAGCGCGTCGCCCGGGCGAGTCTCTCGCGCCTGCCATACCAGCCGCGCGGCGGTCAGGTCTTCAATCGCCATGCCGACGGATTTGAAGACAACCCGCCGCCCCTTTGGCGCATTGATCGTTCCATCGAGAATCTCGCCGATCTCGGCCTCGACCGTTGCGCCGGAGAGACGCACATCGCCGGCTTCCCGCTCCACTGCCGCGCGCGATTCGGCAATCACCGCGCTTGAAAGCATCGCTTCATCGTCCAGTTCACGCAGCATTACGCCGGTAGCTCCCACGGCTAGCACCAGCGCCTCGGGTCCGAGCAGGTTGCCTTCGAGCACCGGCACGGGTGAGTTGGTCGCAGTCAGGACTACATCCGCCCCGGCAGCTTCATCAATTGCAACGGCGCGTCCGCCGCATTCGCCTGCCAGTTGCGCAGCGTTGGCCGCAGTGCGGCTCCAGATACGAATCTCCTGCAGCGCGGGCCAGACCGTGCGCAGCGCGGCAATATGCGACCGCGCCTGCACGCCGCTGCCCAGAATTCCCAGGCTGCGCACTCCGGGCGGAGCCAGCGCCGCAAAAGCCACAGCAGAGACCGCAGCCGTGCGCAGCTCGGTAATCACCGTGCCATCCATCAGCGCCAGCGGCTCGCCAGTCGCGCGGCGCAGCAGTTCAACAATGGCCATGTGCGTGTGCAATCCGAGGCGCGCATTGCTGGGATAAAAGGTGACGGTCTTGACCGCGATGTACTCGCCCGCGATCACCGGCATCACCGCAAACCAGCCGGCATCTTTCTCATTGCTGGAGCGGAGGATTGTGCGCGGAGGTTGCTCAACATTTCCGGCAGTGTAGTCGACGAGCGCCTGGCGAATGGCAGGGATCAGCGTGTCGTAGCTGAGTGCGGCGCGAACATCTTCTGCGCAGATGTACATTTTGGGGACCGTTCCGGCGAACCTAGTTGGGCCGGCCGCCGGAGGCAGACCGGCGCCGGAAGCGCTCATCCACCGGCTGGCGATTCTTGAAGCCGCTCTCAACTGTATGCCAGTGCTCAATCGCTGGCTCGCCCATCTTCCAGCAGAGCAAGACAGTCTGATCATCGAGACGGCAGGGGAAATCCAGCAGCCCGGAGTCCAGGTCTTTCACCTGTACGCCGATCGAGTCGATCTCGGCAACCGTCTCGCGCACCCGCTGCAAGTGATTTTCCATCTCCGCGCGCATCCTGGCCACACGGCTCACATCCACCTGCATTCCGCCCGAAAAGTAGATCCGCCGCGCCAGCTCCGAGAGGCCGGAGTCAACTTTTTCGGCGGATTGCTTGCCTTCGATGGCCCGCTTGAGCAGGGAATCCAGCACCGGTAACAGGGCTTGCGCTTCTTCGAGGGTGAAGGTCTTCATCGGGGTGTCCTGATTACTAGGATACCCCGAATCGCCAGAGAGTTACAGCACTGAATCAAGCGGCATCATTGCCCTGCCGGGGGCCGCGGGGCCGGTTTGGGAGCTGGTTTCGCTTTGGCAGCGGGCTTTGAGACGCCAAAGCTCATCAGTACAAATCCGAACCCCTTGCGCAACGCTGAAAAAACACTCATGCGTCAATCCCTTTCAATCTTTCTTACATTGGTCGCCACTGTTACTTGCTTTCTGCCACTTTTGAAGGCTCGGCTGCCCCGGCAGCTATCGTAGGAGCATTTCTGAGAATCTCAAGTGCTTCCGGGGGCAACGGCTTGTCGGCGTTGGCCAGCAGCAGGCTCACGTCCCACATCTCTGTGTCCGTGAGAACACTCTTGTATGCCGGCATCCCGGTCAGGCGAATACCGTTGGCGACCTTCCAATACGTCTCCCCCGG
Organism: uncultured Acidobacteriaceae bacterium; assembly: GCA_963713645.1. Lineage (GTDB taxonomy): Bacteria > Acidobacteriota > Terriglobia > Terriglobales > Acidobacteriaceae > Telmatobacter. The sequence goes on along the minus strand of CAVQMQ010000035.1, from coordinate 136,868 downwards.
CGAGTCGTCGCTCACGCCCACTGCGTCCCCATGCTTCTCCCACAACTGCGGCGCATTGGGATACATATGCGGCCCAAATGATGAAGGCTTTTTGTGCAGGCCGTGGCAGGCTGCGCATTGCTCGCGATAGATATGCGCGCCGGAGGTCAATGAGGCCTCGCTGACTTCGACCGGCGGCTTGCCGATCAGTTCGCGATTAATCCGCAGATGCAGCGGGAAGTGGACAATCTCATGCTCGTGCGGAATAGGAGGGTCGGCAACAGCCACAGGCGGCGCTCCGAAATAAAACCACCCTGCGATTCCAACCGGCACCAGCAGGACTCCCAACACAATTCCAAAGAGGATACGAAACATCTCCGCCTCCAGGCAGCATCGATCTCCATCGTAGAGCATTTGCCGTGGGCCGCGCTGCCGAGCAAGCTGCTCTTCGGTGGATAGAAAAGAGTTGGCGGGCAAATCGGGCCGGATCTGGCGCTTTTTCCCACACTTCGCACGCGTCAATCAGATGCGGCAGAGTTCCGATCTACATGCGATTCACTGACCGGGGCTTGCCATTCACCGGTTGGCGCGTCCAATCTGCATGCGCCGCGGGTCGGCTTACTCTCCCGGAGGTGTTTTAATACCTAAGGGGGGAGTGTTGCTTGCGGGCAGGCTTCCGTATTGTTGTGGAGGGATTTCCAGACCGATGGTTTTATTTCGCCGTATTGCCTTTTTGCTGGCGCTCACAGTGCCGGCATTGATTGCCGCCCAGGCGCAAAGCTCAAGTTCCACATCCGACGCGACAGCGGCTCAGGCGCAGGCGCCAACGCCGCAGCAACTGAGTGTGCAGGCGCGCATCAAGGCTCGCCGCGAGAAGCGCCGTGCCGATGCGATTCACGAGGCATACGGACACCTGTATGAAGCCTATGCGGGCGGCGGGTATCTGCGCTTCAGGCCGGGCGCAACGCTGCAGCACAACAACGAATATGCATGGAACGTGGGCTTTACACGCTACAGGAGCGAGCGGCTGGGCATTACCGTTGATGGGCGCGGCACTTACGGGACCGCGTGGGTGGGTCTTCAGTCGCAAGACCAAGAGAATATTTTTAATCCATCTATCAGCCAATATGCCTTGATGGCGGGGCCGACATACCGCTTTTATCTTCAGCCCAAATATGCTATCTCCGGTCGCGTGTTGGGCGGATTCGCCTACGGCAATTTCTCTGGAGATACAAGTGGGCTGGTGGGAGTCTCAAACAATCTCGGCCTCTATTCAGATGGCACAACCTACGCGCTGAATGCAGCGGTAATCGGTGAGTACAACCTTAGCCCTGGCCTCAGCATTCGCCTTGCGCCGGAGTATTTCGCTACGGGTTTCGGCTCTTCGCTACAAAACAATTGGGGCTTTACCGCCGGCGTTAATTATCGGTTTGGCAAGCAGTAGCCGCTGGTCAGGCGTACATACAAAAGCATTGTTCAACGTAGAAAGCCGGGGTGAGACCCCGGCTTTTTCATCCGAAAAACCCCCTTTATTGCTTGACAGTATCCAGATCAATCGTCAGCTTGACGGCATCGCTGAGAACGGCATCCGGGAAACTGGAGCCAATGCCGAAGGCGGTCCGGCTGATGGTAGTGGTTGCCTCGTAGCCCGCGTGCTGCTTGTGATCCATCGGGTTCTCCAGCGGGCCGGTAGGTCCGTCCACCTGCAATACCACCGGCTTGGTCACGCCCTTCAGGGTCAGATTGCCGGTAACGGTCAGGCCGCTGCTGCTCTTGGCCACGCTGGTGCTCACAAAGATCGCGCTCGGGAACTTTGTAGCGTCGAAGAACGTATCTGTCTTCAGGTGGTTGTCGCGGGCCGATTCGCCGGTGGTTAGCCCTGCAACATCAATTGTGGCGGTCACCGTGGACTTGGTCACGTCCGCTTCGTTCCACACGACTGTAGCGGTGACATGGCCAAAGCGGCCATGCACATTGGAAACGCCCATATGCCGGATGCTGAACTCAACTTCGCTGTGTGCCGGATCGCTTGCCCAGTTCGAAGTCTGCGCCTGCGCCAGAGGGAAAGACAGCGCCAGAATGCCAGTGAGTATCGCCAAACGCTTCATGAAGTTCTGTCCTTTTCAGTTGTGGGCCAATGGCCGCGGGGATTGCTGGCCATCCCAGGATGGGCAGCCGAAGGGGTCCACCAGAGGGAAAAACAGCTCTCTGGACCGTCGGGAATCTTTCTGGTCAATAAGGATGCACACAGAAGACGAATCGGTGCAACAATAGTTTTGTGGGAAAATACAGCGACCGGCTCAACCAGGAGTCGAAAGTAACTTTTCTGGATTTTTGCACAGCTTTGTGTGCAGAAGGGTGAAAGTATGGCATTGGCAGCACCGTTTTACCCATCGCAGAGCATTTTTGGACCGGCCACCGCGGGCACGACCCTGAGTGCCGCAGGTGCTGATTGGGGATTGGGTACTTACTTTGGTGCTGATTTGGTGCTGATTGGTGTTACATCATTACCCGAAGATTGTGAAATTTGGAGATTACAAATCTTATAATTACCGAGTATGATGTCGTTTCAGGTCGTGTAGTCTTCACAAAACCAAACTGGGAGGTTGGACTGTGGAGTTCAAAACAGGAGAATGGCAGGCGCCCTCGAAAATCGGGGGCCCGACGAATCATTCCACGGATAGCGCCGCATTGCAGGAAGAAGCTCTGGGAAGCAGCATCAGCGAAACGCCTCTGGCCGTAATGGAGCCGATTGCAGATGAACAACCTAGTGCTGCTCCGGCTGCTGTTACCGACCATCCGGTCGGCAACGGTGTGCCTGCCTACACTGCCCCAGATTATTCCGTGGAAAGCGCTGCATCACAGGCAAAGACGCCGGGCTATTCAGCCGAAGGTGATTCTCTCAAGGGGAAAGCACCGGGCTACCCAGGCGGTGAGCCGTTCCGCAGCAAAACCCCAGGCTACCCGGCAGAGAGTGATTCGCTGAAAGGGAAAGCGCCCGGTTATCCAGGCGGCGATTCCTTCCGCAGCAAAGCACCTGGCTACCCGGCCGAAACGGATTCCGGCAAGGGCAAGACCCCCAGCTACCAGGGTGGAGATCCCTTCCGCAGCAAGACGCCGGGATATCCGGCAGAGCCTGAGTCACCCAGGGGAAAGTCCGCAGGCTATCCCAGGGAATATCCAGCGGTCGAAACCAAATCTCACAGCCCTCAGGCGGAGAGTGAGGCACTGCGGGGAAAAACGCAGGCTCCCTTCGCTCCGAGCGAGGCGTTGCGGGGCGTTTCAACCAGTCCGCTCCCCAAGGATACCGAACGACCGGGAGCGCCTCAAAGCCGTTTTCCGGAAAGCGGATCACTGGGAACAAGAGTCCAGAGCCCTTCAACGGCAAGCACGGGACTGAGTGACCGGTCATCAGTCGCCACGGCGGTCAGCACGGCTCCAGTAGCCGGTCTGCCCACGCGCCCGGCAGCTGAGCCGCAGCGCAACTCTTATCCTTCAGCCTATGCGCCGCCAGCGCCGCCTCCGGTCTACAAGGCAGAGCCTTCGACAGCTACAGCTGTCGCCGCGCCACCTGCTCCCGTAGCCGCGCCGGTAGTGCCAAAAGCTGTTGCTGCACCAGTAGCTCCTCCGCCTTCGATGAAGGCTGCGGTAGCTCCACCTCCGCCGCAGGTCGCCAAGGAAGCCCCTGTGGCACCTCCAGCCCCGGTCCAGGCTGCAAGGCCTGCTCCGGTTGCCGCCGCGGCTCCAGCTCCTATTGCTGCGCCTGTGGCGCGCGTAGCCAGCACTTTCAATGCGCCGATCGCGGATGCGGAATGTTTTTGCACCGTTTGCCGTCGTGGCGGTCGTCACCGTACGTATCCCTACCCTGGGATTCGCACTGGCCACCGTCCTCTCCCTGGAAAACTTACCCCAGCTACCTGCAAACCACTTGTTCCACGGTTTTATTCAGCGTGCAAACGTTGTAAGCCTTAGGTTCTCACTCCGGAGGGCCAGGGTCCCCCCTGGCTTTCCGGATGCACGCTAGTTTCGGGAAAACAACAATTGTAGCTTTACGTTGACGGCCACATCCTCTTGGGTGTGGCCGTCTGTTATTCTGCTCCAACCATGTCGGCACTTGGCCAGCTCCGCACCCTGACCCGCCCTCAGCGCCAGACCTTTCTGGCCGCCTTCCTTGGCTGGACTCTTGATTCCCTCGACTTCTTTCTGCTCGTTTTCTGCGTCAAGGCCATTGCAGGGGAGTTTCACACGTTGCCGTCAGCGGTTCTAGGCGCAGTTTTTCTTACCCAGGCATTTCGCCCGCTGGGAGCGCTTCTGTTCGGCATCCTTGCTGACCGCTATGGACGCAAGCCCATCCTGATGATCAACATTTTGAGTTTCTCGCTGATCGAGCTGGGTTGCGCTTTTGCACCATCTCTGACGGTGCTGCTGGCGCTGCGTGCGCTCTTTGGCATCGCAATGGGCGGCGAGTGGGGTGTCGGAGCGGCGCTGGCTTTTGAGACGCTGCCCAAAGAAGGCCGCGGCGTTTTCAGCGGACTCTTACAGGAGGGCTACGCGGCTGGTTCCATTCTCGCCTCGGCGGCCTTCGCACTCTTCTTTCACTGGATCGGCTGGCGCGGCCTCTTTATCCTCGGCGCATCCCCGGCGATTCTTGCTTTTTACATTCAGGCGCGGGTCAAAGAGTCGCCTGTCTGGTTGGCCGGCGCCAGGGCCAGAGAAGAAGCCCGGGCGGCGAAAAAATTGGGTGCCCCAGACCGGGGTCCCCACGGACAGGTTTTAAGTCTGAGGGGTGGAGATCCCTCGCATTTGGGGACCTGGGATTACCCCGCCGGGAAGCAGCCCTCCCTCCTTGCCTTCCTCCCCACGTTTCTCTTTCTGATTCTGCTGATGACAGCCTTCATGAGCTTCTCCCACGGCACCCAAGACGTTTACCCGACCTTCCTCGAAACCGCAATCAAACTCTCGCCACAGACGGTCGGCCTCATTGGAGTGCTTTACGGCTTCGGCTCCATCGGCGGCGGCTTCGTCTTCGGAGCGCTCTCGGAGAAGTGGGGCCGTAAGCGAGCCATCATTACTGCAGCGCTGCTCTCCATTCCAGTCATCCCGCTTTACGCTTACGGACACTCCGCTGTCACGCTGGGCATTGGAGCCATCCTGATGCAGTTCATGGTGCAGGGAGCCTGGGGCGTGGTGCCGGCTTATCTCACCGAGCTAACGCCTGCTCCGGTCCGCGCTACGGCTCCCGGGCTTGCATACCAGCTCGGTGGCCTGGTCACTTCGTGGAATGGTAGGGCGCAGGCGCTGGCCGCAGAGCGTTGTGGCAGCTACCCTGCGGTGCTGGCAGTGACGGTGATCGTGGTAGCCCTGGCGCTAGCTGGTTTGGCTGCACTGGGCCGCGAAGCCAAGGGCCAGGAGATGGCGGCTCTTTGAATCGCCGGGCTACAATGATCGCAATTGTTTTCCGGGAGGACCGATGCGCAGAATACTTCTCGCAGTTATCGCCGCACTCTTCGCTGCTTCTTATGCAGCCCCGCTATTGGCGCAGGGAGCGCCGCCGCAGAGCGCGGCTGACCAGCCTTACTCCATCGAGTACTACTACAAATGCCAGTGGGGCCATCAGGCGGAGTTTTTGCAGCTCTTCCTCAAGAACCACTACCCGCTACTTAAGAAAATCCAGACAACGGGGCGGATTCTCTCCGTCAAGATCGACGCGCCCGCCTACCACACCACTGAAGACGGCCGTTGGGATTATCGCGTGACGATTCGCTATAAGAATTCGACCGTTGCGACGACGACCAATCCCGACGAAGCGGCTTTCATCAAAGAGCAATGGCCCGATCAGGAGACGTACAAGAAGGAAGAGCAGCGGCGCTTTGAGATACTACTCGGCCACTGGGATCTGCCAGTGACCGAGATTACGCCTGCAAAGTAGGCCTTCTACCAGGGCAGCGGCTTACCGAGGTGAAAGTAGCCGCCTGTCGGGCCATCTTCCGGCAACGTCGCCAGCGCGGCGCTGGTCTTGCCGCCCTCGCTCAGCTCCATCGGCGCCTGCTCGCCGCCCATATCTGTCTTCACCCAGCCGGGGTGCGCCGAGTTGACCTTGATCTTTGTCTCGCGCAGCTCCCAGGCCAGATGCACGGTAAAGGCGTTGAGCGCGGTCTTCGAGGCATCATAGGCAAAGGACTTGGCGAAGTAGATCGGCGACTTGGGATCGCTGTGCAGCGTGAGCGAACCGAGAATGCTGGAGAGGTTGACGATGCGGCCGGCCTCGCTCTTCTTCAGCAGCGGCAACAGGACTTCAGTCAGAGCGACCTGTGAAAAGAAATTTGTTTCGAAAACCTTGCGCAGCACATCCAGCGGAACCTCACCTGCCGAGTGATCTGGTCCGACTGGAGGAAATGTACCCGCGGCAATGCCCGCGTTGTTCACCAGAATGTCTAGCCGTCCATACTTCGCGGCAAAATAGTCATATGCTGCCTTGTGATGTACGCTCCGTGTGATGTCGAACTCGATCACGTCGGCGTCAATGCCCGCCGCGCTCAACTTGGCCGCGGCCTCTTCGCCCAGCTTCAAATCGCGCGAGCCGATGATGGTTTTGATTCCGGCAGCGCCAAGCTCCAGCGCGGTCTGAAAGCCGAGTCCGCGGTTGCCGCCGGTTATAAATGCAATCTTCTGAGACATGGGGAAATTTCTCCTTGTAGTCGTTTTGATTCAGGGCATTGTCTCAGCGATTCAGAGGAAAAATAGAGATACCTACTTCGGACGAATCAACTCAATCCGGTCCCGCGTTCTCACCCAGGTATTGCCTGCCATGCGGCCAACTGCGTCCAGTCCCACTGGATCGACACGGAAGTCATCGATCAGATCGGCTCTCAGGTGGAAGCGGACGACCTCGCCGAGCACGATCACTCCTCCGCCCGGTGCGTGGCCAGTGTAGAGAACCTGCAGCAGCTTGCACTCCATCTGCGCCGGCGACTCGGCCACGCGCGGCGGGCGCACGGCGACGCTGGGAATCTTCGTCAGATGCGCGAGTTCAAACTCATCCACTTCAGCGGCAACCTCGGCTGACGTAGCATTGGCCGCTGCCGATATCGCTTCATTGACGATGTTGATGACAAACTCGCCAGTTTCCTCGACGTTGCGCAGCGTATCCTTGCGAATTTCGTCACCCTCCTGTGGCGCGCGCACTGAGGGGCAAAAGAGCACGGTGGGCGGATTAGCTCCCACGCCGCAGAAAAAACTGAACGGGGCCAGATTCGCTGCGCCCTTGCGATCCACAGTGGAGACCAGCGCGATGGGGCGCGGCACGATGAGTCCGGTCATCAGCTTGTAGATCTCACGGGTCTCGTGCGTTGCAGGATCGACGGTAATCTGATTGGGGGGAGCGTTGGTGGAGTCCATAGTGATAGCCTAGATCATCCGGACCCGGTTGGCGCGGCAAAACCAGATTGGAATTCCCAGTCCCTCCGCATATGACGGATTTGGTGCGGGACGGGAATTTTGCAGCACAATAACACAGAATGATGCACAATCTTTATCTGGAGGGATTACAACTTTGCCGCGGATTCACTTTCAGATGCAGCTCGCCGAACTGAAGGACAAGCTCCTGGCCATGGCTGCGCTCTCGCAGCAGGCCGTCGAGGCTTCGGTGGACGCGTATCTGCAGCGCGACAAGGGCCTCTGCAAGTACGTCAAGCAGAATGAGACGGCCATCAACACCGCGCAGCGCGAGCTGGACGAGATGGCTTACGAACTGCTGGCCAAAGAGCAGCCCATGGCTATTGACTTGCGCTTCATTCTCGCAGTGATCAAGATCAACGGCGATCTGGAGCGCATCGGCGATCAGTCGATGGGCATTGCCCGGCGCACCAAGGAGATTGTCGGTGTTGAGGCGGTTGAGTTGCCGGTGGATTTTGGCGCAATGGGCCAGGCCGCCGGACGCATGATCCGCTCCGCAGTGCAATCGCTGCTGGATGGCGATGCGCGCCTGGCTGAAGAGGTGCGCGAGATGGACGACGAGGTGGACCGCATGAATCGCCGCGCCCACGCCGACCTGCTCGAACTGATTCTGGAGAAGCCGCTCTATACCCAGCAGGCGATGAGCGGGATTCTCGTAGCTCGCAATCTGGAGCGCATCGCCGACCACGCTTCGAATATCGCCACAGACGTGGTTTTCTGGATTCGCGGCGCTGACCTGCGCCATCAGCTCAGCATGGTGCTGGATTGATTTAGTCCAAGGATGGAAACAGAGAAGGCTAGTCCTGGGCGGGGCAATTGCATGAATGGGAAATCAGATCGCATCTAGTTTCGAGCGCCCCTCCGTGGCGCGGAAATCCAGGCTGGCATGTAACCCAGGATTGCGCTTCGCTCCATCCTGGGCTATTTTCGACGCGTCCATCCGGGACGAAAAGCCGAATTGAGTCCGCAATCCATTTTCATGCCATTTCCCGGCCGTCCTTCGAGGGATTCTCGAAGAACGGCCGCTTTCGATTCAATTCTTAAAGGATTACTTCAAGCTGACAGTGGCCTTAAGCGGCAAATCCTGCGAGGAGCCGCCGACCAGGATTGTGTAGTCGCCGGGAAGCAGCTTCCAGGCATCTTTGTCTTCGTCAAAGATCGACAGATATTTGGGGTCGATATCGATTGTTATTGTTTGCCTGGCTCGAGCTTCGAGTTTTACTTTGCTGAAGCCGACGAGGCGCTTGGGCGGTTCCTGCGAGCCCGCGGGCAATGAGGCATAGACCTCGGCAATCTCCGCTCCGGCGCGTTGGCCGGTGTTGGTCAACGTGAAAGTCACCTTGACGGTCTTGCCCGCGCTGACTGCCAGATCGGAATAGCTGTAACTGGTGTACGAGAGTCCGAAGCCGAATGGGAAGAGCACAGGCTTCTTCTCTGCGTCGTACCACTTGTAGCCGACCTTGAGGCCTTCGTCATAGGTGACCTGGAAGGCGGGCAATCCCTTGGCCCACGCCTCGGGCGAATCGGGCCCTGAGTAATGAGCAGACTCTGGAGGAGGCATGGTGACCGTGGGATGCGGCAGGTCGGCTTCGCTCAGAGGGAAGGTATTCGGCAGCTTGCCGCTGGGGTTGACGCTGCCGAAAAGAACATTGCCGACCGCATTGGCACCGTCGCTGCCGGCATACCAGGCTTCGAGAATCGCCGCGGGAGCCGCCACCCAGGGCATGGTAACCGGGCTGCCGGTCTCAAGCACCACGATCGTGTGGGGATTGGCCGCTGCGACCTGTGCAATCAGTTCGTCCTGATCGTGAGCCAAAGAAAGACTGGGCAGGTCCATGCCTTCGCTCTCCCATACGTAGGCGAAGACAATCGCGACATCCGCGTCTTGGCGGCTGCGCGAGCCGCATCGCTCGGATTCTCGGCTGAATCATACGTGACCGTTGCCTTGGGAGCGCGCGCCTGAATCGCTTTGAGCGGCGAGGTGGGGAACCAGATCTCTTCGCCGCCAGTGGGTCGCGCCCTCGCCCGGAGGCTTAATTGCGTTGCCTCCCGGAGGATCGACCTGCGCCGAGCCGCCGCCGGAGATCATGCCCACATCGGAGTGCGCGCCGATGACGGCGATGGTGTGGATCGTGGCGGCGTCCAGAGGCAACGCGGAGCGCGTCGTTCTTGAGCAGAACGATGCCGCCTTCTTCGATCTTGCGCGCAGTCTCCAGGCCGGCGAAGGGATCGATGACGCTGCGCTGGCGGGGATAATCGATGACGCCGGCGGCGAACATGGAGCGCAGAATGCGATGAACATGCTCGTCCAGTTCGGCCGTGGGAATTCTTGCCCGCTTCCACGGCGGCCTTGTACCGTTCGCCGTAAAAAAATGCTGCCCGGCTCCTCGTTGTCGAGGCCGGCGGCGGAGGCTTTTTCGGTGCTGTGCGTGCCGCCCCAGTCGGAGAGAACGAAGCCGGGAAACTGCCAGATCTTTCTTGAGAACATCGGTGAGCAGATATTTGTTCTCGCAGGCGAAGTCGCCATTGACGCGGTTGTACGAGCACATCACCGCCGCGGGATGGCCCTGCGTCACGCCGATCTCAAAGGCCAGCAGATCGATCTCGCGCGCGGCGCGCTTGCCGATGGTGATGTTGACGGAGTTGCGGCCGCTCTCCTGGTCGTTGAGCGCGTAGTGCTTGATATCGCCGATCACATGCTGCGATTGCGGTGCCCTGAATGAGGCGGCTCACCAGCGTTCCGGCCAGCACCGGGTCTTCGCCGAGATATTCAAAGGTGCGTCCATTGCGCGGCTCGCGGGTCAGGTTCGTACCGCCGCCGAGCGACATGTTGAAGCCCTGTGCGCGCAGTTCGCGGCCGATCAATGCGCCGTATTCGATAGGCCGCGTCTGTGTCCCAACTGGCGGCTGCGGCCACGTTGGCAGGCAGCGCGGTTGAATAGCGCCCGTTCGCGCCGCTGGAGCGCACGCCGTACGCTGCGTCGCTCATATCGATGCCGGGAATTCCCAGTCGCGGCACGCCGACAACGTAGCCGACTCCGCGGTTGGATGGCGCATTTTCCGGCGTCACCGGATCGTCCGTGGGCATGCCCACGCCGTGTAGCAGCGCAATCTTTTCGTCGAGTGTCAGCTCCTTGAGAACCAGTTCCGCGCGCTCATCCGGAGAGAGTTTGGCGTTCATCCACGGTCCATCAACTTTAACCGGTTTTTGCCGTTGCGCGTACCCGGCAACGGAAAGGCAAGTGAGCGATAAAAACGCGAAGGCCGAAACGGTTATTCCGGCACGGCGCAGAGAGTGGTTCATTGATCCCCCAGAATCAAATTAGGTTTTGAGACGTTTCAATACTATCAAGCGGATGGCGCGGCTGGCTGGGGCGGTGAACACACTCCCAAAAAGAAGCCGGCGCGTGCGGGGAAAATACGCAGACTGAGATGCCGCGAATTGCACGCTGTTTTGCAGCTCGGAGTTACTCAAATCGCAGCAGAACCACCTCTGGAGCGGTGCCAACCCGCATCGGCGGACCCCAGGTGCCTGCGCCGCTTGATGTATACACCTGCAAATTGCCAAATTTCTGCAGACCATAGGTAAATTTGCCGAAGGCCCGCCGGGTGAACCATGTGAACGGGAGTAGCTGGCCACCGTGGGTGTGGCCGGAGAGTTGCAAACCCACGCCCGCGCCTTCGACAATCGGCAACCTGTTGGGAACGTGGTTGAGCAGGATGCTTGCCCCGTCGGGATCAAGCGCAAGCCCATCAAGCAGCATGCGTAGCCGCAGCGGATAGTTTGTGTCCCCAAAGTTCACGCCGGCAATCTGCATGCCATCGACGATGACCATTCTGTTTTCAAGTACATGGATTCCGGCTTCTTCAAGCACTGCATTATAGAGCGCCACATTGCCGAATTCGTCGTGGTTTCCGGTGGAATAGTAGATGCCGAGCAGTGGATCAAGCTGCTTCAGCGGCGCGATCATCTTTGCCGGGTCTGTTTTGGTTCCATCAAAAAGGTCACCGGCGATAAAGATGATTTCAGGCTTCAGGAGAAGGGCCAGCTTCGCGATCTTGCCGCAGAATCCACTCCCGTTTACAGGCCCCAGATGCAGGTCGCTGACCAGCATTCCGGTGCGCCCGTGCCAAGACTCAGGCAGATTGCGAAGGGAAACTGTGATGCGCCGCAGCCGGATAAATCGGGCATTGAAGAGGCCATAGACCGCTACCAGCGCGCCGAACCCAAAGAACAGATCGGCAAGCAAGGGCCGGTTTGAGTCCATATGCAAGATGCGCAGAGCGAAATCGGAAATCCAGCTGAGGCAGGCAGCAAGAAAGAAAAAATTCAGTAGCCCCAGCCAAACAGCCGCTAATCTGTACAGCACCGATACAACCCAACCTGAAGAACGAAAGCTTAGAAGAGCGGCTGCAATAAAGCTGATTGCCAAGAGCGTTAACAGAATCCGCAGAGCGAGAATCCATTGCGGACTGAGTTCGGGATGAAAGGCGATCCAGGTGGAATAGAGGAACCAGTGTGCTACGGCGAGAATCAACTGCATGGCGAATATTCCGACCACTGGCCAAGCCTTCACTCCGTGTCCCCCTATTTCATCATTGCACGAGGGACGAACCTCCGGTTATGCTTTTCCCTACTATGGAAAACATCCTTTCCGTTGCGGGATCAAAATCGAAATACAAACTGCCGGGAGCAAGTCCTGCCGGATTTCTGGGCGGTCTATGGCACGGGTTGATTGCGCCAATCGTATTTATTGTGAGCCTGTTTATGAGTGGCGTGAGCATCTACGAAACAAACAATAATGGGCGTTGGTATGAATTCGGGTTCATGATTGGAATAGGGGCTTATTTCGGTGGAGGTGCGGCGCGTTAAGCAGGAGGCTAGAGTTCCGGAACAACCCCTGCATGAAACAATCGTTCTATGCCTGTTTCGGCTCTCAATGCGCTTGGCCTCTATATATCGATCCCGTTCTGCCGCTCCAAGTGCACCTACTGCAACTTCGCTTCCGGGGTCTATCCGGCCAGCGCACATTCGCGCTATGTAGACCGGCTGATAGAAGACCTTACCGCCGCTTCTGCGTGGGCCGCGGAAACGGGAGTGGAGTTGCCCCGTACTATTGACACCGTCTACTTGGGCGGAGGAACGCCGAGTCTGCTTGCTGCTGCGGAGCTTGCAAGGCTTCTTGGCACCCTTCGTGAGGTTTCGAATTCACTTCCGATGCCGAGATCACCGTTGAATGCGCGCCAGGGCAGATTGCCGATGAGACCCTCGCCGCTCTGGTTTGCGTTGGAACAAACCGCGTCAGCCTAGGCGTGCAATCCTTCATTGATCGCGAGGCTGCCGAGAGCGGACGGCTGCATACGCGGGCCATCGTCGAGCAGGATCTGCTCCGGCTTCACGCTGGTGGAATTACAAACCTGAATGTCGATCTGATTGCCGGACTTGCAGGGCAGACCTTCGCCTCGTGGGAGGAGTCGGTTGCAGCGCTGGTTGCCTGTGGCGTTCCCCACGCCAGCGTTTACATGCTCGAAGTGGACGAGGACTCGCGCCTGGGCCGCGAGATGCTTGCCGGTGGCGTGCGTTACCACGCCGGACTGGTGCCCAGCGACGACGCCATTACGCAGATGTACACGCGGGCCGTCGAGGTTCTTTCGGCTGCCGGGTTGGACCAATACGAAATCTCAAACTTTAGCCGAATGGGCTTTCATTCGCGCCACAATCAGCGTTACTGGGAGCGACGTCCCTATCTTGGCTTGGGTCTCGATGCATCGTCGATGCTGCGCGAAACACTGCTCACGGAGGATCAGCGTGAGCCGCGCCAGATAATGCGCTCAACAACCACCAGCGATCTTGCAGCATATCTGGCCGGCCCGCAACCGCTCGAAACCGAATGGCTATCAGCGGATCGGCAGCACGAAGAGGCATGGTTCCTCGGTTTGCGCCTCAATGCGGGCGTAAGTATTGCCGCAATCGAGCGTGAGTTTGGTGCAGTGTTGACGAATCTGGCGCTGGCGGTGGTTGCGCGGCTGGAGCGGCGCGGCTTGCTCATGCACGATGCTGGCTTCGTGCGCCTCACAGCGCAAGGCCGGTTGCTCTCCAATGATGTCTTTCAGGAGTTCCTGGACATCGCGCCAGAGTTTTGCCCGGAATCTGAATCGATTTCTGTCACAGCGGCTGATTGATCAATAAGCCGGCGACACCAGCTATCAGATTTGACAAAACCATGTGCATGAACCGCGTCCCGAGCGGTACGATAACGCCATGCGCTCTCTCCAGCTTCGATCATTTTCTCTCCTGTCATTTGCGTTGATCGCAGTAGCAATTTGTTGCCCGCATGCGTCCGCGCAAGCAACTACACAGACGCCAGTTGCGGCTTCTACCGACACTGCGACAACCGTGCCCAAGGCTCCTGCGCGGCCCGATGACGCGATCATTCCCATGCCCACCCGCGCGATGATGCTGCGCGGGGCTTATGGGCCGTTCCGAGCAAATAACGACCTGCTTTACTATCGCCTCGATATCCGCGTCGATCCTGACAAGCAGACCATTAGCGGCAAAAACACCATCCGCTTCAAGATGCTTGAAGATGGCACGCGCATTCAGTTGGACTTGCAGGAATTTCTCAATATCGACAAGATTCTCCTCGGCGAGACAGCGCTCAAATATCAGCGCGACACCGGCGCTGTCTTCATCGATTTTCCGGAGACTCTGCGCGCCGGCAAGATCTATTCGATTGATTTCTATTACTCCGGGCATCCGCAGGAGCAGGGCCGCTTTGGCGCGATCACCTTCAAGAAAGATTCTTCGGGCCACGTGTGGATTAACACCGCCTGCGAGGGAGACGGGGCCAGCACCTGGTGGCCGGACAAGGACCAGTGGCGCGACGAGGTCGAGAACATGGACATCAGCGTCGCGATTCCCAACGGCTTGGTCGATGTTTCGAATGGAAAGTTTGTCGGCAAGACCGACCTCGGCGACGGATACACTCGCTGGGACTGGCATGTGAGTTATCCGATCAATAACTATGACGTATCTCTCAACATCGGCAATTATGTTCATTTTTCTGACCAGTTAGGCAGCCTGCCGCTGGATTTTTATGTATTGCCGGAGGATTTAGACAAGGCAAAGATTCAATTCGCGCAAGCGAAAGGAATGCTAGAGGCGTTCCAGCATTACTTCGGCCCCTATCCATTTGAGAAAGATGGCTACAAGCTGATCGAAGCTCCCTATGCGGGCATGGAGCACCAGAGCGCGGTGACCTATGGCAACCAATTCAAGAACGGCTATTATGGCCGCGACTGGACCGGCGTGGGCATCAGTCTGAAGTTTGACTTCATCATCATTCACGAGAGCGGCCATGAGTGGTTCGGCAACAGCATTACCGCGGCGGACCCAGCGGATATGTGGATTCATGAGGGATGGACGACTTATCTCGAATGTTTATATGTAGAGTACCGCTGGGGCAAGGACGACGGGATCAAATATATCAACGGTGTCAAGCCCAAGGTAGAAAATCTGCGCCCGATCATCGGCGAGCGCGGCGTGAATTACGATCCCTCTGAAGATCAGTACTTCAAGGGCGCTCTGATGCTGAACACCTTGCGCAGCGTGATTGACGACGATGCGAAATGGTTTTCGCTGCTGCATGATTTCTACCAGCATTTCAAATATCAGAACATCCTGACCGAAGACGTTGTTGCGTGGTTCAATCAGCACACCGGAATGAACTTGACGCCGATCTTCGATCAGTATCTACGCCATCGGCGAATTCCCCGGCTGGAACTGTTATTTGGCGAAGCGCCGGGGATGGTGATGTACAAGTGGAGCGCGGACGAGGTGCAGTTTGCAATGCCGGTGCGCGTCGGCACGCCTGGGCATTGGCAGATCATCCATCCCACAACCGACTGGCAGCAGATGAAAACGCCGTTGAGCAAGGATGAGTTTCAGGTGGCGACTGATCTCTACTATGTGGATGTGAACAAGCAATAGTGAACGATCTGCCGCATCCTCCCCGCGCCGGGGCGCTGTCGTTCTCCCCCAAAGACAGCGCCCCTCCAGCAACTCAATTTCGGAAGAACGGAAATTACCAGGCCAATAGTTCGTCGCCTGTCGTAGGCATCAGGTAGGTGACGGGAGCGGAAGAGGGTTCGGGGTTTTCGCCGTAGAACTGAATCGACTCCGGCCCGGCGGCTTTTGCGGCGGATATGGCCTGTTCTGCTTCGCGCAAAACCACCACCGGCGAACGTCCGCGGCTCGACGCGATGCCGAAGCAGGCAGAGAGCCGGATGGCCTCGCCGTTGACCGTGAAGACCTGTGAAAAAACCTCCAGCCGCAGCCGCTCAGCCAGCATCAGGGCATTGGTGGTGCTGCAGCCGGGCATCGCAATCAGAAATTCATCTTTGCCGGGCCGTCCAAGAAGGTCGTAACTGCGCAACATGCGCGTGATGCGTTCGACAACCTGACAGAGAAGATCGTCACATATTGTCGCGCCCAGCCGCGAGTTCCAGTGGCCAAAATCGTCGATGTCCAGAAGAATCATGCACAGCGAACTCTGCATTCTCTGTACGCGGTCGGTCTCGCGGAAAAGCATGGTCAGCATGGTTTCGCGGTTGTAAGTGCCGGTGAGGTGGTCGGTCTGTGCGTTGTAAACAGCGGTCTCGCGCATCAGTTCTAGTTCGCGAGCCACGCGGTGATGACGCAACACAGCATCAATTCGCATCTGCCATGTGAGAGCATCGGCGGTGCGCGGCAACAGGTCGTCGATCACTCCTTCGGCCATGCGGTCAAGCCACTCCGGGGTGATCGCATCCGAGATCAAAATGATCGGGAATTGCTTGCCGCTCGCATCGGCTTGCGCTGTGGCAAGCAACTGCTCGATCTCCATGCCCGGCAGGCGCGCATCGAGCAACGCAAGCGCGGGCGGATGGGCAACCTGGAGCGCGTTCAGCGCGGCATCGGCGGATAGAACAACCTCGATGACAGCGCCGGTTGAGACCAGCGCCGGCTGCAAAGCAGTCAAGAGAGCGGAGTCGGGGGAAGCGAGCAGGAATACAGGAGCAGACTTTGCGAGCATTTTCTAATTCCTCACTAGAGAATGCATCGGCTTAGGTTAGAGATTATTTAGAGGTTCGGCGGGTAAATTGAGAGCTTCTTGTGACCTTGGTGTGGTTTAGGCAGGGAAATAGGGGATAAACCGCTGAATGGCCGCAGTTTATTGGACCTCTTTAATGAGTTTCGGCAGAGAGTCCTGGCGGAGAATTTCTCCACCGCACACGACACCTCGGACCGCGGATTTTACTCTGTACCCTGCGGACAGGAATTTTGTATTTGTGACCGGTCCCACATTTTTTCCTTGCGTGTCTCTGCTACGATAGGGACGATTGCAATTCCTGCCGCCGGGCGGATCGAACGCCCTCCTGATCCAGACATGGGCCAAGCGCACAGGCGGCCGGACCTATCCCAGAAGGAGAGTACACTATGCCATTAGTCTCCATGCGGCAACTCCTCGACGAGGCCGCCAAGGGCGGTTACGGCGTCGGCGCATTTAACGTCAACGATATGGAACAGATTCAGGCCATTATGTCGGCTGCCAAAGAAACCAAGTCCCCGGTCATCGTCCAGGCCAGCCGCGGAGCCCGCCAGTTTGCCGAGGATCTCTACCTGTTCCGTCTGATCCAGGCTGCGGCCGAGCTGAATCCCGAGATTCCGATCGCCATGCATCAGGATCACGGCAACAGCTTTGAGACCTGTAAGAGCGCCATCGAACTGGGCTACACTTCCGTGATGATGGACGGTTCACTCAAGGCCGACGGCAAGACGCCCTCGACCTTTGAAGAGAACGTCGAAGTCACCCGCAAGGTGGTCGATTTCGCGCACGAGCGCGGCGTCACGGTAGAAGGCGAGATCGGTGTGCTGGGCGGTGTTGAAGACGGCCACGGAGCCGGCGGATCGGGCCTTGACCACATCACCGATCCCGATCAGGCTGTCGAGTTTGCCGAACGTACCGGCGTCGACGCGCTGGCCATCGCCATCGGCACCAGTCACGGCGCGTACAAGTTTACGAAGAAGCCAGACGGCTCGGTGCTCAAGATGGACGTGCTGATCGCCATCCATAAGCGCCTGCCCAAGACTCACCTGGTCATGCACGGCAGTTCCTCCGTTCCCAAGGACCTGCAGGATATTGTGAACCAGTACGGCGGCAAGCTGAAGGAGACCTGGGGTGTGCCGGTCGAGGAGATTCAGCTCGGTATCCGCAACGGCGTGCGCAAGATCAACGTGGACACCGACAACCGGTTGGCCATCACTGGCGCTATTCGCAAGGTATTTGCTGAAACGCCGGAGAAGTTCGATCCTCGCGACTACCTGAAGCCCGCTCGTGAGGCGATGCAGAAGGTGGTTGCGCTGCGCATGACCCAGTTCGGTCAGGCCGGTCACGCAGGCGACTATTCGCCCATCGACATCAAGGAAATCGCCAAGGGCTACAAAGACGGCAGCCTCAGCACCCAGCCGCTGGTTGCAGCCAAGTAAGTTTGATTCCTCCCACAGGCGCAAGGGCCGCTTCGCAATGCGAGGCGGCCTTTGTGTTTGTTGAAGATGAGCGTGATCAGTCCATGAGGCTATTTATGGCTGCTGGCTGCGCTTGAGGCTGATGAACTGCTCGAAGCGGTGCTGGTGCTTCCGCCGCTGTGCGAACCGCCTCCTCCACTAGAACTCCCTCCACGTGAACCACTTCCGCCGGTAGAACCTGCGCTGCGTGAACCGCCTCCGCCGCCGTGCGAAACTCCACCCCCAGAAAACCCTGCGTGAGATTGCAGATTGCCTCCGTGGTTGGTCACTGGCGCGAGCACAGTAACGCTGCGGCCTCCATGCATCTCCTGATGGGGTGCGACGAAGCTTAGCGTCTTGTGATCGAAGGAGAGGGGAATTCCGGGGGCTTTTACATAGAGTCCCTTGCTCGCAATGGGGTCCGCGACCTTGTGCGCCATCAGATGCGGGTCTTCGGCGCTGGCCAGAGTCGGCAGTATTGCATGGCGGAACTCCCTTGGCGGCTGATCAAGGAGTTCGAGCGGCTTTGAGGGGTTCAACTGGACCGGCTCGAAGCCCAGCCGGTTTTTCTCATTCAGCGCAAAGACAACCTCGTTGCGGTTGACGGCGGGGCGGCCCTTCACATCGTAGGGGTGAAGCGGGACAAAGGCGACAGTCCGTCCACTTTTCACCCAGCGCAACGGAGGCAGATGGTGCCGCCGATGACTGACAACCCAGACGTAGTGATTGTGATGGCGGGTCCAACCGCCGCTATGGCAGACTGCCCAGAAATAGGGCGGGAGCAACTGGTCATGGAGGCTCTCGCGAGCCTTTTCCGTCGCGAGAGCGCCGATAGTCAGGCGATTGAGCAGAGCCGGTGGGATGCACGGAAAGAATTCGGGGAGAGTAGTCTGCGGCGGCGTTGCGACGGTATTGCCAGACTTGCCGCTAGCCTTGAGCTTTGCTACTGAAACAGTATCGGAGCTGACGGCATCCGCGCTTTGTTCATTCTGCGTGATGGCTGCTGAACCCTCCAGAGCCAGTGCAGACGCCGGTTCAGCCTCAGCCGGCGCGGTAGGGAAGTGATCCGGTTCCCAGCAGGTGCCATAGGGCGCGCAATTAAAGAAGTGTCCCTGCCCGCTCATCTCAGCGAGGCCGGGGATTGGTTCGGTCAGTCCCGAGGCCTCCATCATCGTCGCGTTGGCTGCGGCTCGTTGGGTGATGCGGTCGGCAACCCATTTGTCCCATGCGGCAAACTCCTGCCCGTCGGCTGAAGCTGGAGGGTCGATGCGCCTGTTGTCCCGGAAATAGAGCGTCTGCCCTTTCACAATCTGCTCCTGGGTGAATCCAGGAAGACGAATTACTCCGCCTGCTTCAGGAGTAATGGCGATTCCATCCAGATAGCTGGTGAGCCGGGCGTAGAATTTTTCGGGATAATTCGAGATCAGCGTATCGGTTGGAGTCTTCAGGATGAAGATTTCATTGTGAATGTAGGGGTGGACATGCAGCGTAACGGTGCCCGAGAGCAGTGCGATCCTAGTAAAGGGAACGCCGCTGGTAGTGTGCAGGTCGCTGAAGACCAGAACCGAGTTTTCGCCGAGATAGAGAGTGGATGCGTCTTCAAACTCGATCTCCGCGCGTCCTTCGCCAGTGGCAAGGCTATAGCCGGATTCCAAGGGGAGGTCCGCAACTGCCTTCTCCCAAGCTGTGTGTTGTGACTCTTCACCTTTCTGTTCCAGAGAGATGCGAGAGATGCGCACATCTCCTTCCAGAAGGCTGATCCTGGCGATCTGCGGGTAGGTCGCATTCGAGTAGTGGTCTCCCAGGATAAACTGCGCTTCCTTGCGAAGCTTCTCGCTGGAATCGCTGCTGTTCAGAATCTCCTGAATCTGCGCCAGGGCGCGGGGTTCATCGGTTGCCATCAATGAGTTCAGAGCCAAAAGCTTGAGGTCGTCGTCATCTGTCGCTTTCGGCTCGGCGGGCTTGCCGCTGCGGGCGTGAATCTCAATCTCCAAAGCCCCGCACTCATGCACCCAACTGCTGGAAGGAAAGTTGCGGCCCAGTTCGTAACAGGTGTCAACCGCCGATTTGGCCTGTCCCAGCTTATCTTCCGCATAGGCCTTCCAATAGAGCGCGCCGTCGGCATGGGAGCCTTTCTTATCGGCAATCCGCTGGAAGATCGCTTCCGCGTCTGCCCAGCGGCTCTCGTTAATGGCACGCGTTCCCTGCGCATAGAGATGCGCTGGTTCGCCTTGGCTGGCGTCGATTGCGCTTGCCTGGGCCTGCGAGCCGTCGAATGCGCTTGCAGCGCCATCGCTGGCAAAACCTTGCCCCGCGACCGGCAAGGCGACCGAGGCGATAAACAGAATGGACCTGATCATGGCTGTATTTTTCATATCGTGCCTCCCTTGGGCTTGCCACTCCGTGACAGAGCGGCCTTGGCCGCCTCCTGATGTTCAACGCGCGAACGCAGCACGCGCACCTCGAAGAGCAGCCCCTCCGCGTTCATCTCCTGCTGGAACTGGGCCAGCGTGGCGGCATTCAAGCCTTCCGGCCGGTTTGCCACCTCGTCCAGCAGTTGGTCCAGCCGATTGAGCGCCGCTGCCAACTGCGGATCATCTTTTAGCGTCGCGTCATTGCGGCAGATGCGGTTTGCTGCCAGCAGCGCGCGCGCTTCGTCGCGCAACGGGGGCAGTGTTTCTTCATTGCTGGCGTCGGCGTGTTTCAACTCCACCAGCAGCCGCTCGGAGCGGTCCAGATGATCGCTCAAAACCACCACCACTACATGCTCCTTGACCGCTAGTTGCGGCGCAGGCGCCCGTACCGCAACCGCTGGGGCATGTCTCTGCTCCCACAGCCTACCGGCAAAAAACGCTCCGGCAAGCATCACCGAGCAGGCTGTAGCAAGGCCCAGGCCGCGGCAAAGCCCCATCCGCAGCCGGGGTTTCCTGGGCAGCTCATAAGCCGGCAGTGAAGGCGCGATTTGCCGCCAGACGCTCTCGCCGTAGGACGCATCCCGCGCCGGCAGATCCACCGCCTTCATCGCTGCCAGATCGTTCCGCAGAGCCGCGTAGGCCGCTAAGCACGCCGCGCAGTCCGCGAGATGACTCTCTACCGCGAATGTGTTCTCGGCGGATGTTTCGGTTTCAGACGCAGACTCGCCGTAGAAATATGCAAGCATAGCCTCGTCCTTCAAATGACTCATGCGTTCACCCTCAAGGCAGCCAGCCTCTGCCGCAACTTCTGCACGGCGCGAAAGACTGCCTGCTTGGCCGCATTGGGCGCGATGCCCAGTGCGGCCCCAATTTCTTCGCTGCTTCGATCCTCCATGTGCCGCAGCACAAACGCCGAGCGCTCAATCGATGTTAGGCTCCCAAGCGCCGCTTCCTGTAGCGCGCCGATCTCTCCGCTCAGCAGCAGACGTTCCGGTCCCGCGCTGGTAGTAGGCACCTGCACCGCCTGTAGTTCCGGGTCGTTCTCCTCACTCACGCGCAACAAATTCGTTTCCATCCGGCCGTTCAGCCGTCCGTCGCGCCGGCTGGCGTCGATCCTGTCCAGCGCGCAGCGCACGGTAATGCGATAAATCCAGGTTCCGAACTGCGCTCTCTGGTCAAAATCCGCCAGCTTGCGGTAGCCGCGCAGCAACGCTTCCTGAACAACGTCTTCCGCGTCAGCCTCATTGCCGGTAATGCGAAACGCAACCCGGAAAAGGCTCGGGCTATGGCGCACGACCAGTACGCCGTAAGCGTCCTTGTCGCCCGCCAAGGTTGCTTGGACCGCTTGCTGGTCGTTCTTGCCCATGCATAGCATTAGACAGGATTTCAGCGGGCCGAGTTAGGAGAGATTTTCTTGGACTTCGGGAAGGCGGCGGCGCGGTCATCACTGGGCATATATGCGCAGGAATGATGAGCTTTTCTCTGTGCGGTTGGCGAGAGATTGGAGTGAGCAGGATAGTTTATGAAGAAAGTGGACACTGGAGCGGAGTAAAGGGCCGGAAACTAGCTGTCTATGCAAAGAAAATGATGCAAAAGAAACTGTTTTTGGGCGCATTTTCTGCATTTTTGAGGCAAGAAAGGATGTTTTTTTGATGAGTGAGGGGCAGACCGGGCGGGTAGCAAATGCTCTGGAAGGCGGATACGGTCTGGAGCGTACCGCTCCCGCCAGAAGCTCAAGCTAGAGACTTCTGCAAAGGTGCGCAAGAAGTCCTCGCCGTGGTCTACGGAAGCAGGACCAGCCATGCAGATCAGCCTCTTCGGTAAGGTATCTCTCTGATTTGTGTTGATGAAAGACTTCCCAATGACTGCGAACGGTGGTAGCGTAGCCAATGGGAGAATTGTTCCAGCGATACCGGCGTTTGCCGGTCAGCAATCAAAGGCAAGGAAGAGGGCCGGCGCGAGCTGGCCCTTTTTCTTGGTGGAGACATTCCATGCCGAAAGGACTGCTTCTTCCGTCAGAGTTTGTGCCGGCGAGGTTATCGCCTGACTACTCAGACTGGGTCAAGGAGAATCTTGTGTCACTCGAAGAGTTCCGGCTGTGCAGACACTCTTTCAGGCTCGCGAAAGTTGCTCAACCCAACGCCGACCAGCCGGAAGTGCTGTAGGGGACCCAGGTCCACACGCTCTCTCAGCGACAAGGCGATGCTGGTCAAATCCTCGCACGAAGATGGCGGAGATGCGGGCGTATGACTGCGGGTGAGAATCCGGAATTCGCTTGTTTTCAGTTTCAGGACCACAGTGCGGGCTATGCGTGTCTCCTTGCGCGATGCCGCCCAAACCTTTTCCGCCAAGCGGCGAATCAGCGGCTCGGTTTCAGACAAGAGTACATCGCTCTGGAAGGTATCTTCCGCGGACACCGATTGCGTGGGCCTGTCAGCGATGACTGGGCTGTCATCGATTCCACGGGCCAACTCGTAGAGGCGCAGGCCAAAGCGGCCGAAGGCGGCCTCGAGAGCTTGCAGTTCCACTCCGCGTAGATCCCCCACCGTCCGTATTCCCAGCTTTTCAAGCCTCGCCTCGGTCACCTTGCCGACGCCGGGGATACGTCCCACCGGGAGCGGTGGCAGAAACGTATTCACCTCATCTGGCTGAATGACGAACAAGCCATCCGGCTTTCGCCAGTCCGAGGCGATCTTGGCCAGGAATTTATTCGGCGCGACTCCGGCGGAAGCAGTCAGCTTCAGCTCTTCACGGATTTGTGCTCGAATGGCAATCGCAACTTTCGTGGCGGTGGGCAGGCCTGTCTTGTTTTCGGTTACGTCCAGGTAGGCCTCGTCCAAGGACAGCGGTTCAACCAAGTTTGTGTGCTGGATGAAGATCTCTCGCACCAGCTTCGAAACCGCGCGATAACGAGGGAAGTCCGGGGGAACGAAAACAGCTTCAGGACAGAGGCGCTCGGCGCGAACTGCCGGCATGGCCGAACGGATGCCAAAACGCCTGGCTTCATAGGAGGCGGCACAGACGACAGAACGGTTTCCTAGCCAGGCGACGACGACTGGCTTGCCACACAGTTGCGGATCGTCCCGTTGCTCGACAGATGCATAGAAGGCATCCATGTCGATATGCACGATTTTCCGAACAGCCATCCTGCAAGAATTCTATTCCTGATTCGGAGCATTGAGCGAAGCTCGAACTGCCCAAGCTGCAATTCAAGCGAGGTAGATCAGCGTGTGCTCGTATCCTGCTACGAGATTTGACGCCAAGACTCTGCCGCTCGCAGGGCGAGACCGTGGGCTACAGAGGTAAATTCGTTGCCGCTGCGAATGCGGTCCTTGCCAAAGAGAATCTCGAAGATACGGCGCACTGCGGGCACAAATGAGCTTCCACCTGTCAGGAATACGCGGTCGACCGCACTTGGATGGATGCCGGAGGCTTTGAGGAGCTTGTCAATCGAATCCTCAATGGCATGCAAATCATTCTCGATCCAGGATTCAAATTCGTGGCGCGTGACGGGGATGCGCAGGTCCATGCCGCTTTCGCTAAAACGGAATTCGGCATTGTGGGAGTGAGACAGCTCGAACTTGACCTGCTGCACTGCCTGGTGAAGCTGGTAGCCGAGGTCTTCGTCAATGAGCGTAATCAATGCCTGAATCTTTTCCGGTTCCAATGCCCGAATGCGCGCGCTCTTGAGTATTTCGCGCACGGAGTTGGTGCGTAGAAAGGAGAGATAGTGCCAACGCTCGAGGTTGCTGTAAATCCACGCTGGAACGGCGGGCAGCAGCTTATTCAACGAGCGGGCCTCGGAGTTCGACCCGAGTGCGGGTGAGACAAGTTTGCGAACGATGCGGGCGTCGAAGGCGTCTCCCGCAAGCCCGACTCCGCTGTTGCCGATCAGATCCTGGGGAACGCGCCCGCGACGGCGCACGCCTGGACCGACACGAAGCAGCGAAAAGTCGCTGGTGCCGCCGCCAAAGTCGCCGATCAAAATCAACTCGTCGTGGTCGAGTGTAGCCTCGTAGGCGCAGGCGGCCGCGACCGGTTCCATCTCGAAGTCCACGCGTTCAAAACCCGCAGCCGCAAATGCTTCGCGCAGCCGCGAAACGGCAAACTCGTCATCCTCTTCTGTTTCTGCTCCGACGAAACGAACCGGGCGGCCCACCATCGCATAGCGAATGGGCCTTTCAAATTGCGACGCCGCATGTTTGCGCAAATCGCCGATCATGCGGGCTATCAGGTCTTCCAACTTGTAGCGGCGGCCAAAGACTTCTGTCCCGGTAAGCGAGCGGCTGGAAAGGTGAGACTTGAGAGACTGAACGAGGCGGCCCTTTTCCTCGGCCTGAAGATAACGCTCGATGGCGGCGGGGCCTGAGAGGACATGCGTTCTGCGAGGGCCGGTTCCTGTTCTGAGTTGTTCAAGATAAAGAACCGAGCGAAAAGATTTTACCTGGGCGCCAAGCGACAGGAACGAAGCAAAGCGCACCTCGGAGTCTGCGTTCAAAAACGCGACTGAACTGTTTGTGGTACCAAAATCGAACCCAACGGCATTCAGCTGATCTCTGATTCGTTCCATCAGCTCTATTATTTCGCAGCAGGGCAAGCCTTGCCGGATTTGTCCAGAGGGGGAGGAAGAGTTGATGATCACCGGCCAGGATTGGGATGGATCGAGGACGAAACGACCGGAGCTGGAAGTTGAAAAATCTCTTGTGCTCGACTCGCTACCGGGTTGTTCGGACGAGTGCTTCGCCGAGAGAAGGAATCATGGCGTCGGCGTAAAAATTGTCCCCGGCTTGATCGCATACGCCTGCTGCGGCTCTTTGCCGACGACAGTAATCCCTCGCGAAAATGTCGCGAGCAGTGGACGGGCACGGTCCACTGCTTTGCCGGCGCCGGCCGCTACGATCCATAGCTGACCGTCCTTGGCATCGCTTGGCTTGCCATATACCGACACGCCCACTAAATCAACGCCCCGGTTCGCGTGCTCCACAGTGAGCCGCTCAGCGAGGGCTACGCTGATGTTGCCGCACAGGATGTGCAGCAGGCCGGGTGAGAGCGCATCGATAAACCTGTGGATGCCAAAAAATACCTCTTCATACGCAGCATCGTCCAGAAGCATGGTGATTACAGCGTCAGATCCCAGTTCGGCTTCAGCCGGGGTCGCAGCGGCGATGGCGCCTTCGTGGATGAGCGGCTTAGTACGCTCTTCGCTCCGGTTCCACACCGACAATTCGTATCCGGCAGCGAGCAACCGCAGCGCCATCGGTGTGCCCATGTTGCCAAGTCCCAGAAACCCGATCCTCATGGCAATTCCTGTAAGCGGAGGTGCTGTCTGAAACTTCGCAATTAGAGACTGATGGCATACTGCGGACGCTGCGGGCGCGACCGCATGGCATTGGCCTCATCGTCGTTATGAAAGCGCTCTTGCACTGGGTCCCAATGCAGGCGGCGCCTGGTTTTCATTGCGATGTGGTGCAGCAGGCAGGTGGAGTTGGCGCGATGGCCCACTTCCACGGGAGCAATCGGCGCTTGGCGGCTGCGGATGCACTCCAGCCAGTTCAGATGCTGGTCGGCGCTCTCGTAAAGATGTATCTCGTTGGCTGCGATTATACTCTCCAGAATTTTGGCATCACTGGCCACCAGCGGTTGCGGCTTTACGCCCTTGCTGGCCGGATCGCTGGCCGTCACCTCGGAGTCGCGCGTGACAAAGATCCAGCCCTCGCTGCCATACCACTTGATGCCATTGGGAAAGTCACCGCTGATGTCCATGGTGATTCCGTTGGCGTACTGAGCATGAGTGAGGAACTTGCCATGCACATTCCATAAACCGTGGGTTGGAAACTCAGCCTCACCCCAGATCTCCACCGGCCCCGTGTATTCGGTATTCATGCCCCAGATGCGCTGTATCGACGTGATGCGCGCCCCAGCCGGTAATCATGCCGCAGGTGAACTGCTGGCAGCGCAGCCAGCCGGGCCGGTCGTATCCCTTTTGCGGATGCACGCGCATCTCGGTGTAGTAGACCTCCGGAGTGCTGCCCAGCCAGGCGTCATAGTTCAGATTAGCGGGTAGGGGCATGGGCGCAGCGTCGGGGCCGCTGGGATCGCCGGGCAGCCCGATTTCGACATGCTTGATCTCGCCAATACGGCCATTGCGCACCAGTTCGCAGGCGCGATGAAACTGCTTCCAACTGCGCTGTTGCGAACCAATCTGCAAAATCCGGCCCGAAGCGTTGACAGCATTGCTCAGCGCGCGCCCCTCGGCGACGGTCAGAGACGCGGGCTTTTGCAGATAGACGTCTTTGCCTGCGCGCACTGCATCGATGGCCATCGCAGCATGTTGATGGTCGGGGGTGCTGATCACCACCGCATCCACATCCTTGGCCGCCAGCAGTTCCTTGTAGCTGGAGTAGACCGTGACGCCGTCGTAGGGCTTGCCGGTTTTTTTGGCGTAGTAGCCGTTGACCAGTTGACGGCCTTCTTCAAGGCGGTTGGAGTCAACATCGCAGAGAGCCATCACGCGGGCATCGTCCGACTGCCGGACACCGGGCAGATCGTGACCGCGTGCGATGCGGCCCACACCGATTTGGCCCACATTGATGCGGTTGCTGGGAGCGCTCTGGCCGAAGACGGTCGAAGAAACGATAGTGGGGAAACCTGTAACGGCAGCAACTCCTGCGCTGAGCTTCAAAAAATTGCGGCGCGACGTTTTGGTACTCGTCATCTTGATTCTCCAGTGTGCTAGCTCTGCAAGGTACAAACCTTGCAACTCTATCCCCCACCAGGCAGGTGCGGAAACCAGCATGGTGGCGCGCCCGGCATTCCGAAGCGCTTTGATCGAGTTCTACTCGGGCCTGTCTCTAAAGTACGTTGTAGAACCCACGAAAAACAAAAGCAGATTCTTCGACTCACCACCCCCGAACTGAAAAACGTTCGGGGCCCCGTTCGCTCAGAATGACAGCCTCTGTTTTGTTACGAACTTTAGAGACAGGCCCTAACTGCTAAGGAACTTCTGAAAATCGCCGAGTTATAAAGTTTCTCGACCCACGTTTGTCTGCATCCGTTCAAAATCGTTCTGTTTCGCAGTGATCCTGCGTTCATTTTGCCTACCGGAGGCTTTTGCAGCCTCCGGCAGACACACTACGCCCCTTGAAGGGCCAGCCGTAAATTGATCTTCGCCAGCCTGCGCCGATGCTGATAAATATTGACCGCTGCAAAGGCCGCGCACAGCCACTCGTGATTCTTCTTCAAGCCGCGATAGCGCACCTTCGTATGTCCAAAGACGCGCTTCAGAATGCGGAAAGGCCACTCCACCTTGGCGCGCACTTTGGCCTTGGTGCGGTTCTTGCGCTTTTGTTGCTCGTCCACTCCGGCCTTGGTTTTTACGCGGCGCGATGTCATATCCTGCGCATGAGGCGCGGCTTCATGGATAGCTTCAGTTTGTCCTTGATAGCCACCATCGCCCCAGACTTTCTTCTCCTCGCCGTGCAGTAACTCGGGTAGCATATGCACATCGCTGACGCTGGCCGCTGTCGAGCAGACCGAATGCACCACGCCTTCTTTTGAATCCACGCCGATGTGCGCTTTCATGCCGAAGTACCACTGGTTGCCCTTGCGCGTTTGATGCATCTCCGGGTCGCGCTCCTTCTTCTCGTTCTTGGCCGATGAAGGCGCGTGGATGATCGTCGCATCGACGATGGTGCCGGTGGTGATGCGGATGCCGCGCGTGGCCAGATACAAGTTGACCGCGACAAGCATTTGACCGCATAGATCGTGCTCTTCAAGCAAGTGGCGGAAGTTCAAGATGGTCGTCTCATCCGGCGCCGGCGCGCGGCCAAGGTCCACGCCCGCAAAGCGCCGCAGCACGGGTGATTCGTACAGCGCATCTTCGGCCGCCGGATCGGAGAGCGCGAACCACTGCTGCAAAAAATAGACGCGCAGCATGATCTCAAGTCCCACCGGCTTGCGCCCCGCTTCGCCCTTCGAGTAATGCGGCGCGATGAGCGCGAATAACTCGGCCCAGGGCATGACGGCGTCCATTTCTTCCAGAAACTGCTCGCGCCGTGTCTTCTTCGAGTAGCGTTGAAACTCCACCTGCTGGGCCAAAGTAAGCTGCTTCATCCGCGATCAATCTCCTCAATCCACATTAACCGCGATGGCTGTGGATTGGGGAGATTTTCAGAGGTTCCCTAAAGGTCAGCCGACGCGCATACTTCTGCGCCTTCAGAACCAGTTCGGCGGTCAGCAGGGCCTGTTCCTGGCTCTGCGCCGTATGCGTGCGATTGACAATGTCTTCCACCAATTGCGGGCCAAAGGGCAACTCCACCTGGTTGCAGTCAATGTAGCGCGTCTGCTTGCGATCCACCAGAAAGAGGTGATTGCCACCCGTGCGCCCGGCCACGTCGATGTACTTGCGCAGTTCGATATAGCCTTCGGTACCCAGCAGAAAGAGGCGTCCATCGCCCCACACGCCCAGGCCATCGGGCGTGAACCAATCCACGCGCACGTAGCCGGCGCCACCATTGCCATGCAGCATCATGTCGCCGAAGTCCTGAAAGCCGGGATGTTCGGGATGGTTGACGTTGGCGATCTGCGAGGCAGTGACCTCGGCGGTGGTTGAGCCGGTGAAGTAGATGAACTGGTCCACCTGATGCGATCCGATGTCGCACAGGATGCCGCCGTAGCGCGCCGGGTCCCAGAACCAGTCGGGGCGGGTAGGCGCGTTCACCTGATGCGGCGCGATGTTGACCGTCTGCACCACTTTGCCGATGGCTCCCGCTTGACCAGATAGCCCGCCTGCACGGCGGCGCGCACTTCCAGCCGCTCGGAGTACATGATGGCGAACATGCGGCCGGTTTCAGCAGATGGTCTTGCGCACCTCGGCAAGTTGTTCGAGAGTGGTGATGGCGGGCTTGTCGCTGAGAAAGTCCTTGCCGTGGCGCATGACCCGCACGCCGAGCGGCGCGCGCAGGCAGTTGATCGAGGCGCTGGCGACCAGTTGAATCTCCGGGTCGTTGAGAATCTCATCCTCGCTGCCGGCAAGGCGGGCGCTGGGGTAGAGCTTGCTGAAGCCGGCGATAGCCTTGGGCAGCGTGCTGTGGAAGGCGACCAGTACGCCGCCTCCGCGAATCACTGCGGCTGTGATCCCGTAAATATGCGCGTGGTCCAGGCCAATCACGGCAAATTTGATGGAGTGCCGGGGCTTTGCCACTGGTGACCCGTCCGGGGTGGGCGAGGCGACCTCATGGGCGACCTGCCCTTGGCCTGCGAGCACTCCCAATGCGGCTGCGGGCATGGCGCCGGCCACCCCCGCTACGCTCAAGGTACGAAGAAAGTCTCTGCGGTCTACGGCGCTGCGATTCATTGTGACTGTTCTTCCCTTCAACCAAGGCGAACCTGCGCACCATCTTAGCTGATCAGTGGGCTGAACTGTCTACAGGGGTCGCCGCAGTACGCCAGTTGATGACATGATAGATCGCCTGGTCCGTGCCTACATTGCGCAGGCCATGTAATTGGTTGGAGGCGAAGAAGGCCACCGAACCCGGCCCGATGCGCTTCCATACGCCGTCGATCAACACCTCGACGGTGCCCTGGCGCACAATCACCAGTTCCTCGTTGGGATGGCGATGCGGCGGATGCGGCGACTTACCCGGATCGAGCGTGGTGACGTGGATCTCCAGTTCGTCCAGTGTGGCTGTTGGAGAACGTGTAATGGAGCGCACCGAGCCTACATCCGTTGCCTTGGGGGTGAGGGCGTTCCAGTCAAAGGCTGTGGAAGGCAGCACGGAGGCGTGACCTGCAACAGCAACGGCAGCGAGCGAAGTGGTTGCAGCGATCAAGGCAACCACGAGATCTCGACGGGTCAGCATAAAGTCTCCTCTGTCAGTCTTGTTCAAGCATCCCGAGTCGTTTGTTCCTGATTACAAATCATAGTTGATTTCTTGAACGGATTTGAGACTCTGGGCACGATGCTGCATATATGGATGAGCACGAAAACGCGGGCCAGACGACAATCGTCTGACCCACGTTTCTTGCTTCACCAGGCAATCTTAGGCTTTGGCGCAGCCCCTCATTTACAAGTCGTTCCGTTGACGGCGAACGAGGTGGGTATAGCGTTGGTGGTTCCGTTCCAGGTGCCGTTGAAGCCCATGCCGGTATAAGTGGCTCCAGCAGCAATGCTGCCGTTGTAAGGCTCGTTCGTTACCGTCACGTTTGCTCCGCTCTGGGTTTCAATTCCGTTCCAGAGTGAAGCGACCGTCTGCCCGTTGGCAAAGGTCCAGGTTAGCGTCCAGGCAGTCAGTGCGGTGCTTCCCGTGTTTTCGATCGAGAGAGTCGCGCCGAACGCGCTTGTGTTCTGCGGCGAGATTGAGTAGTCGACATGGCATCCCGTTCCGCTTCCATTTACTGTCAGTGCAATGGTGGTAGTTGCGGTTGTCGCGCCTGAGGTTCCGGTGATGGTCACCGTTGAGGTGCCAGGCGTGGCCGTGGCACTGGCCGTGAAGGTCAGCACGCTGGTCGTGGTGGTGGGGTTAGTGCCGTAGGCAACAGTAACGCCGGTGGGCAATCCGGATGCGACAAGAGTCGCACTGCCGGTGAATCCGCCCACGTCCGTTACCGTAATCGTGTCAGTCGCGGTCTGCCCTGGGAAACTGCCAATGTGGATGCTGAAGGAGCAAGAGTAAAGCCCGATGAGGGACTCACTGTAAGCGCAATGGTGGTGGTTGCAGTTGTAGAGCCGGAGGTTCCGGTAATGGTCACCGTGGACGTGCCCACCGTGGCAGCGCTCTGGCCGTAAGAGTTAGTACGCTGGTCGAAGTGGCCGGATTGGTGCCAAACGCAACAGTAACTCCAGTGGGCAATCCCGATGCGGAGAGAGTTACGCTGCCAGTAAATGGGCTAACGTCCGTAACCGTGATGGTGTCAGTGCCGCTTGCGCCCTGAGCAATCGACAGCGTGGCCGCCGAGGGCTTGAGCGTGAAGCTGCCGCCAGTTCCAACGGTGAGTGCAATGGTGGTGGTTGCGGTTGTGGTGCCGGATGTTCCGGTGATGGTGACCGAAGAAGTGCCGACAGTAGTAGTGGCGCTGGCAGTAAACGTAAGCTGGCTTGTGCCGGTAGTTGGGTTAGTGCCGAATGCAACTGTGACTCCGTTTGGCAGACCCGTTGCAGCCAAAGTTACACTGCCTGTAAATCCGCCCACGTCTGTTACGGCGATGGCGTCAATGCCGCTCGTTCCCTGAGCTATCGATAGAGTAGCGGACGAAGGAGAAAGTGTGAAGCCCGGCGTTGGCGCTGTGCCGTTGACTGTGCAGGGTGTTCCATTGAGCGTGAACGAGGTGGGCACTGCGTTTGTAACGTTGTTCCAGGCGCCGTTGAATCCCATGCTGGAGTAACTGCCTCCGGCGGGGATGGAGTGGTGCCAATTGCCGTTACGATTGCGCCGCTCTGAGTTTCCGTGCCGCCCCAGAACTCTGTGATCGTCTGCCCATTAGCAAAAGGCCAGACCAGCGCCCAGCTTGTTGCCGGCGACGCCGGTATGGCGGCCGTTCCCGTGTTATTGATGACGAGCGATGCTCCGAATCCGCTTGACCATTGGCTTCCAATTGTATAGGAAACGGTGCATGAGGAGATCGTTACAGTAAGGGAGATTGTAGCTGTTGCAGTTAGAGTACCGGAGGTCCCGGTAATGGTCACGGTGGACGTTCCGGCGGCGGCCGTACCGCTGGCTGTGAGTGTCATAACAGTGCTGCCAGTGGTTGGATTGGGAGAGAACGAGGCAGTTACACCGCTGGGCAGTCCAGATGCAGCCAGAGTTACGCTGCCCGCGAATCCATCCTCGCTGTTCAGGGTGACAGTAACTGGAACGCTGCCGTATTGAGCGAGTGAAAGGACGTTTGGCGATGCAGAGAGCTTGAATGCGGGCGTTGCCGAGCCGAACCAATTCGGAAGGGTGACGGTTCCCGCCGGCTTGCCATTGGGGTCGTAACTAGCATCACTCGCGGCCAAAGCCGGAACCTGCCAATTCCACCAGAAAACACCCTGCATCCACGAGGTCTGCTGACTGAAGACCTCAAAGAAGGCCTCATAGCAATCCTCCTGCTCGGTTGGATCGTAGCCATCGGAGAGACTAGAGTTCCAGGGCTCTGTATTCGTTCCTGGAGTGCTCTCATAGCCAAGTTCCGTGAAAATCACAGGCTTGTTATAGGTGGCGTTCAGGTTTTGAAAGGCCGCAACGGCATTGAATCCGCCATTTTCAGGGCTATCGGTCCACGCCGATACCAACTGAGCAACCGTTGGATTAGTCTGAGTCGTGAGGCCTACATATCCGTCCACGCCGATGATATCGACAAGAGGCCAGAACGAGACCGTGGTGAACTCGTCGCCAGGAGAAGTTGCATTTGCTCCGTAGATGAGCTTACCGGTATAGACCTGTCGAATCGCCGCGATCACTGTGGCCCAATTAGACTCATTCGCCGCCACGCTGAGAGTCTTGTATTCGGTGCCGAAAACCAAGCCCTCTACATGGTTCTGCTGCGCGAGCGTTGCGTAGTGGACGATGAATGCCTGGAAGCTGGCAAACCAGGCCGGTATGCTTGTGGGCTCAAATTGACCCCTCCAGGTTCCATCGAGCGAGTCCACGTGCGGCTTGAGCAGAACCTTCATCCCCTGGTTATGAAATCCCTGAATCGCGAACGCGACCTGATCGTCCAAAGGTGTCTTTGTAGCATCGGGCGCAATGGTGGTGGAGGTGCCGGTCGCCACATACTGGGTGACAAGGACTGATGCATAATTGGCATTCGTTTGCGCTAGCTGGTCCATTGAGGTCGTAGCGGCTCCAGTGGCTATCGGGGGATCTTCGTAGTTCCCGTACTCGTCAAACCACCAGGAGGTATACACGATGCCATTGTAGGTAAACCCACTCTTGGTTCCTACCTGTCCCAATGCCGTTGGAGCGTCTCCGGCAAAGACAAACCCTGCCACAACGGCAAGGACAATAAGCATGCGAGAGATACTGTTTGAAATTGTGTTTTTCAACGTCATGGCTTCACCCCTGTCCGGCTCAAGCACCAGCTGGGAACTATAATCTGGCTGTCAATGTGAAGGCCGCCAGAACCGCCGACCAGTGTTGACGCAGAGCATTCTTCCTTGGCTGAACAGCCATCGGCGCATCCCACGATCTTGGTGATCTGAATCGCAACTGAGCGGACGCTGAAAGATTTAACTGTGCCGCAGAATCCATCCCCACCCCATGGAAGGACGCATACCGTGTCTCCAACCGACTTACCGGAAGAGCGCGCTCCGGATGCGAGCAGCAGCGCGGCGATCTGCGTTTCACCCTTGTTCTCCGCAACTTCAAGGGCAGTCCCGGTGCCGCGACTCGCCTTGTTCAAGTCGGCGCCCGCCGCGATGAGTATTTGGACTATATCTTGATGATTGTTTTGAGACGCGGCGATAAGCGCAGTCCGTCCGTCGGCAGAAGTCGCGTTGACACCGGCGCCCTGAGCTAGGAGCGATGTAACTGTATCGGCTTGGTCCGCGGCGGCTGCAACGATAAGCGCCGTGAGCCCTTGTGCATTGCGAGCGTCCAAACTGCTCGACGCCGAGCTTTCCTGCGCCATGGAACCGGGCCCAAGAATTGCCAAAGATAGAACTACGATCTTGAATGCAGCATGTGCCAAGCGACGGCTTGCGCCCATCCGTGCAATCGACGAACTCAGAGTACGCATTTTCTCTCCTCCGTTACGTGTAGATTCGGATTTGTCCGAACAACTTTGAAATGTGATCGCATGCGGAAAGCGGGAGTTTCCTGCTTCACGCGTGCGTCAGCCTCACGTGAACAAAAGCACGCGGCACAACCAGAGCCAAAAACAACGACGCAAGTGTCGCAATGTACCCGCTCAACCAGCGAGCGAGTACCCGCCCACAAGGGGAAGTGATTTTCAAGGTTCATCGTCTCTCCTTTGCATTGTTTGTTACCTAAGTACTATCGCAAGGCGATATCGATATCAAAGCTGCATTCAGTAAGTCATGGTGCTCAGCAACTGAATTTGGGCATGGAATTGTACGAGTAGAAAAACGGCACAGATTTGCAGAAAAGATAAAAGGGAAAGCCGAATCAAGCTCCGCGTGCAACTATGAAAAGCGGTCTTTGCCAAGTAAGAATTGGATTTCACTCAAAACACGATTTCACCAGGCAGAATACTCGCAGGTCAGGAATCTAACAGATAGTAATCAAAACCGGCAGCAAAATCACCGACAACGCAGCACACGCATCTACGGCGTCACTTTCCTCCAAGCTTGCGTTTGTTCAGCCGCCGAGTGCAGCTAAAACGTTTGAGTGGTGAAAAGTCAAGTTACCTATGGGCGCACTATGGTAATATCTCTAAAGCTTGGGGACAACCTAGCACGTTGCAGGTTTTAGAGCGCAATCAACTTTATGGCTTGTGCACCAACAACAGCACGTCGCTGGCCCTCCGGTTGAACCATCGCTTTGTTTGGACCTGGACGTTTGATTCACGCTATTCTTACAGATCGCTGGAAGCGCCTTACCCGCTTTTCCATCGTCTTTTTCGCCTTCTGGCCGCTTTTAGAACTGCTTGCGCGGGGCGCGTTTTGCGAGGGCCGGGTCGTAGTTTGGTCCGGTCTGTCCGATCAGAATTAAGCCTTTGCAGAAGGCCAGGGCTGTAGATAGTAAGCTTTAAGGCAATCAAATCTAGCTGAAATGGTTTTGATTTTGGGTTAAGAACCAAATTCGCGTATCGAATATTTTTACACTTTTTGCTTGCCAACATGTTCATCTTGTTTGTCTAATAAGAAGATATTAGGCCGGTCGCAAGGAAGTCTCAGGTAGTACGCAGTTTCCCCGTGAGCGCGAATACTATATACCGCTGCATGGCTGCCTGGTTCCCCGATTTCCTCTAGACAACTCTTCGCAACGAAATGCAACGCGGAATTTTGGGAGTCAGTGCATGTTCTTTCGTTCCTGGTTTGAGGCCGCAAGCGGCTTCAGGAATCGGATTGCTCTTTTTGCGCACAGATGGATTGTGCTGGCATTCATAGCCCTCTCAATCGGGATCGGCCAGCAAGCGCTTGCCCAGACACCGGCGATTACCGCCATTAAACCCAGCACAGTGGCTGCGGGCAGTCCCGCATTTAATCTGACCATAACGGGCAGCAACTTCCTCAGCACATCCCTGATTCAGGTCAATGGAAATGTGCTGACACCGTCGTCCACCAGCGCCACGCAGTTAACGGCAACTGTACCGGCCTCCCTGGTAGCTTCAGTGGGATCACTCCCGGTTACAGTCTCCAATCTTGCCCCTGGAGGTGGCCAGCTAACCTCCAATGCGGTGGTGCTTGCCGTGGCTGCGCCCGCGGCCCCTCCGTCCTTGACCAGCGCATCCCCTGAGTCCCCAGTGCAAGGGGCAAGCCAGGTACGCATGACGCTGGTGGGATCGAACTTTCGAACAGGAGCGACGGTAGTTATTTCCCCGCCGTTGGCGCAGCTGAGCGCTTCCACAGGGAGAATAAAAGCTACTGATCTGACCGTAGTCAGCGTAACCCTCGTCAACTCCGGCTTGATGACTGCGAGTATCAATATCAGTTCTACGGCTGCCACCGGATTGCGCGCGATTGATGTGCTCAATGCTGACGGGACGAGCACCGCCGGGGGAATTGCCACCTTCGCTTCCGGAAGCTCGCAGCCGATGCGCGTACAGCCGGCGAGTTCGCTGGGAGCCCCGCTCACGATTCTGAATATGGGTTTGTTACATCCTCGGGATGGAACCGTCGTGATGCAGGGCCAGGAACTCGATGCTGACGCCATTCTGGCCGGGTCAGGAACCGGAACCGTGATTGGTGAGTGGGTGTGGGATGGCAATGTGGTCGAGCAGTTCTCCGCAATCATAGTGGGGGGAACGAGTACGACCATCCGCACGCGCCAATCGCTGCCGACAGCGTATCTGGGCGCACACAGACTGCAGTTGAGGATGATCCGGCCGAACCAGGTGGCGAGCGTGCCAGTTACAGTAGTGGTCAATCCAGGCGACTGGCAATTGGAGCAGATGATTTTTCCGGAGTATGGCCGAGGCTTTGCCGCGACCAATCCGCCATCGCTTTTATGGTCTCCGGTTCCCGGCGCTGAGAAGTATCAAGTTGGCTTTTCCAGTCAGCCGTATCTAAGCACGGTCGGCAGATGGTTTGACGTGGTAGACAATCGCTGGGAAATTCCAGCGTCCGTGTGGAAGGATTTGCCCGAGGGGAAGATCTATTGGACGGTGCGCACAATCGATTCCAACGGCGTGCCGCGCAAGCCATTGCCGCTGCGCGTTCTTTATCGAGCTGCCGAGGGCGGCTTGACTGCGGCAAATCCGCTTCCGTCACGCACCCCAACCGGCCATACGCTGCTGGCATGGAAGCCGGCGCAGACAACTGGCTACTACTTTGTAACCATCAGCAGCGACTTTGCCGGCACGCAGATTCTTCGCCAGTATCTTACCAGGGATTCCAAGTTGGACCTGCGCGCCGTAGACAGGAAGTTACTCGCTGGATTGACTTACTACTGGCAGGTGGATGCAATCGCGCCAACCGGGCAGCTACTCTTCTCCGGTCCGGTGCAGAGTTTTGTAGCGCAGGCTGGCCCGCAAGCACAGGCTGGCACGGCAAGAAGCGCCCGTGCTGTTAGCTTCGTTGGGGACACTCCCCGTGTTGCCCGGTTCGCCTGATTTGCCGAGCGAGATAACCGGCCAAACACCTGCTCCCGGCAGCAGCACGAGCCAGTTGCAGCCGTCGATCTCGGTGAGTTTTCAGACGCCAGTAAATCCTGCCGATGTAAGCCTGATGGTGGATGACATCGACATTACGACATTGGCGCAGATTACTGAAGCCAAGGTAGCTTTTACGCCGCCGCTAGCGCTGGCGGGCGGAGAGCACGATGTAAATCTCACCGTGGGCAGCGACGCCACGACGTGGAAGTTCACAGTTATGGCTCCGGTTGCTCCTGTCCCCTCCGCGGCTCCAGCGCAACCTACTCTGGAGCCGGGCACCGATGCAGAGGCTGCTCCTGCCGCAACCACAGGCCAAATGCCAAACGCATCGACCGTCGCAGGAGCGCATCATGCTGAAACAGCGTCGGCACAAAACACCGCGCGGCCCTCGGTCGATGGCCAGATTGGGATGAACACGCAGTGGGCCTCCGGATCAAATCCGCCGGACACGAATGTGCTGTCGGCGGCTGAGCACATGACCTACCAAAAGGGTCGATGGCACGTGGATGCCAATGGCAGTGGCGCTCTGAACTCTGTCTTGAATCCCGAGGTGCAGCGCACCAGCAAAGGCCTGGTCAACGACTACGTTCTCCAGGCCAGTTACAAGCAGGAGAAGTGGGAAGCAAAGCTGCGTTTCGGGATTGTAACTCCAGTCCTGTTTACCGACGCGCAGTTTGTAACTGCCGCGACGCCTCGACAGGGGGCGGAACTGACGCTGAAGTCACCGGCGGGCACTCTGGGATACTTTGCGAATACCGACGACACCGCGCTTGGCGGAGGCTCCGGGATCAACTTTCATCAGCAGATTATGGGCGCCAGTTACCAGGCACCTCTGCCGCAGTGGGCGCAGTTTCGGCTAATGTGGCTGAGCGCGCAGGATACAGGAGCCCCGACGACGGTCAGTTACGATTCGCAGGGCAACCCGATTATTCTTCCCAATCCGATTGCCACAACCTCTGCCGGTGATGTGATGGGCGCATTGCTCAATGTGCATCTCAAGAAGCAATGGTTATGGTCTTCCGAGTATGCAATCAGCTACGACAATGCCAACACCTCTGACCCAACGTCGACGCGCGAGTTTGGCCGCGCCTGGCGGTCGGGCATCTCGGGGCAGGCCGGTAAGATGAATACCAATGTCGCCTACCGCGAGGAGAGCGCTAACTTCGGCAATCCGGCGAACCCCAGCCTGACGCAGTCCAGCCAGCCGAATCTGCGCGGCGTGGATGCATCAATTACCGATGCCACCCGTGCTGGAAATTTCGGGCTGACTTATACCTTTCTGGATAACAATATTCACCCCACCACCAGCGACGAGTTGCACATGAACAGCTTCGACGAAAGCTGGAGTAAAGCTCTGGGCGTGAAAACCAACCTGACCGTGGAGTCGCGCCAGTCGCTGACCGGAACCGGAACGGTTCCCGCTGCGCTGCAAGGCCAGCCACCCGATCAGACCGGCGCGCAGGATTTGCGGGACATCTCCGGGAGCATCAACCTGAGCCGCCAGATCGGCGCCGTGTCAATGACCGCGGGTGGAACGCGGGACTGGAGCCGCAACAACCTTACTCCCAGCGCGGACACGATTACTTCTTCAGTCAATACCGGCGTCAATCTGGCCACGAAGGGATTCTTCCAACTGAATGCGCAGGTGAATGCAAATTGGGTTGCCGCGGATGGACAGACGGTGGGGACAACGAGCAACTATACCATTTATGTTCAGCCGGCCTTTTCCTGGAAGAAGCCCACGCTGCAGATCTCTCCGCTGGTTACGGTGACCAAAGGCCAAACCAAGCTGTCCACCGGCACGCTGAGCAGTAATACGCTGACCGGGCAATATGGTGGGAGAGTTTCCTGGACCCTTCCCGGCGCTTGGAAATTCAGCACTTTCTCAGCACAGGGAAGTTACAACCAGAATCACGACACCGTTGCGGGCCTTGATCAGAACACAACGCAGTTGATGATTCTGTGGACCCTAACCTGGGGACACAAGCACACGTTCTGAGGAGACGGCGATGAAACAGCACGCACCCAAGTCGAATCTCCGCGCACGCGGCACGCTTCTGGCGCTCTTGCCGGCAATGTTATTTTGCGGCAATGGCAAGGCGCAGTTGGCTCCGCCGACCTTCATCGCCTTCAGTCCTGTGCAGGCCACCGCAGGTTCTACCGTCACGCTTACATTCACTGGAGCAAACTTTGTTCCGCGCTCCCTGAATCTGATGTTTTCTCCTGCGCAGGGAATTACCGTGAGCGGCGTGCGAGCGGTTTCTTCCATGCAGATCACCGCGCAGGTGCAAGTAGCCGCCAGCGCTCAGTCGGGCAGCCGCCAGGTCATTCTCATGGACGCAGATCGTAACCTGCATGTCTCCACGCTCTTCACGATCACCGCTGGAGCGCAGAATAATTGTCCGCCGGGAATGGCCGCCACGGCCTGCGGTTCAACGCCTTCTACGACGCCTGCGCTACGAGAATTCACCCCGGTTCTCGGTGCGCAGGGTACGACAGTAGCGATCACATTTACCGGTGCAAATTTTACCGCGCCCGCCTCGGTGCAGTTCACGCCCAACAGCGGCATTACCGTGCAGTCCGTCACTGTAACGAACGCCAACCAGATTCAGGCACAGGTGGTGATTGCTCCCAATGCCTCTCTCAGCGCGCGCGGCGTAGTTTTAATTGTTGGCAATAAGCAAAAGCTGACGGCGGCGAATACTTTTACAGTCGTCTCTAGCGCGAGTACTACTCATGCGCCGCCCATGCAGATTCTCCGCGTCATTCCGAATCAGATTGCCGCAGGCAGCCAGAATGTTGACCTTACCCTGGAGGGCACGAATTTTGTTCCCGGCACACAGGTAACGTTTACGGTGGGAGCCGGAGTTCCCGCAGCGATTTTTGCCAACGGCCCAACTCGATACATCAACAGTACGGAGATGCATGTGTCGGTGAACGCGCTGCCGTCCGCGCTCCCCGGCGGTCGCGACATTAACCTGCAACCACCCGGCAACCCGATCCGGCTTTCTGCTGTGAACAACCAGCCGGGCGAGCAACCTGTCATCGGCAAAGGCATGTTGAACGTTCTTGCACAGAAGCAATCCGGCCCTCCAGCGTTGCTGAAGATTCCGCCTATTTCGATTCAGAAATTTGTCGAGGGCGTGATTCATCTGGACGCACCGCTCGGCGCCGGCACGCAAAGCGACCAATACGTAACTTATACAGTTCCACTGCTGGACGATAACTCGGTTTTCAAATGGCATGAGCAGAATCCCGGTCTGGCCGATTACTATGAGCTGCGCGTTTACGCCAAAGATGGCAAGACCCTGCTGGCGACGCAGAAGATCATGGGGGTTCGAACCATTGCCCTCGGTGCGCCAGACGGCTTCATCAATGTGGTTCCAACCTACTATCGCCCCGACCCAGCGTTCCTGAAAACTGTACTGGAGCCGACGCGGCGGATGGTCTTCGGCAGCGCGCCATTGGGAGGGTTTGGCAAGCAAGCGCCTGTGCAGCAGACTCCGCCGGCCGGCAGCAATGCAACTGCGCCTCCCGACCAGTTGAACGGCCAGCTCAGCCAAGGCGACCTGCAA
This sequence comes from uncultured Acidobacteriaceae bacterium, assembly GCA_963713645.1. GTDB lineage: Bacteria > Acidobacteriota > Terriglobia > Terriglobales > Acidobacteriaceae > Telmatobacter. The sequence goes on along the minus strand of CAVQMQ010000035.1, from coordinate 96,144 downwards.
TGGGAGGTGGCAGGGTTTCACACCTATAACAAGAATGGCGTGACAACGCCGCCGCAGGCAAAGCAGACCAGTGGCGCGGTTCCGATACAAAATCAGACCGCATTGCAAAATATGGGCAATGCGCAGAATGCCGGGGGCACTGTCGATCTGCAAGTGGAGCTATCCGATCGGTGGCCCCTGAAAGCTCCGCTGCCGCCCACCGGGCTTGGATGCAGCGGTACCGGTGTGACCACAGGGAACCTGACCGCTCAGAATCTTTCCAAAAACAGTGTCGGTACCAGGACCGATCCGAATAACTACGTGGGCGATAAGTGGACGTTGACGGGCACGATTGATCTCTCCCGTTCTCCGTATCAGCCCGATTACACGCCACAGACCGCGGTTCCGGCGGGAGCGAACTGCGGCAATGAATGTTTGATCAAAGACGTTACGCAGGTGCAATTCAGCAACGTCTTCGTGGACTGGGGTGATGGAACGGTCGTGCCGCTGACCGCTCCGCCGGTGTCGTCCCAACTGACCAACTGGGATCCAAGCCAGCAGCTTGCACTGCCAACGAATTCCACCGGCCCGATGCAGCATGCTTACCAGAGCACTGGCGGTTTCACGATCCGTGTCTACCAACTCTCCAACGAGGACTTGCAACATACAAGCGTCGCTTCAGTCTCATCGAGTGTGGATGGTCCGACGACACCCTTCCTACAGGCGGCGCTGCTCTCGAAGATGACCTCGCAGGGTACAGTGAGCCACAGCGGTCTCACGCTGGCCGGAGTGCAATCCAGTTTTCAGCAGCTTCTCTCACAGGGCAGTGGCAGTTCTCCTGCATCGCAGGCGGCCAGCGATGCCTTCATGCTTGTGTGCCAGCCGGTTAACATCGTTCCTGTTGAGGATCTGGCGGCGGATGGACCGCTGCATCTGATGGGCATCTCCGATCCGGACTTTGGCGCGTACGACATTTCTGAAACAAAGACTCCGGTGCTGAATCATTTTCCCGAGGGGAATTTGTCTGGAAAACAGAATCTGCCGAAGGAGCTTCACCCTTCCCTCGAACAGACCAATCCCACACCGGAGTTGAAGAAGTCGCCGGAGCTTGACCGCCGTCAGATCCGAGGGTCCATGCCGGCAGCGCAGAGTCCGGTGGCGATATGCAGCACCTGCGACGATGGCATCGATGCGAACACTGCGCTCCAGTACTACGGAACCGGACAGGTACGCGTGACCTGGACGGTAGATGGTGTGCAGTCGCAGCAGACGCTGGCGCTGCCTCCTTCGACGGCTCGCAAGAACCTGACACGGCAGGGATATACAACCGTGCAATTCGGTGGAATCGTGATTCCGATTCCGATTCCCGAGCCTCCGATCATTATCTCCACAAGCAAACCGATCGATTCACCGGGGTTGCAGGTTCAACCGCTGGGCAATCACAGCGTAACCGTTGAGGCCGATGTATTGCCTCAGCCGGCGATGCCCAATCTCTCGAATGCGGTAGGCAAGGCGCTAGGCTCACTGATGCCGATTGGGTTGACGCCATCCACCGGCGCGTCTGGAAGTAGCGGCAGCGGCAACAAAATGCCCTCCGGACCCAGCGTCGGCGAGGCGCAATCGCTGCTGAAGACTCTGGCCTCGCCAGTGGGAAGCAACCTGCCTCCGTTGAAGGTTGGCCTTCTCTCCTCTTCCAATCACAGCGTCTCAGGACTTGGCGCGGTGCAATATGTCAACGGCCCGCTGCAACAGGCGATCCTCCAATTCGCCGGCTCGATTCCGGATCAGCATGTTGCGTCCAATGCAAAGCTCTATGAGGTCGTCGCCTCCGATCCAAAAAAGCCCTGCAAGTTTCTCTTTCCTGCCAACAACGGGGATGAATTCGAAATTTCAGGTTTGCAGAATCATGTTACCCAGCAAGGCACAACTTATAACGGAACGGGCAATCTGATCCTTCATCTAGCCAACTCCAGCAGTGAGGGCTACGACGAGTATCCGCCCATTCCCGTGAAGATTGATAACTGGAGCGTGCCCGACGGATTGCATGTACAAACAGGCAGCATCAATGTTTCTCCCAATCTGACGCTGTCTGCAAGTGTTCCGGGATTGCAGGGCAGCATTCAGCAGATCACGGCGCAGAAGGCGGGCGGGGAACTCGACGCAACCTTGAACGTCACGCTCAGCGACGACACGCTGCGCCAGCCCGGTGAGTTGCCGGTCTCGTGGAGTGCAGTTACGGCTGAACTTCATGCCAACGGCGACTGGATCAAGGATGGACTCACGCTCCCCAAAACCCTGATTGGCTGGAGCGCATTTACGATGCAATCGAACGCGGTCCGGCTGGATCTGAGCCATCACGACGGCGATGCCGCGGGGATGCTTTGCGGCAGTCCTGCCACACCAACCGACTGGGTTGGGGTGCGCTTCAAGAGCCTTGCCGTTACTCCCTATACCATGGATTTGGTCTCCGGCGCTTCTCTGCAACCTGTTGTCACCGATTGGGGCGTGGTAGCCGACGGACTTTGCGGGAGTCTTACCACCGGCCCCTTCACAGCCCACTTCGGCGCGGGGACAGTCAGTTTTGCTTCTATCAATGCGACGGCCTTCAACAGGACCTTCAACGCGCAATATAACGGCGTGGATATCTATGTCCCTTGGCTCGACACTCACCTGAAAGGTTCGGCCACGTTGCAATCCGGAGGAGGAAAACAGTCCGGCTTTGCGCTTACCTTCAACAACCCGCAGTCTGTAACCAAGACTTACGGTAATTTCAGCTTTACCGCCCAGAATATCCAATTTATTGAGCAGCAGAATCTCGGCTGGGTGGCGCAGGCAAATACCACGTTCAACTTCTCCGCCGGAGGCACGCTCTTTGCCTCGTTTGCTCATGTGTTCAACTTTGGCATGGATGGCCGAGGCTACTTCACGCAGGGCGCTCCATCGCTGGATGTTTCATTGGGAGGAAGTTCGCACCTGGGCCAGACGCCGGTCGATCTTAGCTCGGTCCATTTGACGGCGTCTTCCTCAGGCCCGCAGGTTCTGGCGGCCTTGTTCAATACAAGCGTTCATTTATCCGAAGTCATGCCGGCCGCGGCGTCTCAGGTGAACTACTCGATCAATAACAATGGAACGAATTACACAACAACCGGCCCATCGTTCGCGCCTTTCACCATTGACGTTCCTTATCCAGCCGGTCAGCCAAGCGCCGACGCAAAAATTCATCCCGTCTACCCTAGCTCCAGCGGATCAGGCGGGTCGAGCGGTACTGAAATCTCCGGTTCGGTCGATCTCTCCGAGTTAGGCGGACCGCCGATTACCGGCGAGTTTCGCCTGGGCTATCGAGGAGGGCACGATTACTGGCTGACACGCGTCAGTTATGCGCTGGGTCCGACTGGCTTGCCCTTGATTTCTGTCCCTCCAGTGATGAATCTGTATCGTGTGCAAGGCGGAATCGGTCATAACTTTCCCATCGGCGCCTTTGAAGACACCGCATCTCTGAACGCTGAGCAGCCGGTCATGGATAATTCATTTCTCTTCATGGCGGGCATTCGCGTGGGAATGCCGGACCAGTTTACTTATACGCTCGACGGCGATCTGGTGATCAAAGCAGGCGGGCAGGATTCAGGCGCGCGCCTGGATTTTCACGCGTGGCTGTTGAAGATGGCGGATAGCGGCAACGGCGACTTCCAAGGGTATTTGCAGTATGCGGGCGGAAACTTCGACGCGCGCCTTTGGGGACACATGAATCTTCTGGACGGCATTGCCTCGGTGGATATGGGCAACAGCGCGAGCAATGCGGCGGTCGACCTTCATTTCGGTCCCAGTGGGCCGTGGCACATCGATGCAGGCAAGCAACAGGGTCCGCGCATCAGCGGGCAGCTTCTGGAAACAACCGCAAATATATATGTGATGCTCTCTGACGCAGGCCTGGCGATCGGCGGTGGAGAGAGCATCAATCTCGACATCGGCGACGACTCGGTGGCCTCGGCATACGTTCGCGGCGATGTGGATTTAGGCTTGGCCGTCACGCCCCAGCCACATATCTCCGGCGACCTCTCAGCAAACGTCTCGGCAGGTGTCTGCGTGGATAGTGTCTGCGTTTCCGCCGGTGTTTCCGCGCAGATTCACGCCGAGGCTTTGCCTTTGGAAATGAATGCCAGCGCAAGCATCGGTCTGCCCTGGCCATTGGGCTCGGTCTCTTTCTCGGTACACATGTAATATCTGGATGGCAAAGAGATGATAAGTCGCATAAGAATATCGTTACTGCTGATGACTGCGTTTCTACTGGCTGCGGCTCGGAGCGGTGCTGCCCAAGAAGCTCCCGGCGCCATCTTTGCGGCCTCCGATGGCAAAGGGCAGATATCGCTTTTATGGTTTCCTCCTCCTTCTCAGTGGCCCGTCGGCGGCTGGAAGCTCTCCGATTCCAGCGGGCAGATACTCGCGCCGCGAATCGGCATCGCCGATCCAACCGCTTTGCAATCGCTTTCAGTTGAGGATGCGGATGCCATTCGCCGCCTGCCCGATGTGCTGGCAAAGCCATCCGCCGCACAGCAGCATAAGCAGCTATTCAATATCATCGGATTGCGCGCTTTGACCGATACGGCCTATGCGCGCGCGCTGGGTATTTACTGGACGCTGGACAAGGTTGCTCCCGGCAGCCGCAGCTATACAGTCGAAGGACTTGATTCTGCCGGAATGCCGACAGGAGTGCGACTGACGAGTTCGGCAGTAGATGGAAATACCACGACCCCATTGCCGCCCGCGCCCGATGGAGTTCAGATCAAATCGGATGAACGCGGGGTCTCACTTTTCTGGTCGCCGCCGGCTGAGAACCGGCGAGCTGCCGGCAATTGCCTATGCCGTCGAGCGCGACGGCATAGGCCAGACGAACGCAGCGGTTACAGCCAAGCCAATCATTCCTGGGGTGCGCTGGGATGCAAAGATCTCCTTGCTGCTCGACCGCAACGCTCCACCGAACGAGATGCTGACCTATCGCGTCTTCAGCGTAGACGCCTTTGGCCGCCGCAGCGCGCCGACATCGATCCGTATCTTCTTCCCGGATTTTCATGCGCTGGAACCGCCGCAGCCGGTGACGGCAAAAGCAGACGCGGGAAAGATCGTTGTGAGCTGGTCCGCGGTGCAAAAGCCCAATCTTGCCGGGTACCTGGTGGAGCGCGCGTTTCTCTCCGATGGCCCTTATGAGGCTCTTTTCGCACAGGCTCTGGCCCCGGCAATAGCGCAATACGAAGATGACACGGTTCAAGGCGGCACGACCTACTACTATCGCGTCCGCGCCGTAAACTCGCGCGGAGACCTGGGAGAGCCGTCGAGTGCCAGCGTCGCGCAGGCCAAAAATCCAGGAGGCCCTCCGAAGGTGGAAGGGCTCACAGCGGACGTGGGTCAAACCCGCATTCGTCTGACGTGGAAGCCGGTAGTCTTTCTCGTGGCAGGTTACTTTGTCGAACGGCGCGTGGTCACAGGAACAGCCAACGCTGAACAATGGGTTCGGCTGAATGCTCGCGTAACGCCGGAACCACTCTATGACGATCTGCTCGGCCTCGCCTCGGATGTGACGATGGAGTATCGCATTGTTGCCGTTGCCTTCGACAACGCAGAAGGACCGGCCAGTAACTCGGTGCAAGTAGTGGTTGTGGATCGCTCCATACCGGAGCCGCCTTCAATCACTGCATCGAGCGGCACGGACGGCAAGTCGAAGCTCGACTTCCTTCCTGCTTCGCCTGTGGAACGGTCTGCTCAGTTTTTGGTTTTGCGTTCAGGACGCGAGGGAGATCTCGGCGTAGTGATCGGCGATCCGCTCCCCGGAGATGCGCGGCAGTTTACTGACCGATATGTGAGTCCCGGCGAACGATACTGGTACCGGCTTGTCGCTGTGGGGAAGAACGGCAATCGGAGCGATCCCACGCGGCCGGTTGCCATCCGTGTCGGTTCGCCGCAGATGACAGCACCGCCAGCGCCCACGGTGAAATACGCAGCCGATCCGTATCCGCACTTTATTTTGCAATTTCAGATGCCGCCTGCCGGACTCAGCCTGATTGTCGAACGCCAGGAGCAAGCAGTCAGTGGATGGATCCGCATCGCGGGCCCAATGGCGGCCGATAGCGCCACTGATAACAAAGTGCCTTCTGCGGGCGAGGTTGGATATCGCATAGCCTATGTCTCTCCCGACGGAAAAGTTGGCCCCTCAAGCTCTGTTGTAAAGATCGCGGCCCCTGCCAAATAGCCGAAGCACGTTTTCAATCGTTACAGGTCCGTAAAGATGGTTTGGTCAGCCCCATCTAAATGTATTCTCATGCGATGCCAAACCAGATTGTCTCAGGCGCCTGATCTTGCGCATTCTCATCGAATGAGATTACAGTCTAAGCAAAAGAGGACAGACTAGATTTCACCAGTGATGCTTGGGATTTCTCCCTTTCTTGAAGTGTTGGCTTCCACTTGTTTGTTTTGGTCAAAGGAGATGCGATGAAAGGCGTGAATGCCTCTTCTTGCGGTGTGTTTGCCTTCAGCCTTTGCCTTGCCGTCCTGACAGGATGCAATTCGATCACGTCCAAGGCGCCGGTTATCTCCAGCTTCGCGGCTAATCCAACGGCGGTGACGGCAGGCGGGTCAGCCAGTCTGACCGGCGTCTTTGCCAACGGAACGGGCCTCATCACGCCGGGAAACATCATAGTCACCAGTGGCACGGCGGTGAGTGTTTCACCCGCGCAGACCACGACTTATACTCTTACAGTCACGGGCGCCTCTGGGAGCACCGCTGAGCAGACGGCCACGATCATTGTTAGTGCGGCCCTAACTGCGCAGACCATCACCTTCGCCAATCCGGGGACGCAGAAAGTGGGCACGCCGCTGACCCTCTCGGCAACGGCCAGTTCCGGACTTGCTGTCAGCTTCGCTTCGACAACGACCGGCGTCTGCACCGTCAGCGGGACGACTGCCACATTCATCGCCGCTGGAACCTGCTCGATTACCGCGTCGCAGGCGGGTAACAGCACGTATGCCGCGGCCACGCCTGTTTCGCAGAGCTTTACGGTCAACGCGGCGGTTCCGGCCGCTCCCACCGGCCTGACGGCGACGGCGGGCAACGCCTTGGTGGAGCTGAGCTGGACGGCCTCACCGGGCGCTACCAGCTACAAAGTCTATCGCGGTACGACCTCCCGCGGCGAGAACACAACGCCGATCGTCATCGGCATCACCGGCACGGCGTACACCGACACCGGGCTGACCAACGGCCAGGAGTATTACTACGAAGTCGCTGCGGTGAACACCGTAGGAACCAGCCCGATGTCCAATGAGGCATCGGCGACTCCGTCGGGTAGCTCATCGTTCACACCTGCCTGGCAAGATTCCAAGCTGGGCGCCGGAGGCTTTGTTACCGACATGCTGGTCTATCCAGACGGTACGGAACTCTCGCGCACCGACACCTACGGTTTCTTTAAGTGGAACCAGTCCAGCGGCATGTGGAATCAACTTTTCACTGCAGCTACGATTCCAGCAAGCGATCTCTCCTTTCTGCTCACCGAGGACCAGCTCATTGCTGGATATGGGATCGGCGCGTGTGCCTATCCAACTCAGTCGGCTGCGAGTTTGGTTGGAACTGCCGACATCATGTATGCGGTATGGAATGCGACCATCTACACGAGCAGCAATGGGGGCGTGAGTTGGGCGAACACGGGCCAGGCCGTCACCGGAGCCAATGGCAACGATGGAACGCAAAAAGGTAATTCGCCCTATGTTTGGTGTGACCCTGCCTCCAACGGGCAGATTGCTTACGTCAGCACGCCAAGTGCCGGACCGCTAGTCACCACCGACGGTGGGACAAGCTGGTCGGCCGTCGCCGGGATTGCCGCGATAGCAAGCAACCAGGGAATTCTGATCGTTGGCGACCCGACTTCGAGTGTGGTCGGCGGCGTGACACAACATATCTACATTTCGTCTTACGGAACCGGAGTGTACGAATCGACCAATGGGGGAACAAGCTGGACACTTACCAGTGGCACTCCGACCACGCATGAAACCATGTGGGTCGACAAATTTGGAGTGCTGTGGTTCCTAAACGGAGGTGGCGCGGAACTCTATAAGTACAGCGGCGGCGTATGGACGGCCGTCACCAATCCAGGCAGCAATGGCGGGGCGGCTTCGCTCTCCATTGATCCCAACAGCAGTTCCGAAAGCGCAGAGCGCATTGTTTTGCTTCGTCCGAGTGGGCAGCTCGATGTCAGTACGAACGGAGGCCAAAGCTGGTCGGGTTGGGATTGGACCACGAGCGTAAGCGCCACCGACATACCCTGGTTGGGAACAGCCGACCAGAATGGCGGAGGCGCTCTGTTCCTCGATGTAGGAAAAGCCGCTTTCGACACGCAGTCGAATCTGCTTGCGAGCGGCGGAATAGGTGTGTGGACGGCGGCTTCGCCTGTGAGCACAAGCAGCAATTACGTCAGCCAAAGTGCCGGCATCGAGCAGCTCGTGGTCAATCGCATCATCGTTCCTCCTGGCAGCTCGCCTCTGACGGCGGTATGGGATCGAGGAATCTTCCTGCAGAGGAACCCCGATGTCTATCCCAGCACCCAGTACTCGAATGCGGTCGATATATCAGCCGGTTGGGATGCCGACTACGCCAGTTCGGAACCTAACTTTTTGGTTGTGGTTAACAATTCCAACATCGGTGAAGGGGATTTTTCGGGCTATTCGAGTGATGGAGGCAATACCTGGACTGCGTTTGCGGCCTTGCCGAATGGCGGCCAGATTGGGGGCATGATCGCTGCCAGTTCTCCAACCAACTGGATCGATGTGCCTGGACAGGGACAAGGACTCTACTGCACAACCGATGGCGGCCAGACCTGGAATGCTGTTCAACTGCCGGGAAACCCCGGCAATGTTTGGCTGAATGCTTACTACCTCACACGGCACGTCCTGGCGTCCGACCGTGCGCAAAGCGGAGTGTTCTACGCTTACGACGCAGGAGCGGGCCTGTATAGCAGCGCTGGAGGCTGCGGTGGTACATGGACCAAGGTCTATTCCGGATACATTGACGCCAATTCCTCCAATGAAGGCTATAACTCTTCGCTCCAGGCAGTCCCTGGTGAAGCCGGCAACCTGTTCTTCTCCAATGGTCCCGTCGGTTGCGGCGGACCGCTGGAGTGCCCGGATGACTTTTATCGTTCGACAGACGGCGGAAGCAGTTGGACAGCCGTTCCCAATGTTCATGAAGTCATCGCCTTTGGATTCGGCGCCCCGAAACCGGGAGGTTCGGGATATCCAGCCATTTACATCAATAGCTGGGTCAACCATGTCTATGGACTCTGGCAGAGCATAGATAATGCTTCCACCTGGACCCAGATTGGCACCTATGCCAATAACGACGTCGATCTGGTCACGACGATCAGTGGGGATCCAAACGTTTATGGTCGGGTGTATGTTGGCTTCCGCGGCAGCGGAGACGCCTACTATGACACCGCCGATGCCTGCCCCTGGGTCAATTTCTCGAATGTCAACGTGAGCGCGTCGCTGACAGGCACGGCTACTCTCACTTCAGAGCATTCCGGACTCGTGCCCGTGATCAATGTCCAGTATCAGGTCGATGGCGCGAAGATTGGTTCGCCGATCACAGGAGCTGGACCCTACTCCTATGCGTGGAATACCTCGACGGTAACAGCCGGTGCCCACACCCTTACGGTTGTCGCGACAGGAGCCAGTTGTTCGGGTTCGTTTTCCATTCCGATTAGTACGCACTAGTTTAGGCACCGAAAGCTATGAACTTGCGACGATCCTGCCGGAGTTCAGGTAGGATCGGAGCGGAGCCGGCAGTTACTTTTTCAACCAGTATCGTCAAAATCTATAGTTACTGATTGCCGCCGACTGAGAAGTCATGAATAATGCTGACAAAAGAATCAGAGACTGAAAGGCTGAGCCCCGCTCCTAGGAGCTTGTTGAAAAAGGGTTCTTGATCCCGGAATATGGCAAGAATCGGCATGCCAAAGCCATCTCCGATGTCGCTCCGATCGTTCTACGGGCATTCTGGCGCGGTTCCATTTTTCACGTGCGGGAACACTTCACGTTTTTCAACAAGCTCCTAGAGCATTTTCGGAATACATGTAGACCTTTTGACGGCAGTGAAAGGTGGCTTTTACTGCCACCCCAGCGACAAAGACCAGTCGCTGAGGACCCCTTTAAAAAGCATCTTAAGCGTGTACTTTCGGACTACAGCAATTCCGAAAACGGTATAGTATTTCCCTGAGAGCTCGCCTTCCCTTTACGTTACGAAAAAGAGCCGAGGCCCAAGTGTGAAGATGCACCCGGTGACGGCGCAGCTTTGCGTGGCAGCGAAGTGACTGGCAGGGACCTGAAAGCAGTGGTACTTGCGAATCAGTAAAGGAAGTTCGTGTTGCAGTGGAGAATAATCCTTCCTGGTGCGGTGATACGCATGCCGAGTGCATTCAATTTACTGTCTTTGCTGAGTTAGGATAAAATTCGCATGTCGCGAAACAGAGAAGACAGCGCAATTTGAGAGTGCAGCACGGGGCTGCACTCTCAAATGATTGTGTGTGCCTAGAAAACAAACTTGCCGGCAAACTGCACCAGGCGTGGATTGTTCAACTGGCCCTGGCCGTTGATTACGCCGAAACCGGCAGACCCAGTTTCGGGAAGTGTATTGGCCGGAGGAGCGAACTGCACGCGGTTAAATGTGTTGAAGAGTTCTACGCGGAATTCGAAGCCCAACTTTTCATCGGGGCCGAAGGTCGTGTGCTTGAAGGCAGCAAAGTCCCAGTTGTCGATGCCGGAGGCTTGCAGGTTGTCAACACGCGGTTCGTTCCCCCAGGTATACGGGGCGGGTGTGCTGAAGCAGGCCGGGTTGATCCAGCCAGCATTACCTGCCAGGCCGCTGAGTACGCGGGCAGCGCCCGAACCACTGGTTGCCTTGTTGCAGCCGGCGACGACATTGGGGCGCAATGTTCCGCTGCCATAGTAGTTCGCGCCGTTGCCACCCGAGGCAATGTTGATGGGAAATCCATTCTGAAACGTCGTGACGCCGTCAACGCCCCAGCCGCCAACGGCTTTGTTGGCCAATGGCGGAAGATCACTCAGGAATTTCTTGTTCTTGCCAACCGGGAGGTCCAGCACATAGCTGACGATGAGGTGTTGAGGAACATTCTGCGAGGAGAGAGATTTCTCGGCGCGCAGATTGTTCCAGTCCTGAACTCCGCCTTTGCCTCCGGGCTCGAGCCACGAAGTGATGGTGTCTGTGTTGCTGAGCAGTTTGGCCCAGGTATAGGCAGCCAACACCGTGCCTCCGCCGGGGAAGCGCTTCTGCAGCGTGGCCTGGAGAGAGTTATAGGTGCTGGCGAAGTTTCCCGTACCCGCATACTGGATGCCGTCGAACTGTGGGAAGGGTCTCAACAGTTGCCCGGCAGTGGTCTGTTTGGATGACAGCGCGCTTCCAGCAGCGGCGATTTCATGAAATGGATTATTCACAGACTGAGCAATGGCGGCCGAGCCGATCGCCAAGGCCTGCTGATTTGGGTTGCCCGCAAAGGTAGGCAACGCGGCTTCGTATTGCGTGTACGCCTGTGCCAGATAGTTGTCTCCCAATTGGCCGACCTGTTGGTTGTAGACAGGCAGATGTGTTCCCTTGTTGGCCGCATAGGCCACATCGGCGAACCATCCGCCCCACAGAGTGCGCTGGATATCTAGGTTCCACTGCTGCATATACCCGTAGTTGTAATTCGGGTTCTCAAACGTGGGACTGTTTTCTCCCTCTTCGTCAAGCGCAACCTGCGGCAATCCGGTTGTCGGGTCAATGCTGGCGCCGGGAGGCTGCACAAAGTTGATCCAAGGTGTGGTGATGGTATTTGTGGGTATGGTCGGAGTTCCATTGTTTCCTGTGTACTCGGTTTGAATGGAGTTCACAGGGTCGTTGAGAGGATTGGTCGCCCAACTGGCGTCGAGCGGAATCCAGAACAATCCGTAGCCGCCGCGTAGCACGGTCTTGGGATTGAAGCTGTATGCGAAGCCGATACGCGGTGCAATACCGATCCTGTTTTCATCCAGGTTGTAGCGGCTGCTTCGCGTGGAACTGGCGACCAGCCGAACCGCGCCGAGCACTGCGGAAGTGGGTCCATTCAGTGTGCCGACTTCCTGAGAGGCCAGCGGATCGACCGCGGTCGGATCGAAGTACGATTGCCGATTGTGCCTCTCGGACCACGGACTCTGGTACTCGTAGCGAAGGCCGAGGTTGAGGGTCAGCTTGCTGGTTGTATGGAAGGTGTCGCTGGCAAAGCCCGCGAGGAGCTTCTGCTTGCCGGCTACCAGGTTGGGAATCACAGCAGTGCCATAGAAGTGGTTGCCCACCTGCTCCGGGTTCGTCGCCCATCCCAACAGGTAATCAGCAAAGCCGAAGCCGGGATTCCCGGTGTAGGTTCCATCAAACCCGAGATAGCCGCTGATGATGTTGCTCTGGGCGTAGTTGTCGAGGGTGATCTCGTCCTGATAGCCCACCTGAATCGTATGGCGTCCCCGCACCAGAGTCAGAGTTGGCGAGATCCAGTATTGGGTGTCATGATCGACGATGTAGCTCTGTCCTTGTGTAGACATTACGTTGTCGGACTCGCCGAGGACTCCGAGCGTCGGCGGCGTTCTCTCAGAAGATTCCACCTCGGTATTAAACGCAGGGTTCCAACCGATAGTTGTGAAGTCGAAGCCGGAGTTCTTGGGCGTGCGCAGGTAGTTGAAGCGCGTGGCCGATATGTCCAGATTGCCGATGATGTTCGGAGTGAAGACATAGTTGTAGCCGAGGGCGACTCCCTTCGAGGTCATCGTCTCGGTGCAGCGATCCAGGCATAACCCGGTGCCAAGCGGATCTTCAGGCTGATTCAGATTGTTCCATTGGCTGAAGCGCCCAAAGAGATGCTGCGCATCGTTGATTTTGTGATCGATGCGCACGATGTTCTGGTTCTGATTGCCGCCGAGCGCGTAACTGGACGTATAGTTATTCAGCTGCTCGGAGTTCGTCGGAGCCGGCCAGAGGTCGATCAACGCCTTTGCCGTCTGGTTGATGCGTGCCGCTGGAATTGTATTGTTGGCGAACGGCACGGCGGAGTTGGTGGTGGTGCCGGAGGCGCAACCGCCGACGCCCAAACCTCCTGAGCCGGGAGTTGGAGTGGTTTGAAGCATGTCGCCGCATGGGTCAACAATCTGGGTGAGCTCGTTCGCTGTAAGAAGGCCGCTGAGATTCACATCTTGACCGTTCTTGATCGCCGACACTACATCGGCTGTAGGAACAGTGGATGTCCACGGCGCTGACGAGCGTAACCGGAAGCCCTCGTAGCTATAGAAGAAGAAGGTCTTGTCCTTGAAAATCCTTCCTCCTGCGTTACCGCCGAACTGATTCTGAATCCACGGCGGCCTGGCTAGCTTTGTTGGTACGCCATTGACTATATGAAGGTTGGGGTCATTCGAGAAAAAATCATTGGCATTGAGAACCTTATTGCGGATGTACTCGTAGGCCTCGCCGTGGAAGTTGTTGCTGCCGCTCTTGGTGCTCAGGTTGAGAACGCCGCCAGCAACTTTACCCCACTCCGGGCCAATGTCGTTGGTCTGAACCTTGAACTCCCCAACCGAATCCTGAGTCGGAATCAGAATAGGCAAGTTGATGTATCCGATGTTGAGCGGCTGGCCATCCAGATACTCCGCGCTCTGGTTGGCGAATGCGCCGCCGATCTGGAAATTGCCCCAGGAGAAGGGATTCTGCCCGGTAGCCGTGGCGCCTGCCTGCCCCTGCATAACGACGGAGGGCGCAACCTCGACGAGCGAGAAAACGTTCCTACCATTGAGTGGAAGCTCATCGGCGTTGCGTTCTTCCACCACTTGGCCCAAAGACGAGGTCTCTACCTGCAGCAGCGGAACATCCGAGGTCACGGTGACAGTTTCACTGGCTCCGCCAACCGGGAGCGTAATGTCGAGCCGCGTGGTTTGCTGGACCTGAATCACTACGTTTTCGCGGTCGACATGTTTGAATCCGGTCTTTTCTACGGCGAGTCGATATTGTCCGGGGTTGAGGTTTACGAACGAGTAGAGTCCGGTATCGCCGGTCTTCTGCGTCTGCTTTTCCTCGGTTCCGGTGTTGGTAAGAGTAACGGCTGCGCCAGGCACCACTGCGCCGGCAGCATCCAACACAGCACCGGTCAGGGTTCCGTAGGTCGATTGCGCTCTCGATGCAAGCGAGATCGACAAGATGAAAATGACGCTCAATAGGCCGAGCAAGAATCCTTGGCCTGCTATTGCGCTTCTCTGATTTTGCATGGTGCCTCCAAAGTTACAGCTGTGAAGCATGCGCGGGCGCGCGTACCCCACATGGAGGTTTACGAGAACAGGAGGCTATTTGTACCAGCATGGAAGAGAGATCGCGGGTTCTATTTCTTTTGAGCGGCCTGAAAGAGCGCGTACTCTCGCTTTGCGTCGGCGGAGCGCCCGGCAAGGGTGTAGAGATGCATCAAGCGGTAGTGCACGAGTTTGTCTGGATTGGCCTCATGCTCAGCCGCCAGCAGAGTGCGCATGGCGGCCTCTGGCTTGCCGAGCTTCTCCTCGGCTTCGGCCAGAATCAGGCTTGCCCATTGCGGCGGATGCTCGGCGCGCATGCGCGGCTCAAGAAAATCCTTTATCTCGGCGTATTGCTCCATCTGGATCATGCACTTGCTCAAGTGTGCCGCGGCGCGTTCATCGGTTGGATACGCAGCGAGCTGCTGGCGAAAGGCTTCTGCCGCAGCAGGCCACTCCTCGCGCTGCTCGCGGAGCAGGCCGAGGCTATAGCGCAGATCGGAGAGATCCGGATGCTCGCGCAGCAGTTGCTCATACTCGGCTGCCGCCTCGTCTCCGTGCCCCTGGTCGGCCAACATATCCGCATGGAACTGCTCCAGATAAGGCGACCCTGGGAAGCGCTCATCGCACAACTCGATCTGGCGCATGCCTTCTTCGGCGTTCAACACGGAAAGCAGATAAAGCAGCGCCGTATCTTGCGGATGCTTCTCCCATCGGGCCTCGGCATCCGACCAGTTGAGATCGGCCTGAAAGAACGGCGAGGTTTTCACGGCCAGCGGAAATGCAGCCCGCGCTCCAGCAGATCCCGCACTAGGAGCATCGCGCAGCGCCGCAAGAAACGGCTCCGAACCAGGCATCTTGCTGAGCTTGCCGGCAAACAACTGCCCGCTGCGCAAATAAGATTTCGCCAGTTCAATTAATCGCAAATCTTCCGGGTATTCCTTGCTCTCTGCCAGAGCCTGGTAAATAAGCACGGATTCAACCGGCTGATCAATCTCCAGATAACAAGGCGCAACCGCGGAGAGAACGCGGAGATTCTTTCTCTCTTCGCGAAAGATTCTGGCGAGCATTGGCCTTGCGCCCTCCAGGTCGCCCATCTTGCATTTCTCCTCGGCAAGCAACGCATAGGTCTCGGGAACGTAGGCGATCTTCAGCGCCTGCGTGTAGTAGCGAATGGCATCGGCCGAGCGGCCTTGCATCTGCAGGCTCAGAGCCAGATCGGTGAGCACAGCCGCCGAGTTGGGTGCCGCGGCCAGCGCCTGGCGATAGAGCTTCTCCGCCGCTTCGTACTTTTTCGCGTCCATCGCCTGGCGCGCGGCGGCGAGCGTTGCCGGCTGCTGAGCCTGCGTTGCAGAGCCTATGCAGGCCAGCAGTAGCGTCGCTGCCCAACTCCGCCAACGAGGCAGCGGTGGTGCGAATCGGCAACCGTGCGAAAAAAGGAATCTCATCGAAGTCATTGGATAGATGCCTCGTACAACAAGCGAGCCAAGCAGCACCCATAAGCTTGCCCCGCGTGCCGCGCGTTGTCAAACCGGCCTTGCCAAGCCACAGACGTATGATAACCTTCATTCGATCGATCATACTTGGTCACCAGCACTAGAGCGCATGACTGCGCGGAGATGGATGAGACAATCACGGCGAGCGTTTCTTACGGCAACCTTGAGCGCCGCGGCGACAACGGCGCTGGCGCAGGGGGTCAGCCCTCACAAGGGAAGAGTGCAGCCGCGGGGCAAACGCTCCGGCTTGCCCTATAACGCCCACTTCGTCGAAGTGGCCGCGAAGGCGTGCATCGATCATCCGATCCTCTACGGAGCGCCTCGACCCAAGGATTTCATCCTCGAATCGATTGGTTGTGGATGCGCCTTTCTCGACTACGACAACGATGGATGGATTGACATTCTGGTGCTTGGTGGAAGCACGCTCACCGGCTCCGATCCGGGCATTAGCAACCGCCTCTATCACAATAACCGCGACGGAACCTTCCGCGATGTCACGGTGCAAGCGGGCCTGACGAAGACCGGCTGGGCATGCGGGGTCTGCGTGGGCGATTACAACAACGACGGCTTCGACGATCTGTTTCTGACTTACTGGGGACAGAACGTTCTCTATCGCAACAACGGGAATGGAACCTTCACCGATGTAACGCGCGAGGCTGGCTTGCTTGGCTCCTCTACGCGCTGGGGTGCAGGCTGCACCTTCATTGAGACCAAGCGCAACGGCCATCTCGATCTGTTTGTTTCCAACTACGCTGTCTTCGATCCTGCAAAGACGCCGCGTCCAGGAGAGAAGCCCTACTGTTTTTTGCAGAGCATGCCCGTCAACTGCGGACCGCGCGGGCTTCCCTTCGGAACCCATAGTCTATATCGCAACAACGGAGACGGTACCTTCACGGACGTCAGCGAGGCTGCGGGAATCTCCGGCGCGCGCATCAACTATGGCCTCACCGCGGTGGCCGGCGACTTTGACGACGATGGCTGGCCCGACATCTATGTCGCTTGCGATTCGAGTCCGAGCCTGCTGTTCATGAATAACCACGATGGAACCTTTCGAGAAGAAGGTGGAATCCGCGGCGTTGGTTACAGCGAAGATGGACAGGAGCAGGCAGGCATGGGCCTAGCCGTCGGCGACTCGAGCGGCGACGGGCATCTGGATATCTTCAAGACCAACTTTGCCGGGGACCTCCCGGTCCTTTACCGAAACCTGGGCAAAGCGGTCTTTGAAGATGCGACGCGTTCGAGCGGCCTCGCCGTTGACAACCGCTTCGTTTGCTGGGGCACGGGATTTGAAGACTTCGACAACGACGGCTGGCCGGATATCACCGTCGCCACCGGCCATATCTATCCAGACTTCGAACGGCGCTTTCCCGATTCTCCCTACAAGGGTCCGCTGCTGCTCTACCGCAACCTGGGTCACGGCCACTTCGAGGAACTCCTCGATGAGGCCGGCGTGGCGATCCTCGAACCGCATTCAAGTCGCGGCATCGCCTATGGCGATTTCGATAATGACGGCGACATCGACATGCTGGTGATCAATCTGGGTGAGCCGCCGTCGCTCTTCCGCAACGATGTTACCGGAAAGAATCATTGGATCAAGATTCGCTCTGAGGGGACCATCTCAAATCGCAGCGCCATCGGCGCGCGCGTTGAGGTGACGGCGAATGGCTTGAAGCAGATGAAGGAAGTGCAGAGCCAGTCCAGCTTTGTTTCATGCAACGACTTCCGGCTTCACTTCGGACTGGGAGCCGCAGAGATGGCCGATGTTGCTGTGCGCTGGCCGAACGGGCATCAGCAGAAAATCAGCGTGCTCAAGGCCGATCAGCTCTACACCATCAAGGAAGGCGCAGGTATTGTTCCAAATCGCGGATGGAAGTAACAACGCTTACGGCGCCTCTGAACAAGTCCGGCTTTGTATCAGGGCATGACTTCAGTCATGCCGTAAATGCAGAAAAATAAACTCGGCTTTAGCCGCTGAGGGAATGCGGACGAGCCAAAATAGACTTATGCAAGAGGTTCCCTACGGGTGGTTCGCTTCCTTGCGCAGAAGCGCGTAAAGAAGCGGCTTGCCGGTTGGCTTCTGGCTGCCTCCATGGGGCTCGACCGTCACAAACACGGCGTCAATTTCGTTCAACTGATTTGGATCGTCGGAGCGCAGCACCCAGCGGCGGTTCGTCTCGCTGTCCATGTACAGGATGCCGAGATTCATGGCATGCGAGTTGCCACTCGGTTCTCCATCGCGCTGGCCCCATACCTGGAAGACACTTGCGTTCTTGACTCCGGGCTGATGATCGAGGTCAAAAGCATAGAAGACCAGAGACTTGTTCTGCGTGTAAAAAACGCGGCCAAAGGGCTTGCGGGTGTGGCTGTCGCTATCGACGTCGAAGACATCGGCGATGTAGAGCTTTCGCGCTCCCATTAACTCGCGGATATCGCGATCCGAAGTCAGAAACTGCGCATCGTCCTTCAGGCGCCTCTCTTGATCCAGGCTCGCCGCGCGCAACTCCGTCAACTCCGATTCCAGCGATGCAGTGTGCAATAGCGAGCGGCCATGATCGGCCTTGAGCGCAGTGTAGTCAGCTTGCAAAACCTCGTAAGCTCTTTCACTGTCGGCCAGTCGTTTGGCCAGTTGATCGCGCTCCTCGGCGATCTGGCGAAGAGCCGCTTCCTTCTCGCCACTCGCTGATCCCAGCTCAGTCGCCCGTGTCTCCGTGGCGATCGAATCCGCGCGCAGTCTTGCAATCTCCTCCTGCTGCCGGGCGATTTGCTTCTCCATCTCGGCAATCCGCGCGGTCTCGCTGGCCAGCATATTGCCCGCTGTTTGCGCTGACGCCAGAAGGTTTGGTTTATCGATGTGCGACACCGCAGAGATCGAAGGCGAGGCCGTTCTCCAGCGTTCCTCGATTCGATAAGCGCCGAAACTCAATGCAATGAGCGCGCATGCGGCCAGTGTACCGATAGCCATTTTGCTCCCACGAGGCCACTTCGAGACTCGACTCGATTGGCGCACCCTGCCCTCTTCGATCGACAGAACCCGCTGTGGACGCGGCCTCCGAACCGATTGAAACAGCCTCTCCTGCGCTGCGCTGTTATCCCATCTCAGCGCTTCCTCCGACGGTTCCTCTCTCGCCAGAAGGTACGCCATGCCTTCGCTGCCAATCGCGCAATACTCTTCGTACGCCTGCCGGCATGTTCCGCATGCCCGCAAATGCCGCTCCAGATCGAATTGTTCTTGGACGCTGAGAGAATTCAGCTGCGCCAGAGCGCATAGCTCCTTGAATTTTTCGTGCTCGCCCGTTCCTTCATCTTTTTCCATTCTGATAGTTCCGCAGCCTTTCAGCAATCGCGCTTTTGCGCAGCCGATCTAAACCTCGATAAAAATGATGACGCACGTTTCCGAGCGGTTCATCAAGACGTTCGCTGATTTCTCGCAGGTCTAGATCTTCAAAATAAAACAATTTTAGCGTCTTGCGTTGAATTTCGCTCAAATCTTCGAATGCCAACTGCAGGCGCTCTAAATCGACTTTCGCTCCAATCTCGCGTTCCACATCCGCATGTCCTGCCAATGTGCCGTCCAGATCTTCCGATTCGACATTGGTCTGAAGATAAAATCCCCGCCTTGCCAAATGCGCCTTGCGGTCCCGAGCCCGGCTATAGGCCACTTGAACGATCCACACTTTGCCGCTTCCTCTGGAAGGTTCAAAGGTACAGGCCTTTTTGAACACATAAAGGAAACACTCCTGAACAACCTCCTCGGCCTCGCCTGCGTCGCTCAATATGCGCAACGCAATGCTGTAAACCAGGCGGGAGTGGCGGTTGAAAAGGGTATCCAAAGCGTCATGGTCTTCTTCCCGCAACAAAGCGATTAGCCGTTCATCGCTCAGCTCCGGAGTCCGGACGCCCTGCGGAATAGCATCCAAGGAATTGTGCAGTGCGTACTGCATCTCTATCCCTTCGGACCTTCGCAGTGGGGTGAGTTCGAATTGCCCGGTCAGAGCAATTCCTCTGATCGGTTCAGCATCGCAGGCCAAGGGGAGTATCCTCACGAAACACACGAACTATACGCTACGCAACGGAGACTTTTCCAGAATTTTCTGAGCGGGAAACCGGCTCAAAAAGAATTTCGGAAAGGGTGGTACAAATCCCTTCTCCTAGTCGTATCCATATAATGGACCGTGTTATGCGGAAGCTATCACGTGTCCGCAAGGTCTTGCCGTCTTGCAGGTTCAAAATATATCTGCCGTCTTGGAAAAGGGGAGCTTTGCCGAATCGCACTTCATTGCGGCATGGGTTGCTGGTTTATCGATCTCTCCGCATCCTCCCGTTCCTACTTCTCCTCCTTGCGATTCTTTCGCCTGCGATTCTTTCGGGCCAGTCAACCTCTGCATCCTTGACCGGCAGAGTGACCGACCCGCACAGGAACGTGATTGGCATGGCCACCGTGCAGGCAATCAATACCAGCACCGGGATCCATTACCACGGGCTGACCAACCAGGCCGGCATTTATTACGTTACCGATTTGCCGCCGGGCAGATATCGCATTGAGGTGGAGAAGCTTGGATTTATCGCGGTGATCGAGTCCGGAATCATACTCCACGTGCAGGATGCGCTGGAGGTGAATTTTGAGATGCAGCTTGGCTCGGCCTCGGAGAGCGTGACGGTTGAGGGCAGTGTTTCACGGCTCGATATGGAATCTTCCAGCCTGGGAACTGTGGTGGAACGGCGCGAGGCCAACGAACTGCCTCTCAATGGCCGCAACGTATTCAACTTGATTGCTCTTGCGCCGTCGGTCATTCCACAAGGAAGCGCAACCGGGACGCCGGTCGGGGTTAATCCATTCGGGTGGGGAAACTATCAGGTGAGCGGGGCATTCGGCAACCAAAGTGCCGAGTATCTTGACGGGCAGCCGCTGAACATCACCTATATCAACCTCCCCATCTTGGTTCCGACGCAGGATTCGATTCAAGAGTTCAAGGTGCATACCGGCAATCTTCCCGCCGAATGGGGCCGGTTTGCGGGTGGCGTCACCAACCTTAGCACCAAGGGCGGTACTCAGTTTCTTCGCGGCGAAGTCTACGAATACATCCGCAATCGAGTTTTCAATGCCAATGACTTCTTTTTGAACCAGGCCGGCAAGCCGCGTCCGCCATGGGTTCAAAATCAATTTGGGGCCGAAGTGGGAGGGCCGCTCAGGGGGCGTGATTGCTGCTGGGACAATCGCACCTTCTGGTTCACGAGCTGGGAGGGCTTCAGGCTTCGCACCGGCAGTCCTTTTACCGCTACGGTGCCAACCATCGCCGAGCGCGGGGGAGATTTCTCGGCGATCAGCACAATCATTGTGGACCCTTGCGCGAACAGTGTGCTCAATGCGCAGGGAGCTTGCCCCGCGAGCACCGCGCAGCCCTCACCCTTTGCAGGGAACCTCATCCCCGTGGGTCGCATAAACCCTACATCGAAAGCCCTGCTCAATCTCTGGCCGCTCCCGAACGCGGGCGGAACCGTGGCGCCGTCGGGAAACTTCAACAACTTCAATACAGTTGCCAATACCGGCGGAAATCAGGATCAGGTTGTTGTTCGCGTTGACCAGGATCTGACCAGCAGGCAGAAACTCTTCGCACGCTTTAGTTACTGGAACGTTCTTGACTTGCCGATTGACCCGCTGCAGAACGGATTGTGCCTGGACCGATGCCTGGAGAATTATGCTACCAATGCGCTCGCCGAAGGCTATAACTATAGCATCAGTTCCATGACTATCTTCGACGTGAATGCCGGTGTAAGTTATTTTTCCTATCTTCGTTCTCCCCGGAATGCGGGCTTCGATCTGACCACTATAGGCTGGCCCGGTGGATACAATACGGTGATCCCCTCCCGCATGCGAACCCCGCCGACGCCATGCGTGGCAAGCTTTGCCGATGACATCATGTGCAGCCAGGGACAGAGTTTCATCCAGGATCGCAATACGCAATACAACATTTCCCCGAGCTTGACTCTGATGCGCGGCCGCCATCTATTTCATTTTGGTTTTCAGTTTGAAGCCAGCTACGACGATGCCGCGCAAACCAATGTCGCAAGCGGCGCCTTCGACTTTTGCGGAGTCGGCGAACCGTGCTTTAGCGGCGTCTCTATCGCCGACTTTTTGTTGGGTTATGCGGATAACTTCAGCAACGTGAACAACCACTATTCGGCACAAGCTGTGGTTCCGGCTCTCACCGCGGGAAAGCAAGTATACCGCGCACTTTATTTGAACGACACCTGGCGCGTTAGAGAGGCATTTTCAATCAATCTTGGTTTGCGCTACGAGCTGCAAGGACCGTGGTCGGAGCGGCACAACCGATTGACTTATTTCAACCCCAATGCTTCCAGTTATCTCAATCAGATGATTGCCGGAGAATCCTCGCCGGTGATGGGCGATGTGTTTCTTGTTTCCGCGGCCGCGCGCAACAATCTTCCTCTGGCTAAGAACAACCTAGCGCCAAGATTTGGCATTGCCTATAGCCTTTCCCCCTCCACTGTAGTGCGTTCAGGGTATGGAATCTTCTGGATTCCCGACTATGTCGCATACGCATTGAATCCAAGCAACGACATGGTCAATGCGGCAAGCACAACCTACACTGGGACCGTCGATGGAATTCATCCGTATAACTCTATCTCGTTTCCGTTTCCCAACGGAATTTCTCCGCCTCCCGGGAGGACACTGGGAACTGAAGGAACCCAGCAGTTCCTGACTCAGGTGACGCAATCGATCGTTGAGGTTGACCGCGGCGACGACCCGCGCGGCTATATGCAGCAATGGAACCTCAGCTTGGAGCAGCAACTGCCGACGAAGTTCTCATTTGTGGCGGCCTATGTTGGCTCACGAGGAACGCATCTGGCCCAATACTCGCAGCAGGTGGATCAGATTGCAGACAGCGCGCTCTCCCAGGCTTCAACAGAGTTTGCCTCTGGCGGGCGGTCCGCTGTTACGCTATTGCGTCCCACTCCCAATCCATTCGTCGTCAACGGACAGGCCCTCGCCCTGACCGCTCCAGTGACCACGCTTGGCCAGTTACTCCGGCCTTACCCTCAATACACCAGCGTAGAACTGGCCGGCCAAGGGTTTTTCGATAGCATCTATCATTCCTTCCAGCTTACCCTGCAAAAGCGATTCCAGGCCGGAGGAGACCTTCTTGCTGCTTACACTAACTCCAAGTTGATCAGCAATACTGATACGCTAACTGCGTGGCTTGAAAATAGCGTAGGACTGATTCAGGATAATAACAACCTGCACGGGGAGCGCTCGCTCTCCTCGCAGGATGTCCCTCAGCGCTTGGTGGTAAGTTATGTGCTTGACTTACCGTTTGGCCAGAACAAGCATTTCCTGGCTCATATCGATTCGATACTCAACAGAGTGATTGGAGACTGGGGGCTGGATGGAGTAACAACCTTTCAACGAGGGTTTCCGCTGGTGCTGCGAAACGGCCAGGTGAACGATGCGACCCTTTTCGGCGCTGGCTCCCGACCCAGCCTGGTTTCCGGCTGCGACAGGGCGGGCTTGCTCAAGGGAACAGACCGCCTGCACGGCTGGTTCAATACCTCTTGCTTTGCAGCACCGGCCGATTTTTCCTTTGGAACTGAGCCGCGAGTGGATCCAACGCTACGCTCCGATGGAGTGAATAACTTCGATCTTGCGGCTTTCAAGAGAGTGTTTTTCGGCAACCAAGATCGGTCTGGCTTTGAGTTCAGGGTAGAAGTATTTAATTTGCTCAATCGTTCCCAGTTCGCGCCGCCCAACACAACCTGCTGTATTGTAAACAATGCGAATTTTGGCGTAGTAACCAGCACAGCGTCGGGGACAAATCCTCGTCTGGTGCAGTTTGCATCTAGGATTTTCTTCTAAATTGCGAGGAATCGTTCTCTGAGTTGATTCCTGAGAGCTATCAAGTTTTCTGTGGGAGTTATGCTGCCATAAGCCTTACATTTGGTAGAGCTTAAAAGCACATGGCGGAAAGGGTGGGATTCGAACCCACGGTACCCTCACAGGTACGGCGGTTTTCAAAACCGCTGCCTTCAACCGCTCGGCCACCTTTCCGCTTCATTCAACGATACCATTTTGAGGGGATTTTCTGTAGCTGCCGGCAATGTGCGGTTGCCGCCGGACCCGCGGGAGGGTTTCCGGCTCGGCATTTTCGTGAATCCAATCAACTAGATCCCTGCAAATGATCTGTGTGCCGCAAATCAACCAAACCTTAACAATTCAGTGCCTGCCGCGCAGCTAGACTTGCATGGAGTGAGAGTCAGACAGAGTCTACTTCAAATAGGCGCGGACCAGGTCGATCAGGTCCTCGGCCAGTTCAGGAGCAATTTGCTCCTTGGCTCGTTCCGGGGCCGCTCCGTCGGCTGGCGCGCCATCCAACGGTGCGCCGGCCACCAGATGAAAGCGGATATGCGTCTCCAGCACTTCACCCATCAGGCCGTTGATGCCGCCGCGCACCGCCGCCAGCAGCATCAGTTGCCCGCCGCAGTCCTCCCCCGCGCTGATGGAGCGCTCGACGGCATCCAATTGGCCGCGCAGCTTGCGCAGCCGCTGCAAAAGCTTCATTTTTTCCCGCTCATGGTGTGACATGGAGAGTCTCCTGTTGGCTATACCCATCCCCGGTATGGTATATAGGATGTGGAGGTATAGCTGCATACCCATTCTAGCTCTGCTCCCTCCGGCTACGCCGCACACAAAGGCTTCCACATGCTTTCAATTTTGAATTGCCGCCAGAATCTGCTCCGCAATCGCCTCGCAAAAGAGGGGCTCGTGGCCTGCGCTGCGATCTTTCTGCTTGCGGCAAGCCTCGGACAAGCTCAAGATCTTGTCGCGGCGGCGCAACTGCCCTCCGCGCCGGAGCCGCAGCATCCTGCAGCAGCGCCGACAGCTCTCGCTTTGCTGCTGGACGATACCCAGCGTGGCGGGATTGGCCGGTCCTCCACGGACATGAGTCCCGTAGGCCGCGAGCCGCAGGATGCGCCGATTGTTACCATGGCGCCGCATCCGGAGAACAGCCGCTACTGGGTTTCGGGGCAAGCGAACATTATTATTCAAGGAAACCTGCCATTTCATTCTCTTTATCAGGGAACGAACAGCTTCCTCAGCGGCGGTGCGTATAAGACCTCTTTGCTGGGCACGGTGTACACGGCACTGCGGCCCACGCACTCCATCCGTTACAACACCGACTTGATTCTGGACATAGAGAGTGCTGGCGGACGCGGGTTAAGTCAGGCGCTGGGACTGGCAGGCGCTACCAATCTGGATGTGGTGCGCAATCCTAACCTGAGCTCCGAACCCTACCTTTCTCACTACGAGATTCATCAGGTTATCGGTTTCACACAAAGGACCACCAGCCAGGAGCCGGGGCCGTGGGCGTTGGCTCCCAGTGTGCCGCTGCGCCGGGTTGAGTTCCGCATCGGCAAGATGACGCTGCCTGATTTCTTCGATGTGAACGGACCCGGCTCCGACAGCCACTTGCAGTTCATGAACTGGACGGTTGACAACAACGGCGCATGGGACTACGCCGCCGACACACGCGGCTACACTGTCGGCGGCATGGCCGAATACGACGACCGCAGCTGGAGTGTTCGCTACGGCCTTTTCGCCATGCCCACCGTGGCCAACGGCATCGATATGGACTGGGCCTTCAGCCGCGCGCACGGCCAGAACGGCGAGTTCGAACTCCGGCACAGTTTTGTTCCAAAACGCAAAGGGACCGAGCGGCTTCTGTTCTACGCCAACCGCGCGCATATGGGCACTTATCGCGAGGCGGTGGAGGCGTACCTTGCCGGAGTCGATGCGACGTCCCACGATCACTCTGCACGAGCACTTTGGCGCGCTGAAGTATGGTTTCGGTTACAACGCCGAGCAGGAGGTCACCGAGAACCTGCGCGTCTTTGGCCGCTTCGGATGGAATGAGGGCCAGCATGAGTCCTTTGCCTACACCGAGGTCGATCAGACAGTCGAGGCAGGCGCGGATTATGCCGGAACTCGCTGGCGTCGCCCGGTGGATAAAGTTGGTCTGGCAATTGTTTCCAATGCCGTCAAGGCCGATCACCAGGAATACCTGAAACTGGGTGGCCTGGGCTTTCTTCTCGGCGACGGAAACCTGAACTATGGCCGCGAGAATATTGTCGAGAGCTATTACAACTATCATGCGTGGCGCGGCATGTATTACGCCCTTGATGTGCAACACATCGACAATCCCGGCTACAACCGCGACCGCGGGCCTGTCTGGGTTGGTTCCGTGCGGGCGCATGTGGATTTTTAGTCTCGGCCCCCTGTGCCGCGCTTTCCCATATCAGAAATCTCATTGACCCAAAGAAAAATGGTGTTGAAGGAGGAGACAAATCCCCTTCAACACCAAAAGAAGGTCACATGAGTTGTAGTGCACCCGGCGGCTTCTTGCGGGAGCCGCCGGATCTTCTGCGCTGGAAACCAAGGGGGGCGATTTCCCTTGCGGCCAGCCTGCGCACACTCCCCTGGGAAATCCCCACGGTCGAGGCGCTGCTTAAGCATCAGAACTCAAGCGCTGGCAAATACCTGAAAAGTGTGAAGAAATTTCAGAAATCTGCGGGGTAAGATTTCACCGTATAGAATACGTTTACATTTGCGAAACGGAGTGTCAAGAGATTTTCTGCGGCTCTTTATTAAAAAACATATCTCTGTGGTAACAGTAGCCGCGCGTAAGGGTAATGCACTCAGAATATCTAACCGCTTGCTTCTACATTTCGTTATTCTTCGCGTTGCTTGTGCAAGGGAACCCTTCCACTCTTCATGCGATTTTTAGGATGGAGAATGAGACTTACCCGGAAGGCAGAAATCTAACCAACCGATCTACTTTCCAGTGCTTGCTGGTTGGGCCTGCGGAGCTGCCGGCAGGGCATAGATCACTTCGCCGGGCTTGGCATAGTGCAGCTTTTCACGCGCCTCGTGCTCAATCGCGTCAGGATCACTTTTTAGATGCTCGATATGTTCACGCAGCCGCGCGTTTTCCTGCTGGAGGTCGTTGATCTCCTGGCGCAACTGGCGGTCTTCGGCGCGTTTCTTGTGCCAGACAGTGAGGCCATTTTTGCCGTTAACCACATGCCAGGTGAGCAGCAGCGCAAGGGCAATAAGAACGACCGTCGCCGCCGGACGCCAAACGCGCAGTGTCCACTCCAGAGCCTTCTTGGGCAGCGGAGCCGCAACGTTCTTCCCGGATTGTGCCTGCTCGTCCGCCATCAATCGCTATCCTCGTACAAACTTTTCTGCGGCAGCGCTCAACGCCGCCTTGTCCTGCTCAGTGCGGGTTTCGGTGTACGCCCGAACCACGGGTTCGGTGCCGCTGAGCCGGTAGCAGACCCAGGAGCCATCCTCCAAAACCAGCTTCAAACCGTCGGTGCGCACTACCTTGACAACCTTGCGTCCGCCCAGCTCAGTGGGATCTGCCTTCAATCTCTCAGTGAACGCGGTCTTCGCCTCCGGGGTCAAGTGGAAATTAGATCGAACCGGGTAGTAGGAACCAACCTTGGCAAATAGGTCGTGCAGTTGCACGGCCAGCGTCCTTCCGCGTGTGGCCACCATCTCGGCCACCAAGAGGCCAGCCAGCACGCCGTCTTTCTCCGGCACGTGGCCGCGAATCGTCAGCCCGGCCGATTCTTCGCCGCCGATGGCGATCTTGTCTTGAAGAATCAATTCGCCGATGTACTTGAAGCCAACCGGCGTTTCATAGAGCGGCACTTTGTGATGCTCGGCCAGTGCATTGATCAGGTTGGTTGTGGCCACACTCTTGGCCACGCCGTTGGTCCAGCCGCGTGTCTCCACCAAGTAGTCGAAGAGTAGTGCGATGATGTAGTTCGGCTGGATGAAGGTTCCATCCTGATCGAGAATGCCGAAGCGGTCGGCATCGCCATCGGTCGCAATGCCCAGGTGAGCATGCACATCTTTCATCTTTGATCGCGCCGCGCCGAGCAGATAATCATCCGGCTCGGGCGCGTGCCCGCCAAACAAGACATCGCGATAGTCGTGGACAGTATGGATTGTCACGCCTGCCTCGCGCAGAATCTCCGACGAGTACCCGCGCCCCGCGCCCCAGAAGGGGTCGTAAACCACATTGATTCCAGCGTGGACAATCGCGTTGATATCCACCAACTCGCTGATCCGTTCCAAAAAATCCGGCTTCACATCCGCGGTCGCAAAACCTCCCGCCGGAGGGTCGGCCAGAGGAATTTTCGCACCGTCTTCGAGCACGGCAATTGCGGCTTCAATCTGCTTGGTCACCTCGGGCAATGCGGGCGCGCCGTCATGAGTTGAAAACTTGATGCCGTTATACTCGGGTGGATTGTGCGAGGCGGTAAAGTTGATTGCACCGGATGTCTTGAGCGTTCGGACG
The DNA here is from genome assembly GCA_963713645.1 of uncultured Acidobacteriaceae bacterium. Lineage (GTDB taxonomy): Bacteria > Acidobacteriota > Terriglobia > Terriglobales > Acidobacteriaceae > Telmatobacter. The sequence goes on along the minus strand of CAVQMQ010000035.1, from coordinate 67,958 downwards.
GCGTAAGCAATCGCCGGCGTGGGCGCAGCTTCGGGGATGACAATCGGTGTAATCCCGGACCCGGCCAGCACCCGCGCCGCTTCGGCCACAAAATTCTCACCCAGAAAGCGCGGATCGCGGCCTACCAGCACCGAGTGCGGTGCCGGCTGAGTCTTCACATAGGCGGCAATTCCCGCCACGGCCAGCCGGATATTGGCCAAGGTAAACTCATCGGCCACAATCGCCCGCCAGCCTGAGGTGCCAAACTTGATCGCTGTCATTTCTTCCCCCACGACGGGTTAAACAGATTCAGTGAACGAAGATTCCCGCCAAGGTCCATACTGCAACACTCTGGCCAGCAGGGCAAGGGACAACGTCACAGAGTGCAGATTCCCAAGGCCGGATGGTAAAACATCTCGTAGAAGAATTCGGAAAGGGAATCATGCCGGACGCTGCAAACCACCTGCGCATCGTGCTTGCCACCACTGCCGACGTAGAAGAGGCCCGCCGCCTGGGCCGCACGCTGGTCGAGGAGCGGCTGGCGGCCTGCGCTACTCTTGTGCCCGCCGTCCAATCCATCTACCGCTGGCAGGGCGCGATAGAAACGTCAAACGAAACGCTGCTGCTGCTCAAGACCACAGGTGATCAACTGGCCGCCCTTGAAGCGCGGCTGCATGCGCTGCATAGCTACCAGACACCGGAGTTCCTGGTGCTGCCCGTTGAAGCCGCTAGTCGCGGCTATCTCGAATGGCTCCAGGACAGCCTCTGCCCGCTCTGAGAAACTAGGTGTCACGCGCCCGCCCGGATTCAACTGGACGGAAAAATCCGCGGTCCGGTCTGGTATTCTGGCCTAGTTTGAACCGATGCGCTGGCTATTGATTGGACTTCTCGTCTCGCTGGGCGCGCTGCTTGTCGCGGCTGCGGGGATGGCTCGTCACATTTGGCGGGAGCGCTTAGAACTGCGCGCGAAGACTGCGGTAAACCCTGGCGCGCAAGCCAGTCTCGTCAGCGAGATAGACCCGGAATTGTGACTGGCGTCTTGACCGGACCGAGAGCGGCGCAAAGCAGAATTCAGGCAGCAGGTAATTAAGCAACTCAGGAGGCAACCATGCAGAATGAAATCTCCCTTCCCCTCGTTCCGGCGACTGCCCGGCAACTTGCGTGGCTGCGCCGCGGCGGCATTGTGATTGGCGGAAGTGCGTTGGTGGCTCTCTGCTCGCACATCGCCTTGCCGCTCTACTACACGCCCGTACCGCTCACCTTGCAGCCCTTTGCGGTGCTGCTGCTGGGCCTGCTGCTTGCGCCGCGCTTGGCCGCGGCTACTTTGACCGCCTATCTAGCCGAGGGCGCAATGGGGCTGCCGGTCTTTACGCCCAGCGTCCTCAGCGGTATCGCTCATCTCATCGGGCCAACCGGCGGCTATCTCTTCTCGTATCCGCTGGCTGCTGCGCTGGTTGCGCTGCTGTGGCAACGCTCAACTTCGACTTCCGTGACCGGTAAGAGCTTTTATGCCGCTCTGTGGGCCGCAGCCGCCGGCAACCTGTTGATTCTGAGCTGTGGAGCAGTGTGGATGGCCTTGTGGCTTCACGCTTCGGCGCGTGTTGTGCTCACCGAGTCCGTTCTCCCCTTCCTGCCCGGCGACGCGCTCAAAGTGATGGCCGCCGCCGCACTGGCCGCTGGATGGACGCGCCTGCGCCGCCGTAACGCCTGAGCGAGTCTGCATCGCTGTACAATGAAGGAAGAACGCCGATCACATTATTCATGAAGGGTACGGGCTTCAGCTCGTAATATCACCTCCGCAAATGATTGCGGGCTTTAGCCTCTGAGGGATGGCTTTCATGTTTTTCAGCCAAGACCGCCCTCTTTCCCCGAAAGGATTTTCATTACCTTGAGCACTCAGCCTTCCGCACCGACCAGCGCAGAAGCATTGCGCGAAATCTCCATCGCCCATAGCCCTGACTCCGACGACGCCTTCATGTTCTATGGCCTGGCCACCAACAAGGTCCGCGTTCCGGGCTACAAGTTCACGCACACGCTCTGCGACATCGAGACGCTGAATCGCCGCGCCCTCGACGAGGCTTTCTTTGACGTCACCGCGATCAGCTTCCACGCCTACCCGCTGCTGCAAGACAAGTACGCGCTCATGGGCTGCGGCGGCAGCGTGGGCGAGGGCTACGGCCCGATGGTCGTGGCCAGCAAGGCTATAGCTCCCGAAGACCTCAGCCGCATCAAGATTGCCATTCCCGGCACGCTGACGACGGCTTTTCTTGCGCTCAAGATTTTCAACCCGGGACTCAAGACCGAAGTGGTTCCCTTTGACAAGATCATTCCCGCGATTCTGGCTGGAGATTACGAAGCCGGGCTGATCATTCACGAGGGCCAGTTGACGTACTCCGCCAGCGGCCTGCACAAGGTCGTCGATCTTGGCATCTGGTGGCGAGAGACCACCGGCCTTGTTCTGCCTCTGGGCGGGAATGCAGTCCGCCGCTCACTGGGTGCGGAATCAATGCGCATCGTGACAAAGGCTGTGAAAGACAGCATCCAACATGGACTTGACCACCGCGAGCCGGCTCTGGAATACGCGATGCAATTTGCCCGCGACCTCGACACTCGCCTCGCCAGCCGCTTTGTCAGCATGTATGTAAACGAGCGCACACTGGACTACGGTCCCGACGGCCGCGAGGCCATCCGCAAGCTGCTTGATTTGGGCTACGAGCGCGGCATCATTACAGTCAAGCCGCAGGTTGAGTTCATCGACTAAAGCACGTCATTCGGTTGCACGGGCCATAAACTCTGGGTGCCCCAGATCCGGATTTTCGGATATGGGAAAGCACTCCCGCCATACAAGCGGGCAGCCTATTTTGCAGCTGGAATCGCAGCCGGATTCAGCCGCGCAATGCGCCCCTTCGGCCCGACAACAAACGGCAGTGAGAGCGCATTCCAGTTGCCGTCATCGAGCGGCTGCCAATTCTTTCCGTCATCCCTGCTGATATCCGAGCCGTTGGTTCCGACGGTGATCCACGTCTTGAGCGCTTCGCTCCATTGGACCGAGGAGCGGTAGCCGTGGGGCGGGGTGGTGGAGGCGGTCCAGGTTCGCCCGCTGTCGTCGGACCATGCCGCTGTGCCGGCGCTGACGTTTGGTTTTGTATAGTCGCCTCCGACTGCAATACCCCTTCGATTTTCAATGAAACTAATTGAAAATATGCCACTACTTTGGTTCTTTGGGAACATCGGTGCCTGGGATTCTGAAAGAGCGAGCCTCTCAGGCTCGCCACCGTTGAAGTGTTGGAAATGGATCACACGGGAGCCATCCGAACCCCCAGTAGCGAACCAAACGTCCCTTGATTTGCCATCTTTGGTCTCTAATGTGCCAAGAGCGATGCATGAGTTGCTCGCTGCAAAAGCGGCTTCGCCTTTTCCTTGAGCTTTGAGCAAATAGCCATAGCTGTCAATGAAACCACCATTTACAAATTGGCCCCAATACTGGGTAGCTTCCGAGAGAAACAATTGCCCGTCAACCGGATCGCCGGCCAGGAACCCATCCGTTGGAGTCCACATCCGAATTGCATCCCAGAAGCCCTCTTTCTGATCGTTTTCATAGACCAGAGTCCATGTCATACATCCATTGGTCGTTCTATAAAGCCGCGAAAGTTCCCCCGGCCCTGAAGCCATCACAATCGCCGTCTTTGCATCCCAGGCCTGCACGCCGCGAAAATCGAGCTTCGCTCCGTCTTTGTCTCCGTCAGGTATCGCGCATTGAACCCAGTGCGCCCCGCCGTCGGTGGTGCGCAAGACAGTTCCACCCGTTCCGCTGGCCCAGGCCACTGTTCCATCTGCTGAATATATTCCTCGCAGGCTGGCTGTCGTGCCTGAGTCTTCGATTGTCCAGACGGGCGATTGTGCAGCAGGCGCAGGCGGAGAGGATTGGGCAAAGAAGAGCAGGGAAGCGGCGGAAAGCAGCAGGGAAAAGAGATAAATTCTCATGGGTGGCAGTATAGTGCTTGCGGTCTCCGATTTGAATCTTGGATATGTTGGAGTTCCCACTCAGGCAGCGGCTAAAGCCGGAATCTACCTTGGCGAATTATCGGCACGACTAAAGTCATGCCCTGACACAAGACATGAGGACGGTTCGACTTTCGGTAACCCGCTAGAGCTCCCGCCTTCCCAATTAGCCTCAGTCTGCCCACTGAAAACTGATCACTGACAACTGAAAACTGCGTTTAATCGAAGACCACTGTTTTATTCCCATAGCAAAGAATCCGGCGGTCGAGGTGCCAGCGGACCGCGCGGGACAAGACAATACGCTCCAGGTCGCGGCCCCGCGCCACAAGGTCTTCCACCTGGTCGCGGTGCGAAATGCGGGCTACATCTTGCTCGATGATCGGCCCATCGTCCAGCACCTCGGTGACGTAGTGGCTGGTTGCTCCGATCAGCTTGACGCCGCGCGCGTGGGCTGCGTGATACGGGCGCGCGCCGGTGAATGCAGGCAGAAACGAATGATGGACATTGATGATCGACGAGGGGTAGCGCGTGACAAACTCCGGCGAAAGAATCTGCATGTAGCGGGCTAGTACTACCAGCTCGATGTCGTGCTGGTAGAGTATCTCCAACTGCCGCTGCTCGGCCTCGGCGCGCGTGGCTGCGGTCACCGGAACGTGCTCGAAAGGAATTCCGTAGAAGTCGGCCAGCGGCTCGACATCCCGATGGTTCGAGACAATAACGGGAATTTCGCAATGCAACTCCCCCGAGCGCCAGCGGTGCAAGAGGTCAGCCATGCAGTGCAGATACTGCGAGCAGAAAAGCGCCACGCGCGGACGTTGCGCCGTTGAGCTGATCTGCCAACGCATCTTCAATTCGGTAGCCAGTGGCGCGAAGACGCGCCTGAAATCTTCCAGGCCGAAGGCCTCCGGCCCGTTCTCGAATTCAGCAGAAGGGCTGCCGCCCGCAGGGCCAGGACCAGGACTCCACTCGATGCGCATGAAAAACAGGCCCAGCTCGTGGTCCTGATGCTGGTCCGCATGGAGAATATTCGCGCCCCGCTCGTAGAGCAGCGTGGAGACGCGAGCGACAAGCCCCTTCCGGTCCGGGCAATCGATGAGCAAAACAGCCGAGTCTTTCATTCTTAAAACAGCTTAAGGCATTAGGGGGAGCGCACGTCGGGGCCAGCATTCGCAATAGCGAATCAACCGGGCAGCGGTACTTTGGGGTTCACTCTCTTTAGAACGCCCTTGCGCGGAATCCAGGCTTTCCGCGCTAAAATAAGTGCAACCAAATGACCCAGAGTCCTTCAGCCGCTGTCGGCCAACCAGCCCGCACACCACGGGAGCCGGAATCGCGGACGGCGGAAGGCGCGGCTGCTTCAGCGACCGGCGTATCTAACCCTCTGCTTAAAGTCACAAGTCTAAAAAAGTCTTATCAGACGGCCCGCGGAACCCTCACACTCTTTGAAAATCTTAATCTTGAGATGCAACGCGGCGAAATGGTGGCCGTTGTCGGCCGCTCCGGCGCAGGAAAAAGCACGCTCTTGCACATTCTCGGAGCGCTTGATACACCCTCTGCCGGAACTGTATACTGCGCCTCAACCAACGTGGCCCAACTCAGTTCCAGGGAGGCAGCGGCCTTTCGCAACCGCGCAGTCGGCTACGTTTGGCAATTTCACTACCTGTTGCCGGAGTTTACGGCTCTCGAAAACGTCGCCATGCCGCTCTTGGCCGGCGGTGTACGGAAAGCTGAGGCTCTTGCAACAGCAGCCAAGTGGTTGCAGGAGGTGGGTTTAGAAGATCGCGCCACGCATCGCCCCGGTGAGCTTTCCGGCGGCGAGCAGCAACGGGTGGCTCTGGCGCGGGCCTTGGTCAACAGTCCGCAACTGCTATTGGCCGATGAGCCGACCGGCGATCTGGACGAGGCGACCGCAGCGATGGTTTTTGAACTGATTGAGCGGTTGCACCGGAGTCATGGGCTGACCTCGATTCTGGTGACGCATAATCTGGAATTGGCTGCTCGCTGTACGCGGGCATTGCGCCTGGAGGGCGGGAAGCTGGTGCCGTTGGCCTGATTCCCAGTGTAGAACTCCCCAAAGTGGATTTTGCGGAATAAAGAGCTATTCCGTGTTGCGTTTGAGTCTGATACAGTAGGCGGACTGAATGAGTTTTATTTCATCCAGTTTGCATGGCCAGGATGGAAGTCCTCAGAAGGTGGAAAAATACCGACGGAACAGGGTTCTGAGACCAATCCAAATGGCTGACCCAGCGCAAGAGGGGAATTTTCCTTTATCACTGGCGGCGAAGTTCAAAAAGGGCGCAGGCGGGCAGGGCAAAATCCGGAAAGATGAACCGGAGGAACCTTCCAGCCGATAACCTGAACAAAGGGGGAGCACATGTTCGAACGCTATACGGAGAAGGCGCGGCGCGTAATCTTTTTCGCGCGGTATGAGGCCAGTCAGTTCGGCTCACCCTATATCGAAACCGAGCACCTGCTGCTCGGGCTGCTGCGGGAGGACAAGGCGCTGACCAATCGCTTCCTTCGTTCGCACGCATCGGTCGATTCGATTCGCAAGCAGATTGAAGCGCACACGACGATTCGCGAGAAGGTATCGACCTCGGTCGATCTACCCCTCTCGAATGAATGCAAGCGCGTCCTGGCCTATGCGGCGGAAGAAGCCGAACGCCTGGGGCACAAGCATATCGGTACGGAACACCTGCTTCTTGGCCTCCTGCGCGAAGAAAAATGCTTTGCTGCGGAGATCTTGCAGGAGCGTGGACTCAAACTCGCGCAGATTCGCGAAGAGCTGGCGCGCGTAACCCAGGAGAAGGCCCCGCAACAGCAGCGGCAGCGCGAGTCGAGCCTGTTGGCCGAGTTCAGCCGTGATTTGACGCAGGCCGCGATGGACGGGCAGTTGGACCCGCTCGTAGGCCGTGATGGCGAGCTGGAGCGCGTCGTCCAGATCCTCTGCCGCCGCACCAAAAACAATCCTGTGCTGATTGGCGAGCCCGGCGTGGGCAAGACAGCCATTGTCGAAGGCCTCGCCCAGCGCATCGCCGATGGCGAGGTGCCCAGCTTCCTTGCCGACAAACGGGTTCTCGGACTGGACCTCTCGCTGATCGTGGCCGGCACCAAATACCGCGGCCAGTTCGAGGAACGGCTCAAGACCATCATGAAGGAGCTGATGGAGAATCAAAACTCCATTGTCTTCATCGACGAGTTGCATACACTGGTGGGCGCGGGTTCGGCGGAGGGTTCGCTCGATGCTGCCAACATTCTCAAGCCGGCGCTTTCGCGCGGTGAGATTCAGTGCATCGGAGCAACCACACCCGGAGAGTTCCGCAAGTCGATTGAGAAGGACCGTTCGCTCGAACGGCGTTTCCAGGCCGTCAAGGTGCCACCACCGAATGAGGCTGATGCGATCAAGATCATCATGGGCATCAAGGACCGCTATGAGAAATTCCACGCTGTCAGTTACACGGATGATGCGGTTGAATTCGCGGTTTCACACTCAAACCGCTACATCCCTGACCGCTTCCTGCCCGACAAGGCGATTGATCTGATCGACGAGGCTGGAGCGCGCGTCAAACTGCGACAGACCTCGCTGCCCGAAGAGATCACCGAGGTGCAGAAGCGCATCAAGTTCATCGTTCACCGCATGGATTCTGCGATTGCGAATCATGAGTTCGAGAAGGCCCGTTTCTATTCCGATGAGGAGCGCAAGGAGCGCGAGAACCTGCGTGCTCTGCGCGACAAATATCATCTCGACGACTCGGCCGCCGGGATTGTGGGCCGTGAAGACATTGAGGACGTGGTTAGCCGCTGGACCGGCGTTCCCGTGACCAGCATCAAGGAAGAAGAGACGCAGAAGCTGCTGCGGGTGGAAGAAGAGCTGCACAAGCGCGTCATCTCGCAGGAGAAGGCCATCAGTGCTCTGGCTCGCGCCATTCGCCGCTCTCGTGCCGGCCTCAAATCGCCGCATCGTCCCATCGGCAGCTTCCTGTTCCTCGGCCCCACCGGCGTGGGCAAGACCGAGATGGCGCGGACGCTGGCCCAGTTTCTCTTTGGGTCAGACAAGGCGCTCATCCGCTTCGATATGTCGGAGTTCATGGAAAAGCACTCCGTTTCTAAACTCATCGGTTCGCCTCCGGGATATGTGGGCTATGAGGAAGGTGGCCAGTTGACCGAACGGGTCCGCCGTTCACCCTACTGCGTTGTGCTGCTGGATGAGGTCGAGAAGGCGCACCCGGATGTATTCAATCTCCTTTTGCAGGTTTTTGAAGATGGGCAGTTGACCGATGGGCTCGGCAATACTGTTGACTTCAAGAACGTGATCATCATCATGACCTCGAATATCGGCGCGCGCCACTTGATGAAGAAGCAGGGACTCGGCTTCCAGAGTGATCGCGACGACCTGGTGATGGAGAAGATCGAGGAACTGGTCAAGCAAGAAGTCAAGAAGACCTTCAACCCCGAGTTCCTCAACCGCCTCGACGAGGTCATCTTGTTCCAGTCGTTGTCGGATGCGGATCTGATCCAGATCGTTGAGCTGCTGGTGCAGAGTTTGAACACGAACCTGGCGCAGAAGTCCATCACCATCTCTGTCACGGAGGATGCCAAGAAGTGGATTCTCGATAAGACAATGGTGGACCGCAGCTACGGCGCGCGTCCGTTGCGCCGCGCGCTGCAACGCTATGTGGAAGATCCATTGTCTGAGGCGCTGATCGCTGGCAAGATCACTGCGAGGCCGGCGTTTCTCGAGGTTTATCTCGACGCCAACCAGTTGTTCTATCGCCCGGTCAGCGCCGATGAAACTGCCGAAGAGAAAGCCGCGGGCGTTCTGCTCTTCAGCGCCTGAAAAGTTGGTTATCATCACTAAAAAATCCCCGCTTTCCATAGCGGGGATTTTTTATTTGCGCGCATTTTCCCGGCGAGTTGTTCTCGGAATCCCTTCGCGAGCCATTGTAAAGAAATTCTTCTCTATGCCGATCATTTTTCCAGAGCAAGTTTCTGCCTGATGCAGAAGACTTCGGATCGAAGGAAGGAAATCATGGTCAATGGCTTTTTGTCTCTCCGTTTACTGGCGCTTCTTGCCTTTTGCCTGCTTATAGCTGGACCGCTGTTTGGCGAGGACACTCCTGCCACATTGAAAGGTGCAACGGTCGTCGATGCCGACGAGGCCGCTAGCCTTATGAAGAGCGGCGCTGTGATCGTTGACGCGCGCATCCTCACCGAGTTTTTTGATGCGCATATCAAAGGCGCGCTGAGTATTCCCTATGCGGAGAAGAGCGCGCGAACTCTCACCTTTGACTCATCAGCAGACAGCTTCAATCTGGCCAAGCTGCCCAAAGACAAGAGCGCGCCCGTCATCTTCTACTGCAATGGGCCTGCCTGCTGGAAGAGCTACAAGGCATCTGTGATGGCGATCAAGGCAGGTTACAAGCATGTCTATTGGTTTCGGGATGGGTTCCCCGCATGGAAGGCCAAGGGGCTGCCAGTTGAATAGCTGAACCGGCGATCAACCATGGAGTACGACGAGGGCAGGTCACTCCCAACCTGCCCTCGTCGATGCGTCACAAACCGTTCTAGGAAGCCAACCGTCTCGGTGCATGGTATGCCCCTCCACGCCAAGCAGAATGGGCGCTTCGGCGGAAGACCAAGGAACAACGCTACCGTCGCAGTCACCTGAGCTTTCTTTGCATCCTCCGCAGAATTTGCTGATCGGATGATGAGCTACTCGTCATCCGTAATCTTCTGCCACGCGCCGGTTTGATGTGGCAGGCCGGAACTGGAGAGATCGATCTTGGTGCGCGGCAGCACAACCAGATCGACGCGGCGATTCTGTGCACGGCCTTCGGGCGTATCGTTCGGAGCCACCGGGTGGAATTCGGCATAACCGGCGGCAGAGATGCGGTCGGGGGGCATGGCCTTGAGGGCAAGAAAGATGCGGGCAATATGGGTGGCGCGGGCCGAAGAGAGCTCCCAGTTGGAATCGAATTCCGCGGTATGGATGGGGATGTTGTCGGTGTGGCCTTCAATACGCAAATCGTAAGGCGTGCGGCCCAGGGAGGCGGCGACCTGCTTGAGCGTGGGCAGGGTTTCCGGCTTGGGAGAGGCCGAACCAGAGGCGAAGAAGCCGGCTTCTTTAAGGCTGATGACCAAGCCGTCGCGGCCCATCTTGATGGAGACCGTGTGTTCGGCAACCTGCTTGGAAAGCGTCTGTTCGAGCTCGCGCTTTACTTTATCCAGATCTTCCTTGACTTTGGCGGGCGCAAGGACGTCTTCTCCCATGACGATATTCATGGGAATGACGGGCTTGTCCTGGCTGTCGCTGCCCTTTGCGTTCTTCGGCTCGCGCGTGGAATTGTCAAAAAGTCCCAAGGCTTTGAAGGCGGTATCGATGGCATCGGAGACATCGTTCTGGCCTTTCTTGGCCGCGGAGGCGGCGTAGAGGACGACGAAGACGGCAAAGAGCAGGGTGATGAAATCGGCATAGGAGATCAGCCAGCGTTCGTGGCTGACGTGGCCTTTACTGGGGCGCCTCATGCTGCCTTCTCCTGCTGCTCCTGATCGGCTTTGTCGAGGAAGCCGGCCAGCTTGACTTCCAGCATGCGAGGATTGATGCCTTCCAGGATGGAGACGACACCTTCCAGGACCATCTCGCGGCGCATCTGTTCCTCGCGCATGCGGATGCGCATTTTCCCAGCGAAGGGGAGAAAGAAGAGATTTGCCGCGGCCACGCCATAGATGGTGGCGACGAAGGCGACGGCGATTCCGCGGCCGACCTCCTGCATGTTATCCAGATGATGCATCACCTGAATCAGCCCCAGCACCGCGCCGAGAATGCCAATGGTGGGCGAAAATCCGCCGGCCGACTCGAAGACTGCGGGAAGCTGGTCGTCGCCTTCCATGATGGAGTCGAGGCTGACGCGCATGATCTTGCGCAGTTCCTCAGGCTCGGTTCCGTCCACGGCCAGCATCATGGATTGCTTGAGAAAGGGATCCTGGATGGATTGAAGATCGGCATCGAGCGAGACCACGCCATTGCGCCGCGCCTTATTTGCGAAGGAGATGAGGGTGCGGATCATCTGCATGTTCTGCTTGCGCGGAGCGGAAAAGACATGCGCCAGGCGGCCAAAGGCGGAGATGACCACGGGGAGCGGAAACTGGAGCATCACCGCGCCCATGGTTCCGCCGAAGACGATCAGAAAGGCGGTCGGCTGGAGAATCTGGCCGATGTTCCCCCCCTCGATCAGCAAGCCCGCCACAATGCCGGCTACAGCCAGAAAAACACCGACGACACTTCCCTTATCCATGAGTTCCTCCCCGAAAATACTGCTTCAATCCTCGGCTTATCCCTTTGGCTTCGCCCCTGTTTCCGTCTGCCGCGCGCTCGGCCGTCAGCGGCTCGATGAAGGTCTGGCAGCGCCGGAGGGTTTATCGGCCACATCCAGGCTGCTGATCGAAGCAACCGGCTGCAAGTCGCCATACGAAGGCAGGCGGCGCGATACCGTGGCCAGCAGACGGGCGCGATAAGCAATGATCCGCTCGGTCACTTCGGCGAGTTCTTCACGGACGATCAGCTTTTCCCCAGTGATGAGGGTCAGCATGGTGTCCGGCGCTGCTTCAGCGGTCTTGATCAGATCGCTGTTCAGCATCATCACGTTTCCATTGAGTTTGGTAAGTTCGATCATGGCCTCCGGCTCCTTGCAGTAGGTATCGGCGGAAAACGGCAAAAAATGAAATAATCGGCGATTCAATGCGGGGCAGTGTCCTGAATGGGACAGATTCGGGCGGGGGTAAAGTTCATTTGCCGGAGGCCGAAGAATGGGCCAGATGCAGCAGCAATACCCGGCGGCAGCAGCCCAGAGAGATGGAGAAAAATGGGCGCGGTCGTTGAGCAAACGCCGCAATTCCATGCATCCAATTAAGGAGAATCCCATGTCCCTGGGTATTCTGAATAACCTCGCTGCTGTTTACGCAGAGAATAACCTGAACAACACCAACAACAGCTTGCAAACCGTACTGCAGCAGTTGTCTTCCGGTTCGCGCATCAACTCCGGTGCCGACGATCCCGCAGGACTCTCGCTGGTTAACGGCCTGCAAGCCAACCAGGACGCTCTGACCCAGTCGGTTACCAACGCCACAGAGGGCTCCGGCCTACTGTCGGTTGCCGATGGCGCACTTTCGCAAGTGACGAGCCTGCTTGACCGTGCCGTGACGCTGGCCACCGAGTCCGCGAACGGCACCCTAAACACCTCCCAGGATGCCGCGGCAAACCAGGAGTATCAGTCGATTCTCTCCGAGATCAACAACATCGGATCAACTACCACCTACAACCAGAACCAGGTCTTTACCGGCGCAACCGCTGGAGTGGGCATCTATACCGGTGACTCCTCCACGCAGAGCGCCTCGCTCGACGATCTGTTCTTCGCCAAGCTCAGCTCCACCGACGTGGGCGATTACGGCGGCACGGTGCAGCAGAGCAGCTCCGGACAGTTCTTCGATCTGACCAAGGATACAGCCGGCGCGATTACCACGCTGGCCAATGAAACGACCGACGCAATCAGCGGCGCCTTCAAATTCACCATCACCAACCCGGATGCAACTACCAGCACCATCACCACAACCAATGCCACCAATATCGCAGGCGTGATCGCGGAGATCAACCAGGATGGCATCCCCGGCGTAACCGCCAGCTTTACCACAGCGGCAACTGTGGGCGATGGTGGCGTGAACGCCGGCGACACCGGCATCCTGCTCACCAACACCAACGCCAATGTAGGCATTACGACAACGTATAAGGACACAACCACCACCGTCGCAGCGGCAACCTTCGCCAGCACCGCGGCCACAGAGACCATCCAGTATGTAGCCAATGCGGCCGGCGATACCACCGCCAACCTGTCGCTGACCGACCTGACCAACCAGAACGACGCTGAGACAGCGCTGACCCAGATCAATGGAGCCATCAGCGACGTAGCGGCCCAGGACGGCTATATCGGCGCGCAGATCAACACGCTGAATGCGGTCAGTTCAGTGGTTACCACGCAGCAGGAGAACATCGTCGGCGCTCAGAATGCAGTCCAGGCCACCGATTATGCTTCCGCCACCAGCAACCTCTCGAAGTACGAGATCCTGAGCCAGACCGGCATTTCGGCCCTGGCCCAGGCCAACAGCCTGCAACAGGAAGTCACCAAGCTGCTCCAGTAAACCGCAGCTTTAACCCGAAGCAGAGGAGGGCGTCTCAACCGGGCGCCCTCCTTTGTGTCATTGCCGGGCATCGATTCAGTGCAATTTTAAGTCATTTCTAATGTGGTGGACCCTCTGTTGGTTCACCGGCTGCTTTCATGCAGCAGGGAGGGTGTCATGGGCACAGTAGGCCTGAGCTTCGGGTCGCCGACCAGCGGCGCGGGCTTTAACGTAAGTACCACCGTAGCTTCGATTGTCGCCAATCTTCAGAACGTGGAGACGCCTTGGAAGACGCAGTTGAGCACACTCGAAAGCCAGGATACAGCGCTGTCGAGCCTCGGCACGCTGTTCTCCAATCTCTCCAACGACATGAGTTCGCTGACTGATTTTCAGGGCATTCTCTCGGAAAAGACCGGCTCCAGTTCCAACACCAATATCCTCGAATTGACAGCGGCGAATTCGTCTGCGGTAGCGGGCACGCATACGGTAGTTGTTACTTCATTGGCGCAGACCTCCAGCGGCTACCTGACGCCGATCACCAATGCCTCTGACACACTGGCCGGCGCGCTGACGATTCAGGTCGGTTCCGGCACGGCGCAGACCATCACTGTCGGTTCATCCAGCAATACGCTCGCAAGTCTCGCATCCGCTATCAACACCGCCGGCATCGGTGTCACCGCCAGTGTGCTCACCGATGCATCGGGTTCGCGGCTCAGCCTGGTTTCGGGCACTTCCGGCACAGGCGGCGACCTGACCATCACCTCTACAATCACCGACGCCAGCAACTCTAATGCCGCGCTGAGCTATACCAACTCCACCTCCGGCGCGAATGCGCAACTGACCGTGGACGGCGTCAGCCTGTCCAGCGCCTCGAATACCGTCGCCAACCTGATTCCAGGCGTGACCTTTCAACTGCTCTCGAACTCTCCTGGTACGCAGGTGCAGGTCGTGATCGCCAACGATAACACGGATGTGGAGAGCACTCTCAATTCGTTTGTCACGGATTACAACTCGCTGATCAGCGCAATCAATACCGAGCAACAAAACAAGGGTTCCGGCGCAGCAGAGCCTCTATACGGCTCACCTACTCTCTCGCTCCTGCAACAGCAATTGTTGGGTGGCCTGATTGCGCAGAATCCCAACGGCTACTTGGATGGAATCGCCAACACCAGCGACGCGCTGTCAGGTTCCATCACTATCCAAGTCGGCTCGGGCACGGCGCAGACTATCAATGTTCCTTCGGGCGCCAACGGTACACTCTCCGGCCTCGCTTCTGCGATCAACACCGCGAATGCCGGGGTAACGGCCAACCTGGTGAACATCGGAGGAGAAACACAACTGGTGCTGGTCTCAGGAACGGCAGGCTCCAGCGGCGCGTTGACCGTCACCTCTGCAATTACTGACACCACGACCAGCAAGGCCCTCAATTACAACAATGTCGGCTCGGATATTACAGGACTCACCAGCCTGGGCATCAGCGTCAACAACGACGGATCGTTGACACTCGATAGTACTTCGCTCGATTCAGTCTTGAACTCCGATTACAGCGGCGTTGTCGGCTTCTTTCAGAATGCCAATAGCTGGGGCGCGACTTTTTCCAATATCCTGACCAACGCCGGGACCAGTACTCCATCGGGAATTCTGGCGCTGGCTCAAACCTCGAATAGCAATGTCGAATCGACGCTGAACGCCGATATTACGAAAGAGAGCAGCATCATCTCTGCGGAGCAGGCCAGTCTGACTGCGGAACTGACCAGCGCCGACCAGATCCTCCAGGCGCTGCCCTCCCAGTTGAACCAGGCCAACGAACTGTACTCAGCGATTACTGGTTTCAACGAGAATCCCGGCGGTTAACGCCTGAGCATCGGGAAGTTGCGATCACACAACAGCAGTCAGCCGAAGACCAAGGAGCCGATCAGAATGTCAAGCTACCAAGAGCACGCACTGGAAGGCGCTTCGGCGGTCGAGCTGGTGGTGGCTCTCTACGACGGGATTCTCCGCTTTCTCCATGCCGCCATTGAGGCTGTCGAGCGCGGCGACCAGGCTGGGCGGCGCGTAGCAGTCAAGCGTGCCCTGGATATTATCATCCACCTCCAAGCGCGGCTACGCATGGATGTCGGAGGTCGTCCAGCGCAAGTACTGAGTGAGTTCTACGCATCGGTTTTTGCACAGATTCTGCAAGCATCTCAGTCAGCCTCCAAACCCAAGTTCGAGCACGCGATTGATTGCGTGCGCAATGTCCGCGATGCATGGCGTCAGGTGGCTCGAGATCCAGAGGCTAATCCGGTTTCGTCGCGGGGGCTTGCGTCTGTTTCTGTGCGCCGACAGGCTGGGCTTGAAGTCATTGACTCAGGCGCGGAAGCCGTTGCCGGCTCACGCTGGACTGCCTGAAATGTATTGAAAAAGTGTCAGCATTTCATGAAAAAGCTGCTGAATGCAGGTTGCACTTATAGCGAAACCAGGGATGGTGTATCCCGAAAGCATGTCCGTTCAGTTGACGCGACCATCAGGGAGCGGTAATTTTGCACAAAGCTCAACAGGACACAATAACCCTGGTTCGCTCTAGCCGGCAACTGTCAGTTCTTCTTCCAACTGCTGCTTGCGTTCAAGATTCGCGTAGTAGCCGTCTGCCGCAAGCAGTTCCTCATGACGACCCAACTCCACAATCCTGCCGCCTTCAAGCACCGCAATCTGATCAGCACCGCGTACCGTTGAGACTCGGTGCGAGATCAGGATCGTTGTCGAAGCAGCAGTGTAGCTGCCGAGACCTCCAAGAATTCGTTCTTCAGTATAGGTATCCACGCTGGCTAGCGCATCATCGAGAATGAGAATCGACGGCTTGCGCAGCAAAGCTCGCGCGATGGCGGTCCGCTGCTTTTGGCCGCCAGAAAGAGTGAGTCCGCGTTCGCCGACCATAGTCTCAAAGCCCTGCGGAAACTCCTCGAACTCCTTGCGTATATGTGCGGCTGTCGCCGCGTCGAGCATAGATTCGGTTTCTACGCCGGGCGCTCCGAAGGTGAGATTCTCCTTGATCGTCTCGCTAAAGAGAAATGTCTCCTGCGGCACCATGCCGATATTGTCGCGCAGGACCGCCAATGGATACTCGCGCACAGTGCGTCCATCAATCAGCAATGATCCCGCTGGCGCCTCATAAATACGCGCAATCAGCTTGACCAGCGTGGATTTTCCCGAGCCGGTGGGTCCGACGATGGCTAGTGTTGACCCTGCGGGGATAGATAGGGAGATGTTATGGAGGACTGGAGTATCGCCGTAACTGAAATTAAGGCCGCGAAACTCTATCTCACCGTGTAGTTTTGCATCGGAAGGGATCGCTTGATCGGCGAGGGAATCATCAATGCCCGGTTTTACCTCAAGCAATTCGACGATGCGCTTCATTGAGGCCGTGCCGCGCTGGAAGAGGTTGACGACCCAGCCGACGGCGATGATGGGCCAGATGAGCAGGATCATGTAGGTATTGAAGGCGACGAAATCGCCGATGGTGATGCGGTGCGCCAGGACCTGATGGCCGCCGACCAATAGCGTGATGATCATGGAGATGCCGAGGACGAGCTCCAGCGTGGGCCACAACATGCCCATCAACTGAACGAGCCGGAGCGCGCGGGCGATGTACTCGCGGTTGAGGCGCTCGAAGAGGTTGATTTCGGACTCTTCGCGGGCAAAGGCACGGATCAGGCGCGCGCCGGAGAAGTTCTCCTGGGCCTGCGCGGAGATGTCGGAGAAGCTGGCCTGGATGCGCTCGAAGCGGTCGTGAATACGATGGCCGAAGTACTGCACCAGGATCGATGCGAGCGGCATCGGCGCGAGCGCAACAAAGGTCAGCCAGGGGCTGATGCGCAGCACATAAACCAGTGCGGCCACGGTGAAGAAAACAGTGTTGGCGCTGTACATGAGGGCCGGGCCGAGGAGGTTGCGCACGGCATTCAAGTCATTGGTGAGCCGGGCCATCACGTCGCCGGTGCGATAGCGCTGGTAGAAGTCGGCGTCCTGGCGTTCGAGGTTGCGGAAGAGGTCGTTGCGCAGGTCGAACTCGATCTCGCGCGAGATGCCGATGAGAATCCAGCGCTGGGCGTAGAGAAAGATGCCTTTGACCAGCGCGATGAGGACCAGCAATCCGGCGAAGATGAGGATCTGGCGGCGGGTGACCCCGTGCTTCATCTCGTCGATGGCGTATTTGATGACCTGGGGAAACTGCACGGAGACAATGTTGGTGCCAATGCAGCAGAGGGTGCCCCACAGGTATCCCCAGCGGTAGCGGCGCATGTAACTGAAGAGCGGGCGGAGGTCGCGGAGCATGGTCTTATTGTACGAGGAAGAGGGCGCGACTGCTGAGGATTTCGGGTAGAGGCGCAGTTTCAAACCCCGTTCCCCAGGGGCTAAAGCCCGGTGTCCACTTTGCTACATTTGCGGCATGACTGAAGTCAAGCCCTGATACAAAGCTGCAGTAAGTTCCAGTTTTTCCGCAGCATGTAAAACCCCGATCCACCAGCCGATGCCCCTCAGACTGATCCGCAGACGGAATCGGCGGCAAACCGGCGCATCTGTGTTTCTGTGCTGCGCATATATGCCTAGCAAAGCGGCGATTTTGTTGGCGTGCGGCAGCAGTTCCTTGAAGGGGAAGGCTGGTGTGAGCAAAAACTCCTCATCCACGCGGAGAGATTTTGCGGGTATCTCTCAGTTGACGCGGAGTAAAACGTGAAAAACAGCCTCAAAATGGGCTGTTTTCGCGCGTTTTTGCGCATTTTTAGGCTCGTTTTCGCTACCTTTCAACCTGTGATCCTGTGTGATCAGGCACAGGCAGGATTGGGGGAAAGATGCGGGAGAAGGAGCGGAAGTTGGAGCGGAAACGGCTGGACCGGGAGATGCGGAGCTACCGGCGCGCGGGGCTGGAGAAGAATCCGACGGGTGGATTGCTGAGGGCGGTGCGGCAGGTGGTGGGGATTCCGGTGGCGGAGGTTGCGGAGAAGATGGGGATGAGCGGCGCGGGGGTTTTCTGCCTGGAGGCGCGCGAGGTGAAAGGCACGATCACGCTGCGAGCCATGTCGCAGATGGCGCAGGCGATGGGATGCAAGGTGGTGTATGGAATTGTGCCGGAGGGCGGAAAGACGCTGGAATGGCTGGCGGAAGAGCGGCTGTGGGCGGAGGTGTTAGGGCAGCGGGTCGGCGAGACAGCGGGACAGCCAGTCAGCGAGATAGCAAGTCAGCGAGTCAGCAAGCTAGGTGTCTGACCGCGTGATTTCGTACGTGGCGGTTGAGTTCCGTGGTATCCCACCCTAGGCGCAAAAACAGAGACGCGCCGAGGGTGGGGCACCCAAATTTGGTACAACAATAAGCGGTCAGAGACCTAGCGAATCAGCGGTGATGGCGGAGTGATTGCGGGAAATATAGAGGCTTTGCGGTAGGCTGAGGATACATAACCAGAAAAGAGAAAGCATGGAAGGGGTCCTTCCTTATCTTATGCAGGCCAACTCCGCGACACCGGTGTGTGCGGGTGACGATGGCCGGAATGGCGAAACGATGGCCGAAGTAGAGAAGAAGATTGGAACAGAGGCTGCAAAGAAGAAAACAAAGAGCAAGGCAAAGAACGGTAGCGGCGCAACCGCAAAGGGAAAAAGCGCGGCGACTAACAAAAAAAGCGCGGCTGGGGGACAGAAGCGCAGCGGCAGCCACAAGGCGGCGAAGGATGGCGCGGAGCGGCTGCGGCGGGCCGTGGACCGGCGGGTTGGGAAGAACTCGGAGAAGCTGGCCGAGGTGCTGACCAACAAAGCGCTGGCAGGAGACCTGGCGTTTGCGAAGGCGGTGGTTGCGCTGGCCGATGCGAAAAAACCAGATCCGGTGAAAAAACCGATTGGGCCGAGCCTGGCGGAGCGGCTGGCTAAGGAACCGCGGTGGGAAGGGGAGCCTGCGGACTTGGGACCGGAGGACAGGGACTAGGGACTAGGAAAAGTGCCTGGGTGGTGGTTTCCCAGGTTCCGGAAGCGGGGCCTGGGATCGCACCTTTGTTTTTTTGCGTTTTTTCGCGGGAAATCGGTGTCATTTCTGGTGCGATGCGGGCAATTATGGCCATAAGGGCGTTTACCGGGACTGATACGTCGACGACGCATGTCTCAGAGCGGAAAGGGCCGTAACTGGCTAGAGTTGCGTACTATAAAGGACGCCATCGTATCTGTGCGGAGGAGGACGTGAAATTCAAAGATCGAACGATTAACGCTTTGGCCGACATGATCTGCGGGAACACCGACCCCGGCAAAGAGGTCCTTTTCCCCTACCGGAGCAGCAGCTACATCACACGCTTCTTTCAAGAATGCGATACCGACTATGTACACGATGGGACAACGCGCAACGCCTGGGTTGGCAGCACGTTGGCCAAGATTCTGGAGGAGCCACAGACAAGCGGCAACGCACCGCCCGACACCTTCGCCCGTGTGATACGTACGCTCATGGATCAGCGCGACAAACAGGACGCGGACCCCGGTCTCGAAAAGGCTATGGCGCTCTTGAACGTGGCTTTGGCTCGTGAAGGCTAGGAAGCGTTTTATGCAGAAGATCGGTTGTGCTACCTGAGACACATTGCGACCAACACGATTGCGAAGCCGATTCCAAATCCGCACCGA
Source organism: uncultured Acidobacteriaceae bacterium (assembly GCA_963713645.1). Taxonomy (GTDB): domain Bacteria; phylum Acidobacteriota; class Terriglobia; order Terriglobales; family Acidobacteriaceae; genus Telmatobacter. The sequence goes on along the minus strand of CAVQMQ010000035.1, from coordinate 48,174 downwards.
CCCTTCTCGGCAACCGAGCTGAAACGACGCGGTGATTTAATCGCCTATTTGGATCGCTGTTCGGAAGATGAGCTAATTGGGGAGGTCCTCCTGCCATTATTGCGCCAGCTTGGCTTTCATCGCATCACGGCGGCCGGTTACAAAGACAAGGCCCTAGAATACGGTAAGGACATTTGGATGAAGTACACGTTGCCGACAATGCACACGTTGTATTTCGGTATTCAGGCGAAGAAAGATAAGCTCGACGCGGCGGGCGACAGCAAAGGATCAAACAGAAATATCGCAGAAATTCATCAGCAGGCGTTGATGATGCTAGGCCATGAGATTTTCGATCCTGAGACAAACAGTCGTGTCCTAATCGATCACGCCTTCATCGTTGCCGGTAGTCAAATCACCAAAGCAGCAAGGAACTGGCTCGGCGGGAAGCTCGATGCGACGAAACGCAGTCAGATCATGTTCATGGACAGAGATGACATTTTGAACCTCTATGTAGTAACCAATCTGCCCCTGCCTGACGGTGCGCTCCCAGAGCCGATGAAGATATCTGACGATGACATCCCTTTTTAGAAATACAACCCCGCAATAGTGCTGAACCTGCGTTCCTATCAGTACCGAAAAGTAGACAAGTGTTTATCGATTTCTACAAGGAATAATCTTACTTCTTTGCAAACAGCCCAATGGGCTGGATGGGCGCGGCTGCGCTGCGCTGGTTGATTTATCAAATAAGTTTTGATGGTGTTTGCGGGGGTTGAAACCCCCGTCTCGCTCCGTTTTCTTCAAACGGGGAAGGGGAAATGCAGGTCCTTCGACTCCCCTTCACTGCGTTCAGGGTCGCTCAGGATGACAGCGTTGTGTACGTGGTTTCCCACCCTAGCGACAAAAACAAGTACGTCGCAAGGATGGGGCACCCGGCCAGTGTTCATCAATTTCTACAAGTAATAACCTTACTTTTGCAAACAGCCCAATGCGCTGGATGGGCGCGGCTGCGCCGCGCTGGTTGATTTATCAAATAAGTTTTGATGGTGTTTGCGGGGGTTGAAACCTCCGTCTCGCTCCGTTCCTTTTTCTCAAGCCGAGGAGATGCTGATTCATAACCGATTTGGTGTGATGTGGGCTGTTCCCACAGGGGCTAAAGCCCGGTGTTTATTGTGTCGCATTTGCGGCATGACTGAAGTCATGCCCTGACACAAAGCTACAGCAAGTTCGAGTTTTCCCTGAGCCAGTGAGACCCCCGCCGCGCTCCGTTTTCTTCAAGCTGGAAAAGGCAAATGCAGGTCCTTCGACTCCCCTTCGGTCGCTCAGGATGACAGCGTTGAGTTCGTGCTTTCCCACCCTTTCACGATAGGGCTGTGAAAGGATGGGGCACCCGGCCAGTGAGACCCCCGCCGCGCTCCGTTTTCTTCAAGCCGGAAAAGGCAAATGCAGGTCCTTCGACTCCCCTTCAGTCGCTCAGGATGACAGCGTTGAGTTCGTGCTTTCCCACCCTTTCACGATAGGGCTGTGAAAGGATGGGGCACCCGGCCAGTGAGACCCCCGCCGCGCTCCGTTTTCTTCAAGCCGGAAAAGGCAAATGCAGGTCCTTCGACTCCCCTTCGGTCGCTCAGGATGACAGCGTTGAGTTCGTGCTTTCCCACCCTTTCACGATAGGGCTGTGAAAGGATGGGGCACCCGGCCAGTGAGACCCCCGCCGCGCTCCGTTTTCTTCAAGCTGGAAAAGGCAAATGCAGGTCCTTCGACTCCCCTTCAGTCGCTCAGGATGACAGCGTTGAGTTCGTGCTTTCCCACCCTTTCACGATAGGGCTGTGAAAGGATGGGGCACCCGGCTAAGGGATACGTTTTACGGGGGCAAGGTCTGTAGAGGTTTCTGAAGAATTCGGCGGCGCAATTCGGTTGCTTCTGGGTGCCCTTTGTCGGGAATCGTTGCCTTTCGTCGCATAGGAGATGCCGCTACTCAACCTGTGATGGCAGACTCTGGGTCAGGAGGAAACATCTCATGCGAAACAGAAACACAGCGTTCTTTTCTGGACTTGTCCTATGGGCAGTCTGTGCATCAACAGGTCAGCCTATTCAGGCGCAGTCGGCGGCTACGCACTCCGTGTCCGCGAAGGCGTGGAGCTTGCCGCAGGGCGCGGGCGTGAAGGACAACGGTCCACGCGCATACCGGTTCACCGTCGTCTACAACTCGGCAAATACCAGGGGCGATATTCTGCTGCGCCAGCGCCTGACGGGGGAGTATACGCGCGGGCTGCCAGGCGGAGAGGTGAGCTGGAAGAACGTTTCCCAGGCGGACGCGCTTGGCGCAACGGCTCCCTTTGGAGCGGAGCAGAAGCGGGAGTTCATGGAAGGCTTTCACTACGTCAATGACATGACAAGCACCTTCAAGCCGGAGTTCTTCAAGGATTTTCCACCCTCCGCGGTGATGGAGCGTAATCTGGTTTGGGATACGGGGATGATCGAACTCTTCGGGCAGGACCACTTCGATCAGTTGAAGTTGAACGAGCCATACCATCTGATCTCCGGCCAGGATGTGAACATGCCGAATGTAGGCACCTTTCACAACCGGGATGTGGTGCTGGAATGGGTGGGGCGTTCGGTAAGAAATGGCCAGGAGTGCGCGGTGATCAACTATGAGGCATTCCTCAACCCGCTGGCAATCGCCACCGGCGGCATGACGTTGAACGGACGCAGCGAATACTGGGGGCAGATCTGGGTGTCACTGGAGACCAGACAGATTGAGTATGGCACGATCAATGAGAGCGTCGTGGGAGAGATGAAGCTGCCGGGGCAGGACACAACGCAGGTGATCAATGTCTTTCGCACCGGCACGTTGGAACCTGTGGCCGCGAAGTAGGGAAACCGCGTCGCGGAGAGGGGAAACCATGAATATTTTGAAGCACCGATGGGCGTATTCCTTGTTGTGGGTCAATCTTTCCGTGGCGCTGGTGATGTTGATCCTGATCGCGGGAAATCAGATTAAGAACGTCAGGGATCTATTGCATGTTCTCATCTATGCGCTGGTCTATGCCAACCTGACGGGGATGCTGGGCACTGCGGTCATGGGAGGACTTGCGGAGAAGGTCTATCTCAGCGGACATTCGCTGATTCCTTTCATGGCCGTGGGCACCATCACGATTACCGCAGTGGGCTGTTTGCTGGCACAGACGCTCTTGATGGAGATCGGCTTCGTAGTCCCACAAGACTTCTGGCAGGAGTACCTTCATACACTGAGAATGGCCGCACCGCTGAGCCTGGTCTTCTGCTTTGGCGCGTTTGCTTATGGATCGATGGGTGCGCGCGTACAACTGATGGAGAAGCAGCTTCACGAAAAGGAAGTGGCCGAAGCGCGGAGCCAGAAACTGGCCGCTGAAGCACGGCTGAGCTCGCTGGAATCGCGAATCCATCCGCATTTTCTGTTCAATACGCTGAACTCGATCAGTGCACTTATTGCCGTGAACCCGCCTCGCGCGCAGCAGATTGTAGGCCGGCTGGCGACGCTGTTGCGAGCCTCGCTAGATAGCAGCCTTCAGCCGCTGATAACTCTGCGCGAGGAGCTGGCCATGGTGGAAAGCTACATCGATATCGAGAAGGTGCGCTTTGGCGAGAAACTGCGCGGATCGGTGGATGTGCCCGCCGATCTGTTGGACGCCAAGGTGCCGCCGATGTCCGTGCAGTCGCTGGTGGAGAATGCCGTCAAGCACGGAGTCACTCCGCTGAGCGGCGGCGGTGAGTTCTGGGTGAGTGCGTGTGCTGAGAAGGATTGCTTACGCATCGAGGTGCGCGACACGGGACCGGGCTTCGACTTGACCGCCATTCCAGCGGGCCATGGACTGGACAGCCTGGTGCAGCGCCTCGATACGTTGTTCGGCACAAAGGCGCGGCTCAACGTCCTGCGCCGGGAGGGCTATTCTGTTGTGGAGATGGTGATCCCACGCGTATGAAACTGCGAGCCTACCTTGTCGACGATGAACCATTGGCGCTGGAGCGTCTGCGCCAGTTGCTCGGACGTTTGCCCTCGGTCGAGGTGATCGGCAGCACCACCGAGCCTGAGACAGCGGTGGAAGCATTGACCGCGGACTCGCCCGACGTCTGCTTTTTGGATATACAGATGCCGCGCCTGGATGGATTTGAGGTGCTGGCTCGGCTGCCCAGCCAGCCCATCGTGATTTTTACGACCGCCTACGAGCAGTATGCGCTGAAGGCCTTCGGCGTAAATTCGGTGGACTACTTGCTGAAGCCGGTAGAGCCGGAGCTACTGGAACACGCTCTCGAAAAAGTTGAGCGGCTGCGCGGCTCGGGGCAGGTGGCGCGGCTCGATCTTCCCACGCTGATCAAGCAACTCACCGAGTCGTTGCGCGAGACCAGGCCGGAATATCTCAGCCGGATCGCCTCGCGGCTGGGAGAGCGGCTCTGGTTCCTTGATCTGGAGAAAGTGACGCATTTTTATGTCGAGGACAAATTGACCTATGCAGTCTCTGAGGGCAAGGCCTACTGCGTGGATTTCGCGATCGCCGAGTTGGAAAAGAAACTGGACCCGAAGCAATTCCACCGCATCCACCGCAGCACAGTAGTCAACGTGGACTGGATCAAGGAAGTTGCGGCGCTGCCAGGTGGAGCTTTGAACGTTCGCCTCAAGGACGGTAAAGGCACGGACTTGACCGTCGCACGCGATCGGGCGCGCGAGTTCAAGCTATGTGTCGGGTGCTAGTACGAAACCGGGGTTGCCGCATCCCGTTCGGCGTTGTGCAAGGCAGTGCTCCCTGATGGCCGCGTCAACTGGAGGGCATGCTTCCGGGATATGCCATCCCTGATTTCGTTCTATGCTGTGAATGGAAGGATTCGCAGGATCAAAAATGACGACAGGAAGAGTGCAAAAGGCTTCGTTGCCGCGGCTGGTTCTGGGGGTGTTGATTCTCCTTTTTGGATTATGCTCTGCCTTCGCGGTGGTAGTGACGGTGGCAGTGGCCTGGCAGGAAGACCGGCAGTCGCGATGGCCGGAGGTGATGGCCCACGTTGAGAAATGCGACCTGAAGCGAACGAGCACCAACGGCGGCAGGAGGATGTATATCCGCTGCCGCTTGAACTTCGCGGTGGATGCCGAGGTGCTCGCGGCCAACATTTATTCAAGGCGCTTTCCTGCGCCAGAAGTTGCACAATACCCAGCCAACCAAGGCGCGCCGTTCATAGATTGGGTGAATGACCACCCGCAAGGATCGTCGCTGGCCGTGCGATATGACCCTGCCAATCACAATAAGATTGTGCAGGCGGCGGATTATCTGCCGGGCGGCGGTCCGCAAACGCGAAACAACGTGAAGCTGCTGGAGTTTTTTGCAGGAGGCTTCCTGGTCCTGCTGACGATTGCGCGAGTCAGCAGGCCGCGGACTCCTCAGCAAAACGGATATTCTTCGACGCTGATGGATTCATAGAGCGGTCGCGTTGCCAACCTCGCTTTCAAAGGTCATGTGCTCGGGAGAGAGCGCGTGCAGGAAGCTGGGCGCATCGAAGATCTCACCCGGCGCAAGAACACCAGCAGCTTGAACAGGGCCGTCGAGGATGCGTTGAACGGCTTCGACGACTAACGGCGCGGTGAATGCATAGATGTCTCGCCCCCGCGCGATTACGCGGCGTGTCTTCATCCCATTGCGTACGGTCACATCGACGAGGAAGAGCTGGGCCGAGCGTCCCGTCTCGTCAGCCGCTTTGGGCGGAGGTGTGGCGGGGTCGCGCAGATCGCGCAGCGGCGTCAGGTTGATGCAGGTTTGGAGATTCGACACGCGCAAATGGCGACTGATCAGGATGGTTTCAGTCAGCGGCAGTTCCTTCACCTCCTGAAGGCCGAACGGCTCTGGAAAGGTCCAGGATAAGTCTGGAGAATTGCCGAAGGGCACGAGCTTGCCACCGCTGAGGGCCAGCCGCGTCGCGGTGTTTCGCTGGCCGGTGAGCCGGGTTCCCTGTGTCGGCTGCCAACTGTCGAGGGCGATGTTGATGCGGATTTCGTTGGCCGATGGCCAGTCTCCCATGGCAGCGGTGGCGAGCAGGTCGCCGAAACCGCCGTAGAAGCCCATCGCTGGGAGAACAACGATTTTGGCCTCGCGAGCGGGCGCGGAAAACTGCTCGAATATCGCTGCCGCGCTGGGCTGCTCGGCTGTTACATCCAGATAATGCACGCGAGCGCGCAGTGCCGCCTCGACTAACGGTTCCGCTGTGTCTAGGAATGGGCCAGCGCAATTGATGACTGCAGCCGCGCCGGTGAGAGCTTGATCGAGGGAGGCCGGGTCGTCAATCTTTGCGGTTCTGCTCTCGATGCCGCGGTTTTGAAAGCCGGCCAACCGCGCGGCTTCGCGGCCAATCGCGATTGGCCTGAATCTGCGCCGCAGCAACTCGGTTACTACGAACTGGCCGGTGTGGCCCGAAGCCCCAAAGACAGCGACACATCGGCCCGAGCCCGGGGAAAGTACATTTTGGACAGCCATGAATCCTCCATAGAAACAGACAGGTCTGTATCGTTTATAATACGGACAGGTCTGTAGTGTGTCAAGGCACGCTGCATAAGGATAGGATTCCGAGGTCTTCAGATGAGAAAGAGCACGATTGCCGACGCGGCCAGCCCGGACCACAGCACGCCGGATGTGAGAGAACGCATCCTCGAAACCGCTTCCGCGCTTTTTTACAGCCGTGGGGTGCGTGCAGTGGGCGTTGACCTTGTAGTCGAAGAGGCGGGGGTTGCCAAGACGAGTCTCTATCGCCACTTTCGAACCAAGGACGATCTGATAGCCGCATTTCTGCATCGAGAGGACGAGGATTTCTGGAGGTGCTGGGACGATGCTGCGAAGCTCCATGCTGCGGACGCCGAGGGTGAACTGGAGGCGCAACTAAAGTGGATTGGAGAGCGCGTGAGCCGGCCAAATTATCGGGGGTGTCCGCAACTCAATGTCGCCGCGGAGTTTCCAGATATGGATCATCCGGCCCGCGCGGTGGCCACTGCGCACAAAAAGGAATTGATGCGACGGCTCAGAGAGCTGACCGAACGCCTGCGCGCGAAGCATCCGGATGAGCTGGCGGCGCAGTTGTCGCTGCTGATTAACGGCGCCTTCGTAAGTTCACAGATTTTTGCGGCGGATGAAGCGATTCCCGTGCTGCTGGCGACATCGCGTGTATTAGTTGCGTCTGCCCGCGGGCGGTAGCCTGCTACCTATCGAGGACTGTGCCGGCCTGGCTGACTAACCTTCCGGGAGCGTCCACATGAGCCACTGTCCAACCGGGAGGTACGATGAGAAAATCGCAATGCATTTTGAAGCAGAAGAACTTTGAAAGAGTCCTCTGAAGTATCGGCCTTTTATGCCGATTATTTTCCCATGATCCTCTTCTCTCACCTCCGCCTGCGCAGCGAATCTGTGCCGCCGGAGATCCTGACCCCGGAATTGATCAAGCTCGAGATCAAGCGGATACACGAACTCCTTGCCGCCGGAACAATTCTCGACGCATGGAAGAGGGTAGACAGCGTCGCGATTCTGGTGCTGTTTGAAGTGTCAAGCGAAGAGAAATGCAGAGCCATCATTGGCACTCTGCCATTCTGCATAGCCGGAATTCTCGATATAGAGATGATTGTGGCCGTGCAGCCGTATGTTGACGTCTTTCCCAATCAGTAATTGGGATGAAAGAGCTGCGATAGCCACCATGCCGGCACTTGTCTTGCGAATCATCCTTGGAGAACGATAGCATCGCTCGGTAGACGCTATTCAACAAGGAGACGCCGGATGAATCCGAAGGTCGACACTTTTTTGCGGAAAGCCAAACAGTGGCAGGAAGAATCGGAGAAATTGAGAATGATTCTTCTTGAGTTCCCGCTGACCGAAGAATTGAAGTGGGGCCAGCCTTGTTACACATATATGGAAAAAAATGTTGTCTTGATCGGCGGATTCAAGGAGTACGTGACGCTGCTGTTTTTCAAGGGTGTGTTGCTGAGCGATCCCCACGGGATTTTGGCGACGCCGGGGCAAACGCAGGCAGGGCGGCAGATGCGATTCACCAACCTGCGCGAGATCGGCAAGATGGAAAAGATCATAAAGACTTATATTTTTGAAGCTATTGAAGTGGAGCAGGCAGGTTTGAAGGTGGCTTTGAAGAAGCATTCGGACTACATTCTTCCGGAAGAACTGCAAAAAAAGCTGGATGAGATGCCGGCATTGAAGACGGCTTTTGAAGCGTTGACGCCGGGACGGCAAAGAGCCTATATGCTGCATGTTTCAAGGCCCAAACAAGCCAAGACGCGAGAGTCGCTGGTTGAAAAATGCATGCCGAGCATCCTCGATGGCAAGGGGCTAAACGACTAAGCATTGCATGCAGCAGACGCTCGCACCACCTGCGGTGGGGCTGGAGGCCTTCGGCGTGGCGGGTTGGGTTTCGTGCTTGGCTGGAGTTGGGTTATCCACCCAAGCTCGAGTGGTATTTCCCAGTCAAGGCCGGAAAGGTACGCCACGGCGGATATTTGGTAGTGGCGGGACGGCATAGGGTCACCTGGGAGTCAAACTCGCCGCGATGCAAGCGGCCCTCCCAGCAGCCGTCCAATTGTTGGATCAGATCCAGGTCAAACGGCAGTGTGCCAGGCCGTGTCGCAACAGAATGCAACTGCAAGCGTCCTTGGTTGTAGGTGACGCTTCCCCCTCTGATGGAGTCAGTGAAATAGTTCATATCTCCAAATCGGATCTCGGCCCCCTGCCGCTCAAAGACGCCGACTACCAGGTCACGCCACACTCGAGAAGTCCCCTTCAGATTGTCGCCGGCGCTGGCGTCGTTTGGAATCGTGGTGTTCAGTATAAGATGGATGCCGACCGCGCCTCCGTGGCCATTGGAGGCTTCCCAAATTCCAGATAGGGAGAGAGATTCAAGATACGTTACCCGTTGTCCAAGGTAGGGGCTGAGCTCTTCCGGCGGAGCAAAGGAGGAGTCGAAATCGAACTGAGCGTGCAGGGCGCACGGGAGAAGTATGGCTACAGAGACAGCGAGGATGCCGGTAAGCCTATGCATGGTATCTCCTCTCTTTTTAGACTCTGCTGAGCGATCATTTGGTAGCCACCACCTGCGGTGGGGGCATTGCATGCAGCGGACGCTCGCTTTCGCTCGCATGGGGTTTGTGCTTTCCCAGGTCCCCAAATGCGAGGAACCAGGGGCACCCATTCTTATGGCTCGGTTAAATCTGACCGCCCGTCGGTTTGGGGTTCGTGCTTTCCCACCCATTCCACGATGCGACTGTGGAATGGATGGGGCACCCGGCTTTGGATATGTTGCCGTGCAGAGCATGGAAATGAGCTCGTCACCGTCCGCAAGGCTTTGAGAGCCAGGAACTGACTCGCGGGGTACCCATTCTTATGGCTCGGTTAAATCTGACCGCCCGTCGGTTTGGGGTTCGTGCTTTCCCACCCATTCCACGATGCGACTGTGGAATGGATGGGGCACCCGGCATCAAGTACATAATCCTGACTGAAGTTAGGCCCGGCTACAAGACAAATGCAAAAGCAGGTCCTTCGACTCTCTTCGCTTCGCTCCGGTCGCTCAGGATGACGGCGTTGTTGAGTTGGGCGCGGAAGTTGCTTGATAGAGCATCAACGCCAGGAGAGTGAAAAAAATCTACGTCGGTGTGCGTAGGAGCAGATACCCGCCGGTTAGGCCGAAGAGGATGTCGGGGGACCAGGCGGCTAATGCTGCTGGCAGGTAATTTACATTGCCCAAGGCGCCGAAAAATCCATCGACGACGAAGTAGACGAGAGCTACTCCGATGGCGACGGCGATGCCGGTGAGGGAGCCGCGGCGGCCCATGGACATGGCGAAGGGAATCGCCAGCGCGGCCATGACCAGGCAGACGAGCGGGTAGGCGAGTTTGTGCCAGAGGGCGACGCGCAGGCGCATGGTGTCAAAGCCGCTCTGGCTGAGGTCGGTGATGTAGGCGTCGAGCTGGCCGAAGTTCATCTCCTGCGATTGCAGGCTCTCTTTTTTGAAGTAGCTGGGGTCTTCGTGAATCTCGGCAAAGGTGGTGTTTTTGAACTCGCGAAAGTCGATGGGGTTGGCTCCGTTCATATCGCGCTGCCAGCCGTTTTGGAAGAGCCAGGTACCGGAACTGATGCCGGAGTCAGCGTTCGCCGAGTCAGCATTTCCCGAGTCAGGATTCCATGTCGCGCGGGCGGCGAAGATGCGCCTTGAGAGCTGGAAGGTTGCGGGGTCGAACTCGAAGACCGAGATGTTGGCGAACTCGTTTTTGTCTGAATCGAAGAACTGGTAGTAGAAGATGCGGTCGGGTTCGCCGGGATGGGGCTGGCCGAAGATCCAATCGTGCTCGGGGTGGAGGAAGGTCTGCGGCGGCTTGCCTTTGATGCGGTTGCGCAGCTCTTCCTGCTGGCGGTTGGCCTGGGGCAGATAGAACTCGTCGAAGAGGAAGAGGCTGACGGCGAGAATGGCGGCGATGGAGACGATGGGAACGACGAGCCGGTAGAGGCTGATGCCGGTGGCCTTCATGGCGATGAGTTCTGAATTGCGATTGAGCACGCCGAAGGTGACGAGCACGGCGATAAGCACGGCCAGCGGGGCGATTTGATACAACATGCTGGGCGTGAGGTTGATGAGATACGCGCCGACCATGGTGAGCGGGATGCGGTTGTGGAGGATGTCGCCGAGCAGCTCGAAGACGGTGAAGACCAGCATCATCAGCACAAAGCCGGTGAGCACCATGAAGAAGGTGTTGAGAAATTCGCGGACGACGTATTCGTCGAGGATGCGCAGCATGACTCCGCGCGAGGCGGTACGCTGCTGGCGCTCGGCCCAGGTGCGCCAGTGCTTATACAACCATATGACTGGCGCCGGCAGTGATTTTGCGTTGTTGCCTTCGGATGCGGGCTGGGGTGGGCGAGAGAGCCAACTGGTAATGGCGTTGAGGATGCTGCCGCCGGTGGCCATCTGCCAAAGGAGGAAGATGCCGACCGCGGCAAAGAGCAGGTTGGCGGACCAGACGGCGAGGAATGCGGGAATCTTTTCCTGGCGACCGAGCGCGATGCCGATATCCGAGAGGACGTAGTAGAAGATGACCAGCAGAATCGTGAAGACCCAGGCGGAGCTTTTGCCGCCTCGGCGCGAGGTGACTCCGAGCGGGACGCCGACGAGCATGAGGACCAGGCAGGCGGCGGGATAGGCGAAACGCTTGTGCATCTCGATGAGGTAGCGGCGGCCGTCCTTGTCATGGAAGTGGCTGCTGAGCGTGTCGAGCGGCAGTGCGTAGATGGCGGTGTCGAGCCGGCCCAGATGGACATCGTTTTGCTGGCTGAGGACAAAGGGGCGATCGGTGCTGGCGAAGGCGGAGATGTTGTATTGCTGGGGCTGGCCGTTGACGATTTCGTGCTCGGCGCCTTTGTTGAGGCGCATAAGCAGCTCCTGTGCCTGGTCGTTGACGACAAACGCGGAGGCGGCGGTGGTGATTTTGGGGTTGGAGGGGTCGGAGACGTCGGCCATGAAGACCTGCCGCCAGTTGGATGCGCCGGTGCCGCCGCGAACGTCTTGCACGTAGAGAACGTAGGGGGGGAAATCTTCGTCGAAGACGCGGGGCTGGATTTCGTAAGAGGCCTGCGAGGTGGCGAGTTCGTGCTCCATCTCGAGAATGGCCTGATTGGCGCGGGGAGTGAGATAGAGCGAGTTGATGAGGCCGAGGATGGTTCCTGCAACAGCCACAATGGCTGCGACGCGGACGAAGTAGCCGATGCCCAGACCGGAGGCGCGCATGGCGATGACTTCGCTGTCGGCGGCGAGGCGGCTGAGGCCCAGCAGGACGCCGACCAGCACGGCCATCGGGATGGTGACCATGAAGAAATTGGGCAGCGTGAAGAGGAAGATTTCGACAACATTGGTGAAGGTAGAGCTGTTGCGCACCACCATCTCGAGGATGTGGGGCAACTCCTTCATGAAGAGGATGAAGGTGAAGAGCGCACAACCGATGAAGGTGTGGGAGAGGATTTCGCCGAAGATGTAGCGGGTGAGGATGCGCACTGATTTCTCTATAGCCAGTTTACCGTGCCGAGGTGACCGGAGATTTCATCTCATTTGGTCTCTTCGAAGACGTCAGTCCGGGCGAGAGGCAGGGATGCCGCTCGGGGTCTGCCGCCGGGCTTTTCCAATGGCGAGGTGGGTTAACCCCAGAGGCTGTTTGCGGGCAGATTGTTCGCGCAACGACGGCCGCTCCCACGCGCAGGCAAACCGGTTGCGGCCCGCTTCCTTGGCCCGGTAGAGCGCTGCATCGGCCAGCTTCATCAGCGAAGCCAGGTCGCAGGAATCGCCGTGATCAGTGGCAATTCCGATGGTGACCGAGATACGGACGGCCTTTCTTCCCAGCGGAAGATCGAGTTTACGGAATGCATGGAGGATGCGCTCGGCGGCGACTTGCGCCTGTCCGCTGCTGGCATGAGGCAGGAGGGCGCAGAACTCGTCTCCTCCCCAGCGGCAGATAAACTCTGCCTCGCGCAGGCTCATCTGAAAGGTCCCCGCCGCAGCGCGCAGCACGGAGTCGCCGGCCGCGTGGCCGAAGGTGTCATTGATTTGCTTGAAGCGGTCAAGGTCGAAGAGCAGAAGGGAGACCGGGAGGCCTGTTCGAGCGCTGCCGGAGAGTTCGTGGGCGGCGATCTCTTCGAAGGCGCGGCGGTTGTAGAGGCCGGTGAGCGAGTCGTGCATGGCCTTGGTCTTAAGTTCGCGGTTCAGCCGCTCGGAGACCATCAGCGGAAAGATCGTGAAGAAGATTCCGTTTGTCACGATGTTGGCGAGAACCAGATAGACAGTTCTGGAACTGTTGAAATCGTACTCGGCGTTGAAATTTCCTGTCCGGATGACGTCGACCAAGATCACGAATACGCAAAAGGCCAGGAAGAGAAATGCAACTGCGCCTAAAAGATCGACGAGGTGCCTGTGCCGGTCTTCGGTCCGCATCATTGCCCGTGCAATGAGGACGGTCATTCCCAGCAGTAGAACGCGGAATGCAAAAATCTCCACACTCATGTTGTGCCAGATGAAGGTGAAGAAAATGCAGGCTCCCGCGGCCAGAGCCGGCGGCGCGGCAACCCAAAGGATTGAGACCGGACGCCGTTTCAACTCCGATACGGCCCGGTATTCGAGGCTCAGACTGATAGCCACGAGCGAACGGGAGGCAATCTGGAAGGGCGGCTGCCCGATCCAGTGCTGGGCGGCGAGGATTGTCCATCCGATTCCGAGGCAGAGACTTCCGACGCCGACATAGAGCAGTACCCGGCTCAAATACGCGGGGTACTCCCTGCGGACGATGAGCATGAGGAGGCCTGAGCCGTAAGCGAAGACGGCGCCGACCAGCCAGAAGACGTGTACATCGAAACTCATACCCGCGCATTCCCTTCGCAAGTTGTGTGTGGGCCGGTGTATTTACTTTGTCTCATGCAGAATTATCGGGGTGTCGAGGGGAGGCGAGGGGTGCTTCAGGAACCAAAGTGCTGAGACCTTCGGCGGTGAGAGCCGATTTGGGAAGAGTTGAGAAGACGCGAGTCCCGTTTACGGACTGATTCTACCGGGACCAGCGGCGCAACCGCAGGCTGTTGGCTAGAACACTCACGGAACTGAGGGCCATGGCCGCAGCCGCGAGCCAGGGGCTGAGCAGAATGTGGAAGGCGGGGTAGAGCACGCCTGCGGCCAGCGGAATGCCGAGCAGATTGTAAGCGGCGGCCCAGGCGAGATTCTGGCGCATGATGCGGAGGGTTGCGCGAGCGAGAGCGATGGCTGCCGGGATTGCCGCAGGTGCGGCGCGCAGCAGAAGCACGTCTCCTGCCTCCTGGGCAAGATCGGCCCCTGAGCCCATTGCAATGCCGGCGTCTGCCTGGGCCAATGCGGCGGCGTCGTTGATGCCGTCGCCCACCATCGCCACGCGCAGGCCGCTTTGCTGAAGAGCACGAATCCGGGCCAGTTTTCCGGCTGGGTCGAGAGCGGCTTCGACTTCAGTGATGCCGGCCTGCGAGGCGATAGGCGAGGCGGCAGCGGCGGAATCACCGGTGAGCATGAGTACGCGCAGGCCTGACTGACGCAGCGCTGCGATTGCTTCAGCGGCGTCCGAACGCAGGGCATCGCGAGCATCGAAGTAGCCGCAGATTGCACCGTTCAAAGCCATCCACAGCCGCGTGATGCCTGGTTCTGCTGATGTAATTGCCGCTGGAAGAGGGATAAAAAAATCGGCGAAGAGTGCTTCATTGCCCAGCATGCAGTCGCGGCCTTCGACTTTGGCGGTGAGTCCGCGACCTGGAATGATCTGCACCTCTTCGGCAGGCGGCCAGGACAGGTTTCGATTCCGCGCGGCATCGACAATGGCGTGAGCCAGTGGATGGTTGGATTTTTCCTCAGCGGCTGCGGCCAGTCGCAGCAGATCATCTTCCTTGTTGCCGGCAAGCGGGCGAATGCTTTCAAGAACGGGCCTGCCCACGGTCATGGTTCCGGTCTTGTCCAGGACAGCGACGTCAAGATGCGCCAGCCGCTCCAGAGCTTCGCCGCCTTTGAAAAGAATGCCCATCTGCGCGGCGCGACCCACGGCAACTGTGAGCGCGGCGGGAACAGCGAGGCCCATCGCGCAGGGGCAGGCGATGACGAGCACGGCCACAGTGTTGGCGAGAGCCATTGGCAGCGAATGGGCAATGAGGAGCCATGCGACGAAGGTAAGCGCGGCAAGGGCCAGCACTACTGGCACAAAGATGGCGCTGGCGCGGTCGGCAAGGCGCTCCATTGGCGCGCGCGAGCCTTGCGCCTGTGTCACCATGCGGGTGATCTGCGCCAGCACGGTTGCCTCGCCCAGGGATTGCGTTTGGCAAATCACCGCGCCGTCGTAGTTGATGGAGCCGGCTAGCACCTGCCCGCCGGGTTCACGCGGCAGGGGCGTGGATTCGCCGGTGAGCATTGATTCATCGACCGTGGTGCGGCCTTCGAGAATCGTTGCATCCACTGGAAAGCGCTCTCCCGGCAGCACGGAGATCTTGTCGCCCACTGCGATTTCTTCGAGAGGGACGATGGCTTGAATCCCTTCGTGAATGCGGCGGGCGGTTGCAGGACGCAGGCGGGAGAGCAAGTCCAACGCAGCCAGAGCGCGGCGCTTGGCGCGGGCTTCCAGCCCCTTGCCCAACAGCAGAAAGCCAAGAATCAATAAAACCGCATCGAAGTAAACCTGACGGCTGGCAGCGGGCCAGATCGTTGCATAAGCGGAGTAGAGGAAGGCAACGCCGGTTCCCAGGCTCACCAGCGTGTTCATGTTGGTTGTGCCGTGGCGCAAGCCGCGCGCCGCGCTAAGATAGATGCCGCGTCCGGCCCAGGCCATCATAACCGCTGTAAGAATCAACAGTAGCCAGTGGACAATATCTGGAGGGAGAGCGTAGAGAGCCGGCAAAGGACGCATCAGCAGATGATCCAGCGCGCCCATTTCTGTTCCCAGCGGCATGGCGAGGAGCATGGCCGCAGCTCCAGCGAGGAGCGTGGTCCAGGCCTTGCGTTCCGCGCCTTTGTCGGCTGAGTCAGACGAGTCATTCGCCGTGGAATCGCCGGAGCGGGGAAGAACGGCGTCGTAGCCTGCTGCGCGAATGGCCTCGATTAGCGCGGCGGGCGAAGTAATTGCAGGGTCAAACTGTACGCTGGCCCGGTTGGCAATCAGATCAACGTGTGCGGCTTCAACGCCCGTGGTCGAGCGCAGCGCCGCTTCCACATGATGTTGACAGGAGGCGCAGGTCATGCCCAGCACGGGGAGAGTCAGCGATTCTGTAGGAGGGCTGGCCATCGATGGTGAGCTATTGCATCAGCCGCGCAGTATAACCAGCCTTGGCCAGAGCGGCCAGCGCTGTTTCCACGGGTGGAGGGTCTTGCTGGGAGCTGAGCCGCGCAGCGCCCACGCGCACCTCGTTGACGACCACGCCCTGGGCTGTGGAAAGCGCCTGGCTTACCCGCCGCACGCAGGAGCCGCAGTGCATTCCGTCGATGAAAAGCGTGAATTCCGCCATTGCGATTCCTCTCAGTTATCTTTGATGATACGCCGCAGAGAAAGATGCAATGCGCAGAAAGATGGTTTCACTGATTGGCGGTTCAGGCAATATTGTGGAGAGAGTTACTCTGTGGAGGGATATGCAGAGAGAGTTTCCTGATGCGCCTCTGTTCGGAGTAGGGGCTGTAATTATCGAGTCCGATTGCGATCCGCCGCGCGTGCTTCTGGTCCGGCGTGGGCGCGAGCCGTTGAAAGGCCATTGGTCAATTCCTGGCGGGTTGCTGGAGCTTGGCGAAAGCTTGCTGGACGCAGTTGTTCGCGAGGTGAGGGAAGAGACCGGACTTACTGTCGAGCCGCTGGAACTGGTTGAATTGCTGGACCGTATTCATCGGGAAGGCGCGCAGGTCCGTTACCATTATGTAATTGCGGACTATCTTTGCCGCGTGAAAAATCCTGGCGAAGATAGTTGTTTGCAGGCTGGCTCAGACGCCGCTGAAGTTCGATGGGTTGGGCGCGCGGAGTGGATGGGCGATAACTCTCTCGAAATCGATGCTATAACTATTCGTGTGATTGAGGCGGGTTGGCAGCGGGCGCGGGCGTTGCAGGCGGAGGGACGATGGCACGGATGAGAATAGCGAGAAGACTCTTCGAGAGCGTTGTCGTGCTGGCGATTTTGGCGGCGGTTGCCGTCGTGTACTGCCGTCCGGTAAGCATCGTGTTTTTCAAGGGAGTAGAGCCGTTGCACCTGAGGCTCGAAGGCGGCAAGAGCCAGTGGGTGACGGTTGCCGGAATGCGTCTCCACTATGACGTTCTGGGTCCTGTGAACGGCGCTCCGGTGGTGCTGGTGCATGGGCTGGGCGGGCGCGCCGAAGAATGGCTGGACATCGCGCCCGCGCTTACCAAGGCTGGTTATCGCCTCTATCTGCCCGATCTGCCCGGATATGGGCAGAGCGACAAGCCTGCGAATTTTTCGTATTCGGTGGCCGATGAGGCGGAGGTTGTGGCGGGCTTTCTCGATGCTGTCAATTTGAAGCAGGTGGATCTGGGCGGAATCTCGATGGGCGGCGCAATTGTGCAGCATGTGGCTGCTGAGCATCCGGAACGAGTGCAGCGGCTGATGCTCTTTGACGCGGCAGGCATCGACGAGAAACCGGACTGGAATACGAAGCTGTTTACGCCTGAGACGACCTTCCAAGTGGGTGAGCTGAATGCGCTGCTCTATCCGCATCCCAGACCGGTGCCGGATTTTGTTGCTCTCGATATTGTCCGCATTACCAATAAGAACGGATGGGTGATTCGCCGCGCTGTCGCATCGATGCTCGCGGGCAAGGACGCCACGGATACGCTGCTGCCCCAGCTCAAGATGCCGGTGCTGATTGTCTGGGGCATAGAAGACAGAATTATGCCGCTGCATCAGGGCGACAGGATACACAGCCTGGTTCCGCAATCGGAGCTTGAGATTTTTCCCGGCTGCGGGCACTTGACTCCGTTTCAATGTTCCAGCGATGTCGGCCCGTATGTTGTGCAGTTTTTGAAGAAGTAGGGAAGCGGCTTGGCCGCGCCGGGGGAACAGTTATGAGCGATTCGAATGCAGGTCCTTCGACTCCGCTACGCTGCGCTCAGGATGACAATTTTAGCGGAGCTAACGAGATGTGTGGGTGAACCGTAATCGCGCGGTTGTAAACTAACTGTCAATGCGCCGCATTTTTATTTTTTCATTGATTGCTCTCATTGCATTGACCGGTTGCCACTCCGGCCAGAAGACCGCTCAAGACGCCGCTGCCGTCAACTACAAGATTTACAAGATGCGCGGCAAAGTTGTTTCTACTGATGCCGCAAAGAACCAGGTCACGCTGAACCACGGGGCCATTCCCGGCTTCATGGATGCGATGACCATGCCCTACAAGGTGAAAGACGCCAATATTCTTGGCGAGTTGCATCCGGGCGATGTGCTGACGGCGGACCTGCTGGTTTCGCCAACCAATGACGCCGATGTAGTGCTTGATCACATCGTCATAATTGCCCAGGGAAGGCCCGATTACCGGCCTGTTGTCAGCTATCATGTGCCCGCGCCCGGCGATGCGGTGGCGGATTACAAGCTGCGCAATCAGGATGGGCGCGCGATCCATTTGAGCCAGTTCAAGGGGCAGGCGCTGCTGCTGACGTTTATTTATACGCGCTGCCCGATGCCAGATTTTTGCCCGCGCGTGACGCGCAACTTTGCGCAAATCGAGAAGCAGTTAGAGAGCGATCCGAAGCTGCTGGCGAAGACGCACTTGCTCTGCGTCAGCTTTGACCCGGAGAACGACACGCCGGCGCGGTTGCGGGCCTATGGGGCTACTTATATCGGCAGCGATGCCAAGGACGCATTTGCACATTGGGATTTTGCCGTGCCGGAGAAGCCGGTGCTTGCGGAGATGGCGAAGTTTTTCGATCTCGGGATGACGAATGAGGCGGATTCGACGATTACGCACACGCTCTCGACGACGCTGATTGGACCCGATGGGAAAGTGGTGAGCTTCTATCCGGGCAATGAGTGGACGGTGGAGCAGGCGGTGGGGGATGTAAAGAAGTTGATGGAGACTGCAAAGTAAGAACGTCGAAGATTTCAAGCGTTGATTGATTCGAGCTTTGCTTCCAACTTGGTGATGCAGGCGAGAACGGTGTCGCGATTCTTAGCGGCGGTCATCCATTTTGGTAAACGCTGGAAAGTCGACCGATGGTGGTTTACTACGCGCTCTCGTAGGATTGCGGATACATATTGGCGCAATTTCTCAAGGTGTTCGCCGTTATAGGCCCAGAACGTGCCTCCACAGCATGGCATTTGTAGCCATAGCGGTAACCCAAATTGTGGATCGAGCGGTAGGGATGTTATGACAGTTCCCCAAAGTTTGGTCAAAAGCTCAGTGCTTTGCCCGCACAACGGACAATCGACTGTGGCAAAAATCTCATCTGCCCGCAGTACATGCACGATTCCGAGCCTTTGTGTTGGAAACTTGAATCCGCAGTTAGCGCATCGCCCAATCCCCACTGCTTTGGCAAAACCTAGCGGCTCACCTTTGGCTTGCACTCTCTGGTAGGAGCAGCGTAAACAAACGGCTCGAGAATCTTTTGGAGTATAGGGTATCCCGTATTTAGATCCAGAGGTGACTAGGACGGGGCCTTTGCAATTAGGGCAGACGGCGAATACTTTCTCAGCGAACCCCGCAAGCAGAGCGCCTTGATCAACAAATCGGGATTGTTCTTTGACGGGAGTCATTGCAATGCACTGTTGTGCCAGAATAGCATCTGGAGTTAAATTCTGACTGCCGCGAAGAGCGGAAATGCAGGTCCTTCGACTCCGCTGAAGTACGCTCCGCTCAGGATGACAGCAGCGTGGGAGGGTAAACGGTTTTGGATGGATATTTGCATCAAATCAGCCAGCTACTTCATCCCTTCCAGTAGACTCATAGGGGAAAGTTTTGCTCGAGAGGTTTTGTCGATGGCGAAATTGACGTTGGTTTTTGCGGCGCTGATGGTGGTGCTGGGCGTGGCGGGATTTGTGGACACGGGCAGCGCGCACCCGACGGCGCTGATTCCGGCGTGGTTTGGCTTGGCGCTGGGGCTGTTTGGATTTCTCGCGATCAGCCCGGACGAGAAACGGCGCAAGCTCTTCATGCACATCAACGTGACTATCGGCCTGCTGGGCTTTCTGGGCGGGGCAGGCAAGGCGTTGCAGGGTTATTTACACGCCAGCGCGATTGGCGCCAAGCCGGACTGCGCCGCACTGACTACGCAACTTATTATGGCCGCGCTGATGCTTATTTATGTTCTGCTTTGCGTGCAGTCGTTCATCGCGGCGCGCCGTTCGGGGAAGGTATAGCGAATGAGTACAATGCGTGGGGGCGCAATGGGCATGAGCGGACGCGCCGAGCGCAGCCCGCATGGGCGTAGCGCGCAATCTGGCCAGGGCAATCTGCCCAAGCGCAAGCCTAACCTGAAAAAGTTGTGGCCGCAGATCTGGGCGTTGGTCAAGCCGCGCATCTGGCTGTTGTTGGGAGGTATGTGCCTGATGGTGGTGAACCGCTTCGCCGGGCTGGTGCTGCCTTATATCTCGAAAAGACTGATTGATCAGGTGTTTTCAGCATCGCAACCCCGGCCCGATCTTCTGCGTGGAATCATCTTAATTGTTCTCTCGGCCACCCTGGTGCAGGCGATTACCTCATTCGCGCTGACGCAATTGCTTTCAAAGGCCGGGCAAAGACTGATTGCCGAATTGCGCTCTCAGGTCCAGCGGCATGTGGGGCTGCTGGGCGTGGCCTATTACGACGAAAACCGGACAGGAACGCTTGTATCGCGCATCATGAACGATGTTGAAGGCGTGCGCAACCTGATTGGCACGGGCCTGGTGGAGTTCGTTGGCGGAATGCTGACCGCCGTGATCGTCTTCTTTTTTCTGCTGTACAGTAGCGTGACCACCACTCTTACAGTGTTCGCCATCGTGGGGGTATTTGTCTTCGTCCTGCAATATGGGTTCAAGGTAATTCGCCCCATCTTCCGCGAGCGCGCCAAGATCAACGCCGAAGTGACGGGGCGTTTGACGGAGTCCTTGGGCGGTGTGCGGGTGATCAAGGGGTATCACGCGGAAGAGCGTGAGGCTGGCGTTTTTGGTCTCGGTGTCGACCGTCTGCTGCAAAACGTGATGAAATCGCTGACGATGACCAGCCTGCTTGGTTCGGCCTCGACAACGGTTTTGGGAATTGTATCGGCATTGGTGATGTGGCTGGGCGGCCACAATGTGCTGACCCACACATGGACTGTTGGCTCCTACTTTCAATACAACGTGTTTCTGGCCATCATGGTTGCTCCGATCTTCCAGATGGTGAACATCGGCACGCAGCTGACTGAGGCCTTTGCCGGACTCGACCGCACGGGCGAGATCATGGCCGAACTCGAAGAGAACCAAAGCCCTGGACGCACGGTGAAGATGCCGCCGATCAAAGGTACGGTGCGCTTTGAGGATGTGGAGTTTGCCTACGACCCGGAGAAGCCGGTGCTGCACGGTCTCAGCTTTGTGGCCGAGCCGGGAACGGTAACGGCGCTGGTTGGCTCCTCGGGTTCGGGGAAATCGACGATTATCAGCCTGTTGTGCGCCTTCCATACGCCGTCGAAGGGAAGGGTGGCAGTGGATGACGTAGACCTTGCGCATGTGGACCTGAATACCTTCCGCTCACAACTGGGAGTCGTTTTGCAGGACTCGTTTCTCTTCGACGGAACCATTCGCGAGAACATCCTCTTCTCCCGCCCCAACGCGACCGAGGAGCAGTTCCTTTTTGCCTGCCGCACGGCGCGCGTGGACGAGTTTGCCGAGCGCTTTCCGGATGCCTATGACACGATTGTCGGCGAACGGGGCGTGAAGCTCTCGGGCGGGCAGCGGCAGCGCTTGTCGATTGCGCGGGCACTGCTGGCGGAGCCGCGGATTCTGATTCTTGATGAGGCGACCAGTTCGCTCGACTCCGAGTCGGAAGCGATGATTCAGGCGGGCTTGAATCAGCTGATGCAGGGGCGCACGACCTTTGTGATCGCGCACCGGCTCTCGACGATTCGACGCGCCGACCAGATTCTTGTGGTTGAAGGCGGATTGATTGTGGAGCGCGGAAACCATGCCGAGCTATTCGCTCTCGGCGGCCGTTATTACGACCTCTACACGCGCCAGCATGGCCTGGAAGCAAATCTTTTTCTCGCGCCCGGCGAAGGGGATGCTGTTCCGGCATAATAAGTTCCGATTTGGCCGGGAGTACGCTATTACTGCGCCGCCCCCGGATCGACCAGCTCCGCAGCGCGAAACCTTGTTAAGATAGCTATAGGCTGGCACTCCCCCTAGACCGACCACACGATGGGTTCGCACTTCCCCTGAACCAATCACATGAGGAAAATCTTTGGCGAAGCTGCGCGTACTTATTGCCGGGGGTGGCACCGGCGGTCATATTATTCCTGCTCTTGCGGTTGCGCACGAGCTTGTGGAGCGGTATGGAGCCGAGGTTCTGTTTGTGGGCACGGCGCGGGGGATGGAGCAGCGGCTGGTTCCTGAGGCCGGCTTTCGGCTGCGGCTGGTGGATGTGGGTCCGCTGAACAACGTTTCGCTCTTTACGCGCGTGAGCACACTGTATTGCCTGCCGGGCAGTGTCTTTGATTGCAAGCGGCTGATTCGCGAGTTTGAGCCGTCAGTGGTGCTTGGAGTGGGCGGCTACGCCTCCGGCCCGGCGATGGCGGCAGCGCTCTGGCTCAAGGTTCCGGCAATGGCCTTTGAGCCCAATGCGGTTCCGGGACTCGCCAACCGTCTGGTGGGCAAGCGTGTACAGGCAGCGGCGGTGAATTTTCCCTCTGCGGCAGCGTGGTTCCGCAATGCCGAGGTGACGGGAATTCCAGTGCGTCCGGAGTTTTTCTCGCTGCATCCGCCTGTTGGTCCCACGCCGCACCTGCTGGTTTTTGGCGGTTCGCAGGGCGCGCGGATTCTGAATCAGACGCTGCCGAAGATTGTTTCTGAACTGCTTGCGCGCGTATCCGGATTGACGATTCTGCACCAGAGCGGCGCGCGCCATGCAGAAGCTACACAGGATGCCTATCAAGCTACCGGCGCTGACCCGACGCGCTGGCAGGTGCGCGCATTTCTCGACGATATGCCGGAGCGCTTTGCCCAGGCTCATCTGGTGATGGCGCGTAGCGGAGCCTCTACTGTGGCCGAGCTGGCTGCCGCAGGCAAGCCGGCGCTGCTGGTGCCTTTTGCCGCCGCTGCCGACCAGCACCAGAAGCGCAATGCCGAGGCGATGGTGGCGGCGGGCGCTGCCGTCCTGCTCAACGAGCCGGAGCTTGCGATTCCCGGCAGGTTGACGGAGGAGCTGATCGGCCTGCTGACGTCGCCTGACCGGCTGACGGCGATGGCTGCTGCAGCCCGCACTCAGGCTCACCCGGACGCTGTGGAGCGAATTGCTGCACGGCTGGCTGGGCTGGCGGATGACAGGACCGCGCATATGCATGCCGAGCATCGCAGGAAAAATCGCAGGGTAGAAACGCTAAGGCTTTGATTTCGCAACAGGTTTTGGCCACAGACAAAAGAAAGCCCGTCTGCCGAAGCAGACGGGCTTTTTCGATTCTCCGCAGAGTGGGGAGAGAAAACCGAGGAATTACCGGTGTCCACCGCCGCCGTGACCGCCGCCACCACCGTGGAAGCCGCCGCCGCCACTAAAGTGTGCGCCACCGCCTGCGAATCCACCGCCACGGGCAGCAGCGGGCGCTCCGCCACGATAGCCGCCTCCGTTATAGGCGCGGGCTGGGCCGCCGTATCCGCCGCGGAAACCATTACCGCCATATCCGCCGCGATAGCCATAGCCGCCGCGATAGCCATAGCCGCCGCGATAGCCGTATCCGCCACGTCCGCCATACCAACCCCGGCCTCCCCAGCCCCAGTGATACCAGGGTCCGACGCCGATGAAGAGGCCACCAGCGAACCAATCAGGCCCGTAGTAACCGTAAGGGGCACAGGCATATGGGTAATAGGCGTAATAACCCCATTCGCAGGCCGGAGGACCGTACTCGACCGGTGCGGGAACCACTGCCGGACCAACACCAACGTCAACTCCAACTTGCGCCTTGGCCGTTGCCACCAAAGGCAACGCCGAGAGCATTGCAAATAATCCGAGCCAGATCTTCCGCATAAATCCTCCTTGTGCCGTCCGCTCCAGCCTTTTTCAAATCATTCAGCGCTGATTCGGAGCACCCACCGGTTCTTCTTTCTCGCCGGCTCCTGTACCTTAGAACAGCAATTCGACGGAATAGTTGTGGTGTCCGCGGAATTTTTTCGCTGCCCGGTAAACTTTACAGTCCTTGATGATGGATATTAGGACATTCTGAGGCCGGAGTCCATCAAAACTCAAGCCGCAAAGCCAGTTGGATGCGCCGGGGCGGGGCAGCGGTTGTGATCTCGCCGAACGAGCTGGAGCTTTCGACCGGGTCGATGCCGCCGCCGTTGACGTGGTTGAGCACGTTGAAGGCTCCGGCGGAGAAGCCCAGCCGGGGAGCCTCGTCGGCCTTGTTGGCGGTGATGGCGAAGTCGTGGCCCCAGCGCAGGTCCAAGTCCACGTAATCGGGATTGGTTTCGGTGTTGCGGGCGACGCTGTCGGGTCGCGCGTTGAAGAGACCGTCGCCGTAGGGTTCGTCCGCGCCGGTGAGAATCGTCCACGGCGTTCCGCTGTTGGCAAAGATGCCCGCCGCGAGGTTGAAGACGCTTTTGGGCTGGAACATCGCGTACATTCCAAGGCGGTTGCGGCGATCCCAGTTGGCATCCGACCACTCGTCATTGGGCGCATACTGATTTTGCGGGAACCAGCCGATGCCGCCGGTGTTGGACTCGAAATGCGACCAGGTATACCGGCCAAAGCCGGTGAAGTACTTGTTCAAGCGGCCACGGTAGGAGATGTCCATGCCGTCGCCCTCAAAGAAAGCCGCAGGCTGCATCTGTCGGACGCGCGCATAGGCGGGGTTGGGGCGCTCGGTGTAATCGGACTCGGGGGTTGGAGCATTGATGTCCACCGAGCGGAATTCATCGATGCCGCGCACCGAGTAAACGCTCACGATACCAGTGGCTTTTTCGCCCAGTTGGCGCTCGATGGAAAGGCCGTACTGCATCTGGTAGGGAAGCTTTGCATCGGGGGCCAGTTGGACAAGGGAGGTGGGCTGGGTCGCGGCGCACTCTGCAATGGTCGAGAGATCCACGAAGCAGCCTGTAGGTGGATACAACGTGTTTTGCGAGAGAATCGCTGAACGCCGCCGTGCATCTTCATAGCGGACGAGATCGAGCAGCGGGCCGGAGCCGAAGCGGTCGTAATAGATGCCGCCGCCGCCGCGGAGAACGGTCTTGCTCTGCTCGTCGAGCACCCAGGCAAAGGAGACGCGCGGAGAGAAACCCAGCCGCCGGGTGGCGAGAAAGTTCTGCCAGTCGTAGCGCAGCCCGGGCGTGATGGCGAAGCGGTTGTTGAGCTTGAACTGATCCTGGATGAATGCGCCCATCTCCTGCTGGTGATAGATGAAGTGCGTGTCGCCGGTGTTCTCTGAAAACCCAGAGGGCAGGTTTGCGGTGTAGTTCTGGAGCGCGGTTTCGAGCACGGTGACGCCGTCGGCGGCGAGCGTGGGCGCGATAGGTGTAGGTGCCAAGTGCGTTGGTGTTGTCGTCGAAGGCGCGGCGGCTGATGTGGGGTGTGCCGATGCCCATTTTGACCAGATTGCGGCCGCGGGTCCAGGTGACCATGTCGTAGATGCGGAAGTTGTATTCGGTGCCGAAGGAGTCGCCCTGCGCCGAGCCGCTGCTGAAATCGCCGCTGACGTTCACGCGCGACGCTTCAGCAACGTTGCTGTTGCGGCTGGAGTCGTGCTCGCCGACGACCGAGAACTGGTTGAGCAGATACGCAGAGAGCGTGGAGTCGACGTGGAGGACGGTATCGTCTTCGCGGTACTCGTTGATTGCAGCCCAGTGGCTGCCAGCGACTGGCCGCCAACGCCTTGATTCTGCCCTGTCCAATCCTGATAGCTGTACTGGGCGTAGGCGGAGTGACGGTCGCCGAATTGGTGCGCGGCGCGGACGCTGAACTCGGTGTCGCGCGTGGGCGCGGGGACGTTGGCGTTGAAGGCAACGCCGGCAGGGTTGCCTGCGGCGGCGAATGGTCGCACTGACCACGGAGTCCAGATCCTCTTCGGCGCGGTTGAAGGTGGCCAGGAAACTGCTCTTCTTAGCAAATGAAGAATCGGCCCAGTGATGTTGCCCTCGTAGACGCGGCGCTGCTCGAAGGGTTTCGATGGAGCGAGGGCGTTTTGGGCGTTCAGGGCTGAGTCGCGGAAGAGAAAGTTGAACTGGCCGTGATAGTGGTCGGCGGCGGATTTGGTGATGATCTCCATCTGGCCGCGGCCGGGCCAGTAGTATTGCGCCGAGTAGGGGTCCTGATTGATGCGGACCTCCTGCACGGCGGAGGCGGAGACGGTGGCGCGGTTGGCTTCTACGCCATCGACCATGCAGGCCCGCGCCGCCGGTGGCGGTTGCGCTGTCGTCGAGGAAGGCGCTCATCGCCGTGGCGTAGTCGTTATCGAAGATGGGCAGCGACTTCAGTTCGCCGGAGGTCATGACTGAAGAGTCGCGATTTTCGTCCGGGGCGGTCAGGTCTTCGTTTGATTCAGCGCTGACACGAATATTGGTGGCCAGCGCGGCGACGGGCAGCGCGATCTTCAGCGGCGGGGCAAGCGGGGATGCGGTAGGAGAGCCAATCTGGACTGGCGTGCGCACAGCATCGAAGCCGGGCGCGGTGACGACGAGCGTGTAGTTGCCGGGGTGCGGTGCGCTGGCCTTGAAGCTGCCGTCATTCGCGGATTGCAGCGTGGCGGCTACCGCTCCGTTGGCGTCGATCAACTGGACCAGAGCGCCGGGAATGATGGCGCCGCTTGAATCTGTCACGGTGCCACGCACCGAGGGTGCGGCGGGCTGCGAAACTGTGGCGGGGTTGCAGGCGAGAACTGCGGTGGGTGAAACAAGCAACAGTCCGGCTGCGAAGGCAAAAAGGCGCATCCTATCTCCAGAAATGAATCGATGAATTTGTAAAATGACACTCGACTCAAGAGACGTAGCAGGCGGGCAAAAGGTTCATGAGGTAACGTTATCAGGCCGCAAGGCTGCGATCCATTCAGCGGGCGAGTCAACCAGAACATCCGGCGGATTGTTGGCGAGGGTCTGTGGAGAAAGCCCGAAAGTGCAGCCGATGGACCAGGCTCCGGCGTTTTGCGCGGTGCGCACATCGACCTCGCTGTCGCCGATCATGACGGTCTCTTCGGGCTGTGCGCCGGCCTCGCGCATCAGGGCCAGCAAGCCTTCGGGATCAGGCTTTTTGGTGGGGAAGCTGTTTCCGCCGTAGATGCTGAAGAGGTGCGGCGCGAGGCCCAGCGCCTCGCAGATAGCCTGTGCCGGGCGGACCGGCTTGTTGGTCAGCACGGCGAGGATTGGTGAGCCGTTGCGGCTGGATTCCGCCAACGTCGCCAGCGCTTCGGGAACGCCTGCGTAGGCGTAGGTGAAGTCGAGTTTGTGCTCGCGATAGTAGTCGAGGAAGAAGAGATAGGCAGTCGCCAGAAAGGCCTCATCGACGGGCGCGCCGTCAGTGGCAGCAAAGCCCCGTCGCATTAGCATCAGTGCGCCATCGCCGATGAATCCGCCGATCTGGTCGTCGGGCAGAGTCGTTCGGCCGAAGTGGCTCAATGTGGCGTTGACGCTGTTGGCCAGGTCCTGCGCCGAGTCGATCAGCGTGCCGTCCAGATCGAAGACCAGCAGCTTGAGCGACTCGACAGGAATGGGGCGAAAGATGCGAATCATAGCTTCTAGTGTAAAGGGGTTAGAGACTCGTTGAACAAAGTCGCTCTGGGCTGAGGATTCCGCCCGCCAGGGCTAAAGCCCAGTGCCTATTTTGCGGCGGTTGCGGCATGACTGAAGTCATGCCCTGATACGAAACCTGGATATTTCTGCAAGTTTTTTACACCCTCGGCCAGAAGTGGAGTTCACTCGATGTTTTGAGCCGTTCCGCAGCGCCTTCGGGTGTGATGTCGCGCTGCGGCATTCCCAGCATCTCAAAGCCCACCATGAATTTGCGCACTGTGGCCGAGCGCAAGAGCGGAGGATAGAAATGCGCGTGGAAGTGAGTCTCGGGATGTGCCTCGCCATCGGTCGGCGATTGATGGAAGCCCATTGTGTAAGGGAAGCTGGTCTCGAAGAGATTATCGTAGCGCGTGGTGAGACGCTTGAGGGCGTCAGAGAGGCCATCGCGCTCGTCAGAGCTTAGCTCCGGCAGTGCTCCCAGGTGACGGCGCGACAGCAGCAGCACCTCGAAGGGCCAGGTCGCCCACCAGGGGACGAGCGCGGTGAAGTGGTCGTTCTCGAAGATAATACGCTCACCGGTCTTTTGCTCGACGGCGAGATAATCGCAGAGCAGACAGCAGCTGGTACTGGCCAGATGCTGGCGCTGGGCGGCGGTCTCAATGGCCGGCTCATCGGGCACAAAGCTGGTGGACCAGAGCTGGCAGTGCGGATGCGGATTGCTTGCGCCCATCATTGCGCCGCGATTCTCGAAGATCTGCACGTACTTGATCCAGTCGTGGCTGGCCAGTTCTTGAAACTCGCTGGTCCAGGCATCCACCACGCGGCGAATCTCATCGCGGGTCATGCGCGCCAGGGTCAGGCTGTGGTCGGGATGAAAGCAGACGACTTTGCAGATGCCGCGGGCCGGCTCGGCGACGAGCAGAGGCGAGGCAGGAGCGATGATTTCGGTTTCGGAGGGCAGCAGCGCCGCGTAATCGTTTACAAATGTGAAGACACTCTCGTATGCCGGGTTCACCGCTCCGCCCGCGCGCGGGTTGCCGGGGCAGAGGTAGCAATCCGGATCGTGCGTCACCTCCGACGGCGCTGTCTTTTGCGTCACTTCCCCCTGCCAGGGCCGCTGGGTGCGGTGCGGCGATACCAGAACCCAGGATTGCCGTAGGGGATTCCAGCGGCGATGCGGGGATTGACTCTTGCTTTCCATGCTTGCTCCTGAATAACCCGAGGAAAATTAAATGAGTGCTGGATTTATTTTAGAGCGACGGGTTGGGTAGGTCGAATAGGTGGTGCGCAGTTCGCATTTTGTCGGTCAGTCCATCGCGTTCGAGAAGACGACTTTGCGGGAATGATATTTCACGGTCGATTTTTTGAGTTTTCCCCGGTCCCCAAATGCAAGGGACCGGGGGCACCCTCAGCGTGGTTTGGAAATCTCACCGGGACCGAGGCCACCCGCCGTTGTAGCCTTCCCAGGTCTCAAAATCGAGGCCTGGGCCACCCTCATGCTGTGGATCGATCAACATTTTTCAAGACCTAGTCCACCTGCCTGTCGCCTAAGACGAAAGTGCCGGATAAAATGTGAGGATGGACAGAAACCATAGAGTGCTCATCGCTGCTTTGGCCCTGCCTTTGGCAGTTGTTTCCACCGCTAGTCCGAGCGTTGCCCAGACGGCTGAGGCCGCAACCAAAGCGGCAATTACACGAGTGCGAGCGACGGACCCCAAGATCCACGCCGTAATCGCTCTCGACCCCACCGCGCTGGATCAGGCCCGCGCTATCGACGGGCGCAATGGGGCGCACGGACTTCTCTATGGATACGCGATCCTGATCAAAGACAACATTGAGTCTGACGGACCGCTGCCTACGACTGCCGGCAGTATGGCCTTGCTTGCGAACGTAACCCATCGCGACGCGCCGCTGGTTGCGCGGTTGCGTGCTGCCGATGCTGTAATTTTGGGTAAGACCAACCTTTCGGAATGGGCCAACATCCGGTCGAATGCCTCGATCTCAGGCTGGAGCGCGGTGGGTGGCCAGACGCGCAATCCGTTCGCGCTTGATCGCGACCCTTGCGGCTCCTCGTCGGGCAGCGGAGCCGCGGTGGCGGCAGGCGAAGTGGAGGCCGCAATCGGCACCGAGACCGACGGATCGATTACCTGCCCGGCGGCAATCAACGGCGTTGTCGGACTCAAGCCCACGGTCGGCCTGGTCAGCCGCAGCCGCATCGTGCCGATCAGCCACAGTCAGGACACAGCCGGCCCCATCGCCGCCGATGTGACCACCGCGGCTCGAGTCCTGGCTGCCATCGCAGGTTCCGACCCCGCCGATCCAGTCACGAAGGACGCTGACGCACATATCTCCGACTATCTGGCCGGGCTCAAACCCGGCTCGCTGAGCGGCGTCAGGATCGGCGTGCTGCGCTTTGCAACCGGCTGGTCCGCAGAGACGGACAAGGTCTTCGAGAAGGCGCTGGCCGTGCTCAGGGCGCAGGGCGCTGTCCTTGTTGAGATCACCGAGTTGAAGGGCCGCGAGAAACTTGGCGAAGAGGAGACGCTGGTGCTTAATACCGAGCTGAAAGCGGATCTGAACGCCTATCTCGCCACCACACCCGCGACGGTGCAATCGCGCACGCTCGCCGACCTGATCGCTTTCAACACAGAACACGCCAACCGGGAACTCTCGCTCTTCGGGCAAGAGACCTTCATTAAGGCCGAGGCCACCAAAGGCCTCGATGATCCGGCCTACAAAGCTGCGCGCGCCGCGTCGCTGCGAATTGCGGGAGCCGACGGCATTGATGCGATGCTCGCCAAGGACCACCTCGATGCTCTGGTGTCTCCGACGATGCCTCCAGCCTGGAAAATCGACGCGGCCAATGGAGATCAGATCAGTGGAGCGGGTGCGGGCGGACTTGCGGCAATCGCGGGTTATCCGCACCTCACGGTACCCATGGGAGCGGTATTCGGGCTTCCCGTCGGTCTCTCCTTCATTGGCCCGGCCTGGAGCGAAGCGCGGCTGCTCAGCTACGGATATGGGTACGAGCAGGCATCCAGGGCAAAGATCACTCCGCACTTCCTGCCATCGGTGGAAGTCGAAGCTCCTGTTGCTCCACTTCTCGAACCGCTGCAACGCTGAAGCAAGGGTCGCAACATATCCTTGAGTGCTGCCAGCGTTGCTAGAGTCGGTCATTCAGCCTTCGGCATCTTCTTCGCCTGACTGCGTACCCTACGTTTGGCAATGTGAAAGTGGAAGGCAATTCAATCGCTTGTCAGACCGTCGGCACCAGAATCTCGGTGATCAACTGGTCTTCGGGCGTGGTCTTGGGGTCGTTTGCATAGTATTCGATGGCGAAATCATCGCGCTGCGGAATCTGCTTCTCCGTGACGATCTGCCAGACGCGGCCTGAGACTTCGGGCAGCTTGGTATACGGCCCGGTCCAGACAAACCTGCTGAATTTGCCGCCGGGGAAGAGGCAGTATTGCAGGCCTTCCGGCACTTCCGCAGGCGGCGCGGAGACTGAGACCCCGGCGCGGTAGGTATCCGGCCTCATTCTGTAGAGGCTCAGGTGGCCGGTGACCTGATTTTTCTCGGCAATCTTAGGAATGGCGCGGTGCAGCTCCTGCCAGCAGAGCTGCGCTATTTGACTAAATGGGCCGGTTCGTTCAATAAACAGGTAATGGGTCTCAGGCCAGGTGACAATCTCCGGTTCTTCGATCAGGCTCATGGGGATCTCCTTTGCGTTGAATGGCAGTGGGTCAGTTGGAGGGAGCATTCCCTCAGGGGCTAAAGCCCGCAATCATTCTGTGTGGTTAATGTACGGGCTGAAGCCCGTACCCTTCAACCGAAGCCCGTTGCAATTGCGGCACGACTCAAGACACCCCAGCGACGAAGACCTGTCGCCGGGGACCCCGGGAAGTCGAGCCCTGATACAAGGCTTTGAGATGCAACCGCAGGTCCTTCGCTTCGCTCAGGATGACAGCGTTGTGGTGTGGGCATTTGTACGGGCTGAAGCCCATACCCTTCAACTTAAGCTCGTATTTATGTGTCGAGGTTAAAAACCCCGACCTACCAGCCCGTAGCCTTCAAGCTGACTCACTACCATTGCGCGCCTCGATTTGGCCTTCTTCGAAAATAGTTCTACCATAGATGCTGGCACCTCGACCAGAATCCAATCATGCTGACTGCCGAAGCTATCGTAACGCTGCACGACGAACGCACCCGCGCCTGGCATCAGCAGCAGGCGGATGAATCCTCCCTATCGCAGGATTGGCTTGCAGCAGTTGAGCGCCAGCACCTCGCCAACTTCGATCTCTGGCATATTGAGGATGAAGCCCGCACGCCCGGTGCGACCGACGCCCAACTGGCCGACGTCAAGCGCCGCGTGGACCGCACCAACCAGCGCCGCAACGACCTGGCCGAGGAACTGGACAGGTATCTGCTTAACTGGCTTGAGCCGAAACACTTGCCGAACATCGCAGCGCCGTTGCACTCCGAGCCGCCGGGGCTGATGATTGACCGGCTTTCGATTCTGGCGCTGAAGATTTATCACACCTGGGAAGAGACCGAGCGCTCGGGGGTGAGCGCCGAGCATATTATCCGAAATAAGGAGCGGCTGGCGATTCTTGAAATTCAGCGCGCGGACCTGGCGGCCTGCCTGGATGATCTCTGGCAGGAGACGCTTCTCGGTACACGCTGTTTCAAGCTCTACAGGCAACTGAAGATGTACAACGATCCTGCGCTGAACCCGGTAATTTATCGCAGCAATGCGTAATCGCCTGGCGGTTATTTTGTAGATGCAGGAGATACCGCTTATACAATTGCCTGTAGCCCCCCATTGACGAAAGCAGGGACAGTGCGTATAAACAGTGCCTAAGCAGAGATATTCACAGGATTCGTTCCTTGGACGATAATAGATGCAGACAGGCGGGGTCCTGAACGCTCGTATAACGGTAGAGTGATGATGCAAGAGGCTAGAACGGCGGCTCCAGGCCGCAGCAAGAAGACTCCAGATCCGGCGCCGAAAGCCGGCAAACCCGCCGCGCCGCCAACAACGGGGCCGGCCTTTCAGCAGTATCAGGCGGCTGTGCAGTTGGTACAGCAGGCCAAGTATGCAAAAGCCCTGGCGGCCTTTGAGAAACTGTTGCCCATTGCCCCAGCAACCATTGTTGAGCGCTGCCGGATGTATGTCGCCACCTGCCAGCGGCAGTTGGAAGAGGCCAGGCTCGAATTCAAGACTCCCGAGGAGCACTACGACTACGCGGTGTCGCAGTTGAATACCGGCTACTACGAAGAGGCGCGGGAGCAGTTCAACAATATCCTTGCCGGGCACCCCTCAGCCGACTACGCCTTCTATGGC
Organism: uncultured Acidobacteriaceae bacterium; assembly: GCA_963713645.1. Classification (GTDB taxonomy): domain Bacteria; phylum Acidobacteriota; class Terriglobia; order Terriglobales; family Acidobacteriaceae; genus Telmatobacter. The sequence continues at coordinate 15,447 of CAVQMQ010000035.1, read as the reverse complement.
CTTGCGCTGCTGGATGCCATCACCGGGCAGGCGCAGGATTGCCTCCGCCACCTGGCGCGGGCCATCGAGCTGAATCCGCGTAACCGGTTGCAGGCGCGTGTGGACAACGACTTTCAGAGCATGGTGGACGATCCTCGCTTCACCGAAATGCTTTACCCTGAGATACCATAAGGGTCTTTGTGAATCCTGTTCTTGCAGTCAGTGATGCTGCCGAAGACGTGCTGAACGACCCGCAGTCAGTCAAGCCTCTGCGCGTAGTGGCCATCGGCGGCGGAACAGGTCTGAGCACACTGCTGCGCGGCATGCGCGGGCATGTGGCGGGTTCCAGACAAAATCCCAATAATCCAGAGTTGATTGCCGACCTCGCGGCAGTCGTTACCGTAACCGACGACGGGGGTTCCTCCGGTCGCTTGCGCCGCGACTTCAAGATGCTGCCTCCTGGCGACCTGCGCAACTGTATGGTGGCTCTGTGCGAGGAAGAAGACCTGCTGGTGCGGCTTTTTGGGCATCGCTTCCGTGCCGGGGACGCCCTGGAAGGCCACAGCCTCGGCAATCTTTTCGTCGCGGCGCTGACCGAGATTACTGGCGACTTTGCCCACGCCATTCAACTGGCCTCAAAGATTCTCGCCACGCGGGGGCGCATCTATCCCGTCACCACGGCCAACGCCACGCTGGTGGCACGGATGGCAGACGGCACACTGGTTCGCGGCGAGACCAACATTACCGCCAGCAAGGGGCAGATTGCCGAGTTGATGCTCGACCCCGCCGATGCCGCGCCGATGCCTGAAACGCTGGAAGCTATAGAACGCGCCGACCTGATCACAGTCGGACCGGGTTCGCTGTATACTTCGCTGATCACCAATCTGCTGGTGCAGGGCATTCCTGCGGCTATCGCAAATGCCCGCGGCGTGCGGGTCTTTGTCTGCAACCTGATGACTCAGGCGAATGAGAGCCTGGGACTGACTGCGGCTCAACACATTGAGCGCATCTACGAACATACGCGCGCTCCGATCTTCGACTATGCACTGGTGAATACCGCGCCTTTTTCCGAAGACACGCTGGCGCGTTACGCGGCACAGGGAGCGGGACCGATTGAGGCTGATGTTGAGCGCATTGAGTCTCTCGGCGTCCGCTGTATTACCGGAGATTTTGCCAGTGAAGAGAGCGTCGTTCGCCATGCCGCGGGCCGCGTAACCGGCGCTCTGCTGGCATTGGGCGGGAGTGCGCTGCGAAGTTGAGTGGAAACTCAAAGTACGGCCGGCTGTAAATTCAAGAAAAAACTCTTTCCCCTGCGTCGTCTGCTGCCGTAGAGTTAAAAACGCGTGCAGGGATAGTCCGACGCCATTTCAGGAGGGTTCATGCGCAAGACCGGAGTTTGGATCACGTTGGGCTGTTGCCTATTAACTATTACAGCGGTCGCCGATGCACAGGCACGCAAAGCCGGCTTATGGGAAGTCACTAGCACGATGAACATGGGCGGAGCGGGTGTGCCGGGAGGAATGCAGGCTCACCAGATGCCGCCCAATGCGCAGATGCCTCCCAACGTGCAACTGCCCCCGGGAGTACAGCTGCCGCCGGGCATGCAGATGCCCCAGGCCGGCCAAATGCCGGCGGGATCACCTTTCGGCAGCCACACCACGCAGGTCTGCGTGACCGACGAGATGATCAAGAGATATGGCGGACCGATGTCCGGCCCGACCCACGGAGATTGCAAGGTTACTAACGTCTCGCTCAAGGATACCGGGATGACTGCAACTCTCACCTGCACCGGCCAGTTCACTGGAACCGGCGCGGTGGAAGCGGCGTTTGTGGATGCCAACACCACCACGACGAAGTTGCACATGACCGGAACTGCGCAGATGGGCAACAGCGGCGGACACCCCATCGACATCACCGTGCAGTCGAAGGCTGTCTACAAGGGAGCCGACTGCGGCAGCGTGAAGCCGATGGCCTTGCCGGCGGAGGCTGCGGGGGCGAAGTAGGTCGCGAAGCATCTGAATTATTGCTCTTGGTACCTGCTGAGCAAAACGAAACCTCCGATTCATTCTGCGTTCGCAGAAATAAATCGGAGGTTTTTTCTATCGGAAGGTCAACCCGGCCCCGGCTTACCAGCTCAACGCCCGCAGAGCCGAAACCCCTGCACCGAGCAACGCAGTTCCGTCATCCGGCGACAGAATCTCCAGCGAGTAGCTTTGCAGAGAACTCATCTTGACCATCGTGTCCAGATGGCTGCGCAGCAGCGGAATATCCAGGAAGCCGGCATTGTGGCCGGTGAAGTAGAAGCGCCCCGGCCCGGCCAGATGAATGAAGGAAGCGGTTGCGGCGGCCAGCGCGCGGTGCCAGAGATCGACAAAATCCCGGCATCGACCGTCACCTTCGCGGGCATTGGCAAAAACCTCTTCCGGTTCGAGGTCGAGGAAGCGCAGGCGCATCGCGCGGTAGCCCATGATGCCTTCGAGATGGCCGACGCCGCCGCAGCCGCAGAAGCGCTCCTTGGGGTCGAGGGTGACGGTGATATGGCCGCCCTCCCAGACGCCGTCCACATAGGGCCAGCGGCCGTAGCCGATGCCGTTGCCGATGGTCCAGACGCGGGTGAGCCTGTTCAACTGTCCGAACTTTGCTGCGACGCCAGCGGCAATCGCGTCGGCATCGTTGGCGATGTGGACAGGAGCGGCGATGCCGCGCTGAGCCAGCACGTTCTTCAGCGCCTCGGCCAGCCTCATGCCTTTGATCTGGGCCAGATTCGGCGAGTCTTCGACGATGCCGTGGCGGACGATGCCGGGGACCGCGACGCCGATGGCATCGACTGGGGTATTGGAAGCGCCAGCGACGGCTTCGATCAGCTCGGCGAGCTTTTCGACCAGTTCGCTGCCAGGGATGGTGATGAGCGCCTCGACTTCGTCAGAGTCGGCAGGGAAGCGCAGAGGCGCGCCGCTCAACTGGTGGTCCACAAGCCGGCCGGCAACAAGGTGCTCGGTCATTACAACGCCGATAGCGGTAGTCATGAGGAGATACCTCAGGGGCTGAAGCCCCGACAAACTTGCGAATTTTCGGCACGACTCAAGTCGTGCCCTGATACAAAACTGTGCTATTCGCGACACAGAACACAATCCATTACGCGCATTGGTCTGCCTAGCCTGCCGGCGAGAAAAGTCCAAATTGCTAAAACTTCCCTCAGGGGCTAAAGCCCACCCTTTATTTACTGCGTCTTGCGGCACGACTAAAGTCGTGCCCTTTCAAAACCCGCTTCTACGACAGGCGCTACCCTGCCTGATAGCGGTTCAGCCGGCCCAGTCCGTTGAACGCTGCAACTTTATAACATTCGGCGAAGGTTGGGTAGTTGAAGACGGTATCGACGAAGTAATCGACGGTGCCGCCCAGCGTCATGACCGCCTGGCCGATATGCACCAGTTCGCTGGCCGTCTCACCGATGATGTGGACTCCGAGGACCAGACGGGTGTCGCGATGGAAGATCAGCTTTAGCCGCCCATTGGTATCGCCGCGAATCTGGCCGCGCGCGGTCTCGCGATAATACGCCATGCCCACTTCGTAGGGAACATCTTCGGCGGTCAACTGCTCCTCGGTTTTGCCGATGAAGCTGATCTCGGGGATGGTGTAGATGCCATAGGGATAAAAGCTGGGGTTGGAGGTGACGGCATGGTCGTCAAAAGCGCGTGCTGCGGCAATGCGGCCCTGCTCCATTGAGACCGAGGCCAGGGAAGGGAAGCCGACGACGTCGCCGACGGCGAAGATATGCTCGACCTTGGTCTGGTAGTGCTCGTTGACGGCAATGCGACCGCGATTATCCGCTTCCAGGCCGGCGGCGGACAGGTTCAGGTCTTCGACGGCACCCTGGCGGCCAATGGCGTAGAGCAGCGCGTCGCAGGAGACTTTTTTATTGCTGACGAGATTCGCAACCACTGTTCCCGGCTGCGGTTCTTCCACGCTTTTCAGTTCTTCGCCGAGGCGCATCGTTACGCGGCTGTCGCGCAGGTGGTAGCTGAGGGCTTCGATAATCTCGCGGTCGGCAAACTCCAGCAGCCGGTCGCGCTTTTCGATCAGCGTGACGCGCACGCCTAGGATCGCGAACATGCAAGCGTACTCGACGCCGATGACGCCGCCGCCTACGACGATCAGTGTCTTGGGCAGCGTCTCGAAGTCCAGCACCTGATCGCTGTTCACAATCGTCTTGCCGTTTACCGGCACCAGCGGCGACGAGGCCGGCCGGGTGCCCACGGCGATGATCACCCGTTCGGCCTGGAGGGTGGTATCCGTTCCCGGACCCACGACATGGACCTGATGCGGATCGACGAAGCTGGCAATGCCGTGGACGACGTCGATGCCGTTGCGCGAAAGCTGCGCCTCGGTCACGTCTACTTCGGTCTTGATCACCGCTTGCACGCGGAAGGCCAGGTCGGCCATCGTGATCTTTTCCTTGACCGAGTAGTTCATGCCGTAGATGGAGCGGTAGTTGTAGCCGGTAAGGTGCAGCACGGCCTCGCGCATGGTCTTGGAGGGAACGGTGCCGGTGTTGATGCAGACCCCGCCCACTACCGCGCGCGACTCGACCACCGCCACGCGCTTCTTCATCTTGGAGGCGGCCACGGCAGCCCGTTGCCCCGAGGGTCCGGAACCAATCACGATCAGGTCATAGTTGACGGCGGTCATGCGAATTTTTCTCCATTGGCCAGAATCAGTTCCAGTCGAGCATCAGGCGTCGCGCGACGATCAGGAACCCTCAATCGGAGGCTACCATAGCCCAGAGAGCCAGCGGCGGATTCATTAAACGTTCAACAAGTCCGCTGAAGCCTATGGATCATCTGGTGAGATGCCGGTCCCAGATTGCTACGGCTGAAAGACCAGCCGCGTACCTTGTTCGGCGCTGTTCCAGAGCGCCTCCACATCACTAAGCGGCGCGGTTTTGACACTGAACTGGAACGGTTGCGCGGCGGCGGCTACGAAAAACTCCTGGACTGCCGCTAGAATCTGCTGGAGCGATGCGCTGCCGAAGCCGCTGCCCACAAGCTCCAGCCCGGAACTGCGCAGCACAGCAGCCTGCAGGTTGATTGCCGCGCCTGCGCTTGCGCCAATCTGCACAAACCGGATGCGTGCGCCCTTCTTGCCCAGCCCCCTTTGCGTAATCGCCTCCAGCGCGGACTCGGCCGGCTTGCCCCAGAGATAATCGAGAACCACATCCACGCCGGCTTCGGCAAACTCGCTGCGGAAGGCCGCGACCAGAGAACCATGCTCCTGATCAAGTGAGATGGTGCGGTCAGCGCCCAGCGATTGCAGCTCTTCAAGCGCGCGCGGATTGCGCCCCACGGCTGTAACCCGGCGCGCGCCCTGCCGCTTGGCGATCTGCACGGCGAGCTGCCCGGCAACCCCGGTAGCGCCCAGGATAAGCACGCTCTCACCGGCCACAAACTTTGCCCGGTGAGTGAGCGCAACTAACGAGGACATCGCAGGATTGGCGATCCCAGCAGCGGTCGCGTCATCCATCCCGTCGGGCAACGGAATGCACCTCTGCGTTGCCGCGAGCGTCCGCTCGGCGAAGCTCCCATAGGGGTCGCGGGAGACGCCGAAGAAGACGCGGGTTCCGTCTTCGAGCCTTCCCACGCCGTCAACGCCGGGAATGAAGGGCAACTCGCCGGTGCTGCCGTAGTGGCTGCCGTTGGCCAGCGACCTGACAATGGGATGAAGAGCGGCGGCGGTTACGGTCACCAGCACTTCGCCTTCCGCGGCTACTGGGTCGGCGAAGGGGTTATAGCTAGGCGGCGCGTCGAAGGCGCGGACAACGGCAGCGTTCATGGGGATCTCCTTAAGGCGATTTAGATGCACGTTCGCAGGTCCAAGCAGTGAGTTTGGGAAGAGCGGATCAATTGTGCAGATTCAGGTTAAACGAGAACCACGCCTTGGCCGATGGATAGGCGAAAACCATATGCAATAAATGAATATCAATCTTGATCCGGCAAATGGGATTCTGGCTGTACAAACGGAGATAGAGAGGATCAGACGGCCCGCAGGGGCTAAAGCCCTCCCTCATTTTGCGGCTTTTGCGGCACGACTGAAGTCGTGCCCTGATACAAGACCGGCCCAAGCGCAGGAATTCAAGGATGCCGGAGCTATGTTGATATTCATCATGCAATAATGCCTCATGATCTGGCTCGGGGAGAGGCGGGGAAACCTAAGCGATTGGACTACCCAGCAATGGGTCCGTTTGACAGGACGCTCTCTTAAATTAAATGACCATTCCTGGCTCGACGGTCCAATTGGTGGCACCCATCTAATTGGGAAGCAGTTTTTTGAAGAGTACGCGGCAGAAAATCAATTTGAAATTATAACGAGCGGCTGCCGCGGCTTGTTATCGGATTTCAAGTTGCTGGAAGAAGATAACCACGATCTTGCCGGTGTGGCACAGCCAGTTCAGGATTTTTACGAACGAACATCTGAATTCGATCTGGATGTATGGTCGGAATGGCATGGATTCTTCAGGCCGTTCGGGAAAGCATTGAGCGTGCTATTCAGCCGCCGTTTACAGCAACTGAACGTGCCGCTGTCTTCAATGGATACTTCCAAGGGGATGACCAGCAGCGTTGTCCAGATGCGTGATCCAAGGTCCGGCAGAATTATTCATACTGCGTGGGTGCGCGAACTGAACGCTACACAAAACGTGATCTACGCGGGCTGTTACGCGATATGCAGGATTCCAGGCCATCTGAGTCCATGTGTCAAGGTTGTTTTTCCGCTTCCGAACGGCAACGCGATTGTCATCATGAAAGCTGAACAGCATCCTGATGGTTCACTGTCGCTCAAATCGATTGGAAACAAGTTTGGTGAACCGGGATTCTACTTTGTGGTGCATGAAGGCAACGGGATGATCCGGGCGCGATATGTGCAGAGCATGCAGGAAGAGATTCGCGTCTACGCCGCTGAACCCGGCACTGTGCGCGCAGACCACACTCTTTGGATATGGGGATGGCGGTTCTTGCGGTTGCATTACCGAATGCGTAAGCAGCTGACGTACTGACAGCAAAATGTGGTGCAAGTTCGCTGGACGGAAATTTTACCCCTCGACTGTACGCTTTAACTGGCCGCATGCTGCGTAAATATCGCGACCTCTCGGCTTGCGCAGGTAGGCGGGAATGCCTGCGGCGATCAATGTGTTGCGGAAACTCTCGACGGCTTCCGGCGCGGGCATCGAGTAGGCAATTCCGGGTCCGGGGTTCCAGGCGATCAGGTTGACTTTGGCGGGCATTCCGGCACGACGTAGCAACTGTGCCACTTGTGCAGCGTCGTGCATATGGTCGGTGACGCCGCCCAGCAGCACATATTCAAAGGTGATTCGCTCGCGGGGCCGTAGCTGGACTTTGCGCACTGCGTCTATTACCGCTTCAATCGGCCACTTGCGGTTGATGGGCATGATTTCTGTGCGGACGGCGTCGTTGGGCGCGTTCAGGCTGATGGCCAGCTTGGGGCGGAACTCGGGCGGCTCCTGGGCAAAGCGCTCGATTCCCGTCACAATTCCGCTCGTCGATACCGTCATGCGCTGGGGGCTGAGTCCGGCTTCGGTGACCAACAGCCGCACTGCGCCCATGAATGCGTCGTAGTTGAGGAAGGGCTCTCCCATGCCCATGAAAACCAGATTGACGCGGTCGCGGCCCACCTCGACCTTGTGCCGGTCGAGGACGGCGACGACCTGGCCGGCGATCTCACCAGCGCTGAGGTTGCGCTGGAGGCCGAGCTTGGCCGTGAGGCAGAACTGGCAGTTGACGGCGCAGCCTATCTGGCTGGAGACGCAGATTGTGGCTCGGTTCCAGTTGCGGCTTTCGGGCTGTTCCCGTTTCGAGCTAATTGGAGGCTTGTTGCCCTCCCCGGTCCCCAAAAGCGAGGGACCGGGGGCACCCATGATCTTTGAGTGGTTCTGATGACTTCTATTCCCTTCGTCCCCTATGTTTTTGGGACTATCTGGATCGGAGCCGTCGCCGGATTCGCCGTCGTCGCCCTCCGGCATCCAGACGGTTTCTACCGTTTGCGCGTCCTGGGATTGGCCCTGCACCAGATACCGTTCTGTGCCATCGACGCTGCGGAAGACCTGCGCAACGCGCGGCCTGCCCACCTGGCAGCCTTCGCTCACCAGCCGCTCGCGCAGCGATTTCGGGAGCGTGGTGATCGCATCAAGCTCCTGAATGCGCTGGCGATAGATGGCTTCGGCTAACTGGCGGCCACGCCATGCCAGCTCGCCCAGCTCAACCATGCGGGCGGAAAGCGCGGCTTCGTCCAGGCCAAATAAATACTGATTGGGACCTGGTGTAGTGCTCTCGTTAGCCACCTGGCCTGCGTCTAACTGGACAAGTGAAGCAGATTTTTCCTGACTGGGCTCCGGCTGCATGGCTGGCTTCAGAATAGAGCATTCTCCGCCGCCCACACTCTTGCACGGCGTACTTAGATTCAATCCAACTGCTGCACGGCTGCTTTTTCCCCTCTTTCGTGCCTTTTCATCCAATTGGCCTACAATCGAATTCGGTGACAATGACGACTGAGCGCAACCTTCGACGCACTGTATTGCCCAACGGCCTGATCGTTCTGACCGAGCGGATGGAGCATCTGCGCTCCGTGGCGATGGGGGTCTGGGTCAAATCCGGCTCGCGGTGCGAACCTGCGGAGACCAACGGCATCTCTCATTTTGTGGAGCACATGCTCTTCAAGGGCACCCGCTCGCGCACTGCGCAACACATTGCCCGCGAGATGGACTCGATTGGCGGCAACCTCGACGCCTTTACCGGCAAAGAGACGATCTGCTTCAACGTCAAATCGCTCTCTGACCATGTGCCGATTGCGCTCGATGTCTTGACCGACCTGGTGCTGAACCCTGTCTTTGCCGCGCCGGATATTGAGCGCGAGCGAGGTGTGATTCTGGAAGAGATCAAGATCGACGAAGACAACCCGGACGTGCTGGTGCACGAGCTGTTCACGCAGAATTTCTGGCGCAACCACCCACTGGGCAAGCCGATTCTGGGCACCACGGCGACGGTTGCCGCGCTCGACCAGCAGAGTCTTGTCGAGTACCACGGCGACCGCTTCCGGGGCGGTAATATTGTCTTCTCCGCTGCCGGAAACCTGGACCACGACCACTTTGCCGAGACCGTGGCCGGGAAATTTTCTTCGCTGGCCGCCGGTGAGACGCTACATGAGCTTTCTGCCCCCGACGCTAGCGCGCGCATCGTGCTGCGCAATAAGAAATCTCTCGAACAGGTGCAGATCTGCCTCGGTGTGCCCGCTCCGCCGATCACCGACGAAAACCGCTATGCAACGCTGATTCTGAATACCGTGCTGGGCGGCGGCATGAGTTCCCGGCTCTTCCAGAGCATCCGCGAAGAGCGGGGGATGGCTTACTCAATCTACTCCGACCTTAGCCCCTACCGCGACACCGGAACGCTGTGCGTCTACGCCGGCACCTCGGCGGGCAAGGCGATGGAGGTGGTGGAGCTGATTATGGTGGAGTTTGCCAAGCTGAAGCAGACCCCGCTCACCCCCGATGAGCTGACCCGCGCCAAGGACCAGCTCAAGGGAAATATTTTGATGGGGCTGGAAAGCTCGAACTCGCGCATGGCCAACCTGGCGCGGCAGGAGATGTACTTCCGCCAGTTTTTCAGCGCGGAAGAGGTAATTGCGCGGATTGATGCCGTTGAGGCCCCGGCGGTGCAGGCGATGGCCCAGCAACTTTTTGATCCGGAACGAATTGCCGTCACCCTGCTGGGACGGCTGGACGGGGTCAAGCTGAAGCGGGCGCAGTTGGTGTGTTAAAAGCAGTGGATAGTGAACAGCAGACAGTGGACAGTGGCAGTTCGGCCGATGGGCATCGAAGTTTTCCCCTACTTCTGGCCCGCCTATATTCTTGACAGCCAAGCTAAAAGACGGGAGATTCCAACGGGAGCACCAAGAGCTGATCACTGTCCACTGCCTGCTGTCCACTGCTTTTCCGAGCGTTCCATTTCCCTTTCGCGTCCATCCGTTGTAGCATTTTGTCGGATGGGTTCGATGGATTGAACCCTCACCACGAGGCACTGGAATCCCATGAATCTGACGTTCTTGAAAGGCCGCGGCAGCCGCGGCAAGCAGCGCACGGAGCCTGGCGTCGTCGCCCGGTCGGCAAATGGCTTTACGTTGATGGAATTGCTGATCGTTATGGCCATCATCGCCATTCTGATGATTATCGGCATTCCTTCGTCCTTGGCCATGATGAAGAAAACCCGCGAGTTGTCGGCGAGACAATCCCTTAAGACCATTCAGCAAGCCGAGCAGATGTATCAGGATGCATATCCGACCCTCGGCTTCACCTGCTCACTGGCAGCTCTGGGGGGGATCCTCATTCGGGGCCACCTTCCGCGACCAGCGCTCAGATGCTTCCCGACGATCTGGCCGCCGGTGACAAATCCGGTTACGTCTTCACTATCAGTAACTGCATCAAGTCCTCGCAGAGCGGTTCGCAGCGCATTACCAGCTATCAGATCACAGCTGTTCCTGAGACCGTGGGCAAATCCGGTGATCGCGGCTTTTGCAGTGACAACGACGTAATCAAGCAGGACCCAGCGGGTGGCACCAACTGCACCCAGCCGGTTCAATGATTAAAAGGGAATTCGCAAAACAGGCCGGTGGCTACACGCTGATGGAACTGCTGCTGGTGATTGCGGCGCTGTTGTTTCTTCTGCTGGTGGTGGTTCCGCATTATTTAGGAACCACCCACCGCGCCAATGAAGCAGCGGCGATCAAATCAGTCGAGGATATTGCGCAGGCGGAGATGCAGTACAAAGCTGCATACCCGGCGCTGGGCTATTCCTGTTCGCTGGTTGCGCTTGGAGGCGATCCGCGCTCTGGCCCGCCGTCGGCGACTGCGGCACAATTCCTTCCCCGCGAAGAGGCCAGCGGCAAGAAGGCCGGTTATCTCTTCTCCCTGAGCGATTGCGTTTCGCAAAGCGCGGGCGGATCGAAGGCTGTTACCAGCTACAGAATCCTTGCGATTCCGGAGATCCCTGGCAAGAGCGGCCAGCGCGGTTTTTGCGGCGATCCGAGCGGCGCGGTCAAAGTTGATTCCAGCGGCGGCATAAACTGCACGCAGGAATTGCAATGAATCTGCGTAGAATCGCACTGTCGAGCGGCCAACTCTTCCTGGCGTTTGCACTGACATCGACTTACTTCCACGCTCAACAACGCCCGCCGTCCGCGCAGGGCGCGCTGAGCGCGCATGACTTATCCCAACGTGTCGACCGCCATTACAACCAGCTCCACTCGCTCAAGGCAGGCTTTACCGAGAGCTATGAGGGGCTCGGGATGCGGCGCACCGAGAGCGGGACGCTGCTGATTCTGAAGCCGGGCCGCATGAAGTGGGAGTACTCGAACCCTGCCGGAAAGCTCTTCCTCGTCGATGGCCATTATGCCTGGTTTTATTCGCAGGGCGACCCTCAAGTCCAGCGCATTGCCGCCAGCCAGCTTGACGATCTGCGCTCACCGCTGCGCTTTCTGCTCGGCCATACCGAGCTGGAAAAGGAACTCAGCAATCTGATCCTCCAGCCCGCGACAAATGAGCAGTTCACGCTTACCGGCCAGTCCAAAGGGCAGGAAAAGCGCGTGGCGCGGATAACGCTGACAGTCACCGGCGAGGGAATCATTCGGGGCATCGAGATTGAAGAAGTGGATGGCGCGTTAACGCGGTTTACCTTTGCCAATGAAGAGGCGAACCCGGCGATTCCTGCCGAGACTTTCCGTTTCACTCCGCCCAAAGGCGTGCCGATTGTGGATGGATTGCCGCCGGTGTAGGAAGCAGCGAGTTAGCAAGTCAGCGAGGCGGCAAGTCAGCCGGTCAGCGAGTTAGCTGATGAGCATCGCAAACGGGCTTGTATCGCGGGAGCCTCGTTGATGCTTGCAGGCTAGAGCAGTTCTCGCGTTGATTTGCCTTGCAGAACCCGTGCTAGCATTTTCTATGGAAACGGTTACTGCTCCTCCAGCCAAATGGAAGACCCTGCTGGCATTCGCCATCATCTACTTCGTCTGGGGTTCTACATTCCTTGCTATCCGCATCGGTGATCGAGAACTGCCGCCGCTGCTCTTTGCGGCGATGCGCTTTCTGGCCGCTGGCATCATCATCGTTGGAGTGTTGATGGCCAAGGGCGAGAGTTTGCCAACGGCCCGCCAGTGGCTCTCCGCATCGACGATTGCGCTGCTGATCTTTGCTATCTCCTATGGCCTGTTGTTCTGGACCGAGCAGCGTGTGCCCTCGGGCCTGGCCGCGGTCGTGCTGGCGATTATCCCGGTCTTCATGGCGCTTGCCGAGATCGTCATCCTGCGCACGCAGCGGCTTACCCTTCGCCTGGCGATTGCGCTTCTGATCGGAATCTGCGGAGTGGCTATACTGATGGCCCGTTCGTTGAACCTGAGCGGCACGCCCATTGACCCAGCAGGCGCCGTCGCGCTGATCATCGGAGCGATGATCTTCTCGATTGGCTCGGTGCTCTCGCGCAAGCTGCCGCTGCCGGCCTCAAAGATTATGAGTGCGGGAGCGCAGATGCTGGCGGGCGGAACTCTGCTGGCGATTGTCTCGACTGCGCTGGGCGAGTATCGCGGCTTCCATCCTGCTGCTGTCTCTGCCGCGGCGTGGCTTGCGCTGGTCTATCTCATCGTGCCCGGATCGATCATCGCCTTCAGCGCGTATGTGTGGCTGCTGCACTGTCAATCGCCGACCAAGGTTGGCACCTATGCGTATGTCAACCCGGTGGTAGCGGTATTGCTTGGCTACTTCATAGCGAAGGAGGCTCTCGGGCTGCGGACGATAGTCGGCACGCTCTTTGTTCTGGTCAGCGTGGTTCTTATCACGACGGCGAAAGCGAAGAAGCCAGCGTCGAGTTGAATATCCGTGTTACTCGTACCGCAGAGCCTCAATCGGGTCCAGATTTGCGGCGCGGATTGCGGGGATCATGCCGCTGACCAGGCCGGTAATGACCAGAATCACCGTGGCGACGATGACCGAGGCGGGCGAGATGAGCAGTTGAATGTCGGCGTTCTCGGCGTTCTTGGCTAAAGCGCTGTAGAAGGTGATGCGGCCGAGAGTGAGCGAGACGAGATAGGCCAGCGCGATACCGCACAGGCCGCCGACCGAGGTGATGGCCATTGCCTCGGCCAGGAATTGCAGGAGGATGTGGCGTTTTTGCGCGCCGAGCGCCTTCTCGACGCCGATCTCTCGCGTGCGCTGCTGCACTGCGACGAGCATGATGTTCATGAGGCCGATTCCGGCGATGCCGAGAGTGAGCGCGCCGACCAGCGAGAGCAGCACCTGGAGCGCAATGGAGAGGATGGAAAACTGGTGCAGTTGCGTCTGGAGGTTGGCGACGAAGATGGCACGATGGTCCGTGGGGCGAAAGTGGTGCGCGGCGGCAAGGGCGTTGCGCAGGTTCTTTTCCACCACTTGATTGTCGCCACGATAGTTGAACCAGATTCCGTCGACCCAGGTGGTATCTTTCAGGTCGCTCATCGTGGAGAAGGGTATCCAGATGGCGGTGTTGATGTTGTTTTCACCTTCCACCATTTTTGGATGGAGCACGCCGACGATGGTAAACAAGATGCCGTTGAGGCGGATGGTCTGCCCCACGGCGTATCCGCCAGAGAAGAGTTTGGTTTTCGCATCCGGCCCGATGACGCACACATGGGCGCGCTGCTGCTCCTCTTGCCCATTGAAGGGCCGGCCTGAGTCAACTTCCATGGCCAGCATATCGAGGCCTTGAGGGCGCAAGGCATTCACAGACCAGGTATAGGTGTGCAGATCGTTTTGGACGATGACATCCTTGAACATGACAGGCGTGATGGATGCGACGTCCGGGACGGAATTCCAGATGCGGTCCACGTCATCAAGGTTGAAGCGGACGTATGCGCCGGCTTTGTCTCCGCCGGCCTGCTCCGAGGTGCGGCCGCCGTAGACTTCCATGTGGTTGATGCCCCACTGCGCGAAGATATTTTGAATGGCGCGCGAGAAGCCCGCGCCGTAGGCCAGCAGCAAGACTACAGTGGCGATGCCCCAGGCCATGCCGATCATGGTGATCATGGTGCGGCGGCGGTTGTAAATCATGGCCTCCCAGGCCTGGCCGAGAATGTCTTTGAGCATGGTGCAAATCCTTTCGAGGGACTAGGGACTAGGGACTAAGGGACTAGAAATACTGACAATTGGCTAGGTTTGGCTCGTCTTCCCTTAGTCCGTGGGCGAAACTCGTTTAAGACCTGTTAGGGATGCTACAAAATCCAATGTTCCCTAGTCCCTCAGTCCCTTCACTCCCGCCGCAGCGCCTCAATGGGGTCCATCGCAGCGGCCTTGCTGGCAGGGTACAGTCCCGCGGCTATGCCGCTGAGCATCAGCGCTCCCATCGCCAGAGCCGCTGACCAGGGAACGAGGCGCGGTGGATCGAAGCCCGGAATTTTGCCCGTAAAGAAGTGACCCAGCACCCACATAAACCCGGCAGAGACGCCGATGCCCAGCAACCCGCTTAGACCGGTGAGCAAAAGCCCCTCCCAGAAGAACTGGGCCAGGATGCTGCTCTTGGTCGCCCCAATCGCCTTGAGAACGCCGATCTCCCTGGTACGCTCGGTGACGCTGACCAGCATGATGTTGATAATGCCCACCGCTCCAAGGCCAAGGGTGACGACGCCGACACCGCCGAGGAAGATGTCCATCGCATCCCAGATGGCACCGACGAGCTTTTCCGATTCGATTGTGTCCCACTCGTCGAATGCTTCTTTCATGCTGGGGTCAAAGCCGTGCCTTTGGCCAATCACCTGATGCACCGCGGGAACTGCCTGCGAGCTGTCGCCTTTGAGGGCCGGGTGGTAGATTACGCCGGTCAGCGCGTCGCGGGCGACATTGTCCCCCTTGTAGGCGAAGAGTTCCTGCATGATGGAGACGGGGATATAGAGCTTCTGGTTGTCGCTGTCGTTGTTGCCGTGGCTGATGGGGTCTATGCGGCCAACCACGGTAAAAGTCACGTCGTTGATGAGAATGTTCTCGCCGAGGGGCGGACGACCGGGAAAGAGCAACGCCGAGGCCTTTGAGCCGAGGACGACGACACGGCGGCGATCCGCCACATCGCGGGCATTGATGAATCGCCCTTCGCCCATGGGGATAAAGCGCATCTCGGCAAAGTTGGGCTCGACGCCAACCACCGAGCCGCCTGTGTTGGAGTAGGCGCTGACCTCGTACATATCGCCGCGGCTCAAGAACCCGGTGACATCGCGCACCTGCGGCAGCGTGCGAATGGCGGCTTCGTCGCCGAGCGTGAACTGATAGGGCCTCATACCGGTGTGCTGGTTGGCGACAGCCGGTATCGTCGAGTTCCACATCATCACAATGTCATTGCCGAAACTGGCCAGATTGCGGTGCTGGCCAGAGCGGAATCCCTCGCCGAGGCCCAC
>CAVQMQ010000034.1:0-386351 GCA_963713645.1 uncultured Acidobacteriaceae bacterium | reverse complement strand
TGGAGCAGCTCCGCAAGCGCCGTCGCGGGTCTCTATTTACAGCAACGGCTCGGGAACCTTCAGTGTCGGGACTCGTTTCGGCTTCCCGGATCTCTCCAAGGATGCCGCCATCCCTGGCGCGCCGCCTTCCGCGCTCCAGGAATCGATCAAGCAGGGAGAGCTTATCAACTATCACCTCACCGGAGCGATCCCCTCAGCGTACAGCGTCGATCCAGGCAAGCTAATCGGCGCTGTGTGGGGAATCTTCGCTACGAAGATAGCGCCCGGCGTAGCGGCCAAGATTTCCTCCGGCCTGTCCAGCAAGCCCGGCTTGGGCGGCCCGTCCTATCAGTTGGATGCGACGATTCTCTTCAACATGGGCAGCGGCTCCGGCCCCACTGCGACTAAAACCGGCGGCGGCGGGGGAGCAACATTCACGGTAGTGTCTTCAGTTAGCTGCTTATTTCAATTCGCATGGTTGAGGAAGCTGATCATGGCTGCGCCCGTTGCCGCACTGGCACCAATCCTGACCAACAAGGCTGTTCCAACAGCCGCGCGCGGGGCCGCGCCCATTTCGGAAGAAACGCCGGAGAGGATTCATGCCGCGCCCGGAACGCAATACGCGCGGTCGGTGTTAATGCCAAATGCGGGATCGATCCCTGTAGATCCTCCCAATCAAGGCCGGTCTTCGTGGCACTTTGCGTCAGGGATGAATCCCATCTTCCTGCAATGCAAACTGGCTGTAGGTTCCAGCAACGATCCTCTCGAAACAGAGGCCGATCAGGCCGCCGCGCAGGTGATGGGCGCGCACACGCCTTCATCCTCCCAACGGGGGCAGGGAATCCCTGTACTTCGCCGGGAACATCCGGCAGCGCAAGCCCGGCAGCCGCTTCCGCTCCTCCCATCGTACACCGCGTGCTTCGTTCTCCCGGCCAGCCGCTCGACAGGCAGGCACGCGCCTTCATGGAGCCACGCTTCGGTCGCGATTTCAGCCACATCGCGTCCATACGGATGCGGCAGCCGCGGAGTCGGCTCACTCTGTAGGCGCGCTGGCTTACGCCGCCGGTCATCATATTGCTTTCAATGCAGGCGCATTCAATCCATCGACACATGCGGGGCGCAATCTTCTTGCTCACGAATTGGCGCATACCGTTCAGCAGGCAGGCGCAACTTCTCTTGAGAGCGCAACCCTGCGCCGTCGCAGAATCCCGGATAGTTCGTCTGTGGACGCGCTGGTCCAGCCCGGCGCAACCGACCAGGTGGCTCATAAGCCGGCCTGCTGCGCCTGATCCGCGACGCATGGAATGAAATGGACGACCCACCCGTCAGTCTGTCTCTGTTGCGCTCATCAGCCACATTACCATCTCCTTGGTATCGATCCGGCTTCCTCCAGAGCAACGACGACTGGAATCTTCAATGGGTTGTCGTTCGCCTCTCCGGCGCGGGCGCCGGCGCTGCCACGGCCGAACTAGCCCGCGGCGTCGGCAATCGATTTGTCCGCCTCACCCATGCCGCGCCGGCTGTGGCCATCGCGCCAACCACGGTCGGGGGACCCGCAGGCCATTTCGAGCGGATATCCTTCGAGATTGCCACTGGTCCGACGACCTGGCGGCAACAGCGTCGCCACCGCCAGATTGCAGACCGGCACCGGCGCGGTCCTACAGGAAATTCCTCTCAAGCGCCAAGCCGATTTATCCTGGAAGGTCACTCCACGCACAATGTCAGCGTATCGTTGTCGAACGCCCTTTCCCTCGATCAGATCGTCGCCTCGCTCGACGCGGGAAGCATTCCGCAGTTGGAGGCTTTTGCCCGCGCCATCCAGGCTGCCGTTCCCGACGATGTTCTCGGCGATCCGCACTTATCGACCCCGGACCGCGACCGGGAGTTCACAACGTAGCCGATCAAGCCGACATCTATACCCTGCCGCTGGATCGAGCGCAAGATGTCTTCGACGTGATCATCGCGGGGCACAGGGACTCCGACCTCCGCCAGATTTTCGGCGCTGCCCATGTAGCAGCAACAAAGAACAAATGCCGCCTCGCAAAAGCCGAGATGCGCAGGCTCCAGCACATCGGAAGTATCCTCACTGACTGGTCCGGTTATGCAGAAGAAACCGGCGTCGGAGGACTCACCTTCTTTCACAGGCAGATCGCCCTCCAGCATGGGTTCCTGGACGCCCCGACGGAACCCGACAGCATCGCGACCATGGTGCATGAAGCATGCATGCTGGCAACCGGATGTCACCGACAACGGTTATATCCTCACGCCCCCCTTCTTCACCTTGGATTGGCCGCTCAAGCTGAACAACGCGGCGCACTTTGAAGTGATTGCCTACCGGATGCTCGATCCGTCAAACGAACAAGCATATCCGGATACGCATCACCCAGGACATTTTCTCCAGCCTGGCCGGCCGGATCGGGGGGAACCCCACCGTTACGGCCTGCGAAGACGCGATCGGGCGGGCAAACCGGAAATACCAGGCGGCATGGGATACTGCGATTGATCTGCACGGAATCCTTGTGCGGGTCTACGAGCATCCCGGCGAATGGAATGGACTCGACCTCCATACCTCTCCGGATTTTGGAGTGGCGGCAGGGTCGCGCTTCTCCCAATCCCTCCCCTACTGGTCAAAAGTGCTGAGGATGACGATCCACGCACGCACCGGCTATCCGCCTCCAATTCCATTTCCCGCCCGGCGGCACCTGCCCATGCCGCTCCTCCGCCAGTTCCAGCGGGCACCCCATCCGCCAGTCCCGTCACACAGATCGATATTGCAAATCCGAACATGTGACCCGCAAAAGGCTGGGTGACGGAATGGAAGAAACCGGCAACAAGAAAATGACCTTCGGAAAAGCCATTGATCGGGAGAGCACCGCAACCGTGGTACAAACTCGCAGATTGCCCCTCGGCCGGCGCAGGAAGCCGATGTGCTGGTCTCGCTTGTTCGAACCCAGACTATCGGCGAAATTACAGGCCCGCCGGACCGCGATTCGCGGGTCATCGACCGTCTGGCGCAGGCACACACCGGCACCTACGTGGATATCCTCGCTCCCAAAGCCCCGGCGACCTTCCCCAACTGAGCCATCCCCGTGGCAATCGCTCCGGAAGTCAGCCGTATCTCCGCTCATTTATAATCAAACCGCTGTGCCCGGAACGCTCCGGTCTCCTGCTCAGAGCAAGTTTTGGGAAGGCCTCCGGTGGGTATCGCCGGGCTTCCCCGGAGGAGACTGGATGAAGCGGATTCTGATTGCAACGGCTGCCCTGGCTCTAGCACTGGGTTCGGTTGTCGCTAACACGCGCGTACGCGCCGCTGGCCAACAAAACACGCCTGAACCCGCTCGCTCTACCTCCAAGACCATCTCGCAGGAGATACCGGAATACCTGCGCCCGCGCCGATGGCTCCTCTGGTAGCCGATCAGCTCATCATCGATATCCCCGTCAACGGAACCATCTATCCGCCTGACATCATTCCTCCGCAGTTTGCCTGGCGCGACGACAACTCCCGCCGCATGGCGTATCGAAATCGACTTTGGCGATCACGGCCGTCCGATCAAAGTCTGGTCAAATGGCGAGAAGATGCAGCTTGCCCCGGTCGATGCAAGCTCGTCGGCTATGTGCCGCCCACTCTCACGGAGCAGCAGGCCGCCGCGCATACCTGGCGTCCCGACGCCAAAACATGGGAGGAGATCAAGCAGCACACCGTCGAAAAGCCCGCCACGGTTACCGTCACCGGTTACGCGAGCGAGAAAGACAAGCAGCCGCTCTCGCACGCGCAGGCCGCTATCTCCACCTCAAAGACCCCGTCGGCGCGCCGCTCTTCTTTCGCGATGTGCCGCTGATGCCGCCCGCTCCCCATCCACGCAGCGCGGCGTCATCAAGCCGCTGCCCGACTCGGTTCTGCCCAAAATCAAGTGGGAGCTGCGCTACATCACCGACACGCAGAGCAAGGCCGTGATGACTGGCCTGCCCACCTGCGGCAACTGCCACTCGTTTTCGCGTGATGGCAAGACGCTGGGTATTGACGTCGACGGCCCGCCGAACGACAAGGGACTCTACGCGCTGATTCCGCTGAAGAAGGTCAGCACCATCAGCAACGACTACCTGATCCACTGGAGCGCGTTCTCCGAGGAACACGCACAGAAACGCTTCGGCTTCATGAGCCAGGTCTCGCCCGACGGAAAATTCGTCGTCAACTCCATCGACGTGCCTTATGCGCACGGCGTCCGCGTGCTCGACCGCCTCTACAACGGCTTCTACTCCGGCTATGGATTTGGGCAGGTCTTCTATCCCACGCGCGGCGTGCTCGCCTGGTACAGCAAGGAAGCCGGCAAGCTGAAACCGCTGCCGGGCGCCGACGACCCCAACTATGTGCAGACCGCGGCCTTCTGGAGTCCCGACGGCAAATACCTCGTCTTCTCCCGCGCCGCGGCCCGCGATCCCTATCCGGCGGGGTATAAAAGATCCACCTACGCCAACGATCCCGATGAAACCCAGATTCAGTACGACCTCTACCGTATTCCGTTCAATGACGGCAAGGGCGGAACGCCGGAGCGAATCGTCGGCGCCTCTGAAAACGGAATGAGCAACAACTTCCCCAAGGTCTCGCCCGACGGCAAGTGGATCGTCTTTGTCCAATGCAAGAACGGCCTGCTGATGCGCCCGGACAGCAAGCTCTACATTGTGCCCTTCGAGGGCGGCGAGGCGCGGCCGCTGGAATCGAACCTGCCGGTGATGAACTCCTGGCACACTTTCTCGCCGAACGGCCACTGGCTGGCCTTCTCGTCCAAAACCCCGTCCCTCTATACCCACCTCTATCTCACCCACATCGACGAGCAGGGCCATGCCAGCCCGCCGGTAGTCGTCGAAAATGCCACGGCCTCCAATCGCGCCGTCAACATTCCGGAATTCGTGAACATCGGTCCCGAGATGGGCGATCCTGGATCACATCGATACTCCGGCAATCGACTTCTACCCGAATTCGACGCTGCGGTGCAACTGAGGAGAAGCACAATACGACGAGGCCGTTCCGGCCTGGAAGGTGGCCGCCGCCAAGGATCCCACGACTCCCGTCCCTATAACAATCTTGGTGTTGCGCTGGCCGCGACCGGCAAGACCACCGATGCCATCGAGGAATACAAGAGGTCGCTCGCCTTGAATAACGAAGCTCGCAGACCCACAATAATCTCGGCAGCGCGCTTGCGGAAGCAGGCAAAATGGACGAGGCGATGGTCGAGATTCAAAAGGCTATCGAGCTGAATCCAGATAACGGCTCGGCGCACATCAATCTGGGTCATCTTTTTGAGGTGATGGGTGGATCTGGACGAAGCATCAGTGAGCTAAGAAGGGAATCGAGCTGGCGCCCAAATCCCCTGAAGGCCATAACTCCTTGGCGTGATTCTGGCCCGCATGGGCAAACTGGATGAGGCCATTGCCGAATTGCAGAAGGCTGTCGATCTCGCGCCGCATGGCCCGATTGCCCTTCAACCTAGGCCGCGCCCTGGCCGCCACCAGCCGCTTTGCCGACGCTCTGCCACAGTTTGAAGCGGCGGTAGCTCCGGCGGCGACGAACCTGCGATTCTGCAAATGCTCGCGGCCATGTACTCGGAGACGGCGCAGTACCAGACCGCGATCACCACCGCACGTCATGCGCTCGATCTAGCGACAAAGCAAAACAATGACGCAATAGCCGATAGTCTGCGCGGAAACATCGCCCGCTACGAACACCAGGCCGGTGTGGCGTCAATGAAGTAAGCGCTCAATGACCGGAGTTTCCCGCGTCAATCGTCGCCAGCTTCACAACTGTATCCGCTTCCTCATTCCGCCCGAGTTGACGCAGAACTCCCGCGAGTTGGTTGGCTAACTCCATCGAGCTAGGCGTCGTATTCAGCCCATCGCGCAAAACCCGCACTGCGTCGTCGAGCTTCTCTGTTTTTGCGTAGGCCGATCCCAGATTCATGCTCTGCTTTGGCGTGCGTTGCCCCAGTAGTCGCGGACGTTCCAGCAAATCAATCACGCCGGGATAATCTCCTGTCCCGATCAAATCATCAGACAACGCATCCAGCGCCTGCGTGTACTCGGGGTCCATATCCAGCGCGGCGCGCCATTCCTTCTCGGCCTCCGCGGTTGAGTGAATCGAATCCAGCGCTGCGGCCAAAATCAGATGAATCTTGATCTCCCGGTAGCCTAGCTGCTCGGCCTGCTGCAGCGATGCGATTGCATCCTTGGTCTCGCCGGTAAAATACAAACTCACTCCGAACATGAAGATGACCTTCTTTCACATTCGGCTGGTTCATATCCAATTGCAGCGAGGAACCAAAGGCATCCGCCGCGCAGTTGTATTTTTCCTGCTTCGCAAACAGAACGCCCAGGTCGTTATAGGCATCCACCGTCGGCGTGCCCTGTAACTTTGCCTTGATCTCATCGGGTGGAACGCAGGAGACTGAACTCTGACTTATCACCGGCTGCGCAACGCAGAACAACACGGGCAACAAAAGCAGCGCCAAATATGGCCGTGTTATTTTCCATTCGATAACCCAGCTTGAATATTCTCATCAGCCACATGCACGCGGATATAGTAGAATCCCATCCGGGTCCATGTTCACAAACTCCGGCAGGTTGACTGCGCGGTTGGCGGCTTTGGCATTATCAATATGGATGGGCGGGCTGTCATTTCCCGCCGAGTCAATGTGGGTGAGATACATCTGCGTGTAAGGCGAGCGCGCCTTAGAGGAAAACACCATCCAACGGCCGTTGGGCGAGAAGCTATGCCAGGAATTCATCAGTGATGTATTGCACCGCATGCGCCGCGCAACGCCGCCCTTGAACGGAACCATGTATAACTGGCTGTCAGGGCGCATCAACTGGCCATTCTTGCATTTGACGAAGACAATCCACCGGCCATCCGGAGAGACCTTGGGGAAGTTATTGCTCATCCCATTGCTGACGCCCCTTCGATCTGCTCCGCCACTCCTCCCTTGCCGTCGTTGAATGGAATCCGATAGAGGTCGTACTGAATCTGCGTTTCATTGGGGTCATTGGCATGCAGCGCGGGCGCCCCTCGGGATGCGGGCGCCCTCGCCTCGGCTCGCGCAAAGACAATGCACTTGCCATCCCGGCTCCAGACTCCATCTGTCTGCACATATCTCGGATCGTCCGCGCCCGGAAACGGTTGTCGCGGCCCCGTGTCCCGGTCATACCACTCCAGAATTCCGCGCGTAGGGTAAAACACCTGGAGAAACCGGTAATCCATGAAGTTCGTGACATAGTAACTGTCCAGCAACCTGTACTCCGGTGCCCGCGAACGTGCTCAACACATATTGCCATCCGGCGATACCTGCGACATAAAACCCACCCGCGTCTGTCCCACGCGCCGTCCGTATTCCAGTGCACCATGTCCTTGCTCTCGATCGTCATCTGTTTCTGGACCGGCACCACCGCATACAGTCCCTTGTCGTTCTCCGGTCCGTCGATGTCCATCCCCAACGTCTTGCCGTCGGCGGAGAAAGAATGGCAGTTGCCGCACGTCGGCATGTTCGCCAGCACGGTCTGGCTTTCCGTCTCGAATATCCCGTAGCCGCCAGCGGATCAAATGCAGGCTCCCGCCGCCAGCGGCTGTACGCCTTCCCGGTGTTGCTCGTTGGCATCAGCGGCACATCGCGATAAAAGATAGGCCCGTCGACGGGATCAGTGGATGTTGAAATCGAAATCCGCGATTGCGAATACTGAATGCCATCGCCGAATTTAGCCGCTGGCGAATACCTCAATGCATTTGATTCACTGGCGGATTCGCGATATTCGCAAGCCGGAAAGCCACACGGTGCTGGCCAATATGCCCACCTGCGGCAACTGCCATTCCTTCTCAGCCGACGGCAAAACATTCGGCATGGATATTGACGGGCCGGCCAATGACAAGGGACTTTATGCCGTAGTGCCAGTGCAGAAGCATATGACGATTGAAAGCAAGGATATGGTGCACTGGAATACTGACGGCAAGGTGGGCACGATACGCGTGGGCTTCATGTCGCAGGTCTCGCCGGATGGACAATATGTGTTGAGTACTTTTGCAGGGCCATCGTATAACAAGTTACTCGACAGTTACTATGTCACTAATTTCCTGGATTACCGGTTCCTTCAGGTGTTTTACCCCACACGGGGAATTCTGGAGTGGTATAACCGCGAGACCGGATTGCGCCAGCCGTTGCCGGGAGCGGACGATCCGAAGTATGTGCAGACCGATGGCGTCTGGAGCCGCGACGGCAAGTGGATTGTCTTTGCGCGAGCCGAGGCGAAGGCGCCACGCAGCCCAGGCGTGCCGCCCGCGCTCAATGCCAATGATCCTTACGAAACGCAGATTCAGTACGATCTCTATCGGATTCCATTCAACAACGGCAAGGGAGGAACGCCAGAGAAGATTGTGGGCGCGTCAGCGAATGAAATGAGCAATAACTTCCCCAAAATATCGCCCGATGGAAAGTGGATTGTCTTTGTGCAGTGCAAGAATGGGCAACTGATGCGTCCCGACAGCCAGTTATATATTGTTCCCTTTGGTGGAGGCGCTGCGCGAAGGTTGCGAGCTAACACATCTCTGATGAATTCCTGGCATAGCTTTTCACCGAATGGGCGCTGGCTGGTGTTTTCGTCTAAGGCGCGTTCGCATTACACGCAGATGTATCTGACACACATTGACGCCGGCGGCAACAGCAGCCCGGCGATCCTGATTGACAACACCACGGCGGCCAACCGCGCCGTGAATATCCCGGAGTTTGTGAACATGGACCCGGATGGGATTGACGATATCCGCGTGCATGTGGCGGATGAGAATATTCAAGCTGGGTTATCGAATGGAAAATAACACGGCCATATTTGGCGCTGCTTTTGTTGCCGCGTTGTTCTGCGTTGCGCAGCCGGTGATAAGTCAGAGTTCAGTCTCCTGCGTTCCACCCGATGAGATCAAGGCAAAGTTACAGGGCACGCCGACGGTGGATGCCTATAACGACCTGGGCGTTCTGTTTGCGAAGCAGGAAAAATACAACTGCGCGGCGGATGCCTTTGGTTCCTCGCTGCAATTGGATATGAACCAGCCGAATGTGAAGAAGGTCATCTTCATGTTCGGAGTGAGTTTGTATTTTACCGGCGAGACCAAGGATGCAATCGCATCGCTGCAGCAGGCCGAGCAGCTAGGCTACCGGGAGATCAAGATTCATCTGATTTTGGCCGCAGCGCTGGATTCGATTCACTCAACCGCGGAGGCCGAGAAGGAATGGCGCGCCGCGCTGGATATGGACCCCGAGTACACGCAGGCGCTGGATGCGTTGTCTGATGATTTGATCGGGACAGGAGATTATCCCGGCGTGATTGATTTGCTGGAACGTCCGCGACTACTGGGGCAACGCACGCCAAAGCAGAGCATGAATCTGGGATCGGCCTACGCAAAAACAGAGAAGCTCGACGACGCAGTGCGGGTTTTGCGCGATGGGCTGAATACGACGCCTAGCTCGATGGAGTTAGCCAACCAACTCGCGGGAGTTCTGCGTCAACTCGGGCGGAATGAGGAAGCGGATACAGTTGTGAAGCTGGCGACGATTGACGCGGGAAACTCCGGTCATTGAGCGCTTACTTCATTGACGCCACACCGGCCTGGTGTTCGTAGCGGGCGATGTTTCCGCGCAGACTATCGGCTATTGCGTCATTGTTTTGCTTTGTCGCTAGATCGAGCGCATGACGTGCGGTGGTGATCGCGGTCTGGTACTGCGCGTTCTCCGAGTACATTGCCGCGAGCAGTTGCAAAATCTCAGGATCGTCGCCGCCGGGCAGTTTGACCGCCGCTTCAAACTGTGGCAATGCATCCGCAAAGCGGCTGGCCGCGGCCAGGGCGCGGCCTAGGTTGAAGCGAAACTCAAGACCATTGGGCGCGATTTCAACGGCCTTCTGCATCTCGGAAATCGCTTGATCCAGCTTGCCGGTGCGGGCCAGAATCACGCCAAGTACGTTATGTCCTTCCGGAGATTTGGGCGCCAGCTCGATTCCCTTATTGACCTCGCTGATGGCCTCGTCCATATTGCCGCCCATCGTCTCAATTACGTGAGCGAGATTGATGTGCGCCTGGCTGTTATCCGGGTTGATCTCGACGGCCTTGCGAATTTCTTCGAGGGCCTCATCCATTTTGCCTGCCTGCGCGAGCACGCTGCCGAGGTTATTGCGGGTCTGCGAGTTATCCGGATTCAGTTCGAGCGACTTTTTATATTGCCCGATGGCCTCGTTGATATTGCCGGTCGCAGCCAACGCGACCCCAAGATTGTTATAGGCGCGGGAGTCGTCGGGGTCCATCGCGACGGCTTGCTTCCAGACCGGAACCGCCGCGTCGTATTGATGCTTCTCGGCCAGTTGCACGGCATCGTCGAAAATCTTGTAGAAGTCCATCGCCGGCGTGGCGATGTGCTCCAGGCTATCCGGCCCATCTTCGGGACCAATGTTCATGAACTCGGGAATGTTGACGGCGCGATTGGAGGCGGTCGCGTTCTCAACGACCACCGGCGGGCTGACATGGCCATTATCGTCGATGTGCGTGAGATAGAGGTGAGTATAAAAAGACGGCGACTTGGAAGAGAATGCTAGCCAGCGGCCATTCGGCGAGAAGGTATGCCAGGAGTTCATCACCGGAAAATTGGATTCGAGCGGTCGCGCCTCGCCACCCTCGAACGGCACGATGTAGAGCTTGCTGTCCGGGCGCATCAGCAGGCCGTTCTTGCATTCGACGAAGACGATCCATTTGCCGTCGGGCGAGACCTTGGGGAAGTTGTTGCTCATGCCGTTTTCAGACGCGCCAACGATTCGCTCCGGCGTTCCGCCGTGGCCGTTATTGAAGGGAATACGATAGAGGTCGTACTGAATCTGCGTCTCATCGGGGCTGTTGGCGTAGGTGGATTTTTTCTGCCCCGCTGGATAGGGATCGCGGGCCGCGGCGCGGGAGAAGACGATGTATTTGCCGTCGGGACTCCAGAAGGCCGCGGTCTGCACATAGTTCGGGTCGTCGGCTCCCGGCAGCGGTTCCAGCTTGCCGGCTTCCTTGCTGTACCAGCCGAGCACGCCGCGCGTGGGATAGAAGACCTGACCAAATCCATAGAAGGAGTAGAAGCCGTTGTAGAGGCGGTCGAGCACGCGGACGCCGTGAGCATGAGGCACGTCGATGGAGGTGACGACGAATTTTCCGTCGGGCGAGACCTGGCTCATGAAGCCGAAGCGCTTCTGTGAGCGTTCCTCGGAGAACGCGCTCCAGTGGATCACGTAGTCGTTGCTGATGGTGGAGGCCTTCTTGAGCGGAATGAGCGCGTAGAGTCCCTTGTCGTTCTGCGGGCCGTCCACGTCAATACCCAGCGTTTTACCGTCACGCGAAATCGAATGGCAGTTAGCGCAGGTGGGCAAGCCAGTCATCACTGTCTTGCTCTGCGTGTCAGCGATGTAGCGCAGCTCCCAGCGAATTTTGGGCAGAACGGAATCCGGCAGCGGCTTGATGACGCCGCGCTGCTCCGACTCGGGCGCGGGCGGCAGCAGCGGCACATCGCGGAAGAAGAGCGGCGCGCCGACCGGGTCTTTGCTGGTGGAGATAGCGGCCTGCGAGTGCGAGAGCGGCTGCTTGGCTTTTTCGTTCGCGTAGCCGGTGACGGTAACCGTGGCCGGCTGCTCGACAGTGTTCTGCTTGATCTCGGCCCATGTTTTGGCATCGGGACGCCAGGTATGCGCGGCGGCCTGCTGCTCGGTGAGGGTGGGCGGCACATAGCCGACGAGCGTGTCATCGACCGGGCCAAGCTGCATCTTTTCGCCATTCGACCAGAATTTCATCGGACGGCCATGAGCGCCAAAGTCGATTTCAATACGCCATGCGGTCGCAGAGCTGCCGTCGCGCCATGCGAATTGCGGCGGAATGATTTCCGGCGGATAGATGGTTCCGCTGACGGGGATGTCGATGATGAGCTGATCGGCTACCAGAGGAGCCATCGGCGCGGGGCGCAGGTATTCCGGTATCTCCTGCGAGATGGTCTTGGAGGTAGAGCGAGCGGGTTCAGGCGTGTTTTGTTGGCCAGCGGCGCGTACGCGCGTGTTAGCGACAACCGAACCCAGTGCTAGAGCCAGGGCAGCCGTTGCAATCAGAATCCGCTTCATCCAGTCTCCTCCGGGGAAGCCCGGCGATACCCACCGGAGGCCTTCCCAAAACTTGCTCTGAGCAGGAGACCGGAGCGTTCCGGGCACAGCGGTTTGATTATAAATGAGCGGAGATACGGCTGACTTCCGGAGCGATTGCCACGGGGATGGCTCAGTTGGGGAAGGTCGCCGGGGCTTTGGGAGCGAGGATATCCACGTAGGTGCCGGTGTGTGCCTGCGCCAGACGGTCGATGACCCGCGAATCGCGGTCCGGCGGGCCTGTAATTTCGCCGATAGTCTGGGTTCGAACAAGCGAGACCAGCACATCGGCTTCCTGCGCGGGCCCGGCGGCAATCTGCGCAGTTTGTGCCGCGGTTGCGGTGCTCTCCCGATCAATGGCTTTTGCGACGGTCATTTTCTTGGTGCCGGTTTGTTCCATTCCGTCACCCAGCTTGCGGGTCACATGTTCGGATTGTGCAATATCGATCTGTGTGACGGGACTGGCGGATGGGGTGCCCGCTGGAACTGGCGGAGGAGCGGCATGGGCAGGTGCCGCCGGGGCGGGAAATGGAATTGGAGGCGGATAGCCGGTGCGTGCGTGGATCGTCATCCTCAGCACTTTTGACCAGTAGGGGAGGGATTGGGAGAAGCGCGACCCTGCCGCCACTCCAAAATCCGGAGAGGTATGGAGGTCGAGTCCATTCCATTCGCCGGGATGCTCGTAGACCCGCACAAGGATTCCGTGCAGATCAATCGCAGTATCCCATGCCGCCTCGTATTTCCGGTTTGCCCGCCCGATCGCGTCTTCGCGGGCCGTAAGCGGTGGGGTTCCCCCCGATCCGGCCGGCACAAACTCGAGAAAATGTCCTGGGTGATGCGTATCCGGATATGCTTGTTCGTTTGACGGATCGAGCATCCGGTAGGCAATCACTTCAAAGTGCGCCGCGTTGTTCAGCTTGAGCGGCCAATCCAAGGTGAGGAAGGGGGGCGTGAGGATATAACCGTTGTCGGTGACATCCGCGTTGCCGGCATGCATGCTTTCATGCACCATGGTCGCGATGCTGTCGGGTTCCGTCGGGGCGTCCAGGAACCCATGCTGGAGGGCGATCTGCCTGTGAAAGAAGGTGAGTCCTCCGACGCCGGTTTCTTCTGCATAACCGGACCAGTCAGTGAGGATCTTTCCGATGTGCTGGAGCCTGCGCATCTCGGCTTTTGCGAGGCGGCATTTGTTCTTTGCTGCTGCTACATGGGCAGCGCCGAAAATCTGGCGGAGGTCGGAGTCCCTGTGCCCCGCGATGATCGCGTCGAAGACATCTTGCGCTCGATCGGCGAGGGTATTGATGTTGGCTTGATCGGCTACGTTGTGAGCTTCCGGTCGCGGTCCGGAGTCGATAAGATGCGGATCGCCGAGAACATCGTCGGGAACGGCAGCCTGGATGGCGCGGGCAAAAGCCTCCAACTGCGGAATGCTTCCCGCGTCGAGCGAGGCGACGATCTGATCGAGGGAAAGGGCGTTCGACAACGATACGCTGACATTGTGCGTGGAGTTATCCTTCCAGGATGAATCGGCTTGGCGCTTGAGAGGAATTTCCTGTAGGACCGCGCCCGTGCCGGTCTGCAATCTGGCGGTGGCGACGCTGTTGCCGCGCAGGTCGTCGGAGCCAGTGGCAATCTCGAAGGATATCCGCTCGAAATGGCCTGCGGGTCCCCCGACCGTGGTTGGCGCGATGGCCACAGCCGGCGCGGCATGGGTGAGGCGGACGAATGGATTGCCGACGCCGCGGGCTAGTTCGGCCGTGGCAGCGCCGGCGCCCGCGCCGGAGAGGCGAACGACAACCCATTGAAGATTCCAGTCGTCGTTGCTCTGGAGGAAGCCGGGATGCGATTCCAAGGAGATGGTAATGTGGCTGATGAGCGCAACAGAGACAGACTGACGGGTGGGGTCGTCCATTTCATTCCATGCGTCGCGGATCAGGCGCAGCAGGCCGGCTTTATGAGCCACCTGGTCGGTTGCGCCGGGCTGGACCAGCGCGTCCACAGACGAACTATCCGGGATTCTGCGACGGCGCAGGGTTGCGCTCTCAAGAGAAGTTGCGCCTGCCTGCTGAACGGTATGCGCCAATTCGTGAGCAAGAAGATTGCGCCCCGCATCAGTCGATGGATTGAATGCGCCTGCATTGAAAGCAATATGATGACCGGCGGCGTAAGCCAGCGCGCCTACAGAGTGAGCCGACTCCGCGGCTGCCGCATCCGTATGGACGCGAATGTGGCTGAAATCGCGACCGAAGCGTGGCTCCATGAAGGCGCGTGCCTGCCTGTCGAGCGGCTGGCCGGGAGAACGAAGCACGCGGTGTACGATGGGAGGAGCGGAAGCGGCTGCCGGGCTTGCGCTGCCGGATGTTGCCCGGCGAAGTACAGGGATTCCCTGCCCCCGTTGGGAGGATGAAGGCGTGTGCGCGCCCATCACCTGCGCGGCGGCCTGATCGGCCTCTGTTTCGAGAGGATCGTTGCTGGAACCTACAGCCAGTTTGCATTGCAGGAAGATGGGATTCATCCCTGACGCAAAGTGCCACGAAGACCGGCCTTGATTGGGAGGATCTACAGGGATCGATCCCGCATTTGGCATTAACACCGACCGCGCGTATTGCGTTCCGGGCGCGGCATGAATCCTCTCCGGCGTTTCTTCCGAAATGGGCGCGGCCCCGCGCGCGGCTGTTGGAACAGCCTTGTTGGTCCGGATTGGTGCCAGTGCGGCAACGGGCGCAGCCATCGATCAGCTTCCTCAACCATGCGAATTGAAATAAGCAGCTAACTCAAAACACTACCGTGAATGTTGCTCCCCCGCCGCCGCCGGTTTTAGTCGCAGTGGGGCCGGAGCCGCTGCCCATGTTGAAGAGAATCGTCGCATCCAACTGATAGGACGGGCCGCCCGAGCCGGGCTTGCTGGACAGGCCGGAGGCAATCTTGGCCGCTACGCCGGGCGCTATCTGCGTAGCGAAGATTCCCCACACAGCGCCGATTAGCTTGCCTGGATCGACGCTGTACGCTGAGGGGATCGCTCCGGTGAGGTGATAGTTGATAAGCTCTCCCTGCTTGATCGATTCCTGGAGCGCGGAAGGCGGCGCGCCAGGGATGGCGGCATCCTTGGAGAGATCCGGGAAGCCGAAACGAGCTCCGACACTGAAGGTTCCCGAGCCGTTGCTGTAAATAGAGACCCGCGACGGCGCTTGCGGAGCTGCTCCAGGAGCTGCGGAAGGGCTGGCAGGTGAGGCCGGCAACGGTGTTGGAGCGGGCTGGGTAGGGCCGAGCGGCGTAGTCGTCGGCGTGGGAAACAGCGATGGGGGATAGAGATTGGGCGCAGGAGCAGCGCCTGCGCCGGAAGCGCCCGGCGACTGCGGTCCAAGCGTGTACTGCCCCGGTGAAAAGATCGAAGGCTGCTGTGGAGGCGTAAGCAACGAGGGCGGCGTCAACTTGAAGCGGTTCATAAAATCAGAAGGCAGCGGGAGCGTAACCGCATCGGGCTTGGTCTTCTTTTTCTTGTCATCGGCTGCGGCCTGCGGTGTGGGATCGCGCTGAACGACAGGCGCGACGGCGGCTTGCTGAACGGTATGGCTGAGTTCGTGGGCCAGCAGGCGTTTGCCTTCGCCGGAGTGGGGATTGTAGCGGCCCGCGGCGAAGAAGACATCCTGACCAACAGTGTAGGCATTGGCCTGGACATCCGAGGCTGATTGCGCGGCCTGCGGCCCAGTGTGGATGCGCACTCGGCTCATGTCGCGGCCAAAGCGCGGCTCAAGAGAAGCGCGGGTTGCGGCGTCGAGCGGTTGTCCCGGTGAGTGCAGTGCCTGATGCACGCTGGCCGGAGCTTCAACCGAGGGCACCGCCCCGCCGGAGGCCTGACGGTGCAGCGCAGCGGCAGAGGCACTCGCCGTGGAAGAAGCGGCTGCCGCACCGCTCAACACCTTCGCGGCCATCGCATCGGCCTCGGCTTCAAGCGGATCGTTCACCGCTCCGACGGCCAGTTTGCGTTGAAGAGGGAGGCGCGGGGCGGCATTGACGGGAATCGCCGAGGGCTGCGCGGGCAGCATCGTTTGGTGAGCTGACTTGCTGCGCTTGCGAGCCGCTGTGGCAGGCACCGCGCTGGGCAGAGTCGAATGTACCGCGCCTTTGGCGGAGCGAAAAGAATCAAGGGCCGAGCAACTGGTCATCGTTAATACCCATCCCCTTCCTTGACCCGGCGATCCGGGTAACTAAGATCAAGAACTGAAGCCATGCAAGCCGCCAGATCAGACCAGCGGCGGACCGGGCAAATCGTCAACACCACGTTCAGAGCCTTGCGGGAACTGGTCTCCTTGCTGTTCACCCGAGCGGCGATAGGCTTCAGCAGCCGAATCCATGAACCAGTCGCAGATGACGCCGCCGCATTGGGAATTGCAGAGAAGCAGGTTGGTCTTGATTCTGACCGCAATCAGAACCTAGCGCATCAATTTACTTCGGTCTTCATTGTCGGCCGCATCTTTGAGCCGCATCATCTCCTGAACGCCGGGCCATTCAGTACTGCCATCTTTCTTGAAGGCCGCGATGATCCTATCGAGGGAACTTACATACCCGGCAACATCTCTTTGATATTTGGCAACTTCGTCTGAGGGGAAGTGCGCCGCGTCCAACTGCTGGTAACGCGCAAGCAGGCTCTGGCGGTATCGTCCAAAGCCGGTCCCAGCCAGCTCGGCATTTTGCATCGAAATGCCATTCAGCGGCTCGGGAGTGGTCGGCCCGAAGAGACCAAATGAATCTGATCCCGGCGGCTGCCGGGTTTGTTGAACGGGGCCAGGAACCGGGAGAAGCTGCTGGGGGGCAGCATGGGCCTCGGCAGCCTGTCTTTGGCGGGCGCGGTCGAAATTCTGCTGTCGCCTTTTTTCATCGGCTGCTGCACGTTCTTTGCGGTCCTGAGCACGCTTTTCCTCGATCTCCTTTTCGAGCGCGACGAGCAGTTTGCTGAGTGCTGCACGCTGCTTTTGCACATCTTCCGGAGTTACATCCTGGGGCAATGGCTTGTTGGCAGCCGCATCAATCTCGGCCAGAGTCTTGCGCACCTGTTTGGCCAGATCTTCAGTTGAGACTGTCGCGTGCAGGGCTTTATAGAGATCGTTTTCAAGCAGCAGGATGTCTTCATCGTTGAGGCCGTAGTAATCCATCAGTTCTTTACGCGGCGGCAACCCGTTGTTATGGGCTTTCATGTAAGCCTTCAGTTCATTGGCGCGTTGGGTGATACGGGCCGTCTCCCATCCCAACTGCATCGCGGCGCACCAGGTTTGGATGGTAATGGCCAGAACTGTTCCGCCGCCCTCGGTCACTACGTCGGTCAGATGCAGGCCTTGAGATGCAATGTCAATGAGTGCGACGCCAATGGTGCCCAGTCCTGTAACTATGTCGCCGTGCGAGATATCCTGGCCACCTTTCAGCAGATCGGGAGCCGCAAAGGCCACGCCGATAACCGGGATTGCTGCATTTGCAAGCCGTTTGCTGGCGGCGGTAGTGGCGGATTTGGTAAGCGCTTCGCCCGCTGTCTCGGCCAGATCCTTCTCCGTTGCCTGCGCCGCCGCCTTGGTTATGCGCGTCCGCGCGGCATCTTCCAGTGCACGCGCGGCGGCATCTTCTTCAGCTTTGCCCAGGCTTTTGGTGACTGCCGCAGCAGCATCGCCTCCGGCATCGTCTACAATTTTTGCGGCGCCGGCGCCGGGAACAGCCGGCGTGTCTTTGACAACCGGCGTAGGGGAATTCTCCTTGTAAAGCGGCGGCCTGACCCGCGTATGTTCGGCACGGGTTCCGATATATGCATCTCTGGCCGGCGGAACCGCAGGCTCAAAGGGAGCCGTGGCGGGATCATCCATTCGCGACCAGGCGGTTTTGGCCTTTACGTTGCGGCTCGGATCTGCCAGACTTCGCGCTTGCGGCGTGATGGTCCTGAGGGTGCCGCTGGCCGGAGTGTCACGCCATTGCTTGATCAGCGGAGTGCATCGTCCACCGCAGGGGTCCTGATCTACAGCCATCACGGTGTACTCGATTTGCTGCCCGGCGGCGATGCGGTTCTGAATCTCCGCAATGACCTGCTCTTCGGCGTGAACACCTTCTGGAGAAGCCGGCCCTTTGGGAATATTCATGCGCGCTACGGTGCCTAGCCGGTTTCCCTGGCGATCGAAGAGCGCGGCCACTGCTCCGACACGTTGAGACTGTTCCCGCGCCGTACCCCCCAAAGCACGCCGCATCTGCAGCAGCTGGTCCATCAACTCTCTTGCCACCGTTTCGGTATACGGCGACTTATAGGGAGCCGGAGCCCGGGCCAACTGGACCCCCGAGCGCGTGACCGGCGCCTGGGCAATGGACTCGCCAAGAGCCGCGCGCCGCCCCAGGGTATTCGCCTGGTTCTCCGCCGCCGCACTCTCTCCGTGTCCGGATCCGCTCTCTGTCTGCTGCGCCGTATGCACCAGTTCATGGGCCAGCAAGCTCCGTCCTGAAGAGGTTTGCGGCGCATACTGGCCACGCGCGAAGGCAATGTGATTGCCCACGGTATAGGCCAGAGCTCCGACAGAGTCCGCGGACTGAGCGGAAAGTGAATCTGTGTGCAAGCGGACGCGGCTTAAATCGCGGCCAAAGCGCGGCTCAAAGAATTTCCGAAGCGCAGAATCAAGTGGCTGACCCGGCAAGCGCAAGACCCGGTGAACTTCCGGAGGCGCCTCCGTTGGAACAACCTCCCTCTGAGCTTTGCGCTGAATCTTTTCCTCATGCTTCCCTGAGCAATCTTTGCATTCCGAACCTGTCGCCTCGCATGCGCATTTACGCCGCAGAACCGAGCCAGATGCGGGATGCGCTGGGCGTGGCGCGGGACCGGCCATACGCAGGACACGCTCGGCGACGGCATCGGCTTCGGCTTCCAGCGGATCGTTCGCCGCACCCACAGCCAGCTTGAACTGCATGGGAAGCAAATCGTCTGTGGACAACTGCACCTGTGGTGTTGGCAACCCCTCGTATGCCGGACTCCAGCCCTGATTATGCGAATCGGAAGGCAGGCGCTTTCCTCCGGCGCGCGGAACTCCTCCGCCCGCGGCGAATCCGGCGGGAATCTCCCACGGTACCGTGGGCAGAATGCCGCCGTGTCTGGCTTGCTCCTGCTCCGGGGCTTTCGCCACAGAAGCGGCCAGAGGCTGTTGTTTTGCTGAAGCTTTTGGCCGGGTTGCAAGCGAGGGCGCGGCGGTTGCCATCTCACACCCCCACTACGGCAGGCGATTGTGCGACACGCTGGCAATGGCGCAGGAAGGTTGGGTCAAGCTGGGCGACGCGGCGTTCGAGCCGGGCCATTACGGCGGGATGGGTTTTGGTGTCGCCCAACAGATGCGTGTAGCCAAGCGCCGCAGCGGTGTTGGGATTGTACGCCTCTGACCAGGAGGGGAAAAGATAGCGGATATTGACGCCGCGATGAGCCGATTGCGGAGCAATGCGGTGATAGTCGATGCAGCACGCAAGAAGAAACTGCTCTATCAGCATCGTGAAGCCGGATTTATCGGGCAGATCTGCCCATAGCGCGCGATGTGCCGGGCTGTTAACCATGCCGAGCGCGGTCTTTGCATAGTGGCGGATGAAGTCAATATTGTTTGCGCCGAGGATGCCGCAGTTCTCTTCGCGGAACCAGGTCGTGTTGCGTGAAGAGGCCCATTGCCACTCAACCGGCAGACTGAGGTTGTGCTGGTCGAAGAGATATTCAATGTGGCGCGGGCCGCACCATGCGTTTTCGAGTGGGTGGCTCTCCGGGCACTGCGCAAAGACTGGCGCTGAAGTGAGCCGCACCGGCAGCGGCCGCCACAGAAAAACATCCGTGTCGATGTGGACGAAGGGACGGTCTTGCAAGCTATAGGCCATCAGCTTGCCCAGCGCCCACCAACCGGGGTCGGCATCGCGCAGTTGATCAAGTTCCGTTGAGACGTTATCGAATTTCAATCCCAGCAGATCGACCAGCATCCGCTTGCCGGCTGTGTCTGTGACGAGTTGCGTTTCCGCAAAGTGCTGCCGGGCCAATCGGAGCGAGAGTCCCCAGGCCAGCAAGTGGTGCTGGGGTTCTCGCCAGATACGGCCCTTGTATGCCTCGAAAGGCTTGCTCCAGAATGACCAGACAGCTCTCATGCAGTTCCTCGCGGATCAGGGCTTCGGCGGCTCGGGAGTCTGCTTATCTTTGGCCTCGTCGTCCTTGGCCGGTTCGATTGCCCGCTTGGCGATATCCACGGCGTTCTGCAAGGAGATGGAAACATCTTTCAATCCCGTCAGGCCGATGTTGCCAAAAGTGGCGAGTGTGACATTCGGAACACCGGTGACCACCAGCGTGGGCTGCGTCTGGCTGAAAGAGATGGGAACCAGGCCTCCGGTCAGAGTTGCGCCAATGGTGACAGTTTCTACATTCGGCCCTCCGCTTGCATTGACTCCTGGATTGCCGACAACTTTGAGCGGCACCGTCACCGAGGATTGCCCTGGATTGATTGTCACCGAGCTGGCCATGGCGGCTATGGACGTTGTGACCGCGCCGCTGTAACTGAGCTGAAAGGTCAGCGTGACCGGCGCAACCGCCGCATAAGTGAAATCCAGGTTCACATTGATGGTCGTCACGGCGACGGACGCGGCCGTGGTTGTAGCCGTTGTCTCGATGCCGGTAATGTTTCCTGATCGGTCTCCGGTAATTGTCACTGCATTCGTCCCCACTTGGGTTCCCGCCGAATTCAATAAAACGAGTGACATCGCGGAAATTTGCAGCGAGGGCGCCAGATAGAACCAGCTCGCAAAATCGGCGGATTTGAGATTGTTGCCGGTCGGCAAGGAAAGTGAAACGCAAGGGCTGCCGTCGGCGGTGCGGCTGCCGGTTTCTCCAAAAGCCGTTCCATCCAGATACAGATTTCCGGCCGGGCCGTTGGCGTAGATTGTGCCGCCATCGAGCCGCACGCGGATGCGCGCAAAGCCAATCGGCGCACTGTAGTTGAGCGCGGTATTGAAGGACTCATAGAGATAATAGGTCTCGAACTCGATGAGGCCCGACGTCACCTCCTGTCCCATCCACGTCACCTGCGTTCCTGAGACATTAATACCCAACGGAGCATCGACTGCAGAAACGGTACGCCCGAAGATATTTGTTCCCGGAGGATAGTTTCCTACAGCAGGAAAGCCTGTTTGCCCCTCGAATACGACCAGCGGATTCGGCACCGCAGGGGTCTCCATTGTGACCTGGAAGTTGCCGCCGCCCCAGGGATTCGTTGTGACCTGATCGAAGGTGATACTAAGTCCATTCAGCACCAGTTGATCCACGGTGATTACGTCGTCGTTCTTCCAACTTGTGCTGGTCACATGGATTGCCCCCGGGCCGGTCTGGGGATTGAGCGAAGTCAGCGGCGAAAAGGTCAACCGGCAATCGCTGACCACATAGTTCCCAAAGTCCTCCTGGCCTGCTGCCGGAACGGAAGAGCTTGACGCACGCAGCGCCATGCAGGCCAGCGGCGCGTCATAAATCTGCGTGTAGCTCGGAGGCAGGGGTACTCCGCTTCCGCTGCCCGTGGAGGGCCAATCAATGGCCCCATTGGCCGTGCGTGCCGGAATCGTCCAGTAGTCGCCAGGGTAGAACTGGCCGCCGCTAAACGTGACTTCAATGCCGTTTTCCAGTGGCACCGCCGTTGACGAGGTGACTACGCCCTGTGTCGTGGCCAGCGCGCCAGACTGATCCCAGCGGCGCATGCGCGGATTCGCGTTTAGATTGATGCCGGTGACAGGCGCGGAGAAGGTCACTTGCGAGGTAGCCGGGTTGATGCTTTGGATCTGCAAGATCTGCCCAGGCACACCGGCCAGTCCCGGAAAGCCGACCTGTGCAGCCGGAACAGCCGCCTCCGCGTAGGTATAGGTGTCGTCCGTCAGCTCGACCCACTGGGAGTTCCCGAAGCCCAGGTTAGCATCCGGGCCAAGGCTCGATACTGTAACCACCGCGCCGCTGATATTGGTAATTGCCGTAACCACCGAGGCATTCTCGCGCGACCATTTGAAAGTGGCCGTGCCCACGGTGCCCCCGTCGTGAATCTCAACGCGGTAGAGTTGATTTTCGAGGCCCTGATAACCCGCGGAGGCAATCGGCTGGCAGCCGCACTCGCTGCCCGACCCGTTGGTGTCAGCACTCAACAAGCCGCTGTGCGTCTCAGGCGTTGCGGAATAGAGATATTGGCAGCAGGGGGTCAGTTCCGTCACCGGGTTTGCCGGCTCAGGCGTTGCACCGGCGGGTACGATGCTGGTTTTAATCACCTTGCCAATAACCCGCCAAACAGTTTTGAGGCGCACGGTTGTGTCAGCCTGGCCAAGAGCCGGTTCCAGCAGGCTGGTGTCATCAAAACCCGTGACAAGCTGCTGCCAGACTTCCAGCACAAACTGCACCGTGTTGCCGCCCGCGTTCACCGCGGCAATCAGCTCCGCCGACGTGTAGGCAGGGTTGTAGAGCCAGGGCTGATTGTCGTAGTCCACCGTCGTTGGATTTTCGACGAGCAGCCCATCGACGTAATAACGTCCCGACCCGATCTGAATGCTGCCGCTGGAAATGCTGATGGCAAAGCCCGCATTGCCCGCAGGGCCGCCATACTGGCCGATGACATCGGTGTTGGTGACGCCATCGATATAGCCGTCGATGAAGCTCTGCTCGTTGGCGTCTGAGTCCAGATCGACGCGGCCCTGCTGCTTTAACACCGCGGTGTACTGCGCTGCGGGGTTGAATCGTATGCGGCTGAAATCACCCTTCATATCATCCTGCCTGTCTGTTTGCTGCTCATCAGTTTGATTTTGTTTCCCAACACTCCGGGGAATTCTTCGAGTTGCTGTTCAGTGCGCTCACCGACCGCACCGTTTCAAAATTGCGCCCTGCGCATCGGCTGTCAGATCAAGCTAATGCCGATGCCGAAGGGCAAATCTTCCGCTACCGTGCAACTGCAACGCGGCGGCGCTTGCGTAATCCCTTTGCCGTACTCCATGGTCGGAACCTCTTCGACGATGGAACGCGATGGAATCAGAAAGACTCCGCATTGCAGATTGGCCGGCAAATACTCTGCCGAGCGAATCTGGATATTGGTCACCGCTTCGGTCTCCTGTATCTGGTAGTAAACGCCCATCTGCGAACCGTTATCCGCGCCCTTCCAGATGGCAACCGGCACATCGCCGCTCAACAGGCAATAGCCGGGGTTGCCAAAGCGCAGAGTGATGAAGGCCGGCTCAATCACCTGCCCGCTCGCGGTGGGCGAGGTGAGGCAGAGATACTGTTTCGGCGTAATGGAGTTGGCTGGGAACCACGAGAAGCGTACGCAGCCGATCTGTACGCGGTTGGCAATCACCGGCGCGGCCCACGGATCGAGGCAGCCCATCTTCGCCCAGAAGATGGTATTCGAAGCCGAGCTGGATCGCCTGCGCCCAGACGCGGCCAATCACTGTCGAGTCCTCGATGTGCAGCGTCGGGCCGGGGCTGGCCAGATCGAGTCCTGCAATGGCCGGACAATACGGCGAACCCGCATCTACGATGCTGGAACAGATACGCGCTGTGCAGGTGGGCGGCAGCGTAATCGGCCCGCTGATGACTCGATTGAGCACCAGGGTAGCGCCGACGGCCGAGCCTGTGATGCTTGGCTCTTCGGGATGCGCGGCATCGCCTTTGGTGGTGAGCGAGATACCGGGAACCAGCGTGCAATCGGCAAGCTGCACGCAGGCCTCATCGCCGGAAAGAATCAACTGCCCGCTGATCCACAGGCCGCTGAAGAGCAGACTGCCCGCCGGCAGCGAGACTCCGTCACTGTCGATGGCAATCGTCGGCGCATTGACTTCGACATTGCCGAGCAGCGTAACGCAGGAGTTCGTCCACTCCGGGGGCGCGCCGGCGGCCGCAGTGAAAGACGCTGAAGCAATCAGCAACTGGCTCTCGGCCGGAATCTGAATCGCGTTTGCGCCGGTCAGGTCGATCGCATACGTCTCGAAGTTGGGCAGAACAATTGTTCCAGCCGAGTTCGCAGGCAGCTCGTTCCATGCGGCAACCGCGGACTGCAGCGTGGGATATTCGGCCGATCCGACAATTGCCTCGAAGAGATCGGAGCTGTTCGCAAATTCAACGCCCGGCTGCGTTCCCGGCTGCGTAATATTGGCGGTCCGGTCATAGTATCCGCCGGCCATCTGCGCGGGTGCGCCGTAGTTGTAGGTAACGAGCAACTGCTTGGGAATTGCCACGCCGGGTCCATACTGAATGCGCCCGATCTGCGGATCAATCGCGATCATTCCTTTGGGAACCGCGCAGACCGAGCCGTCGAGCGCCTCGCCGAGATTTGCGCAGGTGATCTGACCAAACGGGATAGCCACGCCGTCGGCAATCAAATTCATGCTGCCGGAGTAGAACTCCGCTGGATTCGCGCTGAACCGCGCAAGCGAGATCGGCTCCGGCACATCTTCTTCCTGCGTTAAAGAAGAAAATGCAATGCGGTCGGTGGCCGGCTGGAAGAGCGGAACTGGCCCGCCCAGTGAACTGAAATAATATCCGCCATTGCCCAGCGAGAAGGCCGGCGCCTGGCTGACCGCGAAGCTCTGCCAGCGCCACATCCACACCGAGACATGCGGAATGTTGAAGCGCCCAGGGCCGTGCAGCACAATATCCAGCGGCGCGGTATCCGGCGATTGCGCCACGCGGCTACGCGGCGTAATGTTGCGCACGTCGATAGTGCGATTCAACCCGGTAAATGGCCCGTTCAGGTTTTCGAGGTCGGAGCCGGTCCGCAGGCTGGCGGTGGCAAACTGCGTCGGGCGCACATCGCGCATGCTCACCGTTGTCACCAGGTTGCGGAACTCTTCAACCGCCATCGTCGCGCGGCCCGAGACATCGTGCGTAATCTGCTCCAGCGCAACCAGTGTGCCTTTGCGCCGCCGGTAGCCGATAGTGTTGGCTACTTCCGCGCGGCTGTCCGGGCTGGTCAGCGCGGCAGTATAGACCGTGTTATAGCCGATCAGTTGGCCAATGTACGGAATCACCCACGGCGCGCAGGTCTCAATGAACTGATCGTCGTAAAGCTGGGCGAGATTATCCAGCACCAGCCCGTATTGGCTTTCAAGCACCGCAAAGAGCGCTTGCAGCGGCCCGCCCTGCGCGACATCGCGGTTGCGGAAGACCGCAGGCAGCAGGGAGTAGATTGGCGAAGGCGTCGTGCTCATGACCACACTCCCACATTGCCCACCGAGGCCGGATCGAGCAGCAGAACCTCTGCGCCGGTGGGCGGAGTTGAGCCGGATGCGTTACCGGGAACAGGACCGTTGGCGCAGAGAATGTTCGCCGGTGAACCACCTCCGGCGCCGCTCCAGTTGAGCGCGGTCAGATTGACGGCAGTCACTCCGGGGATCTGCTGCGCAAGTTGAATAATCTGGCTCGCCGCAACGCTTTGGCCCGGCGCAAGCTGCCCAAAGGCAAAAGCCGCGGTGAACGCCTGCCACACCTGAGGAATCACAACGGTTGGATCGTAAGTGGGCGAGTTGACCATCACCTGCATGCCGATCTCAAAATTCTGCGGCTTATAACTCACCGGCAGCACCGGCACATTCGGTAAACCGTAGGTCTGGTATGCCTGGAGCAGGTTCTGCACAATCTGGTCGCTGGCGTTGAGCTGCGTTCCGCCTTCGCCCGCAAGGGTGAGGAAGATGCCGCGCGTCGAGCCGAACCAGGTCCAGGTAGCCAGCGCCATTGAGATGCCGGCAAAGCCTAGCGCGAAGTTCTGGTAATCCTCCAGCGAGACCACGCGGCCCAGCGTTAGCGTGGGCAGCGGCGCGGATTGCTGCGCATCAGACGGCGTCGCCGGGTCTGCGCCGCCTGTTGCCGGCCCTGGATTCGTGACATACTGCAAGCCCTGCGGACGGTCCAGCGGCTGCGTCAGTTGCCCCGCCGCCACCATGCCCGCAATGCCGATTCCCTTGCGATACTGCGCCTGGATATTCGAGGTCCCAGTAGGTGTGCGTGAACCATTGATGCCGTCGCCAAACTGCATGAACGGACCGCCTGTCGGGCTGGGCCGTGTAACAAAGACGCGGTCGCTGGGCGCGGACGAGAGGAAGTTGGGAACCTCGTTCCAGAGCAGGTTGTTGATCCGCACCTGAAGTGTGGATTGCACGCCGCTGGTCGTGGCCGCAGATGTATACGTCAGTGGCGATTGCTTGAGCTGGTACTGCAATGCAGCGTTGGTCGCATCGCCCGAGCCGACCACCTCGCGCATTGTCTCTCCATGCGAGGCCTCCACGGCGTTGGCATTCACATTCAGCGTGGGCGTGTCGTAGATCCGCTGCAACGGCGCGGCCAGCGTCAGCACGGTCGTTGCTCCCTCAACGTCTGCGACCGTGACCAGCGCCGCTTCACCTGTCAGGGGATCGGCAGTGACAGACGGCTGCAACTGCAACGATGCGGCGGGCACGGATAGAATTCCAGCCTGGCCGGTGACCGTCAGAACCTGCCACAGCAGGTTGCCCTTGATGCTGGGATCGCTGATCGGCGGAAAAGCATCGACGAGAAACGGCTGATTGAGACTGGCCGCGAGCGCGCCCGTAGCGCCCGCGGGAGTAAAGCCGCCGGCGCCGCTTCCGCTGGGAATGGTTCCGCCAGGGACTGTTCCGCTCAGCGGCACGGTTGAAACAATGCGCACTCGTTTGCCGCTCACGCCAATCGGCGCGTTGTCCGCGATGGTTTGCAGGCCGGTAAGCGTAATCGTCTCTGCATAAGTCGGCAGAATCATGCCCGTGGCCAGCGAATTATATGGAAAAGCCAGCGGCAATGGCAGTGTCGCTGCAGTCCACGGCAAGGTGTTGACGCTCAACAACTGGCTCGCTACATAAGCCGTGGTCTGGCGAGTCTGCGGCACAAAGGAACCAAGCAGCGAATCGGTACTCGTATCCGACGCGGCAAAATTCGATGAGATCGGAATCGCGGTCGTTGCCATCGTCAGTTGTGTCGTCTTGGCGGAAAGCGCATAGAGCGCAGGATTGGTCTCTGTGGCCGAGAGAATCTGAAAGACCGCGGTCTGCGGCACCGGAACGTAAACGGTAATAAACTCATCGGCTCCCGAGTCGATTCCTGATCCAGGCCCCGACTCTGTTATCCGCGGCTTGATCTTGACCGCGCTCTGCGCAATGGATGACTTCACTGCGGTCTTTTTTGCGAAGCTCGCGATAAATCCTGAAGTCTCTTCGCTCAAGCTCGAGTCTTCCACGGCAACGCGCTTCGTCGTTTTGACAAACCCGATGCCCGTCAGCACCACCCACTGCAACAGCGCGGGATTGGTAGTCGTTACCGCCGGACTCAATCCCGCATATGAGTTGTCCAGATTGATTTGCAGACTGCCTGTGTCGTAGAACCAATCCCAATCTGAAGTCTTGGTGACCGGAGTGGTCGCCGTGTACGGTGTGCCGGGGATGGTTTGGATCGCCGTCGTTGACGCAAAGAGCCCCGGCGAAGGCGCGTTGGCTCCGTACAATGCCGCCTTGGTGCGGAAGATATAGATGCAGACAGCCGTCTCGCCCTGCGTGAAAGTGGAAGGCAGCGGCTGATCCCAGAAGACTTGCGTGTTGCCGCCCGACGAATT
The DNA here is from genome assembly GCA_963713645.1 of uncultured Acidobacteriaceae bacterium. Classification (GTDB taxonomy): domain Bacteria; phylum Acidobacteriota; class Terriglobia; order Terriglobales; family Acidobacteriaceae; genus Telmatobacter. The sequence continues at coordinate 358,584 of CAVQMQ010000034.1, read as the reverse complement.
GACGTTGACAGCGGTGACATTGACCACCGCGGCCGGGCCGGCGAGAGTCGGATTTCCGCCAGGCGCGTAGATGAAGAGAAGAACGTTGCCGACCGAAATATTGTTGGCGGTTCCGGCAATCCATGTCGAAGTATCGCTGCCCAGAATCTGCCAGGGAATCGTAGTAGCCGCGGGAATCGCATTATTCGCAATGGTTGCCGTCAATGCAGCGGCTGTTTCAAATACCTGTGGCAACTGGCCCGGTCCTGGAACGCTTTGCACACGCGTTCCCGCTGGCAGAGGGACAATCGCCGGCGAACCCGGCGCGGTGGCCAGCGTAAACGCCAGCACTGTCGATGCGCTCACACCCGGCGAGGGCTTGTACCCGACCAGCCGCGCGAGTTCAAATACACTGCGGCCTTCAATCGCCGTGCCCAAATAAGCTTCATTTGCCAGCCGCTCGGTGTAGAAGGTGAGAATATCCAGCACTTCCGCCCATGCATCGATGAGCGCGATAGAGAAGTCGCTGCTGTCGCGGGTGCGCAGGCCGGCCAGCGCAGGATAGCTCGACGACGAGAGCGCGGCTTCCATTGAGGCAAGAAATGTTGGATAGGTTCCCACGCGATAACTGATCGCGGGCAATGCGGGACGATTGACCACCGCGATCGGCGTCTCTTGCGTCACACCCGCGCAGCATCCGCAGAGTTGTGTTCCTGTGTCCTGGCATCCGCAGCTCATTTGCCACCATCCATAATCAGCACCAGCAGGCCGTGATCGGCGTGGTTGGGGTCGTTGTCGCAGCGTGGAATCTCCGTCGCGCCCATCAGTAGCTGCGTTGGCGGCGCTGTGTTCGCAGGCGTGGGCTGGTCCATGCGCTCAAAAGTCAGCAGAGTAACCGCGGCGACACCGACAACCTTCTGCGCGGCGGCAATAATCGGGCTTGCGTAAACGGTCTGGCCAAACTGGAAGTTGGCGGCGTTGAGCATCCCAGGAGTTCCGGTGCAACTGTCGCCCGTGACCAGCAACTGCCACACAGCGGCATAAACATCCGCAGGGAAGAAGCTTGGCGCGACGCAAATCTCAAGCTCGATGCTGATGCCGACGAAGATCGCCTGCTCGACCACCAGGTCGGTGCCCATCATGCGCAGCATCTCCAGGCTGGTATCCACCTGAGTGGCGAGCGTAGTACTCCACGCCCCGGCGGGATCAACGCTCACAAAGGCCGAGTACCAGGAGCCGGTCCAGCGCAGCGTGCCCTGCGCCTCGCTCACACCCGGCAATGTGGCGGCCATTGTGCCGTAATCAGCCGCGGTCACGCAGCGCATCTGGCTCTGGAAGGCGAAGGGCGCCACCTGCACAATGTGCTGCATCGTCTCCGGATCAACGCCGCCGGCAGCAGCCAGCGGATTGCGAACACCGGTGATGCCCGTGCCCTGAAAGAGGCAGTGCGCCAGCGCCTCGCGCCCCACATTGCCCGCACTGCCGTTACCGGCCCGATAGCTCGCCGTAAAGTTGACGCTCGCGCTGGGAGCCGCGCCATAGGTGCCATCGCCAAAGCGCAAATGCGCGGTCCCGTCCCACTCAATTTCCGGGATGAAGGAATAATACCCTTGGCTTCCCTGAACCTCGCTGAGCAGATCTTCAACCGGCAGCCAGCTATTGCCGTCATCACTGAAGACTTTGATCTGCGCTATCGCGGTTGAAGTATCCGGCGCGAGGAAACTGGACGCCGAGGGCAGCAGCAGCGCCGATGAAGTTGTGTCGTAAGGAACGGCAAAGGTCAGCGGCTGGTTTGCAAGCACCGGTTCAAAGCGGGGAATGCCGGCAGCCGCGCCTGCAACCGCGCTGACAACAGTGGAACAGTTGCAGCCGGCGCCTGCAACCGGCGCAACTGGCGCGGCAGGAACCTGACCAATGGACTCGTTGAACGTCCATGTTCCCTGATCGGTGGGAACCACATTGCCCAGCGCCACCGAGACGCCCACCTTGGGAATGCCCGCGCTGGTGACCGCGGCAATGCACAGCGGAAACGGCAGCGCATCGGCGGCGTTCCATGCAATGTTGGTGAGTTGGGCTGTAGAATTCACCGGATCAACCAGCGTATTGCCGGATTGATCTGTGGTCGATGCATAAGTAAGCCGCACCGCCCAGCGATGCGTGGGATCGGCATCGGCGGGGTCGCCGGTAAGCGGGCCAAGCGCCTCTTCAAAGATCAGCACCTGCCCGGCGGCAAGCGAGTTGAAAGCGCCCGCCAGCGTGGCCTGGGTTGCGCCCACCGGCAGGCAGCAACTGTCATCTCCCCAGGTATAAAACGGCATGCTGTTCTGCTCGGCATAGATCGTTATATCTTCCATGCTCTCGAAGACCGGGCCGGGACTGGCTTGGAGTAGCGATGCGTGATAGACATCGAGCACGGGATCAATCGATGCGGCTAGTCCTGGAACCAGCGGATAGAATTGTGTTCCCGCAGGCACGTCGACTGTGCTGCTGGCCGCGAGGCAAACCCAGGCGCGTGCATTGGCTCCTTCGCTTACCTGATAGTCCACTAGCCGAGCGTGGCGGCGCAGCGAGATGCGGCTGCGCGCGGTACCAATATATGCCTCGGTATTGATTGCGTCCTGGAGGTAGCTGATGTGATCTGCCGCATAGGCCAACACTTCGACCAGCGTTATGCCGGGGTCGGATTCATGCGTCTCCGTCCATGTGGGCACCAGCACCGAGATGCGGTCCAGCATCGCCTGGCGAAGGCTCGCAAAGTCGCGGGCAAGGTAATGAATATCCGGCGGCGTGGCCAGGTTCGATGGGCAGCATTGCGTCGTCTGGCAATCAACCGGCGTGGCGCAGGCTGCCTTGAACGAGAACGTCGCCGTGTTGAGTTGCGAATCAATGCCCGCCGGCGGATCGTTGAATCCCGAAGCGTTGAGGTTGGCAGTGTTCTGGACCAGCGTCAGCGTGTAGGGTGAAAAATCCCCGCTGCCGCTAAGGTCAACGAGAATCGTGAGAGGATCTTCGTTCGTGGCCGGTTGAACCGTTACGACTTCGAGTACTGTATCGCCGGTCAGCAAGATATTTGCAGGGGTCAGCGTGAGCGTGCGCGCGTCTTTCAGGAAGGTGAGCGCGAGTTGATTCCCGCAGCCCTGGACTGGACCAAGGACTTCGAGATAATCCAGCCCATTGATCTTGGGCGTTTGCAGTAGCAGATTACGGCGCTGCTGGTCTGTGCAGAAGGCGATCATTGTGTCGGCCCTCCATAGAGAAACTGCTGCGACTGCTGCTGCTGATTCGAGACCAGCGTGTAAACAACCGTGACTTGCAATGCCGAATCCTGCGTGACCACCTGTACCGAGTTCACGCGAATCAAATCGGAGAGCCAGTTCTGCAATCCGGCCTGTATCGCCTGCTGCTGCGCGGCGGCCAGCACATCGCTGTTAGGCGCAAAAACCAGTTGCGAGGTCCCGCTGCCGAAGGTGGGCAAATTGACGCGCTCACCGGGCGAGGTAAACAGGATCAGGTCGATCATGTCATTCACATGATCGGCCAGCGAGTCCTGCGCCGTGCGGCCCGTAGTGTCAAACGAAAATGGGAAAGCAAGATTCATTGTTTCCTCACATGCCCTGTACGCGGGTCTGCATGGTCACCGGCGTCATCGGCACGGCACCCGGCACGGTAACGCCAACACTCGATTGCACCGCCAGCGGCTGCCCCAACGACGTAACGCGCAAAGTGCCAATCGTCCATTGGCCGGTAACGCAGGGCGGCACGGTGGGAAGAATGCCGACGCAGCCCGCAATTACCCACGGCGCGGCAATCGTCGCCGTGGGCATGCCCATCGCCAGCACCCGCGGATTGGGCACGGTGGGCTGTGCCTGCCCGCCATGCGCGCACATTACAACCGCTCCTGCGTGCAACAAAAATCCAGGCATCAGATAATCTCCAGGGCGCCTTCGTTGATGGTGACCGAGGGGCCTTCCATCAGAATCGACGCCCCTTGTCCGTTGCTGATGATGATTCCTGTATCCGAAATCGAGAGGATTGCCCCGGCTGTCGTCTTCAGCAGAATCCCACCCGTCGGTCCCGGCGTATCACTGATCATCAGCGTGTTTTGTCCGACGGTCTGTATCACGATCCCCTGCAATCCCGGCGGTGTGGCCAGAGCCAATGCCGGCGTCTCGGCTACCGTGCCAAAAAAGCAGCCCGACCAGATGGGATAATCAGGATCGCCCTGTTCGTACTCCACCCAGACGCCGGAACCAATCTCTGGCACGGCAAAAAAGCCATTCTGTATTCCGGCAAATGGGAAACAGGGCATCGCCCACGTGGACGGAATCACATTCGACACATCGGGAACCATCACCATCAAGCGCCCAATCAGCATCGGATCGACGTTGTCGATTACTGTTCCGCGAAATTTTCCGTAATGCTCGCCTTTCACGTTGCACCCTCTCTCAAATCCCTCGCCAGTCTTTCGCTGACTCGCTGCAATTCAGAACGGAAGCGATGGCACCACTGGTGTGTCTGCAACCAGCGCGTTGCGCTTCAACACAAAACTCTGCTTGTACTCTCCCGGCTTGATGTGATGCGTGGCCTTGTCCACATAGTGCATACCGTCAAACGCGATGCCCGCACCACGCACACCCACCAGGCTGCGCGCCCGGAGCGGCTGCCCATAGCGCATCACATCCAGCGTTCCTTCGCCGGTCACCGTGTCGCAGGTCTCGGTAACTTTGGCAAAGCCCATCATCAAAGCAATCGCAGGATTTTTGTTGGCCGTACCAGTCATGAACTGGATCTTCTGCGGCGGCATGATCGCCGCGCCCAGTGGCGGACTGAAGGGCGTCACCGGCGGAATCGGAATTGGGATTGGAACCTTGGTGATCGGGTCCTGAATGAAGACGATCGGCAGCACCGCCGTCTCCGGCGAATAGCTAAAATTGAGGCTCTCTACATTGGTCCAAGTATCCAGATTCACGCACAGCGCGGTCTGCGGCATCCCAATGCGCACCTGCGGTCCCCAATACGCTTGGCTCTGCCCAGGGAACGGTCCCGGAACCAGATAGAAAACATAGCCGACCTCTTGGGCCAGATGATTCAGGTAGAGGTAATCGGTCTTCTTCTGCGAGTGGATGGTAAGCAACGGAATCGGTATATCCGGCGCGGGCACGGGAATCACCTCAGGCACGACGCCGAACATCGCATATTTGGCAAGAATCGTCAGCGCGCGCAGATCGGAGGTCATGCCCGGATAAGGCAAACCGCTGAAGTCGATCAGATCCATCAACGCGGTCAGATCCTTGCCTTTTACAACCAGCTTTGACGAGCCGCTCATTGCATCGGGATGCACCTCGGTATGCAGAACAACACCATCGATGAGCACTTGCGGAATACCGGGAAAGGTCGCCAGCAGAACCACGCGAAGGATGGGCAGCGGCGAGCCGCCCGCGAGCAGAAAGAATGTTTCCAGAATCCCTTTGTCCGCCAGGGTAAACGTCAACTCAAAGCCGCTCTGCCCAGTCGCGCTCTCATCCACCTGAACAGAGACAAGCGCGTCTGCAAGCGGCTTTGGTGCCGGCAGAGGCTCCATCGGCCCGATCAGCAACGTTAGATAGAGCGGACTAACCATTGCGCGCTCCTGCGGGAATGCCGCTGACCAGAGGAATCTGAATCACGCGCCCCGGCTCGGCAGTCAGATCATCTGGATTCTCCGCGCCATTCGCATCGGCAATCATCCAGAAGAGAATTGGATCGCCGAGGAATCGCGCCGCTAGATTGTCGAGCCTGTCGCCGGCCACCACACTGTAGTTCTGCGTCTGCTTATAAACACTCATCGGAGGAATGATGCGCCGTGAAAGATACGAGACTACCGTCCCGTTCGGCATCGTGTACTGCTCGGTGCCGTTGCCATAGTAACGGCTGCTGGGATTGGTGGGCGCGCCCGTTCCGACCGCAGATTGAACCAATGCCGAGAGTGCGTTATCCATACAATCCCCTCTTACTCACAGTGACTTGAAGCTAAAAACCGTTACTGCTGCGACATCGTTTCCTTGGCCATCTGATACGCCATGTACATCGCGCCCGCCGGGGTCAGGAAGCCAACATCGTTGACATTCAACACGCGCATCGAAAGCGAGACCTTGGCACGGATCGGATTCAGTTGCGGATCGAACTCGTCCTCGGTAATCTCGATGCCCGTGAGCCGCACCGGCGACACGCGATTCGCTCCCCATGCAAAGAGCGTTAGATTCGACGACATCGGCAGAATCTCAATGGTGCCGACCAGCGACAGCACCTCATTGGCAATCAGAATCCCGCTCGACGGATACACCAGCAACTCCAATGTCGAGAGCTGCGGCGCGATGCCGAAGTTCATCGTCGTCGCGTCCCCGGCAGCCAACTGATCGGTCGCATCAATCTCCACATCGCAGTGAATCGTCTCAATCGGCGGGCCTTTGAGGCGCAGCACCTCAGTTCGGTCGGGCAGATCGCCGACGCTCTGCGGCTGCAGGCTGCGGCGAATATTTTCAGGGTTGTATTGCAGGTTGATGGTGTAGAGCGGAATGCCGGTATTCGGCTCCAGCACCAGAATCGCGCCCTTCATCAACAATGGCGAGACATTAGGCATGGGTACGCGCCTCCCCGCCGCCGGACTTCATTGGTGCGCTTGAGCCAGGCGCAGAACGCGCCGCTCCAGCCGCTGGCCCCTTGCTGAAAACACTCTGCCGAATCGATCGAACCACCTGCGCGGCCGCCTGTTCGGGTGTTGCTCCCGGACGCAGTTGCCCAACTTCCAACGCCTGAAGGCGCTTGCGCGTATTGCGCGTAAAGTTATCCGCAATGCCGCTCTCAGCCAGCGCGTGCAATTGCGCTTCAAGCACACGGGCAAAGCGCCGCTGACCGGATTCAGACAAACCCTCCACGACAATACGGTCGATGTGCAGATGCAGGCTCTTCATGCCCACCCCCTGGTCTCAGCCGGCGACAGCGGCTTGTCGAGCTTGGCGTATTCGGTATGCGAGGCCTCCAGCATGTGGCGCATGGTAATCGCGGTCCCTTCATGGGCAGCAAGAAAAGCGCTGAGTAGCGCGATGTTGCGAATCGCGCCGCCGGTGACGTTGAGCTGCGCGAGCTTCTCGTAATCCAGATTCCGTGTCGGCGCGGCAGCGGGGAAAACCTTGAGCCAGATGCGCTCGCGGCTGGGCGGATCGGGAAACGGAAACTGCACCACAAAACGCAACCGCCGCTGAAATGCTGTATCCAGCGCATTCTGCATGTTCGTCGTCAAAATCGCGATGCCGCGATAAGACTCCATGCGCTGCAATAGATAACTGACTTCGAGATTCGCGTAGCGGTCGTGGCTGTCGCGCACCTGGCTGCGCTTGCCGAAGAGCGCGTCTGCCTCATCGAAGAGCAGAATCGCACCGCTGCGCTCGGCGGCATCGAAGATCTTGCGCAGATGCTTCTCTGTCTCGCCAATATATTTGCTCACCACTGTCGCCAGATCGATCTGATAGAGATCACGATCCAACTCGCGCGCCAACACTCCGGCGGCCATTGTCTTGCCGGTGCCGCTTGGACCGGAGAACAACGCGGAAAGCCCCAACCCCCGCGCATACAGCGCGCCGAACCCCCATTCGCCATGCACCACCGAGGCCTGCCGCGCATGAACCGCAATCTGCCGCAGGATGCTGGTCTGCGCCTCGGGCAAAACCAGGTCCTGCCAGTCCGAACTTGTCTCGACATGCGTAGCCAGCTCGTCGAGTGAGCGCCGCGCCGCGGTGCGCGCCAGCCTCCATGCCGAAGCGCCCAGCTCGCCTGCATCCCGCTCGCGATTTGCATTCAGCAGAGCATCTTCTTCAATCGCTTCTACCGTCTCATGGATCTCTTTCGCGTCGAGCGCGAAGGCCTCGACAATTGCGTCGAGTTGGCCGTCCAGCACTTCGGCAAGCGGACCCAGCCGCCGTTGCCAAATCGTCTTGCGCTCTACGGAACTCAATGATGGTGCGGCAACGCGCTGGCCACTGAGCCGTTCCGCAACTGAGCCGGTCTCAACATCTACGGCCACTGGCGCAGTGACACGGCGCAGCCATGCATCGAGAAGCGGCGCGGACTCCAAGCGATCCGTCTTCACCAGCAGCGCCGCAGGCCACAGTGCCGCTTCGCGCGTGAAGGCGCGGGCCAGCCGCTCACGGTCCGCAGCAGCCTCCGGCAAATCCGCCGCGTCCAGCACCCAGGAGTGAAGGCCCGCAATGCGGCAACTGGCGCGGAAGAGCGCCGTGCGTTCGCTGGCGCGGCTTCCAGTCAAAAGCACCGCCCCATGCGAGGCCCGCCGCCAGTGTAGCGCTCCTCGCGTGGCCGCTTCCTGCAACTCCGCGCTCCACCCATCCGACTGCGTATCGAGATATTCTTCCTCGTCGCCCGCAAGAGCGTTAAAGATTAGTTCGAGGCGTTCGTCCGCCGCAGGCACTCCAAGCAGATATTGCAGAATTCTTTCATCGATTGCGACAGGCGCTTGCAGCAGCGGGCCGGGACCAATCTCGATCAGCCGCCAGTAGCGCAACGGACGCATGCGGCTAAGCGCGCTCCAGTGGGGATTCTCTAGCACTGCGGCTGCCAGACCCAGCGTTGGCGCGGGTGACTCCGGTTGCACTGCCGCGATGGCCGCACTGAAGCGGCGATCAAGCGCCGCACCCGCCGTGAGCAATAAAATATCCAACTCGAAACCACTCAGGTCAAAGAGTGCGCTCAGCTTGGCAAGAGGATTCCATTGCTCAGGCAACGCGGGCTGTGAAGCAGTAGAAACCAGTTCTGCATTGCCGCTGTGGCTTGCAAGCTGACGATAGACGCGTTCCAGTTCGCTCCACAAGGTTGAAAACTCACTTGCCTCGCTAGCGTCAGTGTGCGTCTCCGAGCTTTGCGGCTCCTCGCTTTCAACTGCTGAATCGACAACAAAAGGTCGAAGAGGCTCTCCGCTCTCCGTCTCCAGTGCTTCGTGAGCAAGCGCCTCGGTAGTCAGCAACTCGCTGGGTGCGATCTCATGATCCTGGCCGATAATCATGCGCTCACCCCCACTTGCGGCAGCCATTGGCCAAAAGTCGGACTCGCCTGATTTGTATCTTGTGCCAACTGGCTCTGCGCTCCGTCAACCTCGACACGCATTGGATAAGTTCCTACGGCGATAGTGGCCGGCACGGTGACGCTAACAGTCGTCGAAGTGCTCGGCGGACCCAGCGGACCTTGCGTCTGCGGAATCGCCTGATTGCCGATATAGACCACAACTGTTTGCTGGTTGCCGACCGGAGGCGTGACCGTAACCGTCAGAGTTCCACCCTGCGTTGCAGAATAAAGCGGTGCCGGAGGAACAGGCGCGGGCGTCGGCGTCTGAATCACCGGAATCAGTTGGAATGGAACCGGATTTGACGCAAAGCAGGGATGCGCCGTGGATGACGATGGGAATGTGACATTGGCCATCACGCGCACATTGCAGATACCGGCCTCAAGCGTGTTTGGCACAGTGACGCGAACGCAGTTGTTCTGCACGGTCAAGACGGGAACCGGCGCTCCTTCGTCGAAAGAGACCAGCGTGTTCGAGGGCGCGCCGCTGAGGAAGTTGCTGCCGTTAATAGTGAGCGTCTGGCCGGGGGCGACCATGGTTGGCGAAATGCCGGAGATCACCGGGCCGATTGAAGGCAGCGCCACGAGAGAGCGATTCTGCACGGGAAGATTCGACTGGTAGCTGCTCGTATCCTGAATCACGACGACAGAAACCTGGTAGGAAGTAGTGGGCCGATAGCTGGTCTGGAAAGCCGTCCACAACCGGTAAATCTCTTCCGTCGTCAGCGCCTCGGGAGTGATGCGAATATGCTCAATCTGGTTGGCCAGCGTACTCGCCGAAATCAACTGCTGCTCCGTTGAAGGACTGCCTGAAGACAGAGCCGTAAGCGCTGTCTGAATCACGCTGCGCGGCACCACCGGCGTGTTATGAAAGACCTGCATCGCAAAGGCGAGCAATATCTCCGGGTCAAATGGATTAGCCCCATACGCGGTGACAAGATAATGCAGGTTGATGGCCAGCGGCGGATTGCTCAACTGCGCTCCGCTCGCATTCATCGACGGCAAGCCCAAGTTTCGCATCGCCGGATTGATGCTCGCGTAGTACATGAAGAGGTTGAGCTGCGCCGGCTCATCGGGACCGGTGACAATCAGGTCCGGAGCCTTGTTGGTGATTCCCGGCGGCGAGACCAGAACAGTCGCAGGTCCTCCCTCGGAGAGTCCCGTGTTCAGCAACGCCTTCAAGACCGCGCTTACGCCGCCTACTGCCAGATAGTCGCTCATCTTCCCGCCTCCGGCTTACGGCGCAAAAAGTCGTCCAATGTAACCCGCGGGCGAAAGGGTGCGGCCTGCGGACGGGCTTCAACGCGCGGAGCGCGCAGTTCAATGCTGCCGATGGAGATATGAATCTCTGTCTTCTGTTCGGCGTGCGCATCAGGAACCGATGCTTTTGTCTCATTGCGTGCGGCGGATCTTTGTTCTGATTGCTGCTGGCGCATGGCATTCGATCGCGCGGTTGGCGGCATCGCAACATCATCAATGCTTGCAGGTTCGATTTTCGCGTTGCGCTCGGTTTTTGTCGACGTAGCGATAGACTCTCTCAGCGAATCGCTCCTCTCAGCATCGGCGACTTTTGCCTTGACAGCTCGCGTTTGCACAGCAGCCCCCTGCGACTCCGCGGTCTCCGTCTCTTCTGTGCGGTTACCTCTCATCGCTGTGCCTTTCTGCACTTCAAGAGAAAAAACTTTCCTCTCCGGTTCGCGTTCGCGCTGAGAATTCACCTCTTGATGAGCTTCGACTTTGCGGGAACTCGGGCGGCTCACTTCCCTTTCACTGATAGCGCGGTCGGCGCTCAGATGTTCTAAAGCAGTCTGCCGGAATCTTTCACGCATTGGCTGTAACTCGGGATTCTCATCACGCATACTCCGCCGCTCGCTCTCTTCCAATGGGAGACGCTGATTCTTGCGCCGCGAGTTGGCTGCACCGTTGCTGGAATTCTCTGTTTCAGCAAAGACTTCCTGAATGCCGGAATCACGAGATTCCGCGCTCGCAAGTCCAGCAGTCGAAGGCGCGAAGAGCGGCGCGCTCCGCGGCTCTACAGTGGGCAGCGCGCCCAGCGCCCGTTTCGCCATTCTGTTCAAGACTCCGCTCATGCGTGCAACATCTCCAGATAAGCGGCCCGCCGCGCGCCGCTCATTCGCGCTATCGATTCTTCGCTCCAGCCGTAGGCGCGGGCCAACTCGTGAATCTCCGCCATTAAACGCCGCGCAGCACCGGCAATCTCCCGCACCAGGTAATGCGCGATGTCCAGATCCAGCCGGGGACGGGCCTCGCATCCAGCGCATTGCAACTGGACTTGAATCTCCCCTGCGGCATTCAGTTCTTCAAACTTCTCAATCAGCGCATCGGTAACCGGCGCTGACAAACTTTGCAGTCGCACTGGCTGCGGCTCATCGCTCCCCGGCTCCGCTTGCTGCACAGTAACGGTTCGCTTGAGCAAAATCATCCGCGCCTCTTCTTCGTCTGTCGCCCCGGCGCAGGCCAGCAAATCCTGCGTATTCACTGGACGCAATGCCAGGCCGTCCAATTCTTCTCCGCTCGAGGTCGCCTGCTCACGCAAACCCTGCGCCAGTTGCCGCGCATCTAGCGTGAACTCCAGTTGCATCCCGCATCCGGGGCAAACGGCACGGCCCTCCATCGTGCTGCCAAGGGTGGTTGCGCGCAATTCCAACAACAGTGCATTACGCTCACCCAGCGGCAAGGCCGCCAGTTCGCTTACCTGGCGCTCCGGCAAGGCCAAGGCAAGCAGCGCGAGCGCGGCTTCTTGCTCCGGACGCTGGCGTGAACGCTCCCAGGCAACCAAGATTTCTTCACCGCTGAGTGCGTGCATAGCTCTAGCTCCTGCACAGCCGTCGGGGGAACGGGTGCACGGTAGGACAGCGAACGAGTGAGGGCACAACCGGGGCCGCGCGCATTAAGACTGCGCAAGGCTACCTGAGCCGCTCACCCGTTCTGTTTGCAAGGCAACAGAACCGCGCTTGCGGTTCTCCAATCAGTCTGGAGCGACGTTGATGCTCTCAAGCGGTTTTTTCTCAAGAAAAAAACCGCCTTGCACAGCTTCAGCCATTCCACGGAAATTGGAGAACCGCATTATGCCGCGGTCGAAGTGTAGCTGATCTCTGTCGGTTCCATGACCGATGTGTCGCGCTCCCAGCCTTCGTTCTCCAGCACAATATGCTGAATGGCGACGGCATTGGCGTTCGCATCCAGATCAGGCAGCGCCGTGTACTCTGAAACCCAGGCGCGGAAGATCTTGTAGCTGATCGCCAACTGCCCGGCCTCGTTGTAGAAGTCCAGGATCACGTCCTTGCGGAAATCCTTCAGCGATACCTCTTTGCCAAGGCCCGCCTTCACCTGCCATACCTTCGCGGCCCATGCCTCGAAGGCCAGGTCGTGAGTTACGCCACGCTCCAGCGTGATGGGCGCAAAGTCGCTCTTGCCCGGCGATTTCCGGCTGGTGTTAGGGTCCCCGCCCTCGCGGTGCTTCACCACTTCGGTGGTGCGCTTGAGCGCCGAGCATTTGCTCACGCCTGCCACATATTTACCATCCCACTTGAGACGGAACTTGAAATTCTTATACGGATCGAAACGCTGCGCATTGACTGTGAACTCCGCCATACTCTCTCCCTCGTCTTTTGGTTGCTATTGGGTTTCTGCGACAAAACTCATCGCGCGGCTTCAAGGCTATGGCTACGAGCCGGCCTGCCCGGTCAACTGCTCAATCTGGATCACGACAAACTCCGCCGGCTCAAGCGGCGCAAAGCCAACCAGGATGTTCACTACACCATTGTTGATGTCGGTCGGAGTCGTGGTCTCGCTGTCGCACTTCACGAAGTACGCCTCATCGGGAGTCGTCCCCGCAAATGCGCCCTTCAGGAAGTAGGTCTGTAGGAATGAGCTGACATTGAGCCGGATCGCAGCCCAGAGCGGCTCGTCATTCGGTTCAAAGACCACCCACTGTGTCCCCTGGTAAAGGCTCGATTCGAGGAAGAGCGCGGTGCGCCGCACCGGCACATACTTCCACTGGCTGGCCAGCGCGTCCGCGCCCACCAGCGTCCGCGCGCCCCATAGCACCGGCCCATAAATCGGGAAGGTGCGGAAGCAGTTCAGCCCCAGCGGATTCAGAACGCCGTTCTCTGTGTCCGTCATCTGATACGTCATGTTTTGCACGCCGTTGAGCGTCGCGCCAATGCCGGCAGGTGCCTTCCACACCCCGCGCGATGAGTCGGTGCTGGCGTAGACGCCGGCCACCAGGCCGGAGGGCACGAAGGTGCGCAACTGGCTGTTGTTCAGCAGATCGGCGAGCCGTAGCCGCGGCCAGAAGGCAGCACCGTTGGGATCAACCACGCCGATCGTATTTGACTTCCAATCCACAGCCGCGGAGACGGTAGTGATCGTTGGCGGAGGATCGATCAACAGCATCGCCCGCGCCGTATCGCACAGCGAGATCGCGGTCGCATAAATCGTCGCCGGATCGAGCGTGGTGTTGTTCGAGTCCAGCACCGTGGAATTGCCCGCCGAAGCGCGTACCGCGTCAGGGATGCAGAGCATGTTGAAGATGGGCACCTGAGTGAGCGCGTAAAGTCCGCTGTTCGCAAGAGGGTCTCCGATCAGCTCCGTCGTCCCCGGCAGGCCATCCGCCTGCACCGCCGCGACGGAGGTCGTCTCAGAAGCAACCGCGGCGGTATGGCCCATGCCCAAAGCGTAATGCGCCACGTTGATGATCGTGGGCGGAAGCGTGGAGAGCAATCCGAGCGCAGTGGCAGTCTTGAGGCCCGATGCCGGATCGCCGAAGCTGACCACCGCATCCGGCTGATTGGGCAACAGTACATTGACGCAAATCCCTGTGCCAGCGCCATTCGGCGCAGCCGTGCAAACCGCCGATGCTCCCGAAACGCTCACCGCCAGCGCGTTGTTGATCGCCTGCTGCAGTTGCGACGCAAGGCCGGTCACCGTCTGCGGAATTGGCGAATTCTGCGCCAGAACCTTGACCGAAAGAGCAGTTGCGAGGATCGAGGTTGGAAGGGTCAGTGCAAGGTAGCAATCGGCGCTGGCAACTGTCGGCGTGGCTACGCTGCCCAGATCGCTGTTGACCGTCGCAATTGTGAGCGCTGTTCCAAGAACGCCCGTGGGCACCAGAGCTGTAGTCGGAGGCTGCGGAACAGCAGTGGCATTCACGCTCACCAGTTGCGAGCCGTTATCCGGATCGTTCACCACATTCGAGACAAAGTTCTGTCCATTGCTGTTCAGCGTCAGGCCGGGGAAATACTCCTTGGTCCCATCAACGAGGTTGGTGATCGTCAAGTTAAAGGAATAGGGATCGCCGGGAGGAGTCGTCGTAGTTAGAAGATTCAGCCCCTGCACATCCACGTCAACGAGCAATTGCCCATTGGCCCACGCGCCGCTGCTCAATGCGCTGAAGACCAGATCGCCAAAGCCCACTGTGGCGTACTTCACCGCGGTCGCGCTGAGGTAGTGCCCCGGAGTACGCACCACATACGCCTGTGAGCCGCCGTTCTGGAAGAATTGCTGTACCGAGTAGCTCAACTCGCTGTTCGAGGCCAGGCCGCCGTAAAGCCGCTGGTAATCCGCAAAACTGTAGATGGCTTGCGCCCGGTTGTCGATGCCGCGCGCGGTGTAGCCCACGAATGCAGTAATCGACGTTGCAACGCCGGTGATGGAATGGACCGGGCTGGGCAGTTCCTGGATGTAAACGCCAGGGTAGCTGTAAACGCTGGACATAATTCTCCTCCCGCCGCAATGGGGCGTATCTTTACCGACGCGTTCGTCTTGTTGCGCACTTCTTGAAGAATCCGCGGACGGTCGGGGATGCGGATTCACAACAAACATTCGCCACGACTGTAGCGAGGGGCCAGATTAGGGCCGCCACTCGGGTTCGTCAAGACAATTTTTACAAAATTCTTTTTTTGACCATCGCCCGGTGTGCGCCTTATCCGCTCCAATAAAGGAGATCCTGCTATGTGGTAACTATCTTGCAAATAACCAGTTCATAACTAGTTTTGTTGGCGTTTTCATGGTTGAAAAGCAGGCGGCGGTTGCCATTCCATCGCGCGCTTCGCTGAATCCGCGAATCGTTCCCCTTCACGCAAAGAGAATGCGTGAGGTTTTGAAGTGCGCCGCAGGCAGTTGCAGCACATCCCGGAGCCATTGAGTCCTTGCGCTCCAGAGCTGTCCGTGGGCAGCATGGAGGAGAAGCAGAACATCTCTACAGGAGTCCGGCCAACAGGCAAGCGAAAACACATCCGAGTGCGCGGCCTGCCGAATGGGAAGCAATAACCGGCAACCGCCACAGCCCAACTCCCCGCTCAGCGGGAGCTGTTTACCGGTCGCCCCGTCAACCCGATCAGAGGCCAAACACGATTTCCGCCGAAACTTTCGCGTTGGGCAGAACGCCGGAAGATGGCGCGAAAATCTCATTTCGCCCCTGAAATTTTATCTAAGCACCATATAATCAATCAACGACCAGATCCTCATCGCAAGCTCTAGTTAAATCAGCCTCGCAACGGCTGATGTGGAAATCTTTTGACATTCCGCGCCGGGAACGGTACACTTCAACCACTGCTCGTTCTAATTATGCGGATCATCCTTACCAAAATCGCGTGTTGTTGTTGTCTCTGTTGTCGCTAGCGCCCGCTGGCTTGTCGCGATTTTGCTGTCCCATCAAATTTCGCCCTCGGCGATCTTCAAAAAAACAGGATGCTCGTGCCCACTTTCAATTCAATACGTATCTCTATACGCGCCCGTAATTTCTCCGGTGATCACTTCGGCGCGAATAGCGCAATAGCGCAATTATCGAGAGTTCTTCTGCTCGCCGCGGCATCGGTGGCAATTGCCGCAACGACCCAAGCCCAACTGCCAGTACGCGTCGGCTACTTTCCCAACATCTCTCACTCGCAGGCTCTGGTCGGTAGGGCGCACGGCGACTTCGAGCGTTCCCTTGGCCCCGGCTTCCGCGTTGAGTGGAAGCAGTTCAACGCCGGCCCCTCGGTCATTGAGGCCATCTTCGCAGGTGCGCTAGATCTGGCCTACATCGGTCCCAGTCCCACGCTGAACGGCTATATCCAATCGCATGGCGAGGCGCTGCGCGTGGTTGCTGGTGCGTCAAGCGGCGGGGCATCGCTGATCGTGCGCGACGACGCGGGCATCAACAAAGCATCCGATTTTCATGGCAAGCGCGTGGCCTCGCCGCAACTGGGCAACACTCAGGATGTGGCCTTGCGCGCCTGGCTCCATTCACAGGGCTTGAATACTACCGATAAAGGCGGCGATGTGCAGGTGCTGCCGCTGGCCAATCCCGACCAGTTGACGTTATTTGTCAAAGGGCAGCTTGACGCGGCATGGGCGCCGGAGCCCTGGGCCACGCGGCTGATTCACGAAGGCCACGGACGGCTCTTGCTTGATGAACGGCAACTATGGCCCAACGGCCAATTTGTCAGCGCGCAACTGATCGTGCGCACAGATTTCCTTCGTCAGCATCCCGAGGTAGTCAAGCAATGGCTGCGCACCCATGTCGATGTGACCGACTGGATCAATGCGCACCCAGCCGACGCCAAGCTGCTGTTGAATTCCGAAATACAAAAAGCAACCGGCAAGGCTCTACCCGTCGCCGAGTTGGACGAAGCCTTCAGCCGCCTTACTCCGACCTGGGATCCCGTACGCAGCTCCCTCACCTCCTCGGCGCAACAATCCGTACAGGCGGGGCTGATTCGCCGCCTGCCCGACCTATCCGGTTTATATGACCTCAACCTACTCAATCAAGTGTTAGTCGAGAAGAAGAAAAAGGTGATTCCATGAGTGCCGCTCAGTTATCTCCGCTGGAACCAAAAGAAGCCTTGCATGTAGTGCGTCCCCGCCATTTGAGCGGATACGAAGCAACGCCGGCCAGTATTCGCCTCACCGCCGTAGAGCAAAGTTTCGAGTCCCGCAAAGGACCGCGTCTGGTGGCGCTCGAAAACATTAATCTTGACATTCGCGCAGGCGAGTTTCTTTGCATCGTCGGACCATCGGGCTGCGGCAAATCCTCGCTTCTGTCCTTGATCGCGGGCCTGGCATTTCCGGCACGCGGCGAGGTTCGAGTCAATGGCCAGGTTGTTACCGGTCCCGGTACCGACCGCATCCTCATCTTCCAGGAGCATGGTCTCTTTCCCTGGCTCACCGTCGGCGGCAACGTCGAGTTCGGCATGAAGATGATGGGCATCGGCCGCCGCGAGCGCAAGGCGCGCGTGGAGAAATATCTTCAGCTCGTCCATCTCTCCGGCTTTCGTGACAGTTATATTCACCAACTATCCGGCGGCATGCGCCAGCGCGTGGCCATTGCCCGCGCCTTGGCCACGCAGCCCAGCGTTTTGCTGATGGACGAGCCATTCGCCGCGCTCGACGCGCAGACCCGCGACATGCTGCACGATGAGCTGGAGCGCATATGGAGGGAAACCGGCTGCACCATCGTCTTTGTCACGCACAACGTGCGCGAGTCGGTGCGCCTCGGCACCCGCGTACTGCTGATGACCTATCGTCCCGGAACCATTCGCAGCGAGTTTGATATCGATCTGCCCCGTCCCCGGCATATCGAGGATACCCGCGTGGCCAATCTGGCCGGCGGAATTCTCGATGAACTGCGCGCGGAGATCAATAAAGCAGTTGAAGCGGAGTATGGCCATGTCCCGAATTCTTAAGAACGTGTTGTTTTATGGGTCGATTTTCGCTGCATGGGTGCTCATCACTCATGCCAGAATCTGGCCAACCTATCTGTTCCCTGCCCCTCAGGATGTCTGGCAGTCACTGCGCGATGGCTTTGCCGATCACAGCTTTTGGATCGCGATCTTAGTCAGCATGAAACGCGTAGTCATTGGCTACGCCATTTCGGTTGTGCTCGGCATTGCCCTGGGCTATGGGATCGCCAGCAGCAAGTTTCTTGAAGACACGGTGGGTCCGCTGTTGACGGCTTTGCAATGCCTACCCAGCATCTGCTGGCTACCGTTGGCAATGTTATGGTTCGGGCTGGGAGAACGGGCCATTTACTTTGTCATCATCACCGGATCTGTTTTGTCGATCACCATCAGCATGGAGTCGGCGCGCCATGCCATTCCTCGCATCTACACAATGGCCGGACGAAACCTCGGCGCGCATGGCTGGAAGCTCTTTGTCTATGTGCTGCTCCCGGCCAGCCTCCCACACCTGCTCAGCGGCATCAAGCAAGGCTGGGCCTTTGCCTGGCGCGCACTGGTCTCCGGTGAAATGATCGTCGCCGGACTCGGTCTTGGCCAGTTGCTGATGATGGGAAGAGACAATAGCAATATGCCGATGGTCCTGACCGTCATGCTGATGATCGTTCTCATCGGATGGGCGATCGACGGCTTGTTCTTCCGTACTCTGGAGAAGTGGCTCACGCGCCGCTGGGGTTTGGGTGCAACCGCATAAGTAATACACAACCGAAGCCCTGTGTGTATTCAATCTGGTTCTTGGCAGTGGTTCAAGATGAAATGGAGTTGTTGTGGCAACATTGGCATCGAGTAATTTGTTTGCAACGCAGCAGAAAAGTGAGAATCACCTTCTCCCTGCGTTGAACCACCTCCGCGCCCTTGAAGCGGAGAGCATTCATATCCTGCGCGAGGCCGTCGCCGAGTTCGCCCGCCCGGTCATGCTTTACTCCATCGGCAAGGATTCCTCCGTCATGGTGCGCCTGGCGCAGAAGGCCTTTTTCCCCGGCCCCATTCCCTTCCCTCTGCTGCATGTCGATACCAGTTATAAATTCCCGGAGATGATTTCTTTCCGCGATAACTACGCAAAGGAATTAGGATTTAAGCTCCTAGTTCACAAAAACGAAGAAGCATTGGCCGAAGGCGCGAACCCGCAAAAGCTCGGCACGCAGAATTGCTGCGGCCTGCTCAAGACCCGATCGCTACTCGATGCGCTGGATGAAGGCGGATTTGACGCAGCCTTCGGCGGTGCGCGCCGCGATGAAGAGAAATCCCGCGCCAAGGAGCGTGTCTATTCTTTCCGCGATCCCGCCGGCCAATGGGACCCGAAAAATCAACGCCCCGAGTTATGGAGCCTCTATAACTCGCGGCTGCGCAAAGGCGAGTCCATTCGCGTTTTTCCGCTCTCTAACTGGACTGAGTTAGATATCTGGCTTTATATCCACGCCGAGAAGATTCCGATCGTTCCTCTCTACTTTGCCGAGGAGCGCAATGTTATCCGTCGTGGCGGTTCGTTGATTGTCGCCTACGAAAATACACCCATGCTGCCCGGAGAAAAGATCGAGCGCGTCCGCTGCCGGATGCGTTCGCTGGGCTGCATGCCCTGCACCGGAGCCATTGCATCTGACGCAACAACCGTGCCGGAGATTATCGAAGAGCTGCTCAGCTTCCGCCGCTCGGAACGGGAGAATCGCGTGATCGATCACGACGAAGAAGGTTCAATGGAAGCCAAGAAGCGGGAGGGATATTTCTAATGGCCACTCCCGTGCTTGAAACACACAATAGCTTTCAGGAATTCCTCGATGCTCATCTAAGCCGCGAGATGCTCCGCTTCACTACCGCCGGCAGCGTCGATGACGGCAAGTCAACGCTGATTGGCCGCTTGCTCCACGATACCCGCGCCGTCTACGACGATCAGCTCGCCTCCATCCGCTCCAGCAGCGTCAACCGTTCTACCGGCCCGATTGATTTCTCGCTACTCACCGACGGTCTGCGAGCCGAGCGTGAGCAAGGAATCACAATTGATGTCGCCTATCGCTATTTCTCCACCGCGCGCCGCAAATTCATCATTGCAGACACACCCGGTCACGAGCAGTACACGCGCAATATGGCCACAGGCGCTTCAACTGCCGATGTAGCCATCATTCTGATTGATGCAGTTGCGTTTGAACGCCTCGGCAGTCTGTTGCCGCAGTCGCGCCGCCATACTTTCATTGCGTCGCTCCTCGGCATTCCCCATCTGGTCGCAACTGTTAACAAGATGGACCTCGCCGGCTACAGCGAAGAACGTTTCGCTGTTATTGAAGAGCAGTTCCGCGCCTTTGCAGCCAAACTCGGACGCACAGATGTGCAGGTGATTCCCATCAGTGCCCTTGCAGGCGACAACGTTGTTGATCCCAGCACACACATGCCCTGGTATAAGGGCCCCGCGCTGCTTGAATATCTTGAGACCGTGCCATTGGTCGATAGCCGCGCCGCCTCCACTCCGCTGCGCTTTCCCGTGCAACTGGTGCTGCGCCCGGATGCAAATTTCCGCGGTTATGCGGGCCAGGTTGCAAGCGGAACGCTTCATGCGGGCAGCGAAGTTCTCGCGCTCCCTTCACGCCGCCAGACGCGCGTCAAGTCTATTGTCACCTTCGACGGCAATCTGGATTCAGCGACCGCTCCAATTGCCGTCGCCGTGCAACTCGAAGACGAAATCGACCTCAGCCGCGGCGAGATGCTGGTAGCTCCAGAGAGCCTTCCGCATATCTCCTCCCGCTTCAGCGCTAAGGTTGTCTGGATGCACGAACAGCCCTTGCGCCCCGGCAGCCACTATCTGGTCAAGCATACAACTCGCACCGTGCGAGCAACGGTCACAGCCATCCGCCATCGCATCGATATTCAGGCGCTCGAGCCGATTGCCGCGTCGTCACTGTCCTTGAATGAAATTGGTATTGTCGAGTTCGAAACTAATCGTCCGCTCTTCTTCGACACATATGAACAAAATCGCGCCACCGGCCACCTCATTCTGATTGATCCGTTGAGCAATGCCACCGTCGGCGCGGCAATGATTGATGCATCCATCGGCGAAGAACAAGCATCAACTAAACCGTTACCTGTTCTGCTGCATCTGCCCGCGCAGCCGGCGCTAGCCCGCGAATTTGTGCAGACAATGCGCGCCTCGGGCCGCGCAGTCGTGGATCTGGACGATTCGCATATTGCGCCTGCTACTTTGCCTGCGGCCATTCGCGCTTCACAGATGGCGAACGCTATCGCAGTGACTGCCCAAGCGATACTGCCGCAATCATCCGTGGCAGAGATCACCGAATTTCTCGGCGCCGGTCAGACTGTTGAGTGGACAGGAGATGTAAGTGGAAGTCACAATCTCGCTGATCTTCTGGACAAATTAGGAGTGGAGTTATGACCGAAATTCTTGCTGAAACTGCCGATGAGTTACTAACTCCCGAAGCCTGCATTCAAAAAGCTCTCGCCGCAAGGCCCGGCACAAAAGCATGTTTTACCAACAGCTTTCAGGCGGAAGATATGGTTGTTCTCCACCTTCTTCGCCAGCGGATACCGGATGTATCGGTACTGTTTCTCGATACCGGCTACCACTTCCGTGAGACTTATGAATATCGCGACCGCATGACGGCGGAATGGAATCTGAATCTGGTCAATGTCATGCCGCGCGAGACGGTCGCGGCACAGGAATCGAAGCTCGGCCTTCTCTATCTCGTCGAACCTGCGCAATGCTGCAATCTGCGCAAGGTTGAACCGCTTTTCCGTTCTCTCGAGCCATTCGATCTCTGGTTCACCGGCCTACGCCGCGAACAGTCCCCAACGCGCCGCAACCTCAAGCAGATTGAGAAGCACACACTTGTCTCCGGCAAGGTCTTAAGCAAAGTATCTCCGCTTGCCGGATGGACCTGGAGCGATGTAGAGAGTTATTGCGCCGCGCATAGCATCCCGCTGCTTCCACTCTACGATCAGGGATACACCAGCATCGGCTGTGAGCCATGCACCGCGCGCTCCACTGACCCAGCCAATCCCCGCGGCGGCCGCTGGGGTGGCAAAAAGCTCGAGTGCGGAATCCACACCTTTGTTCCGCAGCAAGATCAGAGCGCAAGCAGCTCGCAGTAAATCAATCGGGAGAGATTCAAATGGCTGAAGTCAGAGAAACAAAGGCGCAACGCTCAGAGCGTTTAAAGGTTGAGAAAAATCCCTTCGAAGCGCTCGAAGAATTGCGCGGATTTGCGCGCGATGGCCGCGCTAGTGTTACGCCGGAATGGGCCTCTTTCTATTCCAAGTGGTGGGGCATTTATACGCAGGGGGACGGCACCGGAGCTACCGGAGGTGTCGGCGGAGAAGGCGTTGTCACCGACTATTTCATGATGCGCATCGGTATTCCCAACGGATTGCTCACCAGTCTGCAAGCACGTACAATCGGCGAGCTGGCGCAGAAGTACGCTCGCAATCTCGCCGACATCACCGTCCGCCAGGCGATTCAACTGCACTGGCTCACTGTCGAATCGCTACCCGAAATTATTGATGCGCTCTCCACGGTCGGACTGACTCCCAAAAGTGCTTGCGGCGATGTGGTACGCAACGTAACTGGCTGCCCGGTTGCAGGCGTGGATGCACATGAGTTAGTAGATGCATCAAAACTCGCGCGCGATATTTCGAACGCTCTCTCCGGCAACAGCGACTTCTACAATCTGCCGCGCAAATTCAAGATCAGCGTCTCCGGTTGCGCCGATTGGTGCAGTTATCCCGAAATTAATGACGTGGGTTTGGTAGCCGTGCGCCGCGGCGAGGAGGTTGGTTACGCAATCCATATTGGTGGAGGACTTTCGCGTGAACCGCACATCGCCGTTCGACTCGACGCGTTTATCCCCGCCGAAAAAGTCGTTGCGGTTGTTACTACGGTTGCCGAGATCTTCCGAGACCAGCAGAAACTTCGTGAGAGCCGTGAGCGCGCCCGCTTGAAATATCTTTTCCTACGCGAGGGCTGGACAGCAGAGAAGTTTCTCGCTGAGATTGAGAGCCGCCTCGGCTACAAACTTGATCCCGCTGTACCAGTAACTCCTCCCATTGAGGTGCTGCGCGACCACACTGGAATTCATCGCCAAAAACAGCCGGGACTGAGTTATGTGGGGGCCAGCGTATCACGCGGACGCTTGAGCGGTGAACAACTTGTCGCTGCGGCAAATCTCGCCGAACAATACGGCAACGGCGAACTGCGCACCACGGTTATGCAGAACCTCATCTTCATAAATATTCCGAGTGAACGCACCCGTGAGTTAGTCCAGGAGTTAGGAGCTATCGGCTTGCAGGTAGAAGGTTCCGCTTTCTGGAAAGGCACCATTGCCTGCACCGGAACAGAGTTCTGCAAGCTGGCAATTACCGAGACCAAGGGCTTTGCCCGCTGGGTTGTGGATGAGATGGAGGCAAGGCTTCCCCAATTTGATCAGCCTTTGCGCCTGCACGTCACAGGTTGCCCCAATGGCTGCGGCCAGCACTGGATTGCCGATATCGGTCTCGAAGGCAAGAAGATCAGATCCGACGGTGGGCTGGTGGACGCCTACCTGTTCTCCGTCGGGGGTGGAGTTGGCGCTCATGCCGGTATCTCGCGTCCGTTGGCCTATCGCTGCCTGGCAACCGAGGTTCCTGAAGCGGCGGAGCGGCTGCTGCGCGGATATCTCGATCAGCGGCAGAGCGGTGAAACGTTGCGTGGGTATTTTGCTCGTACACCGGATGAAGAGTTGAAGAACCTGCTGGCTGGCACTGCTGCCTGCGCCTAAGCTAATAAACTCCGGACGCAATGCAAGGTTCCATTGCGCCCGGAGTTTCTCTGTATATCTCTACTCCGAGTTATTTGGCTTCAGTTATATCCTCAGGCCCTGGTTCGTCTTCTTGCGCCGGGAGATCATTCGTTTCCCGCGCCGCCAGGGACTCCGTATCTAACTCGTGCTCCTTGTGATAGTGCTCGGCGTCCATCTTGCCATTCCACCAGGCCCAGTTTATCGGATATACATCGGGATCGAAGAAAACCTGGTAGAAATGCCAGACAATGATCGCAAGAGTGGCCAAAATCGCTTCGTAGAAGTGCACGGCAGTTGCTGCATCCACCCACCAGCGAGCCAACAAATTGCCTACGTAGACTTTGGCCCAGAGCATAATGCCGGTTACCGCCATCAGTGCAGTGCCCCACACCAATGCCCAATACTCGGCCTTCTCGGCATAACTGAAGCGGCCAAACTTGGGCTTCTCGCGAGTTAGTCCAAGATAGTAACGCATCGTTCGCAGCGCATCGAAGCCATCCTTGGGTACCGGCGCAAGATCGCGGACCAGCCGCCGTCCTTGTTTAGTTACCACAGCATAGATCGCGTGATAAACGCCCGCGCCGATCAGCACAACTCCCGCGACCCGATGAATGATGCTGCGCAGCCGCTCGCCCATCGCCAGCGTATGGGCCAGCCATGAATAGGGATACTTGAGTGCGAAGCCGGTAATGACGAGAACGATGAAGCTGACCAGAAGGACAATGTGCTGCGCCCTCTGGTTCTTCGTCATGCGCTGTACCGTTGCGAGCTGTGCCCTGCGCCTCGCCAGAGCCTTGGCGCGCCAGATGATTGCATTGTGCAGAAACATCGCGCCGATCACGGACAGAATCAGGCTGAGATAAAAGCGGCGAATCCAACGCACAGCCACCGCTCCTGAGTCTTGCGAGACGCCTGCAGCGATGTGGACCTGGCTCAGAGTAAATTTTTGCGTAACTCCCTGGTGGCATTTGCCGCAGGTCGCATCGAGGTTAGCCTTATTGATCGTCGAGCGCGGATCACTCGACGGCAAAATATTATGCACGCCGTGGCAACTGGCGCAGTTCGCCACTACAGTTGAGCCACCTTCAGCGGCCAGGCCATGATAACTGTCCAGATAACTCGATATGCGATTGCCGGCAACACCGAACTCCTGTGAGAGCCGCACTCCCTCGTGGCAGCGGGCACAGGTGGCGCGGGCCAGGTTCCGCTCAGCAACCGGCGAGGTGGGATCAAGATGGCCTTTTATCGAGTGGATTCCGTGGCAGTCTGTGCAGACGGGGGCGAGTCCGTTGCCCTTGGCCACCGCCTGGCCGTGAATGCTGTCATTGAAGGTTTTTTCTATCTGCTCATGGCATTTGCCGCAGGTCTGCGGAACATTGAATTTATATATCTGCGATTTGGAGTCGTTGGCGGCAAGAATCTCGTGCGATCCATGGCAATCGGTGCAGACAGCCGCCTTCTTTGAACCCTTTTCTATTGCTCTCCCATGCACGCTTTCCTGATAAGACAGGAAAGGCTGATTGCTGCCGCCATTTGATTCCATCAGGAACTTCTGACTGTGACAGCGGCCGCAGGTCTCAGGAATATTCGCATGATTGACCGGCGACTTTGCCTCATCGGCGGCAATGATTTCATGCGCTCCGCCGTGGCAGTCTTCGCAGTTGGCGGCAACTCCGCCGCCCTTGGTCAGCTTGGCATGGAAACTATGCTCATAGGCCTGCTGAGCATCCGCGTGGCACTGGGCGCAGGTGATCTTTGCAGGGGTCGTTTCGTGCGGTGCGTCTTTCACATCCGTGTGACAGTCGACGCAACCCAACATGCCGCCGTGGATGGAGTGCTGCAACTTGCCCGGATCAACGTAGAGATGCGTCTTCTTGCCGTTGGTCTCCGTATCAATCGACTGGTCGCCATGACAGACCAGGCAATCGGCATCCTTTGGCTTATGCGCAGCCTGCGCCGAGCAAACCCCAAGGGGCAGCCCTGCCGCCGCAACGCAAACGAGAATCAACTGTTTTGGTGTCACAGTAATAAGAAGATTCCTCCCGTGGGTGACCGGTCTGTGACTCGAATCACTCTGTTGCTTGTCGTCAAAATGAGACGCCGAGTTGAATTCCTGCCGGGATTTGGGCGTATACTCTCGTTGGACGGGCCGTATCCTGTGTGGACGGAGCGGCACTGGAGACACTATGAGCATCACGCACTTCCCCGGCGGCAATGGCGCCGCCCCTCTCGGCAACGCAATCACAAAAGTCACCCTGCCCGCTCTAGCGGGAATGAAGCGCGAGGGCAAGCCCATCTCCGCGCTCACGGCCTATGACTACGCAACTTCGCGCCTGGTCGATGAGGCGGGCATCGACATGATTCTTGTCGGCGACTCGCTGGCGATGGTGGTGCTGGGCTACGAAAATACGCTGGCCGTAACCGTGGATGAGATGCTGCACCACACTCGCGCCGTTCGCCGCGCCGTGCACCGCGCGCTGGTTGTGGCCGATATGCCTTTCGGCAGCTATCACGCTTCGGTCGCCGAAGGGGTGACGAATGCGATCCGCTTTGTGAAGGAAGCGGGCGCGGAGGCTGTCAAAATAGAAGGGCCGCGAATGGAATTGACCCGCGCGCTCACCGAGGCGGAGATCCCCGTTGTCGGCCATCTAGGCCTGACCCCGCAAAGCATTCACCGCATGGGCGGCTACCGGGTGCAGGCCCGTACCGCCGAAACCGTTGTCCAGCTCAAGGCCGATGCGCACGCTCTCGAAGAAGCTGGGGCCGGCGTGGTTGTGCTCGAAGGCGTACCGCGCGAAGTGGCCGCTGAGATTACCGCTGAGTTGCGTATACCGACCATCGGCATCGGCGCAGGGCCAGATTGCGACGGGCAGATTCTGGTCTTCCACGATCTGGTCAACCTTACCTTTGCAACCCCAGCCAAATTCGTGCGCAGCTACGGCGACGTCGGCGCTGTCATCCGTACCGCTGTTGAACGCTATCGCGAGGATGTCGAGCATCGGACCTTCCCGTCCGATGAAGAGAGCTACCACCTGCCGGAAGAGGCGCGGCGGGCATTAAGTGCGACACAGAGCACAGGCGGTCTGCGCAAAGTCTAATGAAAATATTGACCACCGTCTCTGAACTGCGCGCATGGGCGCGAACCACACGCGCGGCAGACAACGCAATCGGCATTGTGCCCACAATGGGCGCGCTGCACGCAGGGCACGCGTCCCTGATTCGAGCTGCTGCTGCTTCGTGCGGCGGGGTTGCCGTGAGCATCTTTGTCAACCCCACGCAGTTTGGTCCAAATGAGGATTTCGCGCGCTATCCGCGCACCTTTGAGGCCGATTGTGCTCTGGCTGAAAAGGAAGGCGCGACGGTGGTCTTTGCTCCTGCGGTCGAGGATATGTATCCCACCTCGGCTGCAACCTTTGTTGAAGTGGATGGCTTGAGTAGTCGCCTCGACGGCCAGTCCCGGCCTGGGCACTTTCGCGGCGTGGCAACGGTGGTAGCCAAGCTGCTGATCGCCTCCGAAGCCGACTGCGCCTTCTTTGGCCAGAAGGATGCGGCACAAGTGGCCGTGGTGCGCAGGCTCGCGCGTGATTTGCGTCTGCCTGCCGAGATTGTCGTCTGCCCGATTGTCCGCGAGGCCGACGGGCTGGCTCTCAGTTCCCGCAATATCTATCTCAGCCCGGCCGAGCGGAGCCAGGCGCTGGTTCTGAGCCAGGCGGTCCGGCAGGTTGAGGCGCTGGTTGTCGGTGGAGAACGCCGCGCAGACGCCTTGATCGGTGCGGCCAGAGAAATCTTCGCGACAGAGCCAGCGGTGCGCGTTGATTACATCGAACTCGTGGATTGGGCGACGCTCTTGCCGGTCGAAGTCGCTACGCCGGGCAGCCTATTTGCGGTAGCAGCATATGTCGGTCCGACGCGGCTGATCGATAACGCAATCGTCGGCTGAAATACACTCGGCTGCTACTGATAATTTGGATCTGATGGAATCGTTGGCCAGTTCAGCGAATCCATAAAGAACCTAATTCAAATCCTCCCTGGAGCCGTCAACACATGACCTTATCCGCCGCTGAAGTCGATCACCTGAAGAAAACCCCAGACAGTGAGGGCGTTCCACCAGCCGCGTTGAACCGCTGGAGTCCGCGCGCCTTTGCCGACCGGGATGTAAGCCCCACAGACCTGAAGACGATCTTCGAGGCCGCGCGCTGGGCCGCTTCTTCTTCCAACGAGCAGCCCTGGCGCTTTCTCGTCGGCAGGCGCAACTCATCGACCTACCAAAAGATATTTTCCACTCTCGTGCCGTTCAATCAGGGCTGGGCGCAGGCCGCGCCAGTGTTGATTCTGGGAGCAGCCAAAAACACACTCAGCCAACACCACCAGAAGCCCAACGCTTACGCGCTCCATGACCTGGGCGCGGCTGACGCCACCCTTGCACTCGAAGCCGCCGCGCTGGGTCTCTCCACGCACTTCATGGGCGGGTTCGACAAGGACGCCGCCCGTGCCGCCTTTGAGATTCCTGAAGGCTTCAGCCTGGGCGCGGTCATCGCCCTCGGCTATCAGGGCGAACCCGCTACGTTGAGCAATGCTGAACTGATTGAGCTGGAAGTTGCCCCCCGCACCCGCAAACCACTGAGCGAGTTTGTCTTCTCCGCCTGGGAACAGCCGGCTGAACTGGGGTGATTCCTTAGAGCAGACGCACAATTACCGTGCGCTGAAAGCCTGTGCGCATGGCGTTGATTTCTTTACAAATCAACACTTTACGTCAATCTCCTTTGGTGTATCGATTGTGGTTTTGCTTTAGCGGGTTCGTCAACGCAAGAAAGCCGTTTGCGGCCCGCCGCCGCAGGATAAAGTGGAGGGTGAGGAAAGTGAGTTGCCGAGTACGTTGGAAACCAAAAAGCCTCGTGGAAAGATCAAAGTCCGCGTAACCGGGTTACCCGGCACCGGCTGGCGACGCCCGGCCAAGCCCGGTGACGCCGGGCAAGGGATTGAGTTTTCCCGGATGACCTGGCGCGGTAAGCTGGTTCTTTCCTTCGTTGCCGAGGCGCTGGTACTGCTGGGCTGGGCAGCGGTTGCCCGCCAGCTTGCGCCCGATTCCAACACCTCGCTCATCCATTTTGACGCGATTATTGTTCTCGGTACTCCGACCGACAGCGACGGCAACCCCACCCCGGCGCAGTTGGCGCGGGTAACCGAAGCGGTGCGGGAGTACGAGCGCGGCGTTGCCCCACGGCTGATTCTCTCCGGCGGCCCGGCCCACAACCATTTTGTCGAGGCCGATGCGATGGCCCGCTCGGCCCACGCGCTGGGCATCCCGGAGTCGGCGATGTTTATTGAGTCGCAGGCCTGGGACACGATCCAGAACGCCCGCTATTCGGTGGCGATCATGCGCTCCCACGGCTGGCGGTCGGCAGAGGTAATCTCCAGCCAAGCCCACCTGCCCCGCGCGGCGATGATTTTTGAACGCTTGCCTATCGAGTGGCGCACCCACGCCGCGCCGCCGCTCGAGCCGGAAAACGGATTCTACCTCTTTGCCGAGAATACCGCGGAGACAATCAAGACCGCGCGTTACCTGGTCTGGAACCGCTGGGTCGAACCCTGGCAGCCGTAATGCATCCTCCGAGACGAATGAACTCTGGGTGCCCCAGGTCCCTCGCACTTGGGGACCGGGGACAGTACATCTCAAAACCAAGAGCGCAGAAGCACCCCGTCCTCGCCGCTGTCATCCTGAGCGAAGCGCAGCGAAACCGGGGTCCCCAGCGACATTTCTTCGTCGCTGGGGTGGGGAGTCGAAGGACCTGCGGTTCCGGTTTCAGAATGATACGAGGAAATTTTAGACAGCGCAGTGGGGTAAGGTGCTTGGATGTCGTCTTACTGGCATCCTGAAAATGCTCTGGTGAGCGATGCTGTCCTCAAGAAAAGCCACCTTTACGATCTCAAAACGTCAATACAAAGATAGAAAATGCTCTAAAGTGAGAAAGCACAACGAAATGCGCGACAGAAACAATAAGAATGCCCCACTGCCCACGTTCCTTGCCCAGCAGCGTTGTCCCACATCGGCGCGCTCCTGTAAGCTGGGAATGATGCGTCTTTCATTTGGATTTACCACTTCTCTCTTTGCCGTTGCCACATTGGCCCTGACCATTGGAACCCTCGCCCAGGCGCAGAGCACTGCCGCACCCACCGCCGGCAACGGAACCTACATTGCCATCGATCCGCTGGCCAATGTCCGCTATGACAACCGATTCGATGCTTCGCTGGGCGCGGCCTATGTCCGCATCATGGCTGGCCCGACGGGTCTGATCGTACATGGCGCCAACCTCGGCGGCCTGGATCTCTCCGGCTCCTATTGGCTGAAAAAGCATTGGGGCTTGGAAGGCACAGAGCGCAGCTACCTGGGCACTAGCGGTGTCGGTAGCAGCGAGGTCACCAAGAACGGGCTATCTAATTCTGGAAACAACCTTGTGAGCGGTCCATTCGTCAGTCAATATGTCTTTGCCGCTGGGCCTGAGTGGCTCGGCCCGCACAACAAGCACGGCGCGCTGATTGCCCACGTGCTGGTTGGCGGCGCTTACGGCAACTTCGATCAGGATCTGCGCGTCCTTTCGCCTCAAAATGTCAGCTTTTATCCCAACCAACTTGGTCCAGCGGCGATCTTTGGCGGCCATCTCGACTTGAACCGCTCCCCGCAGTGGGTCTTCCGCATCACCCCGGATGCCCTGATGACCCGCTACAGCATCAACTACGGCAGCATGGCCACGTTTACCAACTGGAACTTCGGCATTTCCGTTGGCGTCCAGTACAAGTTCAAGAAAAAGCGCTAAGAACTTGTTGAAATACGCTGGTTTTGTATCAGGGCATGACTTCAGTCATGCCACAAATGCTGCAAAATCAAGACGGGCTTTAGCCCCTGAGGGGGGCTAGGCTCCGAGTTACTTCTTCAACAAGTACCTAAAGGCCCGCTTCATCCCTCCCGCACCTTCGGCATCAAATACTCGGGACCGACCGGATCGGTAACCGCTTCGGCAACAATCCGGTCGATCTCGGCCATTGCATCCGCATCCAGTTTCCATCCCAGAACCCCAGCCACGGCATCCAGTTGGCTGGGGCTTTTTGCGCCCCACAACGCGACGCTGACTCCGGGACGGTCCAGCACCCAGCGCGCGGCCAGCTCCAGCACGGTCTTGCCATATCTTTCTTTCGCCAGCGCGGCAAGCCCTTCGACAGCGGTCATGTACTGGCTGAACTGCGGCTCCTGGAATTTGGGGTCCACGCGGCGAATATTCTTCGCCTCAAAGCTCATGCCACGATGCAGGCGGCCAGCCAGCAGGCTGCGGCAGAGCGAGCTGTAGGCCAGCACTGCAACTCCATTTACCGCGCACCAGGGCAGCACTGATTCGTCAATCGCCCGCTCGAAGATGTTATACGGCGGCTGATTCGAGCTAAGCGGCGCAACAGCGCGAAACTCCTCCATCTGCCCGGCGCTATAATTGCTCACCCCTAGCGCCCGCACCTTGCCCTCGCGCACAAATCCGGCCAGCACTCCTGCGGTTTCAGCAATCGGCGTCACCGTATCTGGCCAATGCACCTGGTAGAGATCAATGAAATCGGTTTCCAAACGGCGGAGGCTGGCCTCCAGCTCCTCGCGCAGCCTCTTTGGCGTCGAGTTGGCGAAGACGCCACTCTCATTCCATTCCAGGCCCGCTTTGGTGGCAATGTAGAACGCCTCGCGCCGGCGATGAGCGCGCATCGCCTTGCCGATGATCTCCTCGGCCCGCCCGCGTCCGTAAATCGGCGCGGTATCGATCAGGTTGATGCCCCGCTCGACGGCGCTGAGGCAAGTGGCGATAGCCTCGTCATCAGGGATCGCGCCCCAATCCAGCCCGCCGATAGCCCAGGTTCCCAGGCCGATACGAGATACTTCCACATTGGCAATTGTTGTAGTTTCCATCGAAGACCATGATAAGCGGTCACTGCGCCGGGAGTGCTACCTTGAGTAGAGACACAAGGTAATCGCATGAAAATGAATTGCGGACTTGGTTCGGCCTTTCGTCCCGGAGGGACGCGTCGATAGTAGCCCAGGATGAAGCGAAGCGCAATCCTGGGTTACGTGTCAGCCTCGATTCCCGCGCCCTGGAGGGGCGCGGGAATCGAGATGCGGTTTGATTTCCAGTTCATGCAATAGCCTTGAGTAAAGACGACACACGCTTTGTGGAGATTTTCATTCAACTGCATGCTCAAACGCTTTCATTTTTTGCTTTTAATGGCCACTGCTATCTTCCCATCGCTGTTACACGCGCAGGGTGGTCCGCCATTTATCACTGACGATCCCGGCACCCCCGGCAACCATCATTGGGAGGTGAACCTGGGATGGTTGGGCGACCATAATCCGGCCCACGCCAGTTATCAACTTCCAGACATCGACATGAACTACGGCTGGGGCGACCGGATTCAGCTCAAGTACGAGCTGCCGCTGGCCGCCGCGACCGACGGGACCAACACCACCCGCGCCGGGCTGGGCGAGTCGCTGCTGGGCATCAAGTGGAGGCCTTACGAGCACCACAAGGCCGGCGAGCCAAAGTCAGACGAGAATATGGATTTTTCTCTCGGCACCTATCCCCAGGCCTCGATCAACAACCCCACCAGCGCCGTTCGCCGGGGTGTCGTGGAGCCGGGGCCGCAATACTATCTGCCGATGGAAGCCACGGCCAAACTTGGTCCTATCGATTTTAACGGCGAGCTAGGCCGCTGGATCGGCAACCGCAACGTTCCCAGCCGTTGGGGACGCGGCCTGATCGCCGGCCACGAGTTCAGCGACCGCCTGGAGCTTTACAGCGAGATCTACGACCTGCAAGACGCGAACCGCATCGACGGCCTACCCAAACAGCGCGAGCTGACGCTCGACTTCGGCGGCCGCCAAACGCTCGACCACGGCGGTCATCTGCGCCTGCTCTTCATGGGTGGGCGCGGCATCCAGGCCGTGACCCGCCAGAACAGCGAACCAAACTGGATCGCCTATCTCGGCATTCAAATTCTTCTCGGTCCCAAAGAAGCAGAGGCGACGTCTGAAAAGTAAGCGTCGCCCCCATTCCCGTTCTTCACACAGAAAATCAGAATCGTAGCACCGCGCCGGTCTGGTAGGTCCAGTTCTCGTTGGTGAGAAATATCTTCGGCGACACCCAGCTGAGGTAAGGCAGAACCTTATCCTGAATTCTGTTCTCGTATGTATCGCGGTAGCGCACCGGCGTATTTCCGATCACTCCGCGCAGCGCCAGATGCCGGTTGATGTTGATGTCGCCGTTGATGGCTAGGGCGGCGACAAAATGCGTAATCTGCCCTACCTGCGGTGTGGGGCCCGTTTTCGTAGGGGTGGTTTCATACGCATGATCGTAACTCAGGAAGCCGGGCCTGATAGCCGCCTTGATCGAGTAGTGCTTGTAAGCCCAACCCGAGCGAAAGCCGAAGGTGCCCAAAGTCGCATCGCCGCCGGCGCGGTCAGAGGGCAGCGCGCTGGCCTTCGACATATAGTTCAGGTCAGTGTCAAAATCCACCCACTTATTCAGACGCGATGAAAATCCAGCTCCGTAGCCAGTGACGGATTCCCGGCAATGGGAGCAAGTGAGCGTGTTCACCGGCAGCGAAATCACGTTGTAATGCGGGAAAAGCTCAAAGCGGGGAGCGTGGCGAAAATAATCCTCATCGCCCGGCTCAACATGAGAAAAATGCGTCAGGTATACATTGCGCTTCTCAGGTTGAAAATCCCTGTACCAGGGCTTTCTCCAGCGCAGAAAATTGGCCATTGTCCGGCAGGGATTCAACGAACCGCGCAATATCTTGGCATAGGGCGAGTCGGGGAACTTATCCTGCACGCGGTCGCTGATGTAGTGATCGAGCGCGTCTTCCATGGACGTCCACAAAGTGCCCACGACTGGCGTTGTCACCAGCTTCACCCACCCCGTGTTATTCGTAACCTTGTAGAGTCCAGGCTTGTAAGTAGGGCATGGATATGCGCAACCAATAATGTAGTCGTAGCCGCCCTCCGCGCCCAGCGCGGCCTCGCCCAGCGGCCCGATTTTCTGATCGGTGCTATAGAGTGTGTTCCAGGCTAGCGCTTTCATGCGGCTCTTCCAGTATGCTTTGCCGTCATTGATGCGCAAAGCGCGTTCCTTTGGGCTGTTCTGGATTTCAATAAACTCCGTCACTGCGCCTTGCATCGGATGTGCAATATAGGCAACCAGAAAGTCGTCGCCATCGTCCCAGCGGCGCCAATTCCACTCATCCAGGGACGCGATGTAGTTGTGCCAGAAAGGTCCATCGGCAGTCAATTGCCTGAAAAAATGGTCGGTCATGAGGCGAAAGCTGTTTTCCACCCCGAAGAATGCGAACGACTGCGCAAAGAGCCCCTTCCAGTGGTAATGCTCCGGCCCCTGATCGACTCCGGATGGCGTTACGCCGCCATACGCTGCGGGCCTGTCCATCGAACCAAACAGGTCATTCAGGTTCAACGTAATGCCTTGCCCTGCGCTGGCATATTGAACCGGCTCCGAATCGCGGCTCGCAAACTCCCGCGGCTCGTATACAAAGCTGGTGTCCTGCATCGACAGCTCATTACCGGACTGCTCAGAAACAAGCTGTTCCCCGCGGCCAAAAGATCCTTCTTCCACTGGATTAGCATCTACATCGGAGTTCTGATCCCTGGCGGGTTCCGTATCCATCGAGGCTCCGTCGCCGCTCACCATGCGCGCGCTGGCTGCAACCGCGCTCGGCGCATCCGGCAGCGCGCCATCCGTCTGCGCCGCGCCAATGGCCGGCATCAGCAGCAGAAGCGAACCCAAAAGCATCTCTGCTTGTCCAAAACTCTTCAAAACCACCTCCAGAAACTGGCCAACGTCTTTCCGCTTGCACGCGCCTGCGCGTCAAAAAATCTCATAGACAGCCGGATGCCCAGTTTACGCGGCAACACCCTCCCGGAAAAAACCAGAAACGTGCTCAGAGACTCAATTTTGACCGATGAGCCGAGCCTACCAGACCGCTCCCACAGTGACAAGGACGCTCGGGTACCTCGTCCAAACTCTTCAGGACACAGCAACCCTGGTTTCGCTCTAAAATACCCCTATGCCGCACGCGATCATCCTCACACCCAATCAAGCCCGCGTTCTGGGCGCTCTGGTCGAAAAAGAAGTCACCACCCCCGAGTACTACCCGCTCTCGCTCAACGCCCTCATCAACGCTTGCAATCAGCGGTCCAACCGCGAGCCGGTCATGGACCTCGACGAAGACGCAGTCCGCATGGCCCTTCACGGACTCGAAGACCACCGCCTCGCCGGTCGCTCCCGCGCGAGCGAAGGCCGCGTGGCCAAATACGAGCACTGGCTGGGCGAGGCCTTCAACTTCAGCCGCGCCGAGGCGGCGCTCGTCTGCGTGCTGCTCCTGCGCGGCCCGCAGACTCCCGGCGAACTCCGCTCCCGCACCGACCGCCTGCACCGCTTCGACGAGCTGACCGACGTCACCGCCGGCCTGCAAAAACTCATCGAGCGCGAGCCGCCTCTCGCCGCCATCCTGCCCCGCCAACCCGGCACCAAGGAATCCCGCTACATGCATCTGCTCTCCGGCGGCATCGATTCTCTGCCCGCCCCCGCGCCGCGAACCCCGTATGTGATCGCTCCCGGCTACACTCCCGCTCCGGCATTCTCAGACGACCCCAACGGCCAGACCGACCGCGTCGCCCAACTCGAAGCAAACCTCACCGCCCTACGCACCGAAGTCGATACGCTGCGGCAGAGGATTGATGACCTCTTCGGTGATTAGGGAGCCTCTGAATAAGTTCCGCTTTGTATCAGTCGTCCGCCGGATTCGCCGACCCACGAGGAATGAAACAGCCAGCGTCTTCTCTCCCGGAGGGAGAAGGGACAATAGCCCAGGACAAGCGCAGCGCAGTCCTGGGTTAGCGTCAAAAAAAAGCCCCTCCGTCCCGTAGGGACGGAGGAAATCCTCCCAAGGAAGTTTCTTGTGGAATCAACAGCTCGAACCATCGCCGGAAAGTAGTTTCTTTTTAGGGCATGACTGCCGAAAATGCCGCAAAATGAGCCCGGCTTTAGCCGCTGAGGGAATGCCAGCGAGTTGAAGTAAGTACCCTCCCGTAAAGCCGAAGGCATTATTGTCGGAGGCCCCTCAAAGGGATATCTATAGATGCGCTCCATGCCAGCAGCAGCCCGCTGCCCGCGCCGTAGGCGCAGTGATTGCTAGCCCCGCGCTTCAGCGTGGGGTTGGCGAGATCAATAACTCATCCGGAGTCCCGTAGGGACGGCGCTCAAGAACGGCAGGCAATACCAGTGCTAGACTGGATCACCGCCGTCAAAGCACCAATACATGCTGCGTAAATTCCTCAAGACGCTTTTTGTAGTCCTGCTGATCGTGCTGGCAGCTATTCTCGCGCCAGCATTGAGCTTGCTGATCGGCATTCTCCGAGCCGACGATAAATTCCGCGCCTGGGTAAAGTCCCTGCCCTTCTATTCATCATGGAATGTATTCTGGGCAACAATTGCTATCGTTACCGCAATCATCCTTGTACAGATTTTGCAAAAATTCGCTCTCTCCGATTCCAAAGGAAAACAATTAACCCAGAAAGACCTGGAAGCTCAAACCAGGGAAATAGACGCCCGAACCCGCAAAGCATTTGAGGACGGCATCAATGCCGCCATCGCCAAAGGCCTGCTCCCCGCGCAATCCGCGCAGGACAAAGACGCCGAAATCGCCCGCCTCGCCCAGGAACTAAGCAAGCTCCAAACACAGGTAGCCGCCCGCTCCTCCGAACCGCCCGAAGCCGAACTCTCCAAA
Organism: uncultured Acidobacteriaceae bacterium; assembly: GCA_963713645.1. GTDB lineage: Bacteria > Acidobacteriota > Terriglobia > Terriglobales > Acidobacteriaceae > Telmatobacter. The sequence continues at coordinate 322,151 of CAVQMQ010000034.1, read as the reverse complement.
TACCTCGAAGCCGGCGACCTCGACGCCGCGCTCCGCCTCAAATCCCGGCAACTCGAAACCCGCCGAGGCGAGGCCGCTAAACTTCCCCTTGACCTCTACGAACTTGGTATCATCCGCGAACTCCGCTTTGAGTGGACCGAAGCGCTCGAAGCCTTTCGCGAAGCCTGGCAACTCGGTCACAACCCGGACCACGGCTTCAAATACGCCGTCTTCGCCCAAAAACTCAACCATTTCAATGAGGCGACTGCCGCCTACGAGGTGCTGCTCCTTATTTACACCGAGCCGGATGATCGCGCCATGACGCTGAACAACCTGGCGATCCTCTACAGCGACACACAGCGCATCTCGGAAGCCGGGCAGGCCTACGACGAGGCGCTCGCCATTTACCGCAGGCTCGCCGAGGCAAATCCCCTGGCATATTTGCCCTATGTCGCCACGACGCTGAACAACCGGGCGAACCTCTACAGCGCCACACAGCGCATGAAAGAAGCGGAACAGGCCTACACCGAGGCTCTGGCCATCTACCGCAACCTTGCCGAGGCAAATCCACAGGCATACCTGCCCTATGTCGCCACGACGCTGAACAATCTAGCGGTCCTCTACAGCGACACACAGCGCATGAAAGAAGCGGAACAGGCCTACACCGAGGCTCTGGCCATTCGCCGCAACCTCGCCGAGACAAATCCACAGGCATACCTGCCCGATGTCGCCACGACGCTGAACAACCTGGCGAACCTCTACAGCGACACACAGCGCATGAAAGAAGCGGAACAGGCCTACGCTGAGGCTCTGGCCATCTACCGCAAGCTCGCCGAGACAAATCCACAGGCATACCTGCCCTATGTCGCCATGACGCTGAACAACCGGGCGATCCTCTACCGCGCCACCCAGCGCATCTCGGAAGCCGGGCAGGCCTACGACGAGGCGCTGGCCATTTACCGCAAGCTCGCCGAGACAAATCCACAGGCATACCTGCCCTATGTCGCCATGTCGCTGAACAACCGGGCGATCCTCTACCGCGCCACCCAGCGCATCTCGGAAGCAGAGCTGGCCTACGACGAGGCGCTGGCCATTTACCGCAAGCTCGCCGAGGCAAATCCCCAGGCATACCTGCCCGATGTCGCCATGACGCTGAACAACCTGGCGAACCTCTACCGCGCTACACAGCGCATGAAAGAAGCGGAACAGGCATACGCCGAGGCTCTGGCCATCTACCGCAACCTCGCCGAGGCAAATCCACAGGCATACCTGCCCGATGTCGCCACGACGCTGAACAACCTGGCTTACTTCTACCTTTCAAATGGAAGGGTTTCTGAGGCAGAGACATACATCTGCGAAGCGGAGAGCATCCTTGATCCATTGTGGCGAGCGAATCCCGATTTGCACGGCAATCTGATGGCCAGAATTCTTTGGACCCGTTCGCTCGTCGCCGAAGCGAGCCAGCAACTTGCCGAAGCCTGTGCCATCGCCCTCCGCGCGCTTATCGCAGCTTATGACCCAGACCTCAAGCAGTCACTCCAGGAACTGATCGACCGCCTCTGCCCCGATTCTCAGAGTTGAAGGCAGAACCCATCGCTGACTCGCTGCCCCCTCACCCCACCACCCGCAACCCCAACGACGTATACCGAGCAATCTCGGCATCGGCGGTCACCAGCGCCAGTTTCTCCACCACAGCCTGCGCAATCAGCATACGGTCGAAGGGGTCTTTATGGATCGGGTCCAGTGCGTAGACTCCGGCAACATGTTCAGGACGCAGCAGAAGCGCCGATGCGTTCAGTTGCTCCAACGCCTCCCGCCACCACAGCCGCGGGTCGCCCACGTCCAGCGTTCCCTTCATGCTCTTCACCATGACTTCCCAGTAGGAAACCACGCTCAGAAAGTTCGGCCCGGCGGAGATCGCCTTGGTCGCCGCCACAGTCAGCTTTTCGGGAGACTCAAGCGTCCAGAGCGCGGTGTGCGTATCCAGCAGAAAGCCCCGCGCGGCGGATTCCACACTCAACCGTTCTCACCCAGCAGTTCTTCTTCGGTGATAGGATCATCCCACCCCGGCAGGAACCGGATGCGCCCCTTCATCCCGCCGAAGATCACCTTGCGGCGCTCCGGCGGCGGAGGCGCGAGCTGCGCCACAGGCCGCCCGTGGCGGGTGATGATCACCTGCTCCCCGCTCTCGACAAAGCGGATCAGTTCCGGCAAACGGTTTTTCGCTTCCGCAGTGCTCACATCCATACCAAAATTATAGCCAGAATTTATAGCCAGAATCAAGGAATTCCTTCCCTCTCGGTTTGCTGCGGCATTCTGGTCTATTACAGGACGCTTTTTCCGCAGCGTCTTGTCGAAGAAGCATTAACTATCCCAATAACTTGCAACGTTATTCGTAATACAGGCGTGTTTTCCAAACACGGATTTGTCCTAAACTCGAAATTCACGCAGTTTGTTGACAACATATAAATCCACACAACGGAACCCTGCAAAACATGGCCACCATCCCCAACCCGGCTTTCGACACCGGTTTACCGTCCAACGTAGACGCTGAAAAGACCATTCTGGGCGCGATCCTGCTGGATAACGCCGCTCACGCCGAAGCCGCCGAGAAGCTCGAACCGGATGATTTCTCCCTCGACTCGCATCGCCGCATCTTCCAGCGAATGAGTGAGTTGATGGACGCGCAGCGGGCCGTGGACATTGTCACACTGGCCGCCGAGCTGGACCGCTTCAAGGAGCGCGATGCCGTCGGCGGAGTCGCATATTTGGCCAGCCTCACCGAAGGTCTGCCCCGGCGCCCAGTTATCGAGGAATATATCCGCATCGTCAAGGACAAAAGCCTGCTCCGCAAGCTGATGATGATCTGCTCCTCGGCCATCGCCCGCGCCGCCGACCAAGGCGAGACGGCCCTCGAAGTCCTCGGCGCCGCAGAGTCGCAACTGCTCGAAGTTAGTGGCAAGGGCATCAGCGGCGGCTTCCAGAGCCTGCACCAAATCGTTGAAAACTCCTTCGGGACGATTGACAACCTCTATAAGCAAAGCCGCGAAGTCACCGGTCAGGCCACCGGCTTCACGGACTTCGACCGTATGACCAGCGGCTTGCAAAAAGGCGAGTTGATCATCATCGCCGCCCGCCCATCGATGGGAAAAACCGCGCTGGCCATCAACATGGCGCAAAACGCCGCGGTCAACTACAACGCTACTGTGGCCGTGTTCAGCCTGGAAATGAGCAAGGAGTCGCTCTTGCGCCGTATGCTCGCCTCGCAGGCCTGGGTTGACCAGCGCAAGCTGCAAACCGGCTTTCTGGGCCGCGAAGATCATGACAAGCTACAAAAGGCGCTAGGCGATCTGGTCGAATCGAAGCTATTCATCGATGACATGGCCGGCATCTCGCTCTCTGAAATGCGTGCCAAGGCTCGCCGCCTCAAGCAGACGCAGGGCGGTCTCGACCTGATCGTCGTTGACTACCTGCAACTGATGTCTGCCTCGCTGCCTTCAGCAGGTGGTAAGCGATATGAGAACCGCACCCAGGAGGTCTCCGCGATCTCCCGCGGCTTGAAAGCCCTGGCCAAGGAGCTGGATGTACCCGTCGTCGCTCTTTCGCAGCTTTCCCGCGCCAGTGAACGCCGCGGCGACGACAAGCGGCCCCTCCTCAGCGATCTGCGTGAATCGGGCTCCATTGAGCAGGACGCCGATGTGGTGGCCTTCATCCATCGCGAGGCCTACTACAACCGCAATGAAGAGATGAGCGAGGCCGACCGGGCAAAGTCGGAGATCATCGTCGCCAAGCAGCGCAACGGACCCACCGATACGGTTTATTTGAACTTTATCGCGAAGTACACCCGCTTCGATAACCCGGATTCGGGGCACGAAGTATAGATATCTGCGTAGCAAACTGCCTCACGGCTCGTTGAGTATCAGCGCCACCCGGCCCGCCAGTAAGTCGCCTGGGGATTCTTCCGGATCGACCTCTATCAGCTCCACAGGAAAAACCATATTGTGTGGACGGAGAATCAGGCGGCTTGATAGAAAGCTCACGTAGCGTAGCGTTAGGTGCGCCCCGTTACGCACGGCATAAAGATTTGGCCGGTTAGGCCGGTAGGGGTTAAGTGAGTTGTAGTGCCGGTCAATGAGCGCAATCGCCTCGGGCAGCACCAGCGGCTCCATCGGCAAGGCATCAGCCGCAGAGATGCGTACCGCTACAAACCGCTCCCACGGCTTGCGCGAGTTCGCAGAACGCGAACGGAGCGAACCCAGCAGCCCCTCGGGCAATTGCAGCATGGCCTGCGTCGCCGCAGGGCGAATATACGGCTCAAAGAGCGCTACAGCATGCGAGACAATCGGCACCGATGCGGTGTTTTCGCCCTGCCGCACCTCCGCCGTCATGCGGCCAAAAGCCACCAGATCGCCGGCGCTCATATGCTGAGCGGTCAAAACCCGGTCCATTGCCTCCAGAGAAAGCTGACGACGGCTATGCAAGAAATTAGAGAGATGCGCCTGCCCAAATCCGGTCTGGCGCGCCAATAACGAGACGCTGAGCGTGCCCCGTTGAATCCTGCGGAGCAGTTCCAGGCGGAGACGCTCGTGCATCTGCGTAAAATTCATCTGTGGAAAATTCTCCACCAGCAATGGGGTCGAGAGTTCCCCATTTTCTTAAAGCAAAGCAATCAGGGGGATTGGCCTTCATTGTCATGGTTGTGAAAAATATTGGAAAGGGCTAATCAGGAAAAATTCAACGGGAGATTGACGCAGGAGAACAGAATCCCTAGATTTGCTTTACTTAATCTCGTAGTGGCTTGTGGGAATTTTGTGGGAGATAACTCGTCAGCTCAACGCTGGAGGGGCGGAATTGCCGTCTCTTCAGCGGTCAATCGTCTGTCCCGATTGGCCAGCGGGCCAGTCCTCCCGTCCCAACTCGAATCGCCAGGCATCGGCGGTTCTGGGGCAAGCTATCGAGAAAATTCCAGATTCTGCGCGCTATGAGCATGACAAAAAACGAGAGAAGACGGTCGGCAATCCCTCATCAGGGCACAAGAACCCTGAATAGCCGCGCCCGTTTCTCGTCACCCCGAGGACGATTGATCACAACTTTGAATCCGCGGGAGAAGACACAAATACGGAGATTTGGTCATGGAATTGCGCGTGCATTTGAAAGTTTGCGAAGGGTGCGGCTGTCTTTGGTACCGCGCTCAAACTCAAGGAAATGTTTATTGCAAAGGATGCGAGGAGAAACTGAAGGATTTTCCCACGCCCGAGAGCCGAAAGAGGCGTGGACGGCCGGTGCGCAAGTCACTGGCCAGGGTATGGGCCGTGGCTGAAGCAGCAGGAGGCGCCCAATGAGCGCCGCCCTGCAGTTCCCAATCTTGTGGGCCGCAACCAGTCAGCAAACCTGGCGTCAGGATGAGAGGAGATGGAAGCAAAAGCCAGCGACAAGACCAAAGTGCAAACCCGTTGAAACGCAGCCCGAAACCGGACCCGTTATTAGTCTGGGCTTTTACCGCAAGCATACCGAGAGCATGTTGCGCCGTTACCTGTATGCGTCAATGCAGGTGGGGCGATCACCGTCGCTGCTAAGCGATCCAATCGGGCGCGGATGGGCATCGAGCAGACCGATCCGTACCTTTGAAGACGCGGTGATCTTTGTGCTGGACGTTGAAAAGTGCCTGGACCAGTTGGGTTCGCTGGACCGGGATATGCTGAGCAGGATCGTATTGCAGGAGTACACCCAGGCCGAAGCAGCAACGCTGATCGGAATGAGTGTGCGAACTATATCGTATAAATTCCCGCAGGCTCTCGACCGGTTGACAGAGAAGCTGCTGGAGACTGGGTTGCTGGTACTGCCCGACTAACGCGAGCAAATGCAGGGGGAGTGCGCGCCGCGCACTCCCCTTTGCTGTTGGACCTGTTTCTACTTTTGTTTCAGGCAGAGCTAATTTTCAGGAAACTTAACCGCATGGAAGGGCATGGGTATAGCAGTGAAAATGGAACGTGTAATTACGACCACCCGAATTTCAAACACTCTACTCGTTGCGGCACAGTTTTTCTTCGTGGCATCTGCCCGTCGAAAACTGTTGGTGTGGTTGATGTTATTGTTGGCTCTAGGAGCACATCAAATGTCATTTGGTCAGAACACTGACCACTGGCGAATGGTCGTTAGAAAGCACCACAATGTTCATAGGCAACCCTACATTTTCAGGGTCGAATTCGGCCTCCAAGCGGATCAAATCAGCCGCGATGACTTTTCCTTCAGCGGAGCTAACAATGCGACTGTGAATGAAAACATCGATACCAGTAATCACGCCGGGGTAGCGCGAGGATGCCGCTTTCCATTCGGGAGTAGTAGGATCAGTGGCATTGATAATGTTGGAGTTCCTTCCAAAAAATATAATATTGGAATCAACTGGCCTGTTTGGCAAGGGGTTTTTCGACTCGACAACTGGGCTGGCTATCTTTCGAGCATCCCAATCGCATTCGACCCTAATTTTTCTGACAAGGGGAACTTCATTTTCATAGCCGGCAACGATGAAGTCAACAATATCCCCCTCAGGGGCGTTCTGCTTATTGAAGAACCCATTCGCTATGTAGGGAGAAAGTCCGTCCATCGCGCTCTTCAATTTGTCTACTATGATGCTCTCAATCAAAGATTCGGAAGCGTTCGCGGGGAGGGAGTGTTTTACAGCATCCAAAAGACTAATCGGATCAAAGCGATAGACGGTTTCGGTTCCGGACAAAAATCGCAGGCTCCCCGCGCCTACAACAGCCACAGCGACTCGGTCATTCAGCATTATCACCTTGTCAGCCAGTTCTGGACTATCCGACAATCCGGTATTCGTGGAGGCTCTCTGCTTGCTGTCGGATGCGATCACAATACCGTCATGCGTGACAACTACGACGATTTGAGTAGCCACACTGCGTTGAGCACCAGCGAACAGAAGAAATGCGAGAATCTTGAAGAAACGATTTGGTGACATAGTTTCCTAACCAGAAGGCAAGGTTTCCCGATGAAGATACGCTGTCTCAGAATACCCTAAATAACCTCTCTGAGAATAAGGTTCGATATTTGCAATCGTAGACCCGTGACCTAGTTCGCTCGTCGCCCACGGGCATAATGCCCATATCAATTGCTGGTTGCTGTTCCGGGCTCGGGTCTCTATGCCTCACGAGAAATTGGATGAAGTGGCTTTCCTCGTGTAAGTAATCGAGAGGAAGGAACATTCGCAGTGCAGCTTAATCAGCGCGGATTTGTCTACGAATTCCACACCAAGCCCGGTGGCCACGACTGGGGCGAGTGGGATGCGCAGATCCCTGGCTGCTTTGAAAGCCTCCTACAGCATCTCAACCAACACCCTTGACCGCTGACCGCTGTGCTATTCGACTACTTGCAAGCCCGTCTCCTCTGTGGTCAGCGAACTGCCGCCCACCCATATCTTGTAAGTTGTCGGTTCCACGGTACGCTTGATCTCAGCGTTGTAGAAGCTCAGTTCATCAAAGCCTAGCGGGAACTCGACATGCTTCGTCTCACCAGGCCCGAGTGTGACGCGGGAGAATCCCTTGAGTTCTCGGACGGGCTGCTCGACCGATGCAGCGGTATTGCGGATATAAAGCTGGACTACTTCGGCTCCGGCGACGCTGCCGGTGTTCTTTACATCGACTCCAACTTTAAATTCCGAGTTATGCCCTGGAGTCAATTCAGTGACCGGAACAGTGGCGCGGCTAACCACAGGTTGCGAGTAAGTGAAACTCGTATAACTCAATCCCCAGCCGAAGGGAAAGAGGGCGGAGTTCTCCTCATCCAAATAGCGAGAAACAAATTTTTCTCCAGCATTGCGCGGCAGATGGCTCAGATCGCTGTGGGCGGGACGGCCAGTGGGCAGTTGCGCGTAGTAGAGCGGCTCCTGGCCAACGGCGCGTGGCATGCTCACCGGCAGCTTTCCGCTTGGATTCACATCACCGAAGAGAACATCAACCAGCGCGGGACCAGCCTCAATTCCCGGACTCCAGGCTTCGAGGATGGCTGGGACATGCGCTGCAGCCCACTTTAACTCCAGCGGCCGACCTGCCAGAACAACAAGCATGACCGGCTTTCCCGTGGCAACGACAGCTTCGAGGAGCTGTTCTTGAGAGCCGGTAAAGCCCAACGTCGTGCGGCTCGATGCTTCGCCCTCCATCCAATTGGCAGGCTTCGCCGAGAGCAAGGATCACGACATCGGCCTTCTTCGCTGTCTCCACGGCTTCGGCAATGGTCTTGGCGTCGTCGGGCAGGGGAAGGTGTGCATCCTCTGCCGTGGGACCGGTGAAGCTGACGCGCTTCAGCAGATTGGCGTCTTCGCCGGACAGCAGACCACAACCCTGTGCAAATAGAAGCCTGCTCCCGAGCCTCGCAGACAGCGCGGCTTTCAGCGTAGTCACATATTTAGGATCGCCGGTCGGCGCCCACGCTCCGAGCATCTCGCGCGCATCATCGGCCAGCGGGCCAATCAACGCGACGTTGCCACTTGAGGCGCTAAGAGGCAGCAGCGACTTCGCACCGGTGACCGGATCGTTCTTGAGCAGGACGAAGGTCTCTTCCGCCACTTTACGTGCCTGCGCGCGCCGCTCAGGCGTTGCTTCATAGGCCGGTCCGGGCTGGGTGTAGGGGTGGTCAAATAGCCCCAGAGCAAACTTGACGCGCAGAACGCGACGCACAGCCTCATCAACAACAGGCTCAGAAATTTTGCCCGAGCGCACCTGAGCCGCAATCACATTTCCATAGAGATTTCCCTCCATGTCCATATCCACGCCGGCAACGAGCGCCTTGCGGGCAACGGTTGCACCGTCCGCGCCGATGGAGTGATTCAATAGTTCCGAGACCGCGCCCCAGTCAGAGACAACAAAACCGTTAAAGCCCCACTCTTTGCGGAGAATCTGCGTAAGCGTAAAGGGATTGGCGGAAGCAGGAACGCCGTTGATCGAATTGAATGAACTCATCACCGTGGCTGCTCCGGCCTCGACCGCTGCATGGTACGGCTCCAGATAAACCTGGCGCAGCGCCATCTCACTCATGTCCACGGCGTTATAATCGCGACCAGCAATCGCCGCGCCATACGCAGCAAAATGCTTCACGCTCACCGCGACTGAGTCCGACTTGCCGAGATCGTCCTGCTGGTAGCCCTTGACCCAGGCACGGGCCAGCGCTGAGCCGAGATAGGGATCTTCGCCCGCGGATTCAATAATCCGCCCCCAGCGTGGGTCGCGGGCAATATCCACCATCGGCGAAAAGACCCAGGGAATGCCATCGGCGCGAGCTTCAACGGCGCTGGTATGAGCCACGGCCTCAACCACTGCCGGGTCCCAGCTCGCCGCCAGTGCCAGCGGAACCGGAAACGTAGTGCGATGGCCGTGAATCACATCCTGCCCGAAGAGTAGCGGAATATGCAGCCGGGACTTTTCCACCGCCAGGTGCTGATAGTGATTGGTCGCCTCGGCGCCGACGACATTCAGAAACGATCCAGCTTTGCCACTGGCCGCCAGCTCGTCATATCTGAAATTGGAGGCGTTGGGTCCAGTTGCATAACCAGCCGCGTACTGCGCCAGTTGACCGACCTTCTCGTCGAGGGTCATCTGCTTGAGCAACGCGTCGACGCGCTTGTTCAAATCCGGCGAAGCCAGTTGCAAGTTGGAGGGCGGCGCGGTTTGCGCAGCGGAGAATGCGGCTGAAAAAATGATTAAGGCTGCAAACTGAAGAGGCAAAACAGGATGGAATCTCATGGCGCTGCCATCATAAATTGTCTACTATAGCCCTGTCGCTCGCAGCTAGCGCTGCAATGCGACTCGTGCGGGGGGCGTCGCAAGCAATTGCCGCACTTTGCCCATAAATCCCATCGGGCCGCAACTTGTTGGCCAATTTTCGGGTTTACGAGAAGAATGGCTATCGAAGATTGCGTCTTCCCCGCAAGTTCAACTCCCGCAAGATGTGTGCAATCAACTACTCTTACCATGGACGGCATGAAGCGAATTCTTTTCCATCTTCGCAAGGCGCTCTGGCAGGCGATGGCGCACGACGTGCTGAATACAGCCAAGGCAGCGGCCTATTCCGGCATGTTGATGCTCTTTCCGGCGCTGGTGGTGCTGACCACTCTGCTGGTGATGGTGCCGGAAGGAACAACGCTCGTAGGCGCGATTCGCGGGGTTTTCGAGCAGATTCTGCCCTCTGATTCAATGTCTCTGCTGCAATCTGCCCTGGAGACGCGGCGCATTCACTCGAACCAGTTGCTCTGGTCAGCAGCCAGCCTGAGCCTCTTTGCCGCTCTGGGAGTGATGCTCTCGCTGATGGAAGGCTTCCGTCGCGCTTACCGGCTGCCGCGCGAGGACTGGGGCTTTTGGGAGCGGCGGCTGCGCGCGCTGCTGCTGGTGCCCATCGCGCTGATCCCGCTCTCTGCGGCGACGCTGGTGATTGTCTTTGGCCACCAGATCGAGTTGTGGATGATTTCCAATGCCGATCATGAGCTGCGGCATCTGGTAATTTTTCTCTGGCGGATGGCGCGCTGGGCGATCGCCCTGGTGACTGGAGTCACCGTTTTGAGCGCGATTTATCACTTCGGCACCCGGCGCAAAGAGCACTGGGGCTGGGTGGCTCCGGGAGCGCTTGCTGCCACTCTGCTGTGGTTTCCTGCAACGTTGGCCTTCGGCTGGTATGTAACGCGAATCGCAGATTACAGCCTGTTTTACGGATCGTTCGGTGCAGGCATCGCGACACTGGTCTGGTTATACATCACAGCCTTCAGCGCCCTGTTTGGGGCAGAATTGAACGGTGTGCTCTTTAGGGAACGGCAGGCGGCAATTTCCCGCCCCGCCGGCTCACAACGCTCTTTTTCCGCTCGTTAATTGATTTTGAAATCCGATCTGGAACATGAGTTGCACAATGGAGTGAGGTCATTCGTGCAAACTTGCCCGTGTACAATTTAAGCGGTTCCGCTCAAAACTGTCCCGTACCATAACCTGAACGATCTGTTGGAGAGTTATCGATGGTGTTTCCTGATTTTGCCCAGAGTGATTTTGCCGTTCAACGCCGTGCAAAGATTGTCGCCACTCTGGGACCGGCCTCGAATACCGAGCCGGTTTTTCGCGATCTGGTGCGCGCTGGAGTGGATGTGGTGCGCCTGAACTTTTCTCACGGCACGCATGAGGAGAAGCTTGCGCTGATCCAGATGATTCGCAAGGTAAGCCGCGAGGAGCACAAGCCACTATGCATCCTCGGCGATCTGCAAGGCCCCAAGATTCGTACCTCCAAGCTCAAAGATCACCAGCCGGTGCTGTTGAAGACCGGCCAGAAGATTACCATCACTCCGCGCGAAGTACCGGGAACGGCCGCGCTGGTGGGCACCACATTCAAGACACTGGCGGAAAACGTTGAACAGGGATCGCGGATTCTACTCTCGGACGGTTTGATTGAACTGCGCGTTCATGAGGTGTTGGGCGACGACGTTGTCTGCGAGATCATCAACGGCGGCATGCTGGGCGAGAACAAAGGCATCAATCTTCCGGGGATTCCGGTGCGCGTGCCTTCGCTGACCGAAAAAGACGATGCCGATCTCGAGTTCGCGCTCAAAAACGGCGTAGATGCCATCGCGGTTTCCTTTGTCCGCACCGCTGAAGATGTTCGCCTGGTGCGCAATCGCGTTTCTGCCTACGGAGGCGAAACATGGATCATCGCCAAACTCGAAAAGCCCCAGGCCATTGAGCATCTCGACAGCATTCTGGCAGCCGCCGATGGCATCATGGTAGCCCGCGGCGATCTGGGCGTGGAGGTGCCGCCCGAGCAGGTTCCTTCGATTCAAAAACACATCATCCGCCGCGCCGGCGAGGTTCGCAAACCGGTCATCACTGCGACGCAGATGCTGGAGTCGATGATTGATAATCCCCGGCCCACGCGCGCCGAAGCCTCCGACGTGGCAAACGCCGTCTATGACGGAACCGACGCCGTGATGCTCTCCGGCGAGTCGGCGATGGGCAAGTATCCGGTTGCTGCGGTGGCGATGATGGCGCGGATTGTTTCCGAAGCCGAGCGCCATATCAAGGAGCTGATCCCCTACGGTCCTCGTGAACGGCACAGCCGCCTGACCATCGCCGAGACCATCTGCGAAGCCACGGCTCACGCCGCTGACGACTTGGATCTGCGCGGCATTGCGCTCTTCACGGAGTCGGGAACCACGGCCCGCCAACTCTCGAAGTACCACCCCAGCGCACCGATCTTCGCGCTTAGCCCGGTGGATGTCACAATCAATCGCCTCAACCTGCTGTGGGGAACCACGCCGATTCGCTGTCCCAAGGTCAACTCGACCGAAGCAATGGTGGACCTGGCCGAGAATCTGCTCGAACAGGGCGGGCATGTGCGCCCGCGCGAGGTGATCGCGATTGTCGCCGGAACCCGCACCAAATCAGGCTCGACGAACTTCCTGCGCCTGCACATCCTGGGCGATCACACGCATCGGGAAGCGCTATTGCCCGTGGCTGTGCAGGAAGATGCTGCGCCTGCGGCAAAGACCAAGGCTCCGGCAAAAGCGTCAAAATCAGCTGCGAAAAAGAAATAGTCGGATTTCGAAGCCCACTTCAAGCTGTTCGGTTGATTCAGCGATGCGGGAAGCGGGGGGTGGGCTTCAAAGCAGCGGTATGTTCTCCGCCCGAGCGCTCTTCTGAAGGTCTCCATCGAGGGTCGCAAGCGGCAAGCCCAGGCGCAACGCCAGTTCCAGATAGGCCGCATCATAGGCTGTCAGTTTATGGCGCTCGGCCAGGTCGCGTACCGATTTCAGGCGGCTCAGATCGCCGCTATCGTCAATGGCAAGCGCAAATGAAAAAAGCCGGGCCAGGAACCCTGTGGCGAAGACTTCGGAGACTCTTCCCCGCTTCTGCCCCTGGATCACCGCATTCAGCACCTCGACGGGCCAATGCGCGGGGACCGCAATCTCTTCTCCGCTCTCGGCACGGCGCAGGAGAGATTCGGTAGCGGGCGTGTCTTCGCCGGGAAAGCACCAAGCCAGGCAAAGCGATGCATCCGCCACAAACGCGGGCATCAGTATTTGCGGCCTTCATCAATCAGTTCGCGAATCGTGACGCCATCCAACCGGTTCTCGGCGCGCATAGCGCGAATCCACCGGCCGGCCTCCTCGGGCGTATAGGGGCCGGGTCCAATACTGCGCAGTCCATTTCCGGCGCTGCTTTGATCGGCTTCGATCAATCCGCGAAGATATGCCTCCACGGACCTACCGCGCGCCGTTGCTCGCGCCGCGAGTTCATCGGGAATGGAGAGGGTGACTTGCATATAAAAATCCTACCACTGATTTCGCCCAAGTCATCACCGGTCTTCAAAGACCACGAACTAGTGGCACCTCAGTTTGGTTGGGAACCACCTGCTGTGCGGCCAACTGCCTTCGGCCGGGCGGGTTGGGGTTCGTGCGATCCCACCCATTCCACGAAGAGACTGGGAATGGATGGGGCGCCGGGGTGTGGGGTGGTTTGGATTTCAAAAACTTAGGGTGCGCCACCCGCCCGTTGTACCCAAGCGGCTCACCCGTAGATGAGCCGTTTGGCATTCAAGGCTTCAACGTTTCGGCTATGGACTTTGCAATGATATTTTCGATGAACTCGCGAGTAGCGGCCACAGCACCACCGAGTTTGATATCAATCAGCTTTTGCTTTGCCGGAACCAAATCAGACTTCGGGTCAGACATGACGTATTGCAGCAGACCCCACAGTTTTTCCCGGTCTTCAAGCGAGAGATGGTCGTCGTTCCAGAGCAATTCTCTTGCCGTGTCTAGTCGCTCAGCCATCCAAGGGAGCGGCTTTCCGCATTGCCCACAGTAGGAAGGACGCTTCCCCTGCGGGATTATGGATTTGCAATGCTCACAAGAGTCCAAGGTAGAGGCACCGCACTTTGGACAAAATGGCTGTCTTGGCTGCTGGCTCTCCCACCGTGCGCGTTCAGCCTTCCTGACAACATCTTGTATCCTCAGTCCCCCCATGCGGATTGTCTGGTCGTAATCCGAGAGGTCGTGACCATTTCGACAAAACAGAATGATTGCCATGATGGAAATGATAAAACAACGGTGCTTGCGGAACACTTCCGGCCGGGTGCCGGGTGCCCCAGGTCTCGATTTTGAGACCTAGGAAAGCACGAACCCCGTCGCGCGCAAGCGCAGTTGGCCGCACCGCAGGTGCCAGGTGCCTACTTTGCCGCTAGCTGGCGCAGCACATATTGCAGGATGCCGCCGTGCTCGAAGTACTCGATCTCCTGCGGCGTGTCGATGCGGACCACTGCGTGGAGCGTCTTCTTTCCGCCGTTGGGACTGGTTGCGATTACGGTGAGGGTTTTGCCGTTGGCGAATTTTTCCGCGAGCAATTGGGTAAGTCCAGGGAAGTCGAAAATCTCTTCGCCGGTGAGTCCGAGGGATTCGACATTCTCGCCAGCTTTGAATTGCAGCGGCAGAATTCCCATCCCCACTAAGTTGGACCGGTGAATGCGCTCGAAGCTCTCGGCGATCACCGCGCGAACGCCCAGCAGCTTTGGTCCTTTGGCTGCCCAGTCGCGCGACGAGCCGGAACCATATTCCTTGCCAGCCAGAATTACCAGCGGGACCTTGCGGTCGGCATACTTTACGGAAGCATCATAGATGCTCATCGGTTCGCCTTCGGGCAGCAAACGAGTAACACCGCCCTCGGTGCCGGGGGCGAGCTTGTTGCGCAAGCGCACGTTGGCGAAGGTTCCCCGGACCATGACTTCATGGTTGCCACGTCTGGAACCGTAGCTATTGAACTCCGAGGGCTTGACGCCATGCTCGGCAAGATACTTACCCGCCGGTCCGTTGGCCTTGATGTTGCCTGCCGGCGATATATGGTCGGTAGTTACCGAGTCGCCCAGCACAGCCAGCACCCGCGCACCGAGAATATCTATAACTGGCGCGGGAGTTTTGGTGATTCCGTCAAAGTAGGGCGCCTTGCGGATGTAAGTCGAATCCGGCTCCCACTGGTAGACGTCGCCGGTGGGGAAGCGGAGTCCCTGCCAGTTGGCGTCGCCCAGGCTCACCGTCGCGTACTCCTTGCGGAAGCCCTCGCTGCTGACACCCTTTTCAATGGCTTCGGCAACTTCCTGCTGCGTCGGCCAGATGTCTTTGAGGTAGACAGGCTGGCCGTCGGTTCCAGTACCCAGTGAATCCGCATCGAAGTTATGGCCGATTTTGCCGGCCAGCGCATAGGCAACCACCAACGGCGGACTCATCAGATAATTGGCCCGCACATCCACGTTGACCCGGCCCTCGAAGTTGCGATTGCCGCTGAGGACGCTGACGGCAACCAGGCCGTGCTCGTCGATGCTCTTTGATACATCTGTAGGCAGCGGCCCTGAGTTGCCGATGCAGGTGGTGCAGCCGTAGCCGACGACGTTGAAGCGCAGCTTTTCAAGATACGGCAGCAGGCCGGCCTTCTGGTAGTAGTCAGTAACCACGCGCGAACCTGGTGCAAGCGAAGTCTTGACCCACGGCGGAACGGTAAGGCCTTTTTCAACTGCCTTCTTAGCCAGAATTCCGGCTGCCATCATCACCGATGGGTTCGACGTATTCGTGCAACTGGTGATCGCGGCGATGACGACCGAGCCGTGATCGAGATACTTGTCAGGATCGACACCAAAGCGGGCCTGCACGGTGGTTGTGACACGCGCCGGGTGCTCATCGACGAGTCCTTCATCGGTGACAGCGCTGCGATCCCAACTGGATGCGGTGCGTGTGCCCAGAGGTTTAGCCGTCGGCGCCAGCAGCGTAGGCAACTGCTGAGTAAAGCTGGCGGCTGCATCCTTCAGCAGAACACGATCCTGCGGGCGCTTAGGGCCGGCGAGGCTTGGTTCGACAGTAGCCAGATCCAACTCCAGCGTCTGCGTGTATTCGGCCTCGGGAGAGCTGGAGGTATGGAAAAGATCTTGCTCTTTGTAGTACGCCTCGACGAGCGCGATCTGCTCCTCGCTCCGGCCAGTCAGCCGCAGATAGCGCAGCGTCTCAGCATCGACGGGGAAGATGCCGCAGGTAGCGCCGTACTCGGGAGCCATGTTACTGATAGTGGCGCGGTCGGCCAAGGGCAGCTCAGCGATTCCCGGCCCATAAAACTCGACGAACTTGCCGACCACTCCCAGCTTGCGCAGAGCCTGGGTGACGGTCAGAACGAGATCGGTTGCCGTAGCGCCCTCGCGCAGTTTGCCGGTGAGCTTGTAGCCGACGACCTGAGGCACCAGCATGGAGACAGCCTGACCCAGCATGGCCGCCTCGGCCTCGATGCCGCCCACGCCCCAGCCCAGCACACCTAGTCCGTTGATCATTGTGGTGTGTGAGTCAGTGCCGACCACCGTGTCGGGATAGGCAAAAGTCTCGCCATTGATCTCCGTGGTGAAGACGACACGGGCCAGGTATTCGAGATTGACCTGATGGCAGATGCCCATCCCCGGCGGAACGGCGGAGAAGTTGCGGAAGGCGGTCTGGCCCCATTTGAGGAAGGCATAGCGCTCACGGTTTCTTTGAAACTCCAACAGGGTATTGGCCGCAAGTGAGCCTGCGGCGCCGAACTCGTCCACCTGAACCGAGTGATCGATGACCAGCTCGGCGGGCACCAGCGGGTTGACGCGCTCCGGATCGCCGCCGAGGGTCTTGATGGCATCGCGCATTGCGCCCAGATCGACAACGGCGGGGACGCCGGTAAAATCCTGCATCAGGACGCGCGCCGGCATGTAGGCAATCTCGCGGCTCGGCTCGGCTTTGGCCTCCCATTTGGCCAGGAATTCGATGTCGCCGGCGGTTACGTTGACGCCATCCTCGCGGCGCAGCAGGTTTTCGAGCAGTATTTTCAGGCTGAAGGGCAAGCGGCTCAGGTTGAAGCCGCGCTCACTCAGGGCGGGCAGGCGATAGATGGTGTAGCTGCGATTGCCGGCATTCAGCGTGGCACGGCTGGAAAAATTGTTCATCGGGAAAGCCTTTCTATCCGCGCAACGCGGATGGATACTCAAGATTCATTGCGAAACCTCCGGCCAGCGGAGGTTTCTCTGGCGGCGGACGCTGAGCATCCGGCCTGCGCCAAAAAAGATTTCAACGGGATAGATGAGCAAAACCACAATTACCGTGCCCTGAAAGGCCGTGTGCAGGGTGTTGATTTCTTGAGAAAATCAACACTTTATCTCTGTGGCCTTGCATAGATCAATTGTGGTTTTGCTATCGCAGCGGGAAGGTCGGTGTCCACGGTCATGCCGGCCACGGCGAAAGCGTTTAAGCCGGGGCGTTCCCATTGCCGGAATAGCGTTGAGGATGCGCATCGAAGACAGATACATTTTAGCTTGAAAGCGTAAGGGCTGGAAAATAAAAACGAAGGGGTTGGCAGGAGCATCACAATTCTCTCGCGAAGCATCTTCCCATTTCGAGCAAACGGGATTATCGTCAGAAGCAACCCTTTCAGTAATTGAAGCTAGCTGGAACAATGAACCAGCGAAGACAGAACGATATGAAAGCGATCAGATTCCCCAGCGCCGTCGTGATTGAAAATTGGCCTTGGTGGGCGCGCGCGTTGCTGGGGGTCGGGGCAGCCTGCTTTGCCGAAGCGATCAATTATTCAATCGTCCCGCTACGCGCATTTCCGTTCATTCTGGTCTTTCCCACGATCATCTTCAGTTGCTGGTATCTGGACATGTGGGGCGGCCTGTCCTGCACGCTTGCAGACGTAGTCCTGCTGCGCATCTTCATCATTGACCAGAATTTTCGTTTTCCGAACAACGCCATCAGCTCGCAACTGCGGCTCACCGTGTTTCTGGCAATCACCATTCTGCTGGGCTGGGCGATGCGCAGGCTGGCCCAGCAGCGCGCCCAATTGAGCACCCACGAATTGCAGGAGCGGCTATTGCTGGCCAACGCAGAGCGGCAATTGGCCGAGGAGCGGGCACGCATCAGCGAAGCGGTTCGTGAACGCGATGAAGTATTGCAGCTTGCCCTGCAAGCCAACGGAATGGGCCTGTGGATCTGGGATCTGGAGCACGGCACCAGCAACCGCTCCGATGAGATGTACCGCATGGTTGGCCGCGAGCCGGAATCCATTCCATCGGCCTGTTCGGCCTGGTTCGATTTGATTCACCCGGATGACGCAGAGGCTGTCAGAGAGGCCGTATCGCAGACCCACAACACAGGCAAGGATTACCACATGCAATATCGCGTGGTACTGCCGGACGGTACGATCCGTTGGCTGGAGTCGCAGGGTAAATGCCAACACGAGAGCGATGGGAATGTCCGGCGCGTGATCGGCGTCATCGCCGATGTTACGAACCGCAAACTCACTGAACAGGCGATGCTGCGCGCTGAAAAGCTGGCCATTGCCGGCAGGCTGGCAGCCTCCGTGGCTCACGAAATCAATAATCCGCTGGAAGCGGTAATGAACCTGTTGTTCTTGGTTACTCTGGCGGACAACACCGAAGACGCTCGGACACACGCTCGCCATGCATTGGACGAATTGGTGCGTATCTCGCTGATCACCCAGCAGACGCTGAAGTTCCACCGCCAAACAGGAACACCGACCGTCATTCGGCTCTCGGAGATTGTGGTCGCCGTTCTGACGCTCTTCCGCGGCAAGCTGCGCTCGGCGCAGATCGGCACCGCGGTGCGGGCCAAAAACGAGGCTAGCGTTGCCTGCATGCCCAGCGAGATGCAGCAGATCTTCGCCAATTTGGTTTCAAATTCCATTGAGGCCATGCCCGGAGGTGGCCAATTGATCATCCGCCTGCGCCCCTCGCGCGATTGGCGCGACGAAACAACACCGGGCATGAGGGTGACCTTCTTCGATACCGGCATTGGCATGAGCCGGGCGACGATACGGCACATCTTTGAACCGTTCTTCACCACCAAGAAAGAGACTGGAACGGGGCTGGGCATGTGGGTAGTGGCGCAGTTGGCAGAACGGCGCAACGGGCATATCCGAGTCTGGAGCACCGAGCGCCCGGGCGCCAGCGGCACGGCAATCACCATCTTCCTGCCACTGGTCAGCCCCACGGACACTGTCCCTGCTGCGCCTCCGCCGGAGGAGCGAGTCGCCGCTATACTGGGAATGTGAACCCGCCAAGCAGCGATGACCCGGAAAAATTAAGTTGGGCAGGCTTAACTGGCCTCTATGCGCACTTTTTTGCCTGGCTGCTGCGCAGGATACCAACAGAAAGGCAGCGCCTGCTGGCGGTAACCGTTCTGGCCGGTGGACTATGCGGACTGGCTGCCGTGGCCTTTCACCGCTCGATTGGCTGGCTCGAGGCGCTGCTGATTGACAACGCCAATAGCGCATCCGGGCATAGCTGGATCTGGTGGACGATCCTCACGCCGGCACTGGGCGGCCTGGCGGCCGGCATCGGCCTCTACTATTTTGTCCCCGCAGCAGCCGGCAGCGGCATTCCCCAGGTCAAGGTCGCTTACGTTCGCCGCTTCGGCGTGATCTCTGTTAAGGAAACCGTCGGCAAATTCATTCTTTGCGTCATCCAGATCGGTTCCGGGGCATCGCTGGGCCTGGAAGGGCCAACGGTACATATCTGCGCCGGTGTCAGCAGCGCACTGGCCCGGGTGGCGCGGCTCAGCCCCATCAACTGTCGGCGGATGGCCTCAGTGGGCATGGCTGCCGGCATCGCAGCGGCCTTTAATGCGCCCATTGCGGCCATCACCTTCACTCTAGAAGAGCTAATTGGCGACCTGGACCAGACAATGCTCTCGGGAGTGATTGTCGCGGCGGCGCTGGCAGCCGTGGTTGAACACTCCGCGCAGCGCTCGACAGACCCGGTCTTCCATATCCAGCGCTCGTACACATTCACCAATCCTTCGTCGCTGGTCTGGTATTCGCTGCTCGGCCTGTTGGCGGCGCTGGTTTCGGTGGCCTTTACTGATGGCCTGCTCTGGCTGCGCGCTCAGTTCAAACGGCTTACCGGAGTTCCCAAATGGGTGCATCCGGCCATTGGAGGCGCGGCGACCGGAACAATGGCTGTGGTAGCTCTCGAACTTTATCACTTGAACGGAATTGCCGGTGACCCCTACAAGACCCTCACGCTGGCTTTGACCGGAACCCTGCCGCTGGTGACCATGATCGTCCTTTGCCTGCTCAAGCTGGCCGCTACGGTTTCCTCCTACGGGAGCGGCGGTGCGGGCGGCATCTTCGCTCCGGCGTTGTTCATGGGCGGAATGCTGGGCGGAGCGGTGGGATATATCGACGTAGCGGTTTTTCACCACCCCACCGACTCGATTGCCGCTTTTGCCGTGGTGGGCATGGGGGCGGTTTTCGCCGGCATCATCCGCGCGCCAATGACTTCGATTCTCATCATCTTTGAGATGACCGGCGGCTACGGCCTGGTGCTGCCGTTGATGATCGCCAACATGAGCGCCTTTGCCTTGGCCCGCCACTGGCGTCATACGCCGATTTACGAGGCTCTGCTGGAGCAGGACGGTATCCGGCTGCCCCACAGGCACAAGCCGCACGATCTGTTCAGGGACGAATCGCAATCCGCCTCACCTGCCGCGGCAAACCCAATGATATTGGACGAAGATTGAGACGGATTAGGTTCTACTGCTTTGGCTCGTGATCCGCGGGAGAATCCAGCTGATCAGTTGCTCGATCCGGCAAGGGATCATTGCCCTCGGCGGGTTTCGGTAGTGTCTTAAATGTGCGTTGACGGGATTTGGCGGAAAATAACCGGATGCGGCGGGATATCGTTCATCACTTTGCAGGGCACGGGTAGTTCTCCTGCAACGCTGATATAAACCCCGTACCCTCTCGCTCATCGAACATCTTGGGGTTTTTGTCCATGTACGCGATATAGACCCTAGCTATCGTTCCCACTGTCGCGTTCTCAGCGCAGAATCCTCTCAAACCATTAGCTCCATCCAAGATCCCCTCTATGTAGCCCGAACAGCGGCTTGCGCCTAGTGTGTCGATATGGCCCTGGTTAGCCGTATGGTCCAGCGCAGCGACAAAGGATTTGCAATCGGCATAAAGGACTGACCCTCTATCATCCGGGGAGATCATTGCGAGTGCGAGCAGAGGTACGAGCATGATTGGGATGGTACAATAAAACGGTCGGGTGTAAAGTTAGGTAAATTGAAAAGCCCCGCGGCTAGGCGGGGCAATTTGGTTCACGTCCTCACGCGAATCTTCGCACAGGACAAGTGTCGAGTGCAACCGAAATTGTCTTCCAAGCCCCCTAGTTCTCCTCTGTCGGGATTGCATCGAGAACGCGCGTCAGCCTATATCTCTCCTTCGGTATCGGCAGAAGGTCATGTCCCGCTGGACACGTTCCTCCAAAAAAGCCGCGATGCAGTTTATCGAGCAAAGCGCTCTCGGTGGGGATTTGGTCGCTTAACACTGTATGGAATTTGGCGGGAAGTCGGCAGTCTTTCCTGGCGCATTCAAGCTCTACGACGTAGCACTTGGTATCGGAAGAGAATCGCCCTCTCTCCTGAAAGGGAGCCCAACCCCATTCCACATCACGACGAACGTATTGCAGAACTTTTCCGCAGGACGGACACCCAATGGCTGCTGTCTAGGTATCCTCGGGCCAGCGCGTTAGATATTCAATTGTTTGTTCTAGGGTGGGATCGAGGTCTTCGTCGTTCCAATAAGATTCTGGAAGCAGCGCAAAAGGGAGCACCATGTGCTCCCGACATCGTGGGTCGGTAATGTTCTTGCAGTAGATTGAAGGCTGGTCGTACATATCACGCACTAAGTTCTGCAATCGTCCAGATGTGATCGGTGATGCCGGCTTCCATTGCCGGAGTGACGCGCAATGTCTGATGCACCCGGCAGAAGTTGTAATAGACAAACCAGAGCGCATAAGCCGCGTCCAAGTTTTCCCACTTCTTTGAAAAGCCATTGGTAAGCCGCGTCATGCGCCGCATCCCCATTCTTACGCTCAAATTCTGCCTTTCGATATGCGACGTGCAAATTCGGCTTCTGACAGGCCTTCCCATAATCTCGACTGGGACCGAATCTACGACCTCAGCGGGGCTGTAGCGTTGCTCCCCATCGCGGGGTGTTCCGTAGACTTTGATTAGTTGGGCAAAGTCAACCCGATCTCTTAGCAACATCTTGACTGCGCTCACATAGGGCGCGAATCCATCGGAGGTCAACTGGAAGCGGCTATCAGATGCCGTGGCATAGGCCAGTTTGCCGATAAAGGCATCCGTAGACTTAGCGGTGCGCTTCCCCAGGTGATAGGCCAGAACCAGCTTCGTGCGCCGCTCCATGCCGATGAAGCAATAGGCATCGCCTAACTCCGCGCCGTCGCCCTCTGCCTTATGGCCTTCTTTCTTTCCGACAAAACCCCAAATCTCATCGACCTCGACATCTTGCACCGGGATACTCACGATCCGCTCGGCGATGAGAGACTGGCAGCGGTCACCGGCCTTGACCAGCAGACTCATGATCGTGTTCCGGTCCAGATCGGTAATGCGCTCGGTGCTGCGAATGGAGTTTCCTTCGAGCAGCAGCCGGAGGGCCAGGACGGCCTTTTCCTGCGGAATGTACATCGAATCCATGACCCGCTTGTGAGCCTCGGTATAGGTCTTTTTGCAGTTCGGACAACGGAAGCGGCGAAGGCCATTCCGGTGTTTGCCAAAGCGTTGGCAATCAACGCTGCACGCCTCGCAAGTCATTGTTAAAGCCGTCTTTGTATTGCTCATGATGCGTTGATAATACAACTAGCGATAGTTGTTGTCAATGGAAAAGTGCGTTGAAACTCTCCCCTCTTTGGGGATTGTCGTTTGGTGGTCCTCGAATTGTTGCTGTGCCCCTCATACCCTCATCATTCGCTGGAAAATGGCGTCCGAATAGGCTTAGATTCAGGCATGTTTCAGGAATGTTTTGGACAGGAGCTGCGCTGAGTGTCCGGGCACTAATCGGACAGCAATCGGACAATCGGGCAGTAATCGGGCATATGACTATAAGGGCTTATCAATCAAGAATTTAATAGATCGTCTTTGGTGATCTTCATTTCCTTGGCTATGGCCTCGAATATATCCCGATGCACTTTCCCCGATTTTCTGAAGCGATAGAGGGTCTTCCTCGTTCGTGCCAATCGCAAGGGAAAACTTATTCAAGCCAATCCCATGCTCGCTCAGGTACCTTTCCAGTCTTCTCGCAGCCTTCGGACAGTCTATTGAGGGAGTTAGTCGGCGCTTCTTCGGTTGGTCGCTACCGGCGTCCTCCGCCACGACGCTTATGCCCGGCTGCGCCTCGGATGTGTTCCGAGGGGAGCAAACATGCTCCGATGGGTTGGGCGTAAAGACGTATCCGGGGCTGCGCCTGGTGAACCGACTGAGTTCTCTTACGCTCCCGATCAATCTCAAGCTGTCATCGGCGAGTACGCTGTCTCTTGTGGGCCGTAGTACGTACCGCTGTCCATCCCAAGCAACAAACTCACTGATATTTGCGCCGTAGATTGTGGCGCTCGGAAGCGGAGAGGGGGATTTCTTCGTGGCCATTCGCACCTTGCATCCGGGCGCGAGTATGGGCTATGGTGAGGGTATCCAGCCGCTTCACCGAATCGCCCCGGCCTCGCGCCGGGCGTTTCGTTTTGGAGCGACCATTTTATCTTGTTTGGGTTGCTACTCGGATTCTTTGCGGGGTCTGCCGCCGCCGTGGGTTTTGCGCTTCGCGGCCATCTGCCGGTAATGCTCAGTGCCATGTCTACGGGCAGTTGTAGAGCCTCCCTTGCGGCCCAGGACGGCAGCAGAGGTGGTGGGGCTGGATTGCTTGAGCAGATCGTCAGTGAGGGCCAGCGCAGCGGCCAGCGATTCCCGCGCAGCGGCAGTTCGGTTCTCTGGTAATTCTGGAGCAGTGGCGATAATCCGGTCGGCTTGGGAAATCAGATTCTTGAGAGCGGCAAGTTGTGTGCGATCTGATGGCATGAGTTGACGATAGGACCGTCAAAAGAGAAAAGCAATCGCTAGTTGTTTTTCGTCAACGCAGATTTCAGACACTATCCGGGTTTCTCTTCTGTCAGTGGCTTCTCATCCATGTTGTATTGGAAGAGGAAGCGAAGCTCAAGATACGGCCCTTTGAACTCCTCAGGCAGCGGCGGATAATCCGAGCTGGTAATCGCATCCCAGGCCGCACGATCCAGAACCGTAGCGCCGGAGCGGCCTTCCAGTTCCATGCTGCCTTCCATCACACGCCCATTGGGAAGAATCTTGAAGCGAATCAGGGCTTCCCCGGCCAATCGGATTGGAGGATTCGCCTCGTCGGGAATCAGCGGCGCCCAACTGGCTTTGGTGATCTTCTGGAGTTCGAGAAGATAAGGCTTGAACTCCACGCCCTGTGTATCCGAAAGGACTTCGACTCCACCCGCGGGCCGCTTGGGCTTTTCAACGCCGCCCGTGACCGGAGCGGGCACAAGACGCGGGAGACGCGATGCCACACTCTGCGCCTGCGCGGCCATGCCGGCCAGAAGACATGCAAGCGAGATAGATAAAACAGAAATCCGCATCGGAAACACCTGGTCAGAATCTGCTCCGACAATACGGCAGAGAGAAACGAAAAGCAAGCAGCCTTTGCTCCCGTGCGAATCAGCCGCTCTATCTGTCAATGTCCATGTTGTACCAGAAGCTGGCGCGCAATTCGAGATACTCACCATGAAAATCCTTTGGGAGCGGCGGGTAGTTGGAACCGGTCAGCGCACCCCAGGCTGCACGGTCCAGAGCAGTATCGCCGGAGCGGCCCTCCAGCATCACACTGCCATCCATCAGCCGTCCATTGGGGAGCACCTTGAAATGAATCACCACCACGCCTTTCTTGTTCAGCGGCGGGTTAACTTCATCCGGAATCAGCGGATCCCAGGTCTTCTGCGTCTCCCGGTGCCAATGCTGAAGCCAACTGCTGAAGTCCACGCCTTGCGTGTCCGAAAGAACTTCCAGGCCTCCAGCCCCTGCGCCGGGATGCAGTGGCATTCCTCCCTGGGGAAAGTTACCAATACCACCTCCCGGATTGCGCGAAGCCGCCTTCATCGCATTACGCAACTGATCGGCGGGGTTCTGCGATCCTAAGGCAAAGCTGGGCCGCGCAGGCACAGCAGCGGGGCGCGGAGTTTGCACTTCCGGTTGCGGCGCAGGAGGTGCTGGCTGCGGTGATTCTGCCGCCGGGGGTGGGGTCGGAGTGGGTTCCGGCGTCGGCACGGGCGGCGCGGGCTTGTTCAGCTCCGCCAATGTCTGCTTGTCGATGATTGTCTGCTTGGGAGTAACCGGCTTGACAGGAATCTTGGGCGGCGGCGGACGCAATGCATCGGGAGGCAAATCCAGATATTGCAGGTCTTTGCGGTCTTTGATGGCCTGAATGGGGTCAATCACCGGCGCGACATGAAAGATATACTTTGGAATCCATGTGAAGGCCGAAAGCAGCGCCAGGTGCAGCAGAATCGCCAGCCAGATGCCCTCGCGCAGCCGCGCCCAGCGCCGCTCGTCTTCCAGCTCGCTGATCATCTCCAGCAGTTCGTGGGTGTCATGGTCCACCCATTGGGAGGGAGAAGCTGAGAGAGCGACCACCTGCGGCGCAGGCTGCCCTGGTTGAGAATCATCCGGCTCGGCGTCGTCCTCCGGCTCCAGAGTCGGTTCCGCAACGGCAACTGAAGAGTCCTCAGAGAGTCCTCTCCGGCTGTAGCGATTCCCATACTTTGACGGTTTGCTGCTGAACATTCCTTCTGTTGAAACCTTCCCTGAAACCCTGGCTGAGGGATGTCCGCGAGAGCTGGCTGGATAGCCCGCCGGACGCGGCACACCTTTCGGTAGCGTCCTTCGTCCCTCCTGTCTATTCTCTCATCTTCTCGGAATTTGACCCATCAGTTGGTTCCCAACTCTTCCACACACTACTCCTCGCCTCGCGGAACGCCGAAGAGCGGGGCAGTATCTTTGAACTGCCGCAACGCATGGACCGTACAATGGTTCTTTGTAGATGGACGGATGAGCTGCCGGAAGGGAACCTGGTTTGAAGCAGTTTTTTGTGAAGATACTTGCCAAATGGAAGCTGTTGATTCTACCGGCGCTGCTGAAAATGGGCTTCTGGGGCGTAGGCCTGGTGGCGCTGCTCGATTCCTCGTCGATTCCCGTGCCGATGGACCTCATTCTTGCCGGTTATGTCTGGGCGGACAAAGGGCATTTCTGGCTCTATTGCCTGATGGCCTCGGTTGGCTCCGCCATCGGCGGCCTTGTACCGTATGGACTGGGCCGCGCGGGCGGCGAACTCTTCCTGTTGAAACGCATCAATCGCGAACGATTCGAGCAACTGCGCACCCGCTTCGAGCGCCAGGAGCTTCTGGCCCTGATGATTCCCTCAATGCTGCCCCCGCCCACGCCGTGGAAGGTATTTGTCTTCGCCGCCGGAGTCTTCGAAATGCGCATCGCGCCCTTCATGCTGGCCGTATTCTGCGGCAGAATGGTCCGCTGGCTGCTGCTTTCGCTCCTGGTGCTGAAGCTCGGACCAAGCGCCGTGGACGTAGTCGCGCATCATGCAATCTCCGCGCTGGCGGTTGTCGGCGGGCTGGCTGTCGTGGGGTTTGGCCTCTGGTACTGGAGAAGAAGGAGTACTGGCAAGCTGGAGGGTTGAAGGAATTTCTCATCTCTGTCTCTCGGCGCGCAAACCACTCTAGCTACCGTCGGATGCTGCGCCCTCCACGATCTGAATCTCTTCCTTCTCAAATTTCTTGTCACTCTCACCCTGGCCGGCCAGCAGGAACGAGTTGGTTTCAGATGCCTCGCCGAGAGTCACCGCGGTTATAACATACGAACATCCCAACCAATGCGCCTCTTCCAGATCGGTTGGCGACCATTGCGCCGCGTGGTTGGGGTGGGAGTGATAAAAACCGGCGACGCCAAGCCCTTGCCGCCGCGCATCGCGCTCAATCCTCACCAGTTCCGCCGGATCGATCCGGTAGCAAGTATTCTCAACGCCTGCAAGCACATTGGTAGCCCGAACAGCCGTCTCCACCACTGATCCGCCCGGGGAGAAGCGATCCAGCAGCGCGCCACAGGCCTCCGCCGGAAAGGCCTCCTCGCCGTGAGCTCGAATCGCGTCATAGACCGCGCGGGTGATCCGCAGAACGCTCATTTTTCTCTCCTTTATCTTGGTGATTATCGGCGGGGTTGGCCACCGTCATGACCCAGCTCTCCCGCAGACCCGAACCAACCCAAAACTCTCACTACCGAAATGGGCAGAATCCGCCTGATCCTGGCGGAAATCTCCTGCAAATGTTCCAACCTGAAAATTGCGACCCTCTGCCGGATGTGCGAGATTGGAGTTGGCGGGGAATTTGCCGATACTTGAAACACATCCTCGCAGATTGGACGGAAACTTGGCTCGAAAATCTCTTCCATTGAATTTCGATCAAACGCTGGATGTGCTGAGAACCCACGGCTTTACCGTTGAGCCGCTTTCAAGCGCCGCCAAAGGAGTTCTCGTCAGCAAGCACGGGGCCGCGGCAGTTTTGACTGCGGGCGTTGAGACTGTGGTTGCTGTCATCGAAGGCCCAGGAATTCTGAATGGTGGCGAAGTGGCGCACCTGTTGGATCGCGGCTACCAGAAGTTTCTCAAGACCTCGAAGTTCGAGATTCCCGCCACGGCTGGCCAGTTGCATTCTATTCATCAGTTCGGCGAGGAGTTGAAGCAGCTAACAGGCTCAACCAGCCTCTTCAACCAGGCGCTGGGAACCACCAGCGATCTGTATCAATATGACCGGCTCAAAGGCCGCGAAAGCATTCAGCCCGCGCCTCACCGCCCTTGGGAGCTGGTTGAAGGGCACTGAACCGGCCTTGACTTCGCACGGAGAGGCAGATGCACTCCAAAGAAGGCGCGCACAACCCGGAAGCGATGCAGATGGAGCGGCGCAAGTTCATCCGCCACGCCGTGGACGAAGAAGCAGCGGTGCAACTGGTCAGTAGCGGTGAGCGTATTGACTGCCGGGTTGTGGATATTGGGATGACCGGCTGCCGGGTGCGCGCAGGCCAGCGTTTCAACCCCTCGCCCAAAGCTCGGGTTGAGGTCAGCCTCAAGGTGCGCGGAATCGCTTTCCGCTTCAGTGGCGAATTACTCTGGAGCGACAATCAGCAATTGGCAGGGATTCACCTGCACGATCTGCCCGCGCGCCGCCGCACGGAGTTTGCCGAGCTGCTCTGCGAGGTTCAGGCGGACAATTCCGCAAAAACCCGCAAGCCATCCGAAACAGCCAGGCCCGCGGTGGATCTTGCGCAAGCAAAACCAGCTTTTTCTGCTACTAGCAGCCCGCCTGCCGCAGCAATTCCGCCACCGCTGGCTGCCGCAAAACCTGCCGGCATACAACCGGCGGAGGCTTTCACTTTAGCCAGACGCTCCGGTCCTCTCGGCCCCCCGGTCGCTGCGCCGCCGAGTGTGGCAAAACCGCAGGCGGCTCAAACGTCTGCCGCGAAACCAGCCGAGGGCAGCCCCGCGGCGCCACCGCCCGCCGGTCAGCCCAATGCACATGCACAAGTGGGAGGCCGGGATCGCCGCGCTCAAGCCCGGCACGAGGTCGATACCTCGGCCATTATTCTGCTGGTCAATATCAGCGCTAAGATCAAGGGAAGGATTATCGATTTGAGCCTGGGCGGATGCCGCATCCGCACCGATGAACGTTTCCCGGTGGGCATCTATACGCGCATCGAAACAGACTTTTTTCTGGAAGGGCTGCCTTTCCGGCTGGGCGGCGTGGTGCAGGCAATTCAGGGCAAAGATCTGGTAGGAATTCGCTTCCTCGATATGAGTGAGCGCAAGAAAGACCAACTCAAACAACTGATCGCTGAGATTGACGAAATGGAAGCGAGCAAGAAGCTCAATGAAACTGCCACTTCTCCCGCCGCAAGCCTGGAACCAACCACTGCCGAGGGTGGGTCCATCTGAGAAAGCCGTTCCCTGGTCTCTATCTACATCAAAGCTATCCTCGCCGTGCCCGCGCCCGCTGCAACTCCCGGTAAACTTCGCTCTTCGATTGACCCAACTCTCGCGCCAACCGCTTCAAGGCCTCCTTTTCATCAATGCCCGCCTCCGCCTGCAAACGGGCCACCCGGTCGGCAATTTTTTCTGTATTTTTGTTCACGTCCATCCCAGACGAAGCCGGCTTCCGCGCCTCCACCAGCAGCGTAAACTCGCCACGCACACGGTCGCGGCTGGCTAGCTCGCGCCGCATCTCCGCCGCCGTACCGCGCAGAAATTCCTCGTGAATCTTAGTCAACTCACGGGCTGCTACGATGTGCAGGCCGGGTCCCCAAACTGCTTCCAGATCGGCTAGCGTCTCCAGAACCCGGTGTGGAGCTTCGTAAAAAATCAAGACGCGCGCAGGGTCAGAGTCTTTAATCGCGGGAGCTTCAGCCGCAAGCGTCTCCAGCCGGGTGCGCCGTGCGCCAGCCTTCTCCGGCAGGAACCCGATGAAGTGGAATTCTCCCATCGGCAGTCCCGAAGCAACGAGCGCGGTCAGGGCAGCATTCGCTCCTGGAATGGGCATTACCGCAACGCCAGCGGCAATCGCTTCCGCCGCTAGCCAGCCGCCGGGGTCGCTGATCCCCGGCATCCCGGCGTCAGAAACCAGAGCTACACGCCCGCCTGCCCGCAATGCGCCAAGCAGTTCCTCTGCCCGCTGCCGCTCATTGTGCTGGTGGCAGCTTACCGTCGGCGTGGCAATTTGAAAATGATTGAGCAGCTTTTGTGTTTGCCGGGTGTCTTCGCAGGCGATGCGATCCACGCGCTTGAGCACATCTAGAGCGCGCAGCGTGATGTCTCCCAGATTACCGATTGGAGTTGCAACCAGATACAGTCCGGGCGCGAGCGGCGCATCCAGATCGGCGGCCATGCTACTCCCCGGCTTCCAGGCGTTCCAGGCGGCGTTTCTCGGCCAGCAGCGACATGGAACTCATCAGGTTCTGCACGCTGACGATGCCCACCACACGTCCGCTCTCGGTTACTGGAATCAGCGAAAGTCCGCGCCCACCGGCGATGCCCCGAATCGTCTTGCCTAGAGTGTCCTCCGGTTGCGCCACCTGGAAGGCCTTCGACATCACCGACTGCACGTAACCGTTGCCGTCGTTGCGCAGAGCATCCACAATGCGCTGCCGGGAGACAATGCCCACCAGTTGCGGCCCGCGCACCACGGGAAAATCCTCTTGCAGCGAGTGGACACAGCGCGCCAGCGCGTCGGCCAGCGTATCCGAGGGTGAGAGCGTCGAGAAATCCGTCAGCATCACCTCGCGCATGCACACCGTGTCCACTACTGTCTGGAAAAAGACTCCCTGATCCTCAACCTGCGCCCCGATCATCACGAAAAAACCTGCCAAAGAGAGCCAGGGATTGCCGAGCAGCAACCCAGCTAGCATGGCCGTCATCGCTAACGCCTGCCCAATGGTCGTTCCCACGCGTCCGGTCGCCGCAAAGCCGTGCTTTCGGGCAAAGCTGCCCCGCAACAACCGTCCGCAGTCCAAAGGATATGCGGGGAAAAGATGCAGAACTCCCAAGCCGGCCTGTAGCCAAACCATGCTGCGCAGCAGGTTGCCCGCGGAGATCCACGGCTGCGCAATCAAATTGATCTGATCGCTCGCTCCCAGCAGCGCGGCGGCAAGCATCAGCGCGGTGAGCAGGTTGGCGATTGGCCCCGCCAGCGCCAGCGCAAATTGCCCCTCGTCCTTGTTGGATTTCTCATGGCTCTCCGGGTTGGCGTAGGCGTACAGGCCGCCGATGGGCAAAATCAGAATTGCGCGCAGATCAAGACCCAGCCATGCCGCCGCCAGCAAGCGCGCTGTCTCGCGCACAACAACTGCGGCAGAGAGCGCAAAGAACAATCCCAGCCCATTCCCCACGCCTGCGCCATTGGTGGTTATCAGGCACACCACAATCAGCAGCAAAAAAAATGTGTGCAGGCGCAGATCGACGCCCATCCAACGGCCCAGCGGAATTGACCAGCCTCGCATATCTGGATTGTAACGGGTTAGAGCTCAACCGGGGTTCCTGTGCCCTGTTGCGTTTTGTGCAAGGTCGCCGCTCCCTGGTGGTCGCGTCAACTGGGCGGACCTGCTTTCGGCATACACCATTCATGGTTCCGCTATATCGCTCGGCTATTCTGGATTCCATGCGCATCATTGCCGGCTCACTCCGATCCCGAACTCTCGAAGCCCCGCCGGGTCTGGCCACGCGGCCCACCAGCGACCGCCTGCGCGAGACGCTCTTCAACGTGATCGCGCCGCGCATTTCGGGAGCGAATTTTCTGGATTTATATGCGGGTTCGGGCGCAGTGGGCATTGAGGCTCTCAGCCGCGGCGCGGCGAGCGTAACTTTCGTCGAACGCGCTCCGGCAGCCCTGGCCGTGCTGCGCAAGAATCTGGCTACACTTCAGATCACGACAGGATTCACGATTCACGCAGGCAGTGTCACCAGTTTTCTGCGCAAAGCGCGGTCCGAATTCGATTTGATTTTTCTTGATCCGCCTTACGATGCGGCAATGGAGTATGCCTCGACACTCAATCTCATCGGTAGTTCGCAACGCAGCCTGCTCGCTCCGGGCGCACTGGTGGTTGCCGAGCACCGCCGAAAAGAACGCCTCGAAGAGACCTACAATCAACTCCAGCGTAGCCGCCTGCTGGAGCAAGGCGATGCAGCGCTGAGTTTCTTTGCTACAGGCTGCTGCGTCTCAACAACCTGAAATTCTTGCAGCAAATGCACCGGGGCCTCTCCTTAAGGAGAGGCCCCGGCGATTGGACTTATTGGTTGAGTTACATTATTTGACGATCAGCTGGATGTCCTTGAACTGCTCCACGGTAATCGCAGACGAGAGAACCGAGGTTGCGGTTATCGTCACAGTTGTTGTCGTGGGAGGATTCGACGAGCAGCCAGTGAACATGCCAAAGCCGGCCACGCTTACCATCAGTAGAAGCAGCATCTGAATCTTGCGCCGCTTGCGGAAGCCAATGAAGCAGAGCGCAAACGCCAGTGCTGTTCCACCGGGGATCAACGGGTTGGAGTTGCGGTGCAGCATTGCGCTGGCCGCTGCCGTGGTAATCGTCAGCTGTGTGCTTAGCGGGTTGGTGCCATTCGGCGTCACTGAAGCCGGGCTAAAGGTAGCCGTTGCGCCAGTCGGCAGATTTGAAGCGCTGAAGGTGATCGGCGCTGTCCATCCGATTGACGGAGTGATGCTGATGGTGATTGACCCGCTTCCGCCTGCCGAGCCGATAGTCAGCGTATCAGGAGAAGAAATGGTGGCCGTCGGAGCAACTGCGTAGATCAGAATGCTTTGCTGAACCTGCGGAGCTGCCGTGTAGCCGTTACCGCCTGCCAGGTTGGCATCGATCACGAGCGTTCCAGGCGATGTAATTACATACTCGTTCGTTCCATAGCAGGGAACCTGCGTGGTGGTTTGGCTCACGGGGCAAGCGTACCAGGTTGCGGTGGAACTGGCGTCAATGGTGAAGACAATTGAGTTGCCGGATGCTGGGTTGCCGGCGCCAGTGCTGCCTTTCGGTATTGCTGGGGTGGCAGTCGCCGACGGAACGATCGGATACCCGCTGATAACGATCGGCGAGGCTTGCGAAGCCAGGGTGATGGCCTGCGCAATCCCGGTTATCACGACGCTCTGCTGAACCTGCGGAGCAGCAGAGTAGGTAGCGTTGCCCGCCTGGTTGGCATCAATCACCAAGGTGCCGGCGTTTGTCACTGTCAGTACGTTTCCAGTGATCGATCCGCTACCTGTGGAGCTGCCGTCAACGGTAAAGACAATCGGATTGCCCGAACCGCCGCCGGTTGCGACCAGCATGATCGTCAGGCCAGGGGCATAGGTCTGCGGCGACGTCGGCGCCGTGAAGATGATGGCCTGCGGCGTCTTGGCAACGTTCGTTGCTGTACCGCTCAGATTGACGGTTTCAGCAGCCGCATTCAGCGCATTCGAGTTGACGACGAACGAGCCGGACTGAGCGCCAGTCTCGACTCCTGTCGGAGCAAAGGTGACGGCCAATTCGCACGACTTGCCCGCCGGTCCGCTGGAACCGTCTGTGCAGGGGTTCGGCGATCCGGTTGCCTCAGTAAAGGGACCGGTCAGACCCGTAACAGCCGGGGTTCCAAGAGTAACCGCAGTATTGCCCGCGCTCTCAAGGGTAAGGGTTTCCGCCGAACTGGTTGTACCGTCAGTGACGGAAACAGCGAAGTTGACCGCGCCGGCCGTGCGCTGAATTGCGTAAACTGCCTGAGCAGTCGTGTCTGAGGTGTACAGATTGCCCCACGTATCCAGTGCAATACCGTACGCAGTGGATGGATTGGCCTCGATTGCAATCGCATCGGCAATTGTCAGCGTACCGCTCTCGTTGGGAATGCGCACTATAGCGCCGCTTGCCGCATCACCGACAACGACGCTGCCTGACGCATCAACCGCAATGCCCCAGGGCGATGCAATGCCGGTAATCGAAGACAATGAGGTAATGGTGTCGCCGGCTAGAACGCTGACTGTGCCGCTGGATGAGTTGGAGACATAAACTGTTCCCGCTCCATCAACCGCAACACCGGTCGGGCTATGAAGTCCTGCAGCGCGAACGCCGGTAATGCCCGAGCTGGTGTTATAGGACACAACCCGGTTGTTGCCGTTATCGGTGATGTACAACACGCCATCCGGACCAACGGCCAATCCCTGCGGTTCGCTCAGCTTAGTGCCATCGAAGGTTGCCGTGGCGGGGAGCAGGGTTTCCGTTGTGCCGGCAGTGAATCCACCGCTGATGCTCGTGTTGAGAATCTCAGAGATGACGTTGGTGGACGCGTCGGCAACATACAGATTGCTGCCGGCATCGAATGCTACAGATTGCGGATTACTGAAACCAGTGCCGATTGAGACCCACGTTGAACTGCTCGCGGGAAGCTCGAAGACATTGCCACTGTTGCCATCGGCGACAACCAGATCGCCTGCCGCATCCACTGCTACGCCGGCTGGATAAGTGAATCCGCTCGCGTACGACGTCCAGACTCCAGGATCAAGCGTCAACAGCGGACCGTTGCCCACGCCGGAGGCAGACGACCAGCCGCCCGCTGAGTTCACCGTATCGTTTACCCAGAGTTCTGCGCTGCGTGCACCTACTTTGGTGGGCGTGAAGGTAATGGTCAACGGGAAAGCAGAACCACCGAGTTGGCTGACGCAAGTGCCGGGGGCAGTTACCGCTCCTGCAAATTCCATGCTGGGCACGCCATTTTCCGTCGCGGCAAAGGTGAATGCCGGGGTGGTGCCGCAACCGCCGGCGTTATCTAAAACAGTGACGTTGGTCGCCGTTGCCGCTATTCCAACTGTCGAAGCGGGAACCGTCACATTGTTGACCAGGACTTTCAAGACCGCATCGGAGCTGAGCGTGTTGGAATACGCAGCGATAAACAGATTGCCTTTGCCGTCGAGGGCCAGTATCTTTGCCCCCTGATTCGCAATTCCGTATACCTTGGAATTATCCACCACGCCGGCATTGTTCGGGAATCCGAAAGTACCGTCGTACTCGGTGGCAAAATACACTGTTCCGTTCGAATCGACGGCCACGGCAGCCAATTGATCGTCATAAGCGGCGGGGGTTGCCGGGGTCAGCGTGTACAGAGTGGTCGGCGTCGGAGCATAGGCCGTTCCCGAGTAAGCCAGTTCTTTCAGGTTTGAGCTGAAGCTTTCGTTATTCGATCCGTAGTATGCGGAATCCGTAAAGAAGAGATTGCCCCACGGATCAATGGCCAGAGCACCGACAGTCAGTTGCCCGGTGGTGGCAGGTGAACCAGCGGTGGCTTCCTGGTAGAGCAATACGGTGTTGCCGCCGGATCCATAGACGTCCGCAGCTGGGGTCTCGAAGATTGCGTACTTCTCATTGCCGGTGCTGCCGGTGGCAAAAAAGAAATCTCCCGCCGCGTCGAAGGCGATCGACGCAAAGCCGTCATAATATCCATCTGCGTTGGATCCTAGATTCGGCAGAAGGCAGGCCGTGGTGTCGGTCCCGGTGCAGTTCGTGGTGGTAGCGCTGTTGAAGGTTACATAGGCCCCGTTGACATATGGAACTTTAATGACGGCAAAGGTGTACTGATCTGAAGCGTAAATGTTGTTCTGGCTGTCAACAGTCACGCCAGCGATATTGCCCCATGAACCTAGCGTGGTCGCCGCGCCGGTTTGCCCATTGAAAAGGACGAGCGAACCGCCGTAGCTGGTGCCGACGATGACGTCGCCGTTTTGGTTGACGGCAATGCTCGATCCCGCGGGATCTTCACCGGCGAGCGCTCCTCCATTCGGGAAGGCCGTCTGCCAAGTGGTCTGGTTCAAGACAATGGGTGAAAGGGGTTCTGGCAACTGCGCGGCGGCAGCCGTCGCGCCAAGGCTAAGGGCCAGTACACATAGCGGGGCAATCCATACTCCTGCTGTGCGTGGCCGGGATAATTCCGCAAATTTCTTCAAAATGGCTCGCATCACTTCCTCCGTTGAATTGTTCATATGGGGGGAACTACTCCTGCATCGCTGCTTGCGCGCTGTGCTCCGCTACCGTCGTGATTCCTAGCTCAATCAGCCATT
This sequence comes from uncultured Acidobacteriaceae bacterium, assembly GCA_963713645.1. Lineage (GTDB taxonomy): Bacteria > Acidobacteriota > Terriglobia > Terriglobales > Acidobacteriaceae > Telmatobacter. The sequence continues at coordinate 286,613 of CAVQMQ010000034.1, read as the reverse complement.
GAGCGTTCTGTCCGCTGTTTGCGTCTCTCGATTGTCGAAGGCCGTTCATCGAAATTTCCGACGAACGGGTTGCTTGTTTGCATTTCTGCGCTGCGGTATGAAAATCCATTCTGCCTTCGCGCAACAACTTCCGGGGATTAAAGAGGAAGCCGAATAACCCGCAACACCTTGATAAAAATCCTTTTAGCCTCCCAGCAAAGAGGCTCCGCGTGACGCCGCCCCGCCGATTTCCAGCGAAAAAGCAGGCTGTCTCGGAAGCATGGTAACGCTATCCGAATGAAATTAGAGTTGTCAAGAACTCTGTGAAGCGCTCGTATTTATTGTGTAAATGCGCTGTAAATGCGGGAATTCCGGCCTTTATCGGGCCGTCATCCTTCAAGCAGCGCCAACAGGCCGGCCTCGTCCAGCACGGGTACCTTGAGTTCGCGCGCCTTCTCCAGCTTGGAACCCGCGTCTTCGCCGGCCACCACGTAACTGGTTTTTTTGCTCACCGACCCGGAGATTTTACCCCCCGCGGCCTCAATCTTCGCCTTGGCCTCCTCGCGGCTCAGTGTGGGTAGCATCCCGGTCAGCACAAAGGTCAGCCCTGCCAATTGCGTGGAGCGTAGCTTTTTCTCTGCCGTCATATCCACGCCCGCAGCCCGCAGGCTCTCAACCAGTTCGCGATTGCTGGTCTGCGCGAAAAACTCGATGATCGCCTGCGAGATGCGCGGACCTACCTCTTCCACGCGCTCCAATTCCTCAGCACTCGCTGCCATCAGCGCATCGATAGAGCCGAACTCTTGCGCCAGTAGCTCCGCCGTTCTTTCCCCGACAAAGCGAATGCCCAGGCCCATCAGAACCCGGGCAAGTCCTGCCTGTTTGGACAATGCGATCTCTTTGAGCAGCGCTTCAACCGATTTCTCGCCGAAGCGATCCAGGGCAATCAACTCTTCTTTCTTCTCTTTCAGCGCGTAGAGATCTGCAACGCTTTTCACCAGGCCGCGATCCAGCAACTGCTGCACCACTGCCTCGCCCAGGCCTTCGATATTCATCACCGCGCGCTTGCCAAAGTGCAGCAGGCTCTCGCGCAGTTTGGCCGGGCAGTCGGCGTTGACGCAGCGGAAATCCACCTCGCCCTCGGCGCGGACGACGGCGGTCTGGCACTCCGGACATACAGACGGGAACGTAAAGGAAGATGCCCCACGGGCATGGTCAGCGTCTTCGATAACTTCGACAACTTTGGGAATCACGTCGCCGCCGCGCTCGACCTTGACCCAGTCGCCCAGCTTGAGTCCAAGCCGCTCAATGAACTCCGCATTGTGCAGCGTAGCGCGGCTCACGGTTGTTCCGCCGATAAAGACGGGGATCAGTTCCGCCACCGGCGTCAGCTTGCCGGTGCGGCCCACCTGCACGGTGATTCCGTTGACCTGCGTGATGCCCGACTTAGCCGTGAACTTGTAAGCAATCGCCCAGCGCGGGGCGCGGCCGGTATAGCCGAGCCGCTGCTGGGTTGCATGAGAATCGACTTTGAGAACCACGCCGTCGATCTCGTATCCCAACGTCGAGCGACGGGCTTCTGCCGCGTCAATGAAACGCGTCATCTCTTCTACCGAGCTGACCAGTTCGCGATGAGGATTGACGCGAAAGCCCAGCGTCGCAAGCGCATCGAGGGTTGCCCGCTGCCCTTGCGGCCAGTACTCGCCGTCAACGAGCAGAAAATAGGAGTAGAAATCCAGGCGGCGATTGGCGACGATGCTGGGTTCGAGTGTGCGCAGCGTTCCGGCCGCAGCGTTGCGGGGATTCACCGCCGGGGAGAGGCCTTCTCGCTCCCGCTCTTCATTGAGGCGCAAAAACGCGGCTTCCGGCATCACCGCCTCGCCTCGCACCTCAAATCCCTGCGGCAGGCCCGCCTCTTTCAGCTTTTCGGAGGCGATGCTGAGAGGAATGCTGCGAATGGTGCGGACGTTGGAGGTGACATCTTCACCGGTCTGCCCGTCGCCGCGGGTCAAGCCGTCTACCAGACTTGAGCCTCCACCGTCCGCAGGACCGTACCGGAGCGCGATGCTGAGGCCGTCCATCTTGTACTCGGCAACATACTCAACGGACAAAAGGCCGGCCAGCTCACGCACTCGCCGATCCCACTCGGCCAACTCCTCTGCGGAGTAGGCATTGTCGAGCGAGAGCATCGGCCGCGAGTGGGCAACTTTGCTGAAGCCTTCGGCGGGCTTTCCCCCGACTCGCTGCGTCGGGGAGTCTGCCGAGCGCAGTTCAGGATGCGATGCTTCGATCGCCTTCAGCTCATTCATCAGCGCGTCGTATGCAGCGTCGCCGATCTCCGGCGCATCGAGAACGTAGTAGAGATGCTCGTGGCGGCGCAGCTCGGCGCGCAGTTGCTCGGCGCGCTGCGCCTGATTCAGTGACGGGCTTGGCGTGGGGTTGGAGATTTCGTCCATGGGGTGGATTATAAGAGATACACACGGGGTTGAAGGTAGCGGTCCATTCTCATTTGTGATAGGGTTCGATAGACCCATGAGTGATTTGAAAAACCAGCTTTACTACGGTGATAATCTCGACGTCCTCGCTCGGTATGTGAAGGACGAGTCGGTTGATCTTGTCTATCTTGATCCCCCGTTTAATTCGCGCCAGGACTACAACGTGCTTTTTGCCGAAAAAGACGGTTCGCAATCCAGTTCACAGATTCGGGCCTTCAAGGACACTTGGGAATGGAATCTCGAAGCCAAGGCTGATTACGAGGCTTCCGTCGGATATGGTGGTCGTGTTGCCGAAGCTCTTCGAGCATTTCATACTTTCTTGGGCGGCAGTGACATGCTGGCTTATTTGGCGATGATGGCGCGCAGGCTCATTGAACTGAAGCGGATTTTGAAAGCGACGGGGACAATTTATCTTCACTGCGACACTACAGCCAGTCACTATCTCAAAATGCTGATGGACTCTATTTTTGGCCCTCAATGCTTCAGGAATGAGATTGCCTGGAGACGCTCACACCCCAAGGGTCACGCTTTTACTCGTTTTGCCCGAAACCACGATGTAATTCTTGTCTACTCGAAAGCCGAGGCACCGGTCTGGAATATGCTGTATGTTCCGCAGACAGCCGAGAATGCGGCAAAACAATATAGTTTACGAGATGAGACTGGGCGCGCTTATCAACTGACCAGTCTTCTAAATCCAAACCCCAACCGGCCGAATTTAACTTATGAGTTTCTGGGCGTGAAAAAGGTATGGCGTTGGACCAAAGATCGGATGCAAAAGGAATATGAGAACGGCAGGATAGTCGTCCCAAAGGGAGGCGAAGGCATTCCACGGTACAAAAGATATTTAGATGAGCAGGAAGGCATTCCTGTAAGCGATTTTTGGGATGATATAGAAATCGCATCTGGGGCAGAAAAACTCGGTTATCCCACCCAAAAACCGGAGGCATTGCTCGAACGCATCCTGTTGGCAAGCTCGAATGAGGGCGATGTAGTTCTCGACCCTTTCTGCGGATGCGGAACGACTATCCAAGTCGCGCAGCATCTCAGGCGGAGATGGATTGGAATTGATATTACTCATCTTGCCGTGAGCCTTATCAAAAAGCGGCTTTCCGATACCTATGGTGAGGATATCAAGAAAAGTTATTTGGTGATCGGTGAACCAAAAGACTTTTCTGGAGCGGCTAAGCTGGCTGAAGAGAATAAATATCAGTTCCAGTGGTGGGCGTTAGGATTGGTTGGGGCTAGACCGGCAGAGGAAAAGAAGGGTGCTGACCGTGGCATTGACGGGAGGCTTTATTTTCGCGATGACGAGCATAATGTGAAGGCAAGGCAAATTCTACTGTCCGTTAAGGCTGGTGGAGTCCAGGTCTCTCAAGTGCGGGATCTGCGCGGGACTGTGGAGCGCGAAGGAGCGGAGATCGGTGTCTTTCTCTGCTTTGAATCCCCGACCAAGCCCATGGTCCGAGAGGCTGCTGAGGCCGGATTCTATACAGCCCCCGACGGATCAAAGTATCCGCGAATGCAGATTCTAACGATTCAGGAGATTCTCGCTGGCAAGCAGTTGGATTATCCACGCTTTGCACTGTCAGTTACCTATAAGGAGGCTCCCAAGGCCGAAGCATCCACCCGACAGAAGAATCTTTCCCTGTTTACCAATCCTAGCGACTGATTGCATATACAACTATGGAACCCGTTACCCATTTTCTTACTGGAGCCTGCATTGGCCGCTCGGGGCTGAACCGCAAAACCGCCTACGCAACGCTGGCCGCAGTGCTGGCCGCCGAGGCCGCCGACCTCGACGTACTCTGGGGGCTGCGCGGCCCGGTTGAGGAGTTGAAGCACCATCGCGGCATCACGCACACATTTATCGCTGTGCCGGTGGTTGCCGGGGCCGTCGTCGGTCTCATCTGGCTGCTGGATCGGTGGCTCGTAAAACGGCGCGCCCGGAAGGCCGAAGCCCTCCATCAAAAGAGAAATGTGCCCACGGCACTGCCGCAGAGTCTGACCGATGTGGCTGCGCCCGCCAAGGCAGTACAACCCATCAACTGGTTTTGGCTTTATGCCACAGCGAACCTTGCCGCGCTCAGCCATCTGCTGCTCGATTGGACCAACAACTACGGCGTGCGTCCCTTCTTCCCCTTCAACCCCCGTTGGTATATGGGCAGCTTTGTTTATATTTATGAACCCGTATTGTGGGCCTTGCTGCTGCTGGCTGTAATCGTTCCAGCGCTTCTTGGTCTTGCTGATTCCGAGATCGGCGCAAAAAAGAAGAAGTTTCGCGGCCGCGGCTGGGCCATCTTTGCGCTTACCGGGATGGCTGTGCTTTGGTGCCTGCGTTGGGAGGAGCACTCCGAGGCCCAGGCCCTGCTCGACCACACGCAGATTACAACCGCGCCGGTGAAGCGCGTCGCTTTGGAACCTTATCCAATCAACCCCTTCCGCTGGCACGCGATCATTGAGACGCAGGATTTTTACCAGTTCGCCGAGATCGATACCCGCACCGGAGAGATTACGAGCGACGAGCGAAAAGACGTGCTTTTCAAGCCGGAATCCACTCCAGCTACCGAGGCCGCGAAGCGCACGCCCCTGGGACAGGTCTATCTTGACTGGGGCACATGGGCCGTAGTGCGCGATCTCGGCCCTGTCCCGGTACCCGGCATTGACCCTCCACAGTTACCTCTAGGACGCCATTGGACCACCGTCCAGTTCAGCGACCTGCGCTTTGGCTACTCGTACCAGGGTTCCGGCGCAGACACTTCCTCCGCAACCACAAACTCCCCACTCTCCGGCTTTGTCTACATCGTCGACGGTCACGACGACGCAGGCGAGGCTATGCACGGGCGAGAGCAGAAGTAGGCGGCTTTGCCCCTCATCGAAAGATTTATTTGCCTCGTCAACGGCTTTCAGTTGACCCGGCAGCCTGCGGCCCGCAGAATGAAAGCAGCGGTTGAATTTCGGGCAGTTTTCCCGTCTCCGTTTCAGCCGCACGATTCCTGTCTCCCCGAGGTCGCCATGCCCGCATATCTACTTCTCCTTGTTGCCGTGTTGAGCCGCCTGCTGCCCCATGCGCCCTGGTTCAACTTCACCGCGGTGGGCGGTGTGTTGCTCTACTTTGGCGCGCGGCGTTCGTGGCGAGAGATGATCGCGCCCCTGGCCGCTTTGATGACCACAGATTTCATCCTCACCACCTATGTCTACCACTACCACTTCCAATGGCAGGACTACCTGCTCACCTGGGGCTGGTACGTCGGCGCAATGGCCCTGGGCCGGATACTGCTCAGCAAGCACATCACCTTACTGCGCACCGCCGCCGGTGCATTGCTGGGACCGACCTCCTTTTTCCTGATCTCGAATTACGCTGTCTGGGCGACGAGCAACCTGTATCCGCATAATCTCGGCGGCCTCGGCGTGTGCTACGCTGCCGCGCTGCCTTTCTATCGCAACGATCTGATCTCCACCACACTCGTCGTCGCTCTCGCCTTCGGCATTCCCGCGCTGGCCCGCCAGGTAAATCAGGGTCGCGTCCAAGCTGCGCTGGCAAGAAAGTAGCCTGCTTTCCTTCGCCTTATGTTGGATTCGAGACAGGGAAATCGCATGAACCTGATTTGCAGATTGTTTCTGGCATCCAGCTATCCTGAAGCTGGGTTCGCCGTTTGGTCGAGTCGGCCGGCTCCGTACTCCCGTGAAAAACACCCCCTCCCCCCGGGGTCCATTCGCCTTTTGCTCGCTTTTCCTGAGTGAGATTTGAAACTGCGGATGAACTGTCTTGTGTTCATGCGATTGCCCTGTCTGGCGCGCCGTCCTCCATTCCTCGACACTTCTCCACTGCTAAACTAAAGACTCATGATTCTCCCGTTCGTCCGCGAAATCTTCGCGGAGCTGGAAGACTCCTCCGGATTTGAGCGCGTACGAAGGCATCTGAGCCTCGCCGCGGGGCGTAGGCGTGTCTCTGGACTAACCTCCACAGCCCGGGCCCTCTATCTGCCACTAATGGCCCGCACCGCTAAACAGCTTGTAATCGTTGTGGTTGCAGACAACAAGGCTGCCGAGGCACTGGAGCCGATGCTCCGTGCCGGCTGTGAACTGACCGGGGCAATAGACCCCACTCGCGTCGTCCGCCTGCCTGCTCACGATGTGCTTCCTTTTGAAAATCTCTCGCCGCATCCCGATGTACAGGAACAGCGCGCCTCGGCTCTCTGGAAGCTGGCCACCGGAGCCGTTTCCATTCTCATCGCGCCGGTCGAGGCCGTGGCCTTGCGCCTCTTTGGCCGCGACTATTACGCCAGCTTGGCCGTCAGCCTCAGGCGCGGAGAAGAGCTGGACGTGGAGGTGCTGACCGCCCATCTGGCCAGCGTTGGCTATACGCAGATGGACCTGGTTGAGATGCCGGGGCAGTTCACACGCCGGGGCGGAATTCTCGATGTCTACTCGCCCGAAGCGGACCGCCCGGTGCGCATTGAGTTTTTCGGTGACGAAATCGAGACCATCCGCAAATTCGACCCCGAGACGCAACGTTCTCAGTCGGGCCTGGATGAGACGCAGTTGCTCCCATTGACAGAAACGCCGGTAACTGAGCGGCTGCTAACGGCTGTCCACGCGCGGCTCACGCGGCAACGAGTTGAAGTCGAAGGCGACGAGGCCACCGACGACATCTCTGCCGCAATGGCCGCGGACGGCGGCGTCAGTGTCTTTCCCGGCTGGGAGTTTTTCAGTTGCGTGGCCGGTGCCGAACATCATCTACTCAAGCTGCAACCAAAATGTGTGCTCTTTGTCGATGAGCCGGCAATGGTGCGCAACCAGATTGACCGCTGGTGGAACAAGGTCGAACAGCGGCATGAGCGCTCCGCGATCGGTTCGCTGATTCGCCCGGAAGATATCTATCTCCGACCAGAATTTTTGCAGGCGCTATTGGAATCGCACGCCGGCCTGGACATTGATCAGCTCGGCGCGGTCGACGTGTTGGATGAAGACAACACCCTCGGCGAGATCGAGCTGCACACCCGGCCCACGCTGCGCTTTCACGGCTCCATTCCTGCGTTGACTGAGCAATTGCGCGGCTTGATTGCCGCCGAACAGCGCATCGTTTTGGCTGCGGCAAACCAGGGCGATGTCGAACGACTAGCCACGGTTCTGCGCGAGTATCAGATTCCCTACCGCCTCGGCAGCCGCAATCCTCATCCCGGCGAAACCGTGCTGGATGAAGGCAGTTTTCTCGCCGGGGATATGCGCGTGCCGGTTATTGTACGCACGCCATTTTCCGCTGGAGTCTATTTCAGCGATGCGCGCCTGACTCTCTTCGGCGCGAATGATTTATCCGATGACGCAGACGTAGCCGCGCGTCCAGAGCCAAAACGATCAAAGACCGCGGCCTTTGTCTCCGACTTTCGCGATCTCACCGTCGGTGACTATGTCGTCCATGTCGAGCATGGAATCGCGCAGTATCAGGGATTGAAGGAGATTATTCAGGACTCGCTTGCCGTCGAGTTCATGATTCTCGAATTTGCCGAACAGGCCAAGTTATATGTTCCGTTAACTCGACTCGATTTAATCCAGAAATATCGCTCCACTGATACCGGCCCCGCGCCGGTTCTGAATAAGTTAGGTTCACAGCAGTGGGCTAAGACCAAATCGCGTGTGCGCAAGGCGATGCAGGATATGGCCGGCGAACTGCTCAAGTTATACGCCCAACGAACTACCGCGCAGGGAACGGCCTTCTCGAAAGACAACGAGTTTCAACGCGAGTTTGAAGGCTCCTTCGATTATCGTGAAACCGATGACCAGTTATCCGCGATTCGAGCCATCAAGTGCGATATGGAATCGACCACGCCGATGGATCGCCTGCTCTGCGGCGATGTAGGTTACGGCAAAACCGAAGTCGCTATGCGTGCGGCATTCAAAGCTGCGCAGGACGGCAAACAAGTAGCTGTCTTGACTCCCACGACCATCCTGAGTTTCCAGCACTTCGAGACCTTCAAAAAGCGCTTTGCGCAATTTCCCCTAAATATTGAAATGATCTCCCGCTTCCGCACCCAGAAGGAGCAGAAGATCATCGTCGAAAAAGTCGAAGCAGGTAAGATCGATATTCTCATTGGCACGCACCGGATTCTTTCCAAAGATATTAAATTCCAGGATTTGGGCCTGCTCATTGTTGACGAGGAACAGCGCTTCGGCGTGCGCCATAAAGAGCGACTCAAGCAGATGCGCAAGGAGATTGACGTTCTGGCAATGAGCGCCACACCGATTCCCCGCACGCTGCACATGTCGCTGATCGGCCTTCGCGATATGAGCGTGATTGAAACACCGCCCAAGGATCGTATGGCGATTCAGACCGTGGTTGCCAAGTTCGATGAAAAGATTATTCGCTCCGCTGTTGAGATGGAATTGGAGCGCGGCGGCCAGATTTACTTCGTGCATAACCGCGTTGAATCCATCTATGAGCACGCTGCTAGCATCCAGGAGTTAGTTCCCTCCGCGCGCGTTGTCGTCGGCCACGGGCAGATGGGCGAAACGGAACTCGAGCGAGTCATGCTGGCTTTCATGCATCATGAATATGATGTTCTGGTCGCAACCAGCATCATCGAAAATGGTCTCGATATTCCTCTCGCCAATACCATCATCATCAATCGCGCTGATCGCCACGGCTTAAGCGAGTTATATCAGTTGCGGGGCCGGGTTGGCCGCTCCAACCGCCGCGCCTACGCGTATTTGCTCATTCCCGCAGAAAATGAACTCTCTGATATTGCCCGCAGGCGATTGGCGGCACTCAAGGAATTCAGCGACCTAGGCGCCGGCTTCAAAATCGCTGCTCTTGATCTCGAACTGCGCGGCGCAGGTAACATGCTCGGCGGCGAGCAAAGCGGGCACATTGAATCGGTAGGCTTTGAGTTATATACTTCAATGCTCGAGCAGGCCGTGAAAGAGATGAAGGGCGAAAGCAGCGACGAGCGCCCCGCAACCCAGCTCAATCTGGGTATCGCACTGCGCATCGACGAGAGCTATGTGCCCGAAGAAAATCAGCGGCTGCGGCTCTACAAGAAGATTGCGGGCGCAACGAGCGAAGCTGCGCTGACCGAGGTGCGCGCTGAACTTGAAGACCGCTATGGAACCCCGCCTGACGCAACGGTTTATCTGCTCGAAGCCGCGCGGATTCGCCTGGAGTGCGAACACATCGGCATCGCACAAATAGACCGCAAGCGTGCAGAACTTCAAATTCGCTTCACGCAGAACGCCGTCATCGACCCCCAGCAACTGATGCGACTGGTAGCGCGCAATGCCAAGCGTGGCGCGCAGTTCACACCGCAGGGCTTGCTCAAGTTTCCCTTGTCTGCCCAGCGCAATGATGAAATCCTGCTTGAGATTCATGACCTATTGGCCAACTTGGTGCCCGCGCCAGTGAGCGCGTAGCGAATCAAGTTTGCAGTCAACTGCCCCGATCTCGTGATCACTGAAATGAGGGAGAAAGAATGAGCAACAACGTACGAAAAGCGATATTTCCCGCCGGGGGCCTCGGCACAAGGTTCTTGCCGGCAACAAAAGTGATTCCCAAAGAAATGCTGGCGCTGGTCGACAAGCCGATCCTCCAATATGGCATTGAAGAAGCAATCGCCTCCGGCATTGAGCACATCATAGTGATTACCGGCCGCGGCAAAAGCTCAATGGAAGACCACTTCGATATCAGTTATGAACTCGACTCTACACTAGAGCGCAAGGGGAAGCAGGAGTTATTAGCTGTTTCGCGCGGAGTATCGTCGTTGGCCCGGATCAATTATGTCCGGCAGAAGGAACCGCTCGGCCTGGGACATGCTGTTCTTTGCGCCAAAGACCTGATAGGAAATGAACCTTTTGCAGTCATTCTTCCCGACGATGTAATTGACTCCGATGTGCCGTGCCTGAAACAGTTGATCGATGTTTACGAAGAGCGAGGCGGATCTGTGCTGGCCACTCAAACCATCGAAGGACCGGCGATCAGCGCATATGGTGTATTATCCGGCTCACAGGATGCAGCGAATCCGCGCATTTATAACTGCACTGGGATGGTAGAGAAACCTGACTTTGCAGATGCGCCCTCCACGCAAGCTATTATTGGCCGTTATGTATTGACTCCGCGCATCTTCGATCTGCTGGAAAAGACCACGCCCGGCACAGGAGGCGAGATACAACTTACGGATGGTATTCGCGCGCTGGTCATTGAAGAAAAAGTCTTCGGTTACACCTTCGAGGGCAAGCGCTTTGACGCAGGAGATAAATTCGGAATGTTGCAGGCCACCGTTGAATTCGCACTCAAGCGGCCCGAGTTTGCTGATAAGTTCCGAGCCTACCTGAAGGGACTCAAGCTGTAACTCAGCGAGCCGGCAGTCTGCCGGCTCGCTGAGTTACTTACGCCTTCCACTTGATATTGCAGCCGATCGACGGGTGTTGGTTGGCAACCAGAGGTCGGCCAGCCAGAACGGCATCTATGGCTGCGCGCAAATCCTCGCCGGTTACTGGGATTCCGCTGCCGGGACGGCTTTTGTCAAACTGGCCGCGATAGACGAGCTTCTGATTGCTGTCAAAGAGAAAGAAATCCGGAGTGCATGCTGCATGATAAGCACGGGCCACTTCCTGGGTCGAGTCGTACAGATAGGGAAAATGGAAGCCATGCATCTCTGCCTGGCGCTTGAGTCCGCCGGGATTGTCGTCGGGAAACTTATCGGCGTCGTTGCTGCTGATAGCGACGATGCCAAGTGGACGGGTGTTGTAATCCTTGCCCAGAGCAGCCAGCGCCTTCTCAATATGCTTGACATAAGGGCAATGGGCGCAGATGAACATAACGAGGAGCGCACGCTGGCCGCGGAAGTCGTCGCGGCGAACTATTCTTCCCGTAACTACTTCAGCCAGCGCGAAATCCGGGGCAGGGGCGCCCAATTCAAGCATCATGGTGGACTCTGTAAGCGACATCTCTTTCTCCTTGAGGAATAACCGGGGCAATGAATCAGCGAGACTGCACGTTAGCGAGTTAGCATCGTTCAGCTACTCGCGAATCAGAATAAGCCAGTCTGTTTTCCTGGCACGGTTAATCCGAAATGCTCGTAGGCTAGCCGGGTGGCTACACGACCGCGCGGCGTACGGTCGAGAAATCCGATCTGAATCAGGAACGGCTCATAGACCTCTTCGAGCGCGTCTTCCTCTTCAGCAAGTGTTGCGGCCAGCGTCCCTAATCCCACCGGGCCTCCATCGTACTTCTGAATGATGGTCAAAAGCAACCGGCGATCAATTTCGTCAAATCCGTGCGCGTCCACTTCGAGCATGGTCAGCGCGGCGTTGGCCGTGGGCCGGTCGATGATTCCCGTGCCACGCACCTGCGCATAATCCCGCACACGCCGCAAGAGCCGGTTGGCAATGCGCGGAGTACCGCGGGAGCGGAGGGCGATTTCGGCGGCGCCGTCGGGGTCGATGGGAATTTGCATTACTTCGGCGGATCTCTCCACGATGAAGCGTAGTTCGTCCTCGGTATAGAACTCCAGCCTGAGCAGTATTCCGAAGCGGGAGCGAAGTGGCGAACTCAGCAGGCCGGGGCGGGTTGTCGCGGCGATGAAGGTGAAGGGGCGAATCTCCATGACGTGGGTGCGGGCCGCCGGACCCTGGCCGATGATGATGTCCAGCTTGTAGTCTTCGAGGGCGGTATAGAGTTTTTCTTCTAGAACCGGCTGGAGGCGGTGAATCTCGTCCAGAAACAGGACCTGGCGCTCGCGCAGGTTGGTCAAAATCGCCGTCAGGTCGCCCTGAATCTGCAGGGCCGGGCCGGAGGTCTGCTGAAAACCAACATCCAACTCATTGGCAATAATGGTCGCCAGAGTGGTTTTGCCGAGGCCGGGCGGGCCGAAGAGCAGGACGTGGTCGAGGGCCTCGCCACGGGATTTGGCGGCTTCGAGGGCGATGGCCAACTGCTCCTTGGCTTTGGATTGGCCGATGAACTCACGTAGCCAGCGGGGGCGGAGTTTCAGCTCGAAGCCCTGCTCTTCGTCGGCGCGCGAGGCGCTGACGAGGCGTTCGGGAGAGTTGTCGCGGGCGATTGCCATCCTAAAGAAAGTGTAGCTGTTGTGGGTCACTGGAGGGAATCGTCCCTCAGGGACTAAAGCCCGGCCTGATTGTGCAGTGCTTCTGTACGGGCTCAAGCCCGTACCCTTCAGGCTGATCCGTTGGCAGAATCGTCGGCGAATCGGCACACTGTGTTTCTGTGCTGCGCATATATGCCTAGAAAAATGGGGATTCTGTCGCGCTCCAGCCGGAGTTTTGAGCAGGAGATGTATTATGTGTGCAAAAACTCCTGGCGTAGGCGGAGATATTTTGCGGGTATGTCTATGTTGACGCGGAGTAAAAGGTGAAAAAGAGCCTCAAAATGGGCTGTTTTAGGTGTAAAAGTGCATGTTATATACGTTTACATCGATTAGTTTTGTCCATTTGAGTGCCTGAGTGCGGTGCGTCTGCGGTGGAGTTCGCGACCTTCGGCACCTAGAGCGGGCAGCTCTGCTTCCCACCCTTGCCGCGAGAAACAAGTACGCGTCAAGGATGGGGCACCCTCATAGGTGGCTGGGCAAGGATAGGAACCCGGCGATTTCTGTAAATTTGCTCATATATTTGAGCATTCAGTCATTAAAAGATCATTTCTCCGTTGCTAACCCCCTATTTCGTCTAGTACGATAACCCCATTTGCAACCGACCCGGTTTCCCCCGGATCTCTGTTTACAGGAGAATTACCCGTGAATTGCACAATGAGAAAATCTCTACACGCTACTGACCGACGTATGAGCTGCTTCGCAGCGCTGGCCGCCTGCGCAGCGGCTGGCATGTTGCTTCTGACACCGGCCACGTCACAAGCTCAGGCTTGTGACACCGCCTGGAGCGCAACCGCCGTTTACACTGCCGGCCTGACGGCCAGCTATAGCAACGTAAATTACGTGGCCAATTGGTGGACCGAGGACCAGAACCCCGCGACCAATAATGGCGGTGCTGGAAGCGGCCAGCCCTGGACCTCGCAGGGGGCCTGCGGCACTACTGCCGCCTGCACGGCGGTGACCGCTGCACCGACTGGGTTAACGGCGTCTGGCACGACAAGCACGGGCACAGTGCTGAGCTGGTCTGCGCCGAGCGCGCCGGCCAACTGCTCCATTACAAGCTACACCGTATACAAGGGCGGAACGGCGCTGGCCACGGTGACAGACGGCACAAGTTACACCGTGACGGGGTTGACTGCCTCGACGGCTTATAGTTTCACCGTTGCGGCAACGGATGCCGCGGGCGCCTCGGCGCAGAGTGCTGCTGCTAGTGTGACTACCTTGCCCACAAACAACTGCGCTACCAATCCCGCAGCGCCGACAGGATTGGCTGCAACCGGCACTACTTCGACCAGCACGACATTGAACTGGACGGCCGATACTGCCCCAGCGAACTGCACGATTGCCAGTTACACGGTTTACAAAGGCGGAAGCTCGATTGGCACGGTGAGCGGCACCAGCTTTGCCGTCACGGGATTGACCGCATCGACCGCGTATAGCTTCACAGTAGCTGCGACCGACGCCGCAGGCACCTCATCGCAGAGCACCGCGCTGAGCGTGACCACTCTACCCGCGCCCAGTTGCACCGCGAAGCCCGCAGCGCCGACAGGGCTGTCGGCTAGCGGCACGGCTTCGACCAGCACCACGTTGAGCTGGACGGCCGACACTGCTCCTGCCAACTGCACGATTGAGAGCTACACGGTCTATGAGGGCGGCACAGCGATTGGTACTGCTGAGGGCACAAGTTTTGCCGTCAGCGGCCTGGTTGCGTCGACCAGCTATAGCTTTAGCGTGGCAGCCAATGACGTTGAGGGCGCGTCGCCGCAGAGCGCCGCTCTGAGCGTGACGACAGCATCCACGAGCAGCGGAAGCGGCAACGGCCATTATCTGATCGGCTACTGGCACGACTTCGATAATGGCTCGGTGGACATTACGCTGGCCCAGTCCAGTTCCAACTTCGACATGATGGAAGTCGCCTTTGGCGGAACCTACGCCGACACCAGCACCATCCTCTTCTCGGTCTACTCGGTGGAAACGCAGACGCAGTTCATTGCCGACATTGCGACCTTGCATAACCAGGGCAAGAAGGTGATTCTCTCGATCGGCGGCGAGACAGGCAACGTCGCGCTCAATACGTCAACCGATATCTCGAACTTCGTCACCTCCGTTTCAGGACTTATCACGCAGTACGGATTTGACGGCATCGACATCGACATCGAGAACAACTCCTTCGCGATGGGCGCGGGAGACACCACCTTCACTGTTCCCAAAACGACCACCACAATCAACATGATCAACGCATTGCATCAGTTGAAGACCGCGTTCCCGAACTTCATTCTGACCTTTGCCCCGCAACTGGACGATGTACAGGGTGGCGCGGCGGCCTACTCCGGACCGTGGGGAGACTACTTGCCGCTCATCTACGCCTGCCTGGACCTTAACCCCATCGTGATGGTGCAGGACTACAACACCGGCTCAGTAACGGCGCTCGACGGCAACATCTACAACGCGGGCACGGCCGACTTCCACACCGCGATGACCGAGATGCTGCTGCACGGTTTCACGCTGGGCAACGGGCAGACCTTCCCGGCCCTGGCGCCCTCACAGGTAGCCTTTGGTGTTCCGGCCAGTCCCAGCGCGGCCGGCTCCGGTTACACTGCTCCCAGCGCGGTGCTGGAATCGCTTGAGTACCTGCGCGACGGCAAGTCCTACGGCGGGCAATATGTCCTACGCAATCCGGCAGGCTATCCGAGTCTGCGCGGCCTGATGACTTGGTCAATCAACTGGGATCAGGTCAACGGCTTCGCCCTCTCGGATGAGGTCGCGCCCTACCTGCATGGCCTCACACCCGCTATCGCCGCTCCCTAAGCACCTGCGGTGGGGCCATTACCCTCGGCTTACCCCGCGCCAGAAGAGAGGCGCGGGGGCCGAAGGCATAGTAGAACTTCGACGACCCGCCCACGGCGGAGTCATCTTTTTGGATGAAAAGACGATCTCGCGGGCGGATATTGGCGGGTTGGTTTTCGTTGGCTGCTCTAGTGACGGAGTCTGGAGACTGGGAGTGGACTGATCGGGTTTCGTTTCTGCGACTGTGAGGTGCGCTATCCCAGGCCGGATATCTGAACTTGGTGCGACCGACACCCGGCGATGATATGATTGGCGCGCGTTCACATTTCAGGTCAATTAGGCAGCGTGCCACACTTGCATGACCGCCGACCCAGCGAGATGATCCAACACCTCACGGCAGTTCAGTTCACGCGCTTTATGACCAGCGGAAGGACCTCACCCGCTGTCTGCCATTGCGAGGATGCATCGGGCAGATCGGTCGGGGACTATGTAGTTAAGTTCCGTGGTGCCGTTCAAGAGAGGGGTTTACTCAGTGAATTCGTTGGGGCAAAGCTTGCGACTCATTTCGGCCTTTCCTCACCCGCTCCAGCGTTAATTTTCCTGGAGCCGGCGCTCGCGAAACTCATCGCGGGCATTGATGCGTCCAAGGCAAGTATGGTCAGTGACAGCGTTGGATTGAACTTCGGCACCGAGGAATTAAAGGGATTTAGCACTTGGCCGGTGGACAAGCATATTCCAGAGGTAATGCGTGATACCGCCGCCGACATTTTGCCTTTGCCGCTTTGTTGCAGAATCCAGACCGGGTCCACAATAATCCAAATCTTCTAACCAAGGGCGACACGATTATGGTTTTTGATCACGAACTGGCGTTTTCATTCGTGCGCGACATCTTTCCGTCGCCTGAACCGTGGAAGCTGGACCGTCAGCGGTATTTGGTAGAACATGTTTTCTACAGCGGCTTGAAATCACAACAAATTGACCTTGAAGGGTTTACATCCAATCTACTCAGTCTCTCTGATATTGCCCTCGACGAGCTCTTTGAGGGGATGCCCCCCGAGTGGAACAATGGGAATGGACCGAAAATCAGCCAGCATCTCTTGGCTGTGCGCGATCATGCCGAAGAGTTCGCTGAAGAGATAAGGAGGTTTCTCGCATGAGAGTTGGATACAGTTTTTGCGTTCTGCGATATGTCCACGACCCAACTACCCAGGAGTTCGTGAACATTGGGGTGGCCGTTTTCTCTGCAGAGGTCGGGTACCTGCGTGCAATCTGCACTCAGAACTACAGACGTATCACGGAGTTGTTCGAGAAAATTGATGGTCCTCGTTTTCGGCAGATGTCCAGGTACATTCAGGAGCAGATTTGCGCCGCTGGGCAGGTCCGCGAATCCTCACTGCCTTTCGAACCAGGCCAAGGTATTGAGCAGGTGTTGGCAAGAATTCTTCCTCTGGATGACAGCGCTCTACAATTTTCGAAAGCGGGTGTCGGCTTAAGCACAAGCCTTGACCAAACCTTGCTGGAGCTGTTCAAGAGGCATGTGGAGCATTACGCTTCTCAAACCGATGCGCCGCGCCGCACAGACGAAGAGGTTTGGCGTACGTTTAGGGAGCCTCTGGACCGCGTCTGTGTGACCCCAAGGCTTAACCCGAAGCGGATCGTTGCGCAGAGTTACGAGTACGAATTCCAGAGATCCTGGAAGAATGAAATCTGGCACGTTCTGGAACCTGTTTCCTTCGACATGGTCGAGGCGGGATCAATGCTCGATAAGGCCAATCGATGGGTTGGACGTGCGACGAGCCTAATGGACAGTCCAGACTCTTTCCGAATTCACATGCTCTTGGGAGAGCCAACCGATGATCGACTGAAAGAGACGTTTATCAAGGCTCAGAACATCTTGAACAAAATGCCGGGAAAGAAGGAATTCATCCGCGAATCTGAAGCGGATGCTTTTGCAGAGGAAGTTGCTCGCGAGGTTTCAGCGCATTTGGCCTGAAACTTTGTCTATTGACCGTCCCAGCAGTTCACTCAAGCTCAAGTTGACCGAGTGCATATACGCAAAGGCCGTTCCCATCGGGAACGGCCTTTGGTTTAGCACGAACAAGGGTTGCCTGGACAGCTAGTCCTTTTTGTCGAGGACGGGGAATCCAAGCTCCAGCGCCGTGATGCCTACCAGCAGGTCGCCGAAGGGGATGGTGACGCCTTGCGTCTGCTGCTCGCCGGAATGAGAGAACCGCAGGTCCTTCGCTACGCTCAGGATGACGGGATTTGTTGGGGTGGGGAATTTGAGCGCGAGTGCGTCGCGCTGATTAATTTTCAGGAATCTTTGGGTGGAGATTGCGGAGGTTGAAACCTCCGCCTCCCTCTGGATGGGGTCGGCGACGCCTCGCGAGGGCCGGGCACCCAGGTATAAGATTTTCTAGTCACTGTTTCTGACCGTATTTCCATCTTCAATTCATATGCGTCTGGTAGTTCTTAGTGGTGTGTCTGCCTTGCTGGATGGATGCTGCTTCCAGCAAATTCTTACCGCCTCAACAAAACGCAAGCTATACATGAGCGATCAACGATCTGCGAGAGGAATGAAGATGCAACCCAAGGAACTGTTGAAGACCGGCTGCGCATCTGTGATGACGGCGGCCCTGCTGCTGCAGCCGTTGGCGGCAACGGCGGAAGAAGCGAAGGCCGTTTCCGCTGCGGTCCCGGCGAAAGTCGTTGAAATCGCGCCGAAGTCGAGCGATGAGGTTGCCCGCAAGATTGTCCGCGTAGAGGACGAACCGGCGCTGAACGACGCCGAGAAACTGGCGCTGCTGCAAAAGAACATCAAGTATGTGTTTGTGCTCTTCCAGGAGAACCGCTCGTTTGATTTTTACTTTGGCACTTATCCGGGAGCGAATGGGCTGTTCACCAAGCCTGCAGCCGAGACGCCCGGCTTCAACCAGCCGATTGTGAATACCGACGGCTCGGTGAGCCTGATCTCGCCCTTCAATATTCCGCAGTCGGTGACAGCGGCGGGCGGGGCGACGGTGCTGCTGTATCCGGAAGACATTGATTCAGTGAACCACGGCCAGGCCGCGATTGATGCCAAGCTGGATCTGAATGCGGAGAACGTCGCGCAGAATGACCGCTATGCGTTTGTCGAAGAGGGCTTGAGCGGCACACTGAGCTGGGATTCATCTACGGCAAAGTACAGCTACACCGGACCGGCGCCGAGCGAGGCGCAGAAGCAGAAGGGCGAGCTGGTGGTGAGCCATGTGGATTGCGATACGGCGCCGTTTCTGTGGATGTATGCCGACCGGTTTACGCTGTTCGATCACTTCTTCGATACGGTGATTGGGCCTTCGACGCCGAACGCGATTGCGATGATTGCAGGGCAGTCGGGCGAGACGCAGTGGGTCAAATATCCGGCGCTGGGCAACAACATCAACACCACCGGCGCGGCGCTGCCGATGACCGGCGATCCGCAGCCTTTTTGGGGATCGGCGCTGGATGTCTTTACGCCGGCGGGAAGCAAGCAGCCCACGGAAAAAGGCGTGCCTTCTTCGACGGTGACGAATCCTGCGTCAAACCTGACTTTTGCCAGCCTGCCGCTCTCGTTCATGGGCAATCAGATTCAAAGCATCACGGCGAACGACTTAACCCTGCGTTTGATCTGGTGGATGTGCAAGGCGATATCAAGAAGATTGCCGGAAGCAAGAATCTGCCGGTCAACTGGGGCTGGTATGAGGAAGGATACGATCACGAATCGACCGATCCCACCTCGACGGCTACGCACACCACTTACATTGCCCACCACGATGCGCCGCAGTACTTTGGCTACGAGGCCAACAACCCGGTCGAGACCAGCGCGCACATGCAGGGCCTGGGTGACTTCTTCACTGCGATCTCGACCAATGCGCTGCCATCGTCGGGTGTCTTCTATGTGCGCGGCGGCTACGGCAACCTGGACGGCCTGACTCCGCGCTCGCCGAATACAACCGTGAAGGCGGATTTTGCCGGCAACGACGACCATCCGGGCTACTCGGACACGCAGATCAGCGAAGCTCTGCTGGCCGATGAGGTCAACGCGATTGCCGCGAGCAAATACTGGCCGGAGAGCGCGGTCATCATCACTTATGACGAGACGGACGGACTCTTCGACCACGCGCAGCCGGCAGTTCGCTCGTGGGATGGCAGCGGCACGGCGCTCGATCAGGGTCCGCGCATTCCGGCTATCGTGGTCTCGCCTTACAGCGTGGTTCACGGCATCTCGCATGAAGCCACCGAACATGGCTCGATCATCAAGTTCATCGATCTGCTCTTCAACCTGACTCCGCTGGCAGATTTGCCGGACGAAGCAGCAGCGCGCGAGCTGGGTGCAGCGACCTACGAGACCCCGCAAGGAACGCCGCAGCGGTACCTTGGACCGTCAGACGACCAGACTCCGGGTGTCGGCAATCTTTTTACTGCTTTTGATAACGCGCGGCTGCTGGGCAAGGCGGCCAAGCTGCCCGCCTCGTATGCCGAGATTCCGGCGGCGCAGGTGACCAAGCTGCCGCACTTCAACGCCGAAGGCTGCCGCATCCTGGGCATCGTTCCGACGGATATGAGTGGCAGCGGAGTGATTGATCCGGCTCCGGCGGACTTCAGTCCCCGGCCCAGTTCCGAGCCAGGCATTCCGACTTCGGGAAGCTGGCAGTAGACTGCTTCTCTGGATTGTGCTGAGGTATCCCACCCTAGCGACAAAAACAAGTGCGTCGCGAGGGTGGGGCACCCATTTTTAATGGTCAAACATTCACAACAGAATTTTCGGAAGGAATAAATCCCGGATGGGCAGGTTTTCAGTTTTCTTACTGAATGCAATTTTTGTTTTGATGATTGGCAGCTCCGCTGCGGCAAAGGCGGGAACGACTCTCGATAAAATCAAAGCCGCGGGGTCGCTGGCTTGCGGCATCGATACTGAAGAACCCGAATACTCCACGCAGGACGCGCACGGCAACCACGGCGCATTTGATCTGGATCTCTGCAAAGCGGCGGCAGTTGCGGTGCTGGGGCCGAACGCCAAATTTACCGTAAAGCCGTACCGCGACGAGCAGGATGCGCTGAAGGCTCTCAAGGCGGGCGAGATTGCGCTGCTGGCTACGGGGTCGGCGAATTACATGAATGCCGCGAAGGACGGCTTCGGATTCTCGCGGCCGATTCTCTACGATTTTCAGGGCTTTCTGGTGAACAAGACGATGGGGATCAAGTCGCCGAAAGACCTTGCCGGCAAGAAGGTCTGCTTTCTGGGCGGAACAGAGCTGGAGATCGAGCTTCAGGGATATGGCAAGCGCGAAAAAATCGACTGGCTGCCGTTTTCCTTCCAGGAAGAGGGCGAGATGGAGGCGGCCTTCATCACCAACAACTGTGCAGCGATCAGCGCGGATGTAACGCAGTTGGCCTATGAGCAGATTGCCTTCAAGGGCATGGCGAAAAACTTCGAGATTTTGCCCGATGTGATTGCCAAAGATCCGCTGGCGCTGACCTATCGCATCGACGATCCCCAGTGGGCGCTGATTTTGAACTGGACTGCGGAGGCGCTGATTCAGGCCGAAGAGAGCGGCGTGACGCAGGCCAATGTGGAGCAGATGAAGAAGAACGACGATCCGGTTGCTCAGCGGCTGCTGGGCTCCTGGCGCGGGTATGCGCAGTATCTCGGACTGCGCGATGGATGGGCTGGCGATGTGGTGGAAGCGGTAGGCAACTACGGCGAGATCTTTGAGCGCGATCTCGGCTCGGGTTCTCCGCTCAAACACGCGCGCGGACCGAACAATCTGTGGACACGGGGCGGGCTGATGATTGCGGTGCCGATCCGGTAATTGTTTTTCTGTTCTGCGTTGAACATCCAGCGATCCGGGCGCAAGGCGCAGTCACCCTGCCCTGAGATTTTCGGGTGGAGCCGTTTCGATGTTGTGGTCCTTCTTCCATTTGAGGAAGGACTCCCTCGCATCCATCAGCCACTTATCATGGGGCTGATCTGACTCGGTTTCCTCAAGTATGTATTCGCCCAAGGCGACGTACCTACCGAACCCACTAGTCCATCCGTACCAGGCTCCATACTCGACCCCAAGCTGATTAACTATTGAAGTCACCTTTTCCATGTGCTGTTTCTTTTCTTGCGAAGTCTTCTTCATCTGCAACCTCATGATTCCTTCTATGCGCCCACAGGGCGCGGGTATCTTCTACTCTGTAGATTCTACTACCGAACTAACGAATTGAGTTACTAAGTCAACCGAACTAATCAATGGTGCAAGCATTAGCAAGCATCAAAGTGAAAGATGCAAGCATTAGAGTGATTCTCTCCGGTTGGTGGGTGGCGCACCTTGCGTTTTTTGGAATTTAAATCTTTCTATAAAGATGGGTGCCCCATCTATCGGACCGGGTATAAAATTCTCCGTTTTGGCGAAGCTTGTCCGATACCAGCAATGCTGGCTGTTTGCACTTCGGCCCATTCAGTTGTCATCAACGTTGCCGTTGCCGAGCGCGGCGACGGCGTACGGCGTCTTCAAGGGTGAGCTTGAGGCTGTCAAAATAGGACGGCGAGGTGAAATTCGATGCAAAATCTGAGTTTAACCAATCACCTGTTGATCAAGACGAAAGGGATACTCTTTCTTTTTTCAGGGATTCTGGCCTCGGTACTCTTGTTGATGGAGCAGCCGACACTGAAGGTTGGTTTACTTCTGGTCGTAGCGATTTGGTCATTCTGCCGTTTTTATTATTTTGCCTTCTATGTCATTGAAAAGTACATTGATTCAGATTATCGATTCTCTGGCCTTCTTTCGTTTTTCCGGTATTTGCTCTGGAGAAAGGAGAAGCGTTGACGCTCCCCCCTAGCGACAAAAACAAGTGCGTCGCTAGGGGGGCGCTTTCGCGCTTTTGGTCGTTGGCGATCTGCTTTCCCCGGTCCCCAAGTGCGAGGGACCGGGGGCACCCAGAGTGGTGCTGAACCCATAAGACATTCGCGATTATTTGCCTAACTGCTTCACAAAAAAATCGGCCATGGCATGGTTGGCTTCAATGGCCTCGGGTAGGCGTGAGCTGTACCAGAAGGCATGGGGCAGGGCGTCGAAGACTTCGAGGCGCGCATCGACTCCGGCATTGAGGAAGGCGCGATGGAGGTTGATCGTTCCGCTCAGGAGCAGGTCGCGCTCGCTGGTGATGAAGAGCGTGGGCGGCAGGCCGTGCAGGTCGGCATAAATGGGAGAGAGAACCGGGTCTTTGGGGTCGGTGCTGGCGACGTAGTCCGGATCGTGAGGACCGGAGCTGGGCGGGTCGAGATGGCCGGTGAGTCCGCGCAGCGCGTAGAGAGCGGCCGAGTCGCCGTCGCGGACAAAGTCGCCCATGCCGCTGAAGATGCCGAGGGCGGCAGGCAAGGGCAGGCCAAGCTGCTTGAGCTTGACGGCGACTTCGCCGGTAAGAATCGCTCCTGCTGACGTGCCGTAGATGACGATGTGCTCGGGCTTGTAGGTCTTGAGCAGCTCCTTGTAGACGGCGACGGAGTCGTCAACGGCTGCGGGGAAGGGATGCTCGGGGGCAAGGCGGTAGAGGACGGCGACGACCTTGATTTTGGTGTAGCCGGCGATGGGAATCGACTCGGTGTAGGAGCCGGAGTCGGAGTTGAACCCGCCGCCATGCAGGTTGAGCAGCACCTTGTCTTTATTGGCCTCGGGCATTCCGTCGGGGGTAACGATGCGGACAGGGACCCCGGCGATCTTGTCTTCGACTAGCTGATTGGGGAGGAGAGCCGACCACTGTTTCGCTGCTCCGGCGGCCCAATCATCGGTGTGCTTGCGGCGGTCGGCGAGCGGCTCGGGCGGACCCTGATCCGGCGCCGGCTCGCTGAGCCACCAGCGAGACTGAAAGCTGAGAGCCTGGGGCACGGGAACGATGCGGGTGACGTGCGCCGTGCCTTGCGCGTCGATGAAGCTGGTGTCGCGCGTGGGAGCTTCGGCGGCGGTGGTCGGGGCGGGCTGCGCGGGCGCGGCGGGCTGTTGCGCGGCAACGGCTGCGGAGGCTGAAAGCAGCAGCAGGAATGTGGCGCGGGTAATTGAGTGCATTGGATCGCTCTCCAGGTGTGGAAAGATCATTCTAAGATACTCGCGCGGCTATTCGCTTTGGCGGTGGTGGTGCAGTTCCCGGGTCGCCTGCGTCGCGGATATATTGGGCTACAAAGGCGCTAAAGGGGACGAATTCACCTGCCTGACTTGAAAGTGTTGATGTGGGGGAGTTCTTAATTCTAACCGCCTTCTGGTTCTGGTCCGTCGGTAGTTTGCCAATCAACGGCAGCAATTTGTGTGTTCGTTAGCGTTACCGCTCCTCGAAGCAGATCAGCCAGCTTTGCTCCAGTTAGGTCCGCATTGGTAAAGTCGCAGGAATCGAATGAGCTATGCCGAAGATCCGCGCCTTTCAGACAAGCCCCCGTGAAGTTAGCCTGTCGAAAATTACAGCCGCGCAAGTCGCACCCACATAAATTTGCGGATACAAAGCGAACGTTCTCGAAATCATTCCAATTCATGACGGACTCTGAAAGGTCACAGTCATCAAATGATGAATCAGTGACTTCGGATCGAGATACGAAGATTCGCGGGATTGTCAATCCCTTAAACGTTTCGCCTGCGACTCGCGTCCTGAAGAAACTGACTCCGATTTCAACGTCATCGTAACGGGGCGGGCGTAACGGCATCTTGGGGCATTCTCCGGAATCGATCCAACCTTGGTTTTGAAGGATGGCCAAAGACTGCTCGTATGTCATTCGTTCAACCATGACGAACAGAATAGCAAAGAAGCGTGTAGGTCCGTAACTTGCTTCCGAATCTCAGAGGTTAAAGCCCGCCTTGTTTTGCTGCATTTACGACAGTCAGGGCTGCCCTGATACAAAGCTGGTCCTGAGCAGCCGGGCAGCGAGCGTTCACTCGCCGCCCAGTGCTTTCGCAAACGAGTAGAAAAAGTCCAGCGACTTCCAATAGGAATCGACGGGCAGGCGCTCGTCCTTGCCGTGGGCGCGCATCGTCGTCTCGTTCCAGGGCGATGGCCGAGTAGCCGTAGCAGGGAATGCCGGCCTGCGCAAAGTAGATGGAGTCGCTGGCGCCGTTCTCCATCACCGGCGTGACGGGGATGCCGGGCCAGAGGGCCTGCGTGAATCGCGTCAGCGGGTCGAAGACCTCGGGGATGGGCGCGGGCGGAACCATCGCCTTGCGCTCCGGCGCGGTGTCGGAGACCTCACCACGCGTCGGAGACGTATTTCACGCTCAGCTTGTCGTCGCCGAAGAGCGCGATCAGCTGCTGGCGAATCTCTTCGGGCGAGTGGCCGGGAAAGATGCGGCAGTTCACGATGGCCTGCGCGGTTTGCGGCAGGGCGTTGTTGGCGTGGCCGGCGGTGAGGCGCGTGGCGACGCAGGTGGTGCGGAAGTTGGAGTTGAAGCTGGGTTCGGCGGCGGCGAGACGCGCTGGCGGCTGCCATATCCGGCGGCGTGGCCAGAATGGCGCGCATGTCCGCTGCCGTTTGGCCTGTCTCCTGGCCGGCAAGATTCTTGAAGTAGGTTCGCGTGACCTCGTTCATCTCGAAGGGAAAGGTATAGGCGGCGAGCTTGTTGAGCGCGGCGGTCAGCTCATAGATCGCGTTGTCGGGCCGGGGCAGCGAGCTGTGGCCGCCGCGATTGGTGGCCGTGATCTGGAAATCGGAGTAGACCTTTTCGGTGGCCTCGACATCGGCGACCACGGCGCGGCCGTGGTCCAGCTCCACGCCGCCTGCGTCGGGATTGATGACGTAGGCCGCATCGACCAGATCGCGATGGTTGCTGCACCAGCCAATCGGCCCCGTTGAATTTGCCGCCTTCTTCATCGGCGGTGAGCGCCAGAATCAGGTCGCGCTTGGGCTTGTAGCCCTCGCGATGCAGGCGCAGAAAGGTAGCCACCAGCGCGGCGTCGGAGTTCTTCATGTCCTGCGTGCCGCGCCCGTAGTAGTAGCCGTCCTTCTCGACAAACTCGAAGGGATTGGTGGACCAGTCGGCGGGCAGGGCCTCGACGACATCCATGTGGCAGAGAAAGAGGACTGGCTTCTCGAGTCGGCGTGGCCGGCGGCGCGATAGCGTACGACGAGATTCATCTTGCGCGGATCGGGACCGAGCGAGATGCACATCTTCCGCGGGAAAGCCGGCGTCGAGAAAGCGCTTCTGCATGGCCGTAGTTGCCGTGGTTACGTTGCCTAAAGGCGTGTCCGTGGTGTTGATCTCGATCAGTTGCTTGAAGATCTCGCGTGCCTGGGCGCGGTCTTCGGCCGAGGCAGTGGGCAAGGAGCTTTGCGCGGAGGCGAGCGAGGACAGGACGAGTGCAAGCATGGGAAAAAAGAGGCTGAGCAGTCGCATGGAGGAATTGTACCGGCTCGCAGCGTGTTTTTTGCCCGCCATTGCGCTCGGGGAGGAAATCAATTTATCTTTAACCCGCCGTACTATTTCGAGGTGAGGATGAATTTCCGCATTGTGCCCGCCGCTCTTCTTGCTGCTTTTACGCTTACTTCCGCCGCTCAATTGCCCGATAAACCGGTTGCTCGGGCCAGGATTACCGGGATTTCGCATTTGGCGGTCTACACCTCAGATGCCGCAGCCACCGACCACTTTTATCGCGAAGTTCTCGGCGCGGTAAAGCTGCCGGACCCGGAGAATCCGCAGGGGGTGCGGTATGCGCTGAGCGCGACGCAGTTTATTGAGGTGCTGCCACTGCCTGCCGGAGCGGGGATCAACCGGCTGGACCACATTGGATGGAATACCGATGACGCGGAGACGCTACGGCGGTATCTGGCGCATAAAGCGTGGAAGGTGCCGGACCGCGTGGACCAAGGGTGCGGACGGCAGCCTGTGGTTTGCCGTGAAGGACCCGGAAGGCAACAAGGTGGAGTTTGTGCAGCCTCCTGAACCGCTGAAGCAGCTCAGCGCTCCGGCAGCCATCGGCCACCACATCATCCATGTTGGTTTTCTAGTGCATAGCCGCGTTGTTGAAGACACGTTTTATCGGGATCTTCTCGGCTTCAGGCCGTATTGGTTCGGCGGCATGATCGATACGCGGACCGACTGGGTGAGCCAGCAGGCTCCTGACAGCCACGACTGGATGGAGTACATGCTGACCTACGGGAGTACACCGATTGGCAACAGCAAAGGACTGCCCACGGGGATCTCGCAGCACGACCTGGGCGTGCTGGACCATTTCTCGATCGGCGAGGTTTCGGTGGAGACGGCGTACAAGACGCTCAAAGACGGCAACCGGCTGGCGGGCGTGACCAACGACGGGCACACGCAGATGGGCAAGGACGGCAAGGGGCAGTTCAATCTTTATGACCCGGATGGGATTCGCGTGGAGCTGATGAACTTCCACGCGACGGAGAAGCCATGCTGCTCGACGTTTACGGCGGATGATCCGGCGGAGTAAGGCCGATTGTACCTATCTTGAACTTGCCATTGAAGCGGGCGAGGCGGATACTATGAAAGAGGTGAAGAAATGTCCGATCAGGCACACTTGACTGCTACTGAGGCATCGTCAGCCAAAGCACCACCAATGCGCCGGGGACTGCCCGACAAGCCTTGGAAATACAAGCGATCTGCGCCTCCCGGCGCGAAGCGTCCGAAATCTGTCGCTGTCCCGGAAAAGTTGAAATAGAGGAAGAATGCCCGACAAAGCTGAGGCCCTGGGGATTCTGCTCGTCTTGCTTCCTGGCTTTGCCTGCTCGTATATTGTCCAACTCCTTGCGGTTCGCAGGAAACAGTCTGAGTTGGACAAAGTGGTTGAAGCTCTGCTCTTCAGTCTGTTCTTTTATCTTGTATCGCTTCCCTTCTTTGGCAATACCCTTCCCCTGAGCTGGCGAGTCCAGGATGCGGGCCATCCGGACCAATATCAGGTTTTGGTACATTGGCAACACCTGTTGTTCATCGCAGGGTTGGCGATTGTCTCTGCTTTTGCCTACGGAATCATACTCAATTTAGATATTTTGGCTCGGGTCCTCTCCAAGATTCATCTTTCAGTTCGCAGTTCGCGAGTCAATATCTGGAACGAAGCTTTCGAGGAAATTGACGGGTTTGTCCAGGTCGGCTTGTCAGGTGAGCGCAAGGTGATCGGCTGGGTCAGGAATTTTTCCGATGAAGAGGGCGTGTACGAGTTGTTTCTGGAAGACGCCGCGTGGGTGGTTGGCAAGGATGGCGAGCAGCAGCCGATCAACGGTCCTGGGATTCTGCTCACCAAGGACTCTGGAATCGAGTATGTAGTATTTCTTTACGAAGATGAGGGCCAAGACCGCGGAGAAAGCACCACGCCGGCGAGTTTGGACGAGCCGCACTAATCTTCCTGAAGAATGGTTCGAGTCTTTCCGTCGCGCTAAAATTCCAATATGGCAGCTGTATCGCTCTCGCCCGACGTTTCGGCGGAGAAGCCGTGCTGCTCTGGGTTCACGGCGGGGGATCCGGCGGAGTGATTTTTCTTCTGCTCATTCCTCGTCAAAATAATCGGCGTCGATCCTATGGATTTTGTAAGTGGTTAATGGTTCGACGCCGATTCCGAATTCTATGCACAGATTTGAAAGTTGTTCGCCATCGATGAGGACAATTTTCTTCTCAATGCGGGTTACATACTCTTTTGCTTCGCCGGAGAAGAGAGATGTCGTAATAAATACGCCCTTACGTGCCCGATGTCCCTCAAGGCTACCGGCAAACGATTGAACATCGGGCCTGCCGACCGTGCCCTTCCATCGTTTGGCTTGGATATATACCGCATCTAATCCTAACCTATCTTCTTTGATGATTCCGTCTATTCCATCGTCGCCAGACCTACCTATAGCCTGACCAGCATCCAATCTTGATCCTCCGTATCCCATTGCTACGAGCAAATCGACCACAAGTCTTTCAAAGAAGCGAGGCGAAGATTTTGAAATCCGATCAAGGACATCATCAGAGGTCTGGCGGTGCAACGTCTGATAGCTAGTTTCAAGCAGTTCCTGAGGAGTCTGTTGAGCAGCAGGTAATACAGTTTCATCTATCACCGCTTGTGCCGTTCCGGCAGCGGGCTGTCTTGTCCGAAACTCTTTGAACTCCGGGTATTGGTTTAGGAGATTGACGTCTATTTTCTGCGGTTTTTTCTTTAGGAGCGCGTTCCCTCTTTCGGTGGTCTTGAACTTACCCCGACTGACAGACTCAATGAGTCCGGCCTTAGCCATATACGTTTTCGCCCAGCCTATCCTGTTGAACATTTTTAGCTGGCCGCCGCTTGGCAGCATCTCATTGCGCTCGGGTTCGGTCAGATCAAACTCTTGGGACAATAACTCGAAAGCTTCGGCCAAGGTGTGTTCATTTCCATCTCCAGTTAACCGAAGCAGAGGGAGCATCAGCGTTTGGTAATCAGGGATTGGCATCTTTGGCCTCCGAGCTAATATGTAAACGACTGCATTCATCTTAAATCGATTCAACCACTCGACTGCACCCGGCAAGTCCAGCTATTTCGCGCTAAAATTTCAATATGGCTACTGCCGCGCTTTTACCCGATGTTCTTGCCAAGTACGAGCCCGTGATCGGACTCGAAGTCCATGTGCAATTGCTGACCGCTACAAAGGCTTTTTGCAGTTGCACGAATCAATTCGGCTCGGCTCCGAATACCAACATTTGCCCGGTCTGCCTGGGGCTGCCGGGGGCGCTGCCGGTGCTGAATGCCAAGGCTGTCGAGTTTGCCACGCTGGCCTCGCTGGCGCTGAATTGCCAGGTACGCGAGCGCTCCATCTTTGCGCGCAAGAATTATTTCTATCCCGATTTGCCCAAGGGCTATCAGATCTCGCAATTCGACAAGCCGCTGGCCGAGCATGGCTACATTGATGTGCCCACCGCGGACGGCTCATTGAAGCGGATCGGCGTGACTCGCCTGCATATGGAAGAGGACGCGGGCAAGAGCCTGCATGACGGCTTTGCCGACTCGGCGACGCGGACGTATCTCGACCTGAACCGCTGCGGCACGCCGCTGGCGGAGATTGTCAGCGAGCCGGATCTGCGCACGCCGGACGAGGCCTACGAGTACCTGACGCGGTTGAAGGAGATACTGCTGTATGCGGGGGTCTCCGACTGCAATATGGAGGAGGGTTCGCTGCGTTGCGATGCCAACGTAAGCGTGCGGCCTCGCGGGCAGGAGAAATTCGGCACCAAGGCCGAAGTCAAGAACGTGAACAGCTTCCGCTACGTCCGCGCGGCCCTCGAATATGAGATTGAGCGGCAGATTGAAGTGATCGAATCCGGCGGTCGTGTGATTCAGGAGAGCCGGCTGTGGAATGCCGCCGAGGGCCGCACTTATTCAATGCGGTCAAAGGAGCAGGCGCACGACTACCGCTATTTTCCGGAGCCGGATCTGCCCCCACTGGTTGTGAGCGCAGCATTTCTTGAAGCAAGAAGAGCGGAACTCCCTGAGCTACCAGAAGCGCGGCGTGCGCGCATGATTACCGAGTACGAGCTGACCTCTCAAGACGCATTCACGCTGACCGCTGAACGTGAGTTTGCCGACCGTTTTGAAGCAGCGGCCAAAACAGCACGCAACCCGCGCCGCGTTGCCAATGTGCTGCTGAGCGAGTTAGGCGGACGGCTGAAGGCGCTGGGGCTTGAGCAGGCCCAGTCGCCCGTCTCAATGGCCGGAGTAGTGCTGGCTGCCGATCTGCTGGACGAGGGTAAGATCAGCTCCAAGCAGCTCAAACAGCTTTTTGATACTTGCTTCGAGAAGCAGGAAGACTTCCCTGCTGTCTACGAGCGGGAGAAGCCGCAGCAGATCACCGACACTGCGGCGATTGAAGCGATGATCGACGAAGTGATTGCTGCCAATCCCAAGCAGGTGGAGCAGTATCGCGGCGGCAAGAAGACGGTGGCGGCATTCTTTGTTGGCCAGGTGATGCGTGCATCCAAGGGGCAGGCAAATCCGGCTCTTCTGAATGAGCTGGTAACAAAAAAGCTGGATGAATGAGGCCCACTTGCCATGTAAATAAGTTTGGAATAACAATCTTGGTTACATAGCAAGCAGTTGAGGCTGATAGCCAAGCTCATCCTCTACAGAGATATGCTCACCGGCAAGAACTGCCTCATATACCGCCTTCACTCGCGTCACTGAGAGTCCTTTGGGCACGAAGCGAAGCACTGAAGAGGCAACATACTCACGGCTTTGCTCAAAGGCAAGCCAGCGGCGTCCTTCGGTCTCAGCCACCATGCCAGTAGTATTGGAACCGGCAAAAATATCCACTACCAAGTCACCGGGAGTGGTCAGCATACGGATAAAAAACTCCGGCAACTTGGACGGAAAGCGAGCCGGATGCCCTTGAACACCAATCTCCTTGCAGGCTCCCAGATATACACCGTTGCTCTCGGAGTTTGGGATCTGCAGAAGGTTGGAAGGAATGGCTCCGCCATTATCCGTTGCGAAGGCCACACCTATTTCATGCCCGGAAGGCCGCTGTTTCGGTGTATAGAAGGCAGCAGGGTCTGCCAGCAGTTTCTTCATGCGCGGGCTATATTCGGTCAGGACATTGGAGACGTTCGCCTTGGGCCATTTTGAGCGTGAAAACCACCAAAGCGTATTAACTGTATCCTTGGCGCGCAGCTTGCGCTTGTTCACCCATTCGATAGGACTGGGCAGCTTGGAAGGATTATGCCAGAAAAACTCTTGAGCAAGATGAAAACCCAACTCATCGCAGAAGCGTAGCAAAACACGAAACTGATAAAGACTGCGTACTGGAATCCCTTTTTGATAGGCTCCGCCGAGGTCGAGAACAAAGCTCCCATCCTCATGCAGCTTCCGGTAGACTATTTGCCCAAATTGCAATAGCCAATCAACATACTGGCTCTGATCGAAATTGCCATAATCCTTTTCGCGTTGCAGAGCGAAAGGAGGGCTGGTCATCACAAGGTTCACAGAGTTGTCGGGCAACTCCTCAAGCAGTTTCAGAGAATCGCCGACAAACGCAGCGCCGAGTTGCGTCGAATAAGCGGGTTGCGCGGAGAGGAGGGTTGCCTGCATTGCTACCTCATACAGTCTATAGACTGTAGATTTCAGCTTACCACGGGCTGAGTATGAAAAGTGATGAAGAACTCGAGTTCTCAGATTACCGCGCGGGCCAGGTTTGCGGTCAACCTGAGGACGGCGCGTTTAGCGAACGGCTTTTCCCAAGAAGAACTTGCCGCGCGCGCAGGACTACATCGGAACTATGTCGGTAGTGTTGAGCGCAACGAGAAGAACATCTCCATCGATAGCATGGAACGGCTTGCAATTGTCCTGGGTGTCGATGTGGTTGAGTTACTGGCTCGGGGGCAAGAATGAAACCCCACCCAGATCACACCAAACTTCGCGCTTTGCTTCCCAGTGTCCGCAGGCTGCAAGAACTCGCCTCATCGCATGGAATTGACGATATCTTTCAGGACAATGGTGGCAAGATTTTACAAATCCTGCTCTACACTGGCTTGACAATTCTGCCAGGACGCGAAGGAAACGATGCACGGGACGAGAGCGGACGCGAGTATGAATTGAAGTCTGTCAATATCCGGCTCACTCAGAGCTTTTCCACTCACCACCATATGAATCCGCACATCATTGGGAAGTACAGACAGGTGGATTGGATATTTGCCGTTTACGAAGGAATCGAACTGATCGAGATATACCTTCTGACTCCCGCGGAGATTGAACCCTACTTCACCAAATGGGCCAAGAAGTGGGCAGACGACGGCAACAAGGATATCAACAATCCAAAGATCCCGCTGAAGTTTGTGCGCGCAACGGGGAAGTGCATCTACCGCGCCGATGCAGCTTCCGCGTAATAGGAATTTGAACCTGCGCCTTATTTCACTTTCAGATCGACTTCCATCTCCTTGCGCGAGTCCCAGGAGCTGATGGTTTTGACGGCGCTTTTCTTGCCCTCTTTTTCAGCCCACAGCTCGTGGTCCTCGGCCATGTAGACGTTGGTGAAACGAAAGTGACCGTCTTTGTCCGATGAGTAACTGCGGATATTTTTGCTTTTCAGGTCTTTGAGAAAGACGGTTGCGCCAACCAACGCGCTATCGCCAGCATCCAGCACCCTGCCGGTAACCACGCGCATGCCCAGATTCTGGGCGTATGCGGTTTGGGGACCGGCCAGGCCGTTGTGAGAAACAATGGGAACCAAGCCTGCGGCCAGCGCGGTAAAGACTGCACCGGCCAGCAGTTGCGTACGGAAAACCCTCACTATTCCTCCTCGTCCTCTTCGTATAGATCGTCGTCGTCGTCGAGATCGTCATCGACCCGGGTCAACTCCAGGGGTTCGATGCCGACAACTTCGTACTCGGTGCCGCATTCTTCACAGGCGACCACGTCGCCTTCTTCGACTTCATCCAATTCGATGTCAAGGTTATTCTCGCATTCAGGGCAGCTAGGCATGGCAGCCTCCTCTCTTTCCAGGCATTTCGTGTTGTAAGATGACAGTTTATTGCGATGCGACTCCGCTATTCTTGGGCAGGAACCCTCCCGCGGTCAAGCGGCGCGCATCACAGTTGATAGACGCACTCCCAACAATGGAGGATACGCTATGAATTTCCGCCAGACGACCCTAATCTGCATTATGGCTTTGGCAGCGGCTCGCTGCCTGGCGCAGCCGGATTTCTCGCTCTCCACAGTCCCGGTTACGGCTGCTGCTCCCGACCCGGCCATAGCCCATGCACTCCAGAATATTCAACCGCAACGCATTGAAGCGACAATCAACAAGCTCGTATCGTTTGGTAACCGCAGTACGCTTTCCAGCATGGAGACGGCCCTGCCTCCCGAAACGGGAATCAATGCCGCGGCAGACTGGGTTACGGCCGAGTTCGAGCAAATCTCCCACGGCTGCGGGGGGTGCCTGGAGGTCCATCGCGACACTTTCACCCAGCCGGTGTCAGAGCGCGTCGCGCAACCTACCACCATTACCAACATCTACGCCATTCTGCGCGGAAGCGATCCGGTGCAGGCCAAGCGCATGTTCCTGGTGACCGGCCATTACGACTCGCGCAACTCCGATAATCAGGACGCGCGCAGCCTGGCGCCCGGCGCCAACGACGATGCCTCCGGTGTGGCCGTTTCCCTTGAGTGCGCGCGGGCGCTGACCCAAATGCGCTTTCCGGCAACGCTGGTTTTTGTGGCCGTCGCCGGCGAAGAGCAGGGTCTGTACGGCTCGGCTCATTTGGCCAAACTGACCCGCAGCGAGGGCTGGCAACTGGAGGCCGTGCTGAATAACGATATTGTTGGCGGCAACACCACTCCGGGGGAAACCCTCCAGCTCAAGGACCGTGTGCGCGTCTTCTCCGAAGGGATTCCGGCCTCGGCCACGCCTGAGCAAGAGCGCCGCATCCGCGCCCTGGGCGGAGAGAATGACTCGCCCAGCCGCCAGCTTGCCCGAGCCATCGCCGATGTAGCCCGCAGCTACTTCCCGGGTGGCGCTTCCGGCGATCATTTTGCGCCGTTCCTGGTGTCGCGCCCCGACCGCTACCTGCGCGGCGGCGATCACAGTTCTTTCAACAGGGAGGGCTTTGCCGCTGTCCGGTTTACCGAGTGGCGCGAGGACTTCAACCACCAGCACCAGAACGTTGTCCGGCCTACCGCCGGCTCAGGCAACCCCGTTCTGGGCGATCTGCCCGAGTTTGTCGATTTCAACTACGTTGCCAAGGTTGCCCGCCTCAACGCCGCAACCCTGGCCACCCTGGCTAGCGCGCCGGGAGCGCCCGGCAAGGTTGCCATCGTCACGGAAAAGCTGGAGAACGGTACCACCCTACGCTGGGAACCGCCTGCGGGGGCATTGGCGGCTCATTATGAACTGCTCTGGCGCGAGACCACCGCGCCGGATTGGCAGTTTGTTCAACTCGTACAGCAGCCAGCCGCTACCGGACCCATCACGGTCACTGTGCCTGTCTCCAAAGACAACGTCATCTTTGGAGTGCGCGCCGTGGATGCGGCCGGGCATCGCAGCCTGGTGGTCGTTCCGTAACGGAACGGACTTGATTTCAATTCCACGCCGCACCTTCGACTGAGCGGGCAGGGTAGCCATCTGTAAAACACGGCGACACCTGCCCGCCGGGCGGTTTACCCTGTGAAGGAACCCTATGTCCCCAGCCAGCCAAGTTACGCTTTCGTTTCCCGAGTTCCGCGGCGCCACGCGCAGGCTGGTGCTATTGAATCTGGGCGCTTATTTTCTCCTGCTGATCATTGGGCTGGCCTTGCCGGGCCAACGCGACCAGCTCATTCAGGCTGTCAAGTTTGTTCCAGCCAGCTTCCTGCACGGAAGCGTGTGGCAGCCTTTTACTTTTAGCCTGGTCCATGAAGAAATCATCTCAACGCTGCTTTCGCTGTTGGGAATCTGGTTTTTGGCCGGTTTTCTTGAGATGTACCGCCGATCGGATTGGATCACCGGACTGTACGCCGTCTCGGTACTCGGAAATGCAGTTACGGCAACGGCAATCTATGCCGCCGGCCATCTCATCCGGTTTTCTGTTCCCTCAATCGAACTGGCGGGATGTGGAAGCGCGCTTTTCGGGTTGATGGTCGCTATCGGCCTCCTGTACGGCGATGTGCAGTTCATGCTCTTCCCGCTGCCGATCCAGATCAAGGCGCGCTACTTGGCGATTATTTACGTGATCATTAATCTCGCAATGCTCTTTGGGGAGTCGTGGGCTGGCGCATTGAGCCAGCTGGGCGCGGGATTGGCAGCGTATCTTTTTATCCGCACACCCGCAGGTTCGAGGGGCTTTATCTTCTTCAGCGAGAGCTGGTACAAGCTGAGGAACAGCTTTTACCGCTGGAAGCGCCACCGCGCCGCGCGCAAATTCGAGGTCTATATGAAGCGCCAGGGACGCACCGTGCGGCTTGACGGCCAGGGCCACCCGATTGACGACGATCACAACGACAAGAAGCGCTGGAATTGAGCCACCTGCGGTGGGGCAGACGCTCGCTGTTCGCTCGCGGGAGCTTCTTCCACCCCTTGTGCTGAGGTCATTTGCCATCGACTTGAAGAGTTGGAGAGTGGCTTCCCGCTCGCTGGGTCTTCCACGATAAAATCTGATTGAAATGTCGAAGAAAATTGCTTTTCTCTTTCCGGGGCAGGGATCGCAGGCCGTTGGCATGGGCCGAGAGCTTGCCGAGCGCTTTCCCGTTGCCGCAGCCACATTTGCCGAAGCCGATGAGGCGCTCGGCTTTCCGCTTTCCAAACTGATTTTCGAAGGACCGGACGAGGAGTTGCGGCTCACCGAGAATACACAGCCTGCGATTCTGACGGCTAGCGTGGCCGCTTGGCGGGTGCTCGCCGAGCATGGAATTGCGCCGTCTTTGGCTGCGGGGCACTCGCTGGGTGAGTGGTCGGCCCATGTGGCAGCCGGAACGCTTGCGTTTGGCGACGCGGTGCGGGCGGTGAAGGCGCGCGGGCGGGCAATGCAGTTGGCTGTTCCCGTCGGCGCGGGAGCGATGGCTGCAGTGCTGGCGCTGGATGCAGCGCTGGTAGCCGAGGCCTGCGAAGAGGCCGCACGGGAGACGGGGCTGACCGTGCAAGCGGCGAATCTGAACTCGCCGATTCAGACGGTGATCTCTGGAGCTTTGGCTGCCGTGGAAAAGGCCTCGGCGCTGGCCAAGGCCAAAGGCGCGCGGCGGGCCGTGATGCTGCCGGTGAGCGCTCCTTTCCACTGCGCGCTGATGCTGCCGGCGCAGGAGGAAGTGGCGCGTGTACTCGCCGCTCTGACGATAACTGCCCCGAAGATTCCAGTGGCCGCGAACGTGACCGGAGGGTTGGTGACGACTTCCGATGCAGCGCAGGATGCGCTGACGCGGCAGGTGACAGGAGCAGTGCGCTGGGTGGATTGCGTTCAAGCTCTGATTGGAGCCGGTGCGGAGGTTTTCGTCGAGGTTGGTCCCGGCAAGGTGCTCTGCGGCCTGCTCAAGCAGATTGACCCCGAGCAGAAGGCGCTGAATGTGGAAGACGCTGCAAGCCTGGATGCGACACTGGCTGCGCTCAGCTAACCTCTCGATGCATTTTCAGAATGACTATAGAGGCTGCATCCAGCTATCCCACCCTAGCGACAAAAACAAGTACGTCGCGAGGGTGGGGCACCCGAAGAGTTGTTGCTTATAAATCTACAAAAAATGCTCTACGGGCCGAGATACAGTTCATTCGCCGAGAAGCCAAGCGTGTGGGCCTTTACGTCGTAGGCCAGAAACATCTCGTGGCTTTTACGGTCGTTGATGCGGACAGCGACGATGAGTACGTTGCCTGACATGCGCTTGGCAATGATCTTGTGCTTGTGAATCGAGCCGTACTCATTGCCATCGCCACCTGAACTCCAATCCTGCTGGAAACGGTCAAATGGGTAGAAGGTGTTTGTTGCGGGATGCTTCTGCCAGTCGGGATCGTTCATCCAGACGCCGTAGGCCTTGGGGATGTCGTTCTTTTCAACAGCCGCGAAGAAATGGTTTGTGGCCATCGTGCCGCGCAGGTAGTTATTCCAGTTCCAGGGGCCGTCGATTGGCATCCCGGTTGCAAACCACCAGCCGAGAAAGAGCAGGAAAACAACTACGGCCGCGGAATAGATCAATTTTTTGCGCTGCCGGCTGCGCGCTTCGTTAAAGATGGGAGCATCAAGCAAGGTCATAGATATTCCTTACATTCAGGATACGGGAAAACAGTGGACAGTGGACAGTTCTCAGTGAACAGTCGGTACACTCCTTTTGTTAGACACCGTGGTGGGGTGCAAAGTTCCCGGCGCGCCAGATTGCCTTTATACCAATCCGGAAAACTGTTCACTGTTCCCTTAGCATTTTGCTTCTACTCTTCTCTGCTGTAGGTTGTCCGGCTCTTCTCAGCGTGGCGCTCGATGGCCAGCTCGATCAACCGTGTGATGAGGTCTTTGTAGCTCAGACCGGTGGCCTGCCAGAGCTTGGGGTACATGCTGATCTGGGTGAATCCGGGCATGGTGTTCACTTCGTTCAGGAAGATGCGGCGCTTACCGTCCGGCTCCATCAGGAAGTCTACGCGGGCAAGGCCGGATAGATCGCAGGCGCGGAAGGCGGCAATGGCCATCTGCTGAATAGTTTTAGTTTCCTTGCTGGTCAGCTTGGCGGGAATCACCGGAATGGAGCTGTCGGATAAATACTTGGCCTCGTAGTCGTAGAATTCCTTGCCGGGAATGATCTCGCCGACCACGCTGGCCTTGGGATCGTCGTTGCCCAGCACGGCGACTTCGAGTTCACGGGCCTTGGATTTTTTGCCGCCGACGCCCTGCTCGATGACCAGCTTACGGTCATAGCGGGCGGCCAGCGTGAGGGCTGGACCCAGCTCGGCGCGGTCATGGACCTTGCTGATTCCCACAGAAGAGCCCAGATTGGCCGGCTTTATGAAGACCGGATATTTGAGCGCGGCTTCGATCTGGGCGATGGACTTGCGGGGCGACTGCTCCCAGTCTGCGCGGAGCAGCGCAACGTGCTTGACGATGGGCAAGCGGGCCTGGGCGAAGAGGCGCTTCATCAGATCTTTGTCCATGCCGGCAGCGGAGCCGAGAACACCGGAGCCGACGTAAGCGATACCGGCCAGTTCGAACAAACCTTGAATGGTGCCGTCCTCGCCGAAGGTGCCGTGAAGCACAGGAAAAACTACATCCAGGGCAGAGGACTGGCCGTCCAGACGTTGGCCTTGAACATTCAGCCGGTCGAGCGCGGCGTGGCCAGTTGTAGCCAGCCCTTGTGAAGCTGTAGCCGCATCTGCCGGTTCCGGCGTTGTGCCTTCGAGCAGCCCCTGGGCCGTACCGCCGGTGAGCCAATACCCGGCTTTGTTGATGCCGATGGGGACGACCTCGAATTTCTTCCGATCAATCGCCTTCAAAATTGATGCAGCCGAGAGCAACGAAACCTCATGCTCGCCGCTGCGCCCGCCGAACAGAATGCCTACGCGCAGTTTTTTTGACATTTCGTATCTATTGTAGATTGCTGCAATGAATCGGATCGGAATCACTGATCGAATCGATCGGAGCCTGCTTCTTCATACACTCGATCGAACGCATCAGAACTCCATTTTCGATCAGATTGCGAAGAGCATTTGCATTTGCGGATTGCTGCACACAGAAGCCTTTCTGTACCACCATTTCTTTGACATGCTCGCAGGATGCATGGTATTCATTAGCTTCTAATCATTCAAGGCGGATATGAATTGCTGCCAAGCGGCACATGCGGCCCCAGGTCAGCATTGGAGACGTCATCGTGAAGCTATCGCCCCTCGCTACGTCAGATAACCAGACAGAGACTCCTCAAATCCCTTCCAAGTGGCGCTTGCTTCTGGTCAGCGCGGCCGGTCTTTACCTGGAAATTACTTTGATTCGCTGGCTAGGCACGGAAGTTAAGATCTTCGCCTTCTTTCAAAACCTGACACTGATCGTGTGTTTCCTTGGATTCGGAGTGGGCTGTTTCAGCGCCAAGAGACGTGGCAGCCTATTGCCTTCTCTCGCAGCCACTACGATATTGGTAACCATTGTCAGCTTGCCGTTCCAGTTATGGCACGCTTACCTGCGATTCCTCTCATCGGTGCTTTCCTATACGCCGGATGCGGCGCTGTGGGGAAGCGCGATCAAGTTCTCGACATCGGATTATTACCTTGCCCTTTTCTCTTCATTGCTGGTGGTTGCTGCGTTTCTCATGCTGCTTTCCTATACCATGATCCCGCTGGGCAGATGGGTAGGGTACTACCTTGAAGAGGCATCGAATACCGTTTCAGCCTACTCGTTCAACCTGCTTGGAAGCCTGATTGGGATCTGGCTTCTTGCTCTTCTTTCCTTCCTGTGGACGCCGCCTTCTTACTGGTTCGTTGCCGCTTTCGTTCTTGTTCTTCTGGCGCAACCGATCAAATGGCGGAGCTTGCTGGCAGGGTGCGGACTGTTGGCAATTACTTTGCTCGCCTTACATGCCGGCGATAGCAGCTCGGTGTATTGGTCTCCCTATCAGAAGCTCACAGTAGCTGATTTGGGCAACCGCCAATACCGGATTGACGTCAACAACGAGGGCTATATGACGATTTCCAATCTTAGCCCGAGTTTTTTGGCCGCCAATCCCCAATTGGCAAAGGACAGCCAAGCGAGTTCCTATGACAGCCCGTTTCAATTTGCGTCGAGTACATCGCGCGTGTTGGTCGTGGGATCGGGAGCAGGCAATGACATTGCAGCAGCTCTGCGCCACGGAGCAGGCCATGTGGATGCAGTCGAGATCGACCCATTAATCAGCACGCTGGGAACGCGGCTCCATCCTGAGCAGCCCTATCAGTCGCCAAAGGTTCACCTCATTAACGACGACGCCAGAAATTTTTTGCGCACTAGCCACAATAAATATGATGTGATTCTCTTCGGACTGCTGGATTCACATACCGAGTTTTCCGGATACAGCAATGTGCGCGTGGATAACTACGTCTACACCGAAGAGTCTTTCCGCGATGCGAGAAAGCTATTAGACAAAGACGGAATCCTGATTCTCAAATTTGAAGTCCGCAAACCCTGGACATGGATGGGGCAGCGGTTTTATACGATGCTCAACGGCATCTTCTCGCATCCCCCGGTTACGTTTTACTGCCCACGCCTGGGACCCATGCTTGACGCGACAGTGTTTATCGAGTCTGACTCCTCATCGCTATGGGCCAAGAGCAATGAGCAGCCCGCAGCGACGTTCCTGAGCGCTCGGCCGCCCGATTTTCCGCTTACACTGGAGAACGCGCCGCCGCCGACCACCGATGACTGGCCATACGTCTACCATGCGACTCATTCGATTCCGCGCGCTTATTTCGCGGTCTCCGCGGTTATCTTTGCGATAGCGTTTTATCTGGTTGGCCCAACCTTCAAGCCGAAGGAAAGCGGCGCATTGCTCTTCTTTCTTTTGGGCGCGGGATTCCTTCTGATGGAGACGCAGCTCGTCAGCCGGCTGGCCTTGTATTTCGGCACCACCTGGCTGGTCAACTGCATCGCATTAACAGGAATTCTCTCTGTTCTGCTGCTATCGAATATCTATGTGGAGTGGCGGCGTCCGAAGAGTTTACGCATTTACTTTATCTGTTTATGTGCCGCTCTTGTGGCAATTTATGCCATTCCGTGGAACCAGATCGCGGGTTCGGGAAGGTCTGTCGGCGTCCTGATCTGCGTCGCTTATTGCGCGCCGTTCTTCTTTGCCGGCGTCATATTCACTGAGAGCTTCCGTAACTTTGGGGGGAAGAGTAGCGCATTCGGAGCAAATATGCTGGGCGCAGTTGCAGGAGGCCTGACGCAGAATCTTTCCTTTATTTTCGGGATGAAAATGCTGCTGCTCATTGCGGCCGCCTTGTATCTCAGCGCGGCGCTCCGGCAAAGATTTCGACGGAAGGCCCTAACCGTTCAAGGCTAGCTCACAGGATCTTTTTCCCGAAGGCCGAGCAGGCCAGTTCAACGGCCAGGTCGGCGGTGCGGTTGTGCTCGTCGATGACCGGGTTGACCTCGACGATCTCGAAGCTCAGCAGGCGGCCGTGGTCGGCGAGAATCTCCATGGCCAGGTGGGCTTCGCGGTAGGTTGCGCCGCCGCGCACGGGCGTGCCGACGCCGGGCGCGTCCTCGGGATCGATCCAGTCCATGTCGAGCGAGACATGATAGCCGGCGGTCCCGCGGCCGGCGGCGCGCAGGGCCTCTTCCATCACTGTTCTCATGCCGCGCTCGTCGATGTCGCGCATGGTGTAGACCTCGGCGACGCCGGCGCGGCGGATGTTTTCGCGCTCGGCGGCGTCGATGTCGCGGACGCCGATGAGCACAGTGTTTTCCGGAGCAATTTTGGGCGAGTAGCCGAAGATGTTGCCGAGCGGCTCGGGCCCGAGGCCAAGCAGGGCGGCCAGCGGCATGCCATGCACGTTGCCGGAGGGCGAGGTTTCCGGCGTGTTGATGTCGGAGTGGGCGTCGATCCAGATGACGCCGATCTTCTGGTTCTGGCGGCGATAAAACTCGGCCACGCCGGAGACGGAGCCGGCAGCCAGGGAGTGGTCTCCGCCCAGCACCAGCGGAGTCATCCTTCCTCCAGCGTTTTCAGAACGGCTTCGGCGGTGCGGGTGCAGGTTTCGGCAATCTCCTTGAGATAGCGAGCGCTTTTGCTGCCGGAGGCCTGGGTTTCGGCAATTTCGACGCGGATGTTGCCGCCATCGGTGACCTGGTGGCCGAGCGCCTCAAGCCGCGCTTCGAGGCCGGCGACGCGCATGGCCGAGGGTCCCATATCGACGCCGCGGCGGCTGGCGCCCATGTCCAGAGGAACGCCGAGAACGCGGATGTGGCGGGTAGGCGAGGTCTGGGTTCCGCCGTGGGGAAAGGCCGCCCGCACAGAGGTGTTCTCTTCCTGATTCGACATGCGACAAGCTCCTTGCTATTGCTTTTGCCGAGGCTTATTATCTTGGCCAATCTAACTTTTGCGGCAATGGGTTGTGCTGGTGTTGCCTTTCCCTGAGATGGTGCTCCAACGAGTTTATTAGAGCAGATCAATGGAGCAGAACGGCAACCCGCACGATCAACAGTACGCCCCCAGGATTTCCAGGGAGTAAATTTGCCGGTGGGATTGATTCGATCTCGATTTTCGCCGATGAACTTCTACAGCAGGCCGTGCCGGATTGTTTTGACTGGATGCCGATGAAGAGATTGTTGCTGGCGATTTCTCTATTTGCCGGATGGACCGCAGTCGTCTGGGCGGCCGCGCCCGCTCCACTGACCAGCGTGCGCTCCATCAAGGCACTGAGCAACGCGGAAGCGAATAAGGGTCTCCCTGTGGCCTTTGAAGCGACTGTGACCTTCTTCAGCGAGGCCGGCGATGTACTCTTTGCGCAAGACGGCGGTGCGGGCATCTACGTCTCCCCTCAGAGGGATCGGCTCGTCCCTGGGGACCGCATCTATGTGAGGGGCAAGACCGCAGGCAGCTTTGACCCCATCGTAATTAGCGACAGCATCACGCTGCTCGGCCACGGCCCGCTGCCCAAACCGAAGGCAGCCACCTATGACGAGCTGATCCACTTTCAGGGTGACTGCTTGCTGGTCACTGTGCGCGGCATCGTCCGCGCTGCCGATAAGACAGATCCGTATGAGAATACCCACGCCTCCCTCATCCAGTTGCTTACCGACGGCGGTTCCATATCGGTTTACGTTGACGGGTTTACGGCGGAGCAGCGAAAAGCGCTCCTTGATGCCGAAGTCGAAGTGACCGGCGTTGCCGGCGGGCAATTCGACGGCAAGATGCAGGCGCACGGTATACAGATCAATGGAAGCACCCCCTCTGAAATCAGGATCATCCACTCTGCAAACACCAATCCCTGGTCGCTCCCGCTTACGCCGATGGACAGGGTGATCACCCACAATCGAGTTGTGGACCAATCGCAGAGAGTGCGGGTGCATGGAACGATTACCTACTTCCAGTCCGGTTCATCGGTGGTATTGCAGGACGGCCCAAAGAGCATTTGGATAGAAACCCAGACCCGTGATCCCCTCGAGGTCGGCGATGTAGTGGATGCAACCGGCTTCCCAGAGTCCCACAATGGCTTTTTGGCGCTCTCTCAAGGCGAAATCCAGGATAGCCATATTCGGGCACCGGTCAAGCCTTACCAGACGACGCGGAAGGAACTGACCGCAAGCAAGAATGTCATTGATCTGGTCTCCGTCGAGGGACAGTTGATGACAGCGGCCCGCGGAGCCTCGCAAGACGAATACGGCCTGAGCGTAGATGGCCAGCCATTCAGCGCAGTTTACCGCCATCCGCTCATCAACGGCTCGCTTGCGCCGATTCAGCTTCCGCCGATGAAGCAAATCGCCATCGGCTCCCGGGTGCGCGTAACTGGAATCTGCGTCACCGAAGACTCGAATCCATTCAACGGCCAGGTCTCATTCGAAATCCTGATGCGCGCCCCGGACGACATTGAGGTTGTAGCCCAACCGTCCATGATTAATATGCGCAACCTGCTGACTCTAGTAGGAATACTGATCATAGTCGTGTTCGCTTTCGGCGCTCGCGGGTGGGTTCTTGAGCGCAATATGCGCCGCCAGACCGTGGTGATGAAAGCGAATGCCGAGGCCGAGGCCGAGTTGGAGAGGCGGCGCAGCAGCATCCTCGAAGACATCAACGGCAACCGGCCGCTCGCGGAAATCATTGAGGAGATCGCGGGCATGGTCTCCTTCGGGCTGAAAGGCGTTCCGTGCTGGTGCGAGACCGCAGATAGTGAGGTTTTAGGATTCCGCCCGCCGGAGAAAGAAAAGCTGCGCGTGGTTTGCAAAGCAATTGCCGCGCGCTCCGGCCCTCCGCTGGGCTCGATCCATGCAGCATTCGATCCTCTCGCCCTACAAGATGACAAGGAACTGGAAACCCTCTCCGTGGGGGGCCGGATGGTAACGCTGGCCATGGAGAGCCGGCAGCTCCATACCGAACTCACCCGCCGCTCGGAGTTCGACCTGCTGACCGATATTCCCAACCGCTTCGCTCTGGAGAAATTCATGAGCGCCCAGATCGAAGCCGCTGGACGAACGGGCAGAACGCTGGGGTTGATCTACATTGACCTCGACAAGTTCAAGCCCATCAACGACACCTATGGCCACCACGCAGGAGATCTCTACCTCAAGGAGGTCGCAACACGGATGAACAAGCAGTTGCTGGGCGGGGATATGCTGGCCCGGTTGGGCGGGGACGAATTTGCCGCCCTGGTGACTCTCTGGAATGGTGCATCGGACCTGGACAGTATCGTTGCGCGGCTGAAGCACTGCTTCGATGCGCCATTCGAGATCAAGGGGATTTTGATCCGCGGCACAGCCAGCATCGGCTTCGCCATTTTCCCCACCGATGCCAACACGATTGACGGCCTGCTCAGCGCTGCCGACGCAGCCATGTATGCGGTAAAAAAAGCCAAGCGGCGGATTGCGGAGGCTGCGGTTGCCGATCCGGCTTTGTCAGCCTGAAAACATTGACAGCTTGAAACAATAAAGATATGCGATGATTTGATTT
Organism: uncultured Acidobacteriaceae bacterium; assembly: GCA_963713645.1. Classification (GTDB taxonomy): domain Bacteria; phylum Acidobacteriota; class Terriglobia; order Terriglobales; family Acidobacteriaceae; genus Telmatobacter. The sequence goes on along the minus strand of CAVQMQ010000034.1, from coordinate 242,251 downwards.
TCCGCGATTCCTGCCGATAAGCCTCTCAGGGCCAAAGCGCGGGCGCTGGCTCGCTTGGTTATTTACGATGAAACGACTGATTCCAGCGGTTGCGATTGTTCTTGCATGGGCCGCTGCCTCCTGGGCAGCGGCGCCCGCCCCGCTGACCACCCTGCGCACCATTCATGCCCTCAATCATGCAGAAGCAGACCAGAATCTGCCCGTCGCCTTCGAGGCCACCGTCACCTACGCCCGCGGCTATGACCTGCTGCTTTTCGTGCAGGATAATGGGGTGGGCATCTATGTGCGCACCCTGACGGATCACATGTTGCAGCCCGGAGATCGCATTTTGATCAAGGGAACCACACAGGCCAGCTTCCGCACCTTTGTCCTGGGCAAGGATATCAGCCTCATCCGCCACGACAGCATGCCCAAACCCATGCCGGCCACCTATGAGCAAATGCTGCGCACCGAGCGCGACTGTCTGCTGGTCACCTTTCGGGGTGTGGTGCGCGCCGTCGATTCAAATACGGACCCCGCGCGGCAGTTCACCTCCATGAGGATGGTCATGCCTGGCGGCGCGCTCGATGTGGTCGTCAACACGAGCGATCCAAACCAGCTCAAGGGCCTGCTGGACAGCGAAGTGGAGGTCTCTGGAACGGTCTCGGCGCACTTTGAGGGAATGAGCCAGGTGGGCGTCATCTTCAATGTCCCCTCGCCCGCTAACTTCAAGTTCATCCGGCGCGTCCCGCTCATCACCCTGCCCGCCATTCACACCCTTCATACCCTGGGAAATCTGGGCACCGAAGGCGGTCTGCCGGTCGCCTTCCAGGCCGCAGTCACCTACTATCGCGGCTCTGAAAATATGCTCTTTGTGCAGGATGGCGGCGAAGGTATCTATGTGCGCTCGCCCAATAACCTCGGCCTGACCCCCGGCGACCGCGTCTTGATTCGGGGAAAATCCTACGGCGCCTTTCGCCCCTGGATACTGTCAGACAGTGTCACCCGGGCCGAGCATGGCCCTCTACCCAAGCCGGAGCCGGCCAACTATCGTGAGCTGATCCGCGCGCAGCACGACTGCCAGTTGATTTCGGTGCGGGCCGTGGTGCGGGCAGCCGACCCCGCCTGGGGAGCCAATGGACCTACCTATCTGCAATTACAAACAGACGAGGGGTACATCGACGCCATTCTGGACAACGACGATCCCGGCGCCCGCAAACTCCTGCTCGACGCCGATGCCGAGGTCACCGGGGTTGCCACCGGCAAACTCGACGGCATGAACCAGTTGACCGGCATCAAGCTGTACATTCCCTCGCTGGCAAGCATCAAGATTCTCAAGCGCGCCGGCTCCAGTCCGCAATCGCTGCCGATCACCCCCATGCAGGATATCCTCTCGGACCGCAAAATTCTGGACACTACGCCCAGGGTGCGGGTGCGCGGCGTTATCACCTATTACCAGCCCAGTTCCTTCGCCGTGCTGCAGGACGGCTTACGCAGCTTGCGCATCAAGACCCAGTCCAACGTCCCGCTGCGCATCGGCGATCTGGCCGACGCCACCGGCTTTCCGGACGTGCAAGACGGCTTCCTCACGCTCTCGCGCGGCGAAATCCAGGACACCGGCCTCGGGGCCGCGATCCAACCGCTGCAGACCGACTGGCTTAATCTGGCAACGAGTCACAGCATCTTCGGCCTGGTCTCTATCCAGGGCAAGGTGATGACGGAGATACGAGAAGCTTCGCAGGACGAGTATGTGCTGGCCTCGGATGGCAACCTCTACTCCGCCATCTTCCATCACCCCAATGCGGCCAGCCATATTCCGCTTCCTCCGATGAAGCAAATTGCTCCCGGCTCCATGGTGCGAGTCACTGGCATCTGCCTGCTTAAAAACGCCGATCCGTACAACGGCCAAGTTCCCTTCGATCTTCTGCTTCGTTCCTTCGACGATATTGCGGTTGTAGTCAGACCGTCCCTGATTAATATGCGCAACCTGCTGATTCTTTTAGGAGTATTGATCGTGGCCGTGTTCGCTTTCGGCGCTCGCGGATGGGTTCTTGAGCGCAATATGCGCCGCCAGACCGTGGTGATGAAAGCGAATGCCGAGGCCGAGGCCGAGTTGGAGAGGCGGCGCAGCAGCATCCTCGAAGACATCAACGGCAACCGGCCGCTCGCGGAAATCATTGAGGAGATCGCGGGCATGGTCTCCTTCGGGCTGAAGGGCGTTCCGTGCTGGTGCGAGACCGCCGATGGAGCCATTTTAGGATTCCGCCCGCCGGAGAAAGGGCTGCGCGTGGTTTGCAAAGCAATTGCGGCACGCTCCGGCCCTCCGCTGGGCGTGATCCATGCAGCATTCGATCCTCTCGCCCCGCAAGAGGACAAGGAATTGGAAACCCTCTCCGTGGGGGGCCGGCTGGTAACGCTGGCCATGGAGAGCCGGCAGCTCCATACCGAACTCACCCGCCGCTCGGAGTTCGACCTGCTGACCGATATTCCCAACCGCTTCGCTCTGGAGAAATTCATGAGCGCCCAGATCGAAGCCGCTGGACGAACGGGCAGAACGCTGGGATTGATCTACATTGACCTCGACAAGTTCAAGCCGATCAACGATACCTACGGCCATCACGTTGGGGACTTGTATCTGAAGGAAGTTGCAACACGGATGAACAAGCAGTTGCTGGGCGGCGACATGCTGGCCCGGCTGGGCGGGGACGAATTTGCCGCCCTGGTGACTGTCCAGAACGGATCCTCCGACCTGGACAGTATCGTTACGCGGCTGAAGCACTGCTTCGATGCGCCATTCGAGATCAAGGGGATTTTGATCCGCGGCACAGCCAGCATCGGCTTCGCCATTTTCCCCACCGATGCCAACACGATTGACGGCCTGCTCAGCGCCGCCGACGCAGCCATGTACAGAGTCAAGAATGAACGGCGCAAGATGGCGGATCTGATAGCACTGAGATCGTAGCGGTATCGCAATTGGAGGCGATTGCAAGCCTTGAACAAGACTCGGGGCCATTGCCGCTGCCCGCTCAGCCGGCACAGGACCATGAGGTTGCCCGAATCCTCTTTCCGCTTGCGGAAATCCGTGTCCGCACCAAGATTTGGGATGATGTGATCGCCTGAACTGCCGATTTAATACTCGTCGTCATGCTTGGTGCAGGACCGATTGGAACGGATTTTGCATGAAGAAACCGTTGCTTTTTGTTGCAATCATTCTCGGATTAGCGTCAGCGGCATGGGCCGTGGAACCTGCGCCGCTGATGACTCTGCGCCAGATTCATGCGCTGACCAACGAGCAGGCCAACCATGCGCTGCCGGTGGCCTTTGAGGCTACGGTCACCTACTACCGCAGCTATGAACTTACGCTGTTTGTGCAGGATGGCGACTCGGCCATTTATGTGTACTACCCCACCGATGCCAAAGTAGTCGCTGGCGACCGGATTCAGGTCACAGGGGTTACAAAGGGCGATTTCCGCCCGATCGTGGTTGCAAATTCCATCACTGTGGTGGGCCATGTTTCGCTGCCGAAACCGATTCCAGCGTTCTATCCGGAACTGGTTCAGGCCAAATACGACTGTGTGCTGGTTAGCGTGCATGGCATCGTTCGATCCGCCGACATAAATCTCAATTACTCTAATCAGCCGAGCAGCATCCGCATGCACGTGCTTACAGTCGATGGCCCCATCGAAGTTGAACTAGACAGCAAGGACGTGAATGCTCCGGCCGGGCTGCTGGACGCCGAAGTGGAGATAACCGGCGCGGTGTCTGGCGTTATGGATGGAAAGTCGCAGATGGCCGGAGTGCTGATGCATGTTTCCTCACTGGCGGATGTGAAGGTATTGCATCGCGCCAGCACGAGTCTCTCCGCGATTCCATTGACTCCCATGGACAAGATCCTGGCCAGCTATCGCGTAAACGATCTCACCAGACGGGTCAGGGTGCAAGGGACGCTCACCTACTACGAGCCCCACACAATGGCGGTGCTGCAAGAGGGTTCAAGAAGCCTGAGAATATCTACCCTGACTAACTTAGGTTATATCCCGGACGGAAATCTGGTGGAGGTGACCGGATTTCCGGACACCAATAATGGCTTCCTGACTCTGAATGAATCGACAATTCAGGACTTACATTCTGCTGGGTCTGCACGCCCGGTGTTGGCAACCTGGGCAGAACTGGCCGGCAGCCGGCACATCTTCGACCTGGTCTCCATTGACGGCGAGATCATCGCGCAGGTTCGTCTGCCCTCTGAAGATGAATACGTCCTGCTCGCGGATGGCCAGATTTTTACAGCATATTATCGTCACATCAACGGCGTCAGCCCGATGAGGCAGGTGCCCATCGGAGCGAAGATTCGAGTCACCGGCATCTGTGTCCTTGAAGATGCAAACCCCTACAAAGGTCAGATTCCCTTCAGCATCCTTTTGCGTTCCTTTGACGATATTGCGGTGGTTGCACCGGCGCCGCTGCTCAACACCCGCAATCTTACCCTGCTGGCCGGGCTGCTCTTTCTTTTTGTCCTGATCGCAACAGCCAGAAGCTGGACGCTGGAGCGCCGGGTACGTCTGCAAACCGCTGCGCTGGCAACACGGGTCGAAGAAGAGGCAGCTCTTGAACGCCGCCGCAGCCGCATTCTGGAAGATATCAACGGCTCGGAACCACTGGCTGGGATTCTCGAACAGATCTGCGGCCTGGTCTCATCCACACTAGGTGGCGCTCCCTGCTGGTGCCAGATTACCGACGGAGCCATGCTGGGCAGCGCGCCACAGGAGTCCGGCAACATGCGACCGCTCTCCGTTGAGATTCCATCGCGCTCAGGCTCAGCGTTGGGCATGCTCTATGCTGGAGCAAGCCCACACAAACTCTCCGAATCTGTCGAGATAGAGGCTCTCTCGATGGGCGCGCGGATGGCCACGCTGGCCATTGACACACGCCGTCTCTATACCGACCTGGTACGCCGCTCGGAGTTTGATTTGCTCACGGATATTCATAACCGCTTCTCGCTGGACAAGCAGTTGGATACGCGCATCGACGAAGCGAACCGCGTGGCCGGCATCTTCGGGCTGATCTACATTGACCTGGACAAATTCAAAGAGGTCAACGACCGCTATGGACACCACATCGGCGATCTCTATCTTCAAGAGGTGGCAGCACGGATGAAGCGCCAATTGCGCGGCCGCGATATTCTGGCGCGGCTCGGCGGTGATGAGTTTGCGGCCCTGTTGGGAAGGGTGCGCAGCCGCGCCGATATTGAGGAGATCGTCCGCCGCATCGAACGCAGCTTTGATGATCCGTTTGTTGTGGAAAGCTATGTTTTGCATGGGAGCGCAAGCATTGGATTCGCTCTCTACCCGGAGGACGGTACGACCAAGAGCACGCTCTTGAGCGCAGCCGATACCGCCATGTATGCCATCAAAAATGAACGGCACAAAACTGCCGCGTACGCGATGGTATCCGGCTCATTCAGTTCTCACTAGAGACGATTTCCGGGATCGGTAACAGTACGCATGCTAAAGAGGCCCGGCTTGCGCCGGGCCTCTTTAGTTGATCTAGCAAGGAAAACAACGCCTGGACGGCCAGTCCGCGTAAGTCACGCCGAAGGCAGCCAGCCACACCGCAGGTGTTATTCGGCGGCCATTTCTTCGGCTTCGCCTTCCTGGCGCATCAGTTCCAGTTCGCGCTCCTGAGCCTCGAACTCGGACTGAACCTCCTGCTGGACGCGGGCCGCTGCTTCCTCCAGCTCCGGTGAGAGCTGGACGTTGCGGTAGTACTCGAGGCCCGTGCCGGCGGGGATAAGGCGTCCGACGATCACGTTCTCCTTGAGTCCGCGCAGGTTGTCGATTGCTCCATTGATGCTGGCTTCGGTCAACACGCGCGTCGTCTCCTGGAAGCTGGCTGCGGAGATGAAGCTGTCGGTTGAGAGCGAGGCCTTGGTGATGCCCAGCAAGAGTGGACGCCCGATTGCCGGACGGCCTCCATTGTTGAGTACGCGGTCGTTCTCTTCGCGGAAGCGGAAGCGGTCCACCTGCTGCTCCAATAAGAAATTGGTATCGCCCACTTCGTCGATCCTGACCCAGCGCAGCATTTGACGAACGATGACTTCAATGTGCTTGTCCGAAATGGCCACGCCTTGCAAGCGGTAGACTTCCTGAATTTCGTTCACCAGGTAGGATTGCAGTTCCTTTTCGCCCAGCACGGCCAGAATGTCGTGCGGGTTCAAAGGACCGTCCATCAGCGGGTCGCCGGCGCGCAGCTTCTCGCCTTCCTGCACGTTGACGTGAATACCGCGTGGCACCGCGTATTCCTTCTCGTCGCCGTTATCCGCAGTGACATAGATCTTGCGCTGGCCCTTGCTGACTTCGCCGAAGCGAACAACGCCGTCGATCTCCGAAATGATCGCAGTCTCGTGCGGCTTGCGGGCCTCGAAGAGTTCCACAACGCGGGGCAGACCGCCGGTGATGTCCTTGGTGCGAGTGGACTCCTTCGGGATTTTTGCGAGCACATCGCCTGGACCAACTTCGTCACCTTCCTGCACCATCAGATGAGCGCCGCGGGGCAGCAGATAGCGCTTGTTGCCCTTGGCTCCCTTGATCAGGAAGGCAGGCTGGCGCTTTTCATCGGGCGAGTCGGCAACCACCCAACGCGAGAGGCCGGTAACTTCATCGACTTCTTCGTTGAGCGTGATGCCTTCCTGCAAGTCCTTGAACTGCACCGGTCCGCCGATTTCAGTGAGAATCGCGTAGGTGTAAGGATCCCACTCCGCCAGTTGTTGGCCCAGCTTGACGTGATCGCCGTCCTTGATCTTGAGGCGCGCGCCGTAAACCACCTGGTAGCGCTCCTTCTCGCGGCCCTTGTCGTCGATGATGGCCAGCGAACCGGAGCGGTTCATCGCGACTTGCGAACCGTCCTTGCTTTCAACGGTGTTCAGGTTGATGAAGCGCGCATAGCCGTTGTTCTTGGCATCGAGGCGCGACTTGTCCTGCACGCGGCTGGCGGTTCCGCCGACGTGGAAGGTACGCATCGTCAACTGCGTTCCCGGCTCGCCGATAGACTGCGCGGCGATAACACCGCAGGTCTCGCCCAGTTCCACCATGCGGCCCGAGCCGAGGTTGCGCCCGTAGCAGAGCGCGCAGACGCCGCGGCGCGACTCGCAGGTGAGCACGGAGCGGATCTTGACCTTCTCGACACCCGCACCTTGAATCGCCGAGGCAATATCCTCGTCAATCTGCTGGTTCAGGTCGATAACCACATTGCCGTCGTAATCCTTGATACGTTCGAGCGAAACGCGGCCAATGATGCGGTCGCGCAACGGCTCGATGATCTCGCCGGATTCAACAATCGATCCGACATAGATGCCTTCGACGGTGCCGCAATCGTACTCGGTCACGATCACATCCTGAGCCACGTCAACGAGACGGCGGGTCAGGTAGCCGGAGTCGGCGGTCTTGAGCGCCGTGTCGGCGAGGCCCTTACGCGCGCCGTGCGTTGAAATGAAGTATTCCAACACGGTGAGGCCTTCACGGAAGTTTGCGGTGATGGGCGTTTCGATAACTTCGCCCGAGGGCTTGGCCATCAATCCGCGCATACCCGAGAGCTGACGAATCTGCTGCTTCGATCCGCGAGCACCGGAATCGGCCATGATGTAGATCGGGTTCATGGCTCCTTCTTCGTCGGCGCGCTTCATGTTGCCGAACATCTCATCGGCGACGCGGTCGGTAACAGCCGACCACATCTGGATGACCTTATTGGAACGCTCGCCGTTGGTGATCGCGCCGTCCATATACTGCTGCTGGACTTCGATGACCTTCTTGTCGGCCTCGTCCACAACCGTGTATTTGCTGGCCGGAATCACCATGTCGTCCAGGCCGACGGAAAGGCCGGAGCGCGTGGCGTAGTTGAAGCCAAGCGACTTGATACGGTCCAACATCGCAACGGTAACTTCAAGGCCGAGGTTCTGGTTGCAATAGTTGACCAGCTGGCCGATGCCCTTCTTCTTCAGAAGGCCATTGACGAAAGGCATCCCCGGCGGCAACGCATCGTTGAGGATAACGCGGCCAACCGTGGTAGAGATGTACTCCTTGTTGAAATCAACCGCCTCGGTGTGGGTCAGATCCTGATCGTCGTAGGCCGTGGTCATATCCAACACCTGGCCGGTATAACGCAGGCGAATCGGCGAGAGGGTTTCGACTTCCTTGGCTTCGAGGGCCATCAGAATCTCTTCGGTGTTGGCGAAGACGCGGCCCTCACCCTTGCCGCCCACCTTGGCCTTGGTCAGGTAGTAGAGACCGAGAACCATGTCCTGCGTGGGCACGGTGATAGGCAGGCCGGAGGCCGGAGACAAAATATTATGTGACGCCAGCATCAGCACGCTGGCTTCGATCTGCGCCTCGGGCGATAGTGGGATGTGCACAGCCATCTGATCGCCATCGAAGTCGGCGTTGAAGGCGGTGCAAACCAGCGGGTGAATCTTGATGGCCTTGCCCTCGACGAGCACTGGCTCAAAGGCCTGAATGCCCAAACGGTGCAGGGTTGGGGCGCGGTTGAGCAGCACCGGGTGATCCTTGATGACTTCTTCAAGGATGTCCCAGACCACCGGCTCCTGCATTTCGACCATCTCCTTGGCTTGCTTGATCGTGGTGCAATGGCCGGTCTGCTCCAGGCGGTGATAGATGAAGGGCTTGAAGAGTTCGAGCGCCATCTTCTTCGGCAAGCCGCACTGATGCAGCTTGAGGTCGGGACCGACAACGATCACCGAACGGCCCGAGTAATCGACGCGCTTGCCGAGCAGGTTCTGACGGAAGCGGCCCTGTTTGCCCTTCAAAGTATCAGACAACGACTTGAGCGGACGGTTGTTGGCTCCGCGCAGCACGCGGCCACGGCGGCCGTTGTCGAACAGAGCGTCAACAGCCTCCTGCAACATGCGCTTTTCGTTGCGCACGATCACTTCAGGAGCGTGCAGGTCCATCAGCTTCTTCAACCGGTTGTTGCGGTTGATGACGCGGCGATAGAGATCGTTCAAATCAGATGTGGCGAAGCGTCCACCATCGAGCGGCACCAGAGGGCGCAGCTCGGGAGGGATGACCGGCAGCACATCGAGAATCATCCAGTGCGGCTTGTTGTCGCTCTTGCGGAAGGCCTCGACAACCTTGAGGCGCTTGGCATATTTCAGCTTCTTCTGCGCGGAGGTCTCGGTCTTCATGCGCTCGCGCATCTCAACGCCCAGCTCGTCAATCTGCACGCGCTTGAGCAGTTCCTTGATGGCTTCGGCGCCCATCATCGCCTTGAAGCCGGTGGGGCGGAATTGTGCGTCGAGTTCACGGAACTTGGCTTCGTCCTTGATAATCTCGCGTTCCTTCACCGGCGCGTCGCCGGGATCAACGACCACATAGGACTCGAAGTAGAGAATGCCTTCGAGATCGCGCAAGGAGATATCGAGCAAATGGCCAATGCGCGAGGGCAGGCCCTTGAAGAACCAGACATGAGAGCACGGCGACGCCAGCTCAATGTGGCCCATGCGTTCACGGCGCACTTTGCTGACAGTAACTTCGACGCCGCACTTATCGCAAATGACGCCGCGGTGCTTCATGCGCTTGTATTTGCCGCAGAGGCACTCCCAGTCGGTGACCGGTCCAAAGATGCGGGCGCAGAAGAGGCCATCGCGCTCCGGCTTGAAGGTGCGGTAGTTGATGGTCTCCGGCTTGGTGACTTCGCCGTGCGACCAGCTGCGGATTTTTTCCGGCGACGCCAGCATGATGCGGATGGCGTCGAAGTCGGTGATGGGGCTGGAAAGCTCAAACGGGTTCGAACGGAACAAGGCGACCCTCCCTGACAGGCTTTGTTGGCGCCTGCCGCGGTATTTCCCGGGATTTGTGTTGGGTTCTTCCTTCCCGGGTAGCGGTGTTTGCCGCTTTCAAGAAGAACCCTGAAAAACAGTGGTCAGTTTTCAGTTGCCAGTTTTCAGTTCGACTGTGCTGCCTGTCGATTTTTCGATCATGCGGATATCTGAAAACTGACTGCTGACAACTGAGGACTGACAACTCGCAGTTAGTCGGCGACCGCGGCGAACTCTGGCGCGGGAGCCTTCTTGATGAGGTCCGCGCGCTTGATCAGCTCCACGTCGAGGCATAGCGACTGCAATTCGCGAATCAACACGTTGAAGGACTCGGGAACGCCCGGCTCGATGGCCGCCTCACCCTTCACGATTGCTTCGTAAATCTTCGTTCGTCCGTAGACGTCATCCGACTTCGCGGTCAACAGCTCCTGCAAGATATAAGCCGCGCCGTATGCTTCGAGCGCCCAGACTTCCATTTCGCCGAAACGCTGTCCGCCGAACTGCGCCTTGCCGCCCAGCGGCTGCTGGGTGATGAGCGAGTACGGTCCGATGGAGCGGGCGTGAATCTTGTCGTCCACCAGGTGCGAGAGCTTGAGCATGTAGATGTAGCCCACGGTCACCGGCTGCTCGAAGACTTCGCCAGTCATGCCGTCAAAGAGCGCGGTCTTGCCTGAAGAAGGCAGGCCAGCCGAAGCCAGCAACGCCTTGATCTCGCCCTCCTGCGCGCCGTCAAAGACCGCCGTGCCGAACCAGATGCCGCGCTGCATGCCGGCTCCGACGCGCAACAGCATCTCGTCGTCGAGTTCCAGCAGTTGCCGCAAGGTTGCTGTACCGGCAAACTCTTTCTTCATCAGTTCGCGCACATACGCCGCATCGGTGTTGGCCTTGATCAGATCGGCAATCTTCTGGCCCAGCGCGTGCGCGGCCCAGCCGAGGTGGGTTTCAAGAATCTGACCCACGTTCATACGCGAAGGAACGCCGAGCGGATTGAGAACAATCTCCACTGGGGTGCCGTCGGGCAGATAGGGCATGTCCTCTTCCGGCAATATGCGTGCGATAACGCCCTTGTTACCGTGACGGCCGGCCATCTTGTCACCCACCGAAAGCTTGCGCTTCATCGCGACATAGACCTTGACCAGCTTGATCACGCCCGGAGGAAGCTCGTCGCCCTTTTGCAGCTTGGCGATCTTCTCATTGGTGATCTTGCGCAGCACTTCGATCTGCCTGGAGGTCATCTCTTCGATCTCATCGATCTGCTCGTTGACGCGGGGATCCTTGTCGTTGTAGCGGATGCGCTTGAGGTTCTTCGTCGAGATGCGCTCGATCATCTCGCGATCGAGGATTGCGGCCTTGGTCAGCAGGCGCTTGTTAGTCCGCTCGTCGTGCAGGTCGGCCAGCACTTCCTTGCCGCCGAGAATGCCGTCGAGACGCTTGAGACGTTCGTCAGTCAAGATGCGGATTTCATCGCCCAGGTTCTTTTCGAGCTTGGCGATGTACTCGGCCTCAATCAGCTTGGCGCGCTCATCCTTCTCCTGGCCCTTGCGGCTGAAGATACGGACGTTCACCACCGTGCCCTCAATGCCCGGAGGGCAGGTGAGCGAAGCATCACGCACATCGCCGGCCTTTTCGCCGAAGATCGCGCGCAGCAGTTTTTCTTCCGGCGTCAGCTGGGTCTCGCCCTTCGGAGTGACCTTGCCAACCAGAATGTCGCCGTGCTTGATCTGCGCGCCGATACGGATTACGCCGCTCTCGTCAAGATCGCGCAGCGCATGTTCGCTGACGTTGGGAATATCGCGCGTGATCTCCTCGGGACCGAGCTTGGTGTCGCGGGCCTCGATCTCGAATTCTTCAATGTGCACGCTGGTGTAGTAATCCTCGCGGACAAGTTTTTCGCTGATGAGAATCGCGTCCTCGAAGTTGTAGCCGCGCCAGGGCATGAAGGCGACGAGCACGTTGCGGCCGAGAGCGAGTTCGCCTTGCTCCGTGCAAGGTCCGTCGGCGATGACCTGCCCCTTGACCACGCGGTCGCCTTCGCGGACAACCGGCTTCTGGTTGATGCAGGTGTTCTGGTTGGAACGCTTGAACTTGATCAGCGTGTAGATGTCCGAACCCACCTCGCGCGACAACTGCGTGGGGTGATGCTCGCCTTCAACGCGGACGATGATGCGCTCGGAATCGACCGAGTCCACAATGCCGTTGCGCTTGGCCAGAATCACAGCGCCGGAATCGCGCGCGGTGACGCCTTCCATGCCGGTTCCCACAAGCGGAGCCTCGGCAACCAGCAGCGGTACTGACTGGCGTTGCATGTTTGCGCCCATCAGTGCGCGGTTGGCATCGTCATGCTCAAGGAACGGCACCAGCGAAGCGGCTACCGAGACAAGTTGCTTCGGCGAGACGTCGATGTAGTCGACTTCCGCGCGGTTGACGAGCACGAAGTTGCCCTGACGGCGCGCATTCACCAGATCTTCGGTGATGATACCGTTCTCGTCAAACTCGATGTTGGCCTGCGCGATGGTGTGCTTGTCTTCCTCCCACGCGGAGAGATAGAAGCTGAAGGGAATGCGATCCAGCTCACGCTTGCCCGCCTTCTTCAAGGCAGCGGTCATGCGCTCCGACTCTTCCTTCTCGATGTGGTCGCCGACGCGCAAGCCGCTGTCGCCGGCGTTGGCAATCTCTACGTAGTCCAGAATGCGGCCGTCCTTCACCTTGCGGTAGGGCGACTCAATGAAGCCATACTCGTTGATGCGCGCAAAGCAGCTCAGCGAACTGATCAGGCCGATGTTCGGACCTTCCGGCGTTTCAATCGGGCAGATGCGGCCGTAGTGCGTGGTGTGCACGTCGCGGACTTCAAAACCTGCGCGCTCACGCGATAGACCGCCCGGCCCAAGAGCCGAGAGACGCCGCTTGTGCGTGATCTCCGAGAGCGGGTTGGTCTGATCCATGAACTGCGAAAGCTGCGAGGAGCCAAAGAACTCGCGGATCGCCGCCATGACCGGCTTGGCGTTGATCAGGTCGTGCGGCATCGCCGTCGAAAGCTCCTGATAAACGCTCATCTTTTCCTTGATGGCGCGCTCCATGCGCACCAGGCCAATGCGGAACTGATTCTCCATCAGCTCGCCGACGGCGCGTACACGGCGGTTGCCAAGGTGATCGATATCGTCCACCATGCCGATGTTGCGGCGCAGCTTGAGCAGATAGCGGATCGTCGAGTAAAAATCCTCGGGCGTCAGGGTGCGATGATCGAGACCCGTCGCGTCCTGGTTCTCGTAGAGCTTGATGTTGAACTTCAAGCGGCCTACGCGCGAGAAATCGTACTTGCGGGCATCGAAGAACATGCCCTCAAAGAGCGCGGTCGCCGTATCCAGCGTCGGCGGATCGCCCGGACGCAGCTTGCGGTAGATCTCGATCAGCGCTTCTTCCGGCTTGCGGATCGAGTCGCGGCGCAGCGTATTGGTGATGATGTTGCCCACGTCGTCGCGCTCGGGGAAGAAGACCTCGAAGCTGGCCGCGCCGCTCGACAGCACCTTGTGCAGGCGGTCGGCGGTCAACTCGACATTGGCTTCGATAATTACTTCGCCGGTGTTCAGATCGATGACATCGGCAGCGGTCAGCGCGCCGTCCAGTTCAGCCGACTCGACCTCGATGCGATCAATCGCAGCGGCGCGAATCGCCTTCAAGGAATGTTGCGTAATCTTGCGGCCGGAGTGCGCGATCTCTTCGCCGTTTACCAGCACGGCATGAGCGGGCTTTGCGCCAACCAGATGCGTATGCGTCTTCACATCCTGCTGAACCGCCCAGTGCAGCTTGCCGTCGGCAATGTGCAGGCGGTCAACGGTGTAGAAGGTCTTGAGAATCTCTTCGTCCGAACGCAGCCCGAGAGCGCGCAGGAAGATAGTGCCCAGGAACTTTCGCTTGCGGTCAATGCGCACGTAAAGCGTGTTCTTCTGGTCGTACTCGAACTCGACCCACGAGCCGCGGTAGGGAATGATCTTGCCCAGGAAGTAGGTACGGTTGTTCGCCGTCTCGAAGAAGACACCGGGCGAGCGATGGAGCTGCGAGACAATAACGCGCTCGGTGCCGTTTACGATAAAGGTGCCATTCGGCGTCATCAGCGGAATGTCGCCAAAGAAGACTTCCTGCTCCTTGATATCGCGAATGGTCTTGTTGCCGGTCTCCGGGTCCTTGTCGTAGATCGTCAGGCGCACGGTGACCTTGAGGGGAGCTGAGAAGGTCATGCCGCGCTCCTCGCACTCCTGCTGGTCATACTTCAACTGCAAACTCACCGGGTCGCCGCACTTGTTACAGAAGTCGGGGGTGTTCTTGTTATAGGTTCCGCACTTCTGGCAGAGCACGTCGCCGGGATGGAACGGGTCGGTAATGACCATCGCTCCGCACTGCACGCAGGCGGTGCGCAGGTGATGGAGGCCTTTCAAGTGGCCGCACTTGCACTCCCAGTTGCCAATCGAGAAATCCACGAAGTCCAACTGCGAGATTCCGCGGAAGTCTGTGATCGGAAAAACCGAAACAAAAACAGATTGCAAGCCCGAGTCGTCGCGCTCGTTGGGCAGCTTGTCCATCTGCAGAAAGCGCTCATAGGAGCGGCGCTGCACTTCAATCAGGTTAGGAATCTGGGTTGCGGTGGGAATCTTTGAAAAATCGAGCCGGCTGCGAATCGCGCGCTTCTCGTTAGGCATGCATCACTCCTGAGGCTCATCGCTCCGGCTCAGGACCACCGTCAGGGGTCAGGCCGGGCCAGCGCCCGAGTCTCATCGGCGCCGGCTGATTGCGGTAATAAGTGTCGAAAAGTACTGAAGAACTTTGGACTGGTGAAAATGCTTCCAGCCCTACCCGGTACACTCGCGCCCGGCCTGGGGCGCACAGCAAGGTGCCGACAGTGCGGTAGATGAGAGTCTTGTCAAAATCGCGTTTAGGCATTGCCGCTCATCCGGCAAGTGCGCTAGACTGCGCACAATTGGTGAAGTAGGCGATGAAATCAGAATCCCGAAACGGGACAGGCGATTCAAAAAGGTAGAGAACCTCTAAAAAAATCTACCTATGCCGCCGAGAGACACGAAAAGCCCGCAAGGACGCAATGCCTCACGAGCGCGGCCCAACGCCTATGCCCCCATCCGAATTCATTTGCCTGCTCTCGCCGATCCCAATACTCGCTTCCGCGCCCGATCCGCCCAACCCTCAACATGCCTTGACGGGAATCCACGCCGCCCCAATCAAGCCACTGATTTAGCAACAGTTGCAGGCAAGGTTTCCACCCGGCCCGCCTGCCGCTTCCGCACAACAGAACAACCTAACCCTCCTGCAGCCCGCGCCCCACCTACCGCTCCAGCAAAACCCGCGAAAGACGGCGAGACGCGCAACGAATATCATAGCGCGTCCCGGACCGGCTGACAAGTTAAAGGTTACTTGATTTCGATGGTGGCCACGCCGTCGAACTTCTTCTTGATGGCCTCGGCCTCGTCCTTGGTCGCGTTTTCCTTCAGCGCCTTGGGGGCGCCGTCGACCAGGTCCTTGGCTTCCTTCAGGCCGAGCGAAGTGACTTCGCGAACAGCCTTGATGGTGTTGATCTTGTTGGCGCCGGCATCCTTGAGGATAACCTGGAACTCGGTCTTCTCCTCAACTACCGCCGCTGCAGCCGCACCGCCGCCGCCAGCTACTGCCACAGGGGCCGCTGCCGCCGCCGAAACGCCAAGCCGCTCTTCCAGCTTCTTTACCAGAGCCGATGCTTCCAGCAGGCTCAGGCTTACAATCTGCTCTTCCAACTGCGCGAGATCCGCCATGTTTTTCTCCATTCAGAACTGTTTTGAATTGATATTCCCAGCCGTGAACCAAAGCAGAAAGTTTCCGATGCGCCAGACTTGCGCACTTTCAGTCCGTTCTACGGCCAAATCCGCGATACAAAACCTTTGCGCTTTCGCATCCAAACTCTCAGACCCGAAAACCGCAGCGTCAAACCGCTTAGGCGGCAGGCGCAAACTTTTCCTTCTCCACACCCTGGCCAAGAACCACAGCCAGATCGCGACCCGTGGCGTTGAGTACCGTCGCCAGCCGCTGCGCGGGAGAGTTGATGAGGAAGAGGAGCTTCGAGAAGAGCTCTTCCTTGCCCGGCATCGTCGCCAGCGCCTTCACCTCATCGGCAGTCAGCAACTTGCCGTCCACAATGCCCAGCTTGAACTGAAACTCGGCGTTCTCGCCCACCCACTTGGCGAAAACCTTGGCCAGAGCCACCGGGTCGCCCGCGGTAAAGGCCGCGGCATTTACGCCCTTTAGACCCTTGAGCGCCGCCTCAACCTGGGTGCCCTCACCGGCCTTCGCGGCCAGCTTGTTCTTCAGCACACGGTACTTGCCGCCAGACTCGCGCACAATCTTGCGCAGCGCAAAATCCTGCGCCACGGTCAGCTTGGCAAATGTTCCAATGATCGCCGTCGTCGAGCCTTTCAGCTCGCTCGACAGCAGTTCCAGCTTCTCTGTTTTTTTCGCTCTTGAAATCGCCATGTCTTCGCTCCGCTCCGACAGTTCTCAGCCGCCAGTTGTCCGTTCTCAGTACTAAAGAACTAGCCTGCCGCTGAATCCTGCTAGAAGCTCAAACCGTTCTGCCCGCACGGGCTAACTTTACCGCCTGGTTACCGAACCACAACGCTGACTGCCGTCGGTCGGGTACTGATAACTGAAAACTGATCGCTGATAACTGACTAGTGCTTTCCCGCCGCGTCGGCAACCGCTGAGTCCAGCGGCACACCGGGACCCATCGAAGAGCTTAAGGTAACGCTCTTGATGTACTTACCCTTGGCTGCCGAAGGCTTCGAGCGCACAATAGCGCCAATCACCGTGGTCGCGTTGTCCACCAACTTCTGCGGATCAAAGCTCAGCTTGCCAACAGGCACATGCACCAGGCTGGTCTTATCGGCGCGGAACTCCACCTTACCGGCCTTAATCTCCTTGACCGCAGAGGCCACATCCAGGGTCACAGTTCCGGTCTTGGGATTCGGCATCAGGCCCTTGGGGCCGAGAACCTTACCCAGGCGACCGACGACCTTCATCATGTCCGGGGTCGCGATCAGCGCGTCAAAGTCGGTCCAGTTTTCCTTCTGGATCTTCTCGACCATCTCTTCGCCGCCGACAAAATCGGCGCCGGCTTCGGTCGCTTCCTTCTGGCGGTCGCCCGAAGCGATCACGGCTACGGTCTTGGTCTTGCCCAATCCATGCGGCAGAACGACCGTGCCGCGGACCATCTGGTCGGCATGGCGCGTGTCCACGCCCAGACGCATGGTCAGGTCTACCGTCTCATCAAACTTTGCGTATTTGACTTGCTTCAGCAGCTCGACGGCTGCCGGAAGCGCGTAGGCGGGCTGGGTCACAGCCGCGCGCGCCTTCACAATATTCTTGCTGGCTTTCTTTGCCATTCTTCCCTCGTCTCCCACCGTATCTGCCAGCCCCGCTTGTCGGGGAACTCCTAGCCGTAAGGGCAACGTTTCCGCTGCCTCGCCTCCGGTCATGGAGTCCAGAAACCGTGGTGCATATGACAGTCCGGAGATCTACCCTGGACACATTTTTCTATCCTATCGGAGAGTCGCGGGGAATGCAAACCGGTGATGTACATTCCGCTTGCTTTGCCCATCTATTAGTGCATTCCGCGCCTGGAAGTTGGCCGAGACCTCCGTTTGGAGCTTTTCCCGGACACCGCGCCTGCTTCAGGCCGAGGAACTTCTCTTTTGAAAACTCCGATCCGAAATGTGTATTACGAACAAAAATGAGTGATTCCTCATCTGATAAGCCGAGGAGCGGACCTGCTCATGCGCTGCAGGGTTGACGCGTGCTTTTCTCCCCCATGGCCGCGAGGATCAAGGGGGATATGCAGAGCGGACAGCAAAGGTTGTATCTCGGTGCTAGATCATCATTGGGAAAAAGTAATGACATGAGAGATTCTAAATCTTTTCCACAGCTAATGTTTTGTTGAATCCCCGCGATGGAATAGGCAGGACGTGCTGTACCGGCCGCCTTCGAGTTGCGGAGCAGGGGGAGCAGGGACGGTCACAGTCCAGGAGGGTCATATGAGGGGCAAGCTTCTAATCGTCGAGGATGAGCCGATTGTGGCGCTGGACTTGAAGCAGGAGCTGGAAAGTCTGGGCTGCGAGGTGGTGGGGGTTGCCGAAAGCGCGGACGAGGCTTTGGCTGTAGCTGAGATGATGCACCCTGATCTGGCATTGATGGATGTGCGGATCGTGGGCAGCATGGACGGCATTCAGACGGCGCGCCTGTTGCGCAGCGCCTATCAGGTTCCCTCTATCTTTTTAACTTCATACAGCGACGACACGACGATTGTGCGGGCAGCGCGGGAGATGCCCTATGGCTACCTGACCAAGCCGTTTCAATCGCGCGAGCTGAAGGCCAGCCTGCAGGTGGCGTTGACCAAGGCGCAGGACGACGCCAATGAGCGGGCGGCGCACCAGGAGATTTCGGCTACCGTGAGCGGGATGAAGGAAGGCCTGGTGACGGTTACGCACGATGGGGCAGTGCAGTTTATGAACGCTGCGGCCGAAGGTCTGACCGGCTGGTCATTGGAGCGGGCGGGGGGGCGGCACGTGAATGAGGTTTTGAATCTGAGCGATGACCGCAAGCGGCCCATTCCGACGCTGACCGGCCGTGCAGGGGTGGTCGAAGTAGAAGAATTTGGGTGGACGCTGGGGCAGCCCGGCGGCGCATCGGTGCTGGTGGACTTCTCTGTAGCGCCGCTCGTGGATCATGCAGGGCAGCGTACCGGAACCGTCATAACGCTGCGCAATGCCGGGGAGCGGTTGCGCTCGCAGGCCATTGAAGAGACGCTGGACGACGGCCATTCCTTTGACTCCGCGCCGATGGCCATGGTGCAGTTGGATAACGAAGGCAGAATCGTGCGCGTGAACAAAGCGCTGGTCCAGGAGTCGGGAGTGGAAGCAGAGTGCCTGCTGGGCCGCTCGCTGACTGGACTGAGCATGGACCCCGACCCGCGCATCGCCAAACAACTGATGCATAAACTGTTGCAGCAGGGCGGCACCGCAGTGACGACTGCGCGTCCGCGAGTGCTCAACTAGGGCATCGATCGAAAAACCGCTCTCGCGTCCTGTCTCTACAGTACGTAGTAGAACCCATGAAAGATAACGCAGATTCTTCGACTCACCACCCCCGAACTGAAAAACGTTCGGGGCCCCGTTCGCTCAGAATGACAGCCTCTGTTTTGTTATGAACTTTAGAGACAGGGCACAAGAACCTGTCTCATAAACCAAATTCTTCAACTCGCGAGTCGCATTCAACCCGCTTTGATGCGGGTCTCATAGTCGGCAAGTTTACATATTGCCATTTATGAGACAGGTTGTAGCGTTGCGGCAGATGGAAATCTGCCGCGCTTTGCGGCTGCATTCATCCTCATGGATGGCGCAGTTTCCGTGCTTTCTGCCCGGTCCATTTTGACAATCTCCGATCTTTAATTCCGCGCTAGGGATTTCCACCCCGACTTGCTCTTTGCCATCTCACTATTCCTCTCAAATTGAACGATAGCCTCGGTACAGGCCTCAGCGCAGTCCTCGTCGACGCCCCCCTCCGATGCGGGACGCGCCTGATCGTTTGAGGTTGATCACGGGCAGTCGTGATCTGAGGGCGAAGTGAGCCTTATGCCGGAGCCGAGCGGTGAAATCGCGAAAAATCCTTCTGGGTGGGTGGGCGACACGCTCGCCTCTGCTCAGGGGATGCCGGAGATGCTCAATGCACTCTTCGAAGGCCATCCCGAGATGGTGATTGTTAGCGATGCAAAAGGGCGGATTGTGGCCGCCAACTCCAATGCGTTGAGCGGCTTTGGCTATAGGCGCGAACAACTGGAAGGGCAATCGATCAGCCTGCTGCTGCCGGAAGCCGCACGGGAGCGCCATCAAGTCCAGGTGCAAGAGTTTTTTGCCCGTCCCGCGCTGCGGCCGATGGGTTCGCGGGCCGGGTTGCGCGGCCGTTCCTTCAGCGGCAGCGAGTTTCTGGTGGATGTGATGCTCTGGCCCTTCCGCATTGGGGATATTCCATATGCGATGGCCATTTGCCGCCGCCATAGCACGCTGCAGATGCCCAGGGAGAGCGAGAACCTTCTCCGCTCACTCGTACAGAACGTGCCGGATTACGCCATCTATCTCCTGGACACCGAGGGCCGCGTGGTGACCTGGAATGACGGCGCCGAAAAGACCATTGGATATAAAGCCGAGGAGGTCATTGGACAGCCATTCCGCCGGTTCTTTCTGCCTGCGGAAGTGGAGGCGGGCATACCAGAGCAAGAGCTGGACGCAGCAGCGGACAACGGATGCTATGCGACCACTGCCTGGCGGAGGCGTAAGGATGGTTCTCAATACTGGGCGCGGGTTAGCTTGACTGCGATTCGCAACCAGGAGGGAGAGCTGCTGGGCTTTGCCAAGGTAGCCAGCGATCTGAGCGGGCAAAAACAGTCCGAGGAAATCCTGCGCAAAATGAAATCGGAACTGGAATTCCATCGGATTGTCTCGGAGAGCGTTGAACATACCGCAATTTATACACTTGACGCGGAAGGCAGAGTGAAGGGCTGGGGACCTTTCGCTGAAAAAATCACAGGATTCAGAGCCGATGAAGTGATTGGCCGGCACTACGCGTTCTTTTTTACCGAGGCGGGCAAAATGGCCGGCGATCCAGAGTGGGAACTGGCAGAGGCCGCGCGCGCCGGACGATGCCAGTCAAATGGATGGAGGAATTCAGGTTCAGGGAAGCCGGATTGGGTTACCGGAACATTGACGGCGCTGCGCGACGAGGCAGGCAATCTGCAGGGATTTCTTCGCATCGGGCACACCTCGACCGAGCAGAAGATGCAGGAGGAGTCGCTGAAGCGATTGGCCGCCGATCTGGAGAGCCGCGTTGAGGAGCGCACCCGGCAATTGGAGACCTCCATTGCCGAGCTGCATCGCAAGAATGAAGAGGTGGAGGCATTTGTCTATATCGTCTCCCATGATCTGCGCGCGCCGCTGGTGAACGTGCTGGGGTTTGTGAAAGAGCTGCAGATGAGCTGCGCGGCGATGAAAAACTTGCTGAATGAGAGGCAATTGCCCGAGGATCTCAAAGCTAAATTGAATGCGGTGATGGACGAAGAGATCGCCGGCTCTCTTAATTTTATTGCTGCATCGTCGCAGAAGTTTGAGCGGCTGATCAACGCCCTGCTGCGCCTGTCGCGGCAGGGGCGGCAGGTTTACCAGCGGGCGCAGGTAGACATGAACGCCGTGGCTACAGGCGCAGCGACCGAGCTACAAGCCATGATTGAAAGCGCTGGCGGCGAAGTGCGGATCTTGCCACTGCCAATCTGCTTTGGCGATGCAAAGGCGCTGGTCCAGGTCTTTTCAACCCTCATCGCAAACGCGGTGAACTATCACGACCGGCAGCGCGCCTTGAGGATCGAGATCGGCGGAGCCGAAGAGAGTGAGTTTTCTCACTATTGGGTGCGAGACAACGGGCTGGGAATTCCGGAGACCGGCAAAGCAAGGCTCTTCCAGGTCTTTCAGCGCTTGCATCCGCAACACAGCGCCGGGGAGGGAATGGGGCTGGCGATCGCTCACCGCATCATTGAGCGCCACAGAGGAAAGATCTGGGCGGACAGCAGAGAGGGGGAAGAAACAATATTCCACTTCACGCTGCCGCGCACGGCTCAGGAAGCGAACCCGGAAGGGACTCTATGAAGCGGCTTGGTACAGTCCGTGACATGCAATTCCGGTTCTGGCTCCGCTGGATGACTTGTGCCGCAGCGTTTGGTCTCTCTCTCTTTGCGTGCATGGCGTTCCTCACCATCAGCGAAGTGCGCTCCGGTTCCACAGCATTTGCGGATAACAAGATTGCCTACGAAGTCAGCCGGGATTTCACCGCTCCATCGCAATCGCTTCTTGCCGCCTATCCCTTTTTCAGGAGAGCCGCAACCGCCCACGGCTCCAAAGATTTTGCAGATCTGCGAGGCTTCCTCGCACAGTCGCACGCCCAGTATGAGGCAGGCCACGCCTACTACCTGGAAGTAATGCCCGCTGGGCATTTGCGCGATCTGGTTACCGTGGAGTCGTACCGGAATGTGGAAGAGTGGTATTCGGTTGCGGAACGGGAGTATCTGCCAACGATGGAGAAGGAGGATCGGGACGGGGGAGAGAATATTCGCATCGAGAAACTGGAGCCGCTCTATGAAAAAAATTCCGCGTTGACTGCGGAGATCGCCGCACTTTCGGATCAGTGGATTTTGGACAGCGGAGTGTATGTCGATTCCACTGTGCGCACGCGAAGCCTGCAACTGGCGGCAGTGTTTGTCGTGACCTTGCTGGTTCTGATCTTTCTAGGACTGATGGTGGATGCGCGTGTCGAGGCCGGCACACTGCGCCTGCAAAAAACGCTTGATGAGCTGCAGCGAAAGAACACCGAGGTCGAGGCTTTTGTCTATATCGTTTCTCACGATCTGCGCGCCCCGCTGGTCAACCTGCAAGGGTTTGTGCGGGAGTTGGAAGAAAGCTGCGAGCAGTTGCGGAGGCTGGCGGCAAACGGTACGGAATCGCCGCAGGCCAGTCCGGCCGCATGCTACCAAGAGATGGCAAAGATTCTGGACAGCGACATTGCCAGCGCTCTGCGGTTTATCAGCGCCTCCTCGACGAAATTCGACCGGCTGATCAAGGCGCTGCTGAATCTTTCGCGCGAGGGCCGCCAGATCTACAAATGGACGCTGGTTGATGTAAATGAGCTGATTTCACAGACGATTTCGAGCGTGCAGCAGCAATTTACAGAGTCTGGAGCATCCATCTGTGTTGACTCGCTTCCGCAGGTATTCGTGGACGAGAATTCCTTGAGCCAGATCTTCTCGAATCTGATTTCAAACGCCATCAAGTACCGGGATCCGAATCGTCCTCTCCATATCGAGGTCGGCGGCGCGACCGAGGGCGATTCTGTCCACTTTTGGGTGCGGGACAATGGGCTGGGATTGCCGGAGTCCAGCAAGGATCGAATCTTTCAGGCCTTTCAGCGCTTCCATCCCCAGCACGCCGACGGCGACGGGATGGGGCTGGCCTTGGTGCACCGCATTGCCGAGCGCCATGGAGGCAAGGTCTGGGTGGAAAGCCAGGAAGCCGTCGGCTCAACCTTTCATTTTTCTGTTCCTGCTTCACCTTTAGCCGCGCCCTGTTAGGCGCAGGAGGCAAATGCTGATGCAAATCGCCGAAGGCGCCTTCACGATCCTGATGGTCGATGACGATGAGGGTCACATCGAACTCGCTCGCCGCAACCTGCGCCGCATCGCGGTGAGCAATCCCATCGTGGCTCTGCAAGACGGGCTGCGCGCTCTTGATTATGTCTTCCGCCGGGGTGAGTTCGCGCAACGCGAAAACTCGTCCCCGCTGGTGCTGCTGGACATCAACATGCCGGGCAGCATCAATGGAGTCGAGGTGCTGCGCCAGATCAAATCCAACCCCAACACGCGTACGGTTCCCGTCATCATGCTGACTACGACGGATGATCCCCGCGAGATCAAGCTCTGTTACGAGTTGGGCTGCTCGGTTTACATGACCAAGCCGGTTGATTCGCTGCTGTTCATCGAGGCCATCCAACGGCTGGGCCTGTTTCTGCAGGTCATCTGTCTGGCTCCATCGCAAGAATCCGAACCGGAGGTAAAGCAATGAGCACTCCGCCCGAATTTGCAGCACCGGCTCTTAGCCGGGTACTGCTGGTGGAAGATGATGCCGGAACCGCCGAGCTGGTTCGGCGCAAGCTGGTCCGCTCCGGTTATACGGTCGATACCGCGCCGTGCGTCAAAGATGGCTTGATGGCACTGAACGACACCGCAGGAAAAGTCTATGACGTGCTGCTGCTGGACTACATTCTGCCCGATGGCCAGCCCTGGGAGCTGGCCGATGCCGCACATGCTTGCGTGCCCGAAGTCCCGGTGGTTTTTGTCACTGGCATGAGCAATGAGAGCGTCGCGATTGAGGCGCTTCGCCGCGGCGTCGCTGACTTTGTAAAAAAGTCGGAGGGCTTTTGGGATGAGTTGCCTGCGGTGCTGGAGCGGGTGGCACGGCTGAACCGCATTAAAGGCCGGTTGGATGAGACCAGCGCATTGATGGGCGCGATTGTGGAGCACTCCTCCGATCTGGTCGCGGTCTGCACCGGCGAAGGCAGTCTGGTCTACCTCTCGCCTGCTTGCAACTCCTTGCTGGGAATACCTGAGCAGGTGATGATCGATAAGCACTGGACCGAACTGGTCGATCCCGAGGACCGCGACGCGCTGCTCGCCCTGCTGGTAAAAGCTCATGACAACCCCGCGCAAATGGCAACCCTGCGCTGCAATCACAAAAACGGATCAGTGGTATGGATGGAGGCGCGCATCGCGCGGCTGCATACCACCTCAATATCGCAACCGATGATCGTATTGACGCTGCACGATGTGACCGGACAGCGCGAGCATGAGCAGCAGATGCAGGCCTCGCTGCGCGAAAAGGAAGTGCTTCTGCGCGAGGTCTATCATCGGGTCAAAAACAATCTACAAGTGATTCAAAGCCTGCTGCGGATGCGCGCACGCACACTGCCCGAAGGCGAGGCCAGGGAGGCGATTGAGACTACCGGTGAGCGGGTACACGCAATGGCCATGGTGCATGAGCGGCTCTATCAAATGCGCGACCTGGCGAGCCTGGAGCTGGAAGGTTATCTGCGCGATATGTTCAATGGCGCGGTCTCCTCCAGTTCAGCGTATCCAGGGCGCATTCAGTTGGCGCTGGACTGCGAAGGGATTTCTCTTACGCTTGACCGGGCGATTCCTTTTGGTCTGCTGGTGAACGAACTGCTCTCGAACAGCCTCAAGCATGCTTTCCCCAACGGACGCGCAGGAATCATCGGCATCTCCGTGCGGCGCATTGAGGGCGCGGTACGGCTGACGATTACCGATGACGGCATTGGCCTGCCCGCGGGCTTTGAACCCGGCAAGGGAAACTCGATGGGGTTGAAGCTGGCCATCAGCCTGGCGCAGCAACTGGGCGGCAAACTGGAGTTCACGTCAGAGAACGGTTGCAGGATGCAGACTGACCTGACGCGGCTGTAAGCATTTCCATAAAGTGCAGACGAAACGGCGACCCCGAACGAAATCAGAGTCGAATTTATTTCAGGCGGTTCACTTAGAACAGACCCCACAGCGACTGGTTGTAGACCTCGTGGTGATATTGAACCTCGGAGCCTTTGACGAAGGTACCCAGAGCACGGGGGCTGCGGTCGGCTGTGGCTTGCTTCAGATCGGCAAAACGGCTCTGCACGTCTGCGCCGAGAATCTCCGTAATCCACTCAGATGCCTTGAAGTCTTCAATCGCCAACTGAATATGATCGGGGAGATAGCGCTCGGCCTGGCGCAGGTTATCTATGCTGGCTTTGGTGCCGTCAATGCCGGTTTTGAAGATCGAGTACAGAGTGAGGTAGGGGTTGGCGTCGGGCGCTACCGAGCGCATCTCCACGCGCATGGAGCGTGAGTTGCCGATGGGAATGCGCACCATCGATCCGCGATCGGTCGAAGAGGCCTTGATCTGGTTCGGAGCCTCAAAGTGGGGATCGAGGCGGCGATAGGCGTTGACGCTGGGATTCAGGATCAGGCAGATATCGAGCGCGTGAGTCAGAATGCGGTCAATGAACTCCCAGCCGAAAGCGGAGAGCTTGTCGAGCCCATTCGGGTCCCAGAAAAGATTGGTCTTGCCTTGGGAGATGGACATGTTGGTGTGCATGCCGCTGCCGTTTACGCCCACCACCGGCTTGGGCAGAAAGCAGGCCGTGCAGCCCATGTTGTTCGCCACCTGGCGTGTGAGTAGCTTGTAGAGCTGAATCTGATCGGCCGCCGAGACCACTTCGCCGTAGCTGTAATTGATCTCAAACTGGCTGGGCGCGACCTCCGGGTGGTCCTTCTCATTCTGGAACCCCATGGCGCGCTGCACTTCAGCCGAGGTGTCGATGAACTGGCGCAGCGGGTCCAGTGGCAGCGCATGATAATAGCCGCCGGTGTTGACGAACTCGAATTTTCCCGTCTCGTGATAGCGCTTTTCGGCATCGCGCCCGGCGAAGAGAAAGCCCTCAATTTCGTTGGCGGCGTTGAGCGTGCAGCCCTTCTCTTTGAAGAGCGCGTCTGAATAGTTTTTGAGCACGCCGCGCAGATCGCCGGAATAAGCCGTACCGTCTTTATCGATGACCGTGCCGAATACCAGCACCTTGCCCGCGCCGAATACATCGGCGGGTACCCAGTAAAAAGCTCCCCAGTCAATTCCCAGGCGCAGATCGCTCTCTTTCTGTGCCGTGAATCCGCGGATCGAGGAGCCGTCAAAGGTCAGGTTCTCGTACGCGCCGAGCAGGAACTTCTTGTCGTAATCGAGCAGATGCAAGCGGCCTTCGAGATCGCTGAAGAGCACGGTGACGGCCTTGATGCGCTTCTCATCGGCGAGATACTTGATGCGCTTCTCGCGAATTTCGCCAGCATCGACGCGGTTGAGGCGGTCAGATTTGGCGGCCAGATTCAGCTCTTCCAGCTCGTCATAGGAGAGGGCGAGAAAGTTGCGATACTCGGTTGACATGCTGCTCCTTGCTCGGGCGGTTCCATGAATTCAGTTGTGTTACGGCTCAGTTGATTGCGGATTTTTGCAGAGGGGACACTGATCGCTTGCCGAAGAACGCTAAAACGGGGAAGCAAGCAAAGATGGGGAAGCGGAGAGCATGTTGCTTTCCCTTCCCCATCGATACTTTCTGTACGGTTGGTTCCCGGTTACGGCTTGGGAACGCTGTTGATGGTCTTGAGAATCCGCGAGACGATCTGGTAAGGATCGGCCTCGGAGTTGGGGCGGCGATCTTCGAGATAGCCCTTGTAGCCGTGCTTGATGAAGTTTACCGGCAGGCGAACCGAAGCGCCGCGATCCGAGAGGCCGTAGCTGAACTTGTCGATGGCCTGTGTCTCGTGCAGGCCGGTCAGGCGCAGGTGGTTGTCCGGGCCGTAGACGGCGATGTGCTCGGGGATGTTCTTCTCAAAGGCCTTCATCAGGGCTTCGAGATATTCTTTGCCGCCGACTTCGCGCAGGTACTTGGTGGAGAAGTTGGTGTGCATGCCGGAGCCGTTCCAGTCGCCCTTGATCGGCTTGCAGTGCAGCACCAAATCCACTTCGTACTTTTCGCAGAGACGGAACATCAGATAGCGAGCGGTCCAGACATCGTCGGCGGCCTTGGCGGAACCCTTGGCGAAGATCTGGAACTCCCACTGGCCTTTGGCGACTTCGGCGTTGATGCCTTCGTGGTTGATGCCGGCGGCGAGGCAAAGCTCAAGATGCTCTTCGACGATCTGGCGGGCAATGCTGCCCATGTATTTGTAGCCGACGCCGCAATAGTACGGACCCTGCGGGGTGGTCGGAAGGCCATCCTTGGGGAAGCCGAGCGGACGGCCGTCTTTGTAAAGGAAGTACTCCTGCTCAAAGCCGACCCAGAGGTCAGGATCGTTCTCGATGGTGGCGCGGGCGTTGGTGGAGTGCGGCGTGCCATCGGGATGCATGACTTCGCACAGGACGATATAAGCGTCTTTGCGGCTGGCGTCGGGATACAGCGCAACCGGCTTCAGAATACAGTCGGACTTGCTGCCTTCGGCCTGCATCGTGGAGCTGCCGTCAAATCCCCAAAGGGGCAGATCGGCAAGGGTGGGAGGCTTTTCAAATGCCTTCAGCTGGGTTTTGCCGCGCAGTTCCGGGATGGGCTTCTTGCCGTCAAGCCAGATGTATTCAAGTTTGTACTTTGACATGGTTCTCCTTTGGGCAGATAACAAGGTTTGCAGATTCAGTAACAGCCTAGAAGTGAAGACATAAAGAAACCGTCAAGATTTGTAAATTGACCGCTTCTCTACCTGTGGCGCGCCAGCAGAAACATCAGCAGCAGAAGGACTACCGGAATCAACGCCAATCCAGAATAATAGAGAACTTTGCGGAGACTCTGTGATTTGCGCTTCTGCCAGTCGCGCAGCTCCGGGCGGTCTTCGACGCCGACCTGGTCCAGATGCTCGAGATCGCGGGCAAATTCGCTGGCTCTCGGGTAGCGGTTCTGTGGATCGCGCTCAATGGCGCGATAGATGACCTCCTGCAACTGCGGCGAGACGGTGGGGTCGGCAACCGTGGGAGGCATGGGGTGATTGAGCAGCCGCTCGTTCATCGCCGCCATCGGTGAAGGGCCGGTGAAGGGCAGCTTGCCGGTGAGCATCTCGTAGAGGATCACGCCCATTGCGTAGATGTCGCAACGGCCATCGCCGCGCTTGCCCTTCACCTGCTCCGGCGAGATGTAATTCGGCGTGCCCAGGGCGGCGGTGAAGTTGGCATAGGTGAGCCGCTTGGCGGCGGAGTCGCCGGCGATGCCGAAGTCGATGAGCTTGATGTTGTCGTTGGCATCGACCATGATGTTTTCCGGCTTGAGGTCGCGGTGCACCACGCCGTTGGCGTGGATGTAATCCAGCGCATCGAGCACACCAAGCGAGATATGCATGGCGCGCTCCTGGGAGATGCGTCCCTCATCCAGTATCTGGCGCAGCAAGCGGCCCTCGCACCACTCCATGACCATGTAGATGCGGGAGCGCTTTTCGCCGCCGTAGACGCGCATCACCTTGGGGTGGTTGAGCTTTTCGCCAATGCCGACTCGCGCTGAAAGCGGTCGAAGAGGAGTGGGTCGGCTTCCATGTCGGGATGGGGAATCTTGAGCGCGACCGTGCGGTTGTCGCGCAGGTCGGTGGCGCGGAAGATGGAGGCCATGCCGCTGCGGGCAACCGGAGCCTCAATGCGGTAGTAGTCGATCTGCTCCCCGGGTTTTACCTCGTCATGAAGGCCCATCGTGCGGCGTACTCCATTCTGATTGCTCACTCTACTCTACCGGTTCCCAGTGGCCGAACAATAAGGTTCCATAAACCCGTTCATGAAAAACTCATGGGAAACCGGCTGGCTATATCATCCGGCAGATCAAGTGGGCAGCCGGTAGGGGCGTCCGCGGTACATGCCGACCTGCTCAACGGCCCGCACGCGGATCACCTGGGCTGTGGTGTTGTCGCCGCCGTCGATCTCTACTGCGCGCGCCACCAGTTCCGCGGCAATCTCGTCCAGGCTCTTGTTCTGCGAGACGATTCTGGCGATCTCCGCCTCGCTCATCTCGTCCATGCAGACCGTCGGAGCAGAGGACAAAGGTATCGCCCGGCTGAATGGCCAGCGCAACGGTATCCGGCGAGACAAACATCTCCGGGCCGAGGGAGCGGATGAGCACGTGGCGGGCGTCCGAGGTCCGCATCTCTTCCGCAGAGATGAGTCCGATCTTGCGCTGTTGTTGACCCAGGTATGGTCCTGCGTCAGAGCTTTGGCGACACCGTTGCGCACCAGGTAGCAGCGCGAATCGCCGACGTGCGAGACGACCGCCTGATCGTGGCGCAGCGCGCAGGCCACCAGCGTGGTCGCCATCCTCTTGCCGCGATATTCAGGCTCGAGGGTGCAGTCGTGCACGGCGGCGTTGGCATGTTGAATCAGCCGCGGCAGCAGGCTGATCAGCATGGTTCCGTCCTGCGCCTTGGCAAACCCTTCAGTGACCGCGGCAATGGCTGTGGCCGAGGCAACTTCGCCCAGATCCATTCCGCCTACACCATCGGCAACTGCAAAAAGATAGCCATGAGAGCGGGCCTGCTGGCGCGAGGATGGAATGAAAGAACCCATCGCGTCTTCATTGTTGGTGCGAACTTTGCCAAAATCGCTGGCCTGGCCAAAGACTATATCCAGCATGGGCGCCGCCGCCTGAAAGGTTCTTGCATCGCGGAAAAGGGATGCTTTAGAGCATTGTGAAACATCGGCACAAAATGCGCTACTGGGTGGCCTTCCATTCTTCTTTTCCACGGCGGAAAAGAGGAATGATTCCACCCAGCGGCTGTTTTTTGGTTTTGCGAGTTACTTGGTTGTGAGCAGCACTGCCTTTCCTTTGGCCTTTGACGAGCGGAGGAAGTAGATGGCTCCGTAGATGCCCCAGACGGCCGAGATGCCCAAGGCGCAGCAGCGGCTCCTTTTAGGTGCCGAGGTTGAAGAACGGGCCGGCCACGTAGAAGGCCATGCAGACCAGGTTGGCCAGCAGACCGAAGCCGGGAATCAGCGAGTGCCTGAAAAAGTTGTAGTCCGGGCGCCGGTGGAAGGCCACGATGCACAGGAAGCAACTGAGCGCGTAGAGAATGAAGGTGCCGAAGTTGGAGGTGAGGGTGATGGTCAGCAGCGAGTTGGGCAGCGCCGCCAGCTTGTCGTGCGAGAGATAGCCCCAGCTGGAGAAGATGCCATGCGGCAAGGCCGCGATGGCCGCATCGGTCGGCGCGCCGGCGTCGCCGAAGACCAGCGCAGACGGCGATGACGCCGATGACCGCGGAGATGATGGCCAGCGTCCAGATGGCTTTGCGCGGCGCGAGCGACTCGGCGTGGAGGATGCCGAAGTGCTCCGGAGCCTCGTCGTCCTTGCCCATTGCGTAGGTCACGCGAGCGCCGGTGTTCATGCAGCTCAGCGTGGTGCCGATCAGCGCGAAGAAGACGGTGATAGGCCTCGGCCAGCATGAAGTACTTTCCGTGTGCCTTGGCCCAGCAGCGCGTCGCCGACGATGATCATCATGTCGCCGATGGGAGCTGCTGAACCCGCCGCGCTTTGCATCGTATACCCGGAGTTGAGGAAGTAGTTGGCCGCAAAATACTCGAACAGGTACAGACCAGTCCTTGTATCAACAGCGAGGAGATGA
Source organism: uncultured Acidobacteriaceae bacterium (assembly GCA_963713645.1). Lineage (GTDB taxonomy): Bacteria > Acidobacteriota > Terriglobia > Terriglobales > Acidobacteriaceae > Telmatobacter. Next base: position 211,649 of record CAVQMQ010000034.1, on the reverse strand, counting down.
CGGCGATGGGAATATGCTTGGTTGGATTTTTAGCCTCGCCTCCCATCGAGGTCACCGATTCAAAGCCGACCAGGATCAAAATGGCGACTGTGGCCTGAATAAACAGGTAACTGAACTTATGCGGCGCAACGACGGAGGCCGCGTTTGGATGGGTGAGAAAGTTGCCGGTCGCGTCGGTCTCCGGGTAGGTGATGACGTAGGGAACCGGCTTGCCGGCAGCGTCCAGCAGCGGCTGCGGCACGCCGCTTGCATCGCGGATTGTCGAGCCAGTCTTTGGCCGTTGCAAACTGGTAGGTGTAGGTGGCCAGCGTTGCGAGTCGTATTGGAAGCTAGTCGGGCCGCTGCTGCCGGAGGGATGGCTGGCGCGATAGCCGAAGCGCCAGGACGCTGAAAATCACCAGCGCGGAGATCTGAATCACGTTGATGGCGATGTTGACCGCTGTTGAAGCGCCCGCGCCCTTGGCGGCGATCCAGGCGACGAAGAAGGAGAAGACCACCGCCACCAGAGCCATGAAGAGAGGCCCGGGGTTTGATCCGCTCATGAAATTCGGATAAAGGAAGCCGACCACATAGCCGACAAAGATGCCTGTGGTGGCCACCATCACGCCGGGATAGACCCAGTAATAGAGGTGCGAGCCCCAGCCGACAATGAACTTGGCGATGCGGGCATACTTGAAAGCCTTGTCCTTGGAGAGCAGCGCCTGCTCGGCGTAGTAGTAACTGGAGCCGGTGCCGGGATAAAGCTTGGAGATCTCCGCGTAGGAGACTGCCGTCGCCAAACAGAGAAGCAATGCGCCGAAGATGCCCAGCCACATGGCTGGCGCAGTGGATGGCTGTCCGGCAACGCCTGTGGTTGCCTGAATGAAGAAGGTGAGCCATAGAAAGGCGCCGGGGGCGATAAGGGCCATTGCATTGCTGGTCAGCCCGGTAAGGCCCAGGGTGGCCTGCATTTGAGGTGCTTTTTGATCTGCCATGCTCATTCTCCTGGATTTTAGAATCTGGATTCTGCTGTGCCTGGGTCCGCACCGGATGGGTTCACTGCGGGGTTTTCGCTGGGCTTGTCCTCACCTGATTCTCATTTGAAAGCGATGAGGGTAATCGAATAGTAGAGATACGCTGATAAAGATGAAATGAGGAACAGAAAATCAGTGAGTTAGTTTTGCCGCTCCAGGGTTTTTGGGGTGAAATCCCAGGTGCAGGGCGCTTGCGCGCCCTGGCCTGCTCCTTGCGGAACAAGCCAGAGCCGCGCGTACGCGCCGTTAGCGCTTGGGGCCGAAGAAGGCGACAAATCCCGCGGTGAGCGTCGATTGTGCATCTACGTCCAGAAGGGTGTTGCCCTTGGTAAAGTAATTCTGGTTGGACCAGTCGCGGCGATATTCGAGCCGCGCCAGCAAGCCCTCGGGCCACTTGTATTCATAGGTCACGGTGAACTCTTTCACTGCCTGGCCTAAACCGGTCTGCGATCCATCTTTGTCTGAGAAGTATTCAGCGCGGGCGGCGAGAGCTGCGTTTGCGGTAACCTGCTCACGGGCTGCAAGCGCCTCGCCTTGCCAGTGAGCCAGCGAACCGTTACGGTTCTGACCGTAGTCATAGTTCAAGTAGGCATTGAATTTGGCGTTGGGAGTATACAAAACGGTGGTGTCAATCAGGTTGCGGTAGCCCTTTTCGGTGTTGGCATTTGAGGGGCCAGTGTAGTAGTTCAGATTCCATGTGTATTTGGGCTTTACCAGCGCGCTGGTCAGGCCAACCGTAGCTCCGCCATTGTTGGTGGTGACGTTGTTCCACCCGTTGACCACCTGCACGCCGACGGTTTCGACCTTGGACACAGGCATTGAAGTGCGTAGGCCAAAGTGGAAGTAAGGAATGGCATTTACGAAGAGCAGGGAGCGAGAGTAGTTCCAGTTATCCTTGGACTCGATGACTTCAGCGCCGGCCGAGGTAACGAACTTGCCGAAGTCTGCTTCAAATCCCTTGGCTTTGACCGGCTTGAAGCTAAGGAAAGCCTGCTCAAGGTAGTTACCCTCCGCGCCGCCATTGATAAGGGTATTGGTGCGGCCATAGATGACATCGACATGCGCGCCGACTGGGTCTGGATCGTGGTTCAGCGTTAGTTTGGCCGCGCTCAGGTTGAACTGATCCGTCTGGTCGTTGAAGTTATAGAGCTGGTTTATCTGGCCGGTGAGGGTACCTGCGGCGGGACGGTTGGCGTTGTAGCTGTAATATCCATCGACGAAGCCGCTCAGGTCCATGGGACCGACACTCCATGTAGGCGCTGGGGCTGGAGTTGCCGGTGCCGGAGCCGGTGCGGTTTGCGCGGCTGGGGCGGGAGCGGGGGCCGCAGGCGCGGTCTGTGCAATTGAGACCGTTGAAAAAGCAACTGCGAGCGCTGCAGCGGCCATGGATTGAACGAGGCGGTAGTTTTGCAGATTCGAATACATCGGCACGATTCCTCCAAAAGGGGTGAATTTCTTAAAGATTTTTGAGCTGAAAGTCATCAGCAACAGCGAGTGAGAAGCAAGATTTGCTGCAACCAATCCAGCGCCGCTCGGCATGAGCATGATTCGAAGGCTCCTTGCAGGCACACCCGCAGCATTTAATGGCAGGAGTAGTCGCACGGTAGCGATCTCCCCGGCTCTGTTCTTCATCAGCGGGTAAGCGTATTAATGCAAAGATTGCATGAAGATTTTATGATGAATACAGCAAGACCGAACCCTTTCTGCTTGTTTCTCTCGCGAATCATAGAGCATAAATCAAACTAAACAAACTACTTAAAAGATAGTATTCACTGAAAAGGAAATTACTGAAATAATTAATTTGTAATGAAACTATGATTGTTCTCCTCGGAAAAATTGAGATCCCTTTTGACAAAACGATTTTTCACAGAGACCGTGCTCTTTGAGCGAAAATTGAAACCAACCCGTTTGTCGAACGGAATTGCTTTAGGCCAGCTTTTTCGCGAACTGAGAACGAGGGACCATTTGTCATCGGCGGCGGATCATCTCCGGTCAGGCTTCTCCAGCAGGCGATTGCGCGGCTCAGGTATGCGCATTCTGCTCTTCGCGCTGGAGTGCGCCCTCGGGACTGTCGCAGTAGTACTGGTGGCAGCCTTTGCCCATTGGGCGCAGTGGCTGCTTCCGGTCGCGGTGCTGCTCTACTTGCTGATTGTGTTGCCCACTGCGCTTCTCTACGGATTCTGGCAGGCGGTCGTTGTCTCGCTCTCGGCAGTTGCTGTGCACAGCCTCTTCGCGGTGCGCGACCCAAACCTGAATCCTGTGGCCAGCCCTGCGAATTCCGTCACTCTGGGAGCTTTTGTATTGACTGCTCTGGTGGTCAGCAGGCTTTCGACGCAGGTGACAGGCCACGCCGACGAAGCCGAAAGCTGGGGCCGGCAGATGCAGGATCTATACGAATTCACCCGCCGCACCCTGCAGATGAACCTGCATCTGGAGCCTGGACCGCAGCTTGCCGAGCTGATTCACGATATCTTTGCCTTGGAAGCGGTGGTGCTGTTTGACGCGGACCTGCACGAAATTTATCAGGCCGGATACTGGGAGGCGGACCCGCGCGAGATGGCGCAGAATGTCTACTATTTCGAGACCTCGGACGACGATCCGATGATCGGGATTGGCCGCCGCGTGTTGCGCCTGGGTACGGTTCCCATCGGCAGCCTGGTGGTGCGCGGCGAAACCGGCCCGTTGACCAATAACGCCATCGCCTCGCTGATTGCTCTTACTTTTGACCGCTACCGGGCCTTTGCCAACGAGAGCCAGATTGAGACCGAGCGGCGCACGGAGCAGTTGCGCGCCACGGTACTCGACAGCCTGGCACACGCCTACAAAACCCCGCTGACGGCGATCCGGGCGGCAAGCACCGGGCTGGGCGAGATGGGCAAGCTCTCCGCCTCTCAGGCCGATCTGGTGGCGCTAATCGACGAGCAGACCGGCGTATTGAACGAACTCACCAACAGGCTGCTGACCACCGCCCGGCTCGATGCAGGGGAGCTTGCGATTCACGCCACACCGGTCAGCGTGGGTTCTCTGCTTGAAGAGGTGCTGGCTGGCCTGCGAGATCGACTCGCCAGCATGAAGGTTTCGGTCGAAATACAGAATGACGAGATGGAACTGTGCTGCGATCACGAGCTGATGTCCACGCTGCTGACGCAGTATATCGATAACGCCTGCAAGTACTCTATTTATGGAACCGCCGTCTCGATCCGCGTGGCCAAGGCCAAAAATGAGATGATTTTCTCGGTGAACAGTCGTGGGCCGGTGATCCCGATGGAAGACCGCGAGCGTATTTTCGACCGCTACTACCGTTCCTCGACCTCGTCGAACCGGGCCGCGGGCACAGGCATCGGCCTGTCTGTGGCGCGGCGCGCGGCGCATGTGCATGGCGGCCATGTCTGGGTCTCCAGCGATGAGATCGAGGGAACTACATTTTTCGCGGCGATTCCGACTCATGAAGGACAAAGGTGCTACTGATGATTCCGCAAAGCATTCGCATTCTTGTTGTCGATGATGAGCCTGCGATTCGCAGGGCTTTACGCGCGCCGCTGATCGAGCTTGGCTTCCAGGTTGCCGAGGCCTCACGCGGCGAAGAGGCGCTGCAACTGCTGCGTTCGAGCGCGTATGATGCGGTGCTGCTGGACATCAACATGCCAGGAATCGGCGGCCTGGAAACCCTGCGCCGCATCCGTACATTTTTACCGCGGATACCTATCCTGATGGTCACAGTGCGCGATGGCGAAGAGGAAAAAGTAGCGGCGCTGGAGCAGGGCGCGGACGACTACGTGACCAAGCCCTTCAGCATTCGCGAGCTGATTGCCCGCATCCGCACCGCCGTTCGCCGCGTTCACGCGCCAGCCCGCGCCGAGGATGCGCCGATTGAGATTGGCGAAATCCGCGTTGCGCCAGTGCAGCGCATTGTGACCAAGCGCGGCCAGCCGCTGCACCTGACGCGGAAAGAGTATGAAATTCTGCGCTTCCTGATGCTGAATGCAGGCCGCGTTGTTACCTACTCCAAGCTGCTGACGGCGGTATGGGGCGCCGATTGCCGCGAAGAGGTTGAGTACTTGCGCACCTTCGTCCGCCAGTTGCGCAAAAAGATTGAAGACGATCCGTCCAACCCGGTCTATTTGCTCACGGATGTCTATGTCGGCTACCGCTTCGCCGATGCGCCGATGCTGAACGATGATGCCGAGCCAACGGGTGAGCAAACAGAGGGAGCGGATACAGCTGAGGTTGTGGCGGGGGAGTGATGCGTCACTCAAGAGCCATTTGCATAACTCCAACAGGAGCGAAAGAAGTATAAGGGCACGACGTCACAGGCTGCGGAAAAACTCCTTCTTGCGCAGGTTTTGTGTCAGGGCACGACTTCAGTCATGCCGCATAAGTGCAATTAAATCAACAGGGCTTTAGCCCCTGCGGTAGTTTTTTCTGCGATTCGCAACCCCGCAAAGGTAATTTTGCAAGTGTCTTTCAAACAAGAAGACTTCAGAAAATTAGCCTGCACAGCTATTCTGTATCTACAATTAAATTGCGTTCGTCTGGAATGAGGCAAAGCGCGAACAGCATGAACTCGACAAGAACTGAAACAGACTGGGAGCGGCTGCAAGCGTACAAGGAAGGGGACGCAATCCCCTATGAGCCGGAGGATGGACCCTACGACCCGAACGATGCCGAGGCCGCGCGTGCCTGGCTTGCTCAAGCGGATGTGGTTCGCGACGGCACGATCGTCCGCCGGGGCAAGCGCGGCCCGCAAAAGTCTCCGACGAAGACGCTGGTCTCGCTACGCCTTTCGCCGGAGGTGATCGAGCATTTCAAAGCGACTGGGCCGGGATGGCAGACGCGCATTGATTCGACTTTGCTGGAGTCGATCAAGCGTAGGGCATAGAAATCCGCAAAACCTACAATCGTTTTCCTGACCGCCGGTAAATCTCAGCCCGTGTATCAGACTCTTCCGTTGAAGCCTGCAGGGCAGTCAGCCCCACCGCAGGTGGTTACCCGTTCGCCTTCTGCGCTCCCAGCACGGATTCGAGAATCTGGTCAGAGACCTCCTTAACCGATCCCGGCGCATGCGAGAGAAAGAGCGTATTGGTCTTGTCGCTTTCGCCGATGGATTTGAGGGTGTCGAAGTACTGCGTGACCAGCACCAGCTGCATCACTTCCCTGGAAGAAGCGCCTTCGACGGCCTTCTGGAATTGCTCGACGGAAACCTGCAAGCCTTCGATAATGGCCTTGCGCTGGTTGGCGATTCCCTGCCCTTGCAGCGCCTTGCTCTCGGCCTCGGCCTCGGCTTTTTTAACCACCAGAATCTTCTCCGCCTCGCCGCGGGCGTTGGCGGCGACCTGCTCGCGCTGTGCTGCGTTGATGTCATTCATGGCTGACTTGACCTTGGCGTCAGGAACGATGTCAGTGACCAGCACGTTGACAATCTCATAGCCGAAGGTGGCCATGTCGGCATCGAGTTCCTGCTTCACGGCTGCGGCAATGGAGGACTGCGAGGCAAATACCTCGTCGAGCGTCATGCCGGGTACGTGACCAAGGATTACCTGCTCTACATAACTTTTGATTTGGGCCACCGGATCGGAGAGTTTGTAGAAAGCGTCATAGACTTTTTCAGGGCGGACGCGATTCTGAACCGAGATTGGAATGGTGACAAAGACGTTGTCCTTGGTCTTGGTTTCCATGGTGAGCGTGATCTGATTAACACGCAGGCTGACCATACCGGAGACTGAATCAAAGAAAGGAACCTTCCAGTTGAGCCCAGCTTCGGCCACGCGCAGGAATTTGCCGAAGCGGGTGATAATCGCCACTTCCGCAGTGTTAACGGTGATGAAGCTACTCAATATCAGAATGAGCGCAATAAGAGCAATAACTCCGAGCGGAATCAGGTAGATCACTTCCATAGAAATCCTCCGCCGCCTCGTTTGGAAGCAACATCGGATTATAGCGGACGGCAGTAACTGTTGAGTTACAAGATCCGGAGCGTGGTCTCAGTAAGCTCTGCCGAGCGATGATGCCGAAGCCCTTTTACCGGGTGCGCCTTTCAGCCGGCCGCCTTGCTGGGATTCGTCGTCGATGCGGAACTGGCGAATGATGCCGTCCAGGTCGTTGGCCAGCTCGGAGAGATTCTTGCTGGCCAACGCGGCGTCTTCAGCCGCATGGGCGCTTTCCGTGGCCAGATCGGAGATGCTGCTGGCCGACTCGGAGATCTCCCGCGAGGCCGCCGTCTGCTCGGTGGCCGCCGTGGCAATCATGTGAATCTGGTGCTCGACTTCCTTTGAGGAAGTAATAATCATTTCCAGGCTGGTTCGAGCGTTGGATGTCTCGCTCATGCCCGATTCCACAGCCCCACGGCTATGCGACATCACTTCCAGAGTCTCCCTTGTCTCATCTTGAATGCTGCGAATAGTGCCGGCAATCTCTTCGGTTGCACCCTTGGTGCGCTCGGCCAGGCGGCGAACTTCTCCCGCGACCACGGCGAATCCCCGTCCATGTTCGCCGGCGCGCGCGGCTTCAATTGCGGCATTCAGCGCTAGCAGGTTGGTTTGCCCGCTGATCTCCTGAATTACGCTGACCACCTTGCCAATCTCCTCGGAACGGCGTGAGAGCGAGTCCATTTTTTCCGCCACTGAGTTTGTCGCCTCGGAAATACGTTCCATGGTTGCCGCGGTGGCCTGCATCACCACGCCGCCCTGCGTGGCCATCTCGGCCGAAGAGCGGCTTGCGGCAGCGGCCTGCTCCGCATTCTGGCTGATCTCGCCGATGGTCGAGGTCATCTCCTGCGCCGCTGCCGCAATCTGGTTCGTCTTGCTGGATTGCGCCTGCGTGTTGTTGCGGGCTCCCTCGGCATGCTGGCTCATCTCTTCGGAGGCGGCAGAAAGCGTTTCGGCGCCCCGCGTGAGCGAGAGCAACACATCCCGCATGGAGCCGATGCTTACATTGATTGCCGTCGATAGCCGCCCGATCTCGTCGTTGCCCACCGACTCCACCTCGCCGGTCAGATCCTTGCTTGCCATCTTTTCCAGTACTGCGATGGACGCCAGCAATGGAGGAACGACCAGGCGGGTGAGGACAACACCGATGATCGCGCAAAGCGCCACTGTTACTGCCACCAGGATGCATATCCAGACCAGCAGCGTGTGGCCCATCTTGATCGAATCATTTCCATCTTGTATGCCCATTTTGTTATTCAGATCGACATCCGAAGAGATCGCCGCCGCCAGTGCGTCGTAGGTGTGCTGCGTATCGGGGGCGACCAGCAGCGCAGCGGCATCTTCTTTCTTGCCGGCAGAGACTAATGACATGGCCTGATCGCCGATCCCAATGTATTTGGTCATGCTCTGCACCATGGTTTCGTGCAGTTCCTTTTCCCCAGGATAGGAGATGGTCGGCGCATAGATGTTCATGCCCTGGTTGTAGGCGGCAATGGAAGCCTGGCGCTTCACGGTATAGTGCTGGACGCAATCGTTGGTGGTGCACAGTTCCGCATAGCCCTCGGTGCGGCGGATGGTTGCGGCATAAAACCGCATGTCCCCCAGCGCCCGCAACGCGACCATGGAGTTGTTAACGATGTCGTCAGTGGCCGCGTTGACTTTATAAAAGCCAAAGACTGTGGCCAATCCCAGTGCGGCGGTTAACAGGCAGACAGCGGCAAAGGAAAAACCGAATTTGCGGGAGATGGGAAGGTCGCGGAGTGCGGACATTTGGACATTGCCTTTCTGAGTCGATTCGCTCAGAGGGAGATTGCAGACCAGTCCGATCTATCGGCAGAATCGGGAAAGAAGGTAATTTGTATGCTTTTTCTACGGACATTGTAGGCAGGTTCGTTCTCATTCTGGAAAAACGCACAGGCCGAGTTTCAATTCGGCTTCGAGCGTTCCTCTATAGATAAAGAATCATCGCGCAAATAAGCTCAGCTTCGGTGCAATACGGGTACAACTCCGCGCGCGCCAGGTGCACCTTTCAGTCTTGCACCGGGTTGCGCATCATCGCCAATGCGGAACTGGCGGATTACACCGTCGAGTTCATTGGCCAGAGCTGAAAGATTCCTGCTGGCTTCGGCAGCTTCGTCTGCAGAACGGGAGCTTTCCGCTGCGAGAAGAGAAATCTGGCCGGCCGAATCGGATATCTCGCTGGAAGCGGCGGTCTGTTCAGTGGCCGCGGTGGCGATCATGTGGATCTGATGCTCGACATGCTTGGAGGATTCGATGATCTTCTCCAGGCTGTTGCGCGCGTTGGTGGTCTCGGTAAGGCCGGATTCTACTGCCCCACGGCTATGGGACATGACTGCGATCGTGTCGCGGGTTTCTTCCTGAATGCTGCGAATGGTGCTTGCAATCTCCTCGGTTGCGCCCTTGGTGCGCTCGGCCAGCCGCCGCACTTCGCCGGCGACAACAGCAAAGCCGCGCCCATGCTCCCCGGCGCGGGCGGCTTCAATGGCTGCATTCAGCGCCAGCAGGTTGGTCTGCCCGCTGATCTCCTGAATCACGGTGACAACTTTGCCTATCTCGTCGGAGCGTCGGGAGAGCGAGTCCATTTTCTCAGCCACTGTGTGAGTGGCCTCAGAGATGCGCTGCATGGTTGCCGCGGTAGCCTCCATCACCGCCCCGCCCTGGGTTGCCGTTTCGGCCGATTCGCGACTGGCCATTGCCGCGGATTCCGCATTCTGGCTGATCTCGCCGATAGTGGATGTCATCTCTTGCGCGGCGGCGGCAATCTGGCTGGTTTTGCCGGATTGTGTCTCGGCGCTTTGACGGGTCTGGCTGGCATTCACGCTCATCTCTTCGGCAGCGGCAGAGAGGGTTGACGCGCCTTGTGCAAGGGTATGCAGCACATTCCGCATGGAGTTCACACTGGTATTGATGGCCTCAGACAAGCGTCCCACCTCGTCTGCGCCCCTGGCTTCCACTTGAGCGGTCAGATCCTTGGCGGCTAACTGCTCCAGTGCGCCGGTTGCCGCCTCCAGCGGAGGAACAATCATGACAGTGAGAATCCGGCCCACTACCGCACATAAAATCACCATCACCGCCATTACGATGGAGATAGCGATCAGCAGCGTATGAACCAACTGCATTGTCCGTTCGCCTTCATCCGACCCGTTTTTGTTATTGAGCGCAACATCTGCTTCGACCGCATCGACGGCGGTGTTATAGGCTTTTACGGCATCCCCTTGCAGCAGCAGATGCGAAGCGTCAGCGGCATTGCCGGCCTCTACAAGCTGCCGCGCCTGATCGCTGAGAGCAATGTAGGCGGCTGCGTTTTTGCGTATGGTCTCGTAGAGTGTCTTCTCAGCAGGAGAGGAAACCAGGTGCGCGTACTTCCCCATTGCGGCGTTATAGCTGTCGACATAGCCTTTACGCTTTGGGGTAAGTCTTTTCGTGCAGGCGTCGTTGTCACACAACAGCAGCAGCGCGTCGGTGCGGCGAATGGTCGAAACCGAATAGCGGATATCGCCCAGCTCGCGCATGGAAATCATGGATTCATTTTTGATCCGGCCGACTGAGTTGCCCACCTGGACAAAGCCCAGAACCGCTGCGGACCCCAGCAGTGCGCAGAGAACACAGACCGCGCCAAAGGCGAAGCCAAACTTCCGAGAGATGCGAAGATCACGTAACGCTGACATATTGCTCATCCCTTTCTAAGTGCGCACTGAGGCCCGTGAACCCAAGTGTCTTTAGCGTGCTACCGCAGATTCCCTGCTCGAAATTTTGAACTGTCCGATGATGCCGTCAAGCTGATGAGCCAGATCGGAGAGCTTGCCGGCGGCCTGGGCGATTTCATTCGTGGCTTGCGAGTTCTCATTCGCGAGTTGCGACATGTGCTGCGCCGATTCGAATATCTCTGTCGAAGTCGCGGTCTGCTCAGTAGCCGAGGATGCGATCTTCTCCATCTTCATCCCCATTTCTTGCGATGAGGAAATCACCGCCTGTAAACTATCGCGCGCCTCGGCGGTCTCATTCAATCCTGCCGCCACTGTGGCGCGGCTAGCGGCGATCGCTTCCAGGGTTTCGTTGGTCTCCCGCTGAATGCTGCAAATCGTAGAGGTAATCTCGCCGGTAGCGGCCTTGGTGCTTTCCGCCAGGCGGCGCACATGATTGGCCACAACAACAAAGCCGGTGCCGTGTTCGCCGGCGCGCGCCGCTTCAATAGCCGCGTTGAAAGCCAGCATGTGCGTCTGCTCGCTGATCTCCTGAATCATCAGCGCCACTTCGCCGATCTCCTTGGATCGCTCGACCAGCGAGTTGATCTTCTCTTCCACATTGCCGGCGTCCCCGGCAATCATCTCCATGGTTTCCGCGGCGGTGCGCATGACAGTTGAACCCTTATCCGCCGAATCGGCAGATTGCTGGCTGGCTTTGGCCGCGCTTTGGACGCTCTGGCTGATATCGGCGATGGTCATCCCCATGAGCAGCGCCGCGCGCGCAATCTCGTTGATCTTGCCGGTCTGCGCTTCGGAGTTGTCTTTATTTCTGTGCGAGCGCTCACTCAGTTCACGGGCGGCGGCAGAAATGGTTCCTGAGCCCTGGGACATCAGTTGCAATACGTCGCGCATGGCACCCACGCTGGTATTGAGAGCGCCGGCCAGACGGCCGATCTCGTCTCCGCTCTTCACCTCGACGCTTCCGGTCAGGTCCTTGGACGCCACCCGCTCCAGCGCTTCCGTGATGGCTTTCAATGGTGTGGCGATCTCCCGGCTCATGGCCAGCCCCACAACTACGCAAAGTACCAGCGTCAACGCGATGACGAAGCCCAGCAAGATCATCAAATTGCGGCTCGATGCAATCGCCAGTCTGCCCGCTGTTGCGCCTGTGTCCCGGTTTAGGGCCGCATCCTCTTCCGCCAGATCCGCACCAGTGTTATAGGTTTTCTGCGCCTGGTCGGAAATAAGCAGGTTGATCGCCTGGCTGGTATTGCCGCGCTCGGCCAGCGCCCGCGCCTTCTCGCTTAGTTCTACATACGCATCGAGGTTGGGCCTCATTTTTTCATAAATTTCCCGCTCTCTTGGATCGCCGATCAACGGCTCATAGGCCGCCATCTCCTGTTTGTAAAGAGTCAGGTATTTGCCGCGCTTGTCCGCATAGTGCGCCGAGCACTCGGTCGTGGGACAGACCAACAACAGCAGGTCCGTGCGGCGAATAGTGGAGGCCGCATAACGGATTTCTCCCAGAACCTCAACGCTGGGCACTGTGCCGCTCACAAATGAATCCAGCGATCTGTTGACCCTGGAAAATCCGGCCAGCGAGACGGCTCCCAGCCCCGCGCAGAGCAGGCAAACCGCGCCAAAGGCGATATAAAACTTGATCGTAATGCTCAGATCGCGGAGTCTTGACAAAGAACGTATGCCCCTTCCCAGGAAGATGTCTGAGCGCTCTATCGGCATTTCTGGACGCAGGAATAGGAATCAGCGGGCTTTGCATGGAGCGGCAAAGTCAAAGCGGTCCGAATGAATCCGGAAGATTCACGGTGGGGAAATGAGAGATTTCAAATCATTTGGCTGCGGATTTTTGCTCTTCGGCCCAGTGCCACCCGGCGATGGCTTCGCGGATATTGGCCGGAGCCTCGGCTTCGTCCCTGCCCTGGCCGATGCAGCCGGGCAACTCCGGACATTCGGCGACAATCCAGCCGGATTCGTCCTTTGTCAGAACTACATCGTGGCTCATCGGGAACTCCTCACGATTCCATTCTCGCGCATTCGGCATGCACTATCAATCCTCCATAAACTGTCATAAAATGAAGACATGGCCATGACTTCCCTGAATATCTCGCTCCCCGATCCCCTGAAGGCTTACGTCGAAGACCGCGTCTCCTCGGGCGATTTCGGCACGCCCAGCGAGTTCGTCCGCAGCCTGATCCGCCAGGACAAGGAGCCGCGTCGCACTCGGCTGGAGAGTGAACTGCTGGATGCCCTGCATACCAAAGAGCTGGTAATTGCGCCGGAAGAGTTGAACGGGCGCAGTCTGGTTGCTGTTCTGCGTGAGAAGCTCGCCCGTCCATGATCGCATTGCGCATCACCAAGGCTGCGGCTATCTCCATTGTCGAGCAGTCGGGCTACTTAGTAGCGAGTCAGCTTGAAGGGTACGGGCTTCAGCCCGTACATAGATGATGCAAAATAAGATCGGGCTTTAGCCCCTGAGGGAATGAGCACTCAAACTGACCCACTATCCCTTCTTCGCATTTAGACTAAAGAAGATATGAGCACATTGAAGGCCGTTCGCGGCACCCGCGACCTGTTGCCGCCGGAGACCGCGCTTTGGAACCGCATCGAAGCCACTGCCCGCGCCGTCTTTGCCCGCTACAACTTCGGCGAGACTCGCACCCCCATTTTTGAGGACACAGGACTCTTTGCCCGCGGCGTCGGCGAGGAGACGGATATCGTCTCGAAGGAGATGTACACTTGGGCGGACCGCGAGCGATTCGACAAAGCTAAATTGCACCGAGACTGGTTAACGGTTGCAAGATCGAAAGATTGGGGTTGGGTACAAAATCAACACCTTCCTGATGAGAAATCAGATGCGGATATGGTCTTTCGGCATCGAGATGGAGTCTTTACTCTAGTCAGCTTCGTTGAGAAAGCCTCAAGTGCAGCGTGGCAATCACTCCGAAACGCTGTTATTGCAGATAGGCAGAGACGCGGGACACACGAAGTATATGGTCTTCTTGTCTATCCAGGAAATATCGGAGCGGAGGAAACTCCGGCGGAAGTTGAGGATGGCAGCGCATCGACGGTTACTCGATACCCTGTACAAGGAAACTTTCATGCTTCGAGCCAGTCGTTGACTCTGCGCCCTGAAAACACCGCTGGCGTCGTCCGCGCTTATATCGAACACAAGCTCGGCGAAACCGGCCTGCTCCAGAAGCTCTATTACATCGGCCCGCAGTTCCGGCGGGAGAGGCCGCAGAAGGGCCGCTACCGCCAGTTTTCGCAGATTGGCGCGGAGGTCATCGGCCCTCCCTCGGCAGGCAGCGAAAGTCCCTTGCGCGACGCGGAAGTGCTGGAGATGCTGGCCACTTTGCTCAACGAACTGGGCATCACCGGCTGGACGCTGAATATCAACTCAGTAGGCTCTGCCGCAGACCGCGCCCGCTACAACGAATCGCTCCGTGCCGCGCTAGTCCCAGTCGTGTCGAAGATGTGCGTAGATTGCCAGCGCCGCGCCGTCACCAACCCGCTGCGTGTGCTGGACTGCAAGGTTCCCGAAGATCAGCCGATCATTGAGACGCTGCCGGTGATTGCCGATTCTCTCGATGAAGAGTCCAAAAAGCACTTCGCCGCAGTGACGGCGGCGCTGGATGCTGCCGGCGTTCCCTACACGCGCAATCACCGGCTGGTGCGTGGACTCGACTATTACACCCGCACCACCTTCGAGTTCACCCACGGAGGCCTCGGCGCGCAGAATGCCCTGCTCGGCGGAGGCCGTTACGACGGCCTCAGCGAGCTGATCGGCGGACCGAAGGCGCCGGGCATCGGCTTTGCCATCGGCGAAGACCGGCTCGTCTTGACCCTTCTCGCACAACTCAACCAAGATTCCGCCACACCGCAGGTGTCGCAGGTGCTGGCGGATGGGTTTATCGCACCGTTGGGCGAGAGCCTGAACCCCGCCGCGCTGGCGCTGGCCCAGGAGTTGCGGCGGGCCGGACTGCGGATTGAATTGGGCGAGGGCAGCTTCCGGCTGAAGAAATCCTTTGAGGCGGCGGATAAGACGGCGCGGAAGATCGTGATTCTGGGCGAAGACGAGCTTCAATCCGGTATCCTTACCGTGAAGGATTTTGCCACCGGAAATCAGACCAAGGTTCCGCGCGCGGAGCTGGCTCTCTTTCTTACCCAATCCCCAAAAGAATAAGGACACTGGAAGTGCTCGATTTTTTAGGAACTCTCGAACGAACGCATCTCTGCGGCGATCTACGCGCCGCCCACGCTGGGCAAACGGTCATGCTGATGGGCTGGGTCAACCGCCGCCGCGACCACGGCAACCTCATCTTTCTCGATCTGCGCGACCGCAGCGGCATCAGCCAGATTGTGCTGGACAAGGAGCTGGTGCCCGACGGCCACGCGAAGGGCGAACAGGTGCGCCCGGAGTACGTGGTGGCCGCGGTGGGCAAGGTGCGCCTGCGCGCTCAAGACGCCATCAATCCCAAGATGCCCACCGGCGAAATCGAGATCGAAGCCACCCAGCTCCTCGTCCTCAACGACGCGCGCCTAGCGCCCTTCTCGCCCGCCGAAGAAGCCATCCAGAACGAGGAAGTCCGGCTCAAGTACCGCTATGTCGATCTGCGCCGCCCTGAGATGCAGCGCAACTTCCGTCTGCGGCACGACATTACGCTCGCCATTCGCGACAACCTGAGCCAGCAGGGCTTTCTGGAGATTGAAACGCCGATCCTGACCAAGTCCACGCCCGAGGGCGCGCGCGATTTTCTCGTTCCCAGCCGCGTTCATGCCGGCGAGTTTTACGCGCTGCCGCAGTCGCCGCAGATCTTCAAGCAGATTCTGATGATCTCCGGCTTCGACCGCTACTTCCAGATTGCCCGCTGCTTCCGCGATGAGGACCTGCGCGCCGACCGCCAGCTTGGAGTTTACGCAGGTCGATCTGGAGATGAGCTTCCCGCGCCAGGAGACGGTCTTCGCCGTGGTGGAGAAGTTTCTGGCGGCTGGCTTTGCGGCTGCCGGAGTTACGCTGCCCACGCCCTTCCCGCGCATCACCTACGACGACTCGATGCGCCAGTTCGGCTCCGACAAGCCCGACCTGCGCCTGCCCGGACTGACCGATGTGCGCCCGGCCTTCACGGACGAGGCGCTAGCCACGCTGCAGATCGATCCCGCGCTGCCGGTCGTGGCGCTTGCGCATTCCCAACGTCGGCGAGCTGAGCCGCAAGGAGCGCGAAGACAATCACCCGCTCTTCGATCTGAAGAAGGGCGCAAAGTTCATTGACGATTTCAAGCGGCTGGCCAAGGGCTTTCCCGAGGCCGCCGTCAAGGTGCGCGAGCTTGCCGGCGCGGCCGAGGCCGACTTCGTCATCATCGTCGCCGGCGACCCGGCGCACCCCGTCAAGGCCAGCGACACCAAGTTTGAAGGCCGCCTGAGCGAGCGCGAGATCAATGTCTACTCCGCCGCGGGCAACTTCCGCACCGAGCTGGCCAAAAAGTACGCCGACCGCCACAAGGCCTTCGACGTCACCGAGAAGGTGGTCGTAGCAGCGCACGAGCGCGGCGCGGCAACCTCGTCGATGGAGCGACGGCCTTCCATCCCATCTGGATCGTCGACTTCCCCATGTTCGAGTACGACCTGGCCTCGGCCAAGTGGATGCCGGCGCACCATCCCTTCACCTCGCCGCACGAGGCCGACATGGCCAACCTGGTCAGCGATCCGGCCAGCTGTGCGCGCCAACTGCTACGACCTGGCGATGAACGGCCTCGAGCTTGGCTCGGGCTCCATCCGTATCCATCGCAAGGATGTGCAGCAGCAGATCTTTCAGTCGCTCGGCATCAGCGACGAAGAGGCGCGCGCGCGCTTCGGCTTCTTCCTCGACGCGCTGGAGTACGGCACGCCGCCGCATGGCGGCATCGCGCTCGGCCTCGACCGCATCGTGATGCTGCTGGCCGGCGCGCCCAGCCTGCGCGAGGTCATCGCCTTCCCCAAGACGGCCAAAGCCATCGACCTGATGGCCGACGCGCCGACCACAGTCACCGATCAGCAGTTGAAGGAGCTGCATATTCGCGTGGCGCTGAAGAGCTAAGCGCACCTGCGGTGCGGCGGACCTTTCCTGTTGCCGCCAGCGGTGGGGGCGGCGCTGAATGGGGTAGCCAGTCTGGCGGTAGGTCCACGTCGGAACCCGGCAACTCAGCAGGCGATTACATTGAGGGCGAGGCCGGCGAGGCTGGTCTCTTTATAGCGCGACTGCATATCTAGGCCGGTGAGATACATGGTGCGGATGACTTGATCGAGCGAGACCTTGTGGGTCTCCGATTCGTTAAGCGCGAGGCGGGAGGCCTGCACGGCCTTGGCTGCGCCCATGGCGTTGCGCTCGATGCAGGGAATCTGGACGAGTCCGCCGATGGGGTCGCAGGTCATGCCGAGATTGTGCTCCATGCCAATTTCGGCGGCGTGCTCGATCTGGCCGTTGGTGCCTCCGAGGGCGGCGGTGAGCCCGCCGGCGGCCATGGAGCAGGCGACGCCGACTTCTCCCTGGCAGCCTACCTCAGCGCCGCTGATAGAAGCGTTCTCTTTGTAGAGAATGCCGATGGCCGCGGAGGCAAGCAGGAAGCGGCGAATGCCTTCTTGGTTTGCGCCTTGTATAAAGCGGGAATAGTAGAGCACCACGGCGGGAACCACGCCCGCGGCTCCGTTGGTAGGCGCGGTTACGACGCGGCCGCCGGCGGCATTCTCTTCGTTGACGGCCATGGCATAGACGGTGACCCAGTCGAGCGGAGCAAGGGGATCGCCTTGCAGTCCGTTGGCTTCTTTCTCGCGCAACCGCTCGGCCAGCCGGTGCGCGCGACGCCGGACGTTGAGTCCGCCGGGAAGAATGCCTTCGGTGGCCATGCCGATCTCAACGCAGGAGCGCATGGCCTGCCAGATGCGATCGATTCGCTCGTGCACCCATTCGGAGGGCGAACAGCCGGAATCCTGAGGCGCGAGAGCGCACTCGTTGCGCAGCATGAGCTGGCTGATGGAAAGCTGATTTTGATCGGCCAGCGCCAATAACTCCGCGGCGCTGTGAAAGGGGAACGGAACGGCGGCGTGCTGGGTTGCAGCTTCAGCGGCTCCATCTTCGACGATGAAGCCGCCGCCGATGGAAAAGAAGATGCGCTGATCGAGAACGGCTCCGGCGGCGTCGTAGGCGGTGAGGCGCAGGCCGTTGGGATGCTCGGTGCGGGCGGCGGGAGGAATCTTTGTGTCTCTGTGAAAGAGGAGATCGCTTTGCTCATCGAAGGGAATCTCCCGCACACCGGCCAGCAGGATGCGCCGGGCCGAACGGATGGCGGCGACGATGGAGGTTATGGCGGCGGGATCGATGGAAGAGGGTTCGTTGCCGGCCAGGCCAAGCAGGACAGCGCGGTCCGTGGCGTGTCCCAGGCCAGTGAGAGCCAACGAACCATAAAGCTCCACGATGACGTGCTCGACCTGGGAGAGCAGTCCACTGTTTTTGAGCTCTCGCGCAAACCGGCAGGCCGCGCGCATGGGACCCATGGTATGCGAACTGGACGGGCCGACTCCGATTTTGTACAGGTCGAAAAGGCTGGTGGTCACATAGATCATTTTAGTGTGGCAGGAGGGTAGGGGGATTCAATCGGTCTATGAATAACACGATGGGATTCCCGGCGGCTGCTTATTCCGCGCGGTTGTGGCGCAGGTGCCGCACTCCAGTGATCAGCAGCCATATCCCGGTGAGAATGATTGCAGCCTGTGGTGAGATAGAATCCGAACCACTCGGTTAGGTTGCTGGGTATCAGTTCTGCGGGTACGTTGCGCTGATCGAGGTTCTTTAGCCCTAGAAGCAGCAGGATGCTGCCAAAGCCCAGTCTCCAAAACGTTACTCGCTTTTGCTTCGGTGCAACTGCTTGCTCGGTCTCTTGCATAATTGTTTATGCCTCATCCAATATCTTGATTGAGTCTCTATAAGCCTACGCGCGGTCGAGTTCCGCAAACATCTCGCTCAGCACTACGCGAATTGGCGTATCCGTCACGGTGAGTTCGCCGCTCTGAACCACTTCGAGCACGGCAGAAGAATACTTGTGAGTGACGCGCGTCTCAGGATTGATGACCCAGATGTTCTCTACTCCAAAGTGATGATACTCGGCGGCTTTGGTTTGCATGGCTTTCAGAGTATCTTCGGGAGAAAAAATCTCAATAGCGATCAGCGGCGGGCGCGTGATGTAGCGTTTGAAGCTATCCCCGGATCGAACGACGAGTACATCGGGAACCCGAAAGCGCGTGGCCTGAGTTTGAGTGCGCAGTTCTGGAAAAACCTCGGCCTGCCATTCATCGCGTTTGAGCATGAAAAGAAAGGTCAGATACCGCTGGAGGATGGAGTGCTCTTTCTCGCCCAAGTTCCGCTCCTCAATCCGCCCATCCACAAACTCGCGGTCGGGACTCCAACCGGCGGCGAGATACTCCTCCACAGTCCAGAGGCTTTCGGTAGTGGGCAAGGTCGCCATAGGCTGATTATCACCCCGATTCTACAGTTTTGACAGTCCCGCCAGAAGAATGCCGAGAGAATCGTTAGGCTTCTCCGATCAGACGGGACTCAATTCCATCAATTGTGATTTTGTATCAGCGCAAAACCGCGTCTCCGGCATGGGGATTGCCCGGCGGCTACGCGGCATCTTTATAAATAGATGCCTTAAATTTCGCGGCGGCGGAAAAGCTCGTCTTTCTCGCGCTTTGGGCAACCGGTGCAGCAGCCCAGGCTACAAGCGAGGAAGACCGCAACGCCAACCGTTACAACCACGGCGCAAACAAGTCCGTTTGCCGCAAACCAATGGAGAAAGCCATGCATTTTGTAAGCCCACATGTAACACCCTCCGAACCTTGACCTTCGCGCCCGGAGTCCCGACGCGATAAGCAATCTTCAGAGAACCGGTCTATCGGTGCGCTCAGTGTATCATCGGCAAAAAATCTTTGCCATCTATTGCTTTTTGGCGAATAAAAAGCGAAAATAAACTGGTAATGGATATTTACCCCAATCCATCCTCAAATGGTGCTTCGGAGGTGGTTTCGGAGGCACTCCCAGAAGTTTGCCGACTTCCCGATTCGGCAACAAAACCGCCCGGCGGACCGCTGCTCAACTGGCTTTTCGTCGATATGAACTCCTACTTTGCCTCGGTGGAGCAGCAGGAGCAGCCGCGCCTGCGTGGGCGGCCAATCGCCGTTGTACCCATGATGGCCGATACAACCTGCTGCATTGCCGCCAGTTACGAGGCCAAGGCCTTTGGCGTGCGGACCGGCACGCTGGTGGGCGAGGCCAAACAGATGTGCCCCGGCATTGAACTGATCGAAGCCCGCCACGAATTGTACGTCCAGTATCATCACCGGATTGTAGAGGCGGTGGAGAGCTGCCTTCCGGTGACAGCGGTGCTCTCAGTGGATGAGATGGCCTGCCGGCTGATGGGCCGCGAACGCCCGCTGCTGGCTGCGATGGAGCTGGGCCGGAAGGTCAAGGCGCGTATCCAGAAGCAGGCTGGCCCGATGATTCGCAGTTCGGTGGGCCTAGCGACAAATCGCTATCTGGCCAAGATTGCCAGCGACATGGAAAAACCCGATGGGCTGGTGGCGCTGCCGCCCGACTTGCTACCCGAGGCGCTGCGCCAGCTCACGCTACGCGACCTGCCCGGCATCGGCTCGCGGACCGAGAAGCGGCTGAACCAGCGCGGCATCCACACGATGGAAGATTTGCTGGCTCTGAACTGCGAGCAGGCGGGGCAGATATGGGATTCGGTCTGGGGTGAGCGGCTGTGGCACTGGCTGCGCGGCGAAGACTTTGACATGGCCGGGACTGAACACCAGAAGTCCATCAGCCACCAGCATGTGCTGGCTCCCGAGATGCGCACACCGGAAAAGGCCTGGGCCGTAGCGCACAAACTGCTGCACAAGGCGGCGCTGCGGCTGCGCACCGGAGGGCTGTGGGCCTGCACCATCGGCTTGTCTGTCGGATTCGCGGTTCCGCGCGGCGAGAACGGCCCGGTCAGCACCTACGGCGTTCCCCGGCGCGGCTGGCACAATGATTTGCGGCTCATCGAGTGCCAGGACAGTCAGACGCTGGTGGCCGCGCTGACCCGTCTATGGGCTGCGCGGCCCAAGGGCAAGGAGTTCGAACACCCCTACTTCGTCGGCGTGCATCTGGGAGAGCTGGTTCCTGACAGCCTGCACTCACTGGGCTTGTTTGATTCGCTCGACGGCAGTGAAAGCCGGACGCGACTGCTGGCGGCGATGGATGCGCTGAATCATAAATACGGCCTGGCCACGCTGGCTCCCGCCGCGATGCTGGCTGCTATGAAGGCTGCGCCGACACGCATCGCCTTCGGCACTGTTCCGGATATGTTTTGATCACCTCGCGACCTTCGTACTACCCGCCATTGCCCGCCGATCCGAACTTTTTCTTCTCCGCCGCGTAAATCTCTGCATCCCGGCGCACATCCATTTGCGGATAAGAGAGTAGAAGCGAAACGCATGGTCCACGACGATCAACTGGATTTTGAACAACTCGTGGACGAGCACCAGGCGATGGTTTACTCGCTCGCCGTTCGCATGACCGGCGATCATGGCCTCGCGGAAGAGATTGCGCAGGATGTTTTTCTGGAGCTGGACCGCAACCTGAGCAAGATCGAATCGGCTGACCATGCCTGCTTCTGGCTGCGCCGCGTGGCGATGAGCCGCTCAACCGATGCGCTGCGCCGCCGCCAAGCGCGCCGCATGGAGCAATGGATAGAGATTGAAGAAGGCCACGGCGCGGCGGCGGAATCTTCGCCGGTACGTCTTGCGCCGGGGCTTTCATCAAGATTGGAACAACTGCTGGCCACGCTTCCCGAGGCGCAACGCGCGGCGCTGGTTCTTCGCTACCAGGAGGATCTGACGCCGGAGGAGATCGCAGTCACACTGGGCGCGCCGCTGGCAACAGTAAAGAGCCACTTGCAGCGGGGATTGAAGCTGCTGCGCACCAAGGCAGCGAGTCATTTGCAGGAGTACATTCGTTGAACGAAACGATGGAGTTTGAAATTGAACGTTGACCCGATGGATGAATTTGAACGCGAACTTCGCCAGGCATTAGGACGGCAACCCGCGCCGCTCGGCCTGAAGGGCAAGATCATGGCGCGGAGGGCACATCGGCCGCAATTGGTGGAGCGACCACGCCCAACGCAGCAGTCGCAAGCATTCCACTGGCAGCGAATGGCTGCGTCCATTGCCGTGGCCGCGGTGCTGGCTGGAGGGCTGTTCTGGCGGGACCAGGAACAGCGGCGTCAGGGCGAAGAGGCCCGCGCCCAGGTGCTAACCGCGCTGCGCATTACCGGACACGCGCTCGACCACATGCATTCGCAACTCGCTGCTCACAACCACTCGACTGAGGAATAAGGAGACAATATGCAGCATCGATGGATCGCATTTCTACTGGGAGTAGCTGCGCTGGCCGCACCCGTGATGGCCCAGACCGAGCAACTGCCCGCGCCATCTCCGATTGAAAAGGAACTGGCCGCTCGCGCCTCGGATGTCACTGAGGTGACGCTGGGCAAAAACATGCTCGGCTTCGCCAGCAAATTCATGGATGGCAAAGACAAGGATCAGGCCACGGCGAAGCAACTGATTGACGGACTCGACGGCATCTACGTCCGTAGTTACGAGTTCGACAAGGAGGGCGAGTATTCCCTCGAGCAGGCCGAGCAGTTGCGCAAGTACTTCGAGACCGGCGAGTGGACGCCGATGGTTCATGAGCGGGAGCGCAAAGGCGCTGAAACAACCGATGTGATGGTCAAGATGGTCAACGGCGAGAGCAAGGGCATCCTGGTCTTCGAAGCAGAGCCCAAAGAGCTGACCATTGTGCTGATCCTCGGCCCCATCCACATGAGCGACCTGGGCAAGCTGAAAGGAATCGCAGGTCTCGGTGATCTTGGCGACATCGAGAAAAACTCCGATGGCAAGGAAAAGAAAGACAAGAAAGGTGGCGCACAATGAAGGGCCTGTGGCTGGTTTCTCTCTTTGTACTCGCCCTGCTGGTCCCGGTTGTGGTGCTGGCCCACGGTCAGGGAGGCTTTGATGGCGTGGTCGGCTCCATCGAAAGCAAATACCACGCGCACGCGACGAAGATTCCCTTCGCAGGCTTGGTCAGCTTCATCTCTCGCAAAGCAACCGACGAGGGTGTGAGTAATCTGCACGTCGCTACTTTCGAGAATTTTTCCGGGCCTGTGGATGGCGATGAGTTGAACCGCATCGTCGAAGACAAGCTGGGCCAGGGATGGGAGCGGATCATCCGCGAGACCAGCAAAAAAGGGATTGAACAGACCATCATCTTCCTGCGTCCCGAGGAGGAGCGCATGGGCTTGTTTGTTGTCGATTACGACGGCCATGAACTGGACGTGGTTCAGGTGTCGGTGAATCCGGACCATCTAAATGAGAGCCTGAAACATTATTCGCATTCGCATGAAGATAGCTCCAAAGATGAGTCGGATTAAGCGTACGAATTGTTTGATTATTCGCGAGGGTGCGGCGCTTGCTGCACCCTTTCATCTTTCAGCTTTCAATTGTGTCCCTCTGCCCACCCAAACGCTGAACCTGTCGCAGCCTAAAATTAAACCAGTATGGCTAGCTCTTCTTCATCGCCACATTCCGGTTATCGCGGCCGGCTCGCGCCCTCGCCCACAGGCTATCTGCATCTGGGCCACGCGCGCACTTTCTGGACCGCAGTACAGCGGGCACACGATGCTGGCGGAACGCTGGTGATGCGTATGGAAGACCTCGACCCGGATCGCAGCCGCACAGCCTATGCCGATGCCGCGTACGAAGACCTGCGCTGGCTGGGAATCGATTGGCAAGAGGGTCCAGACAAAGGCGGGCCGCATGGGCCGTATATACAAAGCCGGCGAATGCCTTTTTATGTCGATGCGTGGCGCAAACTTCATGCCGGCGGATGGATCTATCCCTGCCGTTGTTCGCGCAAAGACCTGGAGGCTGCTGCGCAAGCGCCGCATGAAAACGCTGTTGAGCCAGCAATCGATGATGAGCCAATCTACCCCGGAACCTGCCGTCAAGGCTATGGAGCGGGAGAAGAGTCCTTCGCAGTGCAACTCAGCCAGCAGGATGCAACACCACACGGCATCAACTGGCGCTTCCGCGTTCCGAGCGGCGAGGCAATCGAATTTGTTGACCAAAACTTAGGCTCGCAGCGCTTCATCGCCGGCCGCGACTTCGGTGACTTTGTCGTCTGGCGGCGCGACGGCGTGCCCGGCTACCAACTGGCCTGCGCGGTGGACGATGCTGCCATGCGCATCACCGAAGTCGTCCGCGGCGCTGATCTAGTGAAGTCCACAGCGCGGCAGATACTGCTCAACCGTGCGCTGGGCTTCGCTAATCCCGAATGGTTCCACTGCAATCTGGTGACGGATGCTAACGGTCAGCGCCTTGCCAAGCGGCATGATGCACTGAGCCTGCGTACGCTGCGCCAGCAAGGGATTTCTGCAGAGAGTCTTCTCGCCGGAGATATTCCGGCGTAGCGCTGGGAACCTTAGAGCGGGCGGGCCCTTGGCAATGATGTTTTTCATTGCTGGAGCCGGAACACGCGCTCCTCTGCTTGCAACTTTGCGAACTTAAATCCGGTAAGCCCCTATAAAATCAACACTAGTGACAGATTCGCCTTCAACTGAGCCTTCTCATCCCGTCAAGCCCCGCTGGCAGCGCGCGCTGGGGATGCTTCGCCCCTCGCATGCTCACACCGCATATACGGCGACTATTGTGCTAATGGCCTTCAGCTTTCTCTCCAGAATCATGGGGCTGGTGCGGACCCAATACATTGCCTCGCACTTTGGGCGCGGCATGGAAGCCGATGCCTTCAACGCCGCCTTCAAATTTCCAGATATGATTAACTATTTTTTGGTGGGCGGCGCGGCTTCCATCACCTTTGTCACCATTCTCACGCGCTACCGCGACAGCGGGCGCGAAGCCGATGGAGAGCGCTCACTCTCTGTCATCTTGACGACGATGTATATGGTGCTGGGCACCGCAATTGCAATCGCGGAGTTGCTGGCACCCATCTTTGTGCACTGGTGGTTTGATGGTTTCGACGCCGAAAAGGCCGCGCTCTGTGTACAGTTGACACGGATTCTGCTCCCCGCGCAGTTGTTCTTTCTGGCTGGCGGAATCTTCGGCTCAGTGCTGCTGGTTCGCAAGCAATTTAACGTACAGGCTTTTACTCCGCTGATCTACAACCTGGGGACAATCGTTGGCGGTGTACTGCTGGAGCGGCGTCTTGGGGTTGCGGCGCTGGCCTGGGGCACACTGGGCGGAGCCATCGGCGGACCATTTCTGCTTAATGCGATTTTTGCGCGGCGGGCGGGAATGCGCTACAGGCCTATCATCGATTGGAAGGACGAAGGGCTGCGCGAATGGGTCCGGCTGTCACTCCCATTGATGGCCGGCGTCTCGCTGGTCACGGCAGACGACTGGATCATCACCAAGTTCGCCTCCTCAACAGACGGAGCGATCTCGCTAATGACCTACGCCAAGCAACTCTTCGGCGCGCCCATCGCAGTGTTGGCCCAGGCGGCGGGCATCGCCTCGATGCCTTTCTTTGCCAGCCTGTGGAGCAAGCAGCGCCGCTACGAGTTCGCCACCAGCGTCGCTGACTCTGTTTCGCGAGTGATCGCGCTGGGATTTCTGGCAGCGTCGGCAATGGCGGCGCTCGCGGTTCCACTGGTGGACCTGCTTTTTACACGAGGGCTCTTCCACACCTCGGATGCGCGCCTCTGCGCGAGCTACTTCGCCATCTTTTCCATCTCGCTCTTTCTCTGGTCAGCACAGGCGATTTACGCGCGGGCATTTTACGCCGCGGGCAATACTTTGCTGCCCATGCTGGCCGCAACTGCTGTTACTGTAGTCTCCGTGCCGGTCTATTACTCGCTCTATCACGCAATCGGTGCCACGGGACTGGCGATTGCCTCTGATCTGGGCATCGCTCTACAGACCATAGTTCTGGCGCTCCTGCTCCATCAGCGGCGCATGGTTTCGCTATCGAGTCTGGACTACGCAGAGCTGGGCCGCTGTTTGCTGGCCGCGCTTAGTGGTGGTGCAGTGGTCTGGGGTCTGGTTGCAGCCGCAAGCCGCTTGTTGAACTATCTCGTCGCATTGCAGCTCCACAAGCACACCCGCTGGGTAGATCTCGCACTTCTGCTCATCGGAAGCGCACTCTGGTGGGTTGTTGCGAAATGGGTGCTGGAGAAATCCGGTTCAGCCCTGCCAGGAGTCGTTATGAAGCGGCTGGGTTGGAATAGTCGCTCAACAGCTTAGGCCATGACTCCGAAAGAACTGATAACTGCGGGTTGAAAGATGAATTACTTTCTAGCTCTTGCGGAGCAGGCCGACTGACCTGCTCCGCAACCTTAGTTGTTAGTTGACCGTGCAAGCCACCCCGTTGAGCGAGAAGGCTGTTGGTACTGCGTTGGTGGTGCCATTCCAGGTGCCGTTGAAGCCGAACCCGGTATAGCTTCCGCCGGCGGGAATGTTCTGCCATGTCTGGCCGGCCTGTTCGCTCACCGTGACGTTGCCGCCACTCTGCGATACGGCTCCATTCCACGAGTTGGCGATGGTCTGTCCGTTGGCGAAGGTCCAGGTCAGCGACCAGCCACTCAGAGCAGTGGTTCCGTTGTTGATGATGCTGATCGTCGCACCAAACTGGCTGGTGTTTTGCGGTGAGATTGTGTAGTTAACCCTGCACGCGGAGCCGCCAGCCGTCGTCACTGTGAGTGCGATGGTGGTGGATGCGGTCAGGGTACCCGAAGTTCCGGTGATGGTGATGGTCGATGTGCCGGCGGCAGCCGTCGCGGCCACCGTAAATGTAACTACGCTGGTCGAGGTTGCCGGGTTAGTAGCAAAGGCCGCTGTAACTCCCGTTGGAAGTCCAGTAGCCGCCAGAGTTACACTGCCCGTAAACGGACTAACATCGCTCACAGTAATTGTATCCGTCCCGGTTGCGCCTTGAGCAATCGACAAGGCAGCCGGCGAAGACGACAGCGTGAAGCTGCCGGTGGACGAAACTACAGTCAGCGCAATGGTGGTCGTCGCGGTGGTTGTTCCCGAGGTGCCGGTGATAGTTACATTCGAGGTTCCAACCGTGGCCGTGGCGCTGGCGGTAAAGGTAATTACGCTGGTGCTGGTTGTCGGGTTAGTCGCAAATGCGGCTGTAACTCCCGCCGGCAATCCAGTAGCAGCCAGAGTTACGCTGCCGGTGAAGGTGCCGGTGTCAGTTACAGTGATGGTATCGCTCGCCGTTTTGCCTTGCGTTACAGACAATGCTGCAGGCGATGCCGCTAGCGTAAAGCCCGACACCGGCGTTGCCGTAACCGTCAGCGAGATGGAGGTGGAAGCGGTAAGCGTCCCCGAGGTTCCGGTGATGGTCACAGTCGATGTACCGGCCGTGGCCGTCGCGCTGGCCGCGAATGTTACTACGCTGCTGCCTGTAGTCGGGTTAGTTCCAAACGTAGCAGTTACACCGGAAGGCAATCCAGAGGCCGCCAGAGTTACACTGCCCGTAAATGGACTTACATCCGTCACGGTAATCGTGTCCGTGCCGCTTGCGCCCTGTGCAATTGACAACGTGGAGGCCGACGGCTTCAACGTGAAGCTGCCTGCGGTTGTCACCGTAAGCGCGACAGTCGTACTCGCAGTAGTTGATCCTGAGATGCCGGTAATGGTAACTGTCGATGTGCCTGCGGTCGCCGTGCTGCTAGCCGTAAACGTCGCAACGCTGGTTCCTGTGGTTGGATTGGTTCCGAATGCCGCTGTTACTCCGCTGGGAAGGCCCGAGGCGGCAAGCGTTACGCTTCCCGTAAACCCGTTCACATCGGTCACAGTAATCGTATCCGTTGCGCTGCCGGCCTGGGCTACAGACAGAGTCGAGGCAGAGGGCGATAGCGCGAAAGTAGGCGTTGAGGCGAGCGTTCCCATCACGATACCGCGGCCGTTAGTGCCGACGTAGACCGTTCCATAGACCTGTGGATCACCTGTGATGGCCGAGTCAGCAGACGCGTACTCGTGCGCCGAGTCATTGATCTGGGTCCACGAAGCTCCTTCGTTTGTGGATGAGAAGATTCCGCGCACGCCGCCGATCTGCGCATTGGTATACAAGGTCATGTAGGTAGCGCCGGGTGCGGCTTTTCCAAAGCCAATCACGTCGGCTTCGGTAACATTGGATAGCTTTGTAAAACTCGCGCCAGAGTTTGTTGAGTGCCATATTCCGTACACATCGCCGGTGTTTGTTGACCCGCCAGCTATCCACAGATCACCTGTAATCCCCGGTACAGCTTTCATACTTACACTGTCGCCAGAGACCGGAAGTCCGGTTGCAGGCGATGCCGTAAAGCTGACGCCCCCATTTACGCTGACATAGAGTACGCCGCCCGACCAGTAGTAGAACAGCAGAGGATTTACCCGATCGGATGCAATGGTGCCTCCTGCTGGCGCGCCAGTTGAGGCTGTCCAGCTACTACCTGAGGTAGTGGAGTAGAACGGAACCAGACCTGGAGCAGCCCATACAACGCGGCTGGCGTCTGCGGCAGCAGCGATCGTGCCGCCACCACCCGTATAGCCTGCCGGATCAACGCTTCCCGCAAACCACGCTGTCTCACTTGTGCCTGCTGAGAATGTAAACGCTGAACTGGTCACTACTGGACTTGCCGTTGGACTTCCATCTCCAACCAATGCCAGGAATGTTGGCGATAACTCGGCGTAGTCGATGCTGGTGCGTGTCCCAAAGAAAGGAATTGCATACGGAAACGTGGGCGCAGTGGTCAGACTTGTGTGAGCAAAACCGCTAATATCACCCATTGTGCTGTAAAGATGCGCTCCGCCTCCAGCCGGTGGGCTGACTAATCCCGTAACTGCCGTTTCTTCTATCCCCATCGCCTGCGGGGTAATAGCAAACAGACCGCCTGAATCCCACTCAGTGAGATTACTCGTTCCCCACATCGTCATCCCAGTGCCATAGAGCATGTGATTGGAATTGAATGGATCGATTGCTATACCGGAGACCATCCAGCCAAGCTCCGGCGCTTCAATCGGAGCAATTGGATTCGTGTCGCCTTCATTTAGCCAAGGAACAGTTGTGTCGCTGATGGTATAAGCGAAGCTTCTGCTGGGATAACTTGTCCAGTTCCATATCTGGGACCAAGTGGCGCCAGAGTTGGTGCTACGCCAGATGATTGTATCTGGCCACCAGGAATTTAATGCGGAGACCATCAGCGTAGTAGGGACCTGTTTATCAATCGTAAGGCCGCAGTAGCCGAAATAGTCGGAACCGCTGGCGGTAGTTGGGACAACGGGAGCAACCTGCGTCCATACGCCAGTTGCAGTGTTGTACCTCTGCACATCTCCCATCGTACCGTCGTAAGGTCCAGCGCCATTGCTATAGGTGATGTATAGATAACCATTGACGGTGTCCAACTGCGCGCGGTCGGGAAAGAAACCAGGACCGGGCGCATCGGATGCGACTGACCAGGAGGCGCCGTTGGTGCAGGCCACTGTTCCAGTGGTCTGCGTTCCTGTCAACGTACAAGTTGGCTGGCCGGCCAGAGCTGACCACGTTGTTCCACCATTGGTCGAAACATAGATATTGTCGCCGTCCGGCTGTGCTACCCCAACATAGATAGTCTGCGTTGTTTTTCCTGACGATCCGGTCCTCGGATCAAAGACAACCCAGGCCGGTCCAATAATATCTCCCTGATATATGTCGCCGGGCAGTACGGCGTAAGTTCCGGGTTGAGGAAAACTTGTTACTTGAGACCAGGTAGCCCCTGAATTCGTGCTTTTCCATAGACCGTTACCGCTGCGTGCCGCGAAGAAGAGCGTACTATTCAGATTCGGATCAATTGCAAGGCGCTCTCCCATATTGCGCGCAGGCATATTGCCCCCCACCTTGAATGGCATGGGAACCTGGGTAAATGTACTTCCTTGATTATTTGAGATCAGCAGTGTGCCATTCTGGGTTGTAAACGAGTTTGTGTATAGGCCTGCCATAATGTAAAGATTGTTCGGGTTTACCGGATCTGTCGCCAGGCTCTCCACACCCAGTTCATTCCAGTTAGCCCAAGTCACCCAGTCCATCAATGGAACCCACAGGTTTGTAGTTGAATTCCACTTATAGGCTCCGCCAATATCAGTGCGGGCATAGATCAGGTTTTGCTGAGATGGGTTAAAGATAATGTTGGGGATATAACCTCCGCCTCCACCGGTATACACATTTGTCCATGTGTATCCAGCCGAGTTTTGGGCCTGCGCAACATGGCTAAATATACAGGCAGAAAATGCACAGAGTACGATCATGTGCATGAAGACTATTTTCGAGACTGCTCGTTTGACCGTCAGGGACATCTCATTTCCTCTCTTTCACTCGGTTATCTGGTGCTGATGCGAAGCGCAATGTGAATCCTTGGGTTCAATACTGCGCAGCCCATGAAAGCGTCTACATTTTCAGCAACAACTACCTTCTTGCAACGGTAGGGCTGCATTGGCCAAGTAGCCATCGGATTGTCGCCGCCTCACGACGCACTATTTCCACATGCCGCGCGGATGTACTTTATCGCGCGGAAGCGCACTAGCGTCGATTGATGCAACAATGCATTGCGTTCCGCGGAGGGGAAGTAACGGCTGCAATCTAAGTTGCAGCCTCTGCATGTGCGGAACTGTCTGGGCAACAACATCTGAAAAGGATTACATTTTTCTGCCTGACTGATGACACGCGAATATCCGCATACTCACCAGTAATGCCACTCTCGGCTATGACTTGCTCCAGACCAGCTCGCTGCCTTTAACACCACGACAGGACAACGCTCATACTGAGTTGTTCACTCGCCACAAGCTTCCGTTCATAGCGAGGCAGACAATAAAACGTTTAAGCAAAGCATGTAAAGGTTACGAAAGTACACTGTACAAAAGTAATGGCGCACGAATGATCTGACTTCTTCCCACCGCAATCATTCCTTGACACCAGCAACAAGCGCCCAATTGTGTTTCTCGAAAAACACGGAGTGGATCGATACAAAAAATGCTGCGATATAGTGCATATCCGTCGAATTTACGGCCCAGAAGCATGAGATGCAACGTATTACCTAAGTACCGTTGCCATCTCTGCTTAAACGTTTTAGGATTGCGCCGCAGTTGAAGATCAGGTGAATCTGACTGGAACGAATCGCTGTTGCGCTGCAGAATTGTTATGGTCCATAGTTGCATTGACTGCTCCCTTTATTTAGTCGTTGCCTCGGTAGAGCAAAGTTGTCGGTAGTTGCCGGTGAAAGATTGGGGTTTCGCCGCATAGATCTTTTTCCTTCTCTGCCACAAGGAGTGTGATTGCTTTTTCCCTTAAGTTTGTCTTTTCGATTCTTTCTTTGAAAATCGAATGTACTCGACATCGGGTCAATAGATTATTGCTCCGGCCCGCGCGATACATCCCTAGTTACCGCCATCATGTATCGAATAAGTACGCGTCCGTACGGATGTGGCTGCGCGATGTGATGAATAAGGAGAAACCATGTTTCAGCAGTTTGATCCCTCCAGCGTACGCAGACGCGTTCGCCGACTGACCGGGTACTTTATGCTACTCGCGGCCGTTCTTCTAACCCTCGTTGCACCGCGCGCCTCCGCTCAGGCAGCTTGTAATGTTGTCTACACGATCTCGCCGCAAAACTCGAGCGCTTTCGGCGCGGCCCTCACCATCAGTAACACCGGAACCACCTCCCTGAGCAACTGGACGCTGACCTGGAGCTTTGCCAACGGGCAGACGGTTTCACAGCTCTGGAATGGAATCGAAAGCCAGAGCGGCGCCAATGTGACGGTGACCAACGAACCCTACAACGGCAGCATCGCGGCCGGTAGCAGCCTTTCCGGCATCGGGTTCAACGGAACCTGGAATGGCGCGACCAACGCCGTACCCACCTCCTTTGCGCTGAACGGCGTTACTTGCGGCGCGACGGGAGGCTTCAAACTTACCCCCTCAGCGTCCACTCTGGCGGTCGCCCAAGGCGCCAGCGCAACCGACACCATTACTGTAACTGACTCTGGCACATTCACCGGCAGCGTGACTCTAGCCGCCTCCGGATTGCCCGCGGGAGTTACTGCCACGTTCGGCACCAACCCAACCACCGGAAGCAGCGTAGTTACATTCGCCGCCAGCGCCTCTGCGGCCGCCGGCACCTCCACAGTCACCATCACCGGAACCTCCGGAACCTTGACGGCCAGCACGACGATTGCGCTGACGGTCAACACTGCGGGCAGCTTTACGCTGACACCATCGCCGGCCACGTTGTCGATCGCCCAAGGCGCTAGCGGCACGGACACGATCACGATAGCGGATGTAAGTCCCTTCACCGGCAGTGTAACTCTGGCCGCCTCTGGCCTGCCGAGCGGCGTAACTGCTGTGTTTGGCACTAACCCCGCCACCGCGACCAGCGTGGTTACCTTCACTGCCAGCGCGACGGCTGCTGCTGGAACCTCCACTGTGACCATTACCGGAACCTCCGGCACGCTGACTAAGACCGCCACCATCGCACTGACGGTGACCGCTGCTCCAGGCTTCACGATTGCGCCCACTGCGGCCGCGCTGTCAGTAGCGCAGGGCGCCAGCGGAACCGATACCATCACCGTGACGGACCTGAACGGATTTACCGGCAGCGTAACTCTGGCCGCCTCCGGGTTGCCCACGGGAGTTACCGCGGCCTTCGCCACTAACCCGACGGCTACGACCAGCGTTCTCACCTTCACGGTAGCTGCCACGACAGTCGCTGGAACGTATCCGATCACCATCACCGGAACCTCCGGCACGCTGACGGCGACGACCTCCATCTCGCTTACCGTCACACCCACAGGGTCCGGCACTTGCCAGGTCCTCTATACGATCTCGCCGCAAAGCACGAACGCATTCGGCGCGGCCCTCACCATCGAGAACACTAGCACGACGCCCTTGACCAGTTGGACACTGACTTGGTCATTCGCTAACGGGCAGACCGTCGCGTCCCTATGGAATGGCATTGAAAGCCAGAGCGGCGCAAATGTGACTGTCACGAACGAACCCTACAACGGCAGCATCGCATCTGGCGGCACCCTCACCGGCATCGGATTCAACGGTACCTGGAACGGCGTCACCAACGCAGTGCCCACGAACTTCGCGATCAACGGAACATCCTGCTCCGGAACCGGCAGCTTCACGCTGAAGCCTTCGGCGGCCACTCTGTCGATTGCTGAAGGTGCAAGCAGCACGGATACCATTACTGTCACCGATGTTAGCCCGTTCGCAGGCAGCGTAACGCTTGCCGCAACCGGCTTGCCCGCCGGAGTAACTACTGTGTTCGGCACCAACCCTGCAACCGGAACCAGTGTGGTCACCTTCACGGTAGCTGCTACGACAGTTGCTGGAACGTATCCGATCACAATAACCGGAACCTCCGGCACACTGAGTGCAACCACCTCGATTTCACTTACTGTAACTGCCCAACCGACCTTCACAATTGCACCTTCGGCGGCAGCCCTCACTGTAGCGCAAGGCGGCAGCGGAACAGATACCATCACGGTAACCGACGTGAATGGATTTACCGGCAGCGTAACGCTTGCCGTAACCGGCTTGCCTGCCGGCGTGACTGTCGCAATTGGCACCAACCCCACCAACGCGACTAGCGTGCTTACCTTCACGGCCAGCGCTACGGCCGCTGCTGGAACCTCCGCGGTGACCATCACCGGGACCTCGGGCACACTGAGCGCCACCACCACCATCAACCTCACGGTAACGGCGCCGGGCTTCACGCTTTCGGCTTCGCCCGCAACTGTCGTAGTCGCCGCGGGAGCCACCGGAACCAGCACAGTTACGGTGACCGACACAGGCGGATTCACCGGCAGCGTAACTCTCGCAGCAACCGGCTTGCCGACTGGAGTGACCGTCGCATTCGGCACCAACCCCGCCACCGCGACCAGCGTGCTTACCTTCACGGTAGCTGCTACGGTTGCGAACGGAACCTATCCAATCACCATCACCGGCACCTCCGGTACACTAACCGCAACCACCCCCATCACGCTGACGGTTGGCACGGGCTTATCCACCTTCCAGCAGCATTTTGTCGACCTTTACAACGACATCCACACCTCCTCAAACGGGTATTTTGGAACCGCAACGAGCGGTGACCAGATTCCCTACCACTCGGTAGAAACCCTCATGGCCGAGGCGCCGGATTATGGTCACGAAACTTCATCGGAGACTTACAGCTACTGGGTCTGGCTGGAGACGCTCTACGGCGGCCTGACCGGAAACTGGACCGGACTGCAAACCGCCTGGACGAGCCTGCAAGACAACATGATCCCCAGTGCGACACTGCAACCCACCAATGCTGGCTATAGCGCCTCTGCACCCGCTACGTATGCGCCTGAGCATCCATTGCCCAGCGCCTATCCATCGGTGTTGACCAGCTCGGTTTCTGTGGGCACCGATCCACTGGCGAGCCAACTCAGCGCGACCTACGGCAACCCCAACATGTACTCCATGCACTGGATTATTGACACCGACAACTTCTACGGCTTTGGCCAACAGGAAGACGGCGTCACGAAACCCTCGTGCATGAACACCTTCCAGCGCGGTGCAAACGAATCCGTGTGGCTGACCGTCCCGCAGCCTTGCTGGGATAATTTGAAGTACGGCAGCCAAACCAACGGCTATCTGGATCTGTTCACTGCTCCCGCTCCGTATACCAACCAGTGGAAGTACACAGACGCACCGGACGCCGATGCCCGCACCGTACAGGCCATGTATTGGGCGGAACAGTTCGCAAACGCGCAGGGCGGAAGCAGCATTGTCACAGCTTTGCTGCCCAAGGCCGCTGAGCTGGGCGACTATCTGCGCTACTCGTTCTTTGACAAGTACTTCAAAGCCATCGGCTGCATTGGCGCGAGCGCAAGCTCAACCAGTTGCGCGGCTGGCAGCGGCTATAATTCCGCGCATTACCTGCTCGGATGGTACTTCGCTTGGGGCGGTGCAATACCGGCCGACGGAAGCTGGGCATGGCGCATTGGTGACGGTACCGCGCACTTTGGCTACCAGAACCCAGTGGCGGCCTACGCCCTGTCGAAGGACCCGGGCATCAGCGGCAAACTTCCTGCGCAGAGCGTGACCGACTGGAGTACCAGTCTTGAGCGCATGCTTGAACTCTACCGCTGGGCGCAATCGGATGAAGGCGCAATCGCTGGCGGCGTAACCAACAGTTGGGAAGGTGCCTACGCCCCGACTCCCACCGGCGACTCCACCTTCTACAACATGGCTTACGATTGGGAGCCTGTTTATCACAACCCGCCGAGCAACCAGTGGTTCGGTATGCAGGCGTGGTCCATGGAGCGCCTGGCTGAGTACTACTACATCACCGGCGATTCCAAGGCCGCAATCGTCCTCAACAGCTGGATTGCCTGGGTGGAGAAGGTCACCACGGTCAACTCCAACGGAACCTTCACACTGCCCGGTTCTCTCTGCTGGGACAACTCCCCCGGCCAGGGCGACACGACCAATCCCTGGAACGACTCGACCTGCGGCCTCGTCGACGCGAATACCACGAACGCGCCTGCAACCAACTGGAACGCCACCACGCAAAACTGGACGACCGTTCCGCTTAACCCGAACCTTCACGTCCGGGTCACCGGCACTGCAACCGACATAGGCTTGGCCGGCTCGCTGGCCAAGGCCCTGAGCTACTACAGCGCAGCGGTTGGCAAGTGGGTCACTGTTGGCACGCCCGATGCAACCTCCTCGGCATTGGCCAAGAGCCTGCTCACCGGCGTCTGGACCAACTACCGCGATTCCATCGGCATCTCGGTGCCCGAGACGCGCAGCGACTACTGCACCGTCACGACCAGTCAGAGCACCGAGGGGGGTACCACCCTCAACGGCGGCTTCGGCGCCACTGTGTTTGTGCCTTCCACTTGGCAACCGGGAACCATGCCGGCTGGTGAAGACGTCACAGTCAGCCCGCAGCCAACCTTCCTGAGCCTCCGTCCCAAGTACGAGAACGATCCCAACTTCGCGGCGCTTGAGTCGGGTTGCGCGGGATCGGGAGCGGGACCAACCTTCAACTATCACCGTTTCTGGGCGCAGGTGGATATAGCGTCGGCGTATGCCGTCTACGCAAACCTCTTCCCCGGCAACTAAACAGCCACTCTCAACCAAGGGCGCTACTGGCATACTGGCAACAGCAGCGCCCTTGCAGGCATCTCTTGAAGGGTTCGGGCTTCTCTTGAAGGGTACGGGCTTCAGCCCGTACGTCGAAAGCCGATTCGATTGTCCGGCTTTAGCCGCTGAGGGAATGCGGAAGAGTCGAAATAGATTTGAGCAGAGGTTTCCGAACCCGAGAACCGGCGCTTCCCGCACCAATGGAAGCGCCGGCTGCGGCAAAGATCTGAACTGAGTTTATTTAGACTAGGTGCTGTCTGCGGCAGCTAGAAATTGATAGAAGCTGATAGAGCTGGAGTAGAGCGAGGAAACTGATAGACCCTGGAGAGCCCTCGGCGCGGAGTCTGGTGCGGATCATCGCACCAGCTTCCGCGCCGACCACCTGCGGCGGGGCTGGCGGCCTTCGGTGGGGCGGGTGGTTCGTGTGTGTGCTTTCCCATTTTTCAGAAGCAGGAAATGGGTTACTTGTGATCTTTCGCGAGGTTGTCTAAGCCGCTCCGTATTATTCTGCCGTGGAGAAATAATTATCTTCCGCTGAGGACAATTCGGTGTATAGTCCTTTTAAATTGTTCTGAGAGGGGAAAAACCCTCGAGCAGCATCCTTTTTCCCAGTGATTTGCTCTGATTCGACGAAGGTCAATTTCAGAAAGCTGGATGGTGTCTATGCTCAACCGACTTTCCCTGAATTTGCTTGGCTTCCTCTTCGTTGCCTGTGCCGCGCTGTGTGCTCAAACACAGTCGCTGATTCCTTTGCCTGATGCTGTCTTTGCCAAGCCATATAAGGTGCAACTGTCATTTCAGGCAGCGGGAGCATATCCGTTTACGATCTCAATTGTAGGCGGCGCAAAACCTTCGTGTTTGATTCTCTCTGTCGATGGCCTTCTGAGCGGGACGCCGACCCAAGCATGCCGGGGCACCTACGTTCTTGCCGTGGCCGCAACAGGCTATGACGGCACACAATCAGAACAGAGCTTCCTACTGCAGGTGAACGATGGTACGACTAAGGTCGTTCAGGCATCCGCCGCCCCCACGCTTGGGCCAAGAATTGTTATCGGCGAACTGGGTCCTCTATCGAAGCAACCATACCCGCCATTCACCGCTGGGCCACGAACGGCCACCCTAGATCCACCTACAGGAAGCTCTGGAATGACGGTAAAGATCACACCACCCGCAGGTTCGGGCTTTGCCAGCGCTCAGGGCAATGACGTGGTGATGTTTGGCTTGATGAAGGCAACTGTACTCGACAGAGGATGGACTGACAAGGGGATCGATGTTGCGGTACCAGACGAGCACGCTGTCGGGGATCTTTCATTGCCCGTTACGATTTTGGACGGGAACGGCACGGCCATCTTCAATGCGGGAACCTTTTTGGAACACCCTGATCCGGTAGCCGTTATGGATAGGGATCAGGGCGCTGCCGGAACGGCCGTAAGAATCACAATCACTGGCAACGGTTTCGGCGACAGCAAGGGAACGGTTACATTCAACGAACAGAAGGCAACTGTACCCGATGGAGCCTGGTCTAGCAATTCAATAGATTTGACCGCGCCGGACCTGAAGTCGGGCTTGCCGGTGCATGCGGAAGTTCTTGTCAAGAATGCCGATAATGGTTCTATTTACAACGCTGGGATCTTTACGGAAACGCCTGGAGCGACGATCTCTCCTTCCAAGGGTGTGGAGGGAACTCCGGTGCTGATCACGGGAACAGCGCTACCTGCCGCCCAAGGGAACAACAAGGTGTTATTTACCGATAAAGACGCAGCCAAAAACAATGCGCAGCCTGCTACGGTAACCAAGTGGGACGGCACGGGCATCACTGTGCAGGCTCCAGATATGTACGCGGAGATCACCAAGAAGAAGGGCCAGCCAGAGCCAGAGGAGATCGAAACAGACGTTGCCATTGTAGACTCCAACAATCAGCCGGTAAGTATTGTCCCGAACTTCACCGAGATACCGCCGCAGTGGTCGGATAAAGACGAGAAGCCGTTCAGCATCAAATTTGTCGGCGGATATGAGCAGGGTTACCAAAGCGCACAGCCGAGCGCTTCAGATGCGTTCTTGGCTGTCTATGGCCGGCTGCTCAAGAATAAGGATACATTTGGCCCGTTTTACCAGATTCGATTGCAAACGGCGCCACAAGCATCTGGAACTGACGGCGTTGTCTCCGTTCTGACCAATCCATCCGGCTCGGTCACCTCACAAAATCTGCAGAGCGTGGGCTCGGCAGTCGATATGGCGCTCGGCCTCGAATATCAAATTCCAAATAGGAGCCATCGTGGGCAGAACTCTTTGGGATTTATCGCTGGCGGCGGGTTTGTAACCCCCTTGCAGACGAACTCAGTCAGCGCATCCTACTCCATGCCGGCCTTTGGCACAGTCGAATGTACAGAATTGCAAAGCAGACTGGGCAGCGTACTGAGTAACCCCATCTATGCGGGAATCAAGGCGAACACCGCGGTAGGAAGCTCGTCTTGTTACTCAAACACTTCGGTTCTTACGGCGAGTGGGCCGACCAATGTAACTACACTGGAATATGCCGCTCCCAGCCAACCCAACTTCTTTCCTAAGTATTTTGCGGGTCTTAGGACCGTAACCAGATTTCCAGGCGCTTCAGGCTTGAGACAGTGCGACGAAAACTACCCCTGTGAGCGAGGGTACGCCGACTTCATGCTAGGCCAGGATGCCAGCATCACCGGCGGAAGTTTCAAGCATCTGGTGACCACCGTCGATTCGATTTATCCCTTGCGGGTTCCTTCGTTGCCTACACTTAACTTCATCTATCTTTTCGGCTCCATTTCCGAGCGATTCTATAAGCTTCCCCCCAGTCAGTCTCCCTTGGTGCTTTCGCTCCCTCCAACATCCGGTCCGAATTCCCCGCCGCAGCCTCCAAATCCAGCGGTTCTGGTTCTGCCGTTGACTCAGCCGGACCGCGACTTCTACCGGATTGGCATCGGCGTCAGCTTAGATCAGATATTCGATGCCTTGAAGCCCAAGTCCGCTGCTCCTTGACAAGCTCTACCTAATATATCGTCACAACTCAAGTCGCGGTTGCCGTTGCTCAGGATGACAGCGTTGTTTTGTGGATCTGAGGGGTTCGGCGTTACATGGTTTCCTAGGTACCCGAACGCGAGGGAGCTGGGGTGCCCCAATCATGTTCGGAAGAATGCATAGCAGCAGCTTACTGAATGGCAAAAGAGGACGAGAAGGAAGTCGTCTTAAGCGTGAAGGATTGTTGCATCAGCGATCCGGTGCGGTTTGATGCGTCTCAAAGCTCAGGACGTTCCCAGCCGGCGTGCAAATTCAAGGAATACCAGCGCAGCGGGAGAGTAGCCTCCCGGATCGGGCTGGGTGAAAACGCCGGTCTGCGGATCAAGTTGCTGGCAGAACTCGTGATTCCGCAGAATGGCTTCGCACCATTTCCCCATCAGGAACTTCAGCGCTTCGTCCTTGCCATAAAAATTCATCCACCTGAGCGTTCGCAGGGCGGTGAGCGCCTGAGAGGCTCCGCCCCAGCTATTGCGCGGAATCGGACGAACGAACGCCGGGTCATCCTGGGCGATACTGGTGAGCGGATAGCGGCCCCAGAATGCCTGCGGGTTGTGCAACTGCCGTTCCCAGACGGCTGCAAAGATTTTGCGATCGTGGCGGTCTTCAAGCTTGAGAACATGCTCTCCCAATACACGGCTGATCACATCTGACCGGACGCGAACGAATTTGTTTTCTGCGTCGAGATCGAAGAAGGCAGCGTCCTCCGGGCTGAAGAGCCTGTCGATGATCAATCTGCGAATCGCTTCCGCATCCTCACGCCAGCGCTGAGCTTCAGCCTTCTTGCCGAGCGCCAGAGCCATCTCTGCCAAGGCGACTCGTGCGCCGTATACTGTTGCGGAAAGGTCAGGGCACAGTCTGGGCATCGACGGCAGCGGCGGGCATTTACGCGCATCGGCATCCGGGCAGCGGTTGGGAATGCCCTTCCAGCGCGGGCTGTTGTCGTGCCCCGTGTCATAGATGCAAAATCCTTCCACCAGGCCAGTTTTCCGGGTATCGCGGTAGCGACGCAGCCAGGCATCCCAGCGGCTGCAGGAGCTATAAGCCGTTGCAAGAAACTCCTCATCGCGCAACAACTGCGAGAGTTCCCATGCTGTCGCCGCGATCGGAACGACCATTTGAATCTGCCCATAGCCGTTCTCGCTCATCTTCACGCTTGCCGGCAGTTGGCCGTCTTCGCGCTGCAGCGAGAAGAAAGCTGCGTGACTGTTTCGGGCGATTGTAAGTGGATCGATTGCGTGGTCAGCCTCGGGCACAAATTTGCGAAGCGTCGCGTAGACGAGCGATTCATGCGGCCCGCATTCCTGCCAAATCCCTTGGTATGTGCTGCCTTCGAAGAGTACCGGGCGGCTGTACCCTGGCACGGAACGCACGTTTTCGTGGAGTACGGCGATAGCTGCATTCCAGGTATTAAGCCAGGCTGGGTCCGAGGTGGGAAACTTCGGGACTAGGGCTCCAGAAGGCACAGGCGCTTGTTCTGAAAATATCTCCATCATTGGAGATAACAGAGCGCCAGTAGTTGCAGCGGCTGCCGTAGAAAGAAAAGTTCTTCGGTTTTGAAACACCACTGCCATGTATGCCCTGACTAGGGCGTGTTAACACTAACCATGTTATAATAAGAGTTAATGGAGATCACCGTAGCGCAGTACGAAAAGATCAAGGACAGCCTGCCGATTCAGCGCGGGAATGTGAAGCTACACAACCTTGAAGTACTCAACGCAATTTTGTATGTTGCAGAACAGGGCTGTAAATGGCGGGGTTTACCTACTCGATTCGGCAACTGGCACAGCATTTATACGCGCATGAATCGCTGGGCCAAGAGTGGCGTGCTGGATCGCGTCTTCGAGAAGTTACAGACCGAGCAGATCGTACGCATCAAGATTGAAGCCTTCTCTCTCGACTCGACCTCGATCAAGGTTCACCCCGATGGAACTGGCGCGTTAAAAAAAACGGACCCCAAGCTATCGGCAAATCGCGCGGCGGATGGAACACCAAGATTCATCTGGTTGCCGCGGATGCTCGAACGGCTGTAGTCTTCGCTCTGTCGCCGGGCAACGCGCATGATGCGCCCGAGGGACGGTCGCTGCTGCGCGAGCTTGGCCCCATGCCGGAAGGGCTTCCCATGCTGATGGATAAAGCCTATGAGGGCAACGAGACGCGGCAGTTGGTGCTCGATCTGGGCATGATTCCTGTGGTTCCGCCCAAGTCCAACCGGCTCGATCCCTGGGAATACGACCGCGAACTCTACAAAAAGCGCAACGAAGTGGAACGGCTTTTCCGCAGGCTGAAAGGCTTCCGCCGCATCTTTTCCAGATTCGAGAAACTCGATGTCGTCTTCCTCGCCTTCATCATCTTCGTGCTCATCGTCGATGCCCTCAGATAGTGTTAACACACCCTAATAGAAGAACATATTTTGGCGGTAACTTCCCAGGTCCCGGAGTCCCCACGGACAAAGACCTGTCCGTGGGGACTCTGGGACCTGGGGCACAAGATGCACTCGCCAGAGCAGCTTACTAGCTGGCGGCGGCAGCTCACTGACTAGCTGAGTTCTGCGGCGGGTGGGGTTGAAATACCTTGAGAGGAGGCGGGGGTGGCGTCTGGGAATTAGGTTGGAGCCGATTCGCGGTCACTTCCTCAATGAGCAGTTGAAGGCGCTTGAATTCGCGCTCCTCTTCCGGCGTGCGCTCGGCACCGGCATAGGCGATGTTCCTTACCTCCTGAGGGTCGGCGAGAAGATCGTACATCTCCCACTCCGGCTCGATCTTGGATTCGGAGTTGCTAGCGAGAAGGTCCGGAGTGTAGTACTTGGCCAGTTTGTACTTCTCCTCGCGCACGCTGATGAGGTGGCTGTTGTGGCGCAGGTACGGGCCGGATGCCTGGCCGTTCTGGAAGTCGTCAAAGGTAAACACAACGTAAGGCTGCGTGCTTTGCCCATCCGGATTGAGCACCAGCGACGAGTAATCGATGCCCTGCCATTGCCTCCGGGCTTTCGCGGGCGCGCCAAAGAGCGAGGCCAGCGTGGGCAGCAAGTCAACATGCGAGACCAGAGCATTCGTAGTTACCGGCCCTGGGAATAACTTGGGGTTGGAGTAGACGAGCGGCACGCGGGTAGATTCCTCGTAGAAATTGAAACTCTTCTGGCGCATGCCGCCGTGAGTTAGCCCTAACTCGCCGTGGTCGGCGGTGCGGATAATCAGCGTGTCATTCCATAGATCCAACTGCTGAAGCAGGTCGAGCGTGCGCACCAGATAACTATCCGAAGATTTCATCAGATTGCCGTAGAAGTTGATGTAATTGCGCTCTTGCTCCTCGCTGCCGAACTGGCCAAGACCCTGATTCGTCAGCTGAAGAAATTTCTTCTGCACGGCAGGCTTGGTGTCGAGGCTCTCCCGGCGCGTGAGCGGCAGTTCGATGGAGCCTTCAAGCCAGCTGGTGTCGTAGCCGTTGGCCAGCGCTCCGGGAGAGGTGGAAGTGCCGGGATAGCCGAGAACATCGTGCGGGTTGACCAGCGAGACGATGAGGAAGAACGGCTGCTTGTTCGCGTCGTCATTGCCCGCATAGTACTTGAGGTAGGCGAGGACGCCCTCGTCGCCGGCTTCCATCAGGCGGCAGTCGTGCATGTAGCGGCTGTCGTGGTCGGCATCGCCGCCGCCGTAGACCGCGGGGTCCTGGTTTGCACCGGCGTCAGTGGGATCCCAGCGCTGGAAACCGTAGCAGACGAGGTCGGCAGGAGTATAGATGTCTTTCTCGTTGCTGGGTTTGGTGAGGTGGAATTTGCCTTTGTAGGGCGTGGAGTAGCCCGCCAACTGCATCACCGAGGCAATGTTGGCAAAGCTGGTAAGCAGCTCCTGTTGGGGATATTCGGTGTCCGGCATATTCTCTTCGAGGGTCCACTTGACGCCGTGCTGCGCGGGGAAAAAGCCAGTCATAAGCGTGGCGCGGCTGGGGGAGCACATGCACGAATTGCAGAAGGCGCGCTCAAAGGTGAGTCCGTTGTATTTGAGCCGCTTCAGGCCGGGCAGGTTGGCCTTTTCCCAACCCCGGGGGAAATGCTGGATCGCGCGTTCCTGATCCGTCATAAAAAGAATGACGTTCATCCCTTTCAGATTTTGTGGCGTTGGCATATTGCTGACCTCCTCAACACGCCGTTCGGGGAGAACCGGCGCGCGTACCGATGCTATCAGCGAAGGTGTAACTTGTTGTGTGGAAATTTCTGCAAATTATTTCTCTTGGGCAGCTTGTTTTTTGCGGTCCTTGCCGACGTCGAAGAGCAGTGAAGAGCAGTCCAAAGGAGATGTGCAGATACATACCTGAACTCGGTTGCTGTCGCGATATGTGCTCTCCGACCCCGCCTTCCATAACGAAGCGCGTGGTATCGGAGACACGCGCGGTCGCTCCTATGACGCCGAGTGGGATAAGCGCGCCCGGCGGGTCGCTTCCCGGCGGCCAGGGCTCCCGACGCAAAGAAGGTTGTTGCACCCGTGGCTTGCCCCCAGACGAATAGATGCGTAGTAGTTCCAGGTATTGTCAGGGTGCTTATATGTACCAATCACCGCGGCCAGATCGCCATTGACGCTTCGGCCGGTTCCTCCATCGGAGAAGCCTGCGCCTCCTTCCAGGCGAAGTCCTTTTGTGGCTTGATACCGCATGGCGGCCTTGACGGTGCCTGCAAGGTTGCCCTGTTCGGCTATCAAGAGATCGAATCCGATATCGGTTCGGCTCGTCAGGCCACGGCGCCAGCGCCCGAGCCAGTCCGAGGCTCCGACCATATCAATGTCGCACGGACTATCAAAGCCCTCGCCGAAAACTCCGACGGCGATGCCCAGTTCGGTCGAGCCCGGCGCCGCGGTGGCAGCGCCGCCGAGCGTGGCCATGGGGGGCGGCGTCGCTCTCAGTTCGCAATTCGGAGAAGTCTGCGACTGGCTCCATGCGGGCCGGCAAAGAATCAATACGATCAGGCGAGCGAAGAGCACCCGCGCCGCAAACATACTCTGTATTCGGTAGCGGGCCAATTGCCACAGAACGTTTGCCAAAGCATGCAAAGCTTTCAGAACACAGTTCAAACTTTCCTCCGCGTGGATGGGATGAAAGGGATTCATGCACGAATCTAGTGAAGGGCGCTGCCTGCCGCTGGAGCGCAAGGATAGAATACGCCACGCGTGGAGAATAGCAATGCGACCTGCGTCAATTGTCGGCGTCTTGTCAACGCATTGTATTCGGGAGCAGATACTCTTCTGCAAAAGCGGGGAGATTCGGCTCCGGGTGGGCAACGAGGCCTACCTCTCGCCTTTTTGTTCCCCAATCGCTTTTTCTTCACTCAATCTCTGCTACTATTGCTCCCAACTTCTCAAAGCCGGAGGAATTGATGCTAGATCCAGCCGTTCTCACTGCCATCGCCACCGCCGCCAGCCTGCTCGGAACCGAATGCCTCAAAGGCGCAGCCAGCGAGGCCGGCAAATCAGCCTGGCTCCGATTGAAGAGCTTGCTTGGGTGGACATCGGACCCGCCACCAGCCGAGATTCACGCAAAAGTCGAGCA
Source organism: uncultured Acidobacteriaceae bacterium (assembly GCA_963713645.1). Lineage (GTDB taxonomy): Bacteria > Acidobacteriota > Terriglobia > Terriglobales > Acidobacteriaceae > Telmatobacter. The sequence continues at coordinate 167,178 of CAVQMQ010000034.1, read as the reverse complement.
ATCGCTCTCTACTGCGCCGCACCTCGCCGACCAACTCCTCCCCATTCTTCAGGAAAGCGGCATGTCCTCCGTCTCGGCGCTCGTCGGCCAGCTCAACAACTACGGCGGCAAGGTCATCATTGCCGGCCATGTTGACACAGTGAACATGTGAGGCCGCGAGCGAGATGACACCAGAGCAGAGCGCACAGGTCGTGGCAGGCGGAATGACCGTCGGGGGAGACGGCAAGGCCGTGGTTGCGGGACATATTGATACAGTACATGTCCACTCTTCTCCGGCTCCCGTCCCGCCCCCCACGCGCAAGCTGCAGAACCTCCCGTTCGCTTCGCTTGGCGACCTTTTCAAGGGCCGAGAAGCCGACCTCAAGAGCCTCGAAGACCAGCTCGCGAGGCACGGCGCGGCCGCCATCGTCCAGCCTGCCTCGATTACCGGCATGGGAGGAATCGGCAAAACCCGGCTCGCCATCGAGTACGCGATTCGCAACCAAGAAAAGTTCTCCGCCCTTCTCTTTGTCTCCGCCAACACGCCGCAGGAGCTCGAATCGAATCTTGCTCTGCTCTCCTCGCCCGAGGTTCTCGACCTGCCCGCTTACCAGACCGGCAACCAGCCCAACCAGCACTCAGCGGTTCTTCAGTGGCTCCAGGCCAACGACAACTGGCTTCTCATCCTCGACAATGTGGACACGCTCGAAGCTGTCCAGGCCGTTCAGGAGCTCGCGCCTAAGCTGCCCGGCGGCCAGCTTCTGATCACCTCGCGCATCACTGCCTGGGGCGGCTCCATCCGCTCGGTCGGGCTTCACCTTCTCAGCGAGGAGGCTGCGGTATCCTACCTCCTCGACCGGACCAGGGACCAGCGCCAGCCCCAACTCAACGACGACGCCCAGGCGAAGCTCATTGCAGAGGATCTCGGATGCCTGGCGCTGGCCCTTGAACAGGCCACCGCCTATGTCAATGCGCAGGCCATTTCCTTTGCCGAGTACCGCACCCGATGGCAAGCCAGCAACGAGAAGCTGATCGGCTTCCACGACAAACTGACAATGGAGTACCCCAAATCGGTTCTTGTCACCCTCCAGACCACAATTGACCAACTGAGCTTGGATGGTTTGAAGCTGCTGAAGATCCTCGCCTGGCTCGCTCCGGACCCAATCCCGCGGTCGCTTTTTACTGTTCAAGGAGGCCCCTTCGGAGCGGAGTCCGAGGACGGCTTGCCCGAGGAGGCGTGGCCTGCCGCCGTCGAGCGAGCCGAGGCGGCGCTCGCCGAGCTGGTGCGTTTCTCGCTGGCGGCCTTCTCCGATGAGAAGATGAGCTTCTCCGTTCACCGCCTCGTGCAAGCCGTAGCCCGCCGCAGCCAATCGGAGGCCGAGCAGCAATCATGCGTCGCTTCCGCCCTGCGCTGGGTCAATGCAGGATTTCCGTACGAATCCAGCGACGTCCGCTTTTGGCCTATCGCGGAGGCGCTTGCGCCCCACGCGCTGGTAATCGCCAAAGAGGCCGACCGCCGGCTGATCCCCAAGCCGACCAGCCGGCTGATGGGCCAACTCGGCATCTTTTACCAATCCCGCGCCGAGTGGGGCCAGGCCGAGCCGCTGATGCGCCGCGCCCTCGATATCGACGAGAAGAGCTACGGAAGCGAACACCCCAACGTGGCGCGCGGCCTCAACAACCTTGCGCAATTGCTTCAAGACACGAACCGTCTGGCGGAGGCCGAGCCGCTGATGCGGCGCGCGCTCCAGATCGACGAGAAGAGCTACGGAAGCGACCACCCCAATGTTGCGAGGGACCTCAACAACCTTGCGCAATTGCTGAAAGCCACGAACCGGCTGGCGGAGGCCGAGCCGCTGATGCGCCGCGCCCTCGAGATCGACGAGAAGAGCTACGGAAGCGAACACCCTGATGTGGCGATCGACCTCAACAACCTTGCGCGATTGCTTCAAGACACGAACCGGCTGGCAGAGGCCGAGCCGCTGATGCGCCGCGCGCTCCAGATCGACGAGAAGAGCTACGGAAGCGACCACCCAGGTGTCGCGATCGACCTCAACAACCTTGCGCAATTGCTTCAAGCCACGAACCGGCTGGCGGAGGCAGAGCCGCTGATGCGGCGGGGGATCGCAATCTTTGAGAAGAGCCTTGGCGAGAATCATCCAAATGTCGCTGTCGCACTCAACAACCTTGCGACATTGCTTCGGGACACGAATCGGCTGGCGGAGGCAGAGCCGCTGATGCGGCGCGCGCTCCAGATCGACGAGGGGAGCTATGGAAGCGACCACCCCAACGTAGCAATCCGCCTCAACAACCTGGCGCAATTGCTTCAAGCCACGAACCGGCTGGCGGAGGCCGAGCCGCTGATGCGGCGAGCGCTCCAGATCGACGAGAAGAGCTACGGAAGCGACCACCCCAACGTGGCGATCGACCTCAACAACCTTGCGCAATTGCTGAAAGCTACAAACCGGCTGGCGGAGGCAGAGCCACTGATGCGGCGTCACCTGGAGATCTTCTTCAACTTCACCCGCGCCACCGGCCACCCGCACCCGCACCTTCAGGCCGCCGTCAACAATTACCGCAGCCTGCTTGAGGAGATGGGCATGAGCCACGAAGAGGCTCTGGCTCGCCTCCGCAAGATGGCTCCGGAGTTGTTTGGCTAGCCTGTTGGCTGGGGTCTGCGGTTGCGGCGTGGCGGGTGCAGGCGTGCGCCGAGTGGAAAGACGCAGGTCCTTCGACTCCGCTGAAGTACGCTTCGCTCAGGATGACAGCGCGTATTTTGCGGTGGGGCCGGGCGCGAAGCGCAGTTGGCCGCACCGCAGGTGCTTACATGCCTTCCTTGACGCCTTCCACAAATGCTTTGAGCTTGCGGCTGCGGCTGGGGTGGCGGAGTTTGCGCAGGGCTTTGGCTTCGATCTGGCGGATGCGTTCGCGTGTCACCTGGAAGCTCTGGCCGACCTCTTCCAGGGTGTGTTCGGAGCCGTCTTCGAGGCCGAAGCGCATCTTGATGACCCGCTCCTCGCGAGGGGTAAGCGTCCGGAGCACCTGCGAGGTGTACTCCTTGAGGTTGACGCTGATGACGGCCTCGGAGGGCGAGACGGCCTGGCGGTCTTCGATAAAGTCGCCGAGGTGCGAATCTTCCTCTTCGCCGATGGGGGTTTCGAGCGAAATCGGCTCCTGTGCGATTTTCAGCACCTTGCGGACCTTGGCGACGGGAATGTCCATGCGCCGCGCGATCTCTTCACTTGACGGTTCGCGGCCCAGCTCCTGCACAAGCTGGCGGCTGGTGCGGATGAGCTTGTTGATGGTCTCGATCATGTGCACCGGGATGCGGATAGTGCGGGCTTGGTCCGCGATGGCGCGGGTAATGGCCTGCCGTATCCACCACGTGGCGTAGGTGGAGAACTTGTAGCCGCGGCGGTACTCGAATTTGTCGACGGCCTTCATCAGGCCGATGTTGCCCTCCTGAATGAGGTCGAGGAACTGCAAGCCGCGATTGGTGTACTTTTTGGCGATGGAGACAACCAGGCGCAGATTGGCTTCGATCAGCTCTCGCTTGGCCTGCTCGGCGTCCATGTCGCCCTGAATCATCTCGCGCTGGGTGCGCTTGAGTTCGGTAACGGTGACGCCGGCGTCGGATTCGAGCTTTTCTAGATCGATACGGCAGTTTTTCTGCTGGCGGCGGTACTCCTTTTTCAGCTCATCGCTCTTTGAAGCCTCGAATTTTTGATCCAGCGAACGGATCTGGCGTTCGAGGGTGCGCATGGTCTCGACGGTCTTGTTGACCTTGTCGAGGAGGCGCTTGCGTTCGAGCGCGGTGTACTTGAGCTCGCGGACGATGCGCGAGATGAGAATCTTCTCACGCGCAATGAGCCACCGGGTGTGGCGCAGAGCCGATGCCTTGGCCTTGGTGGCCGGCAGGGCCAGTTTTTCTTCAAGGACGGTGATCTTCTTCAGGTGCTTGACGATAAGGTCAATGCGGGCAACCGTTCCCTTGACGCGGGTTTGCACCACATCTTCGGTGAGCTCTTCTTCGTCGAAGACAACCACTTCTTTGACGTTGCGCACACCACGCTTGAGGTCTTCGCCGAGGGCGACAATCTCGCGGATCACGATAGGCGAGCGGGAGATGGATTTGAGAACCCTCATCTGCCCGCGCTCAATGCGCTTGGCAATCTCTACCTCGCCCTCGCGGGTGAGCAGGGGGACGGTGCCCATTTCGCGCAGGTACATGCGCACCGGGTCGTTGGTTTTCTCCATCGTGCCGGGGGTCAGGTCCAGCTCAACGTCTTCGCCCTCTTCCAGCTCAAAGTCTTTATCGCCGAATTTGGGGCCGTCGAGCAGGTCGATGCCCTGGGTGCCGATGGTGGTAATCAGATCGTCCAGATCGTCGGGCGAGGAACCCATCTCATCCGGCAGCATGTCATTCACGTCGCCGTAGGTGAGATAGCCCTTTTCCTTGCCGACATCAATCAGGCTCTGAATCTCGTCGTCAAATTTCTCATCAATCGCCAATGTTGTTCCTTCTCTCGATTTAGAAGCAGTTTCCGCGCCTTTTGGCGCAGCCGAACACAGTGCGTCTTAGTGCGCGCAAAAAAGATTCCCAAAAAAGGTAATCGCAGGCGCACAGGGACACGAACCGTGATTCGCCGCTATAAAGCGGTTTCAGTGTTTGCTCGGAACAGGATGATCAGCGCTTCAGGTTTCGCCTGGGTAGCCCGCGAGCCGCAGCTCATTTTTGGGGCAAAGGGGCGCGCATCCTCACAGAGATCAATAGAATACCACAGCCTTCGGCATTTCCAGCAACAGAAAAATCGAGCGAGAATACTCTCTACCGAGCGGTTCTCCGTCACCAATTCCTGTTCAGGCCAGATAAACTCGCCTTACTCCTGCAAATTCTCCTGTAGATTTGACGCAAATTGTGGGATTTTGACGCAAAAATTAAGATATTCAGAATGTCTGTAAGGCGGCTTGCTGCTTTGCACGGCGCTCTTTGAGAATGCGGGCAACGTCATCTCCGCCAATCAATTCTCCGCGCTGGGCCTGCTCAAAGCCCTCGGCAATGTGAGCGACTACTGCTTCATGATTCGCGAAGATCCGGTCTTGACTATCGAGCTGCTCGCGGATAACCGCGAAGGCCTGATTGAGGACCATTTCCGGGCTCATGCCAGCCTGTGCCGCCCGGTCAAGCAGCTCTTGCTGGTCGGGTTTGAGTTCGAGGATCATCGAGTGCTCCGAAGGCCGAGTCGGCTCTGATTGTCAGGATTATACCGCGCCCGCAAAAACAGCCGTTTTCAACTTTTCCCCAGATGGTTTTATAGACCCTACCTATCGGGCGGATTCTGGTTGTGGAGTTGGCGGAGGGTGCGGTCGAGGTCGAGCTTTTGCTGGGTGAGCACGGCCAGCTCGGCGTAGTCACCGCGGCGCTCGGCTTCGGCAATCAGTTCGCGGAGTTCACGCAGGCGACGTTCCAGTGCAAACTCATGAATCTGCTGAATGGCGCTTTGGACTTCGCGCTCTTCTGGCGGCTTGGTCTCGCTGAGCAGGGTCTCGGCCATCAGCGCGCGCTGAGCCGGGTCTTCGACCACGTCCATTGGGTCGCGGGTCTGGCGGTTGGCGAGCGCTTGCAGCGTTGCGGATGTGCCGAGATGCTCGAACCACGCGGGTTGCTCAGAGAGGGCCGCGGCAGCGAGGCGGCGTGAGGATTCAAACTCCGGATCGTTGATGGCCAGCGCGCGAAGTAGAACACGCTCGACCTCAGTGAGGGCCGTAGCTTTCACCTCAATGTGATCACGGCGGCGGAGTGCGGCCTGACGGAGTTCCTCGCGCAGCACGGCGGAATCGATGCCCAGCTTTTGCGCGGCATCATGGGCGAACTGGTCGCGGACGAGCTTTTCCGGCATACGGCGAATGTGCGGCAGCAGGAAGTTCATCGCTTTGACCTTCTGCTCGGCGCTGGCTCCGGGAAACTGCTGGCGGGCGCGCTCAATGAGGTAATCGGCCTGCGAACGCGAGCCGCGAATGGCGTTGGTGTAGGCCTCGACACCACGCTCGCGAATGAAGCGGTCGGGGTCGAGACCACCGTCAAGAGTAACGATCTTGATGGAGAAACCTTCTTCGGTGAGCAGGGCGATGGATTTCTCGGCGGCGTTGGAGCCGGCGGCGTCGGGATCGAAGTTGACGACGACATTGGAGGTGTGGCGTTTGAGGATCGCCACCTGATGCTCCGTGAAAGCCGTGCCGCTGGTGGCGATCACATTCTGAATGCCGCGCAGAAAGACCGAGATGCAATCCATCTGGCCTTCTACGAGCAGCGCAAACTCAAACTTTCGAACGGCTGCCTTCGCCTTGTCCAGATTGAAGAGGACCTGGCCCTTGGAATAAAGCGGCGTCTCCGGCGAATTGATGTACTTCGCACCGGCCTTGTCACCGGCTTCGAGCGTCCGCGCAGTAAAGGCGATGACGCGCCCGCTCTCGTTCGCGATAGGAAACATCACCCGCTTGCGGAAGCGGTCGTAGAGCGGGCCTTGTGTTCCATCGCCCTGTTCCTTCGAACTAAAGAGGCCTGAGGCGCGGAGAGTTTCACCGTCAACCATATTGCTGAGCCGGTCGCGCAGGGCGTTGAAGCTATCCGGCGCGTAGCCGATGCGGAAAGCTTTTATTCCTTCAGGCGTCAGTCCACGGCCAGCGAGATATTCTCGCGCGACTGCACCTTCCGGCCCTCGCAACTGATCTTCAAACCAGGCTGTCGTGGTCTCATGTAATTCAAGGAGTTTGGCTCTCAACCGCGCGCCCGCGGCTTCTTCCGGCGAGGAAAACTCGCGCTTGGGCAGCGGGATGCCGCATTTCTGCGCGACAATCTTGACGGCTTCGGGAAAGCTGACATTCTCAATCTTCGCAACAAAGCTGAAGACATCGCCCGATGCCTGGCAGCCAAAACAATGGTAGAACTGGCGCACCGCATGAACCGAGAACGACGGCGATTTCTCTTTGTGAAATGGACAAAGGCCGGAAAAATTCTGAGCGCCGGATTTGCGCAGGCGGATGTACCCCTCGATCACCTTGACGATGTCGGCCTGCTGCTTGACGGTCTCGGAAAAGTCGCTCATCGGGGTCTCTATTGAGCATAATGCCGGCGGGCGGCCTGCGTTTTTTGCGTTAACGCAGATTTTAGAGCTTTGACGAACGCCCGCAGGCACTTAGAATGCCTGTAGGACAACCCTGAAAAATTCTCAAAATTTCAGAACGGAGCCGAATACCGTGCCTTTCAACGGCATATATCGCTTCGAGGAGTTTGTGCTCGACCCGGCGCGGCGCTCATTGTCGCGCGCGGGGGCCGCTGTTTCCATTTCCCCTAAGTCGTTTGAGGTGCTGGCCTATCTGGTGGCCAACGCCGGACGAGTAGTTACCAAGGATGAGTTGCTCAAGGCCATCTGGCCAGACTCCTTTGTGGATGAGGGGAATCTCTCGCAGCATGTCTGGCAACTGCGCAAGGTGCTTGCGGAACGTGCGCAGGCCATCGTCACAGTGCCGGGGCGAGGCTACCAGTTCACGGCAGATGTTCGCGTAGAATCTGCTGCAAGCCCCAACAGCACCAGCGACCCGGCCAGCCTTGAGGCTCAGACCATGCCGGAGCGCGTTCCTGTCTTGGTTCCGGAGGCCTCGGCCCAAATTCTCACGCCGCAGCGCCGGCCTCTTCGCCGCTGGCTTATCTGGAGTCTGGCGGCGGCAACCGTGCTCGCACTTACCGGTTATCTGGTAATTCGCTCCAGAAGCGCCCCGCAACCTCGAATCGTCCGTTACGACAAGATCACACAGGACGGCCGCACCAAATACATTGGAGCAACCGATGGCAGCAGAGTCTATTTCACCCAGGAACTGCCCTATTCCATCCGCGAGGTTTCTATCTCCGGCGGGGCTACCGTGCCAATCCCGATCCCGCTGCAAAATCCCTGGGTGGGCAATCTCTCGCCCGATGGATCGACTCTGCTGATCCTCTCTCAGGCAGGCGGCGAGGGTCCAAACGACTCGCTCTGGAGCTTTCGCATTCTTGAAGGCACTCTGCGCCACCTTACCAACGGAGTGACCTCCACCTGGTCTCCCGACGGAGCGAGCGTAGTCTACGCCACGGCCAACGGAGATATCTACGCGATTCAAAGCGATGGAACCGGCGCGCATAAACTCACCTCAACCAAGGGCGCCGTTCAGTCGCTGGCGTGGTCGCCGGGCGGCCATCTGATCCGGTTTTCAAAAGATGGCCTGCTCTGGGAGGTGAATGCCGATGGCTCGAATGCTCACCAACTCCTCCCTGGATGGGGTAAGTCCGCAACCCAGTGGAACGGGCAATGGGCCACAGATGGGATCTACTACTTCGTCTCCGATGGTCAGATCTGGGCGCGCGATGAGCGCTCCCGGCTGGGCAGAATCCGGCCCCCGGCGCAATTGACCTTTGGACCCACTGTCTGGGACCGCCCCTCGCTGAGCCGGGATGCAACGAAGATCATCGCCTCCGGACGAACAAAACGCGGGGAACTGGTGCGGCTCGACTTGAAGTCTGATCCGAAGTCCAGACAGCCCCAGACATTCCTCGGAGGAATCTCCGCCGAGTTTGTCATCTATTCCCGCGACGGCAAATCCATCGCCTATGTTACCTTCCCCGATGGAGTGCTCTGGCGCGCAAATCCCGATGGCAGCAACCCGGTGCAGCTCACCTATCCGCCTGTATACCCAAAGGTGCCGCGCTGGTCGCCGGACGGAACAAAGTTCATTTTTGTGGATCGTTCCCCCCAGGGACAGGACGCAATCTACGAGATGCCTTCCGATGGCAGCGAGAAGCCGCACCGGCTTCTTCCCGACGACCCCAACCCGGAAACGGACCCCTGCTGGTCGCCCGATGGCCGCAAGATTGCTTTCTCCACATCGCCGAACTTAGGCGCGAGTGCAAAGTCCGAGTTACATATCCTCGATATCGCAACCAACAGCGTCACAACCCTCCCCGAATCGAGCGGCCTGGCTGTTCCCCGCTGGTCGCCGGACGGCAACTCCATTGCCGCAATGACGCTCGACGCCGCCAATATCAAAGTCTTCCACCTCGCTACCGGCCAATGGTCGAGCCTGGATACGGATCTGGTTGCATTTCCGGAATGGTCGCATGACAGCCGGTTCCTCTACTACGTGAATTGGAAGGCGAATGACGCTATCTTCCGCATCTCCGTTGCCGATGGCAAGGCAGAGCGCGTGGCTGACCTTGGCGGGATGCAGTTCACCGGCTACTACACGCTCTGGATGGCGCTTGATCCAGCCGACAAGCCGCTGATGCTACGCGACATCGGAAGCGACGATATCTATGCCCTCACGCTGGAAAAGAAATGATGGCAGCTTTCTGCTTGCGATAAGGCCTCTCAGAGATTACTCCGCGGAAACGAAGAACACTGTCATCCTGAGCGACCGAAGCGCAGCGCAGAGAGTCGAAGGACCCGCATTTGTACTTGCCTTGTATCAGGGCACGACTGGTAGGTCAGGGCCGGGTGCCAAGTGCCCCATCCTTGACGCAGTTTAACGGGGCGCCAGGGAGCTTCGCCGATGCTCCCGTCATTGCTGCCCGCTCGCGCGATGCAGATACTTTCTGTTGGCCACAAGAGCGGGCTCCAGCAGGTCCTCTATATCGGTATAGCGATTGCGATAGCACCAGGCGCACTCCTCAAAGAATGGCTTATCGGCGCGGCGCTCCCCGAGGTGCTCGCGGCGAAGCTCTTGCCACTCGGGGCTGTTCCAAATCGAGCGGAACGATGCGCTGTCGAGATGGCCAATGAGAAATGGGTCGCCGTGGGTCCCAATCAAGTGGTCGCAGAAACCGACGCCGCCGTTGTAAGTAATGTAGCAATGCGACCATGGATGGCAGCATGGCCCCTCCGCGTCCTTGACGGATTGCCCTTCCCAAAGATTGGCGGTCTGCACGAGAGTCACCTGCTTCTCCGCGGCTCTTCGCGAAGCGCGGTTAAGAGCATCTTTTAATTGGCCGTTCATACCGTTGATGTTCACCAGATTGGTGGGCGCAGCGAAGACTGGCCCTAGCGACACCAGAGGAAAGCCGCACCGGGCGGCGATGTCGATCATATCTTCCAACGTGGCTAGATTTGGCCGCTGGCAGGTTACATAGAGCCGCAGCCGGTCCGCGATGCCCGCGCTGCGATAAGCAGTTCCAAGGTATTGCAGGTTTTCCTGAATCAAGGCGAGATCCGCGCCTCGCCGCGTGGCGTTCAATACTTCCTGAGTCGCTCCATCCAACGAGACTCCAACCCACGCCTTGGCCTTGACCAGGCTTTCCAGAACGTGGGGCTTCGAATACGAGAGATTGGTGACTATACGTACATCGCAGCCATGAGAAATCGCAGCCGCGAGACGCTCGGGCCATTCGGGAAGAATCAGGCTCTCGCCCCATCCACGCAGGTCGACAATCTCGGCAGTAGGAAATAACTCGTCCGCGATCCGCTCAAAAAGCGCCTCGGACATGCGCGTCTCCTTGCCAATCTGACCGGGTTCGCGGCACATCTGGCAGGCAAGATTGCAGTGGCGCGCCAACTCGACGAAGAGGATACGAGGAGAAGCCGCAAGTTCCACTCGCCCAGACGCGAATTCAAGCCGCATCTGGTTTCGGTTGGCGGCCTTGAGGGCAGCCAGGTCATTCATGTGCATTGAATTTACCCCTTTCACCAACTCGAAGTCTCGGTTGGCAACTCCGCCCAGGGTGTAGCGAAGAGTGGCGTGCTGTGTGCAGGCAATGGGGATACCGTCTTCCAACAAGCCGGCCGGGTGTCCTATCCTTGCGCTTTTTTCTTGCGCAAGGATGGGATCGTACGCAATGCAGTAAGATCACAGCGGGTGATCGTGTTCACAATGGAAAAAGCCGCCCAAAAGGGCGGCTTTTTCAAGTACCAATGCCCTGAGGACATGTGAGCAGCGTCACACCAGAACGTACATGGAAGATCTTCGCAAAACTCCGTCCGAAGGTCAAGACTGCCCGAATTCGCAGCCCCTTCGCCACGATCCCTTTCCAGGCCTACGCCCACAGCTTAGGGGACTCCGCTTGATCCAGCCGACAATCCGCTGATGATGCGCGACATCGGAAGCGACGATATCTATGCGCTCACGCTGGAAAAGAAATGACGGCGGCTACCGCGAAACAGAATATTACTCCGACGTAAATGTCCTTTACTATTCAGGCACCCCTACGGCGAAGAAATTGCAAAAGTTTCGTCGTTAGTCCATAATGCATTGAACACAAATGAGCGATCAATCAAAAATTGAATGGACGGATGCTACTTGGAACCCTGTGCGCGGCTGCACAAAGGTCAGCCCTGGTTGCAAGCATTGTTATGCGGAAACGTTCGCAGAACGTTTCAGAGGAGTTCCAGGACACCCATATGAGCAGGGATTCGACCTGCGCATAGTGCCTTCAAAGCTAGAGACACCTCTTGAATGGAAACAACCGCGGCGCATCTTTGTGAATTCGATGAGCGATCTTTTTCACGACAATGTTTCAATCTCCTATATCAGACAGGTAGCTGAGGTCATGAAGGCCGCTGATTGGCATACTTATCAGGTGCTCACAAAGAGAGCCAAACGGCTCAAGAACTTACTGAGCGATCAGCTCTTTGAGTTTTCAAGCGAGTCGCATATTTGGTGGGGTGTGAGCGTCGAAAACAGAAAGCATGGCTTGCCTCGTATCGACGAGTTGCGCGAAACACCAGCGGTTGTGCGCTTCCTCTCCGTCGAGCCATTACTTGAAGATCTCGGCACGATTGATCTCACAGGAATTTCCTGGGTGATCGTAGGCGGAGAGAGCGGCCCAGGCGCACGTGAAATGAAAGCGTCCTGGGTGCGATCAATTCGTGAACAATGCCTAGATGCCAACGTACCATTCTTCTTCAAACAATGGGGAGGAGTTCGTAAGAGCGAAACGGGGAGGCAGCTCGACGGATATACCTACGACGAACTGCCTATCCTCGCTGTTCCAGCGTAGTTGATACGAAACCAATATGAACGAAGAATACGCAGATCGCGAGCAGACCGGGATCAAGCATTTTGCCCTTCGTACATACCTCGAAGCCGCCACAAGGATTATTGGCTCTGCATGGACTGGATTCTCATACGTTGATTGCTGTGCAGGGCCGTGGGAGTCACGTTCAGAAGATTATAGCGACACCTCTTTTGGCATCTCAGTTGCGGTCCTCAGACAGGCGGAACAATGGCTTCGTAATCAAGGAAAGAAGCCTCAATTCCGTGCTCTTCTGATCGAAGAGAAAGCTGAACCATACAAACGGCTTGTTGAATTCGCTGCCGGAGCGACCAGCAAGAGTGTTCTTGTAGAAGCTCGCAATTGGGATTTCAGGGAGCACACTACTGAGATCGTCCGATTCGTTGCGAGTCCGTCATCGTTTGGCTTTATGTTCATCGATCCTACAGGTTGGACACTCGCTCAGATTGGAGGGCTCGAACCATTGTTGCGAGTCAGGCCTGGAGAGGTTCTGATCAACCTTATGACTTCCTTTATTGTGCGTTTTGTCAATGATGAGGCAACTAAATTAGAGGATGTTCTCGGCCCCGACTATCGTGATATGAGGACTCTCGATCACGAAGAAAAAGAAGATGAAGCGGTTAGAAGATATTGCGATTTAATGAGGCGACAAGGGGACTTTCGCTATGTTTGTGCACTTCCGGTTATGAAGCCGGACCAAGATGCAATTCACTTTTACCTGATTTTTGGGACTCGTAACGCAAAGGGCGTAGAAGTCTTTAAGGATGTAGAAAAGAGAACCGAATACGAAACAGAAGTTGTCCGAGCAAATCGGCAACAGAGCAAGCGTCCTAGCCTCGACCTATTTCCTGCGGACGTACTTTACAAGCGCGAAGAGCGATACCGGAGGCTCTCGGTAAGAAGCAAAAGTAATGCCAAGAGAGCACTCGATACGCTGTTGTCTAATAGCCCTCGTGTCGAGTACAAAGACTGCTGGGCAGAGACCATGCAGTTCCCCGCAGTCTACGAATCCGACCTGCGTGAATGGTTGAAAAACATGGAAGATAGTGGCGCGATCCGTGTCGAGGGACGAAATCGGCCAAATGAGGTCATGAATCGGAAAAAAGGCCACATCATCATCAGACTCCAATCATAAGACAACCGTAAATTACGATTTCTAAAGCCGGGTGCCCCATCCTTGCGCTTTTTTCTTGCGCAAGGGTGGGATCGCACGAACCCCAGCCATCCGGTGTCATTTCCAAAAACCATCCGGGTGCAGCAGGCGAGGGGAACACTGGGACGCTAGGCTGGGGTTTTAACCTCTGAGGACTGCTCTTCTACCGGCACAGCACACGCTCCCCCCCAAAAAGCACCCGTTTTCGCGCGAAAAAACGCCTAAAAAAAGCCTCTTTTCCACGTTTTACTCCGCGTCAACATAGACATACCCTGCCAATCACTCCGCCCCGGCAACTACATTCCGCAATAACTTTCCTTCTCTTCTCAATTTGGAGCGATCCAGGCAGAGTAACGCCCCAAATCTCTCGCCACCTGCGCGCAGTCAAATTCCCTGCGCCCGAGTTTTTTCGAGCGCAGGGGCGGGACGGCACGATGCTAGTGCGAGCGGAAAGCGAGCGATTGGCCCCACCGCAGGGGTCAGGTGGTTAGCCGTTCAACGACTCCTGGAGCTTGTTCAGCGTGCGATGGAGGTCTTTATCGGCGCGGCGCTGTTCGTCGATTTTGGAGATGGAGTGCATCACTGTGGTGTGGTGCTTGTTGCCGAACTGGCGGCCGATTTCGGGCAGACTGGCTTCGGTCATCTGCTTGGCCAAGTACATGGCGATTTGGCGCGGCACAACGACGTTGCGCGAGTTGTTCTTCTGCTTGAGGTCGGTGACCCTCATGCCGAATTGCTCGGCGACGGCGCGCTGAATGGCCTCAATGGTGATCTTGCGCACCTGCATGTCAATGAACTGCTTGAGGCACTGCTGGGTCGCGGCCAGCGTGATCTCCATGTGGTTCATCTGGCACCAGGCGATGAGCCGGGTCATTGCGCCTTCAAGCTCGCGGACGTTGGTGCGCACATTCGAGGCGACGAAGAGCGCGACATCGATCGGCAGAGTCACTTGCTCGCTCTCCGCCTTCTTTTGCAGGATGGCGACCTTGGTTTCAAGATCGGGCGGCTGAATGTCGGCGATCAACCCCCACTCAAAGCGCGAACGCAGGCGATCCTCAATCTCGGCAAGTTCTTTCGGCGGACGGTCGGAGGCGATGACGATCTGCTTCATGCTCTCGTGCAGCGCGTTAAAGGTGTGGAAGAACTCCTCCTGGGTGCGCTCCTTCTGGGCGATGAACTGGATGTCGTCGATGAGCAGCACGTCCACCGTGCGGAAGCGGTCGCGGAAGCTGGTCATGCGGTCGTTGCGCAGCGAGGTGATCATCTCGTTGGTGAATTTTTCCGCCGAGACATAGCAGATGCTGGCCGTGGGCTGGCGGCGCTTTACCTCGTGGCCGATGGCGTGCATCAGGTGAGTTTTGCCCATGCCGACGCCGCCGTAGAGGAAGAGCGGATTGTAGGCCTTGGATGGGCGCTCGGCGACGGCCAGCGACGCGGCGCGGGCGAACTGGTTGCCGTTGCCGATGACGAAGGCGTCGAAGGTGTAGCGGGAGTTGAGCTGGGCCGCGGTAGACCAGTCAAAGCGGGCCTGCTCTGGCGAGCGCGGCGCGGGGGCAGGCGCGGTGAGCGCGTGCGCGGGCACCGGGCCAAAGCCGCCATCGCGGCGCTGTGGAGGGATCGCGGGATCGTCCTCGGCAGTGACGAAGCTGACATCGTCAAAGTCGAGAGCCTGCAGATCAATGGCTTCCTGAATCAGGTCGCCGTATTTATCGCCGATGTGCTGAAACTCCGGGGAGGGGACGCGGACGTAGAGAGTGCGGCCGGTGGAATGGCTGTAACGCGTGGGCTTGAGCCACGTTTCGAAAGATTGCCGGATGACCTTCTTCTCGAGCGCTGCAAGAATGAGAAGCCATGGATTAGGTGCCGTTGCGGGCGAAATTGCAAATGCCATTGAAACATCCTTGCCTGCGACCCTATGAACTGCCGGACGGTTTCATCCGCGAGATTTAGCAATAGCTCTCTCTTGGCGCTGAGTCTTCGCCCTGCGTCCAAAATGCTGCTCCAAACTGCCTGATCGCCGCTGATCCGCCCATGAAAAACCACCTCTGGGCGCTGAATGAATATCGTTCCGTGGGGCGCTCGGAAACTTTACTGAACGGTCCCGATAGTAGCACATTTGACCATGGTTGCAATGCTTCTTTCACATAACTTTGCGCGATGCCATCGGAGTTGCACCACGCGTGGTGAAACACGCCGGGAAGGGTTACTGAAGTGAGTTCCCAAAGATACAAATTACCGCTTTGATAGCGAGCCTTTGCAAGGGAGGATTGCTTCGTGAAAAAACTCTCATCGCGCGGGCGTCGCTGGATTCCTGGCTCAACCTGAGGTATACTTGAAACTTGCCGTCTAGGCGCAGATTTTAACAAAGAAACTCAAGAAACAGGAGCGCAATTCCATGCCCAAGCGCACATTTCAACCGAACCGCCGCAAGCGCGTCAAAACCCACGGATTTCGCGCCCGCATGAAGACCAAGAGCGGCGCAGCCGTTCTCAGCCGTCGCCGCGCCATTGGCCGCAAGCGCGTTGCTGTCAGCGCTGGATACCGCGACTAGTCTCTTCCCGCCGTTTCTTTGCCGGAGTGCGTTTCCTGGATTAATCCGCTTCGGCATTGACTCCCTGCGGCACCGCCATGAACACCCCTCTCCAATCGGCTCAGTCTCCAGCGCAGCGCAGAGTCTTGTCTCTAACCGGCTCACGTCTGACCAAACATGCTGACTATCAGCGTGCTTACGCCGCCAGCCGCAAGCGGCAATCGGCTTCGATGAGTTGGTTTATTGCACTGCAGCAGCCTGCATTCGCCGGGGCAGTTTTGCCTGCCGGGCCGAGGGTTGGGCTTACAGCCGGAAAAATGGTGGGCAAGGCCCATGAGCGCAACCGCATCAAGCGCCGCATGCGGGATATTTTGCGCCGGCATGTGGAATTGCTGCCTGCGGGCTACGATCTGATCCTGCATCCCCGTCGTGTTGTACTTACCCTGGAATTTACGAAACTAGAAGCCGAGGTTCTGCGTATACTCCAGCAGGCAAATGTGGAGGCTGCGCGGATAGCGCCTCAGCGCGAAGCAGCGCTGGCCCCACCGCAGGTGGCGCAGGTGCTATGACTCGAATTCTGTTGGCGATTCTCGACTTTTACCGCCGCTGGCTTTCACCGGCATTACATTCGCTGGGTCCGGGCGGATGCCGGTATCTGCCCACCTGCTCGGAGTACGCAGCGGACGCGATTCGGATTCATGGGCCGATGCGGGGAGTTTTTCTGGCTTTGTGGAGGCTGCTGCGCTGCCATCCTTTTGCCCGCGGCGGGCTTGATCCGGTTCCACCTGCCGCACCAGCAAGACCAATTCATTTGAACCCATTACCATAAGAAGAGCGGCGCTCTTATCCTAAAACCGCTTCACAGCTCTAAAAACGACAGGAAGTATCCTTTGCCAGAAATCAGCAATCCTAATCTTCAGGCGCAAGGCCCCGGCGGTGGTAGCGGCGGCGGCGATATGCGCTCCATGTTGGCCATCATGATGCTGGCCATGGCGGGCCTTTTCGCCTACCAGTATTTTTTCGCCAAGCCCGTGCCGAGCGAAGCACCAGCCAGCCAAACGCAAGCGCAGACGCCCCCTGCGCCAGTTGCCATTGCGCAACCGGCTCTGGACGTGACTGCTCCAGCTGTAAATGCGACTGCGATGCAGCCGCTGGTGATTGTTCCCGGCATAGTTGCCGCCAGCGAGACAGAGACCACGGTTGAGAACGAGCAGTACAAGATTGTTTTCACCAACAAAGGCGCGCAGGTAAAGAATTGGATTCTGAAGAACTATACCGATTCCTCAGGCAAGCCGCTGGATATGGTGCAACAGCAGGCTGCCGCGCGCTTCGGGCAACCGCTCTCGCTGTATACCTATGAGCCGGCGTTGACCGCGCAGTTGAACAGCGCGCTGTTTCAGGCATCGGAGACTGGCGTTGTCTACGCGCCCAATTCCCTCACCTTCCACTACGCAGCGAATGGCCTGGATGTGGTGAAGACCTTCCGCTTCGACTCAAGCTATGTGGTGGGCGTCGAGGCTCAAGTAAAGCGCAATGGCTCGCCGGTGCGGGCGCTGGTCCAGTGGCCGGCCGGATTGGGCGATATGGAAGAGTTTATCGCCAAGAACAACCGCACTAACGGCATCATCCCCACTTCCACCTCGTCGTTATTTACGTGGTCCATCGGCGGCAAGCAGGACTCGACCAAAGCGAAAGACGTCAGCGGCAACGACACCTACTATCAATCTTACGAATACGCCGCAGTCACCGATCTCTATTTTGCAGCGGCAATGATGCCGGACAATTCTTCCGATGCATCTGTAGTCACGCTGCATAACTCGATTGACTTGCCCAGCGACCCGAAGGATCCGAATAGCAAGATCACTCCCGCACCGGTACTGGGTCTGGCGATGGGCGATACCGGCGGCTACACGCGCCTTCGCATCTACGCCGGACCAAAGGAACTGGATATTCTGAAATCCGTTCATGCCATCGGCGCGGACGGAAAAGCAACGGGCCAGACACTCGATCCGTTGATCCAGTACGGCTGGTTCACGGTGATCGCCAAGCCGCTCTATCTGGCGCTACGCTATCTGCACGACCACGGCATCCCCAACTGGGGATGGGCAATTATCATTGTCACGGTGATCTTCAACCTCGTCATGTTCCCCACGCGGCTGATGATGATGAAGTCTTCGCTGAAGATGCAGCGCATTGCCCCCAAGGTAGACGCGATCAAGCGGAAGTACGCCAATCTCAAGGCCACCGACCCAAAGAAGGCCGAGATGAATACCGAGATGATGGCGCTCTATCAGCAGGAGGGCATCAACATGTACGGTGGCTGCCTACCGATGCTGCTGCAAATGCCGCTCTTCTTCGCCTATTATCGTGTACTTCTGAATGCTGTTGAGCTGCGCCACGCGCATTGGTTCTGGCTCTCCGACCTCTCGGTGCCCGACCAGTACTATATTCTCCCGGTCATCATCATCGTGAGCATGTTCCTGACGCAGTGGATTACTCCGGCGGCAGGCATGGACCCGGCGCAACGCAAGATGATGGCCTTCATGATGCCGGCCATCATGGGCTTCACGATGGTGCACTTTGCCTCCGGCCTGGCGCTCTACTGGTGTACAGGCAATCTGATCAACCTGGCGATTCAGCTAATCATCAATCAATCGAGCATGGGCAAGGAGATGCACGCCATTAGCGCTAAGCGCGCCGCGAAAAAGGGCGGGGGCGGTAAACCGCCGACGATTCAGGGGCGGCGATAGGTTCCTGGGTTCTGACACAAACAATAGGGGACGGGCTGTCGGCTCGTCCCCTTGTTGTTTGTACCGGTTGACAGAAGGCGCCACAATTGATTCAGGAGAAGCGAATGAGCGATGCAATCGATAAGGTAGAACGGACGGAGGCGGAATGGCGCGCGGCCTTGACGGCGGAGCAATATCATGTGCTGCGCGAGAAAGGCACCGAGCGGGCCTTTACCGGTGCTCTAACCCAGAATCACGAGACCGGCAGCTATCACTGTGCCGGCTGCGGCGCATTGCTGTTTGCCAGCGGGGCTAAATTTGACTCGGGATGCGGCTGGCCCAGCTTCATGCTTCCGATGGATTCGAAGGCAATTGTGGAGCACGAGGACCGGAGCTTCGGAATGCGGCGGATTGAAGTGATCTGCGCACGCTGCAGCGGGCATCTGGGCCATGTCTTCCCGGATGGGCCTGCGCCGACCGGACTGCGGTACTGCATTAATTCGGCGTCGCTGACGTTTACGCGGCAAACGGAATAGTTTCGCCTCGAATTAATCCAACAACAAACAGACACAACAAAACCCCGTCCGCTTGCAGGACGGGGTTCGCATGAACCTAAGTTTGCTCTCTGACGCGAAGCTAGAAACGGCCGTTACGCCTTGGCGATTTTTCCGCCCTTGATGCAGCTGGTGCAGACGCGTATCCGCTTGGAAGCGCCGTTGACCAGGGCCTTGACCGCTTGCAGATTTACATTCCAGCGGCGGCGGGTCACGTTGTGCGCGTGAGAGACGTTGTTACCGAATTGCGGGCCTTTGCCGCAGATGTCGCATACCTGTGCCATTGCTTTGCTCCAGACTTTTGTGTTTCGCGCCGCCGTTTTTTTGCCTCCATCAAGCGCCACTGCAATGCCGCTCAGGTCAAGCTATTTTCCGGGGCAACCCTCGGCGCTATCGTGGAATCAGGTGTCAGACACACGCCCGCGAGGCTTTCCGAATCTTTAGTATACGCTGAAAACCATCCCAGAGCCAAGGCGCAGGACCGAGTTCGTTGCTGCTTTGCGTCCATTGCGCTTCCAGGAAGGGGTGCAGGCAAAACGGACAGGCGAGAGTTATGCATTGTAAATATTTGAATCAAATAATCTTAAAGACAGAATGATAAGATGAAGTCCGAGACACACGGGAACTTTTGGCTTCAATAGATTCGCCGAAATTGGATGAACGGTGGAGGGGCATTGGCGTCAACTGGAAAGGATTTTATGAGTCAGCCGGCTGCGCCTCCGAACCTGCACCCCTTTCGCGCCCCGCAAATGATCTTCTGGATTGCGCTGCTGGTACGCGTTGCTTACATCACCGTTGCCCACACTTATCGCATCCCGGCTGCCGATAACCACTTTCATTACGGCTTCGAGATGGGGAAGATTGCCCAGGCGCTAGCTACGGGTTACGGCTACGCTGATCCGTTCAATGGGTACACGGGTCCAACCGCGTGGGTGACGCCGCTCTATCCGTTGATCCTGGCCGGCGTTTTCAAGGTTTTCGGCGTCTATTCCGACCTTTCAGCGTGGGTGATTCTCTGCTTCAACAGCCTGTGCAACGCGCTGATCGTCCCCTTGCTCTGGGAGACCGGCGCGCGCTGCTTCGATCTGCGCGTGGCCAGGTGGTCGGCGTGGATATGGGCGCTGTACCCTGCGGCAATGCAATATGCCACGCGGTGGGTATGGGAGACAGCGCTGACGGCCTTTCTCTTTCACCTGGCTCTGGTTCTGGCTTTGCGCGTTGGCAGCGTGGGCAACCAGCCGGGCGACGGACCAACCTGGCGGCGCTGGCTGGCATTCGGCTTTCTCTGGGGATTGATCGGACTTTCCAATGCTGGAGTACTGCTTTTTCTGCCTGTCTGCGGCGTATGGATGCTAACGCGGGCCGGACGCGCATGGGCGCTCCAACTGCCAAAGGCTGTCTGCGCGGGGCTGATCTTTATTGCCCTCATCGCACCGTGGAGCCTGAGAAATCGGCGAGTCTTCCATGCGTTTGTGCCGCTGCGAACCAACTTTGGCGTGGAACTGTATCTTGGCAATGGACCGGGAGCTACCGGGTTGGTGATGACTTACGATCACCCTGTGCTGAACCCGGAGCAGTTCGAGCTGTACCGGCAGATGGGCGAACTGCGCTACAGTGCATGGCGCGGCGAACTGGCCCGACAGGCAATTCAAGCGGACGTGCCGCGCTTTCTTTGGCTATGCCTCAAGAGAGGGTATTTTTTCTGGTTCAGTACTCCTCACTCAGATGGTCGCCCGTTCGGAGACCTCGTTCGCGGACTGAACTATATCTTCGCTTCGGTCGTAGGATTGTTTGGACTTGTGTTGGCGTTGAAGCAGCGGAGACCCGCCTCAGGACTTTTCGCTTTCGCCTTCTTGCTTCTGCCGGCGATCTATTACGCCGTGATGGCGCTCGCCCGTTTCAGGCATCCACTTGAGCCGCTGATAACCGTCCTGGGAGTTTTTCTCTTCCAGCAAGCAGAATTGCGCTGGGGATTTTCGCTGCCGGTGCTACAGAGGATCTGGGCCAGAAAAACGCAAGCTGTTGTTCCTATCGAGAATTGAGTTTGACGCGACAAAGGTGGCGCGAGGTCCCAGTCAAAAAGATGGCCTTCGCCTGCCCCGTACAATAGAAAAAGTCCATGCAGCCCAGCACAGCCAGCCCAGCAAACGACATCTTCCGCGCGCCGCGCATGATCTTTTGGGTTGCTTTTCTGGTGCGCGTGGCCTATATAGTTCTGGCACACAGTTATCGCGTCAATCCGATCAACAACCATTTCGAATTTGGCTGGGAGACGGGCCGTGTGGCTGCGTCTTTGGCCAGCGGTCACGGCTACAGTTCGCCCTTCAGCGGCGATACCGGACCAACCGCTTGGATGGTTCCGGGATTCACGCTGCTGCTTGCCGGGGTTTCAAGGTTTTCGGTATCTATTCGGCACTTTCGGCCTTTGCAATAGAGACAATCGACAGCCTCTTCCAGGCATTGACCGTCCCGCTGGTTTTTGAGATGGGCGCGCGCACTGCCGGACAGCGCTCGGCGGTCTGGGCAGCATGGATCTGGGCGCTTTATCCCGGAATCATTCAGTACAGTACGCACTGGATATGGGAGACGTCGCTATCTACATTGCTCTTTGCGGCGGTGCTGGTGCTGGGGATGCGAATGCGTGGCACAACAGGTGCTACGCCGCGGGTGCCGCATCAAGTCCGCGATTGGGTGCTCTTCGGCCTGCTGTGGGGAGCGATCAGCATGACCAATCCGACACTGCTGCTGATGGCTCCGGTGGAGGGAGTGTGGATTCTGGCCGGCCTGACTACGCGAAAGAACCTATTGCGCGGCGCAGCATTGGCAATGCTCTCTGGCACGCTCTGCGCTGCTGTCGCCGCTCCCTGGGTTGTGCGCAACTGGGTGGTCTTTCATGCCTTCATCCCCACGCGCGGCAACTTTGGCGCGGAAGCAGCGATGGCCTGGGCGCCGGGTTCCGACGGCTTTCCCTGGGGCGCGACTGTGCCGACGGTCGAGATCGCACCCGGACATCAGCTCTATGCACAGATGGGCGAACTCGCTTATGTGAAGATGCGCAGGGCGCAGGCAATCGCTTGGGTTCGCGAAGATCCTGCGCATTTCTGGCGGCTGTCAGCGCTGCGTTTTTACATGTTCTGGGCCAGCGTCCCGCATACTTCAGGAGGCCATCCAGCGGCCGAATATTTTCGCGAGGGCGCGCACAGCTTCGGCTCAATTACCGGGATTCTGGGTCTGCTGCTGGCCTTGCGGCGGCGCTTACCTGCCGCAAGGCTTTTTGCCGCAGCTGTCGCGCTGTTGCCTCTCATCTATTATTTCGTTACGGCAGGTTCGCGGTTCCGCAGTCCGCTGGAACCGTTCTTAGTGATTCTGATTGTCTATCTCTTTCAGCAGGCGCAAGGCGGCTGGGGGTTCAGTATGCCAGTTTTACGGCGGCTATGGCCAGTACGCTGATTGATGGAAGGACTCATCATGACTTCGGATGAAAAGCGGGAGTTGCTGGCATCTCTAGAGCAAGGCCGAGAAGCACTGCTCGTCTCACTGAATGGTGTGAATGCTGAAATGGCTATACAGGTTCCCGCTCCGGGCAAGTGGTCGATCTTGGATTGCGTGGAACACGTTGCTATCTCCGAAGAATACCTGTTCGCGCAGATCGGCGAGGCTGTTCCCTCCGAGACTCCGCTGTTCTATGCGCAGCGGGAAGCCTTAATCATAATGCGCGGCCCAGACCGCTCCAAACGCGTTGAAGCACCCGAGCAGGCGCGCCCTTGCGGACGATTCGCAGCTCTGCCGGAAGCGCTGAACATTTTCTAGCGAGCCGCGAGAGTACCATCCAGTTTGCGGCAAACTGCACGGAAGATCTTCGGTCAAAACTGACTACCCATCCCTTGCTCGGAACGGTGAATTGTTACGAAACGCTGTTGCTGATGGCTGCTCACCCCTTGCGCCACGCAAAGCAGATTCAGGAGATTAAGGCCGCGCGCGGCTAAACTGTGCCGTGCCTCTTATTATGATGCCGATTCCTCAAGCGGCTGAATCACCCATTTCGCCCTGCACTATGAATCAGGGCCGACGCATATCAAATTCCCAGTAATTTGAGCAGGTAGGGGTGGTTCCATGCGGCTTTGAGGCGTTTTCCTTTGATGCCGCGTTTGGAAGTTTTGTCCTGTTTGAGCAGGTTGAGGGCGATGCGGTTGAGGAGGGAGAAGTTCTGCGCGGCATGGCCGGCGCGTTTGCGGTCCAGGTCTTCGCCGAAGCCGACATCGAGCACCCAGTGCAGTTTGTTTTCGATGCCCCAGTGCTGGCGGATGACCGAGTTCAGCCGCGCCGCATCGGGCTTGAGGCTGGTGATGTAGTAGCGGATTTCGCGCTCGGTCTTGCCTGTGGCCTTGTGGTACCGTTCCGCTCTCGATGCGCACCAACCCCTGTAACGACGCCCATTCCGCAGCTTTTTCAATCAGGCTCAGGTCGGCAATCACCGAACACTTGCGTTGCTCGACCCGCCCGTGGCCGCAGTCGATTTCTTCGGCCACCGCATCGGCGGCCAGCATCAGAAACGAGTCCCTGACCTGTTCGGCCAGCAGGCCCTGATTCTCCTTGACCGCCAGCACGTAGTCGGCTTTCTTGTCGATGATCTTGCTCGGCGATCTCGCGCTGGCAGCCCATCGCGTCGATGGTCACCACGGTTCCTGCCAACTCCAGCGCGTCCAGAAGCTTCGGAATGGCCGTGATTTCGTTGGATTTTTCATCGACCTTGCGCTGCGCCAGCACCAGGTCGTTGCGCTGGCCCAGGCCGAAACCATGTGGACCAAGCGTCTTTTTGCCCGCCTCGCGCGTGCCGCACAAGCGCCTTGCCGTCGATGGCCACCACTTCGCCCGCCGTCAGCTTGGCAATCGACGAAACCCAGGCCGCAAAGCCCTTTTCCATCTCCTCCGGGTCCAGCGCCGCAAACACCCGGTTGAACGTATCGTGCGACGGAATGCCCGACGGAAGCGTCAGAAACGTCTTGCAACCACTCCCGCTTGTCCTCGCCGTAATCGGCAATGTCGTTCCAACTCTCGGCTCCGCTCAACACCGCCGCTATGGCGATCAGAAGAATCTCTTCCAGCAGATGTTCCCGGTTCCGCTCCACCCGCGGATCGCGCAACTCAGCAAAATACTTCAGGGGATTGTCCATATCCCCTTCTCACAGATCTCGCCGCCCCTGCATATAGCAATCTATGGTACATTTATATGCGTCGGCCCTGCCCTATGAATGATGCAAATTGACCAAAACCAGCAAAGACGATAGACTAACTTAGTTTGGCGATTCCTGCCTGTCGCCGTGGAGACTCTCGTTCGCCCGCTGATTGGGCTTGAGTGAGCCGGTCGTTCGCCACGGTGCGGAAGTTTCCGCCCGAGCCATTTTGATTTGGAGGCGCACCGGCGTTGCCGGAGCCGCGCTGGAGGATTTATGTACGCGGTTATTCGCACCGGTGGTAAGCAGTATCGGGTCGCCCCAGGCGACGTGGTCAAGATTGAGAGCATTCACTCCGAGAGCCAGACGGTTGAGTTCAGCGATGTGTTGGCCGTTAGCGGCGAGCCGGGCACCGTGGCCAAGCCAGCCACTGCCAAGGTAACCGCCGAGGTTCTGGGCGATGGCCGCGCTGCGAAGATTCTGGTCTTCCACCTGAAGCGGAAGAAGCAGTACAAGAAGCTGCAAGGCCACAGGCAAAACTTTACCGAGGTGCGCATCAAGGCCATTGAGGCCGACGGCGTTACCTACTCCGCCGCTCAGTAAACGCGGAAGCCCGCCACAGGCGGCAGGCGAAAAACATCAGAAGGGAAAACGACAATGGCACATAAGAAAGGTGGAGGCAGCTCCACAAACGGACGCGACTCCAATGCACAGCGGCTGGGCGTAAAGAGCTTTGCCGGCGAACTCATCTCCGGCGGCACCATCATCGTCCGCCAACGCGGCACGCGCATCAAGCCGGGCCTCAACGTGGGCATCGGCTCCGACGACACCCTCTTCGCCAAGGTAACTGGACGGGTCAAGTTCCAGGACCGAGGAAATCATGGACGCTTTGCATCCATTGAGCCGGTAGCGGCGGAGTAGTTTTGTCCGCTGCGCGCCACCTGCGATAAATCACAAAGATTGCGCTGTAGTCGTATCCATGTCACCTAACACATGGGCCACTGGGTGCGCAAAGTCTCAATAATATATCCACTGAAAAGGCCACGAGCTCTTGTGGCCTTTTGCATTGTGCAATGCACAAAATATTCACAGTTTTCCGCTTGACAAGTTATCACTCATCCTTGAAAATCCTCCCATTGGTTACCAGCCTCCTTTTTGTGGTTACTGATGGTTTCTCCTGAGGTTGTCCCAATAAATCCCACGGGTTTCTTTCTCTTTCCCGGAAGTTACCCACAAGGTCAAATCCACAGCCGGTAACTCCCCGGCGCGAAGAGTTTTATCTCTTGCGTCATTAAGTCTTCATGCCTTTTTGGGTCACTTTGTGCACTCAGGTCGACAGAAAAGCACTGACTTTCCAGTTACCGGAACCTGTGGTGGCCACCTACTTGCACGGAATGAGGGTTTGGAATGTCTCCAGCAACAAAAGTCAGCCGATTGGAACAGGTGCGCGAGCTTCTGAGAGAAGCCGCGCATGGAGAGGCTTCTGCCTTTGCCGGAGTTGAGTTGTGGGCGCTGCCCTACGACCGCTTGCTTGCGGCAAAGTTCGGTGCGTTTCCGTGGATCGAAACTAGGAAATCCTCAAGTTGCTGCTGTTCGGGCAGCGCGGCACCCAGTTGCAGCGAGGGTTCCGCGTTGCTGCTGGGCCTGCGCGGCAAAGCTCCCTTCGATGGATCGCAGTATCCTCGCCTACCCTGGGGCAAGGCCGCGCTGAGCGAAGAAAAGATCGCTCTCATCGAAGAGTGGATTGCCGACGGTGCGCCGGAGTCTGATCCCGATGCGGAGAGTTACGGCCTGGCAAAGAAAGATTGGGAGACGGCAACTTCGCGAGTCGAGGTTTTGCCTGCCTCTTATACAGACGTTGCGGAGGAGTTTGCCGAATACGCTGGAACCCCCAATGAATATAAGCACCAGAAAGGTGAATTACGCCAGCGCATGAATATCGATTGCATGACGCCGTTGCAACTGGATAAGTTGCGCTTTGCTTTCCGCGAAATGTACGAGCTGAATAATTGGCCGGAAGATAGCCGCAGTTATAACAATATGGCACTGATTCATCAGAATCATTGCCAGCATGGGTGGGAACGGTTCCTTCCCTGGCACAGAATTTATTTATATGAGTTTGAACAAGTAATGCAGGATCTCTGCCCCGGAGTGACCATGCCTTACTGGGACTGGACGATGCCTCAGTACATGCCGCATAAGCCCGAGTGCGGTGAGATCATTCCCCCGGCGCTAAAAGCGTTTCTTACCGATGAGTCCTTGATCTTTCTCGGTGCTCACAAAATCCCTGTCGTTCCTTTGAAACAGATTGTCGGCAAGCGATATGCGACGCAGAAACGATTCTTTGACGCTGTCAGCGAACTGATTGGTGAACAATACACGGTAGGCGAAAACCGCAATCGCTTCGTTGATGCATTGCTTATGGATAACTCTCTCTGGTATCCGCTCCGTTATCCCGGTGAGTATCAAGCTCAACCGCCAATTCCGCATCCCACGATCAACAATGTGATTCACTACCACTATCCAACTGCCGATGATATAGCGCAGATCATGAGCCTGCGCACCTTTCGCGATTTTGGCGGCGGAAGCTTGTATAACGACTCCTTTGGCTTCCTTGACCAGAATCCGCATAACACAATGCATATCTGGACCGGCGGAATGAACCCCTACCAGCCACCCTCTGATGCCGCAACAAAAGACCGCAATAAAAGCGTCACTGTGATCGGCAGGCATTTCCACAAAAAGTCTGATTTATATTCTCAACCTCCACTGGGCGATATGTTCAGCAATCTGACTGCGTCCTACGATCCGGTTTTCTGGCCGATTCATGCCAATATTGACCGCCTCTGGGGCGAGTGGCAGCAACTACAGCCGCATTCACTGCCGGCAGATCTTGATTCAGTGCTGACGCCGTGGAGTTATACCATTCGCGACACACTGGATATGTACCGCTTCGGCTATGAATATGTAAAGAGCACCTGCCTGTTGCCTGTCGGCACCGAGTCCCCCGTAGCAAAGTTTGTCTCCAAGCAGATTGAGATTGCCGACACAGTGCGCGGCGCGTTTCGTCAGGCGGAGGTGCGGTTGCATCGCGTACCGCAGCTACCCCGCTCTTGCTTTGTGCGTATCTTCCTTAACCTTGCCGACGCCAATGCAAATACTCCGATTGACGATGAGCACTATGCTGGTTACCTGGCCATCTTCGGGCATGGCGATTGCATCGGGGCCCCGGCCACTGCACCGTACCGCAACGCAGCAAATATGACCTGCGCCCGCGCAGCCATAACACTCCGCGTAATCACCGTGTGGATGTGACGAAATGCGCGAAGAGGCTTTTTGACAAAGGCGATTCGACGATCCGGATTACGTTGGTAGTTATCGGAGCCGACTACCAGGAAGACCGCGAGTTGCTGCGCCTGGACGGCGTATCACTTAATTTTCTCGACTAACTGCACTGCCATTGCGAAAGGATTAGCTTGTGAGCGGGAAAACCTCTGTTCCTATCTACAGGATTCACCCGGCCATCGGGATTGCGCGTCTGGGCAACAGTCCGGATTCCTTCTGCATTTCGCCCGAAACGCCGGCAGCGCTGCCTATTGCCTGCGACGAACAAGGCAACCCGCGCGTTTCCGCGGATGGGCAGACCCAGCAAACAGTGACGACCTTCAAGGATAAAGAGGGACGCGTCAAGCGGCAGGCAGCACGTTTTCAGATTTATGTCTATGATGAGAAGCATCCCGATGGACGTCCGCTCGAATTAGGCGATGCAATCGAGGGCGGAGGCAATCACGGCAAGCTCATTGATATTCAGTGGCGAGTCTATCTGGCAAACAAGAAGGCCGCTTGGTATGAGTTTAAGCAATTAGAAGGCGAACATGGGTATGCGGCGGACCATCCTTTACGCAACGCGTCAATCACCGACCACGACGCGCGACAATGCCTGATCATTGATCCAGGCCCGCAGGTTGTGGATGCGAGATCGCGGCGCAGGGCGCGATTTGATCGCAGTGGTAACGGTCTATATGCTCCGACTTTCCCTCCGAAGAAGCTACACCCAGATAACATTGACACCCTTGGCGAGTTATTAACAGATGATAGCGGTAGGCTCCTGGTTCTGGGTGGTCACGGGCACTCCGGCTCGTTCATTACTGGCTTCGGCCAGCCGCGCATCGATACATATGCGAATAATGACGGGTGGTTTGACGATACCTCCGACGGACCGGTGATGGCGCGGCTCGTTATGTATTCCAGTGAAGTGGGCCGTACGCGGTTTATCGATGTCGAATACCCTGCGTGGGTCGTCTCTGCATATCCGGCTTTTGTTCCAGAGATTTTGGACATGGTCACGCTGGATGACGTTGCATATAACACTGCTGTGACGCAGTTTGCCTACCGAACGGATATTTATGGCACAGTCGGCACATTTTCTCAACCGCAGATAATCAATCCAGAGGATTTACCCGCGTTGATGCACTGGCAGGCTTCAAACCTGGCATGGAATTCCGATTACAAGCCGTGGTTTTACCGGGATATCTGGCCAATTCTCTTCCGCGCGGATGAGTACACCTATCTGACGAATGTATTGATGCAGTCGAATTACCCGCATAATCAGACGCAGCGAGGGAACTTCGACCCAACCAAATTATCGATTCCACCTAGCTTGAATCATTCTGCTTACACTAAGGGAGCGGCCGCTGCAGTTGCCGCGAATCAGGCCGGAGAACTATTTCTCGATTCTATCGAGCCGTTGCTTGCGCAGATCGATCAACAGGGGCTGAATACACCACACCTTGCTCGCGTGCCATTGCTAGCGCAATTCACTCATAAAGCAGCTATACAAGAGACTTTACGCGCGGCGCTGGCTCAGTTTGCAAAATCTGTTGCGGGTAATCTAGCACTTGATGATGCGAACTTCTATCTTGATCAGTGGAAGGCGCTGTACAACGCGGCCCAAGACAAGGACAACCCCGGCAGTGTGGCGTATAAATCGGCTTCAACAAAGCTTCACGATGTAATTGACAAGTTATTGCACGAATTTGAGGATAAGTCCCGCCCGGCAAAGCTGCTTAAGCGCAGAGAAGATCCCGAGCCGGCAAGTGATTCCACTCTTGTACACCCGGACGAGCCTGCCCGCGAAGCATTTGAACGCCTCTACTCCGCATACCGCACCGGGAAGCTGCTTGCCGACAAGCTGGCCCGCCTTCGTCGCGAGCATACTTATGATCCCTTTGCTCCTTACCGTACTTATCTCTTTGATTTGTTACGCAAGGATGGTGAAGAAGATGTATTCCGCCTGGACGGGAAGCCGACCAGCCGCACGCATCATCTGCCGCTGATGCCGCTTCTGGCTGGTGACAATCCTATGAGCAACACATTGACATCAAAGTTCCTGCGATTGACGGATTATCAACTCTATCTTCTGCGCCAATGGGCGCGTGGAGACTTTTACAACGAGATTCTCGAGGGATGGGTTCCCAAGGATATGATCGACCCCTGGCAACCATATCTCGGGATCGAGAATCATAACGGTCGGCAACTCGACCAGAATGTTTTGACTAATTTGGGTGGAGGAGCTTTTTGTCCGGGCGCTGAGGTTGGCTGGATTATTCGCAATCCCGCAATTTATCTTCGGCCATACCGGCTCAAGGCCGACCCCAACTTTTCCAGCTTCAGGCAGACAGCGGCCAACGAGAATCAGAGCGCCGCGCCGCTCTCTGTGCCTGAGGAAGATTATGTCTCGGCTACGGGCGTCACATTAAGTCAAGGGAATGATTTCCGTACCGGATTGCAGCCCGGCGATCTGACGAAGATCATGGCGCTTCCCTGGCAGGCTGACTTCAATGAATGTTCGACGCAGGATATTGATGTGACATACGAACAATGGAACGTCATTAATCCGTCGAGTGACCACGATGAGTGGATGAAGCGGGAGCAGATGGTGTGGGAGACCCTGTGGTGGCCGGCACACCGGCCAATGCAGGTGTGGGAGATGGTAGCCGGCACTCCGCAGAATCCGACCTATCAATACCTCAGCTGGGCGCGGGGAATCCCGCAGACCAATGCCGGCAACCTGAAGATGGTTACTGAGTGGTCGCACCTGGGATTTGTCATACGCAATCCGTTCGCTTCGCCGGCATCGCTAAACCAGGCTTCGCCCAGTCCACCTCCGCCAAAGTACATCGGCGTTGAACGCAATCAGGAAGACTAATCAACAAACAACAGATATGAACAGGAGAAGATCATGGTGAGCAATCCATTTGTTGGCAGCTGGACCTATCGGAGTTTGTTGAATGATCCGGATGGGACGATCCCCTTTGACAAGCTGGAGTTTGGCGTAGGAACTATTGTGATCAATGACGGCCCGTTTGAACTTCTGACAGGAACCATCGGTGGCGAGGGCTGGTCACTTACCCTGCGCGGTTCGCGCAGTTATGGTTCTCCGTCGCAGGTGCGGTTTCAAGGCAAGGGACTGGTAAGCGGAGAAGAATGGATTTATGACTACATTGGCTGGCTGGTGCCGGTGTGGCCCAACAGCACCGATCTGCTCGACCGTCCGGCGATTGTCGGCTCGGTAATCCGCACTATTCCGCACTCCTCTTCCGGCGGCGGCACTGCGCCCGCAGGTGTGGTTGCTTCGTTTTATGCCGTGCGCGTGGATTGAGATTAATGAGTTGGGATGTTGCAATCATTGGCGGCGGGCCGGCCGGATCTGCGAGCGCGATCTCTTTGCGGCAGACCTTCCCGTCACTGCGCGTGCTGGTAATTGAGGCTTCCGATTACTCTGCGCGGCGCGTGGGAGAAGTGCTGCCGCCTATCGCTCGTGTTTTGTTACAGCATCTCGGCGTTCAACCCGATCTCGCTGCAGAGTATGGCGTTCCCGCGCAGAGCGTGGCTTGCGCGTGGGGCAGTGAGGAACTGCGGGAGACGAATCACTTCTATGCCGCCAAAGGAATGGGCTGGCATCTGGAGCGGAATCGCTTTGATGCGTTGCTCGCCATTCAGGCGGAGTTATCCGGTGCAGAAGTTATGCGCCTAATCGCACTACGGAGCGCGATTAGGGCCAATGACGCATGGACATTACAGTTAAGCACTCGCGAACAAGTACAAGCTCGTTGGGTCATTGACGCAACCGGAAGGGCATCAGTTTTTGCCCGGATGCAGGGAGGCAAGCGAATCTCACAAGACTTGTTGACTGCATTCTCATGCATCTTTTCCGGCAGCGGCGATTGCGAGGCTCGCACGGTTGTTGAAGCGACTGCGGATGGCTGGTGGTATACCACTTCTTTGCCGCACGGCAGGCGCATAACGAGTTTTCTTACGGATGCGGATATAGGCCGCACACTCCGCATGAGCGATACGCGGCAATGGGAAAAACGATTGGCCGCAACTTTTCATATTGCTTCTCTCTCCGCCGGATGCTCACCGATTGGAAAACTGGTGGTGCGCCCCGCTGCCAGTGCGTCGCTGGATTCTGTACACGCCGATGGATGGATTGCAGCGGGCGACGCGGCCGCGGCGTTCGATCCGCTTTCAGCGCAAGGAATCACAAATGCGCTGCGCTCGGGGATGCTTGCATCTTATGCAGTAGGCGATGCGCTCTGCCTGAATGATTTTCTTGCTCCGTCCCGTTATGCGGCAATTCTACGCGCACAGCGACAAAGTTATGCGCGCACTTACAGTCAACAGTACGCGCGAGAACAGCGCTGGAGTGAATATCCGTTCTGGGCGCGACGGCAGAACGGCTCTGTTTCGCACCCGATAAACTCGGCGCCGGCAGAAGATGCCGCATTGTAAGAGGTACATTTATGCGCCGAACTGCTGTGCGCGGTTTATGCATGGACAATGAACACCTTTATCCTGCAACACCATTCGTTGCCTTTGAGAGATGCGTCGGCATCGCGCGCGGATCGGGTTCTGCAGACGGTTCACTCGGCGCCTTTAGGAGAGAAGATGAAGATAAGACTTGCGGTATTGCTTGCATCTGCTGGTTTAATCCTGACCAGCCGCCAAGGATTTGGACAGATAACAGTTCATCCATTTGAGGAACCGCCGAAGCTCAAGGAGATAACTCCAGGCGGCGTGCAACCGAAATTACTTGCCGCTTCGGGAGGGTGCGATCCGCAAGGGTCGGTCACGCGCGACGGCAGCATTATTAAAGTGAAGCTGGACTTCGTTCGCGCGGATTTTACAATCAATAATCCCGATCCTACCGATCCTTACAAAGGAGAAGATCCGGTCACATTGCGTTCGTATGGCGGGTGTAAGTCTGGACCGACGATTGAAGTGGCTCCGGGAAATACTTTACAGGTGGAACTGATCAATAACCTGAGCCGCATCGATCCAAGCTGTCTTGAAAATCCCCCTTCGGGATTAAACATGCCTCCCGGAGTGGGATGCTTCAATACTATTAATTTACATACACACGGTTTACATGTATCCCCGACTGGAAATAGCGATAATGTTCTACTGAATATTCAACCTCAGACAGAGTTTCCGTATGAGATCAATATCCCCTGGGATCATCCTTCAGGTACTTTCTGGTATCACGCGCACCGGCACGGATCGACTGCTTTACAGGTTGCGAGCGGCGCATCTGGAGTGCTGATTGTGCGAGGCAACCGCCCTTATACGCCGCCAACACCGGAGAATCCGCATCCCATTGCAGACATTGACACGATTCTCCACAACGATCAGGGAGTACCCTTCCCTGAGCAGATTTTTCTTTTCCAGCAAATCGCGTATGCCTGCTATAAGAATGATCCCAGCCTGGACGGCGGGCCGTGGCAGGAGATCTACACGCTTGTAACTGATCCAAGAACGAAGGAGCCGAAGGTTACAACCTTCAACTTTGCCAATACCCAGAAGAGTCCTCCGCCGCTGGTGGCTAACTCGCCTTGGTATTGCCCGCTGCCGACGAAGGATAACTTCGCCAGCCGAGGCGTGGTGGAGAATTTTACACTACAACTTGACTCGCCAACTATCTGGGATACGAATGGCCGCTTTACCAGCGTAAATGGGGTAGTGCAGCCGACGATGACTCTGCCGGCAGGCGAGATTCAGCGCTGGCGCTTTGTTCATGCAGGCATTCATGACACGATCAACTTGCAGGTGGTACGTGCCACCCGCGCCGGCACAAAAGATCTGATTGAGACCTCTGGCCTGAGCGGAAACCGCGAAGAACAGGCCGCGGAAGTCAAGAAGGAATGCGCCGAGACGGAGAAGACATTGGTCCCTCAGTTTGCGATTGCAGATGACGGACTTACGCTGACAAAGATTCATCCACTGCGCGGACAGAGCGTGAGCAGTTCAAATGGATCGAATTACCTGCAGCCCGGTTATCGAAGCGATATTCTGGTGGTCTTCCCGGACGATGGCGATTACTGCCTGCTCGATCAGGCGGCGCCTCCGCAGGAACGCGCCAATAACGGCAACGGTCCCGGCGGTCAGGGTCCATCTACGCCGCAGTTGCTGGCGTACGTTCATGTGCGCGGCGGCCAGACGGTAACAACCGATCTGCAAACTTATGTAGAGAAGGCTCTTTATCGCGGTAATCCCCAATTGCCGGAACCGGTCCGCGCAGGCTTGTTAACTGGCGATCTGACGCCGTGGGCTCCATTTGTCGAGCTGCCGCCCGGTCCTCCTTCTGCGCCGCAAGTGATTCACTTTGACATTACCGGAGGCCCAAATAATACAACCCTCTTCCAGATCAACGGAAGATCCTATGACCCAGACGTCGTCAACTTTAGGCGCCAGGTAAATACCACCGATGACTGGATACTTACCGCTTCGGGTGAGCCGCATATTTTCCACATTCACGTCAATCCATTTGAGGTGATCGATGTTACGCGGCTAGCGCCGGATGGAACGCAACAATCCATTTATGATTCCAGCGGCCATTGCAAACCGGATCTTGTACCGGACACGCAGGGGCTGGGAAACCAGTACTGCAACATGTATCACACCTTCCGGGATACGATTTTTGTGGAGAACAGCTATCAGGTTCACATTCGTACCTACTATGACCGCTATATCGGTGAGTTTGTCATCCATTGCCACATTCTTGACCATGAAGACGGCGGCATGATGCAGAATATTGAGATTGTCCCTGATCTCAGCGCTCCGGGCGGAGGGGTGGGCATGGCGGGAATGAAGCACAAGCATTGATTTTCTCAATTGACAACTAACCACGATTAACTCCGGCCTTGCATCGCGCTGCGAGGCCGGAGTTATAACCAGAATCACATTCCATGGAGTTATTCGGTTATGGAAGCTTTGAAAGTCGGCATTCCGCTTTATGCGGACTTTGATTCGCTCGATGTGATCGGCCCGTACCAGACATTTACCTATGCGGGTATGGATCTTTACCTGGTTGCGCCAACCCCCGATCTCGTCACTTCGTTTGAGGGCGTTTCGATTCTGCCGCGGGCTACATTTACCGAGCAGCCGCCTTCCGAGACATACCCGCAGATTGATGTATGCCCGCAGTTGGATATGCTGTTTGTTCCCGGCGGCTCAGACCCCTTCTCTGTCTTGCAAGTGGGCCATCCGGGCAGCAATCCCTATCTTGACTTTCTCATTCGACAAGCGCCCGGATGCCAACTGGTTTGCTCCGTCTGCACCGGCGCGCTGTTGCTGGCGGGAGCTGGATTGCTGGATGGACATATTGTAACAACCCACTGGGCCTTTAAGGATGTTTTGCGGCTTTTCCCGGTGAAGGTTGTCGATGACTACCGGCGCTATGTGCAGAGCGAAAATCGTATAACCGGGGCTGGGATATCCTCTGGACTGGATCTGGCTCTCTATATCGTTTCCTTGTTATATAACGTAGGCGTTGCGCGGCAAGGACAGCTTGCCATGCAGTACAATCCTCAGCCCGCCTTTCATTGCGGCGATCCAGGCGATACAGACTTCAAAGACAACCCGGAGATGGTGATTGAGCGCATGAAGGAATGGCACGTTGAGCAAGTCCGCGCCAATGTGAAGCAATGGCTTGAACGACAGAGTTAGTACCAGCGCTGCACTTTCGCGGGCGCGGCACAGCAGGACGTTTCCTTTCCTGTACTGATTCGCTAGAATTCGCGCATGAGCGTCGATATGGAGCCGGCCCTGGTTACTGCGCCCGAACTGGCTGACGTTCTCGAAGAGCTGATTGAACATGAGCCAATCTTCCATCGCCCGGAGCTGGGTACGACCCGCGCTGACTTGGAACGGATGACTGGTGAAGATTTCTGGGAGATCGCTGCGTCCGGTCGCCGCTATAGCCGCTCCTTTGTTCTTGACGAACTGGAAAAGCATTACTCCCAGCCTCAAGAAGAGCATCTTGTAGCCAGCGGCTTTCATTGCCGCGAGTTGGCAGCGGGGATCTATTTGCTTAGCTACAATCTCGTCCAGCCAGGAGATCGAAAAACGCGAAGGACAACGATCTGGCAGCAGACCAGCGATGGGTGGAAGATTGTCTTCCATCAAGGGACCATCGTACAGGAACAGTAGCAGGAAGACGGAAGAATCGTCTTGTTCTCATCGGACGACAGCGCACAGCTTGTACCTTGACTTTCGATCAGAATCTCCTGCTGGGCCTCTGAGTAGAGCGTTGCGCCTGCAACTGTAGAAGAGTTCTTGAGCCAAGAGTGAGCTGGGTTCAATCATTTATGCCTCTGAGAAATTTTCATCTTCTCGATTTTTTAATCCTTCTTTACCGACAACTCGATGAAACTCCTTCTATCCTCAGTGCATGAAAACGCAGAAGCCTGTACAGGCACCCCTCCTCCTCCTGTTCGTCTTCACTGCGCTAACGGCCATGGTGCCGAATAGCGCCAAAGCCCAGAGTTCCATCGACTGGTTGCAGGCCATTCACTATGCACAGCTTGTTCAAATCGCCGAGAACGTTGCTCCCACGAGTAGTTACACAGATGATGTAATAGAACTCATCCAGGCGCAGGGATATACATTCCTGCATCCGATTTACGGAAGCGATCTGGGAACGGATGCCACTCCAGCGACCGGCGCGACCGTTAGCTATGGCTTTCTGGCTGTCTCTGCGAGCGGCGAACTGGTCGCAGTCATCCGCGGCACCGATACTATTCTTGAATGGATCGATGACGCCGAGTTTCCCTTTGTCTCTGACCCGGTCAATCACGGGAAAGGATTAACCGAGGACGGCTTTACCACGATCTACAAGTCTCTTCGCCTGAGTCCATCCACCAGTTCTGAGACTGTTGTCAATGCCGTTGCCGGTTACGTTAACAGTGGCACGGCGAAGAGCGTAACCATTACCGGCCACAGCCTGGGCGGAGCACTAAGCACGTTGCTGGCGCTTGATGTGGCTCTTAATACGGCGCAGAACTCGCCGGTTCTTTATACTTACGCCAGCCCGCGTGTCGGCGATGAATATCTCTTTGTCCCCGATTTCAACTCCAAGGTTCCCACTAGTTACCGCGTGTATAACAATACGGATGTCGTGCCGGATATTCCGTTCTGGCCTTATGGACAAGTCAAGACGCCATTCGAGCTGATTTCCGACTCCAACGAAGTCGACACGGGTATCGCCTGCTCGCATCACCTGACGACCTATCTATGGCTGATGGGCCAGGAAGCAGATGTCGATGCCGGTCCTCTGGACGCGGATTGCGTTCCCAGCAATTAGCAACAGATACCGTGCTCCGGTCGCAGCTCTTCGCCGTCGGAGCACGGTAATTCCGGCTTATGGAACGGTCCCTGCGGGCTTATATGAAGATAGATTCCGCTATACGGTCTTTACGCAACTCACGGCGTCGCACTCTTCGCGGTGACACTCCTGAAGGCATCAGAATATCGCTTGGTCGATCATAATGCACTCTACCGCTCCTGCAAGGTGCGAGTCTGCGTCAATATGCTGGCTTGGTTATAATAAACACACTGCTTACCGCACAGGGCTCCACTTTCTCATATGTTCTCATTTGATGCTGACATCGCTCCGACCCCATCCTCTGCCGCCGCGCTGGCCAGTTCGCGGCAGATTGTCGGCTATGTCTACTTCACTTTTATCTGCTATCTTTCCATCGGTCTGCCGCTGGCAGTGCTGCCGCCGTTTGTTCATCTGCAGATGGGCTACAGCGTAACGCTGGCCGCTACAGTGGTGAGCATTCAGTACGTTGCCACGCTGCTGAGCCGGCCCTGGGCGGGGCGCATCTCTGACAAGGCAGGCGCAAAAGTCTCGGTTCTCTGGGGGATGGGCTTCTGCGCCACGAGCGGCGCCGTACTAGTTGCGGCCGCGGCTCTGCACACGATGCCGCTGTTGAGCATTTCAACGCTCTTTCTCAGCCGCCTGGTTCTGGGCGTGGGAGAGAGCCTCGGCTCTACAGGATCGACGTTGTGGGGCATCAGTGCCGCAGGGCCGGAGCACACGGCACAGGTGATCTCGTACAACGGCATTGCCACCTATGGCGGACTTGCGCTCGGCGCGCCACTCGGAGTTGTGCTTGTGGATCATTTTGGACTGGCCGCACTGGGGATTTTCACTTTTCTGATTGGCGCATTCAGCCTGACTCTGGCGCTGCGCAAGGAACCCGTGCCGGTTGTCGCCGGCGAGCACCTGCCCTTTAGCAGAGTGCTGGGCCGGGTGGCTCCGCACGGCATGGGACTGGCGCTGGGCGGCGTGGGCTACAGCGTTCTGGCTACGTTCATTACGCTCTACTACTTCAGCCGCCACTGGGACGGCGCAGCCCTGTGCCTCACCTTCTTTGGCGCGGCCTTTATCACAGCGCGGCTGCTGTTTATCAACACCATTAACCGCTTTGGAGGATTCCCCGTGGGCATGGTCTGCCTTACGGTGGAGTCGCTGGGGTTGATCCTGCTGTGGCAGGCACAGTTGCCATGGATGGCCTTTACCGGAGCAGCGCTGACCGGCTTCGGCTTCTCGCTGGTTTTCCCGTCCATTGGCGTGGAGGCCGTCAAGCGGGTCTCGGAGGAAAACCGTGGCACGGCGCTGGGCGTTTACACAGCTTTCGCCGATGTCTCCTTTTTTCTGACCGGGCCGGTTGCTGGCTCCGTGATTGGCTGGTTCGGCTATCCGAGTGTTTTTCTCTTTGGGTTCTGTTGCGTAATCGGCGCGCTGGGAATTGTGGTTGTACTGCGGCAGATGCAGCAAGACTGATCCCCGATTCGATTCAATAGACCTACAATATTTGGGGCCGCCGTTCGTCTTCATTCATAGACGGGTGAGCCATGAGCGTGACCGCGATGACCGAGCAGGACCAGCGGATCTCCGAAGTCATCAAGCAAGAGCGAGGGAGACTGCGCAGCTTCATCCGCAAGCGGGTTCCCGATGAATCGGACGTAGAGGATCTGTTGCAGGAGGTCTTCTTCGAGTTGGTGCGGGCGCATCGTCTGCTGATGCCCATCGATTACGTGTCAGGATGGCTGTTCAGGGTTGCGCGCAATCGCATCACAGATCTCTTCCGCAAGAAAAAGCCGGAAGCTTTTGTAGATCAGGCGGCGGTGGACAACGAGGGCGAGCTGTTTGCGTTCGAAGATCTGCTCCCGTCCTCTGACGCCGGACCAGAGGAGCTCTACTTCCGCAGCCTGCTCTTGGATGAGTTAGAGGCAGCGCTCAGCGAGCTGCCCGCGGAGCAGCGCGCTGTGTTTGTGGCGCAAGAGATTGATGGGCGCAGCTTCCGCGATCTTGCGGCAGAGACCGGCATCAGCACCAACACGCTGCTTGCGCGCAAGCGATACGCGGTGCTGCATCTGCGCCAGCGATTGCAGCGCATTCATGATGAATTCAACAGGAAATGAGGAACGCGAGATGAGAAATGAATGGGTGAAGCGAAACAAGTGGATCTTCGTTGCAGGTCCGCTGGCAGGCGCGCTGTTTGTGTGGGCTTTCGGCGAAGTTGTAATGCACCTGTGGAACTGGCTGCTGCCGATGCTATTTGGATGGCATCAGATTAATTTGTGGCAAGCTCTTGGACTACTGCTCCTATGCCGGATTCTCTTCGGCGGCTTCGGCGGCCACGGTGGCAATGGCCATCGCCGCAGGCATTGCAAGGGCGATCAATGGCAGTGCATGTCGAGTGAGGAGCGGGAGCGCTTCCGCGAAGAGATGCGCAACCGCTGGCGCGGAGTAGGAGCGCCTGAGAGCGAGGCGCACGAGCCAGCGGGGGATTGAGGGTGTGGTGCTTTGCCAGGTCTCGACGGTGAGGCCTGGGAAGTTCGGTCACCTGCCTTTAGGACTGCGATGAATCTTTGAACAGCCAGTCGCGTTGAATAGCATGCGAGACTAATATCTTGGCTTTTTTCTTGATTGAATTTTCTGATAGATCTGAAAAATCAATCGAGCAGTGTTCTGGATAGGGATCTCCATCCTCAATGATCGCAAGTTCTTGTCCTGAACATTCTGCAACAGTGATTGCCATCACGCCCGCAGAGCCGCATTCAAGCGCACGAGTAAAGCGCTCCCATGAAGCCCTCGGCGAGATTTTGCTCCCATTGTCAACGGAAAGCATTCTTTCGTCTTTGGGTGACGGGCGAAAAGCCTGAGAGGATGGCCTTCCATTCTGGACGAAGCTCGGATGAATCTGGCGGAGCAAAAGAGTCTCAGCGTCCACTCGGCTGCTCCTCGATTTGTTTCTTCTCAAGCTGCTTTAACGCCGCATTCAGCTTGCTCCAACCCTCATGGTTATCCAGAGAAAATGTCAATTCAGAAGCTTTACCCTCGCTGACATTCAGGGCTTGATATTCGCCCATCTGCTTATCAAGATCAATTTCAAGCGAGACCTCCCAGTCATTTAAACTCCATTCTGCCTGAATACCTCCTTCTGCCGTCGGATACAAATAGGGAAGCGGTAAGTCTGCGGCGAAGTAGGAATCGAAAGCATTACCAAGCCAGTCGAGCTTTTCTTTATCAGCAGCGCGTCCCTTGCCGTCAAGCCAGCCATCGCTGAGTTTCGTCAATTCATCAAGGCGCAAAACAATGTCTAGTGGTTCGAGCGGAGTAACGTGATCGATTGACTCAATACTCTTGAGGTGATCGTCTCGATCCTTTCTCACTATTCCCTGGACCAAAAGGTATTCGTCATGGCCGCTCTTATAGTTTCCGAATGCTTCCAGAATTGCGGCCTGATAGAGTTCACTCAATACTCCGGGGAATCGTGTGCCGTCACTAAGCTCCATTTGAAAGCTATTTTTTCGTTTGTCAACCTCAGAAATTCTGACCCGTATCGCAGCCTCTTCGGTCCATTCTTTTACCTGGGAGTAGTACATTAACTGCTTCCTTGATTCCGGCGTAAGAGTCGCATAACCGCCTTCATGCTCGAACGAAATTGACTCACCTGAACGCAGTCCGCGCCCAAAACGATCAAAGTAGTTCAATAGGTTTGGGGGTAGTCGGGGCGCTGAACCATGTTCCGCTGATGCGATAGCTGCGACTATATGAGTTCTGGCTTTTTCGAAATAGGTAAGATTGCTTGAGTTTGGAAACAGGCTTGAACAAACGAGACTGATGGTTAGAATCGCACAACCGTCCTCGACAGATGTGAGGTGCAGGTCAGCCCCGTCAGTAAATTTACGAGGGGTTCGCGCCCTATCTAGGTGACTATTTCTGAATTCCCATTTCGCCACTTCGACCAGCATCTCTTGCAAGGCAGAGAAGTCCTTCAGCAGCTCCAATGGCACTGTTCCGCCTTCGAAGCGCTCACCCCTTAGTTTAGGTTTGAGGAACAACTCCTGCGCCACTTTGGCACCTCTGACGTATGGTCAAAAAGAGGGATTTGCTCGGATCAATGGCAAACCACATCAACGCGACTTAAGCGGACAATAGCCCACTCAGTGTACATAGGCTCCCAGCATCCAAGCAATATTCTAGTAAATGGATTCGGACTGAAGTGCCGATTTGAACAACATACTCTTTAGACGACGACCGAGGCCAATAGGTCTCTTTACTTTGACTTACGAGGAAGGTCACCGACCAATCAAAGCGGAACGGCCACCCTTCCGGGTGGCCGTTGCTGTCTTGCTTGGTGGAATTCGCGCCTTACCGCTCGCTCTTCCAGTTGATCAGATCGCCAAGGGTCGTGGTTGAGCTGGAGACGGGAGCTTTGTGGCTTTCTTTCTTGCTGTGGCTCTCCTTCTTGTAGCTCTCGACCTCGGCGCGGCTGGCTTCGTGGCCGACTGCGCGCAGGCTCAGGCCCACCTTCTTCTCTTCCACGTTGATCTTGATGATCTTGAACTCGTGCTCCTGGCCGGTTTCCAGCTTGGATGCGCCGCCGTCTTCGCCAGCCTCGGAGATGTGGCAGAGACCCTCCACGCCTTCGGCGATTTCGACGAATGCGCCGAACTGCGCGGTGCGCAGAACCTTGCCGTGGACCTGATCGCCCACGCGATGCGTAGCGAAGAAGCTCTCCCAGACATCGGGCTGCAACTGCTTGATGCCCAGCGATGAGGCGGCGATTCTGCGGCTCAACGCCGAGAACAACTGCCTTGACCTTTTCGCCCTTCTTCACGATCTCTGACGGGTGCTTGACGCGCTTGGTCCAGCTCAGGTTGGAGACGTGGACCAGGCCGTCGATGCCGTCTTCGATTTCGATGAAGGCGCCAAAGTCGGTGAGGTTGCGGACGCGGCCCTCGACGACTGTTCCGGCGGGATAACGCTCGGTGAGGTTCTCCCAGGGATTGTCGAGCAACTGCTTCATGCCCAGCGAGATGCGGCGGTCAGCGGGATTGACGCTGAGGACGACGGTATCGACCTCGTCGCCCGGCTTGACCAGCTTGGAGGGGTGCTTGAGGCGCTTGGACCAGGTCATCTCAGAGAGGTGAACCAGGCCTTCGATGCCCTGCTCCAGCTCGACAAACGCGCCGTAGTCGGTGACCGAAAGAACGCGGCCATGGACGTGCGCGCCGACCGGGTAACGCTCGGTGGCGTCGAGCCAGGGATCGGGCGTCAACTGCTTGAAGCCCAGCGAAACGCGCTGCTTATCTTTGTCGAACTTGAGCACCTTGACCTGAATCTCGTCGCCGACATTGACCAGATCGCGGGGATGAGTGAGGCGTCCCCAGCTCATATCGGTGATGTGCAGCAGGCCGTCGATTCCGCCCAGGTCAACAAACGCGCCGTAGTCGGTGAGGTTCTTTACGGTGCCGGTGAGCACCGCGCCCTCGCCCAACTGCTCCAGAGTGGTGGAGCGCTTGGCGTTCTGCTCTTCTTCCAGAATTTCCTTGCGGCTGACGACGACGTTGCCGCGCTTCTTGTTCAGCTTGATGACGCGAACTTCAATCTGCTGGCCGAGATAGCCATCCAGGTTGCGGACCGGGCGAATCTCAAGCTG
The DNA here is from genome assembly GCA_963713645.1 of uncultured Acidobacteriaceae bacterium. Classification (GTDB taxonomy): domain Bacteria; phylum Acidobacteriota; class Terriglobia; order Terriglobales; family Acidobacteriaceae; genus Telmatobacter. The sequence goes on along the minus strand of CAVQMQ010000034.1, from coordinate 124,726 downwards.
CGAGCCGGGCAAAAAGGCCTTGAGGCCGATGTCCACGGTTAGGCCACCCTTGACGCGGCTGACAACCGTGCCGATAACCAGGCTCTTGTCGTTGGCGGCCTTCTCGATCACGTCCCAGACGCGCAAGCGCTGCGCCCGCTCGTAGCTGGCCAGGTAGCCGCCTTCGGGCTCTTCGCTTCTCGATCACAACCTCGATCACGTCGCCGGGCTGGAATTTCACGGCTCCGGTGTGATCGAGAACCTGCTCGAGGGGCACAAGTCCTTCAGATTTAAGGCCCACATCAATGACCAGGTGTTTTTCAGTCTGCTTGATAACGGTGCCGGAGACGATCTTGTCGCCATAGGCCTCGACGGCAGCAGCTTCCGCAGCCTGCTCGCGCTCGAAGGCTTCGAGTGCGGCGGAGAAATCTTCGGCAGATTCCATAAAGTGGTCGGCGTGCGCTTCCGGTTCAGCGGCGGCAACGGTATCGACGAGCGCGGGCTGGGCGGTCTGCGTCTCGGTAACAGAGGTCGCAGCTGCGGGGACTTCCGGTGCAAGCTCGGCTGCGGGCGCGGCCTCGGCAGCAAGCTCGGTTGGGGCATCGGCGTCCAGCGCAGTTGTTTCGACAGCAATTGCGGTCTCAGGGTTGGACGTGGATTCGTACGACGGCTGCTCAAGCTCCGTCGCAGGCTCTAGTTCGGGGGTTTCCAATTTGGTGTTCAGGGTTATACTCTCGGTTTCGGGATTGAGGACGTTTGGCATCGGTGCGGGCTCCGGGATTCCTGACTCCCGCGACGGATGGTGACTGCCGCTGGGGGTGGCTCCTCGTCCGGGATTGCCGTCAACGAGAAAAGCCCGAGACCATCCACTCCTGGAAGAGCCGATCACCTGGTTACTGAGTGTTTTTCGCAGAGACAGGCTCCCAAGCCGCTTGCGCTGGCTTGGAATGCGACTGATCTCCTTGGGAAACACCCGGCAGGCAACGGCTGGCTGGAATGGCGGCCGCAACTCACTGCTGGAATCCGCGCAGGAAGCTACGCTCATGAGTGTAGCAACCTCGCCTAGCTGAGTCAATGCAATCGCTTGTCAGGAGCGGATTGCAACAGCAATTTCATATTTCGAAATTGGGGTGAATTGGGGCGCGGATTGATGAGGTCAGACCGCCGCCTCGGCGCGTTCTCCTTCCTTCAACAAGATGAGACGGGGTGAGGCAGGCAGAACGGCAACTATACTGATTTTGGCGCCACATTGCGGTGAAGCGTCGCCGCACAAAAGTATCTGCGCCGAGGCGATTTCCTAATGGACCTGCTCTGGACCCCCTGGCGCTATGCGTATGTGACCAATGCAGATACGGCGACGCGCCCCGGCGTTCCCGCCGCGCTCAATGCATGGCCCGGCGACCACGGCTGCGTTTTTTGCAACCTGATTGCGGCAACCGACTACGCAATAGCCAATGGAATGAAGCCGAAAGAGGCTGAGGTCGCGAGCGGCCTGATAGTGCGCGGCAAGCATTGCTATATCTGCCTGAATGCCTATCCGTATACGTCGGGCCATGTGATGGTGGTACCTTACGCGCACCTGGACCGGCTGGCGCTGCTCTTCGCCGAGGCCGCGCATGAGCTGATGGAGATGGCCCAACAAACAGAGCGGGTTTTAGAGAAGGTTTACTCTCCGCACGGCATCAATTTTGGGATGAATCTAGGCAAGGCCGCCGGAGCGGGCGTGGACAGGCATCTGCACCTTCATGCTCTTCCGCGCTGGGCCGGCGATACCAACTTCATGACGGTAGTCAGCGAAACCCGTGTTCTGCCGGAAGAACTGGCGGTGACGTGGAAGCGAATGCGGGATGCCTTCGAGGCGCTGGGTTAGCACAGATATCACCCACTTACTCTGCAGTAAGGATTCTGCCCGCTACGCAGCCCTGTGTTTGAGTGCGCAGATCGCCGGGCCGGATAGAGTTGATCGGAACTTCCTGCGAACCATTCATATACTCTTGAACGGCAACCCAGGTTCCAGGGCCGGAGGGACCGCGTTCCGCCTCCCACTTGCCGCGAGAGCGCGTGAACAGAAAGTGCCACTGATCGACCTCAATGGTGGTGCCGTTGAGAATGACGGTATAGAGGATCGCGCGTGTCTGCCGATCGTCGTACAGTGTGATGTTGACGAAGTTGTGTTTCAACGTCGCGTCGCCGGTGTTGGGGATGGGGCCTTCGAGGTAACGGTAGCGAAGGCCTTCGTGCTTACCCAGGCGGAGAAATTTCGTAGTGAAATCGTCTATTGGGAACAAGCAACCAAGCGCACGGGCAATCTGCGGCGGCGGAAGCGGAGGGTGTGACCGCTCGGCAGAGATTGGAAGACAGGCAAAAATGAGAACCAGGCAAAGCTTCAAGCAAGCAGAGTTCATTGCGTCCCTCTGAGTATTGCTGGGGTATTGCTGGCATTATTGCAGTTGGGTGCGCGGTTGTCTGCAAGAAAAGCTATTCCGGTGCGTTACTTTCCTCTGTCTCGATGGCCCGTCTAGGGAGGGGGCACCAGCTTCATGACGATGATTGGTGAAACCCGCGTGCTACGGCAGGATTTGGCCGTGACGTAGAAGCGGATGCGAGAGGTGTTTGGGGAATAGGGTTAGGTAGCTTCGACTAGAATACTGTGTAATACCGTTTGCTCCCAAGTTCTGGAGGGACTATGCCGGTCTGGATCGAGATCATTGTTGTTCTACAACTTGCCGCGATAATTGGTTTGATAGTTATCGTCATTTTCCGTCGCGACTCTTGCGGTGACAGTGTCCTGAAAACAGTTCCCCAGACCATTGAACTGGTATACAGCTTGAGCGGCAGAACAGACTTAAAGATCGACCAGCTGACAACAAAATACGATCAATTCGCAGTGACATCTGCACAATCTACGTCTAGCCTACGAATAGAGCTACTTGCAGCTTCATCAACAGAATTCTCAAATCTTAGGCAAGAAGTTGTGAATTCAATCACACAAATTGGGAGCCAGACTAGTAAAACGCTTGAGGAGCTTCGTGCGTCTACAAACGAGCGCCTCGACAAGCTGACAGGTGATTTAACCGTACAACAAGCAAGCTTAAGGGATTCGATCAATACTCAACTCAGTACCTTTCAATCAGAAGTGACAAACAGATTCAATGAGTTTCAGAAGACACAAACCGAACAAGGGAATGCATCAAGAGAGTCAATTGACGGAACGCTATCGAGGCTAAGCCGAGATATTCGGGAGACCGTCAATGAGCTGAAAACGGATGTAAACAACCGCATCAATGAGATGGCTCAGCAGACGACGGCTTTGCGGGACAGTGCGGAAGCGCAGCAGACCATCCTCCGCCAAACGGTGGAAGGGCGATTCGACAAGCTCAACGAATCGGTCGCAAAAAAGCTGGACGAAATGCGCGAGACAGTGGACGAGAAACTCCACAAAACTTTGGAAAGCCGCCTAACGCAAAGTTTTGGCCTAGTCACAGATCAGCTTGGCAAGGTGCAGACAGGACTGGGAGAGATGAAGGAACTTGCGACTGGTGTTGGGGATCTCAAGCGTCTTCTAATCAATGTACGCTCTCGCGGGACAGCGGGGGAACGCTTCTCTGTCGAGATGCTGCTTGAGCAAATGCTAGCGCCGAATCAATATATAAAGAACGCACACATCAAATCTGGTAGCAGCGAAAGTGTCGAGTTCGCTGTCCGCATTCCGAACGGCGAAGGGATCGAAACATTGTTACCAATAGATGCGAAGTTCCCCAAGGAAGACTGGGAGCGACTTGAGGAAGCCGCATCGAGAAATGATAAAGAGGCTGTCAGCATTTTCCGTGCAAAGCTGTTTTCTAGAATTAGGACTGAGGCTAAAAAGATTTTTAATAATTATGTTTCGCCTCCTATCACTACCGACGTGGCAATTCTGTGCCTCGCTACCGAAGGCCTGTACGCTGAAGTTCATACCTCACCTGGTCTTGTGGAGGAATTGCGATCTGAATTCGGGATTATCGTTGCGGGGCCGACTACACTCATGGCAATTCTCAGCAGCCTTCAAATGGCGTTTAGATCACTTGCGCTCCAGCAGAAGGGTTCAGAAATCATGACCTTACTTTCCGAAACCAAATCTGAATTCGGAAAGTTCGGCGTCCTTATGAATAAGGTGGAGAAGCAAGTCGGAACTGTCCAGAACACGCTTAAGGAAGTGGGGGTTAGGACACGAGCAATCAACAAGACGTTGAGTGGGGTCGAAGTTCTTGAAATGGGACCACAGAAGGCGGTTCCACTCATTGAATTCAGTTCAAATTTGGAAGGGGAATCTGGAGAACCATGGGAGGAGGTCGCCGACACTGAAGCAGAGGAAACCGAAGACAATCTGAACTGAGCGTTTCGGATTCGTTCCGTATTTCCTTTCGCCTAATGTACGCCCTTGAGCTGTGTATTTTCAGGGCTAAACTGCTATTTTCTCAAGCGCGAGACGTTCCCTGGTCCCTTGTCCCCAGTCTCTAGTCCCTTGCTGCCTTTACACACACCACCCCGCCCGATAGACTTAGAGTTTCGGGGCGTTGCGCATTTTTTCCGCGCGGCGGTTGTGTTGGTGTGCCGTAAGCCGGTATTGTATGCAAGCGGAGAGGAAACAGCTCTGCCCTGGAAAGATTCCCAAGTTTCAATCATTTTGAGGAGAGACACGCATGGCCGTGGAAGAGAAAGTCAAACAGATTATTGTCGAGCAGTTGCAGGTGGACGAGGCGGAAGTGACCCCCGGCGCCAGCTTTCAAGAAGACCTGGGCGCGGATTCGCTCGACGTGGTCGAACTGGTAATGCAGTTTGAAGAGGCCTTTGATCTCGAGATTCCCGACGAAGACGCCGAGAAGATCAAGACGGTCAAGGATGCCGTGGAGTATATCGAGAAGAACGCGAAAGGCGGCAAGTAGCCCTTGTCCACGTCGCCCCGTAGAGTCGTCATCACCGGACTCGGCTTGATTTGCGGAGTGGGCAACACCGCCCCCGAGGTCTGGCAGCAGTTGCTGGCGGGAGCCAGCGGCATGGCTCCGATTCAGAGCTATGACACTGCGGAGCACTCGGTCACCTTTGCGGCCGAGGTAAAGAACTTTGACCCGCTGAAGTTCATCGACAAGAAAGAATCGCGCAAAATGGGGCGCTTCATTCACTTCGCGTTTGGCGCGGTGCATGAAGCCATCACCCAGTCGGGACTCCAGATAACGCCGGAGATTGCCGACCGGGTAGGCGTCTTGATCGGTTCCGGCATTGGCGGCTTTGAAATCATCGAGCGCGAGCACAGCAACCTGCTCAACGGCGGCCCGCGCAAGATCACTCCCTTCTTTATTCCCGCGGTGATTGTGAATATGGCAGCAGGGCAGATCAGCATTCACTACGGAGCCAAAGGGCCGATTTCGGCCACGGCCACGGCCTGCGCCACATCAGCGAACTCCATCGGCGATTCGGTGCGCATGATCATGCACGGAGACGCGGATGTGATGATTGCCGGCGGGACTGAGGCATCGATTACTCCGCTGGCCGTTGGTGGATTTGCCGCGATGCGTGCGCTCTCAACGCGCAATGACGAGCCTACCAGGGCCAGCCGCCCCTTCGACAAGGATCGCGACGGCTTTGTCATCGGCGAGGGCGCGGGGATTGTGATTCTGGAAGAGCTGGAGTTTGCCAAGGCACGCGGAGCCAAGATTCTGGCCGAAGTGATTGGCTACGGGATGAGTTCCGATGCCTATCACATGACGGGCATTGCGCCGGATGGTGCAGGCGCGCAGCGCAGCATGAGAAACGCGCTCAAGGACGCGGGGATTCAGCCCGAGGAAGTGGGCTATGTGAACGCGCACGCAACCTCGACACCGGCAGGCGACGGCAACGAGTCGAAAGCGATTGAGCTGGTCTTTGGCGAACATGCGCTGAGCGGCAAGCTCAAAGTCTCGGGGACGAAGTCCATGACAGGCCATTTACTGGGCGGCGCGGGCGGTTTGGAGGCGGGCATCACTGTGCTGGCGCTGATCAACCAGCAGCTTCCTCCGACGATCAACCTGGAGAATGTCGACCCCGAGTGCAAGCTGGACTATGTGCCCAACAAGGCCGTGGCGCACAGCTTCGATATTGGCTTGTCGAATTCCTTTGGGTTTGGCGGGATCAACGCCACGCTGATCATGCGTCGCTGGACGGAATAGCAGAAGCAATCTCCGCAAGAGACATTATGCCAGAAAACACAGCGCGAATCTGGACTGGATTCGCGCTGTGCTTTCTGGCGGAATTCGCTGATTTCAACCGAAAACTGCTGCTATGCCTACCCCGATTACCACGAAGATTGCCCACCAGCCGAAAACGGCAATGTATCCGGAACTGCGTTTAACTCCGGCAACAGTCGCTGTTCCGATTGCCAGCAGCACCAGCGTCCAGATGGTCACCACGTCCAACGAACTGAGCAACGCGTAGAGCGCTTTGTTGGTATCCATCGGATTCAGAAATGCGGCGGCGTTTGTCGGCGAGAAATTCTTGATATTGAAAGACTCCGGCGCAGTGCCGGCAAATATTGTGACGGTTCCCAGCAGAGATTTGATGATTGCCGGCAGACCGGCATACAGCCAGACGACGAAGAGGTTGCTGTATGTGGCCTTACCGCCGAAGACAAAGTTGATAGTAGCCCATAGCCCAAGCGTTCCCAACGCCACAACAATCAATACAATGATAGGACCTGCGACGAAAGCGACCTCGGTCACTATGAGCGAAACCTTGTTTGTAAGCGCACGAGTCTCCGGTGGCGCTTGCGCCATTTTCTCCGCCTTGGCGGGGTCCAAACTGATCTGGTTGTCAACAACCTGCTGCATCCCGATTTTGGTGTAGACAGCCGCAAAGAAGATGTAGCCAACAAGCGCAAGAATCAGTACTGGCAACCACCAGCTTTTGTTGCCGCGTTTGATGTCTTCAAAGGTTTTGGACGGCGCGGAGAAAGTATAAGCCACGCGCTGCCATTGGGAGAGGCCGGCAGGGGCTGCAACCGGCTCTGGTATCGGGTTGAACTTCGAGTTCGCTCATAGATTTTGCCTCTTGAAAGCTGTTGAGATATGGTTGCTGATCTTCTTCGCGGATGGACCGCTGTTCTAACGCGAGCGATTGCATTTATTGCAAGATGCAATTCCGTCCAGCAAAGAATTCCTGCAGAACTGGAGAAATACCGTTGGCCGCGATTGTAACTCTGATTTGAAGGAAAGTGAAAATCAATTTTCAGTGTTGCGAATTTATCGTCTTCCGGACGACGAAGCTATTGGCCTTGCGAGGGATGTTTCGGCCGGCTGATGTTTGCGCCTTCGCCGCTTGTGCGCGGTAGTTTTTGTCAGTTTTGTCTTGTGCGCCTTCGCCTTGCTGCAGCGCGACCGTGCTGATCTCCGGCTCCGGCAGCAGATAACTTTTGTAAACCGTGATGTGGAAGCAGGACTGGCGGAACTCCTCTTCCACATCGATCATGCCGGTCTGCTCGCATTCCAGCAAAGTGGCGCGCATCCAGGCCAGTTCCTTGCGGCTCATTCCCTGCTTGGCAATGTCGATTGTGCCGCCGGTGAGATGAGGGCTGGCGATGTCCCCCTCGGCGGGCGCGGCGTTGCCGTTCACTTCCATCAACTGCTTCTGGTACTCCACGGTGCGCACCGCGGAGCTGACCTCGAAGGGCTTGTGAAACTCTGTCTCATGGGCACGGGCCAGATCCGCGAGAAATGTCGCCGTCCAGGGGCGGCAGTAGCGGCGATTCTGCGGCAGATTGCCATTGATGGTGAGCGAAGCGGAGACCGGCACCGGAACCAGCATCTTTGTGCGCGATGCGGTCGTTTAGATCGTCGTCGTCCTCAATACGCTCCAGACCCTCGGCCTCTGATTTCTCATTCTGCCGGACCAGCGACTCATGCGAGCCGCGCAATGGCGTCACGGCATCGCGCGGGGTTGCAGTTGCTGTTTCTTCGGCTCGAATCGGTGTTCGTTCCTGACGCGGAATGGAGCTTGGGAGCGGCACCAGACGCAATGGAGTTAGTTCCAGTTGCGCGTCCACTTGCGGCGTCTCGGTTTCAATCGGCTGAGGAGTGAGAGCGTCCTTTTTCAGCTGCGCCAGGCGAGCACGGCTGCCAAGCGGATGTCCGCGCGGAGGCTCGCTTGCTGCCCCATGTCCCGCTGGATGCTGAGTGGCTGTCTTTGCCGAGAGAACGCTTTTTGTCTGTGCCGGCGCAGCGGTCGATTTAGCCTGCTTTGCAGGCTGTGCGGCGCGTCTCGCCGAATGAGCGGTCGCAGTCTTTCTTATTGCGATGAGAGGCGGAAGCAGCGCGATGACTTGCCGGGGCGGTCTTCTGCGTCTTCGCCGTCAGCGTGGAGGCCCCGGTCAGCGGCGCAGCCAAACATAACCCCGCGAGACAGATTTGCACAATCAGTCGCATAGGAGTGTGCGGAGAATCCAGAGCCTTCTCAGTATAAGCCGAAAAAAATCCCGCACCAAGTGGCAAGGAGGGTGCGGATTTGTCCGATAACGGGGAAGGATTCGTCTGATAACTAGCAAAATGGTTAACCCGGCTGGCGAACCGGAAATTCTGCACAGACAGTCCTTCGCTCAACCCCACTACAATCAAGCGCAACTCATCGAGTCAGGTCGGCGCCATGAATTTCAAAAAATATTGGGTCTGGATCGCAGTCGTCGTGCTACTGGCCGTGCAAGCGGCGCAGGTAGTGCATATCGTTCAGCGCGAGTCGCTTACGTGGGACGAAGACGACCACATGTTTGCCGGCTACATGATGTGGCATACCGGCGACTACGGGCTGAATCCCGAGCATCCGCCGCTGGTGAAGCTGCTGGCCACGCTGCCGCTGCTGGGCGATAAGCTCTGGGTTCCTCCGCTCCAAGGACGCGAATTCAAATCGGAAGCCTATCTGGACGGCCGCGACTGGCTGGCTCGCAATGACGGCCCAAGCCAACGGCTGGTTTTGCGCATGAGGCTGGCCGCCGGGCTGCTTGCACTGGGGCTATCGCTGGTGATTTTTGTTGCCGCGCGCGAATGGTTCGGGACCGGCGCGGCGCTGATCGCGCTGACTCTTGCTGTCTTCGAGCCAAATCTGCTGGCGCACTCCGCGCTGGTGACGACAGACATCGGTGTCTCGCTCTTCTTTCTCGCTAGTATTTTAGCTTTCTATCGTTATGTGCAAAAGCCGTCGCTGCTGCGGCTGCTGCTGGCCGGCGTAGTCGCCGGGTCATTGCTGGCTACCAAGCATTCCGGGATTCTGCTCGCGCCAATGCTGGTACTGTTAATTGGCTGGGAGGTTCTTGCGGCGCAGCGAGGAACGCGCGTGCGGCTGGCGCTACGGCTCAGCGGAGCTTTCGCGGCCATCGTCGTGATTGGCGTTGCGGTGCTGTGGGCATTTTACGGATTCCGTTACGCCGCGCGTCCGGATGGACTCAAGCTCAGTACATCGCTGGCCGATTACACCCTGCCGCTCAACCACTTCAATGCGGCGGCCGTTCTGGCCATCGCGCATCTGCATCTGCTGCCCGAGTCCTATCTGATGGGCCTTGTAGACGTGAAACGCGAGGCCCAGTTCTATCCCACATTTTTCCTGGGCAAGGTCTATGCGCATGGGCAGTTGCTCTACTTCCCTACCGTGATTCTCATCAAATCCACCTTGGGACTGCTGGGGCTGGTTGCGCTCGCTGGGTTTGCCATTGTCACCGGCCGCCTGCGCAAAGGTCGTGAGCTTGCTTATCTGCTGCTGCCAGGCGCGGTATATCTTGCCGTCGCGATTCTTTCGGGGATGAACATTGGTGCGCGCCACCTGCTGCCCATCGACGCGATGGCGGTGATTCTGGCTGGCGCGGGCGTAGCCGCTCTGGCTGCGAGTTCCAGACTATGGGCCGCCATCGGTGCAGTGCTGCTTCTCGCTCACATCGCCTCGGCGCTCAGCGTCTTCCCCAACGACATGGCCTACGCGAACGAGGCCTGGGGCGGCCCAAAGAATGTTCATAACCTGCTCAGCGACGCCAATGTCGATTGGGCGCAGCAGCTTTATCAAGTGAAGGACTGGCAGGACCGCCATCCCGGCGAGGAGTGCTGGTTTGCCTATTTTGCCCGCCCGGAGATCGACCCCGCGCTCTACGGCATCCGCTGCCATGCGCTGCCCACGCTGGTTACGCTATGGCTAGGCGGCGAAGAGATTGTGCCCCCGGTGATTCACGGGACCATCCTGATCAGCGCCGGCGAGTTGAGCGGCTGCGAGTGGCCCAGCGGGCGCATGAATCCCTACGCGAGCTTTCAGCCGCGCCAGCCTGCCGAAGCCATCGACTACTCGGTCTTTGTCTACCATGGCAGCTTCAATGTCGCGCAGGCCGCCGCGCTGAGCCGCGCTCAGCGGGCGTGGGAATTGCTCAGTGCGGGCAAACCCGACGCGGCCCTGACGCTAGCACGCGAGGCCGTCGCTATTGATCCTGAAGAGATTCTTAGCCAGACTGCGCTGGGCGACTCCGCCGCCGCGCTTGGGTACAAAGACGAAGCCCGCAAGGCCTGGCAGGCCGCAATTGCATCGGCCAGAAACCTGGAACCAGATGCCCAGGCCAGCTATATTCCGGATCTGGAGGCCAAACTGAAAAAGCTGTGAGCGCATGGTGAGCACGATCCGCTGATCGCTAGCCGGGCTTTCGCACATCTTATTATCGTATTTGAAATAATTTACCTGTTGACAATTGCCTCTTCGCGGATGTAGTACTTTGTTTCGCGCTGGGCAATCCGGCTTCAGCGTGTCTGAAATCGCCCAAGGCTGGAAACCGGGAGACACACAAAACAGGAGTCCCCCTCCATGAGAACACTTGTGCTTGCAGTCGCAGCGCTAGCGCTGTTTGCAGCAGTCCCCTCGTCTGCACAACTCTCCATCGACACAACCAATCCAAGCGACTGGCAAATCTCAAACGGCGTCATCTCGCTTGACTGGAACTCAACCACGGCCCACGTCTTCAGCGTCCATCTGGCCGGTCATTCAGATGAGCTCGTCGACACCACGTCAACCCACGATGGCCAGCCCAACGGCCTTTACATGGACAACAGCGGCGTCGGTTCGGGCACTACTTCGGCCAGCTACGACCTGGTTCCAGGCAAATATCTCGATTGGTGGATCACCACGGCATCTAACTCCGCCAACGCCTTCACCTACACGCAGCACTACATCCTCAGGCGTGGAGATTCCGGTTTCCATGTCTACTTCGTCGCCAACCATTCGGCTACTGACATAGCCGGAAGCCTCGGCCAGGTTCAATATGTCTTCCGCATCAACCTTTCGCTCTTTACCAGCACCTATTCCATGAATGCGGGCCTCGATAACCTCGGCGAGAGCATCGTGCCGCTACCCACGCCTACGGTGCTGGGCAATACCGACCCTGGCCGCCAGGTACAGAATGCAGTGCTCGACTTGCATGGCCTGACCGTTCCAACCGGCTTCACGCGGCAGTTCTACACCAAGTACGACTTCTCCAGCTTTGAATATCTTCACCGCGGGCATGGAGTCTATGGCACAACCTATGGCGCCTGGGCAGTGATTCCCAGCCGCGAATCGCTGGTAGGCGGCCCCACCAAACAGGACCTCATCTTCACGGACAACATCCTGATCATGGAGTGTCTCTCTAACCATCTCGACAACGACCTTGGCTATACACCGCCGCAAGGAGTAGCCACCACGCGGCTGTTTGGGCCGCTCTACTTCCACTTCAACACCGTTTCTCAACGGCGTCCGTCGCCATCCGGCCTTTACCGCGATGCTCTCTTTTCCAGCATTGGCGCAGACGATCTGTATGACCACGACACTGAGCTGCTTAGCAGCGGCTATGTTCCTTCCAATCAGCGCGGCCAGGTGCGGGCACAGTTCGATGCGCCGGCAATCGAACACGAGAAATCCAGGCGCGACGACGACCAACTCACCGCCTTCGCTGTTCTCAGCGACAACCAGACCAACTTCCAGTACACAACGAACGGCAATGAGTATTGGTCTTCCATTGGTGTTTCGCCCTCTTCGCTGCCGCCGTTCTTTGAAAACGACGAAAACGGACGGGGCCAGCGCGATGAAGAGACCGTCTTGAACAAGGTGGTCCCCGGCACCTATCGGCTCTCTGCCTATGTGCTGGGCAAGTGGGGTGAGTTGCGCCACGACAACATCTCCGTCGCCGCCGGCGGTCCAACTCAACTTGGAAAACTGCAATTCACTCCGGAAGACTTCGGCACCGCGCCGCCGATCTTCACCATCGGCACTCCCGACCGTTCGTCGCACGAGTTTCTCCACGGCCACACTGCCAACGGCCAGGATGACCGTGAATACTGGGGAAACTGGAACTACTGGAGTGATTTCGCCGCCAACCAGGGCGCGGTCATTTATTACGCAACACCGGTCGGAGATATCCCCGCGACCAACGACCTTGATCAATGGAATTACACACAGTGGCAAAGCTTCGATCCCGGCCTCTATGCCGGCATCTATAACTTCGCCGACGATACCACGGATGGTTACCAATACATCCTTCCATCCTATGTCGAGAGTATTTCCACCAAAACTCCGCCTTGGCAGATCCACTTCACCACCACTGCCGATCAGCAGGCGCAAGGCCAATACGTCGTACTCTCCGTGGCTCTTGCAGCCACCGCTGCCGATGTAATTCCGGAGATGAATGGAGCGAACCAGCTGATCTGGCGTGGCGTCAGCATCAGGGCCAGCGACGCCATGGTCCGAAGCGGTTTTTCGGGAACCTATCAGTGGGTAGTCTTCCAGTGGAATACGAGCCAACTCAATCCACCCGGAGAGGACAACGTGATCACGCTCTCTGTCAACCGGCCTGAAGGAGTTATGTACGACGCACTGCGGCTGGAAATTACCAACACCTCGGCAGACCCAGCCGTCACTGGGTGGAATGACTACGAGTATCTCTACGGAACAACCTATAAGCCGGCAAATGACGCGCTTGAAAATCAATAGTGATTATCATCAGGCGGTGGCCGAGGGCCTTCCTCGACCACCCCTGTGTAGAAGTTTGCTAGTGGATGATGATCACGTTCATGCTCCACGGGGGCAGAGTAAGAGACAGCGGCAACGTTGGCGAACTAATCGTGGTAGTGGTTGGCCCAGCCCAGGTACTGGTCCCTGCCGGGTCCGGTATAGTTCCCGTCGGCGAACCCGACAAGTCATAGATGGCCTTGTCGTAGGTCTCGACAGTGACTGTCGAAGCTGTGGTTTGCCCCGAAAGCGTGATTGAAACCGGCTCGCTGGTGGTCTCGTTGCGGTTGAAGAGGACCAGCGCCGTACCGCCGCTGTGGGTTGCCGCATAGGCAACCACATCCGTTGTGTCGCCGGTAACGCTCGCAGTCAGTACATTTTCACCGTTGACGGCCACGTTGCTGAAGACCTGGAAGGCACGCGCCGTAGGTAGCAGGGTTCCTGCCGCCAACGTTTCGCCTGTACATTCGTATCCATCCGGCAGCCCGTCGGAGAAGACCATGTAGCCGCCGAAGTCCTGCCAGCCATAGAGCGAGCTGGAGAAGTTCGCGCCGTAACTGGCGTCTGCGCAGCCGCCAAAGCCAATCCACCAGGTGAGGCGCGAGACTCCGTCGTTCATCATTTCGCCTAACACCTGGCCGGCATACAACGCTTGTGTGATGGACATGGATTGTTTGCCAGGATTGGTATAAGGGCCGCCAATCTCTCCGACGTAAATGGGCGTGTTCGGAGTGCCCCACTTCGCCAGTTCCGACTTGATGGTGTTGATGTTTGTGGTCAGCGTCTGCGCATCCTTATTGATGAGAGTGGTGTCGTTTTCCTGACCCGGCGTTTCGGGATAGTAGTGGTATTCGACGAAGTCATAGGAGCCCTTCGCATTCGCCAGAACTGTATTGTCCCACCCGCCGGTGGTGTTATCCGCATCCACAACCACTCCGACCAGTGTCTTCGGGGAGGCAGCCTTGACTGCCTGATAGTAGCCGCTGGATCCGACCACCGCAGCAGCATAGATTGTGGGATCGTTCGGCGTGGAGTGCAGGTCATACTCCCAGCTCCCATAGACTTCGTTACCAACCGTCATGTGGCTCACGGTAATTCCGTCCGTGAGCGCTTGAGCCGCCCATGCGGCAGCCTCGCTCGGTTCGCCTCCCCCGTTGCAGGCTATGTTGGATCCGTAATTTGCCGTGAGCGCCACATCGATACCGGCTGGAACCGCCAGGTCGTTCACAAAATTCGAGAAGATGTCATCCGTATCGGCATAGCCTCCGTCGCACATTGCATTTGTCGCCCAGTGGTAGAGGTCGGAATCCGATCCGCCCGGCCAGCGAACCGCCTTGATGCCGGCGGTCTGGAAGGCATCCACCATCGCGGTTTCGTTGCTGACAACGTCGTACCAGATAGCCGCGTTCATGCCCAGAATCTGGTCGGTAACAGCCGTGCCGCCGCTCGTCTGGTTAACTGTCACATTCGCAGCCGCGCTAACCGCCGCCGTAACCTTAAAGCTCTGCTTAACAGTAGCCGCGGCGCTGTAAGTTGCATTGCCGGCCTGTGCGGCCTGGATGGTGCATGTACCAAGAGTGAGCAGCGACGCCGTCGCGCCGCTAATTGTGCAAACGGCCGTGGTTGTCGAGGCGTAGCTCACGGCCAAGCCGGAGCTTGCGGTAGCGCCCAACGTAACTGTCGTTCCAACATTCTGAAGGGCAATCGCCGGGAAGGTGATGGTCTGCGAGGCATGATAGACCCAGAAGGTCTGGCCCGAGAATGGCGCGGCAGCATAGGTTGAATTACCAGCCTGTTCTGCTCCAAGGCTGCAACTGCCAGAGATCAGCAGTGAAACCGTCCAGACACCGGTGCCCGACTCAGAGACCGTGCAGACAGTCGGTGTCTGACTGATGTAGGTGACCGGCAACCCGGAGCTTGCCGTTGCCGTCAATATCGGCGCGGTTGCAGCGTACTGATACGAAGTTAGAGCAACATAGGGAAAGGTGATGGTCTGCGGCGCATGATAGACCCAGAAAGTCTGGCCCGAGAATGGCGCTGCGGCATAAGTTGCATTGCCGGCCTGTTCTGCTCCAAGGCTGCAACTGCCCGAGATCAGCAAGGAGACGGACCAGACACCGGTACCCGACTCAGAGACAGTGCAAACCGTAGGCGTTTGGCTGATGTAGGTGACCGGTAGGCCGGAGCTTGCAGTCGCTGTCAATATCGGCGCGGTTGCAGCGTACTGATACGAAGTTAGAGCAACATAGGGAAAGGTAATGGTTTGCGACGCATGATAGACCCAGAAGGTCTGGCCGATGGATGGCGCTTCTGAATAAACTGAATTGCCGCCCTGATAGGCAACAAGGCTGCAACTGCCCGAGATCAGCAAGGAGATGGTCCAGACACTGGTGCTCGACTCTGACACAGTGCAAACCGTGGGTGTCTGGCTGATATAAGTGACTGGAAGGCCGGAGCTTGCCGTGGCCGTCAATATCGGCGATGTTGCAGCGTACTGATACGAAATTTGGGCAACGTACGGGAAGGTGATGGTCTGCGGCATTTTGCCCGTTTGGGCAAGAGCGGAAAAATGCGGACCAAAACCAGTAAATGTAAAGAAAAATACAGCGAGTAGGAGAGCAATGAAGCTGAAACGATTCTGTCTGGGCATCTGAGACTCCTTGTCGATGACGGACTGAATAGCCGGTTCTACCAATCCAAAGCGACAAAGAATTCACAAGCAGAGAAATCAATCCCACCGCCCGCGCCTAGCTACGGCACGGACCGAATGGGAAACAACATCCGGGAAATTGAGCGCAGGCAGCCTACCTTATGACGTACTGCGGCGATTGCTGCCTCTGAACTCGGCAAATTTGGTTCGAAAATCGGGCAAGAGTACCGATTCCACATACCCTCGGGCGGTCTTAGTTTGAATGGCCGTGTTTCAGGGTTGTGAGATCACTATACAACCTGGAAAACGCTGTGTGAACATTAATTTATAGAGTGCGTGTCCAGGCCTCTATTCTGAGGCCTGGGCATGAAGCCTTATTGCAACAGCGTCGGCTCGTCGTCTTTCAGTTCTTCCGGCGGAATGATGACCGCCGCAGCAACCTTGTCATCCGATTCCAGATTGAGCAGACGCACACCTTGCGTGGCGCGTCCGGCGGCGCGGATGGTTTTGGTGTCGATACGGATGATCTTGCCGAATTGGCTGATGACCATTAGTTCCGACGTGTCATCGACCAACTGGATCGAGCTGACTCTCCCAATGCGCGGCGTAACAGCCATGTTCTTGACGCCCTTGCCGCCGCGGGTTTGCAAACGGTATTCGTCTACGTCGGTGCGCTTTCCGAAGCCGTTCTCGGTAATGGCAAGGATGCGATAAGCGCCCGGCTCATGCTCCTTCGGCGTGATGGCCACGCCAACAACATAGTCGTTTTTGGCAAGGTCGATGCCGCGCACACCATAAGCGGGCCGGCCCATGGAGCGGACATCGCACTCGTCAAAGCGAATGGCCATGCCGAGGTGCGTGGCGAGGAAGACGATCTGGCTGCCGTCGGTAATGCGCGCGGCGACGAGTTCATCTTCCTTGTCGATGCCGATGGCGATGATGCCACGGGCCATTACGTTCGAGAAGTCCTTGAGCGGGGTCTTCTTCACCGTGCCTTGACGCGTGGAGAAGAAGATGTACTTGCCTTCTTCTTCAAGGTCGCGCACGGGCAGAATGGCGCGGACATTTTCTCCGGGCTGCAGGTCGAGCAGGCTCTGCATCGACTTGCCCTTGCCTGCTGCACTGATGTCGGGGATCTCGTAGACCTTGAGCCAGTAAACGCGACCGGCATTGGTAAAGCACAAGAGAAACGAGTGCGTCGAGTCGACAATCAACTGCGCGACGAAATCTTCCTCGCGGGTCTTCATGCCGGTGCGTCCGGTGCCGCCGCGGCGCTGCTGGCGATAGATGCTGATGGGCGTGCGCTTGAGATAGCCCTGGTGCGAGACCGTGACTGCGACCTGCTCGTCGGCGATCAGGTCTTCCAGTTGCAGCTCGGCGGATTCGTCGACGATCTGGGTACGCCGCGCATCGCCGTATTTGTCGCGCACATCTTCGAGTTCCTTGACGATGACGGCGCGGAGCTTGGCATCGCTGGCGAGGATGGATTCGTACTCGGCAATGCGTTCGCGGACCTGCGCCAACTCCTTGAGCAGTTCGTCGATGGAGAGCTGCGTGAGGCGATAGAGCTGCAATTCGAGGATGGCATCAATCTGGCGTAGCGTGAGGCCGCGCTCTTCGTGCGGCAGGCGAGTGCGGTCCAGGTTGAGGATAATCTCTGTACCCTTGCCCCAGGCGTAGAGGTTTTCGCGGGCTTCGACGCGTGAACCCGATCCGCGAATGATCTTGATTACCGTGTCCAGATTGTCGAGAGCGATCTTGTAGCCTTCGAGGATATGTTCGCGCTCGCGTGCTTTACGCAAAAGGAAGACTGTGCGGCGCTGGACGACATCGACGCGGTGATTGATGAAGGCGTGAATCGCCTGATCGAGGCTTAGCTCACGTGGCTGCCCGTTGAGCACCGCGAGAAAGATCATCGAGAAGCTCTCTTGCATCGAGGTGTGCTTGTAGAGCTGGTTAAGCACAATCTCCGGCTGCGCGCCGCGCTTGAGCTCAATGACGATTCTCATGCCATCACGGTCGCTCTCGTCGCGCACGTCGCTGATCTCGTCGATGATCTTGTCGTTCACCAGCTCGGCAATGCGCTCAATCAGCTTGGACTTGTTCACCTGATAAGGAATCTCCGTGACGATGATCGCCTGCTTTTCCTTGGTCAGGTTTTCAGTGGCCACGCGGGCGCGCATCATGAAGCGCCCGCGGCCCGTCTTGTATGCCTGCGGGATGCCGCTCTTGCCGTAGAGGAAGCCGCCGGTGGGGAAGTCTGGGCCATGCACATGCTTCAGGACTTCAGCGAGGCCCGCGTTGGGGTTCTTGACGAGTTCGATGGCCGCGTTGACTACTTCGGTCAAGTTGTGGGGCGGGATGTTCGTCGCCATGCCTACGGCGATGCCGCTGGAGCCGTTGACGATGAGATTGGGAATGCGCGTGGGCAGAACAGTCGGCTCGAAGGTAGACTCGTCGTAGTTCGGCGTAAAGTCCACGGTCTCCATCTCGATGTCGGCCAGCAACTCGCTGGCGATGCGCATCAGGCGGCACTCGGTGTAACGCATGGCGGCGGGCGGGTCGCCATCGACGGAGCCGAAGTTGCCTTGGCCATCGACTAGCGGATAACGCAACGAGAACGGCTGCGCCATACGCACAAGAGTGTCATAGATGGCCGAGTCGCCGTGGGGATGGTAGACGCCCATTGCCTGGCCGACAACCTTGGCGCACTTGGAGTATTTCTTGTTGTGCTCCAGGCCCATCTCGCTCAGCGTGTAGAGGACGCGCCGGTGGACGGGCTTGAGCCCGTCACGGGCGTCGGGCAGCGCTCGGCCAATGATCACCGACATGGAGTAATCGAGATAGGAGCGGCGCATCTCCTCTTCAATGTTGATGGGGATGAGGTTGGTGCCGCTATGAGGCGGCGTGCCGCCTTCGAGTGGAAGCTGTGGGTTCTGATCGTCTGCCATAGTTTTTTCAATGCCCGCCGAGAGGCGGCAAAAAAGGACCGGAAAAAGCGGGGCCGGGCTTCGCGGGCTATACTTTGATTTTACGCGCCGGGAGGGGGTTTCAGCAAGGCGAATTTAGGTAAACAAGTCCTTATTTTGCTTTAATTTGCGATGATATTTTGGAGGCTAATCCAGGACATGGAGTTAGCCCGGAAAAACACCGGCCAAAGTGGCGAGACAAATGCCCGCCTGTAACAGGACAATGGACCCGGCAGCGGCTATTGCCATCCGACCGCGCGGGCCCTCGAAGGCATCGGCAAATACACCGCCAACGAAGGCCAGCAGGAAGGGCACGGCCCAAAGCCAGGGGGTGCCGGCAGCGCCGGTCATCACCAGCGGAATCAAGATAAAGGCGCAAATCAGCGGAGCGGTGTTGCCGAAGTAGCGGAACCTGCGCAGGCCGAGGAAAAGCACAAGCGCGGCTCCGGCGGCGATGATGATCCCTGCATTGGTGAAGTCAGAGAAAAAGCGCCGGGCCGGATCAAGCGATACGGAGAGAAACGCCGCCGAGGAGCGAAAGAGATAGCTAAACGCATCCGGCGAAAGTCCGTAGCATAGAAAGACAAATGCAAGCGCGCCGGCCACCGCGATCAACACCACGGGTAACGCCTGACTACGGCGGCCTTCGGCGACCCAGAGCATCAGCGCGAGGCCGAGCAGAGCAACCACCGGCAGCGCGGCGATGTGTGCGGCGGCGGCAATGCCGAAGATGGCGGTAAGCAGCACAATGCGCGGCCTCCATTTGCGGCGAGGGCCTTGCATGGCGTGGGCCACGCCAATGCAGGTGTAGACGCCTCCAAAGATGCCGAGGGCTGCCAGTACTTCGCCATTCGGCGAGAGGCAAGCACGGATCACTGCCGGAGAAAAGCAATAGAGCGAGAGCGCCGTGTATCCGCCGAGGTCGCCATAGAGACGTCGCGTCACCCACCACAGGCCGCCGCCCAGCAGGCAACCGGCGGCAAAGAAGGGCAGCCGCAGCAAGAGCAGAATATGTGTCAACTGATGGCGCAATTCCCAGGGGCTGACCTGGTCTCCGGTCTGGAGGATGCGGTCTTCGGGCCTGCGGAAGCGGTCCAGGCCGCGCTCGACGAGGACGTTGAGGGTGAGCGGCAGACCAGAGAGCCGGTAGACCAGAATCCCGTCATGAATGTTGCCGCAACTGGTGTAATAGCCGGCCAGCGGCGAGGGCTTCTCCCAGGTTTCGCGGCCGCAGCGGGCGTATTGGTAGTCGCGCTCAGTCAGTGTCTGGCGGCTGATGAGCCAGAAACCCTGGAGGAGAAAGATCGCCAGCAGCCCGGCGGCAATGCGCTGGGGCAGATTGAAGCGGAAGCGGCGAAGAGCTTGCAAGCGGGGCCTGGTCATCGTCATGCGAACAGCTTTCAGTCTAAACGCCGTCCACCATGCAGTGAAATTGCGGTGCCCGCTGCAAACGCAGGAAAGCCGCCCCGCAGGCGGCTTTCTGTTTGACGAAGCTGCGACTGGTTGTTAGTAGAAGATGGCTCCGACAGACTGGTTGTGGTCCAGAAGCACGGTGCAGGTGGTCGAATAGACATTCTTTTCCTGGCAATAGCTGCCCATATTCCAACCGCCGAAGCTATTCGCCGTAGAAGTTTCGGTAAGCACGATTGTCTGCGTCGGATTGTAAGCGTAGACGCCAGTGCAAACCGAGCCGCCGGTTCCGGTCCAGCCGGGACCGCAGTGGATCAGATCAGCCGTACCGGTATCGGATGGAGCGGTGATGTACCAGGTGCTCTCATTCGGCCCGGCGTTGAAAACGGAGATAGTGACAAACTGTGAGGGAGGATAAGTCTGCTCGCAAATGCTATTCGGATCCTTACAGCTGAATGTCTCCGGATTGGAAAGGACGATTGTTCCATCCGGGTTGGTAGCTTCGGCATAGATCACCGAACTTCCCTCATATCCTTCCGCTGTTGCCAAACCGGCGTAGTTGTATAGGTTATTCGACCCGGGCAGAGGGGTTTCTCCGGTAGTCGCGGTGATTTGCCCGCCGTTGGTGCTGTTGGTATCAATGGTGGCGACATCGGGAAAGAGAGAGAACCACTGCACATAATCGGTGAGATCGCGGGTGGTTGGAGCGGCGGCGAAGGTTCCGAATGCCAGGAACTGGGCGGTCATGCCAATGTTGGAGACCGTGGCGCCTCCGGGCACGATGTTGATGGAGAGCAGCGGTTCCGAGGTGCCGGTACTGCTGCTCCCAACCGTGAAGGCGGCCTGGCCAGTGGCGGTGGTCTTATCTGCGTTGGTGTAGACGGCGGTGATGGTCGCTGTGCCCGTGGCGACGGCTGTTACTACGCCAGTGGTAGGAATGACGGTGGCGATCGAGGTCGAACCGGAACTCCAGGCAAGGTTAGAGGTGATGCTCTGAGTTCCGCCGCCGGAGAGGTTTCCTATAACGGTGTATTGGCCGGTCTGACCGGCTCCGGTTACGTTAAGCGTCGAAGGAGCAAGCGAGAGGGAGGTGACATCCCCGGTGCCGCCCGTTCCGCCCGATGTGGTGACGGTGATCTCGGATGTTGCTGTAAGATTGCCGCCGTACCCTGAGATGCTTGCCGTGATCTGTATGGTGCCGGCGCCGACCGCGGTTACGAGGCCGGAGGTGCTAACCGTCGCCACGTCCGTTGAACCGGAGGTCCAGGTTACCTGACTGGAAACATCTTGATAGGAATAATGCCCGGAAGACCCATATCGACCGGTAGCCGTAAGCTGAGCGGTACCTCCGACTCCTGTAAACGAAACAGTGGCAGGCGCAACTGTAAGGCCGTTCACCAGATTAGTGCTGTTGCAGCCGGTGAATGTGCCGAACAGGCAGGCCGAGAGCAGGACTCCGAAGCAAAGACGATTGAACATTGGGGTCTCCTGAGGTTTCCATCGGCTTCGGCTCACCATCGCGCGGCGAAGTCGGATATTTTGCTGCATCTTCGACTATAAGGCGTTTCCGTGCCAAATGGATGAATGCGGAAAAATGCGCTGCCTGTTCGGAATCAAAACAGTTAATGAAAGTGGCCGCGGCCTTTTTTGGTGCTAAGTGAATTTGTGGGATTGAGCGATCTCGTCCCAGGAACAGTCTCTTGCGATCACTTCCTCCAGCCATGCCCGCACGGTAAACTAGCGCAGCCATGATTACTCGCCGCCGTTTTGTTGTGAACTCCGCCGCTGCCTCTGCGGCTATTGCACTTTTGCCTTACAGCCGACTCACCCTGGCCCAGTCGCCGGGAGTTTACCGCAACCCTATCCTGGGCGGCGACCACCCGGACGCCAGCCCCATACGCGTAGGCAAGGATTTTTACCTCACCCACTCGAGCTTCGATTACGCGCCGGGGTTGCTGATCTGGCACTCTGTTGATCTGATTAACTGGCGGCCGGTAGCTGCCGCGCTGCGCCGCTACTTCGGCAATGTCTACGCGCCGTATCTCTGCGAGTATCAGGGGCGCTTTTATATCTACTTCCCTGCTGACAACAAGCTCCGCGTGGTCCACGCCGAGCACCCCGAAGGACCGTGGTCTGAGCCGGTTGATCTGGACATCTATGCCATTGACCCGGCACACATTGCTGAAAATGGCCGCCGCTTTCTGTATATGGCTGACGGAATGATGGCCGAACTCACTACCGACGGGCTAGCCGTAAAGTCCCCACCGCGCCGGGTGCTGGAACCCTGGCCGGTGCCGACAACGACGCGTATGGAATGCACCTGCCTGGAAGGTCCTAAGCTACTGGAACACAATGGGTATTTTTATCTGAATGTAGCCGAGGGCGGCACGGCGGGACCCTCGACAAGCCACTCGGTGGTGAGCGCGCGCAGCCGTCACGCCGACGGACCCTGGGAGTTTTCGCCCTATAATCCTGTCGTCCACACAGTCAGCCGCGATGATCGCTGGCTCTCGCTGGGGCACGGGCGGCTGGTGGATACGCCGGACGGCAAGTGGTACATGACGGTTCACTCGTATGAAAACGGATACCGCACGCTGGGCCGGCAACTGCTGCTTCTGCCGATTGAGTGGACTGCGGATGGCTGGTTCCGCGTGCCGCCGGGTGTGACGGCAGATGCGGCGATTCCTCTGCCGGTTGCCGGAGCCGGCCAGCAGCCGTTTCTTGACCCGTCGGATGATTTCAGTGCGCCGGAACTCGGCCTGCAATGGGGATTCTGGCATGAATTCGACCCGGCGCGCTTCACTACCGGCAACGGCGCGTTGACACTGGCCGCTCGCGGCAAATCTCTGGCGGACACCTCGGCGTTGACGACGCCGGTCGGCGGCCATTCGTATACCGTTGAGATCGACATTGAGGCGGACCCCGGCTGCGAATCAGGCCTGCTGCTCTTTTATAACCCCGACCACGCGGCGGGAATCCTGATCGGCCCCGAAGGAATCGGCGTGCGAATCGCCAACAGCTACGTTCCCAGTTGGCGCGAGAAAGGCGCGACCCGCGCGACGCTGCGGGTTGTCAACGACCGGCAAGAGGTGGATTTTTATTACCGTCTGCCTGGCCAGGGCTGGAAAAAAACGCCCGAGTCGGCAGAAGTCTCAGGGATGCATCACAACGTGCTGAATGGATTCCTCGACCTGCGCCCGGCGGTCTATGCGGTTGGCAGCGGCAAGGCCACTTTTCGGAGCTTCCGCTACTGGCCGGAGGTCAAGGCGCCGACGTAGAATCGTCGTACGATCCCACCCTAGCCACAAAAACAAGAACGTGGCGAGGGTGGGCACCCAGTGATTACGTTGTCCATGAAAATGCTTTGCGGAAGGACATCTGCCGGGTTTCAGCTTACCGGCAGATGTTTGGTGTTCTGGTAAGTGTAAGTGATGCGATGAATCACGGTGATTGTAGATAGTACCGCAAGCACCCATAGCACCGGAGCCATCACTCCCCAGTGATTGAAGACCGCGCCTAAGATCACCAGCACGATGCGCTCGGGGCGCTCCATGAAGCCGACCTTGCACTGGCCGATGAGGGCCTCGGCACGGGCGCGGGTGTAGCTGACCATCAGCGAAGTGACCATGACGAAGGCCACGAGCACGACATATCTAAAGCGATTGATGCGGCCGTAGTAGACCAGCAGGCCAAAGAAGAGCACCACGTCCGAGTAGCGGTCGATGACCGAGTCAAAGAATGCGCCGAAGACCGTGACCTGATTGGTGCGGCGGGCGACACGGCCATCGAGCATATCGAAGAGTCCAGCGCCGAAGATAACCATTCCCGCGTAGAAAAACATCCGCCCAGCGTTGGTGGCGTTGGCATGGCCGAAGAGAAAAGCTGCGGTGATGTTGATGACCAGGCCGAAGAAGGTAAGAAAGTTGGGAGAGATGCGGGTGAGCGCCATGCCGTGCACGATTTTGTCAAGAAGCCAGCCGCAGCCGCGGCCAAAGGCGCTGGTCCAGGTCATTTCCCCTCGTCCTTGCTACTGTGTTGCGCCGGAGGTTCCGTTTTCGGATTGCTTCTCGGCTTCATCATGAATCGTGGTCAGTTTCAGAATTTCCAGTTCGCGCTTGCCGTTGGGGGTAACAATAGCGGCCACATCGCCGACGCGCTTGCCGACCAGCCCGCGGCCAATCGGCGAGGTGGTCGAGATCAGCCCCTTGGTCACATCGGATTCTTCGCGGTGACCAGCCTGTAAACAATCTCTTCGTCCTTGGTGGAGTCATATACAACCACTGTCGAGCCGAAGCCGGCCTTGTCTCGCGGGATATTTGCGAGATTGACCAGTGAAAGCTCGGCCATGCGCCGCTTGAGCTGGCCGAGGCGCGCGTTGACAAAGTCCTGGCGCTGCTTGGCCATGTGATACTCGGCGTTTTCTGAGAGATCGCCCAGCGCCACCGCCTTCTTGATCTCGGCGGGCAGCTCGTGGGCAAGCTCGTGCTCCAGGATCTGAATCTCTTCGTGGAGCTGTTTTTTGATGTGCTCGGGCATTCGGGGGTCCGTTGCGGGGAGCGCGCTCGCTCCTGCCGCGTGAAATGGCAGAACTTGAACTTTTATTATACGCGGGCGGCAAGAAACGATTGCAGAATCAGCGTGGCGGCGACCTGATC
Source organism: uncultured Acidobacteriaceae bacterium (assembly GCA_963713645.1). Classification (GTDB taxonomy): domain Bacteria; phylum Acidobacteriota; class Terriglobia; order Terriglobales; family Acidobacteriaceae; genus Telmatobacter. Next base: position 100,055 of record CAVQMQ010000034.1, on the reverse strand, counting down.
GACGACGCGGTGATGCTCCTGGCGGGGATGACCTGCTTCGTAGAGAATCTGGTGGGCCTCGTGGGTGGTCAGGCGCTCATCCCAGAGGTGGATGGGAAGGCCGGTCAGCTCACCGAGGGCGGCGGCGAAGGCCTGAGTCTTGACGGCTTGCGGGCTGATTTCGCCGCTCAGATGGACAGGGTTGCCGACGACGATTCCGGCGACTTCGAAACGGCGACAGAGACGAGCGAGAGAGCGCAGATCGTCTCTCGAATTGCGTTTGCGTTCCAGCGTGAGCACCGGTTGCGCGGTCAGGCCCAGTGCATCAGAAACCGCAACCCCGATGCGCCGGTTGCCGACGTCGAGAGCGAGATAGCGGGGTTTGAGGGTTGTTTCCAGTGCGCGGCTCCTGCTCTCCAGCTTATAACTCTGAAAGCTGCCGACGCTTTTTCAGCTACTCACCATCACCATCGAGCCAGACCGCTTTACCGCTTCCACTTCAGCAGGAAATCGGTCAGGGCAGCGGACTCCAGATGGCGCATGTCCTCAAACTCGCCGGTCTTCTGGCTATAAAGCAGTTCGCCTTTGTCGTTGAGGACGGCCAGCGCGGGAACGCCTTTATGTAGAGGAATTCCATATTGCTCGGCGAGATCTTCATTGGCATCCATGTGGCCGATGTTGATATCGACGAGGATGTAGTTGGAGTCCAGAATGGGCTTGTTGGTCGCATCGTGGAAATAGATGTCGAGTACCTGGCAATCACCGCACCAGTTGCCGCCAAAGTCGAGCAGGATGCGCTTGTGGGTCTGGGCTGCGGTTTTCAGGGCGGCGGCTAGGTCGGCACGAGCTTCGGCGGGCGCTGGATAGATTTCACGTCCGGCGGAGCGGGCTTGGCCAACACCGAGGGCAAGCAGAACGGCAAGAGCGAGAAGTTTTACGGTTTTCATCGATTTCGGTCCCTCCAGAATTGACGCGCGGAACTGCTTTTAGTGTGCCACAACCCGCTTCCGGGCGGAGGTTTCTGTCAGGGCAATCGCATGAACTCACGACAGTTCATCGACATCGTCCGCAGTCTCGAATCTCACCAGGGAAAGCGAACAGAAGGAGTACGGACCCCCCGGGGGAGGGGGTGCTTTTCAGGGGGTACGGAGCGAATCGACTCGTTCTGAACGACCGACCCAGCTTCAGGGTAGCTGGATTCCGGAAACAATCTGCAAACCTGGTTCATGCGATTGCCCTGGGGTTTCTGTTTCGGAGCGGGCAGAATGCCGCAGTTTCCGGTACCATACTTGAGGTACCTAAGAGAAAATGAGCCTTAAAGCAAAGCTGGAAGCAGTTATCTACGCCGCAGAGGAGCCGGTCACCCTGGCCCAGCTCGCGACGCTTTTTACCGCCGACGCCCTCGAATGGAAGGCCGAGCAGGCTGCGGCTACCGCCGAGACGGCCAGAGAGAGTGCGCCGGAGCCGCAGTTTTTACTCATTGAAAATGCGGAAGTTAGCCCAGAATTGGAATCGCTTGCTGCGATTGAGACCAGGCAGGATGATGCTCCCGTATCCGGTGAGCAAACCAACGCGCCCGAAGCCGCTGCGGAGCCTGCCGCCGCGTCAGCACCCGATCCGGATGCGATTGACGACCCAGAGGCGGAGTTCAAGCGCCAGGCACGGCTGCGCGACCGCGAGGTCCGCGCGATTCTGCGGCAGTTGCTCGACGAGATCATCGCCGACTACGCCAACGACAGTCGCGGAATTGAGATTCGTGAGATTGCCGGCGGCTACCGCATGGCCACCAAGCCGGAGTGCCACGACGTGGTGCGCGTCTTTATAAAAGCTCTCAAACCGGCCCTCAAGCTCTCGCTTCCGGCGCTGGAAACTCTTGCTGTCATCGCATACAAGCAGCCCGTGACTGCGCCTGAGGTGAATGAGATTCGCGGCGTGGAATCGGGCGGCGTGCTGGGTTCTCTGCTCAGCCGCAAGCTCATTGCCACTGCCGGCCGCAAGCAGGTCATTGGCCGTCCCATTCTCTATAAGACTACGAAAGAGTTCCTGCTCCGCTTCGGACTCAAAGACCTCGCCGAACTGCCTTCGATGGAAGAGTTCGAGAAGATGGCGGCGATTGAGTTGGAGGGATTGGAAGAGCCGGAAACCAGCGGCGAAGAAGGCGCTGCGCCCAATCAGGAATCGGCCAGCGGCGCATCTCTTGAATTTGAAGAGGACAGCAGCGAAGATCCGCATCCCCTGCCGATAACCACTGCGGCGGCAGCGAATGAAACAGAGCTGGATCAGCCGATAGAAGAGACTGCCGTAGACCCCGCTCATGACGAAGCGGAAGACTTCGTCGAGCCTGAACAGGCCGTTGCTGAAACGCCCGAATTGCATTCAACACCCACTACCGTCGTCGAGACGGAAAGCGAAGGGGAATTACTCCCCGCAGAGACCGTGCCCGCCGAGCCGTCCTAGCAGATCAGGCAGAAAACAAGAGAGTTCCCTCCATGACCGATGAACATCAGTCTGAAGCAAATGAGCCTGAGTTGAACGAAGAAGCAGAGACCGAAGAGACCGCTGAAACCGAAATTGATGACCCCATTGGAGACGAAACCGACGGCGAGGCCGAAGCAGTAACTGACGCCGGAGAAGAGACCGAAGACGACTCCGACGAGGAATCAGATTCCAAGCCCGGCACAAAGGCCAAGCCGCCCGTAAAACTGGAGCGTTTGCAGAAGATCCTTGCCGCCGCTGGAGTGGCCAGCCGCCGCCGCGCCGAGGAACTGATTGAGCAGGGCCGCGTGCAGGTGAACGGCGCTGTCGTTACCGAGTTGGGCACCAAAGCCGACCTGGGCCGCGACCATATCCGCGTGGATGGCAAGCTGCTGCAAGGCCCCGAGCGGCTGCGCTATTTTGTCCTCAACAAGCCCAAGGGCTTTGTGACCACAGTGAAGGACCCCGAGGGCCGGCCCACGGTGATGCAGTTCTTCGACAAGATGAAGGAGCGGCTTTACCCAGTTGGCCGCCTTGACTACATGAGCGAGGGGCTGCTGCTGGTAACCAATGACGGTGAGTTGGCCAACAAACTCACCAAAGCTTCTTCGGGGGTAGAAAAAACTTATCTGGTCAAGGTCAGCGGGCAACCCACGGAAGACGAGCTGGACACGCTGCGTTCCGGCGTGACGATTGAGCGTGGCAAGCCCGGCGAGGGCAAAGTTCGCACCTCGCCTGCGCGGATTCGCCAGGTTCGCCAGGGAGATAATCCCTGGTATGAAGTGATCCTCATCGAGGGACGCAACCGCGAACTGCGCAAGATGTTCGAGGAGATTGGCCACTTTGTCGAGAAGATTCGCCGTGTCGGCTATGGGCCGCTGGTGCTCGACCAGGAGCCGGGCAATCTGCGCGAGCTTGATCCGCAAGAGTTGGAGGCCCTGCACAAGGCCTCTGAAGGCAAGCTGCGGACGCCGAAATCCAAGGAAGTACGCCGCCAGAATGCAATTGACGCGCAGCGGTTGCCGACTGTGCGCCCGAGTGGCCTGCCGGCGGCCAGGGTAGGCGGTAAGAGCGCGTATAAGCCGAACGTGAGCCGGACGAAACCGGAGCACACGGGCGATTATCAGCCGAAACGGTCTTTCGAGAAGCCTCCGTTTAAGCGGGAGGCTTTCGGCAAAGACCGGCCGGCGCGTCCGGCGGCTCGGCCGAGTGCTGATTTTGAGGCTGCACCTCCAGCCAGACCTGCCGGAAAACCGGCATGGAAAGCTACAGAGCGTCCGGAGCGCGGCGCTGCACGGCCAGCCGCGCGATTTGATGCCAAGCCGAAGAGTTTTGGCCGTCCCACCGACGCAGGCCGCCCCGCTCGTCCGGTTCGTCCCCGCTTTGATGCAGCGGAACGGCCTGCGGCGAGACCGGCTGAGACGCGGTCGTTTGAGCCAAGACCAACCGAGGCGCGTACTTCGGCTCCGCGCCCCTTCACGCCGCGTACCGGCGGCACGGGCCACACCGGCGGTACTGGCCGCACGGGCGGGGACCGCTCCTTTGGGGCCAAGCCGTCCTGGAACAAATCCGGCTCTGGAGACCGCGGCGGCTTCAAGCGCCCTGCGCCGCCGCGCCGCGAGTCGCATGATTTCGACGACGATCAGACCCCAGTGCGCCCGCCAAACTTGCATATAGAAGAGCTTCCGTCCGGCAGCTTCAGTTCTTCCGGCCCGCGTGCTGACCGTTCGCGGTCGGCGCGCAGCGGACCCAGTCCGACAGGTTCTGACCGTACTGGTTCAGAGAGAACAGGGCCATCCAGGCCAAGCTCGCCTCGGCCCTATTCACCGAGGCCGTCTTCGAGTGGCCCCAGTTTTGACCGGCCAAAAACGGACCGGCCGCGCACAGACCGGCCCGCACCGGCTGGCCGGAGTTTTGACCGGCCTGGGTCAGATCGTCCGCGTCCCGAGCGCTCTGGATTCTCGCGGCCCGGAGGCGGCAGACCAGGAACAGGCCGTCCCAGCTCATCGCGCCCTGCGTTTGACCGTCCGCACTTGGACCGCCCGAGTGGTAGCCGCCCCAGTTTTGGTCGTCCTGGCAGCGACCGCTCCAGCTTTGCAGGCAAACGGCCCAGCCGTCCCCGTACAGAGGACTCCGGACCACAGCGCCCACCGCGCAGCAGCGAAGGACTCGCCCGCCCCTTCACCACCAGCAGCGGCAAACCGCGCGCAGGCGGCGCACGGCCCAGCAGCAAACCCGGGCGGCCCGGCGATAGCCCGCGCGGTGAAAAGAAGACTGGCTGGAAACCCAAGCCGAGCTTTGGCGGGAAACCGGCTGGCCGGCCGAAGCCAGGCGGCAAGTCTAGCTTTAAGAGCAAACCTGCCGGCAAGCGCCCCGGCGGAAAGAAGCGCTGATAGGATCAAGAATAGCTACTGGTAAACTGGACACAAATTGGGCGGTGACGAGATGGATCAGGATATCTCGAATACTTGGCGGCAGGCGGCCGCCGATCTAGGAATCAGAATCGAAGCTCCAGTAGCACTGACGAATGAGAGCGGCGAGACTGTATGGTTCGAGGCGCACATTTTGGACTTCGGCGGACCTATGGGCACAATTGTGGCCGATAAAGACGGTGAGTCGGGTGGCGTAAGAAGACGTCTTGGCTATTTCTCCTCGAACCTCTTCCCAACCTATACGACTTACGCACGACAGCACATCATCGACACGCTCAATGATTGGGGTTGGTTCGGAGAAAAAGGCCAAGAACCTGCCTGGTACACTGGCAAACCCTGGTAGTGACTCTGCCTCTGGATAGACCGTAGGGCAGGCGCCGCAGCTCTTATGTGCCACTCGTGACCCGACTGACGCCCATTCGAGTCCAGTGTTATACAGCGAGTTTCAGCTATTCATATGGCGGCGCAGATCCTCTGGGTGGTTGCAGTGGCCGAGGGCCGTTTCGCGGGAGATACGTCCGGCGCGAACCAGTTCGGCCAGCGACTGCTCCATCGTCAACATGCCTTCGGCGCGGCCGGTCTCGATGCTGGCCCGGAGCTGATGGTCTTCGCCGCGGCGAATCAGATTGCGCGTGGCGTTGGTGGCGATAAGAATCTCAACTGCCGGGTAACGTCCGGCTCCATTGGCTGCCGGCAGCAGTTGCTGTGAAACGACAGCCAGCAGCGCGAGAGATAGTTGCTGGCGGATCTGAGACTGATAGCCGGTAGGAAAGGTATCAAGAATGCGCGAGACGGTTTGGGCCGCATCGTTGGTGTGCAACGAGGTGAGAACCAGATGACCGGTCTCCGCTGCGGTCAGCGCCGCGGCCATCGTTTCGCTATCGCGCATTTCGCCAACCAGGATGACATCCGGGTCCTGCCTGAGGACGGCGCGCACCGCCTGAGAAAAGCTGGGGATGTCGTATCCAACCTCAATCTGCTCAACGAGGGATTTGCGGTTTGTGTGTTGATACTCGACTGGATCTTCGATGGTGATGATATGTTCGCTGCGGCTGGCGTTGATGCGGTCGATCAACGCGGCCATCGTCGAAGTCTTGCCGCACCCTGTCGCCCCGGTGAGGAGCACAAGCCCCTGCCGCCGCTCCGCCAGCATGGCGAGCGAGGCAGGCAGATGAAGCGTCTCCAAAGTCGGGATCTGTGCCGGCAGAATCCGTATCGAAGCCGCAAGGGTTCCACGCTGAAAGTGGAAGTTGGCGCGGAATCTCCCGGTCGAACCGCGCACAAAACAGAAGTCCATGCATTTGCGCTTCTGTAATTCTTCCAGTTGGCCGGCCGACAGCAGAGGAAAGAGCAAGGCCCGAATGCTCTCATCCGACATGGCCGGTCCTGAGTCTGTTGCCAGGCTTCCATTCACTCGTAGAGTGGCAGGAGAGCCAGCAACCAGAACGATGTCGGAGGCGTTGGCGCGAATCGCAGTGGCTAAAAGCTGGTCTATCGACCGCCTCTCGGCGGATTTAACGCCAGTCGCCGAGCGGTTGAGCTGATCGATAAGCTTCGAAAGTTCATTCTCGCGCTCGTCCATGCAGAGAGCATACGATTCCAGTCTCGTTGGCGCAAAGCCTTCCGCCTCGCAAGCTAAGCAGACTTCCAAAAGCGATTGGAGTAGGAGCACTTGACGGCCAGGGCTATCTGTCTTCAAATCCGCCAATGGTATCCGGCCAATGATAGGTCAGCGGGTCGGTTTCGACCAGAGATTCGGCAATCCACGAAAAACGTCTGTGGATTAAGAGAGTCATGCAGATAGAGTCCAAAGCACATGTGCGAATTCCGCACAATTCTCTTTCCATTCACATGGAATCCATGCTATTGATTAGAAAACTCTTATTTGATGTACGACTTGTTCTCCCGGAATTCGTAAACAGTTTGTATCTCTCGCCGATACATCTGACTGAGACGTTGGCCGGAGAGAGCAGAGTTATAAACGCGCGATCGACGGCGTTTGGGCGTAGTATAGGCGCGGAAAGTGAGTCGCGGAATGCGAACGGCAGCAAACGGGTCCGCTTGCGGTAGAGGAGGTTTGCGCGCCCTGGCGCTCGGCTGTCTTCTCGTGCTGTTGTCTCCTCAGCTTGCGCTGTCGCAGGCGGGAGTTGCCGCAGCACCGCTGCGCACGTTGCACACCATCGACGAGGTTTTCCGGCTGAGCAAGGCCGAAACGGTCAAGGGGTATCCTGTTGAATTGGATGCTGTTGTGACCTACTCCGACCCGGAGTGGGGCACATTATTTTTGTATGACCGCACCGGCCCGACTTTTATTGATGTCCACGGCACTACCGTTAAATATGCTCCGGGGACACATATTCGGGTAAATGCAATTACGGGCACAGATGCAGGCGGCAGGCCGGCAGTTACTCACGCACGGATTGCAGTTTTGGGACATGCGCCCATGCCCAAGCCGCAGCAGCGAACCATTGCCGAAATCGACACGCGGGTAGCAGAAAGTTATCGAGTCGTGACTGAAGGCGTTGTGCATCAATGCGACGAGCCTTCGGCACGCGTCTGTTTTCTGATATTCGATGCGAATAAAAAGATCTGGCTGACCGTGCCCCAGCCGGACGATCCGGCAGCAGAAAGCCTGATTGGCGCGACTGTGCGGATCACTGGCGTGATGGGTCGCCGCACTGACGAAATTACGCATCGCGTTTCAGGACGCATTTTTGTGAATAGCCTGGAAGATATCCAGGTGGAGACGCCTGCGCCGCCGATTTCTTTCACAACTCCCCCTTTGCCTTTGCAAGATTTGCACGCCAGCGATGCCGACCAGCGCTGGGTGCGCCCGGTTCATCTGCGCGGGACGGCTATCTGGCAATCTCCGGGCCTGTTCGTCCTCCAGGACAAGACCGGCACGATCTTTGTCGGGTGCTCGAAGACCGTCTCAGTTCATATCGGAACTGTTGTGGATGTGGTTGGCTTCCCCAGCCACGGAGAGTTTGGCCTGGAAGTTGCCGATTCGGCGGTTCAAGTCTCCCCCGACCAGTCAGGCGCCGCCAGCGCGGCACCGCTCGAAATGAATGCCGCGAATATCGTCAAGCAGTCTCTCAGCGGAAGACGAGTCCACATGAAAGCGCGGCTTATCGGCCAGAGCGCCAGCGCCACTGAGTTTGTTTACCAGCTTGACGACGGCGGCCAGCGCTTCAATGCCGTTCTGCTGCGGAATGAGACCACGCGCGAAACAGTCGGCCTTACACACCAGTCCGTCCTGGAACTGACCGGCATTGCGCTGGTGCAGGGCGGAACCCCTGAATGGCCTGAGTCTCTATTGGTGCTGGTTGAATCTCCGTCGGACATCGTTGTTGTAGCGGGAGGCAATAGCTGGCTGACGCCGAAGCGGGCGCTGGCCATTGTGGGTGCTGTATTTCTCTGCGTCATCGCGCCACTCGTCTGGGTGAAGCAGTTGCGCAGCACTGTTCGCAAACAAACGGGGATCATCCGGGCGCGGCTTGAGAGCGAGATGCAGCTGGAGACAAAATTCCGGCGGCTCTTTGAACGCAATCTGGCAGGGGTTTATACATGGCAGCCGGATGGCACGATCGTGGAATGCAATCAGGCTTTTGCCCGCTTGCTGGGCTTGCGATCTCCCAAGGAAGTCATCGGCAGGTCGTATTGGGATTTGCTGGTCGGCGCCGATCAGCAGCACAGGCTCAAAGCCGCGCTTGATGACGAGGCTCTGAGCAATCTGAATACCAGCCTGTTGCGCGACGATGGCACGGCAGTGCATCTGCTGACCAACATTACACCGGTTGAGAGCGCGCAGGGCATGGTTTATGAGACCACCGCGATTGATGTAACCCAACTGCGGCAGAATCAGGAGGATTTGCAGAAAGCCAAGGACACAGCGGTGTACGAGTCGCTCAATGATTCGCTAACCGGATTGCCCAACCGCAGGTACCTGCTGGACAAGCTCTCTGCGATGCTGGTGACGGCGCAGCGGGACTCCGAGATGCTCGGCCTTCTTTACCTCGATCTGGATGGGTTCAAACTGGTGAACGACAGCCTGGGCCATGCGGTGGGCGATGCGCTTCTAGTGCAGGTGGCCGCCTGTCTGCGCTCGCGGATTCGCGAAGGCGACATGCTGGCGAGGCTGGGCGGCGATGAATTCCTGGTGATTATGGACAGGCTCCATGACCGGGAGGACGCCACGATGCTGGCCGAACATCTGCTGGAAGCCATCTCCAATCCCTTCCTCGTGAATGGACATCTGCTTTCCATCGGAGTCAGCATTGGCGTCAGTATTTATCCCTGCGACGCTACCGATGCCGAAGAGTTGATGCAACAGGCGGACAGCGCCATGTATGCAGCCAAGCGCGAGGGTAAGAATCGCGTCACGCATTACACCCGGGAGATTGGCTTCCAGATGCATGAACGGCTGACGCTGGAGAACCTGCTGCGCGGGGCCGTGGCGCGGAATGAGATTTTTGTGCACTACCAGCCAGAGTTTGAACTGGCGAATCACCGCCTGCTGCGCTTTGAGGCGCTGGCTCGATGGAAGCACCCGACCCTCGGACAAATTCCACCCGACAAGTTCATTCCCATTGCCGAAGAGAGCGGCATGATCGGCGTGTTGGGCGCATACATCATGGAGAAGGCCTGCACGGAAGCAGTTCGCTGGCAGACGATGATGCCCCACCCTATCCAGCTTGCCGTCAATGTCTCCAGCATCCAGTTCCGTTCCAAGGGGTTCGCCAACGAGGTCAGCGCAATCCTGGAGCGCACCGGGCTGAAGCCGGAACTGCTGCAAATCGAATTGACCGAGTCAGTGATGATGAACGGCAACTTGCAGGCCGCGGAGACAATGGCTCGGCTGCGCGCGATGGGCGTTACCATGGCCATTGACGATTTCGGTACCGGCTACTCCAACCTCAGCTACCTGCCGACGCTCTCTTTCGACGCTCTCAAGATTGACCGGTCCTTCATGCTGAATCTCGATTCGCAACCTGAGACTGAATCGATGATCAGCACGCTCATCAGCTTGGCCCATAATTTCGGGATGCGGGTTATTGTCGAGGGCGTTGAGACTGCGGAGCAACTCGCTCTGATCAAGACCCTCGGAGCGAATGAGGTGCAAGGCTATCTGGTTGGGCGTCCCACTGCAAATCCCGAGGCATTGATGCTGCACACAGCGGCGTCGTAGAACGGTCTCGATGCGCAACCCTGATGTCGCTTTTATGCCGCCGCCAAAATACGCGCGGCCTTGCGCCGCGTCGCATACAGATACCATGCAAGCCAAGCCGGCGCCGTCCACAGATAGAGCGGCGATGTCACAGGAAAGCCGAGCGCCACTTCCAGCAACGCTGCGCCGGCGATCATCCCATACAGCAAAATCGTGAGCCTTGACTCCACAGCGAGATAGAGTGCGGCAAGCAACGCCGGCAGGAGTGCCGCTTCATCAAAGAACCATCCATAAGGTGTGCAAACTGCCGCCACCAGCAGCACCAGCATTCCATGCCGCATCCAATTCCAGCGATCGCGCCGGGTCCAGAAGTACCACAGCGTCCAAAGGCAGGCGGCAGCCTCGGGGATGAATTGCAGCCACACTGCATGGCGATCAACAAGAGTTCGGAGCAGCACACTCAACGTGGGCACAAAAGCATCCGTGACCGCCGTCTCGCGCACCATTTGCGAATACTGCGCCCACACATTCGGATCGCAATAAATGCTCACGGCGCAACAGGCAAAAAACGCAGTAGCCAGCCCGGCCAGAACGCGGTATCGCTTTCGATAGATCGCCCAAAATGCCAGGGCAATTGCAAAAGGCAGAAAAAGATGCGGCTTGAGCGTCCAGGGCAGCAAGGCTGCACCGGAAAGAAATGGCCGCGTTGGATGAATATGCAGAAAAACCACGATGCCGAGCAACAAAAACAAACTGATCTGCCCCGCCATCAGGCAAGTAAGCACCGGCGCGAACAGATACGCCACCAGATGCAGCCGGTTGGCGGGGTTCCCGTGCAAGGCGCGCAGCATCCGCACTGAAGCGACCAGACTGAGAAGCTGCGCCATTGACCAGAGCGCGAGCGCCGCCTTTTCGTCCAAATGGCCAAGCGGCATGGTAAGAAACAAAGCTACGGGCGGGCTGAGGCTGATCTCCGGAAGATCGTGCTCAAAGCCCGCCGCCCGCTCGATCCGCAAAATTGCCGCGCTATCGTAAGGATTCCCTCCATGAACCAGTTGCTGGCCTGCCGCCCAATATTCGATGAAATCCCGGTTGGCCGCACTGCGGGCGCTGATCGTGGAGGCAAGAAAGACGCTCGCAGCGGCGAGCAGGCAAATCGCTGCAACAATGAGCAGAAGGTTCTTCTTCATCGGATTGTCGCGCCTCTGTCTGAGCCGCAGCGAACGCCGAGGCACGGCCTGGCAGGCTGGAGAACCAGCGGGCGGATTCCACGATTTGGATTCATCCTCGACACATCCTAGCCGAACCATGCCATTCGCTCCAAATCGGCGGAATCTCGTTCAGAACGCATCTCCGTTGACTATTTACGCCTGAGCGGAGACAATAGGAGAGTTGCATCCCACCCGAGTGGGCCTGTGGCGCAGCTGGGAGCGCGCTTCCATGGCATGGAAGAGGTCATCGGTTCGATCCCGATCAGGTCCACCAAATCATTTCAAGCATTTAGCAGCATCCTCCCTTCCGCGACTTTGTCGCATCTTTGTCGCAAATTCCAAAACCACACCACGAGCTGGCTTCGCAGTTGCACTCCTCCGAAACCTGAGTGGTGTTGTCTGGAATTGCCGTAGGCATTCCGAGATCATCGTTCCTGGACGAGCCATTCGTCGCCGCTCCCGTGCGTGGTGTCATCGGTGGCTCTGGTGCAGGTCACGCCCGTCGCCTTCTTCGATCAACTCCGCATGGATTGCATCGAGCGTCGTACGTACTCCTTCCGGAAGGAGAACCTGCATATAAACGTTCTCCGTGGTGTCCGTCGTCTCATGCCGCATGATGCCCTGCACGTCCTTGACTTGATCCCAGTTTCTGAGCCAAGGTCGCGATCGTGCGCCGGATGACCTGGAATGTCAGCTTCGGCAATTCCAGTTCCTCGGCCAGCTTGTGCAGCACCCGCTTGCGGAAGTTGCTCGAATCCATGGACCTCCGAACCGCCCCGCGAAAAATAAACGCATCTGGCGATACATCCTTGCGCTTTGTCTTCAAGTCTTCGCGCCATTCCGCCAACTTCTTGACCAGATTCCTCAGCAGATCGGCACCTGTGAGGTGCTCCGCTTGGTCTTGCCATAGGGACGAATCTTCCCCTTGTAATACGTCTCCTTAATATCAAGGAGCACGGTTCTTCCATGGAGGCTTCGCCAACGTCAAGGCAAACAACTCGCCCGGGTCGAAGAGCGTTCGACATGTCGAGCATGAGCAGCAACCAGTCGCGAAGATCTTGTCGAGAAGTTTGTCGAGTGCGGCGCGAAGCTGGTCCCAAGTGAGGACGGTCTTATCGACCTCACGCAGGTTTGCCGGCACCTTCACCAAACGCGCAGGGTCTTTCGGGAGGAAGTCCTGATCGACCGCCTCAGCAAAGATGGCCCGCATGTAAGAGCGAATCTGCAACACTCGATCCTTGGAATGGGTTTTGGCCAGCTGATTGAGGTGGTTCTGCAGGGTGTACTTGTCGAACTTTTCGAGCTGTACGTCCTCGAACGGGATGATCAGATCTGCCGTGATGATCAGCTTCTTCACCTTGGCAGTCTCTTCTCTCCAGTCCGCCTCCTTCAGTGGCAGGTAGCGGTTTCGGGCAAACCATCCGAAGGTAACGGTGCCGTTTTTCACGGAGCCGTCTTCGGTGATGTGCCCACTCAGTCGGGTGATCTCCTGCGCCAATTTCTCCCGGGCCTGAGACTTGGTCATCTCAGATTTCAGGCCAAGAGCTACCGGTGAAGAGACCGTCTTCGGTTGATTGGTCTCCGGATCGAGGATGGTGCGGCGGAAATAGCCGTACCACTTCTTGCCTCGAAGACGAGACCCATCCTCTTCTGGTACGAAGTTCCCATCTATTCCTCAAATTCTGTGTGGGGGAATAAGCGGGCCGTCTCCATTTTACCGGCGTTTGCGCCGTAAACAGGAGGCCCGTTCGCGCTCTTTCAGGAACTCTTCGATCCCGCTCGCCCGGTACCGCAAGGCGCCGTCGCTCATGCGAATGACCGGCAAATACGGCAATCTCCGCGAGGAGTGGTCCCAGACCCAGTCTTTACTAACCTTTAGCTTTAGGGCGACATCCTCGGCGGTCAAAAGGGGATCGACCGTCTCCACTTCCTGCATCATCAGCGCAGATCCCATGGCTTGATTTCCTCCGATCGTGGGTATCCGGGCCGATGCGGCCCGGCGAGTGTGGAAATCTTGGAACGAATTCGATTTTCGGTCAAATCGACGCCGACTCCTGCCCTGCCCGCCGGTCCAGGCGTTTAAAGTCGGCAGAATTCGGATTTGACCGAGTTTTGAGTTCATATCATCCTGTCTCCGCATTTGAGGAGGCGCAGGTGACGAAGCGACCCAGGTTTCTCATCATCGCGGTATTGCTAACGTTTCTCGACTTGGCGGTGGTTGTTTGTTACGGCTGGCCGGTTTGGATGACATGGTCAGGTGATCCTTGGAGCTGCGGGATTTTGGTCCTTCTGGCGGCGTTAGGGGCTACTTCGTTGGCAAATGTCTGGGCGCAAGTGGTCCCCGTACAAGACATTTCGGTTGGCGGCCGGAACGCCGACCGTGAGCAAATCGCGGTGCCAATTCCAGTACAAGTGCAAGGTCAAAGCGATGTTTGATTCAATCGAAGATCTCGCAAGCAAACTTGCAGCCACCGGCTACTTCATCGACCCGGTAATGACCCAGGTTGTCTTTCTCGCCGCCAAGCTGCAAAAACCGCTGATGCTCGAAGGACCCGCAGGGTCAGGCAAAACGCAATTAGCGGTCTCGGTTGCCGTAGCCGCGAAAACACACGTCGAGCGATTGCAGTGCTATCGCGGCGTGACCGAGGACAAAGCCATCGGCCGTTTCGACGAGGGCCTGCAGCGGCTCTACATGGAGTTCTCGAAAGGCCAGCACGAGAACTGGCAGACCGTGCAGGCAAACCTCAAGGGGCGGGACTTCTTCCGTCCCGGTCCCCTGATGCGGGCGCTCGAATGCGAGCGGCCCTGCGTGCTGCTCATTGACGAGTTAGACAAGGTCGACGATGGTTTTGAAGCCATGCTGCTGGAAATCCTTTCCGCATGGCAACTTTCGATTCCGGAATTCGGCACGGTTGCGGCGAAGAGCATACCGTTTGTCGTGCTAACCAGCAACGAAGAGCGAAGACTGGGAGATCCAATCAGACGGCGCAGCCTCTATGTACGGGTCGAGCACCCGACGCCGGAACGCGAGGCGGAAATCATCGCCAGTCGCACTCCGCAGGCCGATCAGAGCTTCCATCGCGAGATGGCCGGGATCGCGCTCTCGTTCCGCAATTACTCGCTCGAAAAACCGCCATCTGTCTCCGAAATGATCGATTTCGCCAACGCTCTGCAGTTGCTCGGAACAGACCACGTCACCGCGGAGCATGCGCGATGTTCTTTTGCCATTCCTGGCCAAGACCGAAAAAGACCGCAGGCATCTCCTGCTCCGCGAAGGATTCAAGAGCCTGCTCGACGACGGCGCACGATTCGCGCAAAGTCTTGCGCTTCACGGAGGGCCGAGTTCATGAAGCGATGGCTGCTCCTGCTTTTGTTCGCGTTTCCCCGGTTCGGCTTTGGACAGGCCGATCCGGCGCCCGCGGCGGCCTTCGTTCGCCAATATGCGGCGCACTATCGCGTGCCTCCTGAGTTAATCGCCGCGTTGATCGACGTCGAATCGCGATGGAATCCGCGGGCAGTTTCAGACAAAGGGGCGATGGGGCTAATGCAACTCATGCCGGCGACTGCCAAACGATTCGGCGCCTTCGACCCCTTCAATATCGAACAGAACATCGCGGCAGGCACGCGTTACGTGACGGCGCTGATGTGGGAGTTCCACGGCGATCTGCGTCTGGTGACCGCAGCCTACTACGCGGGCGACCGCGGCATTGCACGAGAGCGACTGGATTATCACAATCCGGATGTTGTGGCCTACGTGCAGGCGGTCCGAAGGCAGTACGTGCTTCGCAAGTATCCGGCCGTGAGGCCGTCAAGGAGGTCAACCCCATGAAACTTCGCTGGCTCATCCCGATTGCGGTTCTGATTCCGCTGCGAATAAGCGCAGCCGACACGCCCGTAGGGGCGCGTGTCGCCACCATTACTATCAATCCTCGCGAGGTGACGGTCCTTCACCTGCGGCCGGAGTTTGAGTCGACGATCCGCATGCCGGAAGAGATCACCTCCGTCATTCTCGGCAGCCCTGGCGAGTTTAAGGCCGAGCACAGCGAGGGAGAACCGGAGTACGTCTACGTGAAGCCCATCACCAAAGAGCCCGCACAGTCGAATCTGCTCATTGCGACAAGATCGGGTCAGCACGTGACGCTGGAGCTGGTTAGCGATGGCGCCGGTGTTACGAACCAATCCCAGCCGGTTGACTTCCTGATCGAGTACAGGGCCTCGCGGAGCTTCCTGATTGCTGATGATTCCCCCACCCCGGCGATGCCAAGCCGACCCAGCAAGCAACCGGATCATGACCCGGGTGCCGGGGATGCGAGCTCAGGTTTCGCACCGCTTTCGAGTCTCGACGAGGAGTTCAGGCAGCAACAAAAAATCAATGCTCCCAAATGGACGAAGTGGCAGGACAAGCAGATCGAGACATCGATTGGGGACATGCGGCAGTGGAGCAACGAGACCGTGATCTCCTACTCCATCCTGAACAGCTCGAATGAACCAGTCGAGATCGTTCCGCCTCAGATCCAGATCACCGGACGCCAGGCGACAAAGAAGAAAAAGAAGGAAGGCAAAGGCATCATCTCGGACCAGTTGGAGATCCGCGACTACAGATTGAGCACGACCCGCCTTGAACCAGGTGAGCGCGCTGACGGC
Source organism: uncultured Acidobacteriaceae bacterium (assembly GCA_963713645.1). Taxonomy (GTDB): domain Bacteria; phylum Acidobacteriota; class Terriglobia; order Terriglobales; family Acidobacteriaceae; genus Telmatobacter. The sequence continues at coordinate 84,147 of CAVQMQ010000034.1, read as the reverse complement.
GTAGTTGTGTTCGATCGGCCGAATTTCAAGGAATCGACGGAAAAGCTGTTCTTGCAAATCGCGCAGGCAGACCAGGTAGATCGTCCCGTCCTGATCCGACTGCCATTCACCCCACCCATCTCGGGCGATGGCAAGTAGAGAGGAGAAGTGAAAGGTTATGAGTGTCACCGACAACAACGGGAATGGAAGCGGCGGCTTGCCGACTTCAGTAGTGGATCCCGCGGGGCCGATCGTTGAAGCTCCCTCGACGCAGGGTCTCAATAGCAACCAGGAGCCCGCTCCGAAGTTCGCGACCCGAGCTGACGTCAAGGGAGTCGAAGGAATCAGCAAGAGCAAGCTGATTCTTCTTGGCAGCGGACTGGCCGTTGCGGTCCTCTTCTTCGTCTTTACGGCTATCGTCGGCAAATCGCCGAGGAAGCCGGCTCCAGTGAAACAGGGGTCTCAGTATCAGCAAGCAAAACAAGAGCAAGCGACTCCCTCCAAAAGCAGCGTGACGCCGCTGATGGACACCCCACGTACGCCAGCGCCGGACAACACGACCGGTCAACTTGGGCCAAGCGACATTCGGCGCACACGCACGCTGAATGGTGGCGAAACCACCAAGCCATTCGCCGGCAAGCCTGCCGTCGCCAGTTCTCTGGGAGCAGTGCCTTCCTTCGCAGACACACAGCAGAAGTGGGAAGATCCGGCTCCCTACGGCGGGGCTCCGCCGGCAGAGACACCGCAAACGCAGCAGAACAGTTTGAAGGAGCCATCGCTCATCTTCGTGCGGAGCCTGGCACAAAACCAAGCCGGCGCCGCACCCAAGGTCAATGGTGATGACGATGGCACACCACGATTAGAACTCACACCGGGAACGCGCATTCAAGCGAAGCTTGAAACGCAGATATCGAGCGCAGTGCAGGCTCCTGTGGTCGCCGTAGTCGAATACACATACGCCATCGGCGACAGAATCATTGTTCCCGCCGGGGCGCGGGTGTACGGCCAACTCCAGCAGGCCGATCGAAGTGGGCTTGTCAGCGTGAAATTCGACGAGATCGAATTGCTCGACGGTGCGCGAGAGAAGATCGACGCCGTGGGCACGGGGCTCGATCTCGGGCCAATCAAGGGAAATGTCTACGGCAAGAACACGGGCAAGAACTTCTTTGTGCGTGCAGCGTCCGGCCTCGGTTCAGTGCTTGCGGAAGTGGCCGGCAACAATTCGAGCGCCGCGTTCTCGGAAGATGACATGCTGCGGGAGCGGCTGGCCGAAAACATCGGCACTGCGGGCGACTCCGAAGTGATGAATCTCGATGCGAACAGCCGCGTCGTCGTTTCCGTCCCCGCGGACACGAAGATCTACGTAGTCTTCACCAAGCACGAACAGACCCCCTCCGAGCTTCACAAAGTAGCTCCCACAGCTCAGTAGAGCAGCCACACCTTCTCTCTTCTTCTCGCCCTGGCTCAATCCGCCAGGGCGTTCTTCTTTTGGCCATCTTGCGTCATACCTACCCGGTTCGGAGCATTCTTGTCTCTCAATGCTGCTGTGGGTTACCGATCATTCCTAATTCGTGCGAGCTGAAATGGGCAAAGATCGATCCGGTTGACTCATCGTGCAGTTGAGCAATGTTCGCTCCCGTTGCCCCAAAGTGCGGTTGAGTAAAGGTCGGTCCGGTTGACCCAGAGTGTAGTTGAGTCATCTTCGCTCCCGATTGCTCAATTCGGAAATGAGCAAAGATGATCGACTCCCGATGCCCCAAAGTGCGGTTGAGCAAAGGTCGGTCCGGTTGACCCAATGTGCGGTTGAGTCAACTTCGGTCCCGATTGCTCAATTCGGAAATGAGCAAAGATCGATCCCGATGCCCCAAAGTGCGGATGGGCAATTATCGGTCCCGGTGACTGACTGTGCGGTTGGGCCGAAATCTGGTAAACGACTTCAGCGGCTCGACCGATTCACATGGCGATGCCATGCCCGGCAAGCTGAGGTTTGCGGATCAACTCGCAACAGCGTTTTTGGGGCAGATCTAGGAAGGAATGATTAGAGAGCGTCCGCAGCGCCTGCAGATGTAGGTGTGCTCCCAGTTCCAGTAGAGGCGCGGATAAACTTCCCGGTTATACCGGGCGATGCTGCGGAAACGCAGGAGCATTCCCCCTAGGCACGCCACGCCGAGAAGCAGCAAAACGGCGACGGCGTTCTCCAGCGATGCCCGAGAAGTCGGATGATCCAAAATCCTGCCAAGGCCCGCGAAACCCCAAAAGAAAGTGAAGCATATTGGTATTCCCCAAAGCAGGAGAGGCCGTCCGTACCCGCGAGGATCGGGCGGCGCTGCGGCTTGTGCAGAGTAGGACTGGCTCGTGCCGGAATGGAAGGGCCCTGAATAACTGCGCGTTCCCTGTTCGTAGAGAAGCGGAGCGGCCACGATATTCGTGGTCCCGCACTGGTCGCACTGATACGGATTCAGCCGCGATGTGGATGCCATTCCGTTGTCCCTGGCCTGGCGACAGCTTGCGACACCGGGCTCCTCGATTGAAATTCTAGCTCGATTTTTTCCATTCCGGCCAATTTGCGAATTCGGCACCGGACCGCGCCAGCACGCACCGGGCCGCCGAACCCGCTCATGCGCCGAGAGATAGTGCTGTTTCCCATCTCGGTCCGCGCCCGCCAATTTGACTGAGTTTCGATCGAGACGCAATCTCCTGCTCGACACGGATGCCCCGAGCAGCCGGGTCCAGGAGAGAAAAACCGTATGAGAACCGCACTCACCTTCTGGCGGCGCTCCCCAGTGTCCGCCCCGACATCCCCCCGCACTCTTCATCGCCCCGATGAAGTCAATTGGATGCACATCGCCATGAAGTTTGCATTGGGGCTTATCTTCATTGGCAATCTCGCGGCGCCGTTCATGGCGAGAGCCCAGAACCTCGGCACCTCCCCTCAATTCGGCCAAGCCGTGCAAGGCCAGCAAGCAACAACCGTCGAAGGCACCGTCCTCAACATCGTGAACTGGGGCTGCAACGTCATCGCCCCGGTAGTCGCGGTCGCCTGCCTTGGCGTTGCGGGATGGCACTTCAAGTCCGGCCGCGGTTATCTCGGCTGGGGCGTCACCGGCGTGGCTCTGATGGTGATCTCCGGCCTCGGACGCATGGCGGAAGGTTTCATCACACAAGCACAAGGCATTCAGTAGCGCAGGACAGAGATCCATGCAGACGCCACAGTTCCTTCTCGACCTTCTCCAACTGCTGCTCGACCTCGCGGCGCCGGCGGCGTTCTGCACGTTGGCCGCCGCGGGAGTGAGCCTGCGGCACGAAGGCGGGATCAACTTCCACGTGAATGGCCGCACCGGCAAGTGGATTATGTGGACCGTCGTGCTCTTGACATTGCCGGAACTGCTGTCGTGGATCGCGGCACAAGGAATCAATATTCCCTCTGGCAGCGGATCGGTGGGTACGAGCTGGCTCGCCAGCATGGAGACAGTCTTCAAAAACTTCGTCAGCCAGATCGTCGTCGCCAAGCTGGTCCCCGTTTTGGCAGCTTACTTCGTCCTGAAGGCCACGCTCGATGGAGCCACAGGAGAGAACCCGCTCGGATCAGTCGTCGCGGCTCTGTTCCTGATGTCACTATCGGCAACCATGCAGCTCTTTCAGGGATGGAACTCGGGAGGCCAGTACGCAATGACGGACATGCTTACCTCCCTCTGGAATTACATCGTGGGTCAAATCATGCCGGCCGCGGCGGGACTGGCGTGTGTCGGAGCAGTCATCAACTTCGTCCGGCACAGACCCTGGACCAGGCTGGTCTTCGCCGCGATTTCTTTCCTCTGTGTGAGCGGCCTTCTTTCGCTTTTCAAGGCGATGGCGGCTTAAGGAGCAATGTATGAGCCTCGATGGCGCCATCACGAATCTTGCATCCTGGGCCGGAAATACCATGATGCCCACCATGGCCGGCATGTTCTTTGCCGGAGCGGTTTCAGTCGTCCGCCTGGTCCGCGCCAGACCGAAACCGCCGCCCATCCTTGGCCAACCCAACACTCACCGCCTCCGTGAACGCGGCCGAATTTGTGAAGGTCGTTGTGGTCCCAAGGAGCGCCACGCTGTAGCGCCGGCAACCGGAATTGGCGAGCAAATGCACAAGTTGAGCGTGCTTTGCTCGCCGCTTTCCGGAGATTTGACCGAGTTCCGAAGCCGGGATACAACCACACAACGGATGAAGGAGGCAGGACGCCATGTATGCCAAGTTCTGTGTAAACCGGGAAGCGGCAAACAACTTCATGCGACTGTTCGTGAACCGGCGGGCCTACGCAATTCAGGCTGAGCGGCCCCTGCCGAACGGTTCCGTTCCCTATTACCCGGCAAGGGATTGGAAGACCAAGGAGCCGAAGCCGCTGGACGAAGGCGTGGTGCGGATGCACCTCAACGGCGACATCACCATCAGCCTGTATGCGATCAATCCGGAGACCCAGCGCTCGAAGTGGGTCGCGATTGATGCCGACTTCGACGGCTCTCTGGAGTCGCTGTTTCAGTTGCAATGGGAGTTGAAGCAGGACGGAGTGGACGCCGCCCTGGAACAATCGCGCCGCGGCGGGCATCTCTGGATCTTCGGCGCCGAGCCGCTGCTGGCTTCCGAATGCCGCATCTACGTCTACAATCTCGCTCTCCGACTCGGCATTCCGGTCAAAGGCGGCGGTCTCAAGGAAGGGATCGAGGTATTCCCACGCCAGGACCGGCTCGAAGATGGAGAGCTTGGCAATGCCATCCGCGCTCCGATCGGCGTGCACCGGAAGACGAATCGGCGCTACTGGTTTTACGAAGCCGAGCCCACTCCGGAAGCGCAGCTTGCCTACCTCGACGGGTTGAAGAAGCTCACCGAGGCCGAACTCAGGACCTTTATTGAAGGGATGAGTCTGCCCGAAGCGTACCGGCCAGTCGTCGCGGCGCCGTACATTCCGCCCGCCTCTTCCTCGCAGTACCCGGAGTTCCGAATCCTGGACTATGTTCGCACCACGCGCAAGGACAGCCGGAACTGGTGGGCAAGGTGTCCCTCCTGCGCGGGAGTCGGGCGCGACCGCTCCGGCGACAACCTTGCCATCCAGATCAAGAACCCGCGCTTCTACAAATGCTGGGCCGGCTGCACGAAAGAGGAGATTCGGGCAGCGCTTGGCCAGCCCATCCGCACGCGCGCGGCGGTTTAGGGAGTGAGTATGAAGGCCGTTCCCGCAAAACGGAAGCCCGAATCCGCCTCATTGCGCCATGCTCTCCACGGGCTCGCGCTTCCGGCCAGCGTGCTCAGGGCGCTCCAGAAGCGAGGCATCTATTGCACCCCCGGAATCTCACTGGAACACCAGCACCTGGCCAAACGGTATGTGCTGCGCGGCGTGGAGTCCGGCGGCGCGGTCTCCGACATGGGCAGGGCGTGCGCTTTCGTTTCTCCTGATGGCGATCCATTGCCGTGGTTGCAGTCGCTCGACTCGATTGCCGTGAATGGCCGTCATGCGATCTTCCTTGCGGAGAGCCTGGTGCGCGTGGAGATGCTGCGCACCGTGAGGACATGCGAGCTGGCGATTACGCTCCACACTTTGTCTCACGCGCCGGGCCGGAATCGACCGGAGGTTGCTTCGACGCTGCTCTTTCGTGGGCGGGATGGTGTTCTCCCCCTCGATCTCTGGAAGGACGAACACCGCGCGCTCCGGGGAAAGTTGACTCCCATCTTCTATAACCGCGCGGGCGAGGTGCTGCATCTGCCGCAGCGGTTTGAAGAGGCGATCAGAAAAGTGACGGCGGCGGTTTGCTGCGTCGGCTGCAAGCATTCGCATGTCGGAGTGCCGCCAGTCGCCGGAGGATTGAGACCATGACGCATCCCATCAAAGCTGCGATTACAGTCGGCGAGCCGAACTGGGCTCCGCTTGAGCTGGTCCTTCCGGCCTGCGAGCTTGAAAACTTCATGTACATGGGCCGAGCCGGGGAGATCGAGTTGTACAAGCACTGGCTCACGCGCCGCTATCTCAACATCAGTGCGGACGGCCAGCGGTTCTACCGCTATTCCGACGGAACGTATGTCGAGGTCACCAAAGCTGTGGCTCTCGACCATGTACGCAACCGAGACCACTAGGAAAGGAACAACCACCATGGCAAAGAGCGTCAACAGGACATTTCTGCTCGGGCACGTTGGCAAGAATCCCGAGGTCGGAACTACACCGGGCGGCACGCTCGCCGTCAACTTTTCTCTCGCGACTACCGACCGGGAGAAGGACCGTCAGGGCAACTGGTCCGACAGGACCGAGTGGCACAACCTGGTCGCTTACGGCCGGACCGCGGAGATCGTGCGGGATTATGTGAGCAAGGGCACGCAACTCTTCATCCAGGGCAAGATCCAGACGCGCTCCTGGGATGACAAGGAATCCGGGCAGAAGCGGTACTGGACGGAGATATTCGTCCATGATCTGACGCTGCTGGGCGGAGGCCGTGGGGAGAATGGCGGCTCCACTCACAGCAATGGTCGGGACGATTCCCGGAGGAGTTCTGGTGGATCGGGCTACCAGCGGCAGGAGATGGACGAGCAGTACGCCGACGAAGAACTGAACCCGGATGAGATCCCGTTCTAGAACGAGGTGTCTTCATCAACGTGAACCAGGGCGCTCTTCGGGGCGCCTTTTCTTTTGAGGAGCTAAGGCGATGGCAATCAATGAAGCAAAGACGGTCCGGATACTGGACGCTCTGTTCACGCAGTTGGCGGAGCCGTTTGGCCCTTCCGAGATTAAGTGGCGCGTTACACACACAAGCCACGATGGCACCCGCGGCGCGGTGACCCGCGCTTTGCACTCGGAAGGTGAGCTTGGCGGTGGAAGCCGCCTTTGGCGCTTTGGCTGCAGACTGAGCCAACTCCCATTGTTTCAGAACAGTTTTCCTGTGGACGCGTAGTGTTCGGCTGAACGCTTCAATCGAAGAGAAGAGTCGTTGTTGCAGTCCAGAGAGGAGCAGTCCCGATGCGGTTTGAATTCTGCGAGTCTCCGTGCTGAGCCGCGCCTCGCGCTTCTGCCGGTATTGATCTAAGAGCGCGATAAGTCGCAATTCGGGAGCGTCTGCCGGCAAATCGGCGATGTTTTCCTGTACGACCTCTCGCTTCGGGAATCCATCGACGATCTCACGGAGGTCATCTTTCAGGCGGCGTACCATCACGTCATCGAGCATCCGCTTTGAGACCTTTACCCCACGACAAAAGCGTTGCGGATCGAGGATTTCAAGCAGAGCCGAGAAGCTGTTGGAATGGCCGTTATGCGGTGTTGCCGAGAGGAATAAACGGTGCTCAAACCGTTGGGCCAAGTCTCTAACGGCTCTTGTGATCTGAGAATCTATGGCGTAACGTTGGCCGCTCGACGGCGCCGCATGGTGCGCCTCATCCAGAATGAGGAGACTTCCCGCTCGAAAGGTTCCGAGCCAATCGGCCAGCGGCCCGGAATAAGCTGCATCGATCAGCAGGCGATGGGAGATCAGGAATCGTGAGTGAGTGGTCCAGGGATTGACGCCGAAACCTCGGTCCCGTCGAACCTTTTGGATATAGTCCTTGTCTAGGATTTCGAACTGCAATCCAAATCGGTTCTCCAGTTCCTCACGCCACTGGAGCAGCATCGAGGGAGGACAAGCAACGACGATGTCGCGGACCTTCTTCCGAAGAAGAAGTTCCCTGGCGATGAGTCCGGCCTCGATAGTTTTACCGACCCCAACATCGTCTGCAATAAATAAGTTCACGCGCGGAAGCAGAAGCGCCTTGCGCAGCGGTTCAAGCTGGTAGGCGTCGAGTCGGATTCCTGCGCGAAAAGGCGATTGCAGTAGCTTTGGATCAGTGGACGTGACACAGTTCCAGCGAAGCGTGTTCAAGTATGCGGCGAACTGTTGGCCTGGATCAAACCCACGGGAAGCGATTGCGTCCCAAGCCTCGGCCGAGAGCACCTCCCCATCGATCTCCTGTTGCCAAAGGACGGAAAGTGGCTGGCCTTGCGCGTCGTCGTCCACGCAACTGAGCTGCACCAGCGTAGAGTCGCCGGGGCCAACGGGATCGGTTACCTGTTCAACCAGGTATTGCCGCTGCCGGGCGCGGACTATTTGGCCAGCTTGCGGAATCGCGCTTGGAGCAGCCATATCTTTGCCACAAATTGGCGTCGCAAGCGGCTGTACCGCTCGGAATTATTCTCGCCACGAGGATTCCCAATTATATCTCCGGTCATCCGCCGACCCACTCGAAGCGTCGAAGTCACCCGCTCCTGATCCCCAAAGCCCACCCTGGAGAGAACCATGAGACTCCGTCGAAACCAACTTTGCCCAATTCACCGCTCTCAATTCTGCTGCGGCAGGGAGGCAATCCCGAGAGAGAGGCGCCAGCGCCAACTGGGAGTCCGCCGCATTGACGATTCCCAACACCCTCGCGGATATCGGGAGATCCGTTCCAATGCTGAGATGCGGAAGCTGATGGACAGAAAGATTGCGACGCAAAATGGCATCTGCGCCCTCTGCAAGGAACGGTTCACCGACTACGGCGACATCGTACCGGACCACATCAGCCCACGAGGGATGGGAGGAGCGTGGCGGGACGATCATCCCGACAACATCCAGGCTGTCCACTGGTGGTGCAACGGAGAAAAGGGTTCAAGCAGGGTACGATAGATGAAATCCAGCCCGCTCCGTTTAGAATTTCCGCTACAGTACCGTATCAGAGTTCGCACATCGTGCTCTTGGAGGAGAAGGTAGAACAATGGACCTCAGCTCCTGTTCTGCAATGTTGGTTTCGCGTGACTGGGTTCCGGATCTCCGTAGCAGGGGAATCGCAATGTGTGTTTCAGGAACCGCACCTGAGCGGCAAGAGATGAAAACCACTCCTCGTAGAATTGAGTACGGTTGTAATGAGCAATGTGCGAGAAGCACATGGAGAGGCGATTGTAGAAGCTCTTGGTAAAGAGCGCCGGCGCCCACTCCGATTCAATAAAGCGCAGAAAAGTATTTCCGAACTCCGCCTTGTCCGCAGCCGTTGAAAACTTCGTGGCTGTGAAGTCCGATGGGAGAAATGGCCCATTGGGCATGGTGATCTCCACACAAGAGAAAAGGGCCAGCCGTAGCCGACCCTCTTCCTTGCCCTGGTTGAGGCCATAACGGCCTCGCTGGAACATTCTCCCGATGAATACGCTATCACCCGTACATATTGAAGACCAGCGGGGCAAAGGGAGATTCAAGGGAGATTGATGGCTCTGTGCCGTCATGCTGCCGCTTCGCCCATCTCTCTGAGCTTGCGATAGACAGTAGTCTTGCCAATTCCCAGCAGCCTGGCCGCTTCCAGTGGCTTGCGATTCGACCTCTCGTAGGCGGCCACGATGATCGCCCGCTCCATCTCAGCCATCGTCGGAAAGGCTTCCGCCTCCGAGATCTGACTGAAGAGGATAGGAGCTTTCTCTTCCGCACCCGGTCGTTGCAGCCGTTCTGTGGCTGCGGAAATCAGTCTGTGAGCCTGTTCGAGCTTCTGAAGGCATTGCGGATCCTGCCGGATCACGACCTTCTCCACCACGCGTTCAACAATCCTCACAATCGGCTCAGGCAGAGCCTCGCCACAACGCCGGCAACTGGCTCGATCGCTCCATTGGACGAGTTCGCAACTGCGGCAACGGACTTTATCCCGTTCCTCGCTCATGATGTCACCTCTCAAGTTGAAAACGTGCTGGCTCAATCGAAGAGACTGAGCTGCACATTGGTTTCTGTGGCGGTCGGCCAAATCGCGGCCCTCTTACGCTTCTTTGAAGGCTGATTCGGTTCGATCAGGTGGATGCCGAATGGCGTCGGAGCCGGTTCTGCGGCCGAGATGACCGGAAGATCCCCGATTGACAAATCTGGGATCAGACCGGGCTCCTCTTCGCTTTCAGGTTCTACCGCAACTGTGCGCGGTAGCACTTTCTCGCGTTCGTGGCCGAGGTCCCGCCACACGGCATCGGCGGATTCACCGACACCGGCCTTTTCGACCAGTTCCCGCGCCATTGCGCTCATCAGGTCTTCGTCGGTATCGAGTGCTTGCAGACCTTCGCCCGAGAACTTGCCTTCCATCATCAGCGCGACCAACATCTTCTTGCCCATTAAACGGAGGCAGGTCTCCTGCATGGTGCCGGAATACGTAACGAATTTCACCCGCACCGGGAATCTCTGCCCAATGCGCCACGATCGCCGGCTCGCTTGACGCAAGGTATGCAACGAGTACCCGGTCTCGTAGAAGTAGAGCGTCGGAAAGGCCAGCAGGTCCAATCCCGTTTCGACCAGCTTGGGATGGCAGATCACCACCTCGACGCCGGCCTTCAACTGCCGGTCGTACCAATCTTCTCGTTTATCGGTGGCAACGGATGAACGGAGGACGGCGACGCGAATGCCCTCTTGCCGCAGCACAGACTCCAACCGCAGCGTGACGTCTTTCTCGCCTGTATAGGTGGCATAGACCTGGCAAACGCCGTCCCTGCCGCAGCTCTTTTTTGACGTCGGCGATCAGCGCACGCTCCTTCGCATAGAGAGCCTCCCGTGCGAGGTTTTTGGGTTCAGTCACCAGGAACTTCACATACTCCTTCGTCTCGCGGATCGAAGGCCCGCGCCCAGATCTGATCAAAGTCGTACGGATGATCGGGATAGAGCAGGAGCGTGTTGAGCAGGATGCTCATCAGGCTCTTGTTGCCGCGATGCGCTTTCATCGCGGAGCGAATATCCTCCTCAAGCTGTTCGTAAGCCTGCTGCAAGGCGTCGTCCATATCGACCGAAATGACGCTTTCGTCGTAGCGCGGCAGATTGTCCGAAATGTCCTCAAGCGACAGAAACGCCGTGGTGGTCATCAGGAACTTGCCGAAGAGCATTGGCGAGGCTCCGGGCTTGCGCAGAACCCGGACCGTCTTCTTGGTGGCCCTGGAACAGGCGTTGTCCGCCTCTTCCACCTTCTCGATGGTTTCGAGAACTCCGTACTGCTCCTGGAAGTCCCGCCGCCCTTGCCCTCCGTAGGCGAAGCCCTCCCGCACCATCGCGTGCGGCTCCATGCGGTAGAAGATGTTGAAGAGGTCGTCCGCATAGCCGCCCATCAGTGTCCCAGTGAGCGCAATCAATCTCTGCGCCGCGCGTCCGAGCACGCCAAGTCCGTTGCCTTGCGCCGTGTCGCCGGCCAACTGGTGCAGTTCGTCGGCGATGGCGAAATCAAACCACCCGCGCATATAGCGCCCCACATACTCGATTGGCGCCATCCGTTGAATGCGCGACCGGTCAGCCTGCCACAGCGCGGAATAGCGTGTGGTGCCTCCGCGAGGCGTGGTCAGTGCCTCCGAGACCTTGAGCTTGTCGGTGAAGTCGAGCGCGGTGAGCTTCTGCATCTCGGAGTCGAGAATCGCGAACGCCGGAATCCGGATTGACGACGCCGCCCAGATTCGGACCGGACTTTGCCTTGAGATAGACGTGCTCCCAGAAGTAACCCAGCTTGCCTTTGTCCTTGCCCGTGATAAAGAACGTCGGACCAGGAAAGCGCTTCCGCCACTCCTTGCGGCCCATGCGCCGCATTTCGGGCAGGCTGAGGCGCTTGCCCTCGTAAACCGTCTTGCCTTTGCTCAGCTTCACCTCGCAGATGCCGTGCGGCCGGCTGGGATCGCCGCCATTGCGCATGTCCTCGATGAGGAAGGCGCGGGCGCGCGGGATGGTCAGCAAGACCTCGCGCGCCCACTTGTGCGTGATATGCGATGGGCACATCACCAGCGTGGTGCTGGGCCGCCCATCCGCCAGCACATGGATTGTGCCCAAAGCCATGTAGGTCTTGCCAGCTCCGCATTCGGCCACGATCCGCGCAGCTTTGGCCCGGCGCAAATACTTCGCGGTGCCGGTGATAGCGAGCGCCTGAGCAGGGAGAGCTTTCCGTAGAAGCGTTGCAATGCGCGGCGCAACAGGGTCTTTCGTGCTCTGCAATGGCGGATAGGTTTCAAGGATGCGTTCGGCGAGCAGGGGCCCAAATTGACGCAGATATTGGAAGGTCGTCTCCATAGAGAAACCTCGTCAGTGCTGTATGGGATGAGTTTTTCGAGGGGAGGACGGGCGGGTGTCAGATGATTCGCTGCCTTGGGGCAAGCCTCAGCGACTATGACGGCCTGGCGTGGGATGGGGCTCGATTACCTTCGCCTTCAACCGGTCCTGCGGGAAGTCCCTGGGGTTGAGTGTGAAGATGATGTCCGCCCGTCCCGCCTCGGCGCAAAGACAGAATGCATCGTCCTTGGGGTCGGGCGATATTTCGTCCGAGTAGCGGATCTCGACAGGCTCACCTAGCTCTCGGATGATATTGATAAGCGTCCCGATTGCGGCGGATCGAACGTGCAATCGCTTCAGGACTTCCTTGTACTCAGCAAGAACATCCTCCGAATACAGCCAAACAAAGTGTTCCTCACCGGCCCAGCGGTGGAGTAGGTCGGCGCTCGGAACCCGGCCTGGAACGTATTGTTCCCGGAAGCCGGAGATGCCCGCCACGACAACGTTCGTGTCCACCACGGCGCGTTGCTTTCGCTTTTTAGACTTCGGCTGCAACGGTAATCTCCGGCTGGCGCCTTTCAGCGCGATAGCTGCGGATCGTGCGCTGGATTTCCTCTTCCGAAATCTCCCCTATATCCTGGGCCGCATCGGAAAGCGAATCGAGGAACTCCTTCTTCCATCCGGGCCGTTTCCGCCCGCGCGGCAGGTCGCGGTAAAGTTCTGCCCGGCTCATACCCTGCTCGATTTGCTCGCCGAGCGATCGAAATGGAACGCCCAGCTTGATCGGCTCCTCGGCAGCCGAAAAGCGGCAGGTAAAGACCACGTACTCCGGGTTTTCCTTACGAAGCCTCTTTTCGGAGGCGCGAAAAACAGCGATGAGCCTGGAGAGAACATTGGCGCGTGTTCCCAGGGACTCCTTCAGGCGCAACGCAACCTTCGCTGTGAGAAGCGTCTCTCTGTCAAAGAGATAGGCGCCATCCACCCACTTCGGCTTGACCACTTCAAATTGCACCAGGTTTTGCAACTCTTTCGGCTCAACTTTCAGAACCGCGCTGGCCTGCTTCAGTTTCAGTGCTGGCTGTGGCATAGGCCCTCCATTACCATCTAAATATTAGACCATATTTGCGCCGTGGTCAACAACACGCCTGGCTACTGCATCTTGTGCAGTTCCAACTAGTGGAGTGAAACTCTCTGCCAACGGGTACCTATGGGCTTTCCAGCAAGAATTAAGGGCTCTGACCATTTCAAATCGTTGCACACTGGCCCAACATCGTCGCAATCACGATTCGCGGCCAGACGATCAGCCCATCATTCTCCGGGAATGCGAGTCTCCCCGAACGCAGGCCATCCCCGATCCACTCAAGCACTTCCTCGGTCGTCGCGGAGATCAGTACCGGTTGGCAACCGATGCCATCGATCTCCTCGATCCTCTTCTTTGCCCTCAACGATCCCAAGGATGTGCTCTGCCCATGTCGGATCGGCAGGCAGCCCCAGGAAGCTCACCAGCGTTGCCCACGCCTCCTCGCGCCGGTATCGCAACAGGATCGTTCGCCCCGCGCTCCCATTGGTATGGAGTTCCTGGGACACCGCCAGCAGATGACGCACAGGATGTTTCCGGCCCGGCAGAGTCACAGCCCCTTTGTAGCAGGAGGCATGTTCGCCGAGCGAGACGTCCTTTGTCTCGCCGTCCGGAAAGGTCAAGCTGAATGCGGCCTTCTCGTGAACTGCCGCCGTGATCGCGCCGACATCCGAGTCGTTGCCGAAGACGCTCAGAAGATGCGCCTGCCGATCTTCCCCTATATAGCGATCGACCCGCAGGCGAATGCGGGTCGAGGCTTTTTCGGTGATGCGCACGTATTCAAGCAGCCCGAACCGCAGGTGTGCATTCTCCATCGGCTTCGCCCTCCTTCTTCGCCGGCGTCTCAGTGAGCTTCAGCGTCCTCCCATCGGCGTAGACAAGGTACAACTCATTGGCCCACCGCTCACGGTGGTGGATGATCTCGGTGTCCGGCGTCAACAAGCAAGGGATTGATGGCGAAGTCGCACGCTACATTCCACCGTTTCGGATCGCGCCCGGAGCGGCGCACATGATGGTGCAGGGCCGGGTGCATGACTTCGTGCGCCAGGGTCCCGGCCAGTGTCGCAGCGTTCAGCGTTTCAACAAACTCGGGATTATAGAAGAGCGACACACCATCTGTGGCCATCGTTGGAATCGACCGGCACTCGTGCCCCTTCAAGCCGAACAGGAGCGAGCCGAAAAAGGGATGGTCCAGGATAAGAGTGGTACGGGCCTTTTGAATACGCAGTGAGGTTGGCGTCTCATGTCTCATGCCGCCGCGGGCGCCTCCATGTACGCGGACATGCGGTTGAAGATCTCGTCGGCGCTCGGGGTCTCACCGGGTAATTCCGCCTCCCGGCTGCGCATCAGGCCATCCATTTCGGCGACGATATTTGCAGCATCGGCGGCCGTCGTGACGCGCAGCAGGTCGTGCTTCTTGAGATCCTGAGCGGAGTAGTTGCACAGCCGCTCCTTGACTTGTTCGGCAAAGCAGTTGAGGTCCGCGTCGCCGTTGACGTTGAGCCGCGGCAGGATTTCCACCAGGTCCAGAACATTGGTGACCAAGGAACCGTGGAAGCGCGACTCCGGCTCGTTGAGCCGGTCGACCATGTGGGCGACCACCTCGCGCAGCCGCTTCCAGAGGTCTTCAGTTCCGCGCATCAGCGATTCGCGGACATTGGCGTCGATCTCACGCGAGACCCGCGCCTGCTCCTCGGCCGACATCTGCACGCGGAAGTCGGCGCCTGAGGGGATGGGCAACACTTCGAGTTTGACGCCGAACTTCTTCCTCAACTTTTCCGCGGAGGGATAGTCTTCCTCGCGGAAGAGCCCGTTCAACTCCGGCTTGACTTGCTCGATGTACTGTGGATATCCGCTCGCGCGCCGATTGACGATGGCGCGTGCGAATGGCGACATTCGGGAAAGCAATTCATTCGCAAAGACTCTTTTTTCCGCTTCCAATTCACCGGCGAGAAGCGCTTCCATATCGAGCGTCAATCCAAATGGGAGCTCGCGGCTCCGCCTCGCCGAAAGCTGTCTCGCCCGGCGCCGAATGACGCTTTTGATACGGTTGGTTAGTTTTTCCGGAGGAGCTTCCGGATGACGCGCAACGTACCGGCATGTATTGTGAACAGCATGCTCCATCAATTCGCGTGCCGCGTCCTGATCGTTTAGGTAAGTCCGTGCGCACAAGAGAGAGTACGACCATGCTGCTTTCGCAGCGGCCTCCAATTTCTGATCAGAAGCTTGGTGCCCTGTCGTATAGGCCCAGCTCCACGTCAGCTCTTCCCAATTAGGACCAGTTGGCGGCATTCGCGAGCATCTGTCCGTGGGGGATTAACCACCGTCTTGACAGTAGTATAGGCGAACTTCATTTATTTCTCGCCCAAAGGCGTGCCCCAAAATGCCTTTGCAAATGCCTTTAGTAAGTAGGAGGCTCCTCAAAGCCTCTGCGGAAAGCCGCACGAGTTTTCGAGACAACAGGGGTTTGACGGCGTCCTCGACGCGATGAATCGGATCGCGCTTCTGCGAGCAACGTGGGCCATGGCTTTCGCGTTGAGAGAGCGACTCCTCCAGAGGTTCCGCAGGCCCAGTCAAGTAATTTGCCCTGGCAATCACCGGAGATCGGTTATCGAGACGCATATGGCAACTCTCCCCAAATTGCCGGAGCGGTCCTGCGAGTGGAGTCCCGAAGCCATGGCCATGGCCGCTCAAGCCAAGGTGCTTTCAGGAAACAAACTCGAACAACTTGTAGTGCGCCTTCAGCGCCACACAGCGCGCCCCAAGGAGGCTTGCTGGCGCTTGATCATCCAGCACGGGATCAAGGGACGGAAGGACCACCGACGATGGACGGAATCCGAATTGGAGATCGTTCGAGAGGAACTGGTTAAGGGTTCCATCGAAGAGGTCGCAAAGAAGATCGACCGGACGCCCAAAGCGATCCGCAACATGCTCAGGAGAAATCGCCTCAGCTTGCGTGAAATCCGATGCGATCTCTTTTCCGTGGAAAGCCTGGCGAGCGCGCTGCATGTTCGGAAGGCGGAGGTCGTTTTTTGGATTGAGCAGAACTGGCTTCAGGCTTCAGTGGCCGATCAAGGGAAGAGGCGCTTCTACATCATTGCGCCCGAAGCTCTCAAAGACCTGTACAGGCACCATCACGGAGATCTCATAAAGCGCGGCATTCGGAATCTGTCGCTCTTCGAAGCGTATGTTGAGTACTGTTTTGCTCCCAAACACACGGTCGGAGAACAACTGCTTGATGTCCGGAGGTACAAGCGGGAGCGGGCGGCCTACGCGGCAATGGAAACCAGAGGGTTACACGACGAAGAGGAAGATGAGGAGGAACCAAATGGGGATGACGAAGGAAATCTTCGCGAAGATCCGGAGGTCTCTAACCGGATCAGACAAAACCCAAGGATCGAGTGCGAATGAAGTCTGCCTGGCCTGCGGTACAAGAGCGATGTCACCGCGGCCATCGGTTCGGGATGTTCTCGTGACGACCGTAGGAGGATGTCTGTTGGTGGCCATGATCTTGTCCGGCGGTTGGATCACCGAGCGATGGATCGAGCGGAAAGGCCAACAAATCCTGGACAACATGGTTTGGCACGAACCGCTCGACAACTGGAGCTTATGAGAGCTGAAGGCGGAATGCGCTTTGGGGGATTTCCAAGTTGATGATGGCTGCAGCGCGTAGCGGTTCAAGGCCGTGGGCCAAATAAATCGCCGTCGGTGCCTGGCGTTCGCCCTCGCTGTCTTGCTTGAGCTTTGTCCGCTTGAGAGCCAGTGCAGCCTCTTCGGTGTTCGACTGCGAGTGCACGGAAACGTATTCGCTCGCGGCCATGGACATCCCTCCGGACACCAGGTCGGCGGCCCGGCGACCAGGATGCTGCGGTGAGTTCCATGCGCCGCCGCAATGCCGAGGAACAGACTTGAAGTTAAGAAGATGCCGTCGTCTGCATCCAATACTGCCACCCGGAGAAGCTCAATGCCACCGATCCGATGCAGTCTTCTGCTTCGCAATGGCATCTTGAAGCGCTTCCGGACGAGAAACTTCGGAAGACGTCGAAATGCGTTCTCGTGGATCGGGCCCGCACTTGGAATTCCATCGAACTGCCTAAAGTCGTGGTTGACTTGCCGGGGCCTAGATCCATTTCATCCTCAACAGCCAAACCTTGACTCCTTGTGTAAGGCCCGTGTAGGCAAGGAGCGTCAGCAGGAGGATCGGCCAATACATCGCGGGCAGGTGCGTCAGGCCCAGCGAAGAGGCCAACGGAGAATACGGCAGCCACGCTCCGAAGACCATGATGGTGAATGTGGTGATCAGCAACGGCCAGCTTGCATGGCTCTGGAAGAAGGGAATCTTATTCGTGCGAATGATATGAATCACGAAGGTCTGCGTCATGATGGACTCAACGAACCAGCCCGTCTGAAAGAGCGGGGCGCGGGATGGATCCCAGCACTTGAATAGATAGAGCATGACAAAGAAAGTCGTGTAGTCGAAGATCGAGCTGATGGGGCCGATGCAGAGGATGAACCGCCTGATCTCTCCAATATTCCAGGGCCGCGGATGCGCGACCTGTTCGTCGTCCACCGCATCGTTGGGGATCGGAACCTGAGAGAAGTCGTAGAGCATGTTGTTGGTCAAGATTTGGATCGGGGCCATGGGGAGGAATGGCAGAAAGGCGCTCGCCCCCAGCACGCTGAACATGTTCCCAAAGTTGGAACTGGCTCCCATGCGGATGTACTTGATGATGTTGGCGAAGACCTTTCGTCCCTCGATGACGCCCCCTTCGAGCACCATCAGGTCCTTCTGCAACAGGATCAGATCGGCCGATTCCTTGGCGATGTCGGCCGCAGTATCCACCGAAATGCCGATGTCCGCGGCACGCAGTGCGGGAGAGTCGTTGATTCCATCACCCATAAATCCGACAACGTGGCCTTTGCTGCGCAGGACACGAACGATTCGCTGCTTGTGCGCCGGAGAGAGGCGGGCGAAGAGCGTGGTCTTTTCTGCCGCGTCGGCCAATTCGGGGTCGGACATTTTCTCCACTTCATCACCCAACAGCATCGGGTCGGCAAGAAGCCCGACGTCACAGCAAACCTTGCGGCTGATCAGGTCGTTGTCGCCGGTAAGGATCTTTACCGCCACGCCATGTTTGTGCAGCGCTTCAATTGCTGTTGCAGCGGAGGGCTTGGGCGGGTCGAGGAATGCGACATATCCCTTCAGCACGAGATCGTGTTCATCTTCTTTTGTGCAGGCTGTCTTCCCCGGCGCAACTCCTTTACCGCAACAGCCAGAACCCGGAATCCATCATTGCTCAGACTTGCATACTGGTCCTTCAGCCCTTTCATCAGCGCGGGGTCCATGGGTGACAACTTCCCGTCGAGCTCGAATTGCGAGCATTGATGGAAGATCTCTTCCGGGGCGCCCTTGGTCAGAAGGATGGCCTTGCCCTCAGGATTCTCGACGAGCACGGACATCATCCGCCGGGTGAAGTCGAACGGGATCTCGTCGAGCTTCTTGTACTTTTCAATCAGGGCTTGCTCGTGAAAATCGGAGCTATTCAGAATTGCAGTGTCAAGCAGGTTCTTCAGGCCAGTCTGAAAATGGCTGATGAGGTAGCCATCGCGGAGCACTTCATCGGTTTCTCGCCCTGCGACATTGCAATGCCGTTGCAGCACGACCCGATCTTCGGTGAGTGTACCGGTCTTATCGGTGCAGAGCACGTCCATTCCGCCGAAGTTCTGAATGGCATTGAGTCGCTTGACGATCACCTTCTTGCGGCTCATCGCAAGCGCGCCCTTGGAGAGGCAGACGGAAACAATCATGGGCAGCATCTCCGGCGTCAGCCCAACGGCCACGGCCATCGCGAAGAAGAATGCTCCCTTCCAATCGTGCTTGGTAAACCCGTTGATGAAGAAGACCAGGGGCACCATGACCGCCATGAGCTGAATCATGAGCCATGTGAAGCGGCTCAGGCCCTGGTCGAAACTGGTTGGCGTTCCTTCCTGCGTGATCGAACTTGCCATGGTGCCGAGATAAGTGTGGACTCCTGTAACGACGACGACCGCGGTTGCTGTGCCGCTTTGGACGCTCGTGCCCATGAAGCATATGTTCTTGAGCTCGACCGGTGAGTTTGCTGCGTTTCGGGTCGGCATCGTGGAACTTCTCGACAGGGAGCGACTCTCCCGTCAGAGTTCCTTGGCTGACGAACAGATCTTTCGCGGAGAGAACCCGCACATCGCCTGGGATCATGTCTCCGGCGGATAGATTGATGATGTCTCCGGGAACGAGATCGCGAAGGGGAATCTCCTGCGGCTTGCCATCCCGAACCACCGTGGCGGTCACGTGGATCATCGCCTTGAGCTTCGCCGCAGCCGCACCCGCACGAGCTTCCTGCAAGAATCGGAGTGTGACGCTCAGCACGATCATGCCCGCCATGACGCTTCCAGCGCGTGGATCGCCGGTGGCAAAGGAGATCGACGATAGAACCGCCAGCAGAATGACCAGCGGGTTTCGAAGGATGATCAGGAGACTGATGAACCAGCCGCGCTGCCGCTCTTGCGCAACCTCGTTCGGGCCTGCAGTGCGCGCTCGCGAGTCAGCCTCGATTTGTGTGAGGCCCGCAGAAGCCGTGTGCAAGGAGCGAAGCAGTGCATCGCCGTCTTTCCCCGCCGCATCGAGGACGGCAGGGGAGACGCGAATGTTATGTTCTTTTGCCTTTGCGGGGATTTGAGACTCATCCGGTGCGGGAAGAGCCGCAGTATTGCCGAAAGCGCCGGGGGTCACCTTCGCGAGAGCGTTCTCGGGGGCGTGATTCGAATCAGGTGTCCCCATCTTCTTAGGCCCCTTACCGGACCACGCTCTAAACTTCGAGCTGAGATACGAAGCTGGTGCCGACGAAGCCTGCCGGAATCGTCGTCAGGATGACGGCGTAGCCCAACCCAGGCTACTGGTTACTATTCCAGGTTATTCGCTTTGTTTCTGTGACTTTCCCCGCTTCATCATCCAGCCGATCACTGTTCCAGTCGCAATGCCGGCCGCAAATGCTATTGCGGCGGTTTCAAGCGGGTGTCGCTCGAAGCGCCTCTTTGTGTTGTAAAGAAGTTCCGCGGCGGCGGCGGTGCCATCTCTTGCCGCGCGCTTGGCAGCTAAGACACTGTCTTCCAGCGCGTCGGCAACCGCAGATGCCGCCCGGGTCGCCTTGTGCGTTGAATCGTCAATCTGTTGGCCCACGTGTTCGAATACTGATTGCTCCATTGCGTATTAACCTCTCTCGTCCTTGAGTGTGATAGTGATCTGCCTTTGCTCCGAGGGCTCTTCAGCCTTGCCGATTCTCAGCCTGGACCGACTACTGATTAAGATTGGGGCGGTGGTGATGATGGTGCACGATCACTACAACCCGTCCCCATACCGCATAAGGCACTGCAAAGCATAAAATGAGAACAAAACCGGCCCAGAACTTGTTTAAACCCATTGTGACCTGAGGTTTCGCGATTCTTTGAGCAACTTTGACCTACAGGTAAATCGGGGCACTTTGAAGTGACTGATGTCTTCCGCACGCATCATCTTAGAACAGCATCATGCGGATGTATGGTCACAACTGACCGCCGACACTCCGCTCGTGGGAACAATCAGCCGAAATCAGCCCAAAGGAGTAGATCCTGCGGCAGCTCCTTCTTTCCTCGTTCCGGTGAAGCAGCCCCGCATAGATCAATCGGCTGTGATTCGAGTGCCTTCATCCAGACGGCTTGAATTCAGTAGACGGATGTGAGCGATATTGCACAGAAAGAGGAGCGAGCACTCTCGTACAGTTCAACCAAAGAGGCATCCTGAAGCAATTCCGCGCAGTAACCATTTCTCCGCAGCCCTCCCAAGCCCCGCACATTCCACCCCCCGCACTCTTGCCTATCCTTAATGCCTCTGGAGAGGGTTCGCCAGAAAGCGAACCCATCTCTCTGTGTGGTCATCTCTGTGTGGTGGTTTCGCGAGATGGTCAAAACACGGAAGCGCAGAGCAGCTTAGCGCCTGTTTCTCTTTCTGAGATAACTCGGCATTGCCCATGCCGTGCTAGTGGTCGTTTCTGCTCAGACACCGGCGATCAAGGTCCTTACCCTGAAAAGCTTGGGGGCGCTCGACAAAGGTCCCTCGATCGTGAGAGATTTATATGAAAGGATTTAAGTTTGCTGCCTGGCAGCTTTTGTTGGATGCGCTATGATCGCAACCGTTCCAAAATCACCTGCCCAGATTAGCGTCGAGATCGGAGTCGCGCCCGAGTGTCCGTACGGTTACTACGATGCTGCACCTTATGACTGTGCCCCCTACGGCTATTACGGGCCGGAATGGTTCACAGGTGGCGTCTTCATCGGCGCTGGTCCATGGTTTCATGGTCCTGAGAACTTCCGGGGACACGTCAACAATCGCTTTCATCCGGAACACGGTTATAGCGGACCGAAGCCACAGCGCGGGGAGAAAGCGGAGCCTTCAAACCGTCTTGATAAAGTTGCCCACTTCAAAGGAAACGAAGTTCGCGATGGGCGCGGCCACGTGGGTGGGGGCAAGCACTAAGGTCAATCGTGCTAGATAGTCAGATCCCTAGGACAACTGTGTCCGAGTAGTTAAGGGAACGGTTGTCCCAACGGTGGTTGCTATCGCGCTTTCCCGCACTGTAACCGAACGTCGGTGGGCAACCGCAAGGGTATGGCGAGCCGGGCGAACCGGAAACGCAGATTCCATCAATCTGTCAAGAGACGCTTACGGAAATGACTGGGACTACGCGTTCTCGCGTGAGCTTCTTCATGAATCGGTTTCTGCAAGCTGGGATTTATCGCATACAACGGCCGCATTCAAGTACACAATTCTTTGCTGAAAGTAGTTATCCATGATCGAATGCCTGATGATACCGCAGTGGAGCCTGGCCTCCCGAATGCGTCGAGGGGCCGGCCGGCCCAAGCTCGCCAAGAGTACCAGGATTCCGGTCATAATTGACCAGAATTGAAAATGAAGCACTGAGATACTGGCGATAATTATCAACTTTGTTTGTCGGAGCGAGACATGCCAGATCTCAAAGCTTCCATCTTGATCGTCGAGGATGAGGAATCCGTGCGAACCTCCCTCGCAGAGGTTCTCAGGGTACTCGGACATCGCGTCCGATGTGCGTCGGATGGCTTGGCCGCCCTGGCCGAGATTAACCAGGAGATTCCAGAAATTCTGCTGTCCGACCTTAACATGCCGGGCATGTCTGGCTTTGAATTGCTACCTGTAGTCCGCTGCCGATTCCCAGCTGTCCGTGTGATAGCGATGAGTGGTGCGTTTTCCGGAAACCAGGTCCCATGCGGCGTGACGGCCGATGCATTTTATGCGAAGGGTAACGGCGTGGCTGTCCTTATGAAGGCGATTGAGAGTCTGCCCTTTGCAAATCGGCAATCTTGCGAAGCGCCCGAGCCTATCTGGATCCAACGGAACAGGCGCGATGCCAATGGGGCGGAGTTTGTGACGAGCATCCTGCCCGGATTGATTCAGAGGTTTTTGTACCGCAACGCACACGGCGCGAGCGATGCAGATTAAGTGGCATATCCTCCCGAGGGCAGCATACCGTTTTACACAGTCGTCTGCCCTTTCAGCAGAGGCTTGGCGGCCATGGACCTTTTCAGCGAGCAAGAATGTACATCCATCCCCACCGGGTCGGAGTAAGGTCAGGCGATGAAGACTTCAATTGCGAGCCGTATTCTGTAGATACAGAGCAATCATGTGGGATCTGTTCCTTTCTGCTGTTGGATGTTTTGTATTGAGGCGTTGCTTCCGATTGGTCGCTGAGGGAGGAGATTGCTCTGGAGACGAAGGCAACCGAATTCGCTTTTGGCCAGGCCCGCGACCCACTCGCGTATGTGGGCACGGCGCTCATTCTTCTGGCTCTTGCTGCGAACGAACAGCCGGAACTGATTCGTGTCGGCCTCAGAAACTCATTCCTGAAATAACGCAGGATACCGATCTGGACCGCATGGCTCCTTCATTATGGGTCAGCTTTTATTGCAATGGGACGGGTGACGCAGGAGGGCTTCAGGACAAGTCTCTCAAGCACAAAGCTTCGGCATGGAGCGGTCAGATAGAGCTTGCCGATTTGGGGGCAAGGCGAGGTGCTTGAGCGCCGTGCTCGGGAAGGCGATCGAGAAGGACTGCTTTGAGAAGCGATTTGTGAACCTGGATGCGGCCGTTGTAGTCAATGAACCCGAGTTTGCGAAAGCGGTTCATGAAGAAGCTGACGCGGGAGCGGGTAGTGCCGACCATCTCTGCCAGGGTCTCCTGCGTGATGGGAGGAATGAACTTTGTCGGTTCTCCAGGCTCGCCGTATTCGGCCATCAGAAGGAGGAGCCTTGCCAGGCGCTTTTCGCTGGAGTTGAAGAGCTGATCGACAAGATCTGCTTGGGTTCGGATGCTGCGAGCCAGGAGGTGCGACAAGAACAGATCGGAGAATGCGTGCTCGTCGTGCATCACCCGGATCATCTCACTTCGAGTGATCTTCATCGCATTCGACTGACGTGATTGCAGTGACAGTGGCCGATCGGTGTCCAGCGGTTCCGGTAAGCGAATCCTCTCCGATAAAGTCGCCGGCGGAAAGCAGCGTAATCGTAGCTTCCTTGCCGCTCGCCGAAACGACAGTGACTTTCAACCGCCCGCTTTGGAGATAGAAAACAGAATCGGCTGAGTCGCCCTGGGAGAACAAGGCGCCTTTTGGATCGCAGTGGACAATTCTTCTGCCCGTTCCAGCGCACGCAAGAAAGTGAGCAAGATCGAATGTCGGCGCCAAGCCGAGTGCGTGAATTTCGGTGTGAGCCATGAGGGTCGCCTCTTTCTGGAATGTGCGCTCGGCCCTGCGTAGCGCAAGGGTATCCGCCTACGCTAAAAGTGGAATGATCGCGTGAACGCCAAGAAAGGATTTACCGCCCGTCACGACAATCAAGGCCACATTGCAAATCGAAGAACGGGCCCAGGAAGCGGAAGAATGCCCTTTGTACGAGCATCCCGCGGCGCTTGCAGGACCAGTGTTCTAAAGTTGGGGGCGGATGTCTGTTCCGAATTGCTCACAATTCCGGCAATAACGAAGAAAATAGGTCTTTGATCGCTCAGGCATTTACAACGCGCTTTTCGGCTTCCCATGTATTTGTCTGGATGGCACGCCCAATTTGAACCTGCTCGGTAGGGTGGACGCGAGTTCGCAGCATGGCGGCCATATAGGACTGGGCAACCCGCTTCCAGATCATAGGCCGAGAATAAAGGTAGGCGCGTTCGCGCATTGCCTGGCGTGCCTTGTCATCGTCCAGCAGCGCGATTGTCGCTTTTGCGATGGCCGCCGGGCTTTCAAACGGCACCAGCATTCCGCGTCCATGGTCCAGCACTTCCGCGGCGTGCCAGTATGGAGTGGAGATGATGGCCTTCCCGGCGCCCATGGCATATGCCAGGGTTCCCGATACCGCCTGCGCTTCGTGGCAATAGGGCGTGATGTAAATGTCGGCCGAGCCGACCAGCGCAGCCATCTCTTCGGGAGCGACAAACCGATTGACGAACAGGACCTGCTCGTTCCACTCCAAGCTTCTTCGCCAAGGCCTGTAACTCGAGCCTGTAGCGATCCCCTTCACGGGCGCGGACGTGCGGGTGAGTGGCGCCCGCAATCATGTAGACTGCATTGCTGTGACTGGCGAGGATGCGCGGCATGGCTTGGATCACGCTTTCGAACCCTTTGTTAGGCGAAAGCAGCCCAAACGTGAGAAGGACGCTCTTGCCCTGGCAAGAGAAGCGATTCTTATAGAGGTCCGGTTGCTCAAAAGGCAGGTCGGGGATGCCATGAGGAATCAGGTCGATCTTCCCGGCCGGGACCCTGAAGACCTCCTGCAGAATACGCGAGGAGTATTGGCTCATGACGATGAGTCGCTCGGAGCGTGCGGCAATCTTGTGCATTACAACCCGTTGGTCCAGATTCGGTTCGCGAAGCACCGTATGCAGAGTTGTGATGACCGGCATCTTAAGATGCTTCAGCAACTCGATAATGTAGTTCCCGGATTTGCCTCCGAAAATTCCGTATTCATGCTGTAAACACACCAGATCGACATTTTCTGCATTCAAGAACTCGGCGGCCGCTCTGTAGGACGCGAGATCGCCTTCGCTGATCTCAAATCGCACCCGCTCGGGGTACAGGTAGGATGATTGCCCGTCGTTGATTGCTACCACCGATAGTTGGGCAGCTCCGTATTCGGCAGCGATCGCGTCACACAGATCTGTGGTGAAGGTTGCAATCCCACACTGCCTCGGAAGGTGATTCCCAATCACCGCTATCCTGACCGGGCGTTGCGGACGAGGCGCCAGTTGAAGGGAGGATGCTGAATCGGCTCCGAATATCTTATGCCGTGCTTCGGGATGGATGAGACGGTTTGATTGCGAATTCAAAGTAGTATTTGGAGCGGCCATTCCACATGTCTCCCATGATCGTCAGGTTGTGATTGAAAACAATCTAAGCCCTCATAGGGACGTGGATTTGCTTCGCGAGCTCAAATGTTTTCTCAGAAGCCGCCATTGAGTAGTCCTGAGCCCTTGAGCTCAGCTCTTCCGCGGCTTCGTGATCGCCACGGCGGTGCGCGGCTGCGGCGGCAGTGTGGGCGTGGGCTGCGTAGATATGCAGGTCCGCCGCGGTGTCATATTTGCTCTGGGACATTGTGTTCACCTCTTCGAGGAAACGTTCTGTCTGCTGCATATGCAGTCTTCCACGTTGCATGTGAATACTCTGAGCAAACTTATACATATCCGCCAGGCTGCTTCATTGCGTCCAAAGCGACGATGCTGACGGAGGATAAAGGGAAGCTCGAGAAGAGAATCGCACAGCCACAATGAGCTTTAGAATTCGCCGCACACTACTCACGAACCATGGTCAATTGTGTACAGCCAACTCATGTTTGCCAGCCGTAGATTGATCTCACTCAGTGTCGCGCCGCTGCGAACCTATTACCGGTCCGTCAGTTGGAAGGCAAGTCGTAGAGGTCTTGGCATCAAGCTCGCGCTATCCGACCAAGTCATTTCCTAACCGACCGGCACCAGGAGAGCACGATTGACCGCACACTATGGGAGTTAAGCGATGTACTACTATTTTGGTGGAATGCACTGGATCTGGTGGATTGTCTGGATATTCTTTTGGATGATCTTCTTGTCATTCATGATGCCGATGCGCCGATCCACTTACCGGCAAATGCAATCGCCCCTGGAAGTCCTGAAAAGGAGATATGCCGCCGGAGAGATCACAAGCGAGGAATACGAAGAACGGCGGGCCAAGCTCCTGCGGGATGCAAATGTGAAATAGGGAAGTCTCCCCGGATTCAGCCAGCCACGGTCTAAAGAAATCCAGGAATCGTTGCGTTTATCGGGCGACATAGGCGGTTAGGAGAAGCAGAGAAGCCCATCACCTATCCTTATAAGGAGCAGTCAAACATTTTGGAGTCGGGATCAAAGTCAGCGCGCTCTCATCGGTGGCTGTTTGCCCACTAGATCATTTGGCCTTCCCAGGAAGCTCTCTGGGGACAAGTACCAGTGCCGCCCACTGGCCAGAACGATCACTCTGATGGAAGTATTCTCTTTGTAAAGATGAATCAAAGAAAGAATCCTGTCGCCACCGAAGCAGTAGTTGCCGGTTTTTCGCGATCAGGCGGTGGAGAGTTGAAGCACGCACCGTGACCTCAAGGCAGTTCGATTTCTGCGTTCCCGACGAACTCAGTGGGAAAGAATCCTGGCTTCAGGGGATGTAATCGCGGGCGGCCCGGTAGCTGCCCTTGGCGTGGCATCCTGAGCCATTTTCCGGTTGCGATGTCAAAAAGGGTATGCAGAATTGCTCAGAAACCGGTAAGAGGTCGGGGTAGTCTGATTTCCTCCAGTTGAGGTGGTTTCATGACCGCCGCCCTTAAGCCAGGTTGGAGCAGTCCCTCCACCATCCTCTTCGCGTCCGAGTTGGTTCCTGAGGAGAAAGCCTTTTCCTTTGCTTTAGCAGAGGCCGCTGGGCTTGGGGCGGACCTCATTATTTTTCATGCATTTGGCGGTTCAGATGTGGCCGCATCAGAGGATTCGGCGCTCTGCGGCTATGACTATGCCGCTGGCAGTTTTGAGAAGCTCCGCCTTGAACCTCTAGCCCAGCGCGCCAGAGATCTTCGCATCCCCTGCACGATCGTGGTCCGGCCCGGTTTGCCCGCCGACCAGATCCTCACTTTCTTGCGCGAGCGGAAGATCGACCGTGTTGTGATGGGCGCTCATTCTCCAGGCCCGGTCGGAAAGTTGCTGGTGGGCTCAGTAACCGAGGCAGTGCTCCGCGCAGCCGCCGTCCCTGTGTGCATTGTTGGCCCCAACGTGGTCGAGGGTACATATCACAACCCTGTCACCCGTAATATCCTCTGTGACGTCAGCGAGCCAGAGGCCAGCAGAGTGGTGGCAAACTTTGGCGCGGAACTCGCCGCCAAGCATAAGGCCAGCCTGATCCTGCAGCAGGTCATTCCGCCCCAGAAGCGCACCGAGGTCCTCGGCGACCGCACCATCCACGAAATTGAAGCCGAGTTGCCCGCTCTGGTTCCAGTCAAGTTGAAACACAAAGTCAGCGTACGAACAAGAGTGGCCCTCGGGGATCCGACAGAGGAACTGCTTTATCAAGGCAGAGCCCAGCAGGCCAGCCTCATCGTGCTGGGCGCTCATGGCGCGTCCCACTTTGCCGCAATCACGCGCGCCGGCACTGTATACAAAGTGCTGGCCTTTGCGCACTGTCCGGTGCTTACCATGTCCCCCGTCTTACTTGCAGAGTGCGGCGCAAAGGCGGAAACCCTCCATCGGTCCGAAGTCAACTTTATAGCCGGTGTGATTTAGAAATGACGAGGTCCCTGGTGCGTCCTAGCCCTGAACGGGAACAATGGCGAGTTAGGTGCCGATAGAACTTTTAATCGGCCGCAAGAACTCGCGTTGCCGCCCTCGGCTCGGTTGGCAATTCAAGGCGCTTCCATTTGTTCACGATGAAGCCATCATCATGAACAGAAGCAGCGAAGTCATGGATTCTCTAATGACCGATCTCTTCAGATTGACTGCCCCCACTGAGCTTCATTGGCCTGCAAGAGACTGGACTCAAGGTTTTTCAATGACTTTTTGCACGTGGCCAACTGCATTCTGGATCTTCCCGGCAATTTTCTCGCCGGTACCTTCGCCTTCCAGGTTGGGATCGTTCGTTACTTGGCCCACTTTCTCCTTGATCACGCCCTTCACTTCGTGGACCATGCCTGCAACCTCGTTCTCGGTACCTGACTTCATTGTGCTGTCCCCTTTGCGTTGATTCAATTACGGTGCAAGATATTGGATTCGAAGACCTGCCGGATAAGGCACCAGAATCTTGAACAAGACGAACGCGGATATCTGTCCCCAACGTGACACTCTCAATCCAATTTGCTAGCTTCGAAGCTCAGAACGAATGGAAATGCGGGCGGCAAATGCGGCCTGAAATCCACGTCCTCATTACACCGGTCGCCGGCGTGTTCGATTTGTGGAAGAGATTTGGGTCATCCGGAGCTGACCGGACACCACTCCCGGACACGCAGTCGAGCGAAGCGGCATCAGGTGTTTTCTCAGCGTCTCTTCCCCATCCCCGGCTCCTGTGACGGCTCTTCCTTCAAGTCGGATCGGTCCGTATGTACTGGAATTCCACTGATGAGTCCCTGATACTCTGTCAGGCGGTTGCCGAGAATAACAACTCCCTTCGAAGTGATTTCATACTCGCGAATTTCCTTGGCATGATTTCCGCCTCGCATCTTGATCACCACCATGATCTTGCGAAGCTGGCCATCGATGGATACATACCGCAGCCGGATGATGTCATCGCAAAGGAAAGAAATGGAGTAGGTGCTAAACGGAAATTCTGTGAAAGACTCATCCACCTCAACCGTGCTGAGAATCGTGACGCCGATTCCTGTCAGAGCGAAGATCATGCGGTAGAGCGATTCGCGAAAGTCTGCGCGGAAGCCGGGCGACAGGGCCATCTCAAAGCCGGCAAGGGAGTCGATCACCAGGCGCTTGGCGCCGATCTTTTCCACCGCGTCGAGAATCGACTGCATGGTCTCATCCACCGACAGATCGAGAGGTCGGAGATAAAGAATTGTGAGTTTCCCGTCTTCCTGCGGTGTTTTCAGATCCAAACCTAAGCTGGTGGCCCGTTCCGCATACGCTTCCGGGCGTTCTTCAAAGACCGCCACAATTCCCGGTTCCCCGTGGCGTATGCCTTCCGCAATGAATTGGGTTGCGAGTACGGATTTCCCGGTTCCCGAAGACCCTGCCACGAGGACGCTATCGCCTTCGCGCACGCCACCATCCAGCATCTTATCCAGCTCCGGAACGCCGAAGGAAAGGCGTCGATCACCCGGGGGATTTCTCTTGCGCGCGGTCAAGCCAAACGTGCGCGAGAAGGCCTGCACTCCGGCGTTGGTAATACGAAAGGTGTGCAACCCCGGTACGGAATCCTGACCGCGCAGTTTTATAATCTGCAACTTCCGCACAATGGAATTCCGCTCCGCCGTTTGGCGCAACCAGAACAGGCCATCGGCGACGGTAAATATTGGATTATCACGTAACTCTTCCTCCGCATACTCGCCAATCAGGAAAGTTGTCGCCTGCCAGCTGGCCAGAAACAACGCCAACCGCTGAATGAACGCTTGCAGGTCCATATCACTTTGCGGCTTGCGCACCATGGTACGGAAGGAGTCCACAACCACGACGGCAGGGTTGGCTTTTTCGACTTCTTTGGTGATTTCCTCCAAGACCGCACCCAAGTCTTTTTCCAGGACGACCTGGCTCAGGTTGATAAAGCGGATGGAGTCTGGCAGCTTGGCCGGGTCGAAGAATGTGTACTGTTGCTGGTAGCGCAACATTTTTATGGCCGATTCGCCGAGAACAGTGAAGTAGAGTGCAGGACGTTCCGCGCTCGCATTGGCAAACACGAACTGATGAGCCAGCGTCGTCTTGCCGCTTCCGGGGGCGCCTGCGATGATGTTGAACGAGAATTCGGGAAGCCCGCCGCCCACTATCTCGTCAAGACCCGGAACACCGGTGGGAAGTTTGTTGATCTTTACTTTGTCTTGGGTGTTCACGCTTTTCTCCCGTTCTCCGAATTGCTATCGTCGAAGGCCGCCTCTGGCCACGTAACGCGCAACAGGCTTAGCGTTAAAGCTTCGCCAAGGAAGATAAGGAGCAGGCCGAGTAAGCGGGCGATGAGGATGACTCCTCCATCGCCAGCCGGGGACTCGCGAGCCCGATCCTTGTCAATGTCCGATTTGATGTTCGAATTCGCCCAGGCCCTGTAACGATCCGTCCGCGGCAACCCGCACCGCGCTAAGGCTGGGAGCTTCTGTTCTGGCCAACATCAAAGCGCGAGAAGCGAGCGACTGAAAACCGGCAACTCCAGCAAACTCACCGAGACTCTGGCGCAGCTTCTCATAGACGCGAAGGGTCGCGGACTCCGATAGGCTCGGAAGTCTTGCCCGCAACGGCTTCGTAAGCAAGAAGACGATGGGCCAAATCTCGCATTTCTGGGGAGTCGTCATGTTCAACCGTGCATTGTTCCATGCAGCAGATTTCGATAGCCGTTGCACGCTTCGTTGGGGCCAGTGGCGGCGATTCCGTCTCTTCTTGAAGCGCCTCCGCGGTTGGGATGTTCGACATCCAGAGCCGCGCTGGATCGGAGCGCCGGCGGAACTCAATTCATATAGCGATTCGTTTCTGGGTTAGGTGCCTCTTCTTGCGGGCCGCCAGCCTTGCTTCGGATCAGTGTGAAAACGTCCAAAACCGTGGCAATACTACGAATGTTTCCCGCAACACTCACAAGTCCATCTTCCATGCCGGGATGTTTGTCCGCCAGGGTTTCAATATGCTCGCTCACACTCCTCAGCCGATCAATTTCCAGCAGAAGATCCTCGAAAGCCGCAGCCATTACCGGTCCATCGGCCGCTGAGGCTGTCGTGTCCGCTGTGGTCATGGCCGACTCTGTCCTGATGTCCACCTGAAGGCGCAAATCTTCTATCAAACGCAGTGTTGTTGCCTCGCCAAGGAAGGTAAGAAACAGCCCGAGCAATTGCGCAATCAGAATGATTCCGGCCTCGCCATCCTCATCCGCGTCCGTCTGGGATTCAACTTCGCCGAGACCGCGCAAGCCTCCATTCGCCGTTACCTGCACCGCGCTGAGCCGGGGAGATTCCGACTTGGCAAGAGCCAAGGCACGGGAAGCGAGCGCCTGAAAACCGTCAACTCCCACGGGTGCGCCGAGTTGCCGGCGCAGCCTCTCATAGACGCGCACAGTTGCAGGTTCGGTATGCAGGGAGGTCGTAGCTTGCATCGGCCTCGCTAGCAACGAGGCTGCGGGCCAAATCACGCGTCTTATCTGGAGGAAGCATCGGTTCCGTTCTTTCCTTAACACGCTACGCCTCGCCTTGAGCGTGAAGCATTTGTCGCTATGATACTCTCAAGCTGATTGCTCTGTGCAGCGAGATTCCCGGCGCGCTTCATCAGACTCCATCTTGGCGTCACGCGATCCAAGATACTCGAAATACTTCCTGGAATGGTGAGCAAAATTGAACAGTTCGCCCCGCCGGAGTAATTCTATGGCGAGGTTGGATTGAAGTGTGGAGCGGCAGAGGATGCAACGGATGCTTGGCGAAGGAAGACGATCGGCATCCGCACTGCAGCAGATGATTCTTTACATATCGCGCACCTGCTTTGGTCAGCTACGTGGCAATGTCGGCGCGCACCCCTCCAGTGGTCATCCTGCAAGGGCCGCAATCGGAAGGAGGCCCTTCAATGGTTGAACTTGAAAAGCCCGGATTCGATACCGCCGCCTTTCTGGCCAGCGCCGGCCTGGGGCGAAGAATCATCCAATTGGCGCCGAAGGAGGCCTTCTTTTCGCAGGGAGATCCCGCAGACTCGGTTTTTTATCTTCAGAAAGGCCGCGCAAAAGTCACAGTTGTTTCCACAGCCGGGAAGGAAGCTACCATCACGCTGCTCTCCGCAGGCGACTTTGTGGGAGAAGAGGCGCTTGCGGCGATGCCTGGGATTGCGTTTGTCCACGGCCACTGCCATTACCGCCTGCACCGCTCTCAAAATCAGCCGGGAAGAGATGATCCGTGTGATGCATGAGGAGCATAGCTTCTCAGACCTCTTCTTGAAGTTCCTGCTGGAGCGCAGCATGCGCATCCAGGCCGACCTGGTCGATCAGCTTTTCAACTCCAGTGAAAAGCGCCTGGCGAGGATTCTGCTGTTGATGGCGGAATTCGGCAAGCCGGGCGAGCCGGAACAATACATTCCCAAGATCTCGCAGGAGACCCTGGCGGAGATGATCGGCACCACTCGCTCCCGCGTCAGCTTCTTTATGAACCGCTTTCGCAAGCTCGGGTTTATCGAATACAACGGGCGCATCAAGGTTCACAAGTCGCTGTTGAATGCGGTCCTGCTTGATCGATTCTCCGAGCGTAATTCGGAGAGACATTCTTCTTCGGCCACTGCACGAACTCAATCGAAGGCTGCGAGGCGCCTTGCAGGGGCAAAATTGAGCAAATTGGGATAGAGTGTGGCGGGCAGTAAAGGGCAAGGATTCACGCTCACACGCAACTGGCAGGACGCTTCTCCAGGAACTTGGTCTTGCAAGGCACGTCCGAATCGCCAAGTTCACCCGCAGGAGCTTAGGCCGGACAGGGTGCACGACTCACGTGACTGCCTCTTGATGCTCAAGAGCTTGAAAGAGTGACCCGGCTCATGTTCTCAATGCACAGGTTATTGCGTCCAGCTTGCATGATCGTGTTGCAGGGGTGGTCGCGACACGAAAAAGCGGTAGCGGCTAACTGCCCAGCAGCCGGACTACATGACGGACGATCATCAGATCTTCCGCCGGGGGAATGACGCGCACAGTGACTGGCGAGCTTTTTGCCGAAATCACTCCCGCACCTTGGATGTTGTTGCGCGTGGCGTCAAGTACGATCCCCAGCATGCCCAATCCCGCACAGATTTCAGAGCGGGAGGCGATGTCGTTTACTCCGATGCCGCCAGTAAAGGCCAGCATGTCCAGCCCGCCTAACTCGGCCACATAGCCTCCGATCCACTTGGCAATCGTCCAAGTAAACTTCTCTACAGCAAGCCGCGCCTTCGCGTTGCCATGCGCGATGGCGTCGCGCAGGTCGCGCATGTCGCTGGAGAGTTCACTCACGCCCAAGAGGCCAGCTTTCTTGCTGACTACCACCTCCAACAGGTCGGCGGCCTCGGTGGCGTTTCTGGCCGTCTCCGCAATCTTGCGCAGGATGAACAACAAAACACCGGGATCGATGTCGCCAGTCCGTGTGCTGCTTATGATGCCGCCAAGCGGCGTGAGGCCCATCGAGGTATCGAGGCCCTGTCCGTTCCGGATGGCCGCGATGGACGCTCCATTTCCAAGGTGCGCGACGATGAGCTTCTGCGGCACATCCGGCTCCAGTTGATAAACGATCGATTCATAGGAAAGGCCATGCGCGCCGTAGCGGCGTACGCCCATCGCGGCATATTCCTCCGGAATCGGCAAGCGGGTGACGACTTCGGGCATGTGTCGATGAAAGTAGGTGTCCAGGCAGATAAAGTTGGGAATACCCGGAAACAGGCGAATGGCTTCGCGCATGATGTAGATGGCAATGGGTGTGTGCAGAGGTGCGAAGGCTGTGTAGCGTTCCATCTCTTCGATCAGGGCAGGGGTGATTCGCTGGTTGTCCTGCACCGTCGGGCCACCGGAAACCATACGGTGACCGATCGCCGCCGGGGCTGGGAAGTCCTTGGAATGCAGCGCGTCAGCCACTTGTTTGAAGGCAACAGCCCGGGTAGGCAGGGCTGGAGTCTCATCGACCACTTTCTTGCCTTTGGCATCCTTGATCCAGAACTCGCCCTGATCGGTAGCGATGCCGTCGGCCGCGCCCTCGTGGAGTTTCTGCGGTTCGCCGTCGCCGGTCCCATACACCGAGAACTTGATAGAAGAAGAACCGCTATTCAAAACCAATATAGGCAAAGACGCCATGAAAATGACCTTTCGGTTTGACCTGAACGAGTCAGCGGGTTGGAAAGTAATTGGAACGAAACTCTATATCTCCCTACGTCCCCAACCTGGCTCCTTCACTCTTCACGCGCAAGAGTCGGCGGTGAGGTTCGTGCAATCCCAGGTAGCAGAGTCGAGACCTTCGCCCCACGGGCGAAGACCTGTCTGCGGGGGCCTGGGGCGCACTTAGTGCCTACTCCGCGCTCGCGGCTATGTCATCGCCATAGGTGGGATAGGGCTGCGGCTCCGTGCTAGTGGGCATGGCGGCGAGGGTGGCGAGATCGGCCTGAACCTGGGCCCACTTCGCCGGGTTCTGCTTTGTCGTGATGGGCGCGTTCGGGTCTGCATAGTAGGCCTGGATGTCCTGCTTGATGCCGGGTGGGATGGGCCGCGCGGGCTGGCGCGTGAGGCGGTGGAGAAGATTGGCATACGTTCGGTCGGTGAGCGAATAGCCGCCAGGTTCGACCACTCGACCTGTGTCGAGATCGCGATTGGGCAGCGGATGACGAAGGTCGGTGGATCGAAGCAGCGTGTAGGGGGTGGCGATCATGAATGCCGGAATAGGCTTCGAAGATGGACTCATGGAAACTGGTCGGCCAGCTGGCGCGGAGGACTGAGGCGTAGCGGCTGGAGGCGTAAACCGCGCGAGCATCTGGTGCATGATCGTCGTTGATACCACCACGCTTTGCAGGTATGCGGCCTCTGTTGCCGGGGTTGGGCCTTTCACGTCGATCAGCTTCAGTGGGCCGAACTTGGGCAGGATAAACAGAACGCCGGCCAGCATGTAGGTTCCGATCCCCGCATGGCGGCCATACTTCTGCCAGTCGTTTTCCGCGGCCACCACAGCCACTTCCTTGTCGATCTTCGCCGCATCCGGCGTTTCCGGCTCTGCCGGCTCGTGGTGGTGACGTAGGAGCGTGATGGCGTACGCCACGCGCGGGAAGAAGGTATGCACCATGAAACGGTATTCACGAACATTGAAGCGCTGGCGCCTGGGTGAGAACTCGTTGCTCAGTCCGTAGGTCTGGTAATAAGCAAGCGCAAGCTGCTTCACCGGCACCTTGAGGCCGATGTGACGAAGGAAGCGGACCGGCGCCATGCGGTGATGCGCGATCTCGTCAATGTCAAAGGCGAACTCGGTTTGTACATGCTGATGCTCGCCCTCGGCGTAGCTCACCTCGTGACCGTATTTCTCACGCAGCCTGGGAAACTCAACGGGAACGGAAAGATTTGTCGCTTCGGAGTGCCCGATGGAGTCGCCCACGTAGTGAGACAGCGCGCCGACGGCGAAGGCGAGCTCATCGGCGCTGTGCGCATTGCGAAAGAGATTGACGACCAAGTCGCCCGAGCGCACGTAGTGGGTCAGGTTTGAGAAAGATTTGTCGCCAAACGGATAGTAACCCATGTCCTGGATCACACAGCCGCCGTAGGCATAAGCCCGCGCCTCGTCGAGTTGCGCCAGCGTCAGGGTGGGATAGCGGCTGAGCAAAAGAGGAACAATAGAATACTGCCAGTTGAGATCGATGAGCTCTTCGTGGGTAAGGAGAGAATATGCGTTAGCGGGCACCCCGCAGAGTGCCACCACAAGCGCCAGTAGGATGCGGATCTGGAACTGCCGCGGTTTCACCTTGTGTCGAGCCCCGTTGCATCGCAGAGGTGTGCGCAGGTTGCTCGCGGCCACGCGTTGCGGAACGGTTTCTTGTGCATCGAGCAGAACTCCAATTGAAACAAAGCCGGCGACCACCTTCATGCCGACAATGGTGATTCAGCCGCTAAGTTTCCATCAGTCTCGATCATCGAACAACATAATCATTGAAAGATGGTCAAAATGAGGCACCTACCCTGCAGAGGCGATAAGTCGCCGCATGCTCAACCCATTGAGCGCTGCCACGAGGCATTTTGTGAAACAAACGGTTATGCGGTTTTCGGCCGCAGCGCAACCTGCGACCTACAAGATAAGCTTGGCCGCGCCTGTATAGCGGCGACGGCCGATGCGGTGCCAGCCACGGCGATCCACGCCAAGCCCCAACTCGGATGCCGCTTGTTCTAGCTGCTGTACTCGCCGAGTTCGCGAATCAGGCGCCTAGCAGAATCCGGAACTGGAACTTTGCCGTCGAGGATGTTGTGCCTGTCCACGTTATCTCCATACAACGCTTGATCCCCGCTCTTGTCGGCCTGAACGACGGCGCCGTCAAGGCTGACCCCGGCAAAGACGCCCTTGCTGCGCGAATAGGACAGAATCTCGGCGTTCAGCTTCAGGTCCGTTGAGGCCGCGGCCTTCCGCCCGACAGGCCCTGCCGCCACGGAAGCGTCGGCGCCCAGTTTGAACTTGTCGCTGAGCAGGCTTTGCAATGCGTGCTCGTTCATAAAGAGCATAATGAAGTCCGTTGAAGATCCCCCGATCTGGTATCCCACGCTCCCCCCGTCGATAGCAATGAACATGGGCGCACTCCAGCCGTTCGAGGTGCGACAGGTTGCCACTCCGCGACCATAGTTACCTCCAAAGATGAAGGCAAACTTTACATCTCCAGGAATGATGGCAATACACTTCGCCGATTGCAGCAGGTCATGCGGGATGCCCTGATCTGGCGTATCCATAATCTCCTTAAAGACCTGGGCAGCCCTGCGGGTTCGGGTGGTATCGTCGTCACGGTCGGATGCGACCGCGATTTGAGCCGCAAACAGAACAAGTGTTGAGAAGATCAGAACGCGTTTCAGCATAAATTCCTCCTCTTTCGCTGTAGGGATCGAGCTTGAGCTAGACCGATTCTCAATTTGCCTGCAAGAACTCCTCGGCGTGATTGCGAATGGGATGCAGCGCATATGAACGTGGAGCGGCATCCAGAAGAGGTGACTTGGAGACCGAGAACCGATCGCGAGCACCTCAATTGCCGGTCAAGAGCCAGAAAACAAGGCCGTCTTCATCCAGATCCGATCTCATTACCGTTGAATCTTAGACAACAAACTGGATCGGATTCTGTTCAAAATTGACCAGACTCTTCGTCGCCCAGTCTTGGATAGTACTTGTGCCGGCCGCGCATTTGCGGGCCGCGTCCGAATCGACCAGTTCCGGATCGGCAGAGGGATAGATCATGAATGCAACAGCTGTTGAAAAGATCACGCCCCAAGCAAATCAACCCGTCGACCCAACAGCGACGGCTTCTTCCGCCCGCAATCAGCATTCTGCTGAGGTGGGGTTTCTTTGCCTTGGTTGCAATTGGCGTCGTCCTGTCGGTGGTTCTGGGTCTAGTGCAAAAGTGGCTCTGGATGCGGCAACTCGACTACGCCGGCATCTTCTGGACCCTTCTCTCTGTCAAGTGGGGAATCTTTGGCGTCGCTTTGATCGTTTCAATCTTCTATCTGTGGATTAATCTCCGCTTCGCAGCGAGGAACATCGACGTGGTCGGACGGAGAAAGCTTCTTCAGCAAGGCCTTCAAGCACCCCGCAGACGCTAGCAGGACAATCAACATCGATCTCAGCCCGAAGCTGTTTGTATTTGCGATCGATGTCGGCAATTGTGGTTCTCTCGCTGATCTTTGCGCTTGGCTTTCCGGCCAATGGGACACCTATCTCCGCTTTCGCTACG
Source organism: uncultured Acidobacteriaceae bacterium (assembly GCA_963713645.1). GTDB lineage: Bacteria > Acidobacteriota > Terriglobia > Terriglobales > Acidobacteriaceae > Telmatobacter. Next base: position 46,423 of record CAVQMQ010000034.1, on the reverse strand, counting down.
GCGGATCGTTCGGAATTGCGGACCCGCTCTTTGGCGTCGACCTGGGGTTCTATGTTTTCCGCCTTCCGTTCTATGAAATGCTGCAGGGAAGCATTACTGTTCTAACGATCGGGGCCCTCGCGATCCTCAGCTTTTGTGCGATGTTCGGAATGCGGCAGTCCAAGTCCACCGGAAAAATTACGCTGCGCGATGGCATCGCTCAGCACTTTATCGTGCTTCTCTTCATTCTGGTGGCCAATTTCGGATGGGGCTTCATCCTGGATCACTACGAGCTGGTCTATTCGACCCTCGGCGTCGTCCACGGAGCCGGCTATGCGGCGGCGCACGTCACAAGAGCCGCCCTCTGGGTGATGACCGGCGCCTCGGCGCTGGCATGTGTGCTCCTGGCGATTGGCTTCTTCCGCACGCGCACGAAGCACATTGTCGCCGGCATTGTGACTTACGCAGCGCTGTATGTGGTTGCGGTGCTGGCGTTGCCATTCCTCTTTCAAGCATTCGTGGTAAAACCCAATGAGCTAAGCCTTGAGACACCCTATCTGAACCATTACATCGACTTCACGCGCAAGGCTTATAAGCTGGACGGTATTCAGGAAACCGCTTATCCGGCTCTCGCGGATCTGACTCCCGACGTGATCGCAAGGAATCAGGATACGATCCAGAACATTCGCCTCTGGGATTCGCGGCCGTTGCTTCAGACGTATCAGCAGACCCAGGCGATTCGGCTTTACTACGAGTTTTATAACGTGAATGTCGATCGATACCATCTGGCGGATGGCTTCCATCAGGTGATGCTTTCACCGCGAGAACTCGCATCGCAACTGCCCGCACAGGCGCAGACCTGGGTAAACGAGAACCTTGAGTTCACGCATGGCGAAGGGCTGGTGATGAACTTTGTGTCGAAGTTCGACCGGGGGAGGCCTTCCGCAATATCTTCTTGAAAATATTCCCGCCGAATCGCAATACGGCCTGAAAATCACCCAGCCTGACATCTACTACGGAAATGTGGCGCCGGGCTACAAGATTGTCGACACCGGAATTAAAGAGTTTGACTATCCCAAGGGCAATGAGAACGTCTATACGAGCTACCAGGGCACGGGCGGAATTCCCCTCGACAGCATTTGGAAGAGGCTGCTGTTTGCCTGGACACAGAAGGACATCAATATTCTGCTCACCGGCTATCTGAAGCCGCAAAGCAGAATTCAGATCTGGAGGAGCGTGCAAGAGCGCGTTTCCCAGGTCGCGCCTTTCCTGCTTCTGGACCAGGTTCCGTATGCAGTATTGAGCGAAGGGAAGCAGTATTGGATTCAGGACGCGTATACGGTCTCGGATCACTACCCCTATTCAAACGTGCAGACAAGCGGTCCGGCCCAGGGGATGAACTACATCCGCAACTCCGTAAAGGTCGTTGTGGATATGTATAACGGCACGGTGTCGTTCTACATCATGGACCCGAACGATCCCCTGCTCGCGATGTATACCGGCGCGCATTTCCCGGCGTGTTCAAGGATCTGAGCGAGCTTCCAGCGGACTTGAAGGCTCATCTGCGTTACCCGGAAGATATGTTCGGGATCCAGGCGGCCGAATATGAGACCTTCCATATGACCGATCCGCAGGTCTTCTACAACCGGGAGGATCTCTGGGTTGCCCCTCAGGAAAAGTACAACGGCGCAGTGGCCGCAATGGAGCCGTACTACATACTCATGAAGCTTCCCGGGAGCCAACATCTTGAGTACCTCATGATGACCCCTTTCACGCCACAGAAGAGAGACAATATGATCGCGTGGCTGGCCGCCAGATGCGATTTCCCCGACTACGGAAAGATGCTGTTCTACGAGCTTCCGAAAGACAAGCTGATCTTTGGACCGAACCAGATCAGCGCCATGATCGACCAGAGTACGACCATCTCGCAACAACTGACGCTCTGGGATCAGAAAGGGTCGGGAGTCATTCGCGGAAAGCTTATCGTGATTCCGATCGAGAACTCTTTTCTCTATGTGGTTCCGCTCTATCTGAAGGCGGAGGGCACGAACTTCCCTCAACTGAAACGCGTGATCGTCGCAACGGGAGATAAGGTCGTCATGGAGCCGACGCTTGACGAAGCGCTCAGCCTCCTTGTTTGGAACAGCGCCGGGGCAATCGGGTGCATTGGCCGCACAACAGGCAGGAGTGCAGGCGCCGCTGTCGAAGGCGACGCGGGATCAAGCCGTGGCCCAACTTGCGGAAGCGCAGAAAGCAATCAACGCGCTCAAGCAGTTGCTGGCAACTCCGGCTCAATAGCTTTACAAGCTGAAATGCCCTTGAGCGGACAGACTCAGCTAACCACGACTGGAACAGGAAACGAGCAGGCCCAAATGAATTCGCAATTGCTGAAAGACACCGCAAAGTTGCTCTTCGCCGATGACAAGGGCCTGCTTGCGATGGATGAGAGCAACGGACCTGCAACAAGCGATTCGCAAAGCTTGGAATTCCGCAGACCGTCGAAGCTCGACGAGCTTATCGCGAATTGATTGTGACCACCCCAGGGCTCGGTGAGTCGATCGGCGGCGCAATCCTCTACGACGAAACGATCCGTCAGCAGAAGAGCGACGGCACTCCCTTTGTCAAAGTCCTCATTGAGGCGGGTATCATTCCCGGAATCAAAGTGGACACAGGCGCCAAGGAACTGGCCGGCCATCCCGGTGAAAAGGTCACAGAAGGCCTGGACGGATTGCGCGATCGCCTTGCAGGAATATTTTCAAATGGGCGCGCGCTTTGCCAAATGGCGCGCAGTGATTGCGATCGGCGATGGGATCCCGAGTTGGGGCTGCATTGAAGCCAATGCCCATGCTCTGGCTCGCTATGCGGCGCTGTGCCAGGAGGCAGGTCTCGTCCCTGTTGTCGAACCTGAGGTCATCATGGATGGTGACCATACGCTGGAGCAGTGTTGCGAAGTTACGGACGAAGTGCTGCGAACGGTGTTCAGCGAATTGTTTGCGCAACGAGTCATGCTGGAAGGCAATGGTTCTGAAGCCAAACATGGTGCTTCCCGGAACGGCCTGCGCAATTCAACCGACATTGGACGAGGTAGCCGATGCCACGGTGAACTGCTTCTTGCGTGCCGTTCCCGCTGCTGTGCCGGCGATTGCGTTCTTGTCAGGCGGCCAATCCGCGGAACTGGCGTCGGCCCGTTTGAATGCGATGAATGTGAGATTCAAGTCGCGGTTGCCCTGGGCGTTGGCATTCTCGTTTGCCCGCGCCATCCAGCAGCCGGCCTTGGAGCTTTGGAAGGGCCAGGAGGCCAACGTACTGGCGGCGCAGCAGGCTTTGTATCATCGCGCACGCTGCAATCAGGCCGCGCGCCGCGGCGAATACTCTCCAGCGATGGAGAAGAGATGACCGGAAGCAAGCACAACCATGAAGGAAACAGTGGCGACAGCGGTGAACCCGATCCCGGTCCTTATTGGACGACGGATGCATCGTGACTGGCGCTTCTGGGTAGGAGCGATTCTTTATGGCTGCGGCGCTGGCTATCTACGTTTTGAGTGGCGACCTGGCGTGGGTTCCAAATGGCCATCGGCAATCTGCGATGCCTGCGAGTGCTGCGAATTGAATCCGCACGTTCACCGGCCTCGACGGCGGATCCACTCGGCCAGGACACGGATGTTAACAGTCGTTGCAGCGTCAGGACGCCTCATCGGATGAAGCTTCGATGATGAAAGTCAGGTAGCGAACAGTGAGTCAAATGCCGTTATATCCTCTGCGGTTCGACCCGATCTATCAATATCGTCTTGTGGGGCGGCCGTCGCTTGGCCAGCCTGCTCTCCGCGCCGCTTCCTGGCGATGGGCCGATCGGCGAAGCGTGGGTGCTGAGCGACCGTACCGATCATCAAAGCCTGGTTGCGAATGGACCGCTTAAGGGCCAGACGCTTGGTCATGTGATGGAGCAGTTCCGAGAACAGCTGATGGGCAAGCTGTGCTCCGCGCTTCACGCCGCTTTCCGCTGCTGCTCAAGTTTCTGGACGCACACGAGATGCTTTCAGTGCAGGTACATCCCAGCGACGCGCACCCAGAGCTGATTCCAGCGGGCGACACGGCAAAGACCGAAGCATGGGTTGTGATCGAAGCTGAGAAAGGAAGCCATATCTATGCGGGCCTGAAACCGGGCACGACTGCCGGCGAGTCTGCGGCAGTCTCTCGCCGACGGAACCATTGCGGACCACCTCGTGTGCATCGTCCCCGAAGGCCGGCGATGCCGTATTCATCCCCGCGGGAACGGTTCACACTTTGGGCGACGATGTTGTTGTCTTCGAGGTCCAGCAGAACAGCGATGTGACATTCCGCCTTTACGATTGGGGCCATGTCGACGCGAAGACCGGACAGCCGCGGCCACTCCAAGTCGATCAGGCGCTTGCCAGCATTGATTTTGCGAGACAGCGATGGTGGCCTCGTCACTCCCGTTGTGGTGACCACCACGCCCGTGGAGCGCGAAAGACTCTTTGATTGCGAACATTTCCTGCTGTGGCGCCTGCGCGGTGAAGCGCCGTTCCGCGGTTGGCGCAACAGAAGAGCCGCGCGTGCTGGTTTGCATTGGAGGCTCAGGCCAGGTTACGAATAGCGAAGGAACCCCTTATGCGGTCGGCAAGGGAGAAGTATGGCTCTTGCCTGCGGTGGTCGGCGCATGTGAATTTCACCCCAACAACGCAGTGACCTTGTTGGAGATCGCGATGCCCGAATCGTCGAAAACCGGTCAATAACGACAGAGTCAGAGTGGCCGAACACTCCAATTGAGACTGCATGAAGTTTGAGGTGGATGAATGGTGAAAAAGCTGATTGTCTTCGATCTGGACGGAACGCTCGCCGCAAGCAAATCGTCTCTGGATGCAGAAATGGCGGCGCTGCTGCATGACCTGCTCGGCGTCGTCAAAGTTGCAGTCATCTCCGGAGGTGCTTGGCTGCAGTTTGAAAAGCAGCTGCTCTCCGATCTTCCCAAGGATAATCGCCTTACAAATCTGTCCATTCTTCCAACCTGTGGAACAAAATTCTTTCAATACAACGGGAAGTGGAAGAAGCTCTATTCAGAGGATCTTACGGCGGAGCAAAGAAAGAAGATCATCAGCCTCACTGAAAAGGCCACCGAGAGAAGCAGGCTTTCCGTCGAAAAGACGTGGGGAGAGGCGATTGAGGACCGGGGAAGCCAGGTGACATATTCCGCATTAGGCCAGCAAGCTCCTTTGGCGGAGAAGGAAAATGGGATCCGGACTTCGCCAAGCGGAAGAAAATCAAAGCCATTCTCGACACTCTTATTCCCGGAGTTTTCCATTCGTATGGGTGGTGCAACCTCAATTGATGTCACCAAACCGGGCATTGACAAAGCCTACGGCATAGGAAGCTGCGAGACACTCTCCGCATTTCATTGAAAGAGATGGTTTACGTCGGAGATGCTTTGTTTGCAGGCGGGAACGACTACCCGGCTGAACAGGCAGGTGTTGTTTCCATCCCTGTTAAAGGGCCTGACGATACCAAGCGTGTTATCGAAGCGATCCTCGCTTGCCTTGGCGACAGCAAAGTGACCTTGGAAATGCCGAGTGAGATCGCGTGAGGAGATTCGATGAGCGGACTTCAAGCTGCAACGCCTGGGAATGATGATGGAGCCAGAGCCGGGCAATCCTCAGGAAGTAGAAGGGCGTTCTGAATCCAGCAGCCGCACGCGGGCCTGATGGCGAACTCTACCTCTTTCCGCGGCTGGTTGCGAAAGGAAATTACTCGCGCATCGGGATAGCGCGAGTGCGGTTCAATGAAACCGGCGACCCGTCGGGCGTCGAACAGGCTTGGCATCGCACTGGAGCCTGAAGCCGATTATGAACGGCGGCCCGACGGCGGAGGTGGATGCGAGGACCCTCGCGTCACGTTTGTGGAGCCGCTCAAGCGCTACATCATGACGTACACGGCATTCTCGCCGCATGGGACCAAGAATCGCGATGGCAGAGTCCGAGGATCTCTTCCACTGGAAGCGTCTCGGGCTTGCAACCTACGCTCATTGGCACGGCATCGAATTGGGCAACGTGGATGACAAGGATGCGAGTCTCTTCCCTGTTGCGATCCCTAACTCCGCCGGGAAACTGGAATTGGGTATGCTCCACCGTCCGCTCTTTCCAGGCACTCGGCCAGAGGAGACTGCTTGCCATCATGGAGTCCCGTGAAGTGGATCTCGATCAGGAGAGTATCTGGATTTCCTATTGCCCTCCGGCGTTGAAGGGCCGCGAACCTGATCGACTGGGCCGGTTTACATCTCATCACCGGTTGGCGACTCCGGTATCGCCCTGGGAGCGGCTCAAGATCGGCGCTGGAACGCCGCCCATCCTGACCAAGCATGGCTGGCTGATTGTTTATCACGGCGTCAGCGAGAGTGAGCGGTAAGGGAGTCAATGGCCATCCTCTGTGCTATTCGGCCGGAGTGATGGTGCTTTCAAAGCAGCATCCGCGACTGATTCGCTATCGCTCGGTTGAGCCGGTGTTGACGCCGGAGCTTCCCGCAGGAACGCGACGGGACCGTCGCCAATGTCGTGTTTCCCACCGGCATCGACCGGCGCGACGACCTTGGTACACCAGATCGCTTCGACGTCTATTACGGGATGGCGGACAATCGCATTGGTGTGGCGCGCCTTGACTTGCCGGAACAGATACCGGCAGAAGCAGCCGCCGATGCGCCAGAGGCAAAGGTGTAAATCGCTGATGATTGTGGAATGAACAAATGGAAGGTTACCCCTTGGAATAGTTGGCGGAAGGAATACTGATGAAGAAAGCAACTGCGATAACCTGCGCATTTCTGGATGTTGGTGATGTTCTACTCACCGATGGGTGGGATCATCTGGCTCGCAAGCGGGCTGCGAAGCACTTCAAACTGGAGTGGGCTGACATGCAAGCTCGTCATCAGCTTGCCTTCGAGGTCTTCGAGGTGGGAAGACTGACCCTCGAAGAATATTTGAATCTGATTGTCTTCTATAAAAAACGGGGGTTCACGCGCAATCAGTTTCGGCAGTTCATGTTTGCGCAGTCAAAGCCCTTTCCAGAGATGATCGATTTAGTCATTGAACTCAAGCAGAATCTGGGGTTGAAGATTGTGATTGTGAGCAATGAATCCCGCGAGGTGAATGCATTTCGGAGCAGGAAGTTCGGCCTGGATAAATTGTCGGACTGCTTCGTATCCTCTAGCTTCGTTCACATGCGCAAACCTGACGTAGAGATTTTCAAGCTTGCTCTGGATTTGGCTCAGGTGCGGCCCGCGCAGGTTGTTTTCATCGACAATACCCCCATGTTTGTTCAGGTCGCCGAAGGTCTTGGAATGCAAGGCATCGTTCATAGGGATTGCAAATCAACGCGTACCGCGCTAACCAAGCTCGGACTGAATGCCGAATGAGCTGTGCGGAGGCTCCGCAGTTAGTAGTGCGCTTCGCAATGGATGATCCGATAGGCGGCCTTTTGGCGCAGCGGCCTGCTCTATCCAGGAGTGTCGGTGCGGCCCCATGGTTTCGAGAATAAGTTATCAATGTTGCCAAATGATCTGGACCGCTTCGAGCGGCACAAGAGCATTGGGATGGTGGGGGACGATACGCGCGGTGAAGTCACTGGCGGGACGCGTTGCAGAAACGTGGGCCGTATAGGTCAGCACTGCTGGCGAATTTGGACAAGGTTCGGGTGCGGTCATTGCTTCAATTGCAGGCATACCTCCGTGCATTGAGTCTGCATAGAGCTCGACTTGTAGTTGATCGCGCGTAAGGACGCCCGGATAAATCTCGATCCTAAAGAAATGCTGGCCGTCGTGTGTCTCGATTCCCACGGCACCGAAGCGCACCGTGCTCCAATGCCGATCGAGGTCCTGCTTCCAGCGGAGCAGACTCAAGCCGAAGGCACCATCGTCTGCGGCTCGGTCGCGATAGCCCGACGCTGCAAGCAGATAATGACTCTCGGTGTATTCGCGGATGGCGCGGGTCGCAGAAAACTCCGGCGTGAGCCGCGCCATGCTCTCTCGGATGCGTCCCAGCCACTTTGATGGCATACCCGACTCATCACGCTCGTAGAACTCGGGAATCACTTCAGCTTCCAGCACGGTATACAGAGTCTCTGCCTCTTTGGCATCCCACGAGGGATCGTCGCCATGTTCCTGACCGTCCCCAATGGCCCAACCGACCTCGGGCGAATAAGCCTCCGCCCACCAGCCGTCCAACTCGGAGAGATTAAGGCCGCCATTGACGAGCACCTTCATGCCACTTGTTCCGCAGGCTTCCCACGGCCGCCGGGGCGTGTTGATCCAAAGATCGATCCCCTGGACCAATTCCTGGGCCAGCTGCATGTCGTAGTCGCTGAGGAATACCACGCGGCCCTGAACCTCCGGACGCTTGATGAAGTCCTTCCACTGCTTGATCAGTTCTTGCCCAGGAAGATCCTGAGGATGAGCTTTGCCGGCGAGAACCAACTGAACAGGACGCTGCGGATTGGAAAGAAGACGAATCAGTCGCTCTGGATCGCGCAAGAGAAGATTGGGACGCTTATAGGTCGCAAAGCGGCGCGCAAATCCCAGCGTCAGCACATTCTCATCAAAGATGCCGCTGGCACCTGACGGGTTCCCACCTTCCGCGGCGAGTTGACACGCGTAGCGCTTGCGCATTTGCTCGATCAGGCCTTTTCGCCCTGCTGTGCGCAATTGCCAAAGCTGCTGATTGGGGATTTGGCGGATGTCATCTTCGACCGAGCGATCCCCACGCCAACGCTTCTTACCGCAAGCTGTGGTCCAGAGCGCATCCGCCGCTGCTGAGTCCCATGTGGGAACGTGAATCCCATTGGTCACTGAGCCGATTGGGACTTCTTCCTGGGGCCAGCGAGGGAAGAGTGGCTGGAATATCTGCCGGCTCACCTGCCCCGTGTAGCTTGCTCACGCCATTTACCTGTCCGCTGCCTCGCACTGCAAGGTAGGCCATGTTGAAATGCTCTGAAGTGTCTTCCGGATTCTGTCTTCCCATGGCGAGCAGATCATCCATCGAGATAGCCAGTTCATCCACTGCATAATGGCTCAGGTATGTGCGAATGAGCGCGGGATCGAAGCGATCAAAGCCGGCGCTTACGGCGGTATGCGTAGTGAAAACGTTACCGGCTCGGGTGATATTCATGGCAAGGTCGAACGGCTTCTTGTGATCCTCCATGTAGCAACGGGCTCGTTCAAGCGTGGCAAACGCCGCATGACCTTCGTTGAGGTGACAGACTTCAGGCGTGAGACCCAACGCTCGCAACAAGCGCCATCCGCCGATGCCGAGAACGATCTCCTGCTTCAGGCGCATCTCTGCGTCCCCACCGTACAGTTCGCTGGTAATCCCCCGATGAGCCGCGGTATTCGCAAAGTCATTGGTGTCGAGAAGATACAGCTTTACTCGCCCCACTGACACTTCCCAACAGCGGAGCCAGATCTTGGAGCCTGGAAGTTGAATCTGCAACCGTAACCACTCGCCATTCGGCTGCCGCAGCGGCCGGATCGGCAACTGTCCGGGATCGTTGACTGGATAGAGTGCCTGCTGCCGGCCTTCCGAATCGAAGTCCTGACGGAAATATCCCTGGCCGTAGAGCAAGCCCACTCCGACAACCGGAACACCCAGGTCGCTAGCCGCCTTCATCTGGTCACCAGCTACGTTTCCAAGTCCACCTGAGTAGATAGGCAACGCTTCGCTTAGCATGAATTCCATGCTGAAGTAGGCGACTCTAGTAAGCGCCGTGTCTGGATGCCTATGCTGGAACCATGCGTCGGCCTGATAGGAGTCCCGATTCTGACGAAGCAGACTGTCGAGATTCCGGCGAAATTCCGGCGCGGCCAATGCAGCCTTGATTTTTTCCTCGGAGACCGTTTGCAGGATCACCCATGGATTCTGTGTGGCCGCCCAGAGTTCCTTGTCGAGATCTTGCCACAGCTCGTCCGCGGCATGGTTCCAGGACCAGTGCAGGTTGAGCGCCAACTCGGACAGTGCATCCATTCCATCAACTCTTGGCTGATCGGATAGTGCCTCCGGATCATTCAAGGTCTCCTCCTACGTGTTGGAGTTTGGGAAACAGAGGCCGCTCTCGTATGGTCTTGCGGTGGACGGCCTCCATCTCAGTTTCAACTGGATGTTGCTTAACTATCGGTGAATATTGCCTTTTGTGGATGTCCCTTGGCCAGTGGAGCCGGGCCGGTAGTATCGCTGAAGTCCTTCGTCCACTGCCAGTTTCTGATCTCGGGCATATCCTCCAGATGCTCACGGATATAGTCGTGGTGGCGTTGGAGCTCCTGGTTGAAGAAGTTGATGGCTTTCTCAGCCTGCAAACGAAGACGGGGGATGTGCTTCAATGCATCCAGCGCAAGGTGGAACCGGCTCATTTCATTCAAAACCACCATATCGAACGGCGTTGTGGTCGTTCCGCGGTCCATGTAGCCATGCACATGAAAGCGGCCTTCATTGGCGCGCCCATGAACCAGGGTATGAATGAGCCACCGATTGTTGTGGAAGGCGAAGACCACAGGCGCCTTCTCGGTGAAGAGCGCGTTGAACGACATTTCGTCCATGCCGTGAGAATGCTTGTCAGGAAACATCAGAGTCATCAGGTCGACAACATTGACAACACGCACCTTGATACCGGGCACGTGTTTCTGTAACAGCCATGAGGCCGCACAGGTCTCGATAGTGGGCACATCGCCGGCGCAGGCCAGGACAACATCCGGCTCGCCCCCTCCGTCGTTGGTGGCAAACTTCCACGTGGACGCGCCGCGTGAACAGTGTTCGAGAGCCTCGTCCATGTTCAACCACTGGAGCTGCGGCTGCTTGCCGCAGGTAACGACATTCACATAATTGCGGCTGCGCAGGCAATGGTCGAAGACACTAAGCAGGCAATTGGAGTCAGGCGGATAATACACGCGGATCACTTCACTCCTGCGCGCCAGAGCATTGTCTACGTAGCCGGTTGCCTGGTGGCTGAAGCCGTTGTGGTCGTTGCGCCAAGCATGACTTGTAAGCAGGACATTGAGCGACGCCAGCGGCCTGCGCCAGAGATACGCGCGGCATTGCTCAAGCCACTTTGCATGTTGGGTGGTCATCGAATCAACCACCTGAGCGAATGCTTCGTAGGAGGACCACATACCGTGGCGCCCGGTAAGCAGATAGCCTTCGAGCCATCCCTGGCAGAGGTGCTCGCTCAGCACTTCCATGACGCGGCCGTCCGGACCCAGTTCATCATCGATCGAGACAATTTCTGCCATCGAGCACCGCTTTGTGGCCTCGAAGATGGAGTTCAGACGATTGGAATTCGATTCATCGGGGCAAAACATGCGAAAGTTTGTCGGATTCATTTTGAAGATGTCGCGGAAGAAATCTCCCAGTTTACGCGGCGCCTCGGCGAGAACCTGACCCGGGCCGGGGACCTCGAGCGCGTAATCCGTGAAGTCGGGCAGCGCCAGGGTGATCAACTCGCGCCCTCCATTTACATGGGGATTGCCACCCATGCGTCGATTGCCCGCAGGTGCCAGGGCCGCCAATTCTTCAAGGAACTTGCCGTTCTTATCGAACAGTTCCTCTGGCTTATAGGTTTTCATCCAGGCTTCAAGGATCTTGAGATGTTCGGGATTGTCTTTGACCGTTGCGAGCGGGACCTGGTGCGCACGGAAGGTGCCTTCGACCGGGATCCCATCTACTTCCTTGGGACATGTCCATCCCTTGGGCGTGCGTAAGATGATCATTGGCCAGACGGGCTGCATCTTAAAGCCGTTCTTGCGGGCCTCCTGTTGAATTCCACGAATCTCGGCATAGCAATCTTCAAGCGTTTGCGCAAGGAGTTGATGCACGACCTCCGGGACGTCTCCCTCGACGAAATAAGGCTTGTAGCCCCGCCCCACATAAAGGGCCTTCAAGTCGGCGTCGCTGGTGCGTGCCTGAGCGGTGGGCCCCGAGATTTTGTATCCATTGAGGTGAAGGATCGGCAGGACCGCGCCGTCTCGCACCGGGTTGACGAAGTTGACAGACTTCCAGCTGCCCTCCAATGGACATGTCTCGGACTCGCCATCACCGATGACGCAGGCGACAATCAGGTCCGGGTTATCGAAGGCCGCGCCGAACGCGTGGACGAGCGAGTAGCCAAGTTCGCCACCCTCGTGCATGGAGTTCGGCACGTGCGGCCCGCAATGGCTGGGGACGCCGCCTGGCGTCGAGAACTTGCGGAACATAAGCCGCAAGCCGTCTTCATCGTGCGTGATCTCCGGGTGAACCTCGGTGTAAGAACCCTCTAGATAAGAACAGGCATTCAGCGAAGGGCCTCCGTGCCCAGGGCCAGAAATGTAAATAATATCCGCATTATGCTCTTTGATAAGCCGGTTCAAATGAATGTAGATGAGGTTTTGTCCGGGCGAAGTTCCCCAGTGGCCAAGGAGACGTGGTTTGATCTGTTCCGCCTTGAGCGGCTCACGCAAAAGAGGATTCTCAAAGAGGTAGATCTGGCCGATGCACAGATAGTTTGCGGCCCGCCAGTAGCGATTCATTTTGTCGAGCAGTTCGGGCGAAAGCGGCCCCTTTGGAACTGGAGCCAGTGCTTCCACTTTTCCATTGGCGGCGATCGCGGTCGACAGGGTTACATCAAAAATAAAGCCGGAGGAGTTGCCAATCTGATCGAAGTTCTTGCTGAATGATTGCGGAATGCCATCCTGTTCGATGTTGATAGGGAGTTCCTTGGTAGCCATATTGACTGTTCCTTTCTATTTCTGCGCGACCGGTAACAGCGCGCTGGGGGCTGTCGGACGTTGGTTTGTTTAAGTCTGTCTGCGATCGGTCTTCAGGGTCATTTCGTCAATAGTTTCTTGATCGCTTGCAACTCGAGGCGACGCTTTGCGGTTGTCTTGGGATAAGCCATGTTGAGTCCCCCCAGCGCATCAAGAACTATCTGGGAGACGATGAGCCGCGCGTTCTCCTTATCATCGGCGGGTACGACATACCACGGCGCATGATGAGTGCTTGTCGCGTGAAGGCAATCTTCGTAGGCCTTCATGTAGTGTTTCCAGTATTTCCGCTCGTGAATGTCGGAGGTGCTGAACTTCCAGTTCTTGTCCGGCTCGTCGATGCGCGCAAGGAATCGCTTTCGTTGCTCTTCGTTGGAAAGGTGCAGGAATATCTTGACAATTTGCGTCCCATTGCGATGAAGGTGTTTCTCCAAGTTCACGATGGAGTCGTACCGGTACTCCCAGATGTCCTTCTCGTCGCACAATCCCTCGGGCAGTCCCTGGGTGCGGAGGAGTTCCGGATGCACCCGAACCACCAGCACATCCTCGTAATACGAGCGGTTGAAAATGCCGATCCGGCCGCGCTCAGGGAGCCGGCATGTCGTCCGCCAGAGGAAATCGTGATCGAGCTCTTCCGCACTGGGTTGTTTAAAACTGAATACTTCGCAACCCTCTGGATTAACGCCCGACATGACGTGCCGAATGGCGCCATCTTTGCCGGCGCCGTCCATGCCCTGGAAGATCAGCAGCAACGCATAGCGATGCGATGCGTAGTGAAGCTGCTGCAGTGAACTCAGCTTCTCAATGTGTTGGTCGAGAAGTTCCTTATACTCCTTCGTCGATTTCGCATAGGGGTCGACCATTGTGGGCCATTTGCTGAGGTTGACCTTCTTGTCTGGCGGCACACGAAAATCTTTTGAACTAATTTGTATGTTCGATTTGTCCGTCATGCCTGCCTCATGGCTCGTGCCTGATTATTTGTGAGCTTCATGTTCCTCGAGTTCCTGATGCGCTTTCTCCCAATTCTGCACGGATTGAACGTCCTCGCGTCCTAGCTCTTCGTAGAGTTTGTGCACCCGCTCGACGAGTTGCGGCGTCGCATCAGGTTGTGGCTTGTCCTTGGCCTGAGGCTTGGGGTTTTCAGTTTTGGCTTCAGGCGTAGGTGCATCGGCCTTGGATTGAGGCGTCGACTCGGTCTCGGATTCAGGCTTAGACGCATCAGCTTTTGCCTCAGGCTTCGGCTCCGCTTTGGCTTCGACCTTCGGCTCGCCTTTGGCTTCATCATTCCGAATCTCCTGTTCCGCCTTCTTCCAGTCCTGAACTGCTGACCCATCGTTGGGCGCGCGATGCTCGAAGAGTTCATAGGCTCGACCAGCGATCTGAGAGGTCAAATTGGACGACGCCTTTGTCTGGGCCTCAGGCTCTGCCTTGGCTTCAGTTGCCGCCGAAGCCTTTTCTTCGGGCTCGGGCTGATTGGTCTTGGCTTCGGGCTTGGGCTGTTCTGCCTTGGTTTCCAGCACCGGCGAAGCTTTTTCTTCCGGTTTCGGCTGGCCGGCTTTTGCTGGCGAGGTAACCCTTGCTACAGGATTAGCCTCGTCGGCTTTCCCCCGATCCAGGAATCGATAGCCAAGCAGTTTTACTCGGTCCGTCAGAAGTGCCCAGACGATGGCGTAGCCCCAAACCATCCCGGCCAGTTTCCAACCGATTGGCGTCATGAACAAGCCATAGACGGCGATCAGCGTCGCTATCGTTTGCGTGCCGAGTACTGCGACCCACAGAATCCTGGCGGGGCGTATGGACCAGAACGGTCCGCGCGTGCGAGTGAGGAAGATGGTCAGGTGTCCGGCCACGGACAGCAGCAGATACATCAGCGTCTGGAGTTCGGGATGACCGAGGTGCATGACACGGTCGCCGAGATAAAACAGTCCAAACGCGGCGATGGGGCCAACGATGCCGAGAACCGTGGCGATTCCCAACACCAGGCGCATGTTCCAGGCCTCGGGCGTCTTCTTGTAATGAACGTTGTCATAAGCGATGGACAGGATGGCTCCGTCGTTGAGCACCGCGATCAACACGATCATTACTGCGGTTACCGGGTAGAAGTTGAATACCAGGATCGCCAGCACCATGAAAAGCAGCACGCGAAGGGTTTCGGCTATGCGATAGATCGCGTAGCTGTTCATCCGCTGGACAATTCTCCGGGCCTCCTGGATCGCATCGATAATGACCGACAGGCCGGGCGCCAGCAGCACAATCGATGCCGCCGCGCGCGCTGCATCTGTGGCCCCGGAGACGGCGATACCGCAGTCCGCCTCTTTGAGTGCCGGAGCGTCGTTTACGCCGTCGCCGGTCATGCCGACGAAGTGGCCGCGCTTTTGCAGGACCTGGATGATGTGGAACTTGTGTTCGGGGAATACCTGCGCGAAGCCGTCGGCCTTTTCAATGGCCTTTGCCTGTTCCGGTGTTGCATCCTTCTTGCTGTCGCCCAATCCACCGGCATCGAGGATGTTGGTGCCCATTCCCAGTTGCTTTGCCGTTTCTTTGGCGATGGCCAATTGATCGCCCGTGACCATCTTGACGCTCACGCCCATCTCCACGGCGCTGGCGATCGTTGCCTTTGCCTGTTCGCGGGGCGGATCGAACAAGGGCAGCATACCGACGAACTTCCACTTTCCTTCCTCGTCCGCCCGGGCCACACCCAGCGAGCGGAAGCCTTTCCCAGCAAAATCCAGAATGGCTTTCTCAACGGCAGGCTTGACTTCGCCGGCGTTGGTCGCCATCTGCAGGATTACCTGCGGGGCGCCCTTCGCCACAAAGAACTGCTTCCCGTCCGCACCTGTGACGGTGGCTTCTGTGCGTTTATGCACCGGGTCGAAGGGTACAAAGTGGGTCACTTTGTTGTTCTTCAGAGTCTTGTTGTCCTTCACACCGCCGATCACTGCTAGGTCGATGGTGTCCTTGTCTTCGGCGCGGGAGGCGAGAGCTGCCCAGAGAATCACCTGATCGGCGGGGATGCTGTTCACGGTGAAAGGTTCGCCCAAGGTCAGCTTGTTCTGGGTCAGCGTGCCGGTTTTATCCGAACACAGGATGTCTACGCCGGCGAGTTCCTCGATCGCCGACAGTTTGGTAACAACCACTTCTTTTTTCGACAGCAGCCGCGCTCCCACAGCCATGGTGACCGATAGCACCGTGGGCATGGCCACGGGAATCGCGGCCACAAGAAGCACAAGGCAGAATTCCAAAGTCGTGAGAATCGGATCGTGACGGAAAAGCGCGACTATGACGATCAACAGAACCATTGCCACGGCAAGAGCGATCAGGTAGTTGCCAATTTTCAATACAGATCGCTGGAAATGACTGACAGTATCCGCCGACTGCACCAGCTGCGCGGTCTTGCCAAAGTAGGTGTTTGTGCCGGTGGCATAGACCATTGCATCGATCTCGCCCTGACGAAGAATGGATCCCGAATACACCGCTCCGCCCGGTTTAACCTCAACAGGCAATGACTCACCGGTCAACGCCGACTGGTCGACCTCGACGGAGTCACCTTCAAGCAGGCGCGCATCCGCTGGGATGATGTCGCCCAACCGCAGCCTGATCACGTCGCCCGGAACGACTTCCGATGACTTGGGATTCGTCCACTTTCCATCTCGCTTTACGCGAGCGTTGACCGCCAGCCGTTTTTTTAGAGCGTCGATGGCATTGCCGGCCTGGTGTTCTTCCCAGAAGCCCACCACCGCGTTGGAAAAGAGAAGAAAAAGGATGATGCCGAAATCCATCCAATGCCGGACGACCCCCGACAATATCACTGCCCCCTCGATCATCCACGGAATAGGTCCCCAGAAATAGCTCAGGAACTTCAGGATGATGTTGGTCTTTTTCTCCTCTATCGCGTTGGGCCCGTACTGCGCCAGCAGTTTTTGAGCCTGGTCCTGAGTGAGTCCGTCTGCCGATGACACCTAGCTTTTTCATGAGTTCGGGCATGGCGAGCGTCTTCAGAGAATCCTTATCATCCTTGGGCTCGGGCTTTTCTGTCTTCGATGCCATTTGAGATATGCTCCTGTTTTTGCTCGGTTGCCCAGGCGCATTGCTTCAATGCAGCCAAGCACAACTCCAGGCCAGCGATTCGGGCTGGTGTTCAGGCACCAGTCAGACGAAAATCCGGACGACATATCATCGCCCCTCTTGGATGGCCTTCCCGTCGCGCCGAATGTACAGTGACGACTTGACACTCTGAGATGGCGGGGCCGAGGAAGTGCCGCTCGGACAGTTAGTAACGCCGGATATTGATGATCCAGGCGCCCTTCTATTTTGAAATGATCTCGTGATCCTGATCGTAATTCTGCTCCGTGTGCGAGGCCTTCTCTGCCGCCTTTTCGGCAACGCGCTCAATCCGCTTCGTTGCTGCTGCGTCCGAGACTGTCTCATCTTCGAGCTTTGTCACTTCTGGATTCTCAAATTGTTCCGGCATGGTTGATCTCTCCTCTCACCACGATGAACCGTGTCCCCCATCAACTTCTGGTCAGTTTTGCTCGCCCTTCGACGTCGCGGGGTGATTCAAGGCTTGATTCCGGAGAAGTGGTTCCTATTGCACAGCTTTTCGCCGAGCCAGCAGGAACAATCTGGTATCGAAGCAGTGCGCAGTTCCGAGGGCAGCCGCGCCAGCTTCTGATGAGCCGAGACACCAGCGCCACACCCGCGTGCGGATTGCGATGCTCGCCATGCGCCCTTCTTCCTAAAGAGGTGGCCGATGAACGCTCTGCTGATTTACCCGGAATTCCCTGACACGTTTTGGAGCTTCAAGCATGCGCTCAAGTTCCTGGGCAAGCGAGCTGCACAGCCTCCTCTGGGTCTGATGACAGTTGCCGCGCTGCTTGCCCGGAGCCTGGAAGAAACGGCTCGTGGACACGAACGTTGAGCGATTGCGTGACTGCGATCTCGCCTGGGCCGATGTGGCCCTCGTGAGCGGCATGCACATCCAGCGCGATTCGCTGGCAGCTATTGTTGAACGCTGCCGCGCGCGCGGGCTGCGGACTGTTGTCGGCGGACCGATCGCGAGCAGCCTTTCAGCGCGAAGATCTCAAAGCGGATCATGTGGTCATTGGCGAGGCAGAGGGCATCATTGCCGGTCTTGCACGAGATCTGGAACAAGGAACTGCCAGACCTGTTTATCAAGCTGTGGAAAGACCGGAAATGAGTTCCAGCCCGCTGCCGGACCTGAGATTGATCAAGATGCACCGCTACTCAACCATGGCCGTGCAATATTCGCGCGGCTGCCCGTTCAACTGTGAATTCTGCGACATCATCGAGATTTACGGCAGGCGCCCGCGCACAAAGGCGGTAGCGCAGGTGCTGGCTGAACTGGACCAGCTGCGCGCGGCGGGCTGGCGGGAAGCCGTGTTCATCGTCGACGACAACTTCATTGGCAACAAGGCGCGCGCCAAAGAGCTATGCGTGGCCCTGGCGGAATGGCGCAGCCAATACAAGACCAGCTTCGACTTCAATACTGAAGCTTCACTCAACCTCGCCGACGACCCTGAGTTGATGCAGTTGATGAGAGACGCCGGCTTTGTCTCGGTCTTTCTGGGCATTGAAACTCCTGATGAGTCCGGCTTGATCGCGGCCAACAAGCTGCAGAATACCCGGCGCAGCCTGCTCGACAGCGTGGCCACGATCCAAAGCTATGGAATGCAGGTGATGGGAGGATTCATCCTCGGATTCGATACCGATCGCGACGACATTTTCGACCGCATGGTGGATTTTATCCAAAAGAGCGGTATCCCGGTAGCCATGGTAGGGCTTTTGCAAGCCATGCCAGGGACTCAACTCTTTCGACGTTTGCGCAAGGAGGGACGGATCCTGGATGCGGGTCACGGGGACAACACGGATGACAAGCTCAACTTCCTTCCCGCCATGGACGCGACGCAACTGGTGGAGGGATACCGCTCGGTGCTGAAGAGGATCTACTCTTGCGAGGCCTACTATGAGCGCGTCAAGCTTTATCTGAGCCGCACCCACCCGCGGCCCGCTGAAGCAAGCGGAAGAGCGCAAAGTACCAGGCAGAGGTGGCTGACCAAGGCCAACGCACGCGCCTTCGTCACGTCAATTGTTCGGCAGGGAGTGTTTGGCAAGCAACGCTGGAGCTATTGGAAGTTCCTATTGGCAGTGGCGACACGTTATCGCCATTGTGTTGGAGCAGCAATGACGCTGGCCGTGATGGGGTATCACTTCCAGGTAATGACCAGCAGATTGTCTGAGAGTCCGGAGGGTCAGTACTTTCGGTCGGACACATCGAAGTGGATGCCGCCCCTCAATCCACTCGAGCGATGTCTCAGGTTAAGTTGTCGGGGGTGCCTTCCCCGAGCATAACGGCCTTTGATGACCTTCTCTCCGCCGGACTACAGGCTCTCTGAACGCATTGTGACTTCCAAAGCGGAGATAACGGACATCTCGCGTGAGCAATTGAGACCTGTATTCCTGTGCTGGCCGTTCGATACTTGGGACGCCGCGGGAGAATATCTTCTTCGGTCGGAAGGCGCGACCCATCGGCAGGGCGATTCCCGCAAGCGATTCTGCAAATGTCGTGTACTGGCACATGGTTGCGCCAGGCCGTTGCGGATCAAGGAAGAGGAGTCATGAGAGTCCTGGTCGCAGTTGACGATTCGGGGTTTGCTGAAGATCTGCTTCGCGCTGTAGTGGCCGGGATCAGGCATGAGAATACCGAGGCCCTGGTGTTACATGTGCTGCAACCGGTTGAGCCCGTTCCTCCGCCTGAGATGGCTCAAGGTTATGCTCCTGAGTTGGTAGGGAAAAACAGCCGGCTCATGCATTGGTTGAACGGATTGCGGACGAGTTGTGCAAAGTGGGATTCACAGCACAAACTGAAGTCCGGATTGGAGATGTAACTAAGACCATTCTCGACAGAGCAGCCGAATGGCGTGCCGATCTCATAACGGTCGGTTCGCACGGACAAAGAACCATCCGCGACTTCTTACTGGGCAGCGTTGCGGAGTCGGTCGCTCGTCGAGCGAGATGCTCGGTGGCTGTCGTTCGCCCGCCGGTCAGCAACTAAAGAACCTCCGGCGCAGGCACGCAAGATGCATGAGCAATATAGCTCGACCAACACTCTGATCAGACGCTATCGCAGCTTTGAGAAAGGATGTGTAAAGTGAATGCAACTCGCGTAGATCCGGCCGTAGCCGGTCACTCTTCTCTGGCTCCCGCTACAAGCCAGACGTATGTATATATCGCCGCGACCTTTGCCGCGATCGGTGGACTGTTGTTTGGATACGATACCGGGGTCATCTCCGGTGCGCTGATATTCATAAAGCGGAGTTTCGGGCTCTCAACATTTGAACAGGAGCTTGCGGTCAGCTCGGTATTGATCGGCGCCGCCGTTCTTGCAATCACCGGGGGCAGGCTATCGGACCTGTTCGGGCGCAGGAAGATGTTGCTTATCACCTCGGTTGTCTTCATTGCGGGCGCGCTAGTCTGCGCTTTCGCGGGGTCCATCCAGATACTCGTCTTTGGGCGAGTCATGGTGGGAATGGGAATCGGTCTTGCAAGCTCCGTCGTTCCCCTTTACATTTCGGAAATATCTCCAGCTAAAGCGCGCGGCTTGCAGGTATCTCTGTTTCAATTGGCAATTACCGTGGGGATACTGGTTGCCTATCTGGCGGATTACGCTTTCACCCCCTCGAGCGGTTGGAGGTGGATGCTTGGTCTTGCCGTGGTTCCCGGTCTGTTGCTTGGAGCAGGGATGCTCTTCCTCCCAGAAACTCCACGCTTCCTTGCCCGGCATGGGCAATTCGATATGGCCCACGCCGTATTGGTAAGGATTCGAGGCACGCAGGACGTTGACAAGGAATTGCAGGAAATCAAGGCGACATCGCAGGAGTCGGTTCTGCACGGACACATCTCCGACTTGCTCCTGCCTGCCCTTCGGCCGGCCCTGATTATCGGCATCGGTCTTGCGGTCTTCCAGCAGGTTACGGGCATCAACACAATCATCTACTATGCGCCGTATATCATTCGGACCGCGGGGATCTCGTCGATACGAGGTTCGATTCTTGCCACCGCGGGCATTGGGACAGTGAATGTGGTCATGACCCTGATCTCGATGTGGCTCATCGATCGTGTAGGAAGACGGCCGTTGCTGCTGACCGGCATTGCTGGGATGATCGTCAGTCTCGGTGCACTTGGTTATATATTCCACCTCTCCGCAAAGGGAGGCGGGTTTGCGGAACTTGCCGTCATCATTCTGATGGTCTACGTAGCCTCGTTTGCCATCAGTCTCGGACCGATCTTCTGGCTGCTTATTGCCGAGATTTATCCATTGAAGATTCGCGGTCTGGCGGCTGGAATCGCAGCCGGAACAAACTGGGCTGCCAACTTTGCCGTTTCACTCACCTTCTTGTCGCTGCTGAAGCTGTTGGGACCAAGTGCAACGTTCTGGCTGTACGGCGTGCTTGCTATCGGTTCGTGGCTCTTCTCCTACTATCTTGTACCGGAGACGAAAGGGCGATCTCTTGAGGAGATTGAAAGATTCTGGCACAAGAAGCCAGCTGGAAGCGAACTCAAGTCAACTATTGGTTAGGGGCACAGACTTCAGCAATCCCGCATCCTCGGCAGCCATGGGATATGCGAGACGAAGCCATCGGGACTTCGGAGGAAGACATTGTGAGGGCTTGGCCGTTGTTGTTCTTTGTTGCCATTAGTTTGTCGGCCGCCGGCCAGAACGGAAGCGCTAGATCTGGCCCTGCCCCACAAAGCAATCAAGCGGGATACAACGGGCCATACACGAGTCTGGCGGAGGTGCCTGACGAACTTCGTCAGGAACTCGACCGTGACGCAGTTGCATTGTCGAAGGTACCGGCAGATCCGATTCTGAAGCCAGATCTATTAAGCCCAATCCTTGAGCCGTTCGATAGGCTGACTGATCGGATCAACCAGTCTGCCAAGCTTAAGATCGGCTTGACCTACACTTTCCTAAGTCAATATGCGACGGCCACACCGAACAGCGTGCGGCACGATCAAACCAGCGGCCGGGCCGATTTCACGGCGGCCTGGAAGGTGTATGACCATGAGAGCACGGCAGGTACGATCAGTCTGCTCGTGCGTTCGGGAACGAACATCGGCATCAGTCAGCAGTTCAATCTCAGCCAAAGCCTAGGCTCCGGACTTACCCTCAATTGTCTGCAGGGAGGTGGACCTCAGGAACCGATCCTGGTGAACATCCTTTACTGGCGTCAGGACCTGTTCAACGAGCGACTGTCGCTCTACGTTGGCAAGATCCATCCAAACGAATACATCAGCCTGAGCATGTTCAACAACGACGAGCGTGCTCAGTTCCTAAATGGGGGGAGCGACGGCAACTTGACGTTCGCTTCCGATGGAGCGTACGCCGGCGGAGCGGCGGTTGAATTCCAGGCCACGCAGCATGTTTACATTCATGCACTGGTCATCGATACGGAAGGCTCACCGCAAGGGAACCTGAAAACACTGGCTGATCGCAAGTATATGGAGTCCATCGAACTCGGCTGGCTAGGCGGTTCGCCTGGGAAGCAGTTCAGGGACTATCGCATGAACTTCTGGCGCGACGACACGGCTACGCTCGGCAGCGGTGCGGGCGGAGGCATCGCCTTTGAGCATGAACTGCGCAGTGGTTGGACGCCCTTTGGGAGACTCGGCTTTGCGTCGAACACGGGAACCTCGATCAAGCAAGTGGAAGAGCTTGGCCTGGACCAAGTGAAACCTTTTAAAAGGCGCGGAGACATGTTCGGTATTTCATTCATTCACTCTGAGCCGAGCTTTGGCGCCAAACACCACGAGAGCGTAATGGAGACCTTTTATCGGCTTCGCTTGACGAAGAGTGTGGACCTTGGCCCGGACCTCGAGGTATCGAACCATCCCACCTATGCAAGCAAAGCTTATACGACCGCACTGCTGGGCATGAGAATGCGGATCATCTTCTAATGCGGCAACAAGACGGGAGCAGGGCAGAATCTTCATTTCGACTCATAGGCATGCGGCGATAGTGACCAAAACTGAACAGATAGACAGGCCAACTCGTGGAATGCTGAGCGTATCTGAGGGTGCAAGCGCGCTCGGAACGGAGTGAATATTCTCCGCACAACAGAGCCTTTAGAGGAGCGAAGGCATGTTCAAGCAAAAGGAGCTTTTGTGACCACAACGAAAAAATGCGAACACACGGCCTGTAACTGTACGGCTGCGCCTGGAAAGAATCACTGCAGCGATACATGTGCCGATGCGAAGAAGACACCCGAACTCACCTGCCAATGCAAGCACCCGGGGTGCGGTGATATAGGCCTCAAGATGTAGCGGGGCGTGACTCTTGACGCAAGTGTGGGTCTCGAATCTCTGCACGATATTCGGCCCATTTCAACAGTGAAAGGCAAAGCGCACCTCATGTCATCTTCTGCGACACTCTCAGCTCCGATCGCTCCGCCTGCATTGGATGAGTTGTGCATCAACACGCTTCGTTTTCTGGCGGTGGACATGGTGCAGAAGGCCAACTCGGGTCATCCTGGCTTGCCCATGGGCTCGGCGTCCATGGCGTACGCGCTCTGGGATCGATCGCTCAAGTTCAATCCGCGCGATCCCGACTGGCCCGACCGGGATCGCTTTGTTTTGTCGGCCGGACATGGGTGTGCGCTGCTGTACGCTCTGCTTCATGTCACGGGATTCGACTTGCCACTGGAGGAGCTCAAGAAGTTTCGCCAATGGGGCAGTCGCACGCCGGGTCATCCGGAGTACGGCAAGACCCCGGGCGTCGAGGCTACCACAGGGCCCTTGGGACAAGGACTTGGCGAACGGCGTTGGCATGGCCATTGCCGAGGTGGCGCTTGGCGGCGCGATTCAATCGGCCCGGCCACCAGATCGTGGACCACTATACCTACGTTCTTGTCAGCGATGGCGATCTTGAGGAAGGAATCTCCTCGGAGGCCGGATCGATTGCAGGCCACCAGCATCTTGGAAAGCTCATCGTTCTTTATGCAGACAACCACATCACGATCGAGGGGAGCACAGAACTGACATTCACCGAAGATCGTATGGCCCGGTTCGCTGCATTTGGCTGGCACGTGCAGAGAGTGGAACGGAGCAACGATGTCGAAGCGGTGGCCCTTGCACTGAGAACGCGCGTGAGGAAAGCGGACGGCCGTCGTTGATTGCAGTTCGCACCCACATTGGCTTCGGCAGCCCGCACAAGCAGGACACCGCCGCAGCCCACGGAGAGGCGCTCGGTGTGGAAGAAGTGCGCCTGACCAAAGAGGGCATGGGTTGGCCGGTTGAGCCTCCCTTCCACATCCCCGAGGAGGCGCTGGAACATTTCCGGAAAGCGGTTGCGCGCGGAAGTCCTGCGCAGGCTGAATGGGAGTCGCGCTTCAAAGCGTTCGCGCAGGAATTCCCGGACTTGGCGCGGAGTTCCAGAGAGTCATCGACAGACGGCTACCCAAGGATTGGGACGCCGGCCTGCCGGCATTTCGTGCGGCGGACGGTCCGATGGCCACCCGCGTCGCTTCGGGAAAAGCGATTGAGATTCTGGGCTCTCGTCTGCCGGAGATGATGGGAGGCTCGGCCGACCTTGGCCCAAGCACCCATACCAATCTTGATGGCGCCGGAAACTTCGAGCCGGAAAACTGGGCGGGACGCAACATGCACTTCGGCATTCGCGAGAATGCCATGGGCGCCATCCTGAACGGAATGGCCTTGCATCGCGGCCTTATTCCTTACGGCGGCACGTTCTTCGTCTTCAGCGACTACATGCGTCCTCCCATGCGTCTGGCGGCCATGAACGCGTTGCCGGTGATCTATATCTTCACCCACGACAGCATTGGCATGGGCGAAGACGGCCCGACTCACCAACCTGTGGAACAACTCATCGGGATTGCGATCGATCCCGGCATGGTTGTTCTTCGGCCTGCGGATGCCAACGAGACGGTAGCCGCGTGGCGAGTTGCGATCGGCAGAAAGCAAGGGCCCGTCGCATTGGTGCTCACACGACAGGGTCTTCCGGTGCTCGACCTGAATTCCTATCCAGCGATTCCCGCCGGAGTTCCGCTAGGCGGTTATATCCTTGCGGATTCTCCGGCAACGGAACGTCCAGACATCATTCTTATCGCTACAGGATCGGAAGTCCATCTGGCGCTCGAAGGCCGTGACCGGCTGCTGAAAGAGGGTGTGCAGGCGAGAGTCGTGAGCATGCCGAGCACAAACCTGTTCGCGTCGCAATCGGACGATTACCGGGAGAAGATCCTGCCCGCGGATGTGCCACATCTTGGTCATTGAAGCTGGTTCTCCCGTTGGATGGCAGTCCTTTGTTGGCCCCCGGATCGCCGTTATTGGGATCGACACCTTCGGCTCATCGGCCCCCGGACCGGTCGTGATGGAGCACTACGGCTTCACTGTGGAGAACGTCTGCAGACAGGCTCATCATGTACTCGACCAGCTTAAGGAGAAAGCATCATGCGCGTAGGAATCGCGTCGGACCATGGAGGGTTCGCTCTGAAAGAGCAGATTGCGAATTTGCTGCGCGGTGCTGCCCATGAGGTCGTAGATTTCGGTGCGCTTCAACCGAGCCCCGGAGACGATTACCCGGATTACGTGATCCCACTGGCTCAGGGCCGTAGCCGCAGGCACAGTTGATCGCGGAATTGCGCTCTGCGGCAGTGGCGTGGGGGCATCCATCTGCGCCAACAAAGTTGCCGGTGTACGCGCCGGGCTCATCCACGATGTGTTCTCCGCTCATCAGGGCGTTGAAGACGACGACATGAATGTCTTTTCGCTTGGCGGTCAGGTGATCGGGCCGGCACTGGCATGGGAATTGATTCGAAACGTTTCTTGAAGGCTCGCTTCAGCGGCGCGGAGCGCCACCAACGCAGAGTCGACAAAGTGAATGCGCTTGAAATGCACGAGGCTGCGCGTTGACAGTGTTTATTCAACTGACCGCATTCGGGTGCGAATGAGGAGCGGTCGGCAGTTGCAGGTTTGCCGGGATCAGAACTTCCCCGGGCCGCGAAGGTGAGAGCCGGATGGGTCCGGTATGGGCAGGGATTGGTACGTACAAACCGCGCGACGGAGGATGTTCCATGATCGAGATTCTGAAGAACTTTCCCGACAATGTTATAGCGCTCTCCTGCGAGGGACAGGTCACAAAAGAGGATTACGACGGGATTCTTGTTCCGGCAATTCTTGAAGCGCTCAAGCGGCACGACAAGATCCGGCTTCTCTACAAGACCTCTGCGAATTTCACCGGCTACGACCCAGGTGCTATCTGGGAGGACCTGAAGATTGGGGTGGAACATCCCACGCGCTGGGAGCGCGTCGCGGTGGTCACGGACGTGGACTGGATCGTACAAATGATGAGGCTATTCAGCTTCCTTATGCCCTGCCCGGCGAAGTTGTTTCCGCCTTCGGAGACCGCGCAGGCGCATGCCTGGATCATCGCCGCCAGTTGAGCTCGCGAAG
The DNA here is from genome assembly GCA_963713645.1 of uncultured Acidobacteriaceae bacterium. Taxonomy (GTDB): domain Bacteria; phylum Acidobacteriota; class Terriglobia; order Terriglobales; family Acidobacteriaceae; genus Telmatobacter. Next base: position 20,175 of record CAVQMQ010000034.1, on the reverse strand, counting down.
GACGCAAGCAGCCGTGTACTGAAAAGTGTTGGAAGAGGAATGAAATGAATGAACTACGCAGAAACTTCATGAGATCGGCCAGAGCCTCTGGCTCGATAACATCACCCGCGGTCTGCTGGCCAGCGGCACACTTCAACGCTACATCCAGGAGTTATCGATCACGGGTCTTACCTCGAACCCCACGATCTTCGATCACGCCATCAAGAACAGTCACGACTATGACGACGCCATCAGCCAGAAACTGAAAGAAGGTAAATCGGGCGAGGCGCTCTTCTTTGAGTTGGCGATCGAAGACCTGCAGCAGGCCGCCGATCTCTTCCGTCCGATTCACGACCGAACAGATGGTGTGGATGGCTGGGTATCTCTGGAGGTCTCGCCCCTGCTGGCCCGCGACACGGCCGGCACTCTTGCCGCAGCCAAGGCTCTCCACGCCCGCGCGGGACGGCCCAATCTCTTCATCAAGATTCCTGGAACCAGCGAGGGCCTTCCAGCCATTGAGGAAGCAATCTTTGCAGGCGTGCCGGTCAACGTAACCCTGCTGTTCTCTGGCGCGCAATATGTCGCGGCTGCCGAGGCATATCTGCGCGGCATCGAGCGGCGCATCGCCGCCGGGCTGAATCCCGATGTCGGCTCCGTGGCTTCACTGTTCGTCAGCCGCTGGGACGTCGCGGTTGCGAACAAAGCACCGGAGGCCTTGCGCAACCAGCTTGGCATCGCGATCGCCAGAGATGCCTATGTGAGGTACCGCACCTGCTTGACTCCCCGCGGTGGCAGCGCATCTTGAATGCCGGCGCCCGTCCGCAGCGCCTTCTCTGGGCCAGCACCGGAACCAAGGACCCCAAAGCCTCCGACATCCTGTACGTCCAGGCCCTTGCCGTGCCCTTCACCGTCAACACGATGCCCGAAGCCACGCTGAAGGCCCTCGCCGCCCATGAAGAATTCGGCGAAGCTTTACCTTCAAACCCAGGCGAGAAATTGGCAGAATTCGCCAAGGCCGGTATTGACACAGACGCCGTGGCCGCCCAACTCCTCGAAGAAGGGGTCGCTTCGTTCGCCAAGTCCTGGAAGGATCTGCTGGATTGCATAGCGTCCAAGAGCCAAGCGCTCAAGGCCGCCTGAGTACGAGCTCGGACCACGCTCTGTTTGCGGCTCCATTGACGATTCGGGAGTGGCAACCGGAACGTCAGAACAGTTGTGTGCGGAATTGATCGGACGAGTGGGGCCTGCGCGACTACGTTAATCAACAGGCGAGGGGCGCAACCGGCGGCTGAATGGTTGGCGTTGGTCGCAGCCGCGGAATCAGGTCTATCGAGAAATTGGTGAAATCGCGAATGAATCAGACTTCAAAAGGACTCTCTCAGGTGCAGCAGAACAACTGCCGTGCGGCTTTGGCGAAATTCATCGACAGGCACGACCTCTCCGATTGGGAATCGACGGTCAATGTTGAGGAAACGAGTGCGGGACGGTACCGCGTGAAAATCGAGCTCACGCCGCCTGCAAAGTCCGGGTTGCCAACATGGTCAGTGGATAAAATCGCGGTCGCTGATGCATCGGTCGATGTGGTTGCGGAAGTGGACAAGCTGCTCGAAACCGGTTATCAGGAACGTCTCCTGAATCGAAAAGTGCTCGAGTGGCGATGATCTCTCTCATCATCAACGGATCCGCGCTGGCTTTGTGGCAAAGGAGCATCTTGTGATTCAAGCTATCTACAAAGGCATAGAGATCGAGATGGAAATGCATCAGCAGGCGCACGAGCAATGGAAGTGCGACTACACATTGATCAAGCACCCCGAACGAACGATGACAATTCATCACGGAACTGAGGCGTTCCCTACATTGGAAGCTGCCAGGGCGCATGCGCTCAAAGATGCTCAAGACGCAGTCGATCAAACTGCATGAATCTCTGGGCGAGCGGCTTCCTCCTCACTTCCCCAGTGCAGCCGAGGCGTGGAATGGGCGTCCGTAAACCACGACGCAAGCAAAGCACAATCACAAAGGAGACGGCATGTTAATCAAAGCAAAGGCACTGAAAGGTTATTCGCTCAAGGGCCTCGATGGGGACATCGGGTCGGCCAGTGAGTTCTTCTTCGACGACCGGTATTGGGCAGTTCGGTACCTTGTCGCAAATACAGCGAACTGGCTTAGTGGCAGAGAAGGTGCTGATCTCGCCGTACTCACTGGACGGTGTCAATACTGCTGAAGAGAAGGTGTTCGTTCTATTAAACAAGAAGCAGATCGAAGATAGTCCTTCCATCGACACGGACAAACCAGTTTCCCATCAATTTGAAAGCTCCTACAACGGCTACTACGGCTTTCCGAACTATTGGGGCGGCCCATACATGTGGGGAGGCTATCCATATCTTGAGCGGGATCGCACCAGATGGGGCTTGTCCGCCAAGAAGGATGGAATGGGATCGCCACCTTCGCAGCACGCACGAAGTAACGGGCTACCATCTCCTTGCGCTTGACGGTGAAATTGGCCATGTCGATGACTTCATCATCGACGATGAGACCTGGGCGATTCGTTACCTTGTTGTGGCGACAAAGAACTGGTGGCCTGGGAAAAAAGTTCTCATTTCACCAAAGTGGATCGAGAGCGTGAGTTGGGACGCCAGGGAAGTTGTGATCGGACTGACCCGTGAGACCATCAAGGCTGCACCGGAATATACCGACGAGTCTCCGCTCACGCGGGACTACGAAACAGGCCTGCATGGGCACTACAATCGTGAAGGATACTGGGTCGACGAACTCTCGGCCGTGTGAATCCTGTTTAACAAACTATGAGGCTCGATCCATTAGACGGTTCACGCAAGTGAAGCTGTAGGCTGCAGCATTCGTGAAAGCGGAGTTCTACGGCTCATTGTTGCTCCGCTCATGACATTCCTCACTCGGTTTTGCAGATTGGGCCTTGAAGATCTGTTTCGGCCTCGTTCTCAGCAAATTCGCGGCTGTTGGCGATATCGCTTGAGTCTGCTTGCTGCGCCTCTCGCAGAAGACACGGGCTCAATCGCATGATGGTCATCGCGACTTCACCTCCGACGCTCGGGACAGAACCAGCATCACTGGAACTGGGGTATGGTCCTGTCAACATCCGGGTAAACGATGTATGAGTGCATTCAGAGAGGCCAATGCAGCCAGACCCGAAAAGTGTGAAGCCGGCGCGTACCGCACCAGATCCCTCAGGGCGGCCCGTTCTGTCCCCTACCAGCATGCGACTGCTGCCGTGGCTGATCGCAGTTGCGTTTTTCATGGAGTCGCTGGATACCACGATTCTGAATACCGCAGTGCCGACGATTGCTTCGGCGCTCCACGTTGCACCCCTCAGCATGAAGTCAGTACTGGCAAGCTATACGCTGAGCCTCGCAGTTTTTATTCCGATCAGCGGTTGGATGGCGGACAGATTTGGAACGCGCCGGGTATTCGCCTCGGCGATCGGAATCTTCACTCTGGGCTCATTTCTCTGCGGAGTATCGAGCAACATTCATCTGCTGGTGGCGTGCCGCCTCCTCCAGGGCTGCGGTGGCTCCATGATGGTGCCCGTCGGCCGGCTGACCATTGTGCGCACCTTCGACAAGTCCGACCTGGTGCGCGCCATGAGCTTCGTCTCCATCCCTGCCTTGATTGGCCCCATGCTGGGACCCATCGCTGGTGGACTGATTGTGGGATACCTTCATTGGAGAGTTATCTTCTTCGTGAATATCCCGATAGGGCTGTTCGGTCTTCTCATGGTCTACCTGCATCTTCCGGACTACCGCGAAGAGCATCGGAATCCACTGGATTTGGGTGGTTTGATTCTGTTTGGGTCTGGCATTGCGCTGCTTTCTTACGTACTTGAAGTCTTTGGCGAACATACGCTGAACGGGGTAGAAATGCTGGCGGGCCTGGCGATTGCAATCCTTCTGCTGGCTGGCTACGGATGGCACGCCACGAGAGCCAGGTTTCCCATGCTGCGCTTGAGCCTGTTTCGCATCCGCACATTTCGCTCGGCAGTAAACGGCAACTTTCTTACCCGCCTTGGCATTGGCGGCATTCCATTTCTTTTTCCACTCCTGTATCAGATTGGCCTCGGCCTGACGCCGATTCAGTCCGGTTTGCTGATGATGCCGCAGGCCATCGCGGCGATGAGCCTGAAGATGACCATGCCGAGAATTCTGGCGAAGGTCGGATATCGGGGCGTGCTCATTTCGAACACGCTGGTCATCGGCCTGCTTATCTTCGTCTTCTCAACCATTGGCAGGAGCACGCCCATTTGGCTGATAGTTGCCGAGGTGTTCTGTTACGGCTTCTTCACATCGCTGCAGTACACAAGCATGAACACTCTTGTTTTCGCTGACGTGACAGACGAAGCGGCAAGCAGTGCAAGTTCCATCGCGAGCACGGTACAGCAACTGTCGATCACTTTCGGCATCGCGACGGCATCGCTGCTGACGGTCTTTTTTCTTCCCGCGCGCTTTCAATCGAATCCACTTGAATTCATTGGCGGGGTTCACAAAGCGTTCTATGTTCTTGGCGGAATGACACTTCTCTCCACGATCGTCTTCTTCGAGTTGAGAAAAGGAGACGGGGACGCAGTGAGTGAAGGCAAGACGCTGCACGTCGCATAGTTGCCAGAAGCGCAGAGAGCAGAATCCCAGCAGTCAATCAGAACAAAAAGAGAACCCAAATGCCCATCCTTCCCAAATTCGCAGGCCTGAGTTGGCGGGAGTTGTTTCGCATTACCTGGCGGGAGGCGGCTCAAACCAATATCGCGAACCGCGCCGCCGAGCTGGCATTCTGGTTCCTGCTCGGCTTCTTCCCTATGCTCCTGTCCGTCGTCAGCATGGTTTCGACGCTGAGCTCGGCTTCAGATTCGCAAGCCATCCTGATGAAGTACGTGGGAGAAGTTCTACCATCTGCCGCCGCCAACCTGGTACGACAAGTACTGGTGCAGACAGCCAGCAGTGCAAGAGCCTGGTTCGCGCTCCTCTTCGCGCTGTGGTCCTCTTCGTCGGCGACCACTGGACTTATCGATACTCTCAACGAAATCTATGGCGTGAAAGAAAGCCGGCCTTGGTGGCAGTGCCGTCTGATTGCCGTGGGCCTCGCTCTGGCCATGGGTGTACTTCTTACGGTCGCGTTGATGATTGTGGTATACGGTCCAGCAATCTTGCATCATATGCTGAACATTTCTTCAACACTCTTTGTCTTGAAGATTGCACAGTGGCCGGCCGCGTCATTTCTGCTCATTCTGGCACTTCTCGGTCTCTACCGCTTCGCCCCGAATATTCGGAAGCAGAGATTGAAATGGCTGCTTCCCGGGAGCATCTTCGCGGCAGTTGTGTGGATGGTCGCGTCAATTCTGTTCAAGGTGTACGTCCGTCACTTCAGTCATTTTGGGCTGCTTTACGGTTCGCTCGGCACCCTCATTATCCTGATGTTCTGGTTCTACCTGAGCGGGATCGTGATTTTGGCCGGTGGCGAGATCAACGCCATTCTGGAGGATGCTGCCGCCCAGCGTAAGATTCCGGGAGCGAAAAGGCGCGGACAGCGCTCATTGGCGAAGCTGCTGGAGTAACTTCGAATCGTCGATTTCCATCAGGATGTTCATGACTCATTTTCCTTAACTCGCAATAGGCCGCGCAGTCATGCGAGCGGAAAACGCGCGCATATCCAGCTAGAGCAGTAACTCAAGGCTGTTCTTCAAGAAACGCAAGACCGGCGAGAGAGTTTTTACCCGACCGTCCGACCCGAGGAGGAACATGCTACACGACGCAGCTCCAAAGCAGACTCGCCTGCAGCAGTGGCTGAGGATCGATTCTCAGCAAAAGCCGAAAGTTTACGCGCAGATATTCAATACGGCGGAGATTTACAACCTCAACTATTGGTTGGAGATCGTCTTATCGGCTGGCATTGCCGCTTTGGGGCTTGTCTTGAACAGCCCAGCAGTCATCATAGGCGCGATGCTCATTTCACCCTTGATGGGGCCCATCATGGCCGCAGGATTGGCCCTGGCCGCAGGCGACCTTTACCTCGCCGTCAAGGCCATAGCGAGTCTTGCTGCCAGCGTATCCCTGGCGGTCGCGTTTTCTGCACTTATAGTCTGGCTCCTGCCTTTCCATTCTATGACCGGCGAAATATTGGCCAGAACCAACCCTACCCTGCTCGACCTCGGTGTCGCCCTGTTCTCCGGGTTGGCTGGTTCCGTTGCGGTCTGTCGCTTTGGCGGAGGGGAGGCTGTCACCACTTTGCCAGGGGTGGCGATCGCGGTCGCATTGATGCCTCCGCTTTGCACCATCGGCTTCGGGCTGGGGAGCGGCGCAAACACCCGCATCATGGGCGGAGCGGGTTTGCTTTTCTTGACAAATCTAGTCGCCATCGTGGCAAGCGCATTTGTTGTGTTTCTGCTGACGGGCATGAACGCGCCGGAGGTCCGCGCGGAGATTGAGCTTTCCCGAAAGGGCGAAGCGCTCGCCCAGACAATATCGCGTGGGTGGTTTTCGCGGGCGCTGATCAACAGCGGACAACTCCGGTGGCGAATCTTGCTGCTGGTTGTGCTGTTGGGGGCCATAGCTCTTCCGTTGAGAACGGCATTCAAGCAGGTCGCCGGTGAAGCCGAGGCAAGAGCCACGATTCAGAGATGTCGTCAAGGACCTGCTGCCGCCAGGAGCACTCGTATCCCAGCAAGTCGAAGTGGGCCGAGACAGTGTTGCGGTCCGGCTGATCTCAACTCGAGTCATCCCGGATGACAAGATTCGAAATGCCGAGCGCGCTATCGAAAGACGCTGTGGGCGGAAGACGGTCCTCTCGGTTGCGAGCATCGCGAGCCAGAGCGAACTGGCCGAGTTGATGCAGAGATTCTCCACGCCTTCACTGCCACCGCCCGTTGCTCCTGAGTCTCTGGAAGACATTCGCCACGAAGTGATTACTCGCATTCAACCGGTTCTCGCTGGTATCTGGCCGGCCGAAGCGCCTCTGCAGGACTTCGACCTGTGATTCAATTCGACCGGCACGGTGTTAACCGTTCGATACCAGAGCGACAAAGAACTCGGAAAGATTTCTGAAGATATTCTCGCCCGGGAGTTCCAAGAGAAACTCGGGCTGCCTTCTATTACCCTGGTTGCGCAGCGCGTTCCTCAATCCCGAAAGCTCACCAGGAGAGTGAAGCGGGAGCCGAACCAACCGGGTAGCCCTCCGGGCGTGTAGACCATGTCAAACGCTTGTATAGCAGGGCAACTTTCAAGGAATCTTTCCCATCCTTTTCAAAAGCGGCGCCATTAGTCAGGCCTTGCAGGAATACTAAGAAGGCGACAAAGAGGTCACGTGTGCTTAGATGGCACCGGACTCTCGATGGTGGGTGAGTGGCTGGTCAAAGTGAGGTCAACTTCCTCAATCAATTTTGATGCGGTATTTGCTGACACCCAGCCATCGTGCATCGCTTGTTCGATTGCGCCCTTCTCTGCGCTGTTGAGCCGTGCCCGCGCCACCCGGAATTCATCAGAAAGGCGGTCCTGGTTATCGCCGAGAATGGAGTCGATCGCTGTATTCGCACTCTCCAATCTCGCGTCGAGTTCGTTGCGTAGTTGTTGGTGGACCGGGCGGGAGATTAATTGTTTGTTTGCGATATCCTCGAGTTCGGCAACGGCCGACGCAATCGCAACCTGGCGGACGCGGGAGCGTGAATAGTCGTCGTCACTGCGCTCTCCGATCCCAAGCAAGCGAATGAGCGGTTTCAAAGTGATCCCCTGAACGACAATTGTGAACGCGACGACTCCAAACGTTAGGTTCAAGAGTTGATCTCGATAAGGAAAGTTATTTCCGATACTCAGGACGAGCGCCAAGGAAAGGGCCCCCCGCATGCCTCCCCACACCATGACGTGTTGCCATCGTAAGGGAATTTTGGTCGAGAAGAGATTGCTGAAGGGAACGAGTCCGTATACGGTGAGCAGCCGCGCCGCGAGAACCGCAGCAATCGACAGAACCAACGCCCGCCATATGTGCAACAGACTTCCCATGCGGACTTGAAGTCCTATGAGCAGAAACAAAACGGAGTTAATGAGGAATGACGCGTATTCCCAGAACGACCACAGCGCAATGCGCGTGCGCCAACTCATCCCGGTACGCATTCCGAAATTGCCAATCATCAAGCCCGCTACCACTGTGGCTATGACGCCTGACAAGTGCAACGATTGCGCAAGAAGGTAAGAACCGTACGCCAATATGGTTGTGAGCGTGATCTCGACCTCTGGATCATCGATTCTCTGTGTAAGCCTGCTGAACGCAAAGCCCAGCCCCGCTCCCAAAGCTGCGCCGCCCGCAACTTCGACCGCAAAATCACGAATGCCGGCCAAAATATCTAGACGCGAAGTGGCCACAGCACCAATCAGAATCCCGTACAATACGACCGATGTTCCGTCGTTAAACAGGCTCTCCCCTTCCACCGTGATGGTGAGCCGCTTGTCAATAGACATGTCTTTGAAAATTGAGAGCACCGAGATGGGGTCGGTAGCAGCCACAATCGCGCCAAAAACAAGTGCTACCAGAATGGGAATTCCCAAGACCCAGTGGAGAACATAGCCAGAGATCATGGTTGCCGCGAACACTCCCACGGTCGCAAGCAAACAAATTGGAACAAGGCTTTCCCGCAACTGGCGAATCTGTATCTTCAGGCTACCCTCAAACAAAAGGGCAGGGAGGAAAATGACTAAACTAACGTCCGGTGTCAGCCAATCAGGAGAATGAGCGAAAAGGCCCTGCAGTAAAGGCAGATGAAATGATCCGAGAGCTAAACCTCCCAGAACAAGAGCGACGGTGTAGGGAATCCGCAGTCGCGCAGCAGCTAGAGCAATTGCAGAGGCGGCAAGCAGCATCCATATCAGAAACTCAATCTGCGAACCAACTGTCATCCCTACACTCCAACAAACCTGTTTCCTTCGCCAAAACCAAGGGTGCGCGGTTCCTGATTATAGCCGGAGTTGCTGCTGGGAGACTTCAAGCCGGGGCGTGCAACAGTCACAGTTGTTTCTGTGGGCGGGAAGGAAGCAACTATTGCGCTTCTTTCCGCCGGTGACTTTGTGGGAGAAGAGTCGCTTGCGACGATTACTGGGGTCCGTTTGGCAACGGCCACGGCCGTTACCGCCTGCACTGCTCTCAAAATCAGGCCGGCAAGAGATGGTCCAGCGTGATGCACGAGGAGCATAGCTTCTCCGACCTGTTTTTGAAGTTCTGCTGGACCGCAGCATGCGCATTCAAGCCGATCTGGTCGATCAGCTCTTCAACTCGAGCGAAAAGCGGCTGGCGCGGATTCTGCTGCTGATGGCCGAGTTCGGCAAGCCGGGCGAACCGAAGCAATTCATTCCCAAGATTTCGCAGGAAACGCTGGCGGAGATGATCGGCACGACCCGCTCTCGCGTGAGCTTCTTCATGAATCGCTTTCGCAAGCTCGGATTTATCGAATACAACGGCCGCATCCGGGTTCATAAGTCGCTGCTGAACGTTGTCCTGCACGATCAGCTTCCGGAGGCTTTGGCGAAAGCGCGGCGCGCGCGAAGCGCCTGAGGGAGTCAGCTTTCCTGGGAATCTAGACGAGTGCCCCGCGCACGGGCTGGCAGCCGTTCCTGGTTGGTTCTGTGGTTCATCCAGGCGGCGTCGAAACCTTGGCAGGCGTGCGATCGTTCCGCGCATTCGAGCTCGGCGTCAGTCGCCTCCGTTGCAATCGTTAGGAAACAGCGTATGCAAATCGAATCTATCGTGCCGTCCGGGTTCCGCCTGTGCGGGAAGACGATGTGGGTCTTTTCGGACAAGGCGTTCTCCCTCTGAGGCGGTCATGATGGCGATCTGAGGGGATTCTCGCAGAGGTCGGGGTTGCAGGGATGGTCAATGCCGCACACTTTAGATTGGAAAGTTTTGACGTCGCGGAAGGAGGGACTCAGCTCCGGCAGTCTGCGGCGTTCACAATGCGCCCCTCGTTAGGCGGCAGCTCCCCGATGAATTGATTGCATCGGGCCACTAAATGAACAATCAATACGGTTTCCATGCAACAACCTCACTCTAATGGGGAAGCCGAACGGATCCTTGTAGCAATCATCCAGCCTCTTCATCAGGGCATCAAGGATTATCATAAGAAGTGCCAAAGGCAAGTATCTGCTCACAGTAGACCAATTCGAGAGACGGCAAGGTGCAAGTGGCCTATCTCTCTCCACACGGCATCGAGCCGCAACCAGCTGTCCGGTTCCCATCGTGAGGGAGCAACGAGGCGACTATCAGTTTGACGAGCTGGCCTTTTGGCTTCTGGACTGCAGTTCGTTCACTACCTGTTTCACGTTGGGAACTGAAGAAGCAATCTGCTCTGCCTGAGCGCGCACGGAATGCGAGCTGACCTGTCCAGTGAGAGTGACAACTCCATTCTTGACATCGTATTTAACGTTTCTATGTAATCCGTTCTGGATGAGAGCGGCGTCAAGGTTCTTCTCGATCCCGGTATCGAGATCGGAGTTCATTTCCCTGGCAGCGCTTTCGCCACCGGGAGGGGTAACGGCGATCTGATTCGCTACAACCTGACCGGCTGCGATCGCCTTCGCGATCGATTCTGCTTGCGATTTCTCTGCATCTGCCGCGACATGTCCGCCAAGGGTTACCACACCCTTGTCTCGATCCTGGCTCACGGAAACATCTTTGAGCCCTGCTTGATCGAGCGATTTACGGATGCTGCCAGACACATCGGGGGACTGCGTAGCCGTCTGCTGACACCCTACCAGCAATCCGATGACCGTTAGCGCGAGGAACCCTAACCAAAATACCTTGAGCGATTTCACAGCTGTCCTTTCTCGAGCAATCAGCGATTATCTGATCGTGAGTACGGAGTTTTCGGTGGCTTGGGCAGATTCAAGTCCCCTTAGTCCTATTTGCACTTCAACGGGGTAGATGCAGCCCGCCAAAGAAGTAGAGGACTATGAGAATGATCAGGACGAGCCCAACGATGCCAACTCCTCCGCCAGTCCCCCATCTCCGGTATCCGTAATAGCCACCGCCGCCACCGAATACAAGCAGCAGAACAACAATTAGCACGATCAATAACATTGAAATTCCTTCTCTGGCTTCCTCGCCTCTGTTTGTCCAAGATCGAACAATGCCACGACGGCCGCTACCGGGAGACCTTGCAGGCGGCTACTAAGAGCTTTTGCTCGAGTACCTATTTCTCCAGAACCTTTTTGACTTCTCCGACCTTCTTTTGGATTTTTCCGGCCGTCTTTTCAACATGGCCTTCAGCTTCGAGCTTGGAGTCGCCAATCGCTCTCCCGGCTGTCGCTTTGACGGCGCCCTTTACCTCGTGGGCCGCACCCTTTATTTCGTCCTTTGTACCCGTGCTCATCTTTTCTCCTTTTGTGGTCAATCCGCATTGGGCCAGCATTTCTGCTGAGAGAGCCGGCGCTGGCGGTTTATCCGAGAGTCTCCAGGCAAAAGCCCAATCATGCTAGGGTACAAACGACTTTCAAATCCCGTCTGTCCAATATTGCTCATGCGGTAGTCTGATCAGCTCAGCATCCGAATCTGTCTGCAGTGCGGCTAATTCTCAGAGAATTATCCCTGCTGTATCTGGCCGGGCCTGCCCGCACCTTGTAGTTGAGAGCCGAGGCTTCGGCGTGATTAGCGCTGGTTGACCATTCATTCGAAGCGACTTCTGGCGGCTTCGGGCCCGCATTTTTGGGATGTTTGGGCAAAGGATGCGTACCCCGTGATTCGATCACGGACTGCGAGGATGGCCGCTGTTCCGTTTCCGAGCGATGCACTCACTGAGCTAGAGAGCACAGACCAGCGCCGCTTCCCGTGTAACGCTTGTGTATGACCCAAAAACGCGCGAGACCCTTCAATACGGATACATACCTCGCGAGTGCGGGCCCGGGAAGAACAATCATTCGCGTCAAGGCAAAACAGATATTCTCATCTCAGGGAGACCGTGCCGACTGTCTGTTCTATCTTCGGTTGGGCCAGGCTAAGCTCACGATTGTCTCCAAGGGCGGCAAAGAAGCCACGGTTACGCTGCTCGCTCCGGGAGACTTCTTCGGTGAAGAGTGCATGGCCGGACCAAACGAGCTCCGCACCACCAGCGCCACGGCAATTACCGTCTGTGTGGTGCTCAAGATCGCTTCCGAAGAATTGACCCGGGTTCTCCATGAGGAACATGCATTCTCAGACTTGTTCGTCCAGTTCCTCGCACTCCGGAGCACGAGAACCCAGGCGGATCTCGTCGATCAGCTATTCAACAACAGCGAACGGCGCCTCGCGCGAACCCTTCTGATCATGGCGGACTACGGCAATGAGTCCGGCCCGGAGGCGCTGATTCCACCCGTAACACAGGAAACCCTTGCAAATATGATCGGCACTACCCGGTCACGCGTCAGCTTCTTTATGAATCGCTTTAGAAGGCTCGGCTACATCAGTTACAAAAGCCGAATCCGCGTCGATAAATCGCTGCTGATGATGGTTTTGCAGGACCAATTGCCGGAGCAGAACGCATCCCGGCCCAAAGTCCTCGACCTCACTCCCAGCCGAGCGCGAACTGCCAAACGGGAAAAAGCTCTGAGAACTGGGGATTCCGGGCGTTAGGTTGCAAGTTGAGAGCCGATGGCGGCATGTTGCTGTGAAGAATCGCCACGATGTCGGTTGAAAGGAGGGCAATGAGCAAAAAGACGAACATCAACTGGCAAAGCAAACCGCAGAAACATGATTATCCTGCGGCCGCCTCATATCTGAGTCTGATTATGGAACCACAGGCGGCAAAGAATGTTGTCAAGAAATTGCAACGCGTCGCGAATGACGGAATTTCGCCGCAAAAGACATTTTTAGAGCTTCCATGCTATCGCTGCTGGGGGTCAGTAATTCTCACGTTGAGAAAGATCGAACAAGAATCATTCAAAATGAAAGACTATCGCCGCTCCTGCTGTTCAGGGACGAACGCAACGGCAAGCTGGTTATCGCCGACGGGTATCACCGCCTATGCGCGGTCTACACATTTGATGAGGATGCCATGATCCCCTGCAAGATTGTCTGACCAGATTGCGATCATCCAACTCTTACGCGAGAAAATCATGCACTCCGTCAGCGAACCGAATCGACAACACAGCACCGTATGCTGCACGGATCGGAGACGCCAGATTTCTTGGAATCTGCTCATGAATGGCGACGTCTTTTCGCAGAAACCTGGGGCACATTCCTCCTCGTCGTCGTTGCGGCTGGCGCCGGGGTCGTCGGTGCCCAGAGCGGCGGAGCGATCTCCCTGGGAATGAAGGTTGTCGCACCGGGCCTGATGGTCATGGCGATCATCTATTTCATGGGCGCGGTCAGTGGTGCCCATTTAAATCCAGCAGTCACCTTGGCATTCGCGTTGCGGCGCAATTTTCCCTGGACTCGGGTGCCGGGGTATATCACGGCGCAGATCGTCGGGGGCATCGCTGCGGCGTCTTTCCTGCGGGCGATGTTCGGCATACAAGGATTACTCGGCGCCACGACGCCTGGTCCGGGCGTGAGCGATTTCAAGGCGCTCGCCATGGAAGTATTATTGACGACGGGTTTGGTCAGCACGATTCTTGGCACCGCCTCGGGCGCCCGTAATATCGGTTCCAATGGCGCTCTCGCGGTCGGCGGCTATATCGCTTTGGCGGGCCTTTGGGCGGCGCCAGTCAGCGGCGCATCGATGAACCCGGTGCGCTCATTTGCTCCCGACCTGATCCGCGGCGATATGACCACCACCTGGATTTATGTTGTAGGTCCCGTGCTGGGCGCAATCATCGCCGTAGGTTTTGAATGGATTCTCAAAGGCAAACCTACCGCCGCCGGTACGTTAGCGGCACGGGGCGATTTGAGATGACTATCCGTACTTAATGTGCTGGTCATTTAGCCTCTTCCGCACCGCGAATGGTTCAGACCTTTGTGTGTTGAATTCTGGATACATTTTGATTTCGTCCTATTCCGATCGGGAATTGGCTGCGAGAGGATCAGGCACTTCCCGCGCGCTCAGCATGATTCTCCGGCCTGGGACGGCTGACCATCTGATCAATTAGATACAGTCATTCTCGCCTTGCAGATTGACAATCGCATTGGGCGCTCATAGCACTCGCATTTAGAGGCCTTTAGAGCAAGCACCGCAAGATCGACTGGACCAGGAGAAAGTGTGAAGTGATCCCTGTGAAACGACCTGATGATAACGCAGCAATATATCTTGTGGGCGGGGGCATTGCTTCTCTTGCCGCTGCAGTCTTTCTCATTCGCGACGGAGATGTCCAAGGGCACACGATCACGATCCTGGAAGAGTCTTCCCGGATAGGCGGCAGCCTTGACGCGGCTGGAAACGCGACAGATGGCTATGTGATGCGCGGCGGCCGCATGATCGAGAGCAAATACCTGTGCACCTACGACCTCTTTTCATCGATTCCGACTCTCGATGGGTCGAAGTCGGTGACGCAGGAGATATTTGACTGGAACGAGACGATGAAGACCGCCTCCAAGGCGCGCTTGTTTCGGGACGGTCAAAGGGTCGATGGTCCCAGTTTTGGCTTGAGCGAGAAGGATATCCTCAACCTCGAGCGTCTGGCGATCGAGCCGGAGGAGTTGCTTGGACGGACCACGATCTCCGACCAGTTCGCCCCGGGATTCTTTGAGACGGACTTCTGGCACATGTGGTGTACCACCTTCGCCTTTCAGCCCTGGCATAGCGCAGTCGAGTTCAAACGCTATCTGGTGCGCTTCACCCACATGGTTTCCGGTTTCAATACGCTTACCGGCATCATGCGCACTGTATACAACCAGTTCGATTCGATGGTGCGCCCGCTTTACAAATGGCTCGAAGAGCGCGGTGTGAAGTTCATGCTCAAGACAACGGTCACGGACCTTGTTCTTCTTCAAGACCGTGCCGGCTTTGCCGTCGATAAGATCGTGGTCCAGGAAAACGGCGTTGTCAGAAGCATTCGTGTTACCGAAGACGACAAAGTCATCGTGACTCTCGGGTCTATGACCGAAGGATCGAGTCTGGGTTCAATGGACTCGGCCGCCGCCCTGCTGGGGAAATCCGACGGCGGTTCCTGGGCTCTTTGGGAGAAAATCGCCGCCGGCCAGACGCAATTCGGGCATCCTTCGAACTTTGCCGATCACGTTGAACAATCCAAGTGGATGTCCTTTACGACCACGCTTCACGATCCCACGCTTTTCGACCTAATCCGGGACTTGACGGGCAACGTACCTGGAGAAGGCGGGCTCATTACTTTTCCGGAGTCCAGTTGGCTGGCTTCAATAGTGTTGCCCCATCAGCCGCATTTCATTGGGCAGCCAGAGGGAGTGCAGGTGTTCTGGGGGTATGGGCTGTTTGTTGATATACCGGGAAATTTCGTAAAGAAGCCCATGTCCGCATGCACGGGGCGCGAAATCATGACGGAGATCCTGGGCCATCTGCGCCTCCAAGCGCACACTGCCGGGATTCTCGATGCGTGTACCTGCATCCCGTGCATGATGCCCTTCATCACCAGCCAGTTTCTCCCTCGAAGCAAGGGCGATCGAGCTATGATCAGGCCGGACGGTTCAAAGAATCTGGCTTTCGTTGGACAGTACTGCGAAATTCCTGACGACGTGGTGTTCACAGTTGAATATTCCATCCGCTCTGCGCAGATGGCTGTTTACTCGTTGCTTGGATTGGAGCGCGAGCCGCCTCCCGTATACAAGGGACAATTGAATCCCCGTGTATTGCTGGAAGCGTTTCGAGCCCTGCATGAAATCGGGGCCTAGTTACGACGCTCGATCCCTGCAAAGCTGGAAACGGTAGCCTTTCCATCATTCATTCTTCTAAGAACATCAACCCAACACAAAATACTTCTTGAAGGACTCATCCTCATGACCTCTCTGTTAGATCCGATCCAGATTGGCGAGATCCACCTGCCGAACCGGGTTATCATGTCTCCCCTGACTCGTTTGCGTGGCACACGCGAGCACATTCCTACGCAACTCATGGCCGAATACTACGCGCAAAGAGCCGGAGCGGGCCTGATCATCTCAGAAGGCATCCCGGTTGTACCGCAAGGTGTTGGGTACGCGAATGTGCCAGGGATCTGGTCGACCG
Organism: uncultured Acidobacteriaceae bacterium; assembly: GCA_963713645.1. GTDB lineage: Bacteria > Acidobacteriota > Terriglobia > Terriglobales > Acidobacteriaceae > Telmatobacter. The sequence goes on along the minus strand of CAVQMQ010000034.1, from coordinate 4,094 downwards.
ATCAAATCGAAGGCTGGAAACTGGTCACGAAGGCAGTGCACCAGGCAGGGGGCCGCATCTTCGCACAGCTATGGCATGTGGGGCGCATCTCAGACCCACGCTTTCTGGACGGTAGACTTCCGGTTGCTCCCAGCGCAATCCGGCCCGCAGGCCATGTAAGCCTGGTCCGTCCCGCGGCAGATTACGTGACTCCGCGCGCGCTTGAGACAACTGAGCTTCCCGGCATCGTTGAGGCCTTCCGCCAGGGAGCAGAGAACGCGAAGTTTGCTGGCTTTGATGGGGTGGAGATACACGGAGCCAATGGCTACCTGCTAGATCAGTTCCTGCAAGACGGATCCAATCATCGTACCGACGAATATGGCGGACCGATTGAAAACCGTGCCCGGCTCATGCTTGAGGTCGCCGATGCAGTTATCTCGGTCTGGGGCGCCAAGCGCGTAGGCATGCATCTGGCACCGCGTGGCGATTCGCAGGACATGCACGACTCAAATCCGCCGGCAACGTTCGGCTATGTGGCGCGCGAGCTAGGCAGGCGCGAACTCGGCTTCCTGTTTGCGCGCGAGTATTTCGGACCCGACCGACTGGGGCCGCAACTCAAGAAGCAATTCGGCGGCGTATTCATCGCAAATGAAAAATACACGCTGGCGCAAGCGAACCAGGTCATCGCGGACGGAGAGGCGGATGCGGTAGCCTTCGGCCAGCTCTTTATCGCCAATCCTGATCTGCCGGCGCGGTTTACGCGCAATGCGCCGCTCAATGTGCCGGACGGAAGCACCTTCTTTACGTCGGGGCCACATGGCTATACAGACTACCCTGCGCTGAGCGTGTAGCAAAAACTCAATGCAGTCGATGTCAGGTCGGTTTGTTCGGTTCTTGACATGAGTAGTCGGTCGAAGCAAACGAGGAGCCTCGATGAATGAGACCATTCGCCTATTGCAGGCGCATCACAGCAGCCGCAGCTATAAGTCCGACCCAATCCCGGAGGAGATCCTCGAAGCCGTTATCGAGTCCGCGCGCCGTGCTCCGACATCCACCAACAGCCACGAGATATCGCTGGTGGTCGTCCGAAACGCGGACAGCCGCGCACGCATAGCCGAGATTGCCGGCGGCCAGCCATGGATCGCGCAGGCCCCCGTGTTCATCGCGGTCATCGCAGACTTCTACAAAACTGGTCTGGGCGTAAAGAAGGCCGGTGGCGTGCAGGTATTCCAACGCAGCCTTGAAGGAATACTGGCTGCGGTCAGCGATGCCGGAATCGCGATGGCGACGCTTATGACTGCGGCACGCGCATTCGGTCTCGGCGTTGTCCCCATTGGCGGAATTCGCCGCGACCCACAGGCAATGATCGATCTGCTTCAGTTGCCGCCGAACACTTTCCCGGTGGACGGAGTCGTGCTTGGATACGTTGCCGAAGAGTCTCCACAAAAGCCCCGCATGGCCATCGAGAGCTTCCGCCACGAGGAAACATATCATCCCGAAGTGCTTGAAGCCGGCGATTGACGCCTACGACCGGACGCTTCAGGAGTATTGGCAGAAGATTGGGCGCGCCGACGGGCTGTCATGGTCGGCAAATATGGCGCAGCACTACGGCACGTTTTCCCGATTGATCAAGGCTGTCGCCCAAAAGCAGGGCTTCACGATCGAGGTGTAATTGGATGAGTGAACCCAGCCATAATCGCCCAATGCCACCAGGTCAAGAGCACGATCCCGTTTGCGGGATGGAGGTCGATCCCTCGAAAGCGGCGGCGAGCGTTGCATATCAGGGCGCCACTTTCCACTTCTGCAGCCAGGGCTGCGCCGCAAAGTTCCGGGCCGCGCCGGAAAAATACGCGCAGAGCAATCCGAATGCGTCCCCTCTCCGAGCGCATGCGAAGACCGCGCCGCAAGGCGAATACACATGTCCGATGCATCCGGAGATCAAACAAGCGGGTCCGGGCAGCTGCCCGAAGTGCGGCATGGCGCTGGAACAGGTGACCGTCACCGCACCAGCCAAGCGACGCGAATATACCTGCCCGATGCACCCGCAGATCGTGCGCGATGCACCTGGCTCCTGCCCAATCTGCGGCATGGCGCTCGAACCTCGGGAGGTCACCGCCGAAGACACCAATCCAGAACTGATCAATATGACGAGGCGGCTTTGGATCAGCGTCGCGCTCGCCGTGCCGATGCTCGCGCTGATGGTCTCCGCATTTCTGCCTTCCATGCCCATGCAACACCTGTTCTCGGCGAGAGTATGGGCCTGGATTGAGTTTGCGCTGGCAACTCCGGTGGTCCTCTGGTGCGGGTTGCCGTTCTTCGTCAGGGGCTGGCAATCGGTGGTGCATCGCAGCCTCAACATGTTCACGCTGATTGCCTTGGGTACTGGATCGGCCTATCTTTACAGCGTCTTCGCTACCGTTGTTCCTCAGATCTTTCCGGCGTCGTTTCGTGGAGCCGGAGGGCAGATCGATGTGTATTTCGAGCCGGCAGCAGTCATCGTTGCTCTGGTTCTTCTAGGCCAGGTGATGGAACTGCGCGCCCGCAGCCAAACCAGCGGTGCGATTCGCGCGCTGCTTGGCCTGGCTCCCAAGACGGCGAAGCGGCTTGACGACAAGGGCGGCGAAGCGGACGTGCCGCTCGATCAGGTGCAAGTTGGCGACCGGCTTCGCGTACGCCCCGGCGAAAAGGTGCCCGTCGATGGGACCGTGCTTGAAGGCCACAGTTCCGTCGATGAATCGATGATCAGCGGAGAGCCCATCCCCGTTGAAAAGGACAAGGACGCGAAAGTCACGGCGGGAACGGTCAACGGAACCGGCGGATTCGTGATGCGTGCGGAACGCGTCGGCGCCGACACGCTGTTGTCGCAAATTGTAAAGATGGTCAGCGAGGCGCAGCGGTCACGGGCGCCGATTCAGCGGCTGGCGGATCGAGTCTCCTCGTACTTTGTCCCGGCCGTAATCGTTTCGGCCATTATCACCTTCGTCGTCTGGTACTTTGTTGGGCCGCAGCCGCGCTTTGCGCATGCGCTCGTGAATGCCGTGGCCGTTCTGATCGTCGCCTGCCCGTGCGCTCTTGGGCTCGCCACTCCCATGGCCATCATGGTGGGCACGGGCCGCGGGGCTCGCGCCGGCATTCTCATCCGCAATGCGGAGGCGCTGGAGATATTCGGCAAGGTTGACACGCTCATCATCGACAAGACGGGAACCCTCACTGAAGGCAAGCCGACGCTGAGTTCCGTCATTCCCCAGCCTGGCATCGGTGAATCCGACCTGCTGCAACTCGTCGCCAGCCTTGAGCGCTCCAGCGAACATCCTTTGGCGGCAGCCATCGTAAAGGGCGCCGAGGCAAAGAAGCTCTCCCTGTCCGATGTGGCTGGATTCAACTCCACGACCGGCAAAGGCGTGAAGGGAACCGTCTCAGGCAAGCAGGTCGCAGTCGGAAATGCGGAGTTGTTCCACGACCTGTCCGTCGATCCTACCCCTTTGCTCGATCGGGCCGAAGCTCTGCGCAAAGAGGGCCAGACGGTGATGCTGGTTGCCGTGGATGGCAAAGCGGCGGGCCTCGTGGGCGTCGCCGATCCGATCAAGGATTCCACGCCGGATGCGATTCGAGAGCTCAAGGCGGCGGGTCTGAAGATCATCATGGTTACGGGAGACAACGCGACCACCGCCAAGGCTGTCGCGGATAAGCTCGGCATCGAGTTTGAGGCCGATGTACTTCCTCAAAAGAAGGCGGAGGTCGTCAAAGAACGTCAGCAAAAGGGCTCCGTGGTCGCGATGGCTGGAGACGGAGTGAACGATGCGCCCGCGCTCGCGCAGGCTGACGTCGGCATTGCCATGGGGACCGGCACCGACGTGGCGATGGAAGCTGGCGGCATCACGCTGTTGAAGGGCGATCTGCGGGGCATTCTCCGCGCTCGTCATCTTAGCAAGTCAACCATGCGCAATATCCGCGAGAACCTGTTCTTCGCGTTCGTCTACAACGCCGTCGGGGTACCGCTTGCCGCGGGTGTGCTCTTCCCTGCCTTCGGCTTGCTTCTCAACCCGATGATCGCTGCGGCCGCCATGAGTTTCAGCTCGGTCTCGGTGATCGCCAATGCGCTGAGACTGCGGACG